>MLPZ01000016.1 GCA_001885315.1 Treponema sp. CETP13
GAAAAATATACATAATTCTATGTGGCTGTTGTATGACTTACACACTTATTCTGACATTCCCTACAAAACTTGAGGAGGCACTTTTTATGCAACAAATACATTATGCAAGTTTGTCTTGCTGAGACGTTCTACTTTGACAAACTTGTCGTGAATGTGCGTTAGCTCATTCACAGCACATTGTTTTTCTTCTTTTTGATCTGCTGAACGTCCAAAACGACGCAAAAGAGCGACTTTTAATTGCTCTTCTGTCATTTGTAGTTTATTTGCTAAAAATTCTTTTTCACTTTTTAATTGTGTTTTATCATTTTGTAATTCGGTGTTTTCATCTTTGAGTTGACTGCATTTGCTTTCAAGTTGGGCTATGTATTCATCTGTATTTGCAGTCTTATCCATGCAAAAATTTTACTATATCTGCTTTTAAATGTAAATTCTTTTTACAACTTATTTTTGTTTTTTTAAGTAATACTTTTGTACTTTAGCTCAGTATGTGCTTTCCAAAAATCGATTCCATGTAAAAAGAGTTTTAACTGTTCTTCACTAATTTCAGTTACCGCTTTTTCACTCATTGGCCAAGGCCATTTTGCTTTTTCTAATCTCTTTTGTGCAAGCCAAAAACCTGTTTTATCCCATTTAAGACATTTAATAAGTTGCTTGCTTTTATTACAAAACAGAAAAATACTGTCAGCGTATATATCAAGTTCCATTTCTTCAACAACAATTGCACTCAAGCCAGATGATGCTTTCCGTAAATCGGTACTTCCTGTTCTAATAAAGATTCTGGTGTTTTCTAAATTACATTTCATTTGCAGGCAACCAAAACGCTCATGATATTTTGTAAGCTTTCTGGCGCTATATTTAAAGGCACGGTAATTTTTAGATCTGCTTTTTCAATTACAATAGTTTGTTTTTCTAAACTTTTCGCTACTTGTAATTTAGGAAGTTCAACAAACTTGTTTTGATATTCTATTTTTCCAAATTTTTTAATCCAACGACCTAAAGATGCTTGAGAATATCCATTCTCTCGTGCAAATTGGCTTACATTTTTATTACTAGCTTTCCAGTTTGATATAATTTGCTTAACTTCTTCAGTTGTATATTGTTTTCTTGGCATTGTTTTCTCCTTGCCAAGTACGGTACAATATTTTAGGTATTATTTTAATGTGGGGTTTAATTGACGGTTACTTTACATTGAAAAAACTGGGACATACAAATTTAAAAACACAAGTATTGATAATGATGCAAAATTTACCATTACATGTGTCACATAATTCCATCTTAGAGAATTTGTTTTTAAAAAAAGAACACCCCAAATAATACCATACATAAATGTAACACATATAAACCCTGGTTCAATAAATGTTTTATTCAACGTTGCCAAGGCTATTGGATGATTCAAAGTAAATAGTAGAGATGAAAGGTGAAATATAGGCAATCCCCTTTTTAACATTTTTATTCATTTTCCCCTCCTATCAATTTTTTTTTAATATCTCGTGATTTCTTAAATCCATAAACTACAAAATATAAAGATACTAATTGTTGAATCATAAGTATGACCTTGCCTTGTAATAACATAAGTGAAGCCATACTTATATTCATTAGCATGAAAAAGAACCAACCATAAGATTTATTCTTAGCAATAAAATAACTACCAAATAAAAATCCAATAATTACACCTATTTCTAAAATTTGAGAAATCGATGTAATTCCTCCATTGTGAAATAAACTATAAAATAGTCCCAAAGCTAATGCTGAATAAGTACAAATTCTTACAAATATATTAAAAAAACCATTTTTTGTTTTATTATTATGAAAGTATTATAAAGACCCAATAGCATAGCTGGGATTCCTCCGGCTTCAATAGATGCAGCAATCCAGTCTTGATGACTAATGAGTATGATAACCCAAGCAGGTACACCAAAAAGAAAAACAATCCATCCAATAATTCTAATTTTTTTTCTTTCTGGCTTACCTTCAGAAAATGCAAAAAGTATTTTATTTGTAAGGTAGAATAGCCCACCCCATATTTGTAAAATTAGATTCATACATTTTTCCCCTTATTACTAGCTCTTTTAAGTATCTATTATTCTATTATTATAGCTTCTAGTTAGATTAATAGAAACAATATTTGAATTTAAACATTCTAATTTTTCTTACTTTTTATTTATAAATATAAAAAGTGGATTAAAAAAGCTGTTTTAATTAGAGGCTTTCTCATCTTCGCTGATAATCCAGTAGTTGCTAAAACCAAAAATCAAACTGCAATTTGATAAATTGCGCTTCCTGCACTGGAAACAAAAAAACCTTGCAACAACAAGACAAAGTTTCGATTACATAGTTTAAGTTCGTTTATTTTATTATTGTTCATTGTTTACCCTTGCTGCTCTAATAATTCTGAAGTTTCTTTAGCCCATTGCTCTTCAGCTTTATAATGCAATAAATGATGTCTAAATATAATATTTGTTTCATTTTTAAATTCTTCTGGAACAATTTTAAGGACTTCCTTTTGATGATTTGTAACGTGTTCTATAATAATTTGCAATTTTAACATATAGGAAGTAAGATTTTGTGTAATATCTTTTTTATCTAAATACTCTGAAAAGAAAAACGTGCTGTCTGCATTAAATGTGGGAAAATACTCAAATTTTAAAGTAGCTTTTAATCTAGTATTAAACTCTTTTTTCCCTTCTTCTGTTATGTAATAAATTGTTTTTTCTGGTCTACTAGAAGTTTTTTCTTTATTTGCTTTAAGAAAGCCTTTTTTTTGCAGTGCTTCTAGATGATAATAAATAGTCGGTAATTTTATTTCTGTAAAATCTGCCAATTGTTCAGATACAATTTTTTTTATCATATATCCATGTTGAGGACCGTATCTCAATAGAATTCCCAATATATATAACGGTATCATAAACACACCTTATGTATATATGCATGATTTTTAAAATGAAAATCACAAACTTTTTGACCTTCTCCAATTGTACCTGTGCGTTCAAAAAAAATGTTCGGTTTAAATCCTGAAAAAGTCGTTACATCATTTGCACAAAAAATAGAACACAGCTCAGGACACCCACATTCTTTTGTTATTTCTGCATAGATACAAGTTTTCATATTAAAATGAATTTCTGTTTTATCATATTGTACCCATTCTATATTCCACCCTTCTTTTGGAAAGTTTTTCGCCATAATTTTTTTGCAAAACAATTTAAACATAAAATATCCAAGGGGATTATTGCCTAACTTTTTGTTTTTATCCCTCTCTTTTACAGATGCTACTTGTGCTATTTCTAAGGTAAAGTTATAAGCCTGTATTTTGTTCATCCCCTTTTTAATACAAGCTTGATATATAGCAATTGTAGGCAACATATTGTTAGTCATATGTTCTCTTATAGCTTTACTGTTTCGATCGTCTACTTCATAAAAAAGTTCCTCTAATTTATCAGAAGCCATTTTAAATAATCGAATTCCTTCTTCATTCCCTAATCGATTTATACATTCAGTAAAAAAATAAGAAAATTTAGTATCGTCGAATTTCATATAAAGCTCCTTGTTCTTTAGTAATACATAATTATTGACAATATACTCAGTACTGACTATATTGTCAATAATTTAAAGGCCTAAGATAATAATAGAGAGAGATGGAACTATTCATATAGAGGCATTTTTTCAGCTATGAGTTGTTCGATGTTTTTTGCATGATTTAAAAGATAGACTGTTCTGTTGTTTTTTACAAACTCACGTACAGTATCGAGCGATTCCTGAGAAAGAGCTTTACTTACGGTGAGTGGCAGATATTCCCCATTTTTGAGGGCTGTTCGCGATGCTGTTAAATCGCCTGCAAACATGTAGTAAAAGTCGTTAGCTGTAGTTGTGCCTGTTTGGTGTGCTATGACAATTGAATGTCCTCTTGAATGGCCATAGGCTGGTAACATCCACACATCATCTGCAACTTTAAAAGAGCCTGCAAAATTTTGGAATGGATTGAGTGTTAAATCTATCTGTTCAATATTAGGAACTTTGTCTTTAAGAGATTTGTAATCTCTTTTGCAAATAAATATGCGAGCATTAGGAAAAAGCTGCAATTCAGCAGTATGATCAAGATGAAAATGAGTAAGTACTATTTTATCAACATCGTTTACCGTATAGCCAGTTTTTTCGAGTGCATGTTTAAAGGTATCTATGCGATGCCCAATCCCCACGGGAAATTTCATATCTTCGGGTAATAATTTCATAGTATCAGCAAAACTTGTATCAACAAGAATAACTTCTTTGCCTGTATCTATAAGAAAACTCGAAATACAAAATTGTTTGCACCTAAAGCCCATATTCATATATGAGCTAGTAGATGCATTAATAACAGGTACATGGTCATCATCGATAAAAGTACGTATTGCCTTAATAATCATACTTTTATTTTACTATATATTAATTCATTATGCATCATTATGCCTACTATGTTTTTCTATCTACATAATTTTAAAAATAAAATTTGACAACTGCGCATAATGATGTATAATGAAATTAGTTCCATGAAAGCGGTTTCATGATTAGGAGAAAGTAATGAAAAATTCTAAAGCAACCATTTATGATGTAGCAAAAAAAGCTGGTGTTAGCCCAGCAACTGTTTCTAGAGTATTAAATGGAACAACAAAAGTTTCTCCTATATCGAGATCCGCAGTTATAGCTGCCATAAAAGAACTAAACTTTATACCAAAAGCAGAAGCCGTTGCAAATGCACGAAAACAATACAGAAAGATTGGTGTTATAGCACCATTTTTTACCGAAACTTCGTATATGCAAAGGTTAAGGGGTATAACATCGGTTTTATCTGCAATGCATTATGAAGTTGTCATTTACGCAGTAGATGAAATCGACGATCTTAATTCATATTTAGAAATGCTTGTATCTGGAAAACGCGTAGATGGTCTTATTGCTCTTTGTATGCGTTTTAATGACGCAGAATTAACAGTTTTACGGGAAGCACCTTTTCCGGTTTGTTTTGTAGAAAATGAAGAAGAAGGATTTGATTCTGTAACGGTAAAAAACTTAGAAGGGGGGCAAAAAGCAGCTGAATATTTGTTTTCTAAAGGATATCGAAAACCAGGATTCATTGGTGAAAAAACCAGTATGGAATATGCTATTGCTGCAACTGAGGATCGATTCACTGGATTTTCATTTTTCTTTGCTAATCAGGGAATTACCATTCCAGATAATCATGTTTGGATTGGCGAATTTACAGAAAATAAACTAGATAAAGCAATTAATGATTTTTTAAAACAAAAAGATTTACCTGATTGTGTGTTTTGCTCAAGTGACTTAATTGCTGCTCGGTTTATAAAACTTGCTAAAAATATAAAAATTAATGTACCCGAACAAATGGCTGTTTTGGGGTTTGATGATATCGATATTTCTCACTATATAGGATTAAGTTCTATAAGTCAGAATTTGGATGAATCAGGACGGTTAGCAGCAGAAATGGTGCTTAGTCACATAAAAGAACCTACTCGTATTGCCAGAAAAGCATTAGTACCAATTACAGTTATAGAAAGAGAAACTACCGGCAGCTGTTAAAAACTGTCGTTTAGATATTTATTATTAGGAGGACTTTTCTATGCGAAAAATCACAAAATTGTTAGTAACAAGTATTGTTGCTATGATGTTTTTATCAGGTGGCCTTGTTTTTGCAGGAGGGAGCAAAGACACAAAGGTGGAAGACACAGATCCTGTAATTCATGTATTTGGGGCATTTAGAGGTGAAGAAGCTGCTCGATTCCAAGAAATCGTAAAAATCTTTAATGCAAAATCGGGTTATACTGTTGTCTATGAAGGAAGCCCAGAATTTGAAACACAAATTCAAGTTCAAGCAGAAGCTGGCACACCACCGGATATTGCTGCTATTCCACAACCAGGAACAATGAAAACATTTGCCGAAAAAGGCTACATAATGCCTTTACCAGATTCTGTTGTAGATTCTATTAACAAAAACTATGCAACAGTATGGAAAGAACTCGGATCGTATGACGGCAAAACCTATGGTGTATTCCACCGCGTTAATGCAAAAAGTTTTGTATGGTATAACAAAAAAGCCTTTGCAGCAAAAGGATATACTGTACCTAAAACATGGGATGAATTAAAAGCTTTAGAAAATAAAATGGTTGCTAACGGAGATACTCCTTGGTCAATTGGATTTGAATCTGGAAACGCTACAGGTTGGGTTGGAACAGACTGGATGGAAGACATTATGCTTCGAACAGCAGGCCCAGAAATGTATGACAAATGGGTAAATCATGAAATTCCATTTAATGATCCAGCGGTAAAAAAAGCCTTAGACATCTGTGGAACCATTTTCTTAAATGAAAAATATGTTTATGGCGGTCCAACAAATATTCTTACCACTAACTATGGTGATTCTATAAAACCTATTTATGAAAACCCACCAAAAGCTTACATGAATCGTCAAGGTAACTTTATTACTGGCTTTATGCAAGATGACATTCAAGCAAACTTAGAAGAAAACGTTGGAGTTTTCGCACTTCCTCCAATAGACGAAAAATGGGGAACTCCAGTATTAGGTGGAGGAGATCAGTTTGTTATGTTTAGTAATAAACCTGGTGTTGCAGAATTTTTACAATTCTTAACTACTTGGGAAGCATGTGCTCCTTGGGCAAAAATTGGTGGTGCTTTATTCCCACATAAGAATCAGAATTTTGATGATTATGGAAATGCCCTCGAACGTGATATTGCTAAGATACTTGTAAATGCAAAAGTATTCCGCTTTGATGCTTCTGATATGATGCCTGCCGAAGTTGGAAGTGGTACGTTCTGGACAGGTCTTGTTGACTACGTTGGAGGAGAAGATTCAGAAACAGTTCTTACCTCTATCGAAGATAACTGGCCTAATTAATCAACCTTAAATCAATTGTATTAATTTAGATTAAAAAAATCCGATTTCTATAATTTTATAGAAATCGGATTAAATGAGAAAATACACAAATCGTCTAAGTTCTCATTATATTTAGAAGGAAATAATTATGACCAATCCTGTAAAAACAGCAATAACAGTTCCTGGTGCACTCATAATAGCAATAGGCGGTTTTTTACTATTAAAAGCCGGTACTATGAGTCAGATTCCAACCATGCTATTTGCAATCGTTTGGGGAACAGCAAGTGTTCTTCTTATGTTCTATTCTTTTAATTTAATTGCACAACTCTTTTCTTCAAAAGTATACAACAAAATTATTCCGTATATTTTTATAGCCCCTGCAGTGTTAATTATGGGTTGGTATCTTCTTATCCCAGCTTTCAGAAGTCTTTATTTAAGTTTTTTAAACAGAAATTCTACTGTATTTGTTGGATTAGATAATTACAAATACATTTTTACAGATAAAACAATGCTTACTTCACTACGGAACACCGTATTATGGCTATTTTTTGGGACCTTGTTTAGTGTTCTTTTTGGACTTATTACTGCCATATTAGCGGAACGTTCTTTTATCGAAAAATTTGGAAAAACTTTAATCTTTTTACCTATGGCTATTTCACTTGTAGGTGCAGGTCTTATTTTTAAGTTTATATATGCGTATAAACCGGCTGGCTCGGAGCAAATAGGTCTTTTAAACGCAATTTTGACATCGTGGGGAATGGAACCACATAACTGGCTTGGTTCAAAACCTATGAATAACCTTTTTTTAATTGTCATATTTGTTTGGCTACAAACGGGATTTGCGCTTGTCATTTTTTCGGCCGCATTAAAATCGGTTCCTATCGAAATGATAGAAGCGGCACGAATAGATGGAGCAAAAGAATTTAGAATCCTCATGCAAGTAATTATTCCTCAAATTCGCCCAACAATATTAAGTGTTTCTACAACAATACTACTTGCAGCTCTTAAATGTTTTGATATTGTCTACTCTATGACAAACGGGTTGTTTGGCACAGAAGTATTAGCTAGCCAGCAATACAAGCAGATGTTTAAATTTATGAACTATGGTCGAGGTTCAGCAATTGCCATTCTTATTTTAATTGGAGTAAGTCCTGTCATTTACTACAACTTAAAAGAATTTAGCAAACAGGAGGTATTCTAATATGAAATCCAAAATGAAAAATAAATATGTTTCGAAAAGGATTATTACACTTGTTTTTATTCTACTTTGTTTGATATGGACTATTCCTACCTTTGGTATACTTATTACCTCGTTTAGAGAAAAGACAGCTGTATCAGATACAGGTTGGTGGAAAGCGTTTAGAACTGAAAACGAGTTTACACTTGATAACTATGCACAAGTATTGGGAGGTCAAACATATAGCGTAGGAGATGCAACAGGTACAAAAACTGTAAGAGGCGCAAGTATGACAAGCGCTTTTCTATCAAGTATAACAGTTACGCTGCCTTCAGTATTTATACCAATATTTATTGCAGCAGCCGCAGCCTATGGGTTTGCATGGCTAAATTTTAAAGGAAGGAAACCTCTTTTTGGAATGATAATTGCACTTCTTGTAGTTCCATTACAAATTTCTCTTATACCAATATTGCGAGACTATAACCGACTAGGATTAAATGGTTCATATCTTGGTATATGGCTAGCACATACAGGTTTTGGATTACCACTAGCTACCTACTTATTATTTAACTACATTTCTACACTACCCCGTTCCATTTTAGAATCTGCCTTTATAGATGGTGCAAGTCACTTTACAGCTTTTTTTAGGTTAATAATTCCACTATCAGTACCAGCACTAGCCTCCTTTGCAATCTTTCAATTTATATGGGTATGGAATGATTTACTTGTTGCATTGGTCTTTTTAAGTGGTGCCGGTGCAAATATGCAAGTTGTGACAGTTCGATTAATGAATATGGCAGGAACTCGTGGTTCAGAATGGCACTTACTCACGGCAGGAGCCTTTGTCTCTATGATTTTACCTCTTTCGGTCTTTTTAGGTTTGCAACGATATTTTGTAAAAGGATTGCTAGCTGGATCGGTAAAGGAGTAAACCTTGTACCAAAATCGACTCCAACGGTATATGCCCCAATTAGTAAAAAGGCTTTTCGAATTATATGGTACACATTGGGACTTTTATGAAATTCTCTCTCAACTAGAAAAAATAATGCGAAAAGCTGCAAAAGAGAACGAATTACTCACCTATCCACAACAGGAGAACAAATCATGGATAGAAAACAGTAATACAGTTGGGATTACATTATATGTAGACTTATTTTCTAATGATTTACAGTCACTCATAAGTCATATTTCATATTTTGAAGAACTTGGTATAAACTATGTGCACCTTATGCCTCTTTTTGCTCGTCCCAAAGGCGAAAATGATGGAGGATATGCTGTTTCTAGCTATCGTAAAATTCAAAAACCACTAGGAACTATTACAGATTTAGCTCAAGTTGCAACAGCTTTTCATGCTGCAGGAATAAAACTTGTAGTCGATTTTGTTTTTAATCACACAAGCGATCAACATAAATGGGCTATCGAAGCAAAAAAAGGTAACAAAAAATATACAGAATATTACTTTATTTATAGCGATAAATCAGAAGTTGATAGATGGAATAATACGCTTCGTGAGATTTTCCCAAACACTCGGCAAGGATCTTTTACCTATGTAAAAGAAGTTTCTGGTTGGGTATGGACCACTTTTAACTCTTTCCAGTGGGATCTAAATTACAGTAATCCACATGTTTTTATAGCTATGTGCAAAGAAATGCTTTTTCTTGCAAATTTAGGCATCGATGTTTTACGCCTCGACGCCCTTGCTTTTGTTTGGAAACAAAAAGAAACTATATGTGAAAATTTACCACAAGCTCATATCCTTATTCAAAGTTTTCAATATGTTGCTAAAATTGCCTGCCCTTCTCTTATTTTTAAGAGTGAAGCCATAGTACATCCAGATCAGGTTATTCAGTATATAAAAGCAGATGAATGTGCTCTATCGTATAATCCATTACAAATGGCTCTTTTTTGGTCAAGTTTAGCTAGCCGTGATACAAGATTACTTACTCATTCATTACAACATCGTTGGCACATACCAGAAAAAACAAATTGGGTAAATTACATTAGATGTCATGATGATATAGGATGGACTTTCTCTGATGAAGATGCCGCAGAAATAGGCATAAATGGATATGACCATCGTAATTTTCTAAACAAATTCTATACAGGGCGGTTTAAAGGTTCCTTTGCAAAAGGAGAGCCTTTTCAATTAAATATAAAAACAGGAGATTGTCGTGTTTGTGGAACAATGGCCTCTCTTGCAGGGCTTGAACAAGCTGAACTAAAAAAAAATAGCTTATATCGAAAAATGGCAATCGCTCGGATAAAAATGATATATGCTGTTTTATTTGCATTACCTGGCATACCTCTTATTTATCAGGGAGACGAATGGGCTCATTTTAATGATTATAATTACCTTAAAAATAAAAAAACAAAAACCGACTCTCGTTGGGTTCATCGTATAAAACATAATTGGGAAAAACCCTATTCATACCAATCACAAAAAGAGATTTATGAAATAATCAAAAAATTAATTTGGAGCCGTAAAACTGAACAACTACTCTCTGGATCATACATACAATTTTACAACACACAAGATAGTCATGTTTTTGCATTTTCTCGTGGTAAAATAGATATCCTAGCTAATTTTTCTGAATCTGATGCATTTTTTACACTCCCAAATAGTAAAAGCCAAAAGTACATTGATATTTTAAGTAAGAATACTTATAAAACTAATACTACACAAAAACTTACAGCTTATGAGGTTCGCTGGTTAAAGGAATATAACAATGAAATTTACAACAACTAAATTTACACCAACTGATGTTATACGTAACGAAACACTCTTTACTACAGCAAATGGAAATTTAGGATTCCGTGGAGACACAGAAGAAAAAGCCTATACATATCATAAAGGAACATATATTAATGGTTTTTATGATACTGAGCCTATTCAATATGGTGAAATAGCTTACGGTTATGCTAAAAATCACGAAACTCTACTAAATTTACCTGACCCCAAAAGAATCGAACTTTCTGTAAATAACTATTCGTTTTCGATGAAAGAGGCGAAAGCTATACAAGATTTTAGCTTAGAAATTGATACCAATACAGGAATTCTTACTCGAAAACTAGACTGGATCACGCCAGATAAAAGCACAATACAACTAACAACTCACCGATTAGTCTCTTTTAGTAATCCACATTCTGCAGTAATCGAATATTTGGTAAAAAATACAAGCAAAGATATTATTCATGTAGATATTACTAGTAGCATTGATACAACTTCTCATAATATTATGAGCAAGGAAGATCCTCGTGTAGGAGCAAAGTTTAGTAATAATCCGTTAATTATAGATATAGATAAAGTTAAAGATACAGAGTTGCAATTTACTGCTCAAACACGAAAAAGTGGCTTATGCTTAGCAGGAATAGCAACACATACAATAAGCTGTACTGATAAATCTATAATAAGCAAAAATGCAGGAGAAAATTGCCACGATGGCATTACATTTTCAATAGAATTAAAACCTTCTAAATCAATAAGTCTAATTAAATATATAACGTATGTACATGGCAAATCGGACTCACAAAATCTAGATTTTTTACAACAAGCCAAGTCAAAAAACAGTGCTTTTAAAAATTTAGGAATTGAACAAATAAAACAAGATCAAAAAAAATATCTTAGCTCTTTTTGGGACACTGCTCGTTTAACAATCGAAGGAGATACAGAAAGTGAACAAGCCCTTTCTTTTAATTTGTTTCAACTTCTACAATCTGTAAGCAAAAATGGTACTCAAAGTATTGGAGCAAAAGGTCTTTCTGGAGAAGGCTATGAAGGTCACTTTTTTTGGGATACAGAAGCGTATGTTTGTCCTGTTTTTACATACACTGATCCACATATAGCAGAAAGCTTACTCGCTTATAGGGCTAGAATTTTACCTCAAGCTCAAGAACAAGCAAAGATTATGAATCTAAAAGGAGCTCTGTATCCTTGGAGAACGATAAGTGGAACAGAAACCAGCGCATACTTTCCGGCAGGAACAGCTCAATATCACATTAATGCAGATATCATCTTTGCACTAAATAGATATCTAAATCAACAAAGCCAAAATTCTGAACAAATCGCGCTTACAAAAAGCAAACAAAAGTATCTTTCTCAAACTCAAATAGAAAAAATGGCAGCAGAAACCGCTCGAATGTGGTTTTCATTAGGTTTTTTTAATGAAAACAAAAACGGTCAATTTTGTATAAATAACGTTACCGGTCCAGATGAATACACTGCTATTGTTAACAATAATGTTTTTACAAATTTAATGGCCCGGGAAAATTTATATATTAGTTGTCGATTAGCAGGAAAGCAGGCAACAGAAATAGAAAAAAAATTATGGGAAAAAGCTGCCGACAATATGTTCATTCCTTTTGACAAAAAATTGGGGATTTACCCACAAGATGATAGTTTTTTAGACAAAGAACCTTGGGATTTTGCACATACTCCGTCAGAAAATTATCCATTATTGCTACATTATCATCCTCTTGTTATTTATAGGCATCGTGTTTTAAAACAACCAGATTTAGTTTTGGCTCAATTTCTCTTAAGTTCATGCTTTACTCGTGCAGAAAAAATACGAAACTTCAACTTTTATGAGCAATACACAACAGGAGATTCGTCTCTTTCTTATTGCATACAATGCATAATGTCCTGTGAAACAGGAAATATCCAAAAAGCTTTTGACTACTTTAATGAAACTGTGAGAATGGACATTGATGATATAAAAGGCAATGTAAAAGATGGTATACATACAGCTTCTATGGCAGGAAGTTGGATGTCTGTTGTATATGGATTTGCCGGATTTCGAGATTACAATAGTGAATGGCTTTTTAATCCTCAACTTCCAAAGAAATGGAAAAAAATTACATTTAAATTGCAACTAGAAGGCCATATTTTACAAGTAACTATTACACATGATAAGGCTATCTATGAATTATGTGACAAAAAATTTTCTGATGCTGAATTTCAAAACTTAAAACCTCTTGTCTTAAAACATAGAAATGAACCATTTGTACTTGATCCAAGCTTTTCAAACAAGACTTGTAAAGAATTTAATCTTAGACCACAACTTCGGGCCGTTTTATTTGATCTTGATGGAGTTATAACAGATACTACAGAATTACACTACGATGCTTGGCAAAAAATTGCACAAAAAAATAATTTACATTTTGACCACGACATGAATAAACAACTATTAGGAGTTTCCAGAGAAGAATCACTAAAAATAATACTTCGCGAGAATAATGTTGTATGGTCTACAGAAAAAATAAAAACTGTATGTTACGAAAAAAATGAAATCTATAAAGAATCATTAACCACACTTTCTCCAGATAATATTCTTCCAGGAATTGCAGATTTACTTAACGATTTAGCACATGCAGGAATTAAAACGGGTCTAGCATCTGCAAGCAAAAATGCCCCGCAGGTATTAGCTCAGTTGCATCTCGAAAACAAATTTACTGCTGTTGCAGATGCTGGTAAAGTTCAAATGCCTAAGCCTGAACCAGATATTTTTCTTGAAGCAGCAGATAAAACTAACACCTGGTACACAGATTGTGTAGCCATAGAAGATGCAGAAGCCGGCATAAAAGCTATTAAAAAAGCCGGTATAAAAGCTGTTGGAGTTTGCTCTAGCAGCCCTTTAAATAACGCAGATGTGAGAGTAAAGAGTACATCAGAATTAACATTAGAACTACTAAAACAGGCTCTACAAGAAAAAGATGGCTAGGCTTGCTTATTTTTAGCCAAGTATGTCTTTATATATTTTGTAATCAATGTCTTTAAATACGTTAAAGATAACTTCTAGCTGTGAATCTTGGGTAGCTAAAAAATCACGCACTGTATCTACTGCAATTTTTGCTGCTTTATCATTGGGGAAATGAAAAACTCCAGTAGAAACGCAGCAGAAGGCAACGCTGTGTAAATTTTTTTGTTTTGCTAAATCTAAACAAGAGCGATAGCTGTTTTTTAAGTCCTCACAAAGCTCTGGTGTTAATTCATTTGTTACAATCGGACCGACTGTATGTAAAACATATTTTGCTGGTAAATTGTATCCTCTTGTAATTTTTGCAGTACCAGTTGCTTCTTCGTGCCCTTGAGCTTTAATAATTTTATTGCATGCATCTCGCAATTGCAAACCAGCTGCAGAATGAATAACATTATCGATACATGGATGACAAGGAATGAAACAACCTAAAAGAGAAGAATTTGCAGCGTTCACAATTGCATCAACTGCTAAACGGGTAATATCACCTTGCCATAAATACATACGAGAAAATACAGAATCTTTTTCTTTTGTTCTTCTTGTGTTGCGAATCTCTGAAAAACTAACAATACCTTTAGTTTTAGCGTCCTCAGATAACAAAGAATCTTGAACCTCTAAAAAGTCTTGTTTAAGCAGCATAGGAGGTCTAAGGTTTATTAAACTACGAAATAATCGACTCTGATCTTCTTCACTATTAGAAAACTGCTCTGCAAGGGCATTATTCTCTGGATTTTCGTTTAATAAATAACTGTTTAAATACAAAAGTTTTTTTAAGCGTGTCATAACTCACCTCTCTGTCTTCTCCTATTATAACATATTATGCTTAACTTAGCTCTAAACTTCCGGTGTACAATTGATGATACTTGCCATTTAAAGCTATAAGTTCATCATGCGTACCTCGCTCTATAATACGGCCGTCTTCCATAACCATAATTGCATCGGCATTTTTAACCGTAGAAAGTCGATGCGCAATTACCAATACAGTACGCCCTTGCATAAGTTTATTTAAGCCTTGCTCTATAAGGGCTTCTGTACGAGTATCTATAGAACTTGTTGCTTCATCTAAAATTAATATGGGGCGCTTTGAAACTTCTGCTCGAGCAATAGATAACAACTGCCGTTGCCCCTGAGAAAGATTAGACCCATCACCTGTAATAATCGTATCATAGCCGTTTTTCATGTGGCTAATAAAACCATCCGCATTTGCAACTCTTGCAGCCTCTATTACTTCTTGGTCAGTAGCATCTAGGCGTCCAAAGCGTATATTATCAGCAATTGTACCGGTAAATAAATGAGTATCTTGTAAAACCATGGCAAGAGAAGAGCGTAAACTGTCTTTTGTAATGTCTGTAACAGAAATATCATCGATAGTAATTGAGCCTTCTTGAACATCATAAAAACGATTTATAAGATTGGTAATTGTTGTTTTACCAGATCCGGTTGCTCCAACAAGTGCAATTTTTTGTCCAGGTTTTGCTAATAAACTAATATCATGTAAAATTTGCTTATCTTTTTTATAGCCAAAAGTAACATTTTTTAGTTCGATTTTACCTTGTACATTTGAAAGTTCTTTTGTTCCGGAATCGAGTTCTGGAACAGAATCTATAATTTTAAATACACGCTCAGCACCTGCTAAAGCTGTTAAAATGTTATTAAATTCTTGACTAAGCTGTTGTACAGGCCTAGAGAAAGTTTTGCTATACTGCAAAAAGGCTGCTACAGTTCCAATATCCATAGTACCAGCAATAACCAAAAGCCCACCTACAACAGCGGTTAAACCGTAGTTAATATTTGATATATTGCCTAAGATTGGCATAAGTATAGACGCTAACGTATTTGCTTTAATTCCATCCTCACAAAGTTTTTCATTTAATACTGCAAATTCTTTTTTAGCTTCTTCTTCACGACAAAAGACTTGTACTACTTTTTGCCCGGTAATCATTTCTTCGATATGCCCATTAACTTTTCCAAGACTTTCTTGCTGACTTCTAAAAGCTCGAGAACTGCGCTTACCAACACGAGAAACAATAGTTATCATTAACGTTAGCATAATTACAATAAGAGCTGTAAGAATTGGAGACAAAATTAGCATCATGACAAACACGCCAACAACAGTCAAACTAGCATTTAAAATATTTGGTAAACTTTCGCTCATCATATTACGCAAAGTATCTATATCGTTGGTAAACAAGCTCATACTTTCGCCATGCGTTCGTTGATCAAAAAAAGTAAGAGGCATTTTTTCCATTTTAGTAAATAAATCAATACGAATGCGATACAAAGATTTTGTCGAAATAGAAAGCATTATACGATAGGTTCCCCATTCACCAAAAGCTCCGGCTATGTAAATAAAAGCCATTTTTATAAGTAATGCGTAAAAACCACTAAGACTCGGGCTTTCTTTTCCAATAAAAGGAACAATGTAATCATTTAAAAGTGGTTTAAGTAAATAATTGCCAATAACCATTGCTCCAGAAGAAATTACTACAAAAAGAGAAGCTGGTATAAGAAGCCATCGTAATTTACCCATATATTTAAAAATACGAATAATTATTTTAAATGCGTTTTTAGGTTTTTGTACTGGTTTGCCTCGTCCGCGAACTGGTCCATGTCCTGGCATTAGTTGCCCTCCTTATAAACAGAAAGGCTTGGTACCTTATCGGCTCCAGCACATTGTTGATTATACACTTCGTTATAGATAGGACTTATTTTAAGAAGTTCATCGTGTGTGCCAGATGCAGTAATTTTTCCTTTATCCATAACAAAAATTATGTCCGCATCCTGCACAGAGTTAAAGCGTTGGGCAATAATAATTTTGGTTGTCTCTGGTAATGCAGATTTAAGCGCATTTCTAATATTGGAATCTGTTGCAGTATCTACGGCACTTGTACTGTCATCAAAAATAAGTACTTTTGGCTTTGCTAGTAGTGCACGCGCAATACACAAACGTTGTTTTTGTCCGCCAGAAATGTTAACTCCCCCCTGCCCTAAATTAGTTTTATATCCATTTGGAAATTCTGTTATAAAATTGTGTGCATCTGCAATTTTGCATGCTTCAATTAATTCTTCATCAGTAGCATTTTTGTTACCCCAGCGTAAATTTTCTGCAATTGAGCCTGAAAACAAGACATTGTTTTGTAAAACCATTGCTACATTTTTACGTAATTCTTGTAAATTATATTTACGAACATCTTTTCCATCAACTAAAACAGAACCTTCAAGCGTGTCATATAATCGTGGAATTAGTTGAACCAAGGTTGTTTTAGAAGAACCTGTTCCTCCAACAATTCCAGCTGTTTGTCCACTTTTAATAGAAAAGTTTATATCGGTAAGTACTTTATTATCTGCTTGCTCTGTATAGCTAAAGGACACGTTACGAAACTCAATATTGCCAGAGGTAACTTGCAAAAGATTTTTTGCCTTACTTGTCTTCGAGTACGATTCAATTTTAGGGGCTTTTATTGATGGCTCTTCATCCAAAACTTCGACCACGCGTCGGATACTTGCTTGGCTAATTACAAAATTAACAAAAATCATAGTCACCATCATAATGGCCATAAGAACTTGGCTAGAATAAGTTATCATGCTAATAAGTTCTCCTGTTTTTAAATTACCATGGATAATTTTTACACCACCTCGCCATTCTATAACAATAATTGTTACATACAGCATAAGTGTCGAAAACGGGATTGCTTTAATTACAAGGTTTTCTGCATTAAACTGTGCAAGTCTGACTTCATTTGCTGCTTTATGAAACTTTTCGTTTTCATAATCTTCACGAACAAAAGCTTTTATTGCACGTATTGCCCCAAGATTTTCTCGAACATCTTCATTTAATCGATCATATTTTTTAAGCATTATCTCGAATCGTGGAAAAGCTTTTCGCACTACTAAAACAATGCCAATTACTAAAATAGGAATTATTATAACAAAAATTGAAGCAAGATTAGGATTAATATAAAAACACATACTTACAGACATAATTAACATAACAGGACCGCGAACCGCTACTCGTAAAACCATCATAACCATATTTTGAATGTTAGTAACATCTGTTGTTAATCTGGTAACAAGGCTTGCAGCCCCTATTTTATCGGTGTTTTTGAATGAAAAATCTTGTACTTGATTAAACATACGTCGTCGTAAATTTTTAGAAAGACCTAAGGCACCGACAGCTGACCATCGAGAAGAAAGAGATCCAGCAAGCATTGCAAGTAAGGCGGCAGCTCCCATTTGAATACCAACATGTAGCGTATAGGTAATATCGCTATTAGCGATACCAACATCGATAATACGAGACATTAGAATAGGTATGAGTGTCTGAAAAAAAACATCAAACATCATCGAAATAGGTGCAAGAATCGAAGCCCGAATATATTTTTTATCAAGCCCATAAAACAATTTTTGTAGCGTATTCATTTGTTAAATGTACTGCTATCTTCTACTGCGTGGCAAGTTATAATGAGTAAATCTCTAAAAGCTTACTTACTTTTTTTGACACTTGCGCAATAAAACTTAAAGCCTTTATAATAAATGTATATAAAAAAGGAAATCTATGAGCAAGATAGATAATAATACAGTTCTTCTGATAGAAGACGATCCAAAAATAGCCTCAATCATAGCCATTAATCTAAAAGATAAAGGACTTCTTATAGAACATGTAGCTGATGGAGAAACAGGGTTAAAACTTGCTCAAAATAAAACGTACGCAGTCATAATACTCGATATTATGATTCCCAGACTCGACGGGATGAGCGTGTGCAAAAATATACGAAAAAAAGATTCATTAACCCCAATACTAATGCTTACTGCTCGAGCAGGAGAAGCTGATAGAATTAGAGGCCTAGAAATAGGAGCCGATGATTATATGGTTAAACCATTTAGTATAAAAGAGCTCCTTGCTCGAGTGGGAGCTCTTATACGACGATCTCAAGCAACAGACAAAACGAAAGAAGAAGAGTTACCACCAAGTAAAATAGGTGATTTAACCTTTGACTTTCAAAAGCGACAAGTCTTTTTAAACAATACTTTAATAGAACTAACAGTAAAAGAGTTTGAACTTTTAAGACTTTTTTTTAGAAACCCAGGACGAGCTTTTAGTCGCTCTGATTTATTAAACCATGTTTGGGGACAGCAGTTTGAAGGATACGAACACACCGTAAACACAAATATAAACAGACTTCGTAATAAAATAGAAAAAGATCCCGCTCATCCTAAATACCTTAAAACAGTTTGGGGTGTAGGTTATCGCTTTGCAGAAGGAGATGAGTTTAAATGAGAATTCTTCACTCTTTTTATGCAAAATTATCCCTTATTTTTTTACTACTAATATTAGTTTTAGGTGCAGGGAGTCTATTTTTTGCTTTTAAATCATCCGCTCATCTTTTTGATGATGTAGAGCAAGTAATACATCGTGAATATGCAAGTAGTATTTCCAGCGAGATTCAGCCCCTTATACAAAACGAATTTTCTAAAGAAGCTATAAAAGAGACAATCCACTATATGATGATTCTTAATCCAATGGTCGAAATTTATATAGTTGACGAAAAAGGCATTATTAGAGCTTTTTTTACCCAGACAGATGAAACACTTGTACGCAATAAAATTAGTTTAGAACCTTTAGAAGTTTTTATTGGAACAAACGGGAAAGAACCTGTTTTGGGAGATGATCCTCGCACAACAGATCTTTCTAAGCCATTTTCTGCAGCATATCTTACCATGGGGGAAAAAACTGGCTATGTGTATGTTATTTTACGCGGCCAAAGTTTCGATCAGTTATTAAGCATGATAAGTAGTAGTTATTACTTAAGATCGGGCATTATTACTTTTTTTATTGCCCTAATAACAACCATTATTGCAGGTTTTTCGCTCTTTTTTTATCAAACAAAAAGACTTAGACGACTCAGTCTAGCCGTAAAAGCTTTTGAAGAAGGTCACTATGATTATCGAATACACCTAAAAGGTTCAGATGAAATTACCGATTTAGGTCGAGCCTTTAACACCATGGCAGAGTCAATCCAAAAAGGGATTCAACAATTGCAAATTGCAGAACAAGAACGCAGTGATCTTATTACCAACATATCACACGACTTAAGAAGTCCCATTACATCCATACGAGGAAACCTAGAAACAATACTATTAAAAGGCTTAAAAGTATCGGATTCAGAAGCTCAAAATTTTCTTAAGGTAAGCATAAAAAGCGTGAGTAGCTTGCAAAAACTAATAGAGGGTCTCTTTGATTTGTCAAAACTCGAAAGCGGACAAGCTACTGTAAACAAAGAAGATTTTATGTTAGCCGAACTTATACAAGATGTTACTTTAAAACTAACCCCGCTTGCTCAAAAAGCAAAAATTACCCTAAAAGCAGTTAAACCAGAAGAAGCCTTTATTGTTAATGCAGATATAGGAATGATTGAGCGAGTTCTTTCTAATATTTTGGAAAATGCCATTGCCCATACGCCACCAAATGGCAAAATAGAAATAAACTGTACAAAAACAGATACAAATGTAATAATTCAAATTGCAGATACTGGCACTGGAATAGAAGATACCGATTTGCCACATCTTTTTGAACGTTTTTACCGAGCAGACAAAAGCCGCAGCCCTAAAATTCCTGGAACGGGGCTAGGACTGGCTATTGCAAAAGAGATTATAACCCTTCATAACGGTAAAATAAAAGCAGAAAGCCCTCTAGAAGGTGGTGCTCTTTTTACAATTGTCCTTCCTCAATAAACGTGCTCAAATACAATCACTTTCAACTAAACAAATACTAATTATTGTTATTTTGTGATACTTCTGTAATCTTTTAGGCCTACCTTAATTACAGGAGGCAATCTATGAAACGATTAGCACTAACAACTATCTTATTATTAACAGTAACATCTCTACTTATTAGCCAAGAAGCTCATACAAATTCTAAAAAAGAAATAGAACTTTTTACAACCCTGGACAATGCGATGATGAAAGCAGAAACACAGCCGGTGGTACTTTTCTTTTATGCAAGCTGGTGCCCATCATGTAGAGCTACAAAAAGCGATATAGAATCTAACTTTGATAAATTAGACGGCATGACAATTCTCCTTGTAGATTATGATAAATCTACTGATCTTAAACGAAAATACGGAGTAAGTTACCAAGATACTTTTGTACAAATAAACACTGAGGGCACAAAAATAAGTTTATGGAATGGCGGAAAAACAGACGGATTGCTTAGAAATGTAATTCGAAAGGAAAGCCTATGATATTATTACTCTTTTTTGCATTTATATCGGGAGTGGTAACAATCCTCTCCCCTTGTATTCTTCCGGTATTGCCTATCGTTTTATCAGGCAGTACTGGAGGGAAAAAGCGCCCTCTCGGTGTTGTAATAGGGTTTGTCGCTAGTTTTTCTATATTTACTCTAGCCTTATCCGCATTAATTCAGGCTTTTAATATTAATCCAAACATACTACGAATTGTAGCAGTTATTATCATTTTAGCTTTTGGACTGGTATTAGTTATTCCAAAATTGCAGCAAAAATTTGAGCTACTAGCAAGTCAATTTCTTAGTCGAAAAAACCCAAAAACAACTGGAACAGGCTTTTCTGGAGGAATTCTTTTAGGAACAAGTCTTGGATTAGTTTGGACCCCATGTGTTGGTCCTATAATGGCTTCAGTTATAAGTTTAGCCATTACACAAAATGTCGATAGCGCTTCGGTTTTTATTATCTTAGCCTACTCGTTAGGAACAGCACTTCCTATGTTGGGCATTATGTTTGGAGGACGTAAACTTATAGCAAAGTTCCCCGTCCTTTCGAAAAATCCAGGTAAAATACAGAGAATATTTGGTATTTTTATGATTATAGTAGGATTATCGATTGCTACAGGATTGGACAGACAATTTCAAACAGCAGTTTTACGAACTTTTCCTAACTGGGGAACAAGCATTACTTCTTTTGAAAGTTCAGACACAGTAATTGATGCACTCGATAAATTAAATACTGATGAATCTGACACCACGATGATGATGTCTAATAAAGTAGAACAAGAACTCGATTGGAGAGATCCACCATCTAGAGGAAAACTTGATAATTTTGGGATGGCTCCAGAACTGGTAACAACAGGCCAGTGGTTTAATATAGACCAGCTAGATTTAGGCGAAGAGACTAACAAAATTACAATGGAAGACCTTAAAGGAAAGGTTATTTTATTAGATTTTTGGACATACAGCTGTGTAAATTGTGTAAGAACAATACCGTATCTTGCTTCGTGGCATGAAACATATAAAGATGATGGATTAATTATTATTGGAGTACACTCTCCGGAATTTGCTTTTGAAAGAGACCCGCAGAACGTACAAAATGCTATGAAAGAACTTGGCATTACGTGGCCAGTTGTTCTCGATAATAATTTTGAGCAATGGAGCGCATACAATAACCGTTATTGGCCAGCACACTATTTTATAGATGTAGAAGGACAAATACGATACTTTCATTTTGGTGAAGGAAAATATGATGACTCAGAGTTGCCTTAGAAGAAGCCGAAGAACATACTCTTCGATTAAATGTAAAGGGAAAGTTACGATTATTTGCTTTCACCTTTGGATAAGGAGAACATAGAATGAAAAAAAATATACCACTGTTAGCTATCCTCTTGTTAAGTTTAACAAGTATGCTAACAGCACTCGGAGCAAAGGATGTCGAATTAGATCAGACAACCATGATGGCTCCCGCGATGCAAGGCTCTATGACAGCAATGACCATGCAAGCTCCAGAAGCCCCTCCACTAGCAAAAGATGGCAATTACAATAAGCCAACAAAGGATACTCTTATGAAAAAATTAGACAATTTACAATATAATGTAACACAAGAAAATGGAACAGAACCCGCTTTTCGCAATGAATATTGGGATCTCGAAGAAGAAGGAATTTATGTAGATGTAGTATCGGGAGAAGCCCTTTTTAGCTCAACCGATAAATACAAATCTGGTACAGGGTGGCCTAGTTTTACACGAACACTAGTCCCTGGAAATGTTGTTTCTGTAGAAGATAACAGCCATGGTATGACTCGAACAGAAGTTCGTAGTTACTTTGGAGATTCTCATTTAGGACATCTTTTTAATGACGGTCCACAGCCTACAGGTGACAGATACTGTATAAACTCAGCATCATTACGTTTTATTCCAGTCGACAAATTAGAAGAAGAAGGCTATGGAGAATACCGTAAGCTTTTTGCTAAAAACAAGCTAGAAACAGCCGTACTTGCAGGGGGATGCTTTTGGGGCGTCGAAGGTGTTTATGAACACATTAATGGTGTTGTCAATGTAGTCTCTGGCTATTCAGGTGGAAGTGCAAAAACAGCCGATTACTACACCGTCGGATCTGGTAAAACAGGACACGCAGAATCAGTACAAATTACGTATGATCCATCTGTTATTAGTTATAAAACTTTACTCGAAGTATTTTTCTCGGTCGCTCATAACCCAACAGAATTAAACTATCAAGGTCCAGACAGAGGAACGGAATATCGATCAGCTGTTTTTTACAATAATGACGAACAAAAAAAGACAGCATTAGCTGTTATTAAACAACTTGAACTAGGTAAGGTATATAGTAAACCAATTGTAACTGAAGTAACAGCACTTAAAGGTTTTTACCAGGCAGAAGAATATCACCAAGATTATATGGAACTTAACCCAACAAGCGCTTATATACAAAACTGGGATGCTCCAAAAGTAGAAGAACTTAAACGAAAATATCCAGAGTTGATAAAAAAAATGTAATACAAAAAAAGGAACCTTAGATTTTAACATCCAAGGTTCCTTTTTTATAAACTATAAAGTTTTTGACTTTAGTAGCTGATACAATACTCCAATTAGTGACAAAGAACCTAAAATAATAGTAAACCACGATCCACCGTTATACGATCCAAAAAGATTCTTAGAAAGACTAAAAAAATACGGTCCAATAGCACTCCCTGCTACTGTCCACCCCATAGCAAAACCACTTATAGCTCCAAGATGAGCTTTGCCAAAAAGCCTAACCCACGAAATACTATTTAAAGTTCCAAAAGTACCACCTGCAAAGCCCATTCCTATAATTAGAGGAATAAGTGAACTATTTTTAGTCAAAAAGATAAGAGAAAAAGACGCTAAAATTAAAGATAGTAAAAAAAAGATATACAAATATTCAAGCTGAATATGATCGCTTACCCAGCTAACCAAAAATCGAGTTGCAATAGAAATAATAGAAATAGGAAAAAAGATAGAAAGAGCGGTCCATCTATCTATACCAACAGCATCAAAAATAGATACAACATGAAAAGTAAAAGCCGTATTGTAGAGTGCCCATAAAGCAAGAGATAAAGCAAAAACCCACAGCACAAGTCTTTTTTTGGCTTCTTTTAAAGGCAAATTTTCGCCAGTAAGTCTTTTTTTTATATTTGTAGAATGCGCTAAAGGCTTTAAACTATCGGGTTTTAATCCGCATTGAGCAGGATTATCACGATAAAAGATAAGAGCAATAACAGCAAACCCAAAACCACAACAAAGAGCAAGAATTTGCCATGCTCCTCGCCAAGAAGAAGCTTGAATAAGATTATCCAATAATTTTGGTGCATATGAAAAACCAAAAGTGGTAAACACACCCATAATAGCAGCAGCTATACCACGTCGCTTATCAAACCATTTCATAACCATACTACGTGAAACCATAGTCATAACTCCCTGCCCCGAAAAACGAAGAAGGAAAAACCCTATGGCCATTAAAATAAAACCCAAAAGACTAAAAGATACAATTCCAGTCTGAGCTAAAAAGGAAGCAATACGATCTATCTGACTCAAAAAGAGAAGAACAAGCCCTAAAAAACAACTTGCAACAAAAAGAGTAATACGAGCTCCAAATCTATCATAGAAGCGTCCCGCTTGAGAAAGCAGTAAACTAGAACCTATGGTTCCAATCATGTACGTAATACTTAGATTCATTCGGCTCATTTTTAACACATTTGTAAGAGATGTGGTAAAAACAGAAACGCCCATTGTTTGACCGGGAATACTCATAAGTATACCCAAAGCACCAACGACTAAAATTACCCATCCATAAAAGAAAGGGAACTTGGCAGGATTAAAAGGGATAGCAACACCACGACCCTTTATAGGAAGTAATTTTTGAGAGGTTAAATTGTAATTTGTAATAACATAGCTCCTGAAGATTTATTGATAAGAGTTGCTATTTATACCATAAAACAAAAATAAACTATAGTCATATTCCGCATAATTTTAGAGAAATTTCATAAATTGCATATACTATGATAAATGAACCACATACTCTTTTTATCCAAAGAGATGCATTATGTAATCTTTCAGATTTAAAAATGTTTCCAATTTTACTACCAGCTGTACCAGCTATAACAATGGCTGTAGTATGCCCTAGCCCATAGAATATGAATAGCAAAATTCCAAACCATAACTGAGACGTAGATTGAGTAAATACAATACCAATCATAGGTGCTAAAAAGGCAAAGCTACAGGATCCTAAAATTAAACCATAGAAAAAGCCAAGTGTAAAAGCTCCCATTTCGTTCATTTTAGGAGTTTGCTTAAAAAAAGAAAGATTTATTTTTGCAAAAACAGGCAAATCGAGCAGATAAATTCCACATACAATTAAAAAAACATACACAATAAACATAACAGGAGTGCCTACATCCCCTAGAATTCGCCCTAAAAAACCAGTAATAAATCCCATAACAATAAGCATACACAGGATACCACACGCAAATAAAAGCGAAAGAAAAAAACTTTCTTTTAAATCTGGCTTTTCTCGATTATTAACAAAACCAATAATAAGAGGAATAGACGCCATATGACAAGGGCTTAAGAACACACTCATAATACCCCATAATAAGCTTGCCCCTAAAGAAAAAACAGATAAAGAATAGAAACTTTCATTTAAAACTTTAATTAGTTCATTCATTTAATCTCTACTCCACCTTGTTTTAAAATTGCATAAACTTCTTCTTTGGCAAAATAGCCTTCATGTCGGTAATACTCATTTCCTTCTTTATCTAAAAATACTTGAGTAGGAATAACCCGTATACCATATTGTCTGCCAAATGGCTCACCTTCTTCTGTCCAAACATCATGAAATACAACCTCGACTTGATCTGCAAGTTCTTTTCTCATATCATCCATAACCGGAACCATAGCTTGACAAGGAACACAACCAACTGAGCCCAATTCAATAAAAGTAACTTTGCCTGTTGTATTTTCTGAATAAGAAGCCGATTTTGTTTCTAATGCCTTAGAACTATCTGCATTTGTCTTTTCAGAACAGGAAATAAGTAGTACAAGAAGCAAAATGCCTAAAAGATTAAAACTCTTCATTTTTTTGTTACTTCGAAATATCATTAGTATTCTCCCTAAAGTATGAGTATTTTCTGACATACTGAAGGAAATTTAATCTACTGTCAATACATATCAAAACTTTTTGATGTGTATTACTATTTCTACTCTTAAAGGAAAAGAGAGGTATGCGATTTCTAGTATTATAAACATATGAATTCTATCATAAAATCATAAAATCATCATTCATGGGATTAGAATTCCCTGTTTTTCCAAAGATTAATTTTTTCTGCCAACAACGCTCACAAATATTAAAAAAAAGAACAAAATCTTCATCAGCAATAATCCGATTCAACCTACTCTTTAATAAATTAATTTGTAATTCATTAGCACAACTTTCAAAAACTGATTTTTGTACCCTCCATCCAAAACTTTCTACTACTTTTTCAACTTTTGCCAATCTTTTTACATCTCTAATATCGTATAATATCATCCAATGGAAACTTTGTTTCATAATATTTCATAACTCCTTGGAATATATATATCACCATGTCCTATACTACTTGTTTTTTTTAAACAATCTTCACAGATTGGATAAAAATGTAGAGAATCTTCTTTTATATTAATAACAGACAGTAAATCATGTTTTAAATTTTCAAACACCTTAGAATCCATTTCACATTCAAAAAAAGAATATTGTACCCTCCATCCATAATTTTCGAGGATTTTAGCAACTCCCCGTAGTCTTTTGGGATTACTAATATCATAAGCTATAAAATATGTCATTTATAATCCTTTTGCCGTTATTTAAAATAATATGGCTGATATTTATTTTCTTCTCCAAGAATGACCCTTTTATATAATTTTGCTTGCTCTATCATGATTCGTTGATACGAAATTTTCTTTTGAAGGGGTTCATAAAATATTTGGGTATCCATTTTTTCTTCAAATGATTTAACAACTTTTTTTAAACCATTTTTTGTTAATAAGACCCCTTTTTCTGATTCTACCGAAAAAGATATGTTATCTTTATTTTCTTCCTCATCACAATAATTTTTAATAGGATAATTTTCATCTTTTTCTGAAAAAACTTTTTGTTCAAAATCATCTTCTTTTAGTTTTTTAAGATTGAAAAGAGAGCAACATATAGAATCAGCAATAGGTGTTCTAAATTCTTCCATTAAATCAAAAACGAGGGAAGACCTTCCATAATTAATAACATGTAGAATTCCGGCCATCGTATCGAGACCTTGTGATTCTATAGCAGAACTGACACGATACATTAACAAGGTATATAAAAAACTTAATACTGCATTTACATTGGATTTAGGAGGATTTCTACTTCTACTTTTAAATATAGCCCAATCAGGAGTAATATTATATTTGAGTACTGAAAAATAAAGTCTAGCAGCTGCACCTTCTAAACCTCTCAGTTGATCTATATCAGTTGCAGTTGAAATAGATTGTATTTTCTGCTTCATTTGCTCAATCGATATTGAAATTGATTTTTGAACTTGAAGATTGTTTGATTTTCTCTTTACACGTTGTAAAAAAGCAATTTGATTCTTTATTTTCCCTAAAACAATAGATCCTGCAATTTCAAGAGACTTTTGTTTGTTGCTTATTACATTAAATTGACGTTGCCTAAGAATTATATTTTTAGGTTCTTCATATACAAGTTTTGAATTAAATTTCCCATTAGAGGATAAAAAAGTTATTGGGATTTTATATTTATGAATTAATCTAAACGCTCCACCAGTAATAGAAATATTACCCATAAGAACTAATTGTTCAGTCTTAAATGGAAAAAGAATTGTTTTTGTTCCATCATCTTGAAAAAACAATAAAGTCTCATTTTCTTTAGATAATTTACCATAATCAGATAAAATATAAATGAATGCCATATCAAATTTCTCCTCTTTGAATTTTTATGTCGATTTTTGCTAATTATAAATCCCTTAAGTCAGGTCATCCATTCTTATGTGGCAACTGGTGATATTGAAAGGGTATCAATCAAATTGCTAGTCTTAATCCCTTAAATCAGGTCATCCATTCTTATGTGAATTAATTCCTGTTATGTGTGACGAAGTAATACCCGGGTCTTAATCCCTTAAATCAAGTCATCCATTCTTATGAAAAACTAGCAGAAAACAAAGAAAAGTATCTCGGATATAGTCTTAATCCCTTAAATCAGGTCATCCATTCTTATATGTTAACGGTAAAACAAGGTATGCAACGATCGGGCAAGTGTCTTAATCCCTTAAGTCAGGTCATCCATTCTTATACGAAACATAAGAAAACAAAAGTCTTTGCAAACGGTTCTCAGTCTTAATCCCTTAAACAGGCCATCCATTCTTATGAGTAATAAAACAAGCAAACGTAAACGCATAGATAATTCGTCTTAATCCCTTAAATTAGGTCATCCATTCTTATCAAGCACAAAAAAATCTAGTAACAGCACAAACACAAACGTCTTAATCCCTTAAAACAGGGCACCAATTCTTATTATGAATAGAACAAACAGAAATAATATTACACGCAAAACAGTCTTAATCCCTTAAATCAGGTCATCCATTCTTATCTTTGACTACTGTCGAGGAATTCGACAAAAACCCCACAAGGTCTTAATCCCTTAAATCAGGTCATTCATTCTTATGAATGGTCATCTAGGTGTATTCATGAACTTAATTATTGGTTTTAATCCCTTAAATCAGGTCATCCATTCTTATAAGATGCTAAAGTAAAGAGTATTAAAGGAGTTAGAATATGGTCTTAATCCCTTAAATCAGGTCATCCATTCTTATGTAATGTAAGTGAACAAACAACTGATGAACAAACAACTGAGTCTTAATCCCTTAAATCAGGTCATCCATTCTTATTTATGGCATAAGAGAAGATGAAGATATCACTTTCAAGTCTTAATCCCTTAAATCAGGTCATCCATTCTTATAAATTATTATAGGAGGCCAGAATATGGCTAAGAAAATGGTCTTAATCCCTTAAATCAGGTCATCCATTCTTATTCTTAACGAATTTCTCGAAGATGAAAAAACTAGTCAAACTGTCTTAATCCCTTAAATCAGGTCATCCATTCTTATCTGGTGCAACCGTAGTAGCAAGAGAAGTAAGTTTAAATAGGTCTTAATCCCTTAAATCAGGTCATCCATTCTTATAACTTGGTTTTAGTCAAAAGTTTTTGTCAAAAGAATTACGTCTTAATCCCTTAAATCAGGTCATCCATTCTTATAGAATGGATATCTGGAAAAGTCCTTTTAGAAGGAACTTGTCTTAATCCCTTAAATCAGGTCATCCATTCTTATTTTACTTTATCGTGCATTGGGTTGTTCGTGCTCTGGGTAACAGTCTTAATCCCTTAAATCAGGTCATCCATTCTTATCATATGAATATGTCAATGTAAAAGTAACATCATTATCACTTGTCTTAATCCCTTAAATCAGGTCATCCATTCTTATCTTTTCTTTTGACAGGTATGATTTTACTGATGATGTTTGTGTCTTAATCCCTTAAATCAGGTCATCCATTCTTATACTTGATGACAGTTTTGGCATTAAAAAGTTGGCAAAATAAGTCTTAATCCCTTAAATCAGGTCATCCATTCTTATCCCATTGCAGCTCGTGAAAGCGTTCAGAGCTGGCGAAAGTCTTAATCCCTTAAATCAGGTCATCCATTCTTATGCGATTTCAAGAGCAAAGAAACTACTTATTAATAGAGCTAGTCTTAATCCCTTAAATCAGGTCATCCATTCTTATCATGAACCATTGGACAGTAAAGGAAGAACTACAAAAAGCAGTCTTAATCCCTTAAATCAGGTCATCCATTCTTATCAAAACAACAATAAAAACAACAATAAAAACAACAATCAAAGTCTTAATCCCTTAAATCAGGTCATCCATTCTTATAAGTTTTTGACTATTTGCAAAGCGATAGCTTTTTAAGGTCTTAATCCCTTAAATCAGGTCATCCATTCTTATACTGAATTGCCTTGATAGTGAATACATGAAAATCTGGTCTTAATCCCTTAAATCAGGTCATCCATTCTTATTAAAGGCGCTTGGTGGGTATATTTACTCAATGTATGAAATTGTCTTAATCCCTTAAATCAGGTCATCCATTCTTATACTAGAGGTCATGGCTCGTAATTTCGACTATATAATAGAGTCTTAATCCCTTAAATCAGGTCATCCATTCTTATAAAAACCATTTTGGCGAATATAGAGCGTATTCTAGTGTCTTAATCCCTTAAATCAGGTCATCCATTCTTATACTCGAGCTAGTCGAGCGTATCAACCGACTGTCAAAGACGTCTTAATCCCTTAAATCAGGTCATCCATTCTTATTCGAGTTTTACAAAACTAAAAAACATTTTACGAGCAAAGAGTCTTAATCCCTTAAATCAGGTCATCCATTCTTATCATATATCCAATATGAGATATTTTGAGTTCATGGAAATAGTCTTAATCCCTTAAATCAGGTCATCCATTCTTATGCTAGACAACTCAACGTATGTTTCGCTTATATTTAGAGTCTTAATCCCTTAAATCAGGTCATCCATTCTTATAAGCGATACCTTTTTAAGCTATTGGTACCGTATCGGCTCGGTCTTAATCCCTTAAATCAGGTCATCCATTCTTATACTTGACACGCAAGCTATATGGCGACACAAGCGATGTAGTCTTAATCCCTTAAATCAGGTCATCCATTCTTATACGCAAATATTTTTCTGAAATGAGCCTTGACGATTTGATTGTCTTAATCCCTTAAATCAGGTCATCCATTCTTATTCTTGATTTTAATTATGATAATTTATATGACTTTCTAGAGTCTTAATCCCTTAAATCAGGTCATCCATTCTTATCTAAAATTAAAAGCTTGAGAGGTGTAAGAATATAATGGAGTCTTAATCCCTTAAATCAGGTCATCCATTCTTATTATACTTAATACAGTGTAAAAATGCTAAGAAATTGAAATTAGTCTT
>MLPZ01000017.1 GCA_001885315.1 Treponema sp. CETP13
CTTGCCAAATACGATACTCTATTTTATAATCTATTTTAATGTGGGGTTAAATTGACGCTTACTTTGCAGATACTTGAACCTGATTATATGAATCAAAAGTACGGTTTTGAATCAATACCGTCAGCCAGGTCAAAACAGGATATGGAACTTTATTAAGATTAAGAAATTTCAAATTTTCTGTATTTAATGTATATTCATTCGCATAACGTTCCTGCGTATGCGATGTTTTGCGGAGTGAAACGGAGCAAAATATGGGAGAGCGAAGTGCAACGAGCGAACCGCATATACTGTGTTAGGCGAGCCGAACGGAGCGATAGCGGTGTGAGAGTGCAACGTGCCTTGCGTATTTCCAAGTCTCTTTTTCTTTAAAATTTCGAGTGAAAAATTTTTCGTGAGCGACAGCGAACACCTTATTAAAAAAAGGGGGGGATTGCCCGATAGGGCAATAATTAAATTCATTCTTCTAATAAGTTTTCTAACTCACATCTAAATTTATCTTGCCCTTCAAGTAATGTTCCATTTTTTAAATACTCAAAAAAAGTTGTATAACCATTTGGGCTTAAAAAATGAAAAATATACTTTTGTTTTATTTCTTGTTCTTCTAATTTTTTATTCAATCTTTCAAAATGCTCTTTTGCATATTTATATTTTGCTTTGTTTTCATCAGAATCATCTTTATCGGATTTGTTCTCTACAACTATAAAATATTCAAAATCATCTTTTAATACTTTTATAATAAAATCAGGGTTAAAATTACCTATTTTTTGATGATTTGCTTTTCTCCAAGAAAATTCAATTTGATAAAAACCTCTATCTCTTGATTTTATCCAACACTCAATTTTTTCTGCAATTTCTTTTTTACATAAATAATCTACAAAATCTCTTTCTGGCTTCGCATTTGTAAAAACAATATTTACTGGAGTTTTAAATAAAAATTCATTTAGTTCTTTTATCGCTTGTCTTGGTAAAGTTTCATCTTCAATAACTTGTTCAAATATTTTTTGCTGATCTTCGTTTAAAATTTCATTTTTCCAATTATTCGTAAAAAATACTGAATAATCTCTTCTTAAATTACCTATAGCCAAACTTTCATTTACTAAATCTTTTGTAGATATTGTTGTTAAATCATTTATTTTCTTTTCAATTACAACTGTTTTTGAAGCTTTTCTCAAAAGTGTTCCAAATGATTGGAGTATTTTTGTTCTATTTTTTTGTATAAGCCCATCTTCTTTTTTGATTCCGACTTTTTCCATTGATTTCAGTATCAACTTTTCAATAACTTCTCTCTTTGGTAAGTTATTTTTTGAATATTGCTCTACATCAATATTTAAAATTTTTCCTTCATCAAATCTTACTTGCAATTCATCATAAATTTTATCAATTATTTCATCTACAGAAAAAGTTTCGTTTTCAATAACATATTCTTTATTTCTATTTTTTGAATCAGAAATATTTTCAAATTCCGTATCTTTCTTAATAATTACTGATTGTGATTCTAATGGAATTAAATTTTCCATTAATGAATCAAATGTCATTTCATCTTTTTGAGTATGAGGAACTTCTTTTTGTTCTTTTGTATAATCAATATTATAAACTTCAAAATTATATTTTGATCTTTCTCCACTTAATAAAACTTGTGAACTTATTCTTGTTTCTATTTCCAAAACTTCCTCAACAAGACCTTTTATGTTTTTACTCCAAGAATCATGATTAAATACAATAACTTTAGGTTGTGGATTTTGATATGCTTCAGGTACTCTTAAACCTCTTCCCAAGACTTGTGCAATTAATAATTTTGAGTTAAAAGCTCTATCTTCCCAAGGCACAATTTGAAAAACATTTTTTACATCCCAGCCCTCTGTAAGCATAGAAACGGAAATAATCCATTTTGTAGGATCATTTTTATCATCAACATTTTTTAGTTTTGGTAAATTGGCTTTATGATCTTTGTGAGAAGTGACTATTAAAACTTGTTTTTCTATATCATCTTTTGATAATTTTTCTTTTTTAATTAAAAAATCAACTAAGTCATCTTTTAGATTTTTTGCTTTTGAAATATCTTTTGTTATTAAAATTGATAACGGTTTTATTTTGTCGTAATTTCTAATATTGCCTTGATGATTTTGATAAATTTTCTGGAATTTTTCGTTTATTCCTGAGCTATCATCCTTTTGAACATATTCAATGTTTTTAACAATTTTATTTTCAACTGCTTCTCTTAAAGAATATCTATAAATTACATCATTAAAATATTCATTATCTTTATAAGCAGTTCCAGTAAAACCTAAAATATACTTGAAATCATAATCAGGATTTAATAAAAATTCTCTCCATTTTTTGAGGTCTTTATCTTTAGATTGATTGAATATATGATGTGATTCATCGTTTAAAACAAGTGTTTTTGAACCTTGATTTTTAAAACTATCTTGAATAGATGAACCTGTCGTAGAATAAACTGCATGAATATTTTCAACACAAATATCTCCTTTTTTTACTGTGACATTTGCATTTACAATACTAGGATTTTTGCATACTGCATTTTGTGGAATTGTGTTTTTCAATTCTGCATTTCCACTTAAATTTTCAAATTTTTCTGTAAGTCCCGATTCAATAGTAAGAGAAGGACATAAAACAAGCACTTTATCTACAAAACCAAGACCAAGCATTATTTGGGCTATACCATAAATGACATAAGATTTTCCTGATCCTGTTGCAAGATCAATATTTGCAAAAAGTTTATTAGGAAGTTGTAAGTTTCTTTTATATTCTTCAAGAGAGTTAAATTTTGCTTGTAGTTCGTTATTGTTTTGATAGTTTTCTTCAACTAAATTTTCAATTTTTTCATACCTACCACTTGCAAGATAAATAATAGCATTTTTTATTGCCTCTTTCTGAAATTCTCTATCTCCGCAAAGCTTATCAAGAAAAAAATCCCATGAATCTAAATCAAGTTTTCTTGGATCATAGTTTTTATTTACTTTCAAAAGTAAATCTTTCTGTTTAAATATTTTAATATCTTTCATTTTCATATCCCATTAAATTTTAAAAGTTTGAGTAAAGTCATTTCCATAAATATCAGTAAAGACAACCATTATTTGATTTTTCACTTCACTTGCTTTTAAAGAAATTTCTATACCAGTTTTTGACAGTTGTTTTAAATCATCAATGATATTTTCACCTATTTCGTTATTTGCTTCATCTTCTATTTGAGATTTTTTCTTTGATTTCTTCTTTGGAAGTAAATCATCAGCGAAAAACGCTTCATCCATTTCAAAAGATTTACCATTGTAATTTTTATCTATGAAAATAGCCGATAATGTTTCAAAATTTTCAAACGATTTTTCATCTTTTGCTTTATCCGATTGCAATTCATTCGTTTTAAAGCTTTTAATTATAAGCTTTATTTCATCTTTTGATTTTTTAATTTCTGCTTTTACCTCTGGTGGTCTTTTAAAATGAAAACCAACTGCTTCTTCAATGTCATTTACTCTTTTTTTACTTTGAGGTTGTCTAACCTTTACAAAAGGTTTTTTATGAAGTTCATTGATGATATGATAAGGAATTTTTAAAAAATAATATCTTACATCATCAATTTCTACGAAATCATCTACAAAATCAACAAAATTAATAGGTGCAACAATATAAACCCTTGATCCTACTTTTTTTCCAATATTTCTATGTAAATCTTGTAAATAATTTTCGTCAATAGACGAATCTTTATATTTATTGTAATCGTACATAATTACTGGATAATTGTCTTTTTTTCCTTCAAAATTAAACCCTGAAATTTTATATTCTTTGAGATTTACTTCAAAAAGTCCTGAAACAAATTCTAAATACTTTTTTCTTTCAAGTTCAAAAGTTTTTTCTAAATCATAACTTCCAAGACTTGCTGTAAGAAAACTTTTTGCTTTTTTGCCATATTTCTTTTTTGGATCTTCTAAATCTTTACTATTTTGAATCTGTAAAATTCTTTTTTGCATAGTAAAATATGCAAGTTTTCCAAGATCGCAAGTAATCCATTTTCTACCAAGTTTTTCTGCAACTGCCATAGTAGAGCCAGAACCACCAAAAAAATCTAAAACAATATCTCCCTTATTTGAACTTGCTTTAATAATTCTTTCAATGAGAGACTCAGGCTTTTGAGTTGGATAATCCAGCCTTTCATTTGCACTTTGAATAATAGATAAATCTGTCCAATAATCTACTCTTGGCATTATCTCTTCTTCATTGAAATACTTTTTATAAACTTTACCATCTTTATGTTTATATTGTTTAAAATATCCAAGCTCATCTTTTCCTGTATATTTTTTCCTTTGTTTTTCTCCTATTAACTCCCCAACATCTATCCAATTAAAAATATTAATATTGCTTTTTGAATAAAATAAGATATTATCATGTTTCCTTTTGAATTGTGTTTTAGATTGTCCCGCACCCTGATAACACCACACTATTTCATTTTTAAAAAATTGTTTTCCAAATACTTCATCCATGACTATTTTTAAATAATGCCCCATTTTTTGATCAAGATGAACATAAATACTTCCATCGTCAGCTAAAATTTCTCTTGCTACAATCAACCTTTTTCTTAAAAATTCAACAAATTCGGCTCCTTTTTTCTTATCATTATATGCCTTTGCTCCTTCTTTATTTTGAAATTCATCCGTTGTTGCAAAAGGTGGATCTATATAAATCAGTTTCACTTTCCCTTTTACTTTATCTTTAATATGAGGATCTTTGTTTTCATAAATAGTTTTAAGAAATTGTAAATTATCTCCAAAAACAATCATATTTTTCCAATCATCATCAAAAGCTTCATATTCATTTCCATTAAAAACTTTTTCTACCTGTAAAGGTACGGGGAAAACACCGTCTTCATTTGCAAGAATATCTTCTTTTCTCATTTTTCCAGCATAAGCAAGTTCATATTCTTTTTGCTTTGTAGGAAAAAGTTGATACTTAAAATCTTCAGGTAATTCTTTACCTTCTTGAAGAAGTTTTATAATATAATCTTTTTGGTCTTTTGTAATCATATTGCCTACCTTAATTAATGTAAAAGCATTGTATATTTAAAAGTTTATTCATTCAATCTTAATATATTTAATTATTTCAAAAATCCTATGGATTTTTACCTTTTTACCCCCCCCCTTTTTTTGCGAAGCGATAGCGAAGCATTTTTTTAAAGAAAAATTTTTCACTCGTTCCTTATTTTTAAAAAGAGACTTGGAAATATGTCGCCTAACCGTCAGTATCTTCTGTGACAGCCCATTCACATGCAAGACTTTTACTTTTTGTACAATAGAAAGCAAGCCCATAATCATTGTAAGGCTTTCCAAAACCAAATTGAGGCTTTTCTATAACATGGTCAGTTCCGTGATATAAAGTTATTACACTACTCATAATTATATTCTACCACAAAATTATTTTTCAATATCCTCTTTCATAATCATCGAATTTTGATTTTATTTTTTTTGTATTTACATTTTTTTCTTTGGATATAAGTTTGGAAAACTCAGGTAAAAGAAGTTCATCTAAGCGTACTTGCATTTCTTTTTGATAAAGCTGTTTTCTTTCTTTAGAAACAACGGAAAATTCACCAACTTTTTCAGGAATCGAGTTTATCATATTACATATATCCACCATTTTATTCTGAATGAGAGGAACAACTCTCTTAATTGCATTTTTCAAATTGTCATTATCAAGTTTCAGCAAATCAACAAATTTAGAACTCGATTTACCGTCTAAACTGTAAGAAGTTACCGAGTCATAAATACCTTTTTCAAGAGATTCTAAATTATTGAGTTTATTAATAATTCTTTTTTCTGGAACATTTGGAGAAAAAGCTGCTCCATTATCATATATTGGAGAAAGAACATCTCCAGATTTATTTCGCAAAATACCCCAGTTTCCATTATTGCGATCATTATTATTAATAAAACCATCAATAACCACACAATCCCAAAAACGTTCTTTTATTCCAGGAATATTATTAATTGAGGGATTATATTCAAGATGTATTAAAACCTCATTTAATAAAACAAAATGTTCACTGCCTGTTGGAGACATACTTAAATCAAGTTTTTCATTTAGAACTTTGTTATAAGTGTTTTTGAGCTGACGAAATTCTATGAGGCGTGTATCATTTATACATAAGTCTTTACAGGCAACTACAACATGATTATTTCTAATCCCAAGTAATGTTTTATGAACGGGATAACCTAAGATTTCATATACATGACTTCCAATATATTCTGACTCAGGTGTTGTGGAATAAAGCAGATCAGACACATTAGTAAGACGAGAACCCTTTTTAGGATATTTTATAATCCAAGGTTCATTCTCAATAAGTATACCCTCTTTATCACCAGAATTACCACCATAAGTACCATTTCTATCACTAAATAGACATGAAGAAAAATCAAATATACGCATATTATTCTACTCCATATATAAGGCCATTTCAGCTCCGTACCAGAACCTTTTCTCTATAGTTTCCCAATCTTTTTTGGAAAGCACACCTGCCACCATTGCATTTTTAGCAAGGATAATCAAATCATCCCACCGGTCATAATAACAGACAGAATCTCCTTCATTATTGTAATGCTCTAATTTACCAAGCTGCTCCAGAATATTTGAAGGTATTTTATCAGGAAGAGAAATATTATAATCAATAAAATTGAGTTGATTCATAAAGCTTATTTTCCTCACACATATTCTACCACAAAAAAGCCCTGCTCGCTAGATACGGACAGGGCTTCTCACTTCATATATACAAATACATCTATTCAGAATAACTAAAAGTCAGAGAATACTTACCGTCAGACTGTGCTGTACTGTTAAAGAAAGTACTGAAGAATACGACTTCGCTGGAACTTAATGTAACAGAAGAACCGCTCTTACTTACAGTTACCGTTGTACTTACAGAATAGTCGTTTGCGGTCCAGCTGAAAGTAATGTCTGATCCGCTTACAGTATAAGTTCCGTTGGAAGGAGCATTAGTTTTTGAGCCAGAGTAAGTCCAGTTTCCGTCTGATAAAGTAATAGAACCTTCTTTTTGTGTACCTGTTGCATTATTAAAAGAATATGTACCGTTTACGGAAGAAGAGTCTTCTCCGCCGCCCTGATTTGAAGAAGAAACAAACTTATAATCCTGGTGAACAGTAGTATTATTTTCAAAATCTTTCCAAAGAGTAATAGTACAATCTTTATAATCAGCATAAAGAGGATTTGTTACAGATGAATAAAGGTGTAATGCCCATGTAATATTATTCAACTTTAAAGTCATACCTTGGGTAGAATCTGTAGAATATTCGTAGAAGCAGAATTCATTTTTATTGATAGAAAACTGAACATTATCCATTGTAATAGAATCATCTGCAAAGATAACTACATCAGGATAGCCAGACTTTTTAGTACCTTCATACACTTCTACTTCCCATCTTGTTCCTACAAGCTTGTTGTAAAGAGCAACGGCTGCAAGGTCCTGCGTATTTTCATTGCTGTTATTATTATTTCCAGAATCCGAAGCATTATTCGGCATCTGACATCCTGCAAATAAAACGACAAAAAACAGTAATCCCACAATAATCTTTTTCATATAAAATCTCCTGTAATAAATGATATTGATTTTCAACTTAATGAAAAAAAGGAAAGAAGAAGACGCAGCTTCTAAAGAAGAACCGTGTGCAAACGGAACAAAAAAACTTTTTACCATTAATATATAAGTATTAAAGGAAGATGTCAACAAGAAGTTTGTAAAACACTTATAAACAACTTCCCAAATACTTATTCAGTTATATTAAGATAATAACTTGAAGGAACTTCATAACCGTAAGAGCCGTTGCTGTTACAAGGACTGTCTGTTACCTTGACTGCAACAAGAATTTCCTGAGTATAATCAGAATCTGTCTGAATAACAAAACGTCCGATTACAGTTACAGGATAGACCTTGTTTTCCATCTTGACGGATGTCTTAATGTAATAATACGGCATAGTAAATGAAGTCTTTGCAACTCCGGCATTACCTGCAACGTAGGAAGCCTTATTTTCATTGAGTTTTCTCAATCGTGCATCACTAATGGCATTCAGTCTGTTTTCTTCTGTTTTTTCTTCATCTACAACAGTAATTTCAATAGTTTCACCATTAGCATTTACTTCTGGAACACTCTTGTATACAGTTTCGTAAGTTACGGAGCTTTCATCAATTACTACATCCTTAAGAAGGAACTTTGTTTTGAAAAACTCATCAGTTACAGCATCTGACGGATTACGTGCATAATATCCGTAGTCCTTTGCATGGCGGACCGTGAAGCTATAGTTGCCGTCAGAACCATTTGCAGCGCAGTTTACAAGTTCTTTCTGAAGCTTTCCAGAAAGGTCTTTCTGAGAGTCCTGCATGACAGTTGTTGCCTCCGTAAAGCTTTCGTAAGTAACACTTGTAATTTTTGTACTTGATGAAGTATCTGTATTTTTGAAAATACCAGATACAGTCTCACCATCCCCTACAATCAGCATACTTGCATTTTCATCAGAGTAACTATACTTAGCAGCTAAAACATTATTTGCTGTTGCAACCTTACTGCTTATTTTTGCCACATAGAAATCCTCTTTTTTAATTTCAAAGTTAACTTCTTTTGTTTCAGAAGAAGAAATTACTTCTACAGTTCCTGAATATGCTCCATTAACTGCAAAATACAATGTACCAGAACCTTCACCTTTACTTATTTTTTCATGCTGCCTTATTATATATTCTGTATAACCGTCTTTCTGAGTAACAGAAGAATAGCCTTTAGATAGTGAAAGTCCTGTATACTGTGAAGTTGGGATGCGGACAGTAATGCTTTCACTTGAAGGATAAACTTCATAAGGTACATAAATGACAGAAGGATTAGAAGCGATTTCTGCTGTAGTGCCGTCAATAATAAAGCTATTAACATTAAGATAAGGAGCTGTAGGAGCTTCACCAGGATTAACAAAGTCAGCCATTTTATAATGAGTATAACCACCTGCTGTTTCTGTCACCCAGCTACCGTTAGTATAAGCCTCACAGTCTCTTCTTTCGACAGTAACAGTAATTACTGTACTGTGTGCTTTGCCCCTTCCATCCTTATAATTGATTGTAAGAGAACCGTTTCCAACAATAGTTTTTGTAGTGTCTTTGCTTACAGTAGGTGTAAGATAAGCATGATTAAGTTTTGAAAACTTTGTACCTGAGTCAGACTCTTCACCAAACCAAGAACGGAACAAAAATCCAGAACCTTTGTGGTAAGGAATAGATGAAACAGAATTAGGACGAACCAGAACACTGTTATTCAAAAGTTCCTGAGTAGAAATCGTATAAGGCGTACAAATATCGTAACGTACTCCATTAATATGGCTAAGGTTCTTTCTCGTGTTTTCTCCATCATTTCTGTAATTATATACTTCTGTACCATTAAACTTAAGCGACATTCGTCCACGGCTTCTAAACACATGACAACAACACCACTGCCACCAGTCATCATTTTCCATCCATGCGCTCCAGGAAGCTGTAATAGTCGGAACTGACGGATTATGAGCAATGGCATGATATGTATTTCTCCATATATACTCACGTGTTACAAGCCAGTTATCGACACCCAAGCTTCTAAGAGTAGTTATAAAACTGTTTTTATATAAATGTGCATTTTTATAACTTTCCCATGCACCATTACCCTGGATTTCCTTCGGCAAATCCTTGTAATAATCCCAAAGATGACAGAGGTGGTAAACAGTCTCCGTAGAAGAAGAGTTTGCTCTATCTGGATAAAAATAAATCATACCGTCATTTGGAGTCATAGATGTATTTTTTTGAATATTATTTCCATTGTAGGATTCAAAAAATTGAGTAAATTTCTTTGTTCTATCTTTTTTTAGAATCGTGTTTCCTAAACTACAGTACACTGCATCTTTTCTTCCAGTTGGATCTGGAGTCCAATCCTTATTCTTCAGTTCTTCAATGAAACCTACAGCATTTTCATTCTTGATTTTCAAAGAGAAAACCATTTCCTCTCCGTCACCAAGGGTAATGCTTGTAAGCTTGCCCTTTGCATCATAGCCGGGCTTTGTCCACGCTCCGGCCTTGGTCAGGTCAATAAGCTCAATATCATAATTCTCATAAAAAGCAGAGTAGTAGAAGCTTTTCTTTGTAGCGTATGTACCGTTTGTATCATTAGGAAGCGTTGCCCTGACAGTAAGGTCAAAGTTACACTCAGTATGCGGTATAATTCCAACAGTCAGAAAGACTTTTTCAAGTCCGTCTTTTTTATCAACCTTAATTTCCCTTGTAACATTTCCAACAGAAATTTCAGATACATTGTCTGGAGTACAGTGTCCTGTATTACCTTCAGAAGGAATACAAGCAACTACACTGCTTCCTTTCAGAATATCAATTTCAAGGTCAGAAGGATAATAAGCAACCTGGAAATACTTTACATTAGCAGTATCAGGATTATCGTTTGAAAGAAGAGTCAAAAGATTACCTGACATATCATAAAGACTTAATTCGACATTGTACTCAACATAAACCTTAAGGGAAGGAAGGTTTGCAGAACTTGCACCAACCATAGAGGCTGTTACTGTACCTGCAACGCCGCCCGGATAATCAACCTTTCCTGTAATACGAAGCTGTTTTTTTGCAGTATCATCTTCAACAGTAAAGTAGTTTGTAATGTTTCCAGTAAGACCTGAAGAACCTGTTGTCATCTGAGTAATCCAGTTTATAGTTGCGTTTTCTGGATTAGTTCTGTAGTTTACGACTTCAGTATAACCAGGAATAACATGAATGCTTCCCGTATCAAAAGAAATTTCTGCATTTGCCTTTACGATTACAGTACACATTGCAGTCTTTCCGTTAGGGAGCTTTGCAATTACCTGAGTCTGGCCAACAGACTTAGGAGTTACAGTACATGTTGCACCCTTTGCCTTGCTTACGGCTACAATGTTCTGTCCTCCAACCTTTACAGCTGACCAAGAAATTGTCTTATAATCAGCATCAGTACCATTTGTAAGCTCTGCTGTAAGAGTAAATGAACCGTCATCTTTATATACAGTTTCAAGAGATGTATTAAGATTGATTAAAACTTCTCCATGTTCTTCTACTATTATATAAAGCTGCTGAACTACACCAGTCTTTTCATGTTCGCATACAAGAACATATTCTCCTCCATGATTAAACGTTACGTATACATCAGGACCGTAAGCAGTTTTATCCGGGCTTTCATCAAGCAGAGAAAGTCCGGCATCCTTATTTGCTACACTCCACTTAAGGTTGAACCGTTCAGTAGCATCAAGACCTTCACCGCTTATTACGGCTGAGAAAGTTTTACTTGTTCCGGCTTCTACCGTAATAATTGAGTTACCAAGAGAAATAGTTGGAACATTTGGATCTGGTACAGTAACTGCAACAAGCATTTCTGTAGTAGCAAGAACAGTACCGTCAGAAGTAACCATAGAAGCTGTAAGCGAGGCAGTTCCATAGCTTAAACCACAAACCCATGCTACAGCATTAGACCCCTGGATTATACATACGTTTTCATTAGATGAAGAGTATTTGATTTCAAAAGACTCTTCTACAGAAGGAACCTGCAGCGGGAAGAAATAAAGTTTTTCAGAACTGATGTTTGCAGAAGTCTTTTCAAAAGCAAAGGTGTCATAATTGCTTATCATAACAAGAATGTCTGCCTGTTTTGAAGCTTTTGCATGTTTTACATGAATCTTTGTAGTTCCGGTTCTTCCTGTAGGCATTACAGAACATTGTTCTGCAACAGAAGTAAGTCCTATAAGGTTATAGTCATCTGCCCACCAGATAAAATCCTTACCGTCAGTAGGTTCTCCGTTCACTAAAGTTGCAGTAATTGTAGAAAGAGTATTCTGAGTTGGCTTCAATTTCAAAACATTGTTTGAAATTGAAATATAAACACCGTCTTCGATTTTATCTTCAATAATTACAAGTACAGTTTTAGAATAACTCTCGCTGAAGCGTGTATTGTAAACTGTGATATAACCGATTCCGGTATTAAGACCTTTTATATACGCAGCCCCAGAAACGGAGCTTACAAGCATTAATGACGGATTACTTCCCTGAAACTTAAAGTAGTTATTATCACTGTCACCGTTACCGCCAATCATAGAAGCAGTAAGAGTGGTACTCATTCCCTTCTTAAGGGTAATAATGTTTGTATTTGTAGAAATATAAGGCTTATTTGTAATAACTCCAGAATCAAGAACTGTAACAATAAGCTTGAGTGCATAAGGACACTTTTTATGAGTTACCTTAACTTCACAGGTTCCTGGAGAATTGGCACTGAGTAAAGCAGAGGTACCGTTATTTGCAACTACATCTACAATCCTTGTATCAAGAGATGACCAGGACCAGTCAAAATTATCTATTGAATCACTGTTTACAAGAGAAACTGTAGCCGTAACATAGTTACCCTGAATTGCAGTAATTACATTATTGGAAGTAGTAATATAAGGAATTGTAGAAGCATCAGGACTCTGATTTACAATAACAACTACTTCTTTTTCAAAATCTGCATCTGGATGACGGATAAAGATTTTGGTAGTTCCGTTCTTTACCGACTTAATGTAACAGGTATTAGAAAAGTTTACATAAGAGACAGTTGCAATAGAAGTGTCTTCACTTTCAAAGGTAAAACCTTTTGGAACAGAAGCAGAATCAGACTGCTCTGTGTGATTTACGGTTGCGACAAGAGAAACTTCTTCCTGCCCTGCATAAAGTTCAAACACCTCCTGGTTTACTGAAATATAGCAGGAGTCTTCATTTATAAACTCATACTGATTACCTGTCTGAAGATTAATGACAAGTACATTCTGTGAAAGAGGATGACTGATTGTAAGTGTAGCCTTTGAAGAAGCAGAAAGCGAAGTTACCGTAAAATAATTGTTGTTTGCAGAAACTTCATAATCATCGTTTGAGAGTTTATAGGTTAGTTTACTGTAAGCATTTTCATTAATGTTGAAAAGTTCAACACTGAAAGAAAGAGAGCGGTTTATGTCTTCAAAATAAAGAACGTTCTGAGAAGTAGAAATATAACAGTCTTTTGCTTCATCAATTATACCCTCTTCTGTTACATTAACTGTAAAGAAGACGTCATCGCAACCGGAAGCACCAGCTTTTATAACAGCGGTTCCCACCTTAAGTCCTTCGACAATGCAGGTTCTGTTAGAATTTTCAGTCGAAATAGAAACAAAAGATGGTCCCTGAGTTACGGTCCATGAAATATCAGAACCAGAATCAAAGCCTATAGTTTCAAGATACAGGTTTACTTTTTGAGATGTTTTAATGGTTTCATTAGTTTTATATGTATAAATGCTCTTTACCATGTATTCATTAAATTCTTCTTCAGTATCATAAGAAACAACAGTAAACTTAACAGGATATTTACAGTACGGATGAGTTGCTGTAACAGTACTTCTTGAGCCACCAGAACCGGAAGCAGGAGCTGTTATGACACATTCAGTTTCATTCCCGCTTATTGTTGCATTGCCTTCACAAGACCATACAATGTCAGAAGAATTACCGCTACCTGAGAATGAAATATTTACTGTTCTGTTTTCACCATTTTTAAGAGTGACAACAGATGCACTTGAAAGATTAAGATAAGAAACGGGTTCTTCAGCAGCCTTCTCTGGAGAAACAACAACAGTAATTCTTGTTGAATAAGTTGCTTTTGGATGACTTATATCAATATAGGCAGTACCAACAGTAACAGGTTCAATTATTGCATAAGCAGTCGTACTTTCAGCTACGACAGAACGTGCAAAAAGGCTCTTAGATGTTCCATTACCGCTTTTCCAGTTAATGACCTTTGAAGAAGAGCCGTCTGCTGCATCATTTGTAATAGTCCACTTAAGGTTCTTAATATCATTTTCAGAAGCATTTCTTAAGACAATATTTATCTGCTGCGGAGAATCAGAAGGAGACATCCTTATATAATTCTGGCTTGTTGTAATATAACAAGTAGCACCCGAAGCTTCTGAAGTAACATTACGGACTAAAACCACAAAGCTTCTTGAAGGAACGCCAGGATAAGATACAGTAACCTTTACACTACCTGTTTTCTTACCCTTAATGTTGATCTTGTCTCCGGACAGTTCAGAACTGCCGTTATATATGGTATATTCAATATATTCGTCTGCATCATCAGAAAAGCTCCAAGAGTAAAGTGCAGGATTAACATCAGCCGCATAATTTAAAAGACTAAGAGAAACACTTTCATAAGAAGTATCAGAAACAGTTACAAGGTTCTGAGACGGTTCAATATAAGCTGTTTCAGCCTGAGCTATTACACGAACAAGAATATCAAGGTCGTAGTAACTTTGAGGATGATGACATCTTACATAACACTCGCCTTCTTCATAAGCTTTTAGAGAAACATTAAGGTTTCCGCTTCCGGTAACTACAACCGGACGGGATGAAATTTCGTTACCTAAAGAATCAACAACTGAATATTCAAAACCGCTTGCATAATCTGTAACAAGAGGATTAACAAGGTCTACTGCAAATTCTGCCGTATCAGACTCAGAAAGATTAATTGTAATTACATTTTCAGAAGTCGTAATATAGCACTGGCTTGTACCGTCAGAAGAACAGTCTACAAGCATTGAATAGCCATAGGCAGCCTTACCATGCTTTACGGTTACTTTGGCAATACCTTCATTCTTTCCTGTAATCCAGCAGTAATTACCTTCTTTCTGCAGAGATGCTACAGAAGATTTATCAATAGTCCAGTCAAATCCGTTTATATCAGATGCCGTACCGCCAAAAAGAGCTGCACTTACCCTTACAGTTTCATTAGGCTTTACGCTTACATAATCATTGGAAGCATAAACATAAGGATTAGTAACATTAACTGTGTAACTATCATCAGAAACAGTAATAAGGCACGAAACAGAATTTGAGCCGGAAGATGCTGTCAGCGTTGTACTTCCAGGCTTCAAACCTGTAATTATGCAGGAATAGTTATCTGCCTTTGCAAAAATAACAGAACTGTCGTAAGACCAGGAAATACTTGCCGTATTCTGGTTCTTTGAGGCTTTAAGGTTCACAATTTCCATTGCCCCGATGCTTACAGACGTTTTATTCTTGTCAAAAGAAAGTGTTATATCGTCACTGTAATCTTCTGAAAAAGAATAAATAAAATGACAGCCTGCAAAAACAAAAGTAAAAATTAAGCTAAAAAGCAAATACAGCTTATACTTTTTCATAGTTTATCCTCCTTTTATTAATTACCAATGTATGCCTTAAAGTATTCAGTTTCATCTGCACAAGGACAGTTTCTAACCTGAACATAAACAGGGATTTTGTATTTTGCATAACCGTTTCCTGCAGCATAGTTTGCATATTCTACTACAAGGTTTCCTACAAAAGAGGTCTCTTTAATGGTTTCATTACGGACTTCGATGAACTTATCATCATCAATAATCAGACGGTACATATTGTTAATACCGTTTGTCTCCCAAGACCACGAACCAGAATTTGAAGTTCTATATCCGTATACAGAGTATTCATGATTATGATACAGAATAAAATCATGAGTGTTATACGAACTTCCACTGCTTGCACCGTCAACCTTATCACTTTGAACTGCACCTGCCCCTATTCCATCTTCAAGGTTTGATGTTACACGTTCAAAAGTAACGCTTTTAATATAAACATCAGAATAAGGTTCATTTGCTGCATTTACTTCAACCTGTCCTGTAAGATATTCTCCGTCTCCCAAGAAAATCGTATTAGAAGAAGGAGAATAATAAGAATACTTTGAATAGAGGGTATTCAAAACCGGAACATTAACATTTGCAAGCTTAAACGGCACCTGTCTTGTTATTATAGGTTTGAAAGTATGAGAAGGATAATAAACCTTAAACTTGATGTTCTGTGTACCAAATTCCTGAGCAGCAGTACTTCCTGCTCCAGAAGAAACAACATTCTCATTTACAGCTTTTATCTGAATATTGCAGTTTGCTTCTCCCTGAACTTCAAATTCAAGAGTGCCGGAAACTATACCAGTTGAGTTTGTGTCAACATTGTTTACATGTTCAGTTATTTCCCATTCATTATCAGAAATCTTCTTACCGTTTTTAAGTACAAGTTTTTCTCCAACTGGACCTGTTGTTGTATTGGTAACAATAATTTTTGCACAGGCAGGACGAAGTTCATAGTTTACATACATCAGTTCAGGCTTGTTATGAACATCCTTTGGAGTAGAAGAAACTATAGTCTTATCAACAGTAAAATGATAGTTATAAGAGTTGAAGACAGAAACAGAGTCTGTCTGTAAAGAAGCATCCGTAACCTGCAGAATAGAATTACCCTCTGTTGTTTTTCCGGTTACAGCAATTGTTCCTACACCATCAGGATAATAATAAATATCTTTAGTTACAGGGTCAGTCCAGCTTGAAAGATATCCCGCTCCTTCAGTGTTCATATCAAAATAGCTTGAGTCACCTCTATACCATTTTGTAATTTTATCCTTCGTCGGAACTGTTTCCCAATGCAAAGGTTTTGTTTCACCTGGGAAAAGCTGCAAAGATGTAAGATAGTATTTTTCTCTGTTATCTACCAGAACACCATTATTGTATGTAAAATTTGTTTCATCATCATAAACAAAGAATTCAATCCGAGGAGCTTCGCTAATCTTTACTTTACAGCTTGCAGTAGAACCGTTAGAAGGAATCGTACAATAAACCGTAGCAGAACCCGGTTTCAAAGCAGAAACGGATGCTTTATTTCCCTTTGAAACAAAGCTGAAGAAATCCTGTTCTACAGAAGGGTCTTCATCATTTACGACCTTCCATTCAAGTTCTTCACCAGTATCATTTTTTACGGTAGCAATGATTGTCTGAGTATCTTCACCTATAAGAACAGGAAGTTCCTGGTAATTCAGTGTAACAGTCGGTTCTGAAACTCCTGTTACTACAACATAAATTGTAAGAGGATTGATTGCATTTCCGTTTTCAGGAGCATGAGTTACAGTCATTGTTGTTTTTCCGGCATTAAGTGCCTGGATCTGAACATCACTTCCTGTTTTTTTTGTTGAAGTAAACTTTACATAATTGCCGGAGCTTTCATTTATTGTCCAGCCTAAACCTGCTGAATTAACATCAACAGTAGTACCATAAAGCTTTGCAGAAATATTTCTTACTTCGTCTTTATTTAAAGTAACAATAGTTGAGGAAGTATCAGGATATAAACCGATATAAGGTTTTGTTTCATCTTTCTTTGTAACGCTTACAAGAAGCTGAGCTTCAGCCTGCTTAATACCGCCTTTCGTCTGCAGTGTAGCAGTAATTGTACATGATTTTGATGTAACACCAACAGGGAGTGTTCCCGGATGCAGTGTACAGACCATATTGTTTCCAAATACGGTACACAAAGAGTTATCAGAAGATTTATAAGAAATATCACAGTCTACACCGGTAGCCGGAACTTCCATATTAATGAAAGTATCAGAACCTGTAGTAATATCAACATAACTTGAAGCAAAAGCAAAGTCTGTATAATTGCTGATGTAAAGAACAATATCTTTTGTAGAAGCGGCTTTAGGATGTGAACAGTGAATAGTTACTGTTCCTGCACTGATAGGTTCAATCACGCATGATTCACCAGTATAATTCATGGTAATCTTGTCATAGCTGTCAGCCCACCATTTAAAGTCGTAAACATCTTCTGCACTTCCGTTTACCAAAGTAGCAGTAATTGTTTTTGCATCATCAGAAGGTTTCATTTTGATAATGCTTTCAGTCATTGAGATATAGCAGTTTGAGACAACTTTAGGTTCACAGATTACAAGAATAGAACGTGTTACAGACGCTTTTGGATGTGATACTACAACCTGAGTAACACCTTCCTTAAGGGCTGTAATCTGAGCTGAATCATTGCTTGCATAAAGACGTGCAACAGAAGAATCAGCTACTTTCCAGTCAAAACCGGTCGTATCATTTGCAGTACCACCGATAAGCTCTGCCGCTACAGTCTGACTGTCACCACCAACGGTACAAGTTACTATATTGTTACAGCTGATGTACGGATCGAGAGTTGCTGCAACAGGGTCAATTACATTGACAATAATTTCAAGAGGATATGAACAGTATTCATAGTTTTCTACGATAATCTTAGTAGAACCTATTCTCTTTCCATAAATGACCGCAACATTTCCGGAACCTACAACAGAAGCAACAGAAGAATCAGAACTTTTCCAGCTGTAACCAGTAATTACATTTGAATCAGAATTCTTTACGTCAACGCTTACAGATACATTACTCTGTTCGCCAACAGTAACTACATTCTGAGTTGTCGTAAGATATTTAAAGCCTTTAAGTTCATCTTCTGTATTTGCAACATTTACAAGGATTTCCTTTGTTATTTCTCCAGCCAGAGTATTTGAAACAGTTATAATAGCCTGACCTGGATTCAAACCTTTAATGTTACAAGTACCGGAAGTAAGGCCAGTAATTTCAATGTTTTCACTTCCTTCTGTTATATTCCAGGAAAAAGCACCACTCTGAGTTGTATTTACAAGCGAGCAGCCTATAGTTGTACTCTGTCCGTTTAAAAGGTTTACTACATCATTTTCCGCAGTAATATACACTACATAGTTGTCATTCCATTCATAAAGCTCACCACATTTAGCATTGATGCTTAATGAATTAGCAGACATTTTATTTGTAACACGGATAGTGCTTTTACCAGGTTTATTTGCTGTAAGAGTTACCGTACTTCCAGGATTACCTGCAAGGTCAAAAACACTCTCGCCCGGAACAGCATCAACATCAGTCATAGACCAGTTTGTATGAAGCTGCATATCAGAAGCACTGATGTTTACACCGCTAACAGTCAGAGATGTACTGTCACCAGCGTTTTCTACTACAACGGCATTGTTATTTGTAGTAAGATAACCTGCATTTTCATCATATATCTCAGAGCTTTCACCGGCTTTTAAAATCGTTACGTTAAACTCAACAGGTTCAGAAGTTCCTACCCTTGCAGTAATTGTACAACTACCTTCATTAAAAGCTTCAACATTTGCCTGAGCTGAATACGTAACGGAAGAATCAGCGTTTACAATACATTTATTTGGGTCAGAAGAACTCCAGGAAACTTTGTCAGACGGAGCAAATCCGAATGTTTCAACGTTAAGTTTTTTTGTTTCTCCGCAGGCAATTCTTAGATATGTAGAATCAGCAAAGATACCTTTCATGCTCTGAAGTTCTTCTTCAGTATCAGCAGCAAGAACAAGAATTTTCTTATCGCTTAAAGCTCCGTCAAGATGAGCAGTAACATAAGTCTGACTTGAACCTGTACCACAGGCAGAAACAACAGTAGTACGGCCGTTAGTCGGGCTTACAGATACCTTAGTAGAATCTGCACTGCTCCACTGTACATTGTTTTCATCTCCGGCTTCATGATTACGAAGCTGGGCAGTAATTTGTTTTGACGAACCATTTAAAAGCCTGATAAGACTGTCTTCTGTATTGATTGTTTTTGGATTTACAAAAGCAGATTCAGAAAAGACTTTTACAGTAATTTCTGTATCATAAAGACAGCGGGGATGAGTTACAACAATTACTACCTCACCTTCTTTAAGAGGTTTAATTACAAGCTGAGCCGGACAGGAATTTCCTGAAGTTACGGCAGAACGTGCGTTTAAGTCTTTTACATAACCCGTAACATTCTGAACTTCAACAATACCATTATTTCTTCCATTTTTAATAAACCATGTAAAATTCTGGTTTTCATCTCCAATGTTGTCTTCTCCATCAATACCACCGATTAAACGGACATTTACAGTAGTAGGGTCTTTTCCAATCTGAGTTTGAATATAACTCTGGTCTGTTGTAATATACATCGAAGAATCGATTGCAGAACCAATCTGATTCTGTAGAATTACAAGGATATTTCTTGAATATTCTGCATAAGGATGTTTTACGTTGATTTTAAACGTTCCGTTTTTCTTTCCCTGAATACGGATCGAGTTACCACTTGCAGTACAGTCTGCAAGTTTTAATGAATCTTCTGGAATTGTCCATTCAAAATCCTCATTGTTTACAATCTTTGTAACATTTTCTACTGTTGCATTAACCGTTACCGGAGTCTCACTTCCATTTACGATAACAGTTGTGCTTGATAAACCGATATAAGCATTTTCAACAATTGTGCTAACACGTACAATAATATTAAGGTCATAATTAGAACTGTCATGACTTACAACAATATTTGCGACACCGTTTGCAAGAGGAATGATTTCAGCAGTATCAAGGTTTGCATGTAAATCAATTATAGACTTTGACTTTTCATCTGCATAATTCCAGTGGAAGCCGTTTGCATAAGCTGCATTAACAGGATTTACAAGGTCAACCTTTACATACTTTGAACTTGTCTCATTTTTATTTATAGAGAACACATTATATTCAGTTGTGATGTAAGTTTCTGTAAGCTTATCTGTATAAACATAAACAACGAATGTATAATCATATTCTGCCTTCTCATGCTTTGCTACAAGCTGAGTAGAACCTGTTTTCTTTGCTGTAACAACACAGTTGTTTCTGGTCCAGCTGATAGAGGCTACAGAGTCATCTTTAATTTCCCAGATAAAATCTTCCATATCGGCAATTGAACCGCCGTATAAAGATGCTGTTACTATAGTAGAATCTTCCGGTTTAAGCTGAATTACAGAGTAATTGGAATATATATAAGGATTATCATAAGTATCATCACCGTTTGCAATTACGGTAATAAGACAGGTAGCACTTATACCGTTACATTTTGCACGGATATATGCAGAACCTGCTTTTACACCTGTAATGACAGCACCGGAATTATCAGTTCTAGCTTCAATAAATTCTTTGTCATATTCCCAAGAAACAGAACATTTCCCCTGATTGGCAGAAGGATTAAGTGTAAGTTTAATGTATTCACTATCCCTTACATTAACATTAAGGGTAGACACATTAAAGCTCACTCCTTTAATATCTGCATTATAATCATGCGGCGAAATAGAATCTTCTATTGAATTAAAAAATTTGCATCCGACAAAAAGCGAGCAAAACAAAAATAAAGGCAGAAACTTATTTTTCATATACACCCCTTGCTTTCATATATTAATTTATTGATTATTTATATGGTAATTTACACTTTATAAAAAGAAAAGAACACAAGAAAAGCAGAACAAGATGGCACTCGCTATAAGAATGCTTATGTTTATTTTATAAACGCCTTCATCATTGTAGCTTTCTTTCTTAAAACATTTCTTGATATTTTCAACCAATTTATTCATATCAACTCCTTGTATAAAAGTTTATTTTGTCCTGTGATAAGGCTGCGTAACTTCAATATTTTCAACAGGCGGCAAAGAAAGATTCTGATTTACCACAATATTGATTTTAGTTCCTGCCTTGATTTTAATTGTCGGCTGGACGTTCATCGCACGGTCAATAAGCTTATCTGCAAGTTCATTAGTAACCTGCTGCGTATTTGCAATAATATTCTGAACGTACTGATTTTGTGTTTCTCCCATTGTAGAAGAAAACTCGCTGTTTACGATTGAAAATACGCTCATAAGACCTATAGCCTTAAGGTAAGCCATAGGATGGTCCTTAACAAAACCTTTAAGACCGGAAGCACCTTTTGCATCAGTTCCGTTCATATTACCAAGCTGGATCTGATAACCATCCGGTCGGATTAAAGTATGCCAGGCTACCTGTACACGGCTTTGTGAATATGAGATGCTTGAATTATATGTTCCGTAAAGAACAGAGTTCTGAGGAATCAAAAGATAACGGCCGTCCTGAGAAGAATAGATATTCTTTGAAATACGAGCTGTAATTTCACCAGGTAAGTCTGTATTAAGTTCAGATGTAAGAACAGCTTCAAAAATAGAACCCTGCCAGAGAGTATTAAGATTCAGCCATTCACCCTGCCCTACATTATTCCCGTTCCTTCCGTTATTAAAGAAAGAGTTTTTTCCAGCCTGGTCATTCTGCATATTATAGGCATTATTCCCTGCAGCTGCATTTCCATAAGCCTGACTGTAAGCAGAAAGTACATTGTTCATATACTCATCTTTGGAAGGAGGAGAGTAACTTGAAGTGGCAGATGTAGAAGATGTATTTTTAGCTATCGTCTGCTGATAGTCAGTTGAATAGCTTTGCTGTGTTGAAGAAAGACCTTTTATGCCCGAAATACGCTTTGACTGTAAAGAGTCATTTCTTGTATCTGGAATTTCAACAGAAGAAGAAGAGCCTACACCATTTCCGGTATTTTTGTTTACATACTGTGGTTCATACGGTTTTTTTTCTGTTTCAACAATAACAGGTGGTATTTCATCATCTTCTTTTTTATTTTCAGAAACATTTTCGTAATGACCGGAATCTTCTGCATCATATTCATCAGGGAGAGGATGTTTTGTTGCCATTGAAGCATAATCTTTTGACTGATGAGTTTCTGCAACAGGTTTTTCATTCTTACCCTTTTTCTTACTGCCAGCAGGCATTAAGAATGTAATAAGAAAAATACCACCTACAACGATAATAATTACAGTAAGTAGAAACTTCTTGTTCAATACACGAGGTTTACCACCAGGATGCTTGTCTGCTTCTGAAGCAGAAACCTTTGGAACAAATCTTTTATCTTCTTCTGCATCCAGAGTATCTGCAGTAAATTTATTTTTATTTTCTTCTGAAAAATTATTTTCTATTTGGTTTTCAATATTCCGTTCTTCCACATCTGCTTTAACCATATCAAGAGTTTCCATTTCTGGATTATTTGAATATGGTGTACCATTATCGTTTTCTAACGGAGTTGCATTTTCAGAAAAAGAATCATTTGTGTCTTTATTATTAAAATTAGGTTCATCTTTAATGGAAGGATTTTCTTCAATTGTTTTCTGAAAATCATTTACATCGGCAGCAGTACGCAGAAAATCAGGAAGCTCTATGTCTTCCTCTGTTGTAATGTGTTCTTCCACATCTGATTTTACCACATTTGGATTTTCCATATCTGGATTATTTGAACGTGGTACACCGTTACCGGGGTCAGACGGAGTTCCATTTTCCAAATCAGACTTGGCATCCTCATCTAAATCATTAAGAAACTCAGAATAAGGATTATACTCCTTTGCAGCTTCTTCGTTTTCAGCGTCAGGAGAAAATTCATTGATTTCATCATCTTCATTAATCATTAAGGTTTCTCCTGTAATTTTCGTACTCTTCTTTCAATTCATTTTTTGTTTCAAAGCCGTTGTCTTTTAAAAATCTTGTATATTCAAGATTATCAAAATCAGATTTAGATAATTCTTTACGTTCATTCAGAATGTCCTTAATTTCATCGGCTTCACTTTTTTCATAAAAAATGTCTACATTTTCTTTACCTCTGTTTTTCATGTCAAAACCGAACATTGTACCAAGCTGAATATACATAAAAAGCATACACCCAAGAGCAATGACGGGCATCATAAAACAGTTAGGATATTTTACAAACTTCGGTTTAACGAAAAAGAGGATAAGGCTCAATAAAGAAATACAGGCTTCGCAAAGCAATACATAAAGCTCTCTGTTTGTCTTAAAACCCCAGAATAAGGCCGCCAAATAAACAAAGATAAATACTGTCACAATAATTTTAAAAAGTTTAACCTGCTCTTTTTTTTCAGGCGGTGTTGTACGTTCCCACTCTTCTTTCATGCGTTTTCTTTTTTCAAGGCTTTCCTTATATTTTTCAACAAAGGTTTTACCTTCTTCAGTATCTTCCCATTTGGTTTTCTGTCCAGAAGGTTTGTTTCTGTTGAGCCAGTTTATAATTCCCATTTATTTTTCCTCCTGGTTTTCTTCAACTTCATCAATTTTATATTCAAGAATAATATTGTCAGAATGCAGAGTCGTTTCTTTCTGAAGCTTTGAATTATAGGTACTCATAAAAGAGTTATTTTTGTTTGGAGGCGGAAGAACGGCATTCTTATCTTCAAGAGTAACCTCTTCTTCAGTTTCTTCAACCTTTACAGCTTTTGGCTCTTTGTAATACTTTTTCTTAATGGTAACTTTTTCTTTACCTACCCTCATTGTAACTTTTTCAATAAGTTCATTTATAACAATAAGATTTTTGTTTACAGAATAATTAATTCGTTCGTTCTTATGATTAAAAAGTACCGGGCTTGTCATGTGAAGGACAGTTTCATTCATTACGATATAAGTATGCTTTCCGTCATCATAAACACGAGTTGGAAGCCAGTACGGTTTTTTGAATACGGAATAACTCATCTTATAATCAAAAGAAAGATATGCCGGATCTACTCCGGTAGTTTCTTTAGACATCTTGTTGATTTCATTCATTGCATCAGTCTTAATGTTGAAAGGCATTGTGTTAGGGTACTTCCATTTTACCTGAGTCATGTAAACATCTTTAAATGATTTCAAAAGAAGATGATAAACACGTTTGTCTGTAATAATGATGAAAGAAGTAATGAGACCGGAATAAGCAGGTTTTAAGAAAAAATGCTGAGTATCAATGTTGCCGCTTCTTGATACACCCGCTCCGATTTCCCATACCTTTTCTTCAGAAAGGAAAGGCATTTCTATTACCTGCTCTCCAGGCTCAAGAATCAAATCCGTAACTCGATACGGCTGACAGTATATTTCATAAGTAAAATCAGAATCAAAGTCATAATACATTGTACCTGCAGTCCATTTATCAGGTGTCTGTAAAGCTTCTTCCGCAGAGGCTTTTGCAGCGTCTTTACCGGTTTTATCAGGTCTATCAGATTTTGCACTTTCTCCAACCGGATAATAAACAGGCTTTTCTACATAAACAACAGTTTTCGGTACATCAACTTCCTTAAGCTGTTCCTGAATAAGATACTCCTGCATTTCGTTATAATTTGCAGACTGTTCCTTATCTACGGTTGAATAGACCTTTTCTTCCTTTTCTCTTTCAGTACCGAGCTTTTCAAAATCGACAGATTGACAACTACTAATGAGCATTACACCAACTAAACTGATTACTATTTCCAATAACTTTTTCATAGAATTTATACTCCTTTAATTTGTAACTGGCTGAATGTCAAAAGATGTGATGTATACACCAAGCGGGTTCAATGTTTTTGTTTCTTCAGTAACTTCATAATAACCAAGAGTAACAAGAGCCGAGAAACGTCTTGTCTGCATAAGACGGCCTTGCTGATAAGTCAAGACATCGTAATAAACTACATAAGTATTTGATGTCTGTTTAAGCGGAGCGTCAATCTTAACTGACTGTGTTCTAACTCCGGTCCACTCATAAGGATTATTTTCAATAAAGAATGTATCAAGCTGATTAACAGCTACTCCCTGACAGATATTCTCACACTCTCTCTGAAATATTTTCTGAGCATTATAATCAGATGACCAGGTATACATATTTGTAATAAGCTTTAAGACCTGCGAAGTTTTGTGATGTTCAGGAATATTGGATTTTCCCCAGTAAGAAGAATCAACTTTACCGACATAAGAGGCATTTCCATTGTTGTCTACAGTAACAATTACAGGAACAGTTTTTGGAAGTGTAACCGCATAAAAACAGATACCAAGAGAAATAAAAAATGAAGAAAGGGAAACAAGAGCTATAATCTGCCACATACGGGCGTTCTTTTGAGAAAGCCCCTGAATAGTATCAGCAGCAGCTATCATCTCTTCATTATAGCCGGGCTTACCTTTTCCTTGTTTTTTTTCAAATGAGTTGAACGGAGTCGGTGAAGCATCACCGTCAGAAAAAAATATTTTTGTATTAGAATTAGACATATACCACCTTTAAAGTGTAATTAAAGATAGTGTAAAATAAAATAGTAATATTGTCAAGATTATAGTAATATGATAGAATTGTCAGTGAAAAAACAGGAATAATGTGATATACTGAAAAATATTAATGCAGAGGTGCTTTTATGAAATACACAATGTACCATAAAAACTTGCCAACAGTAACCTTTAATTTAACTGAAAAAGGTTATATTGATAATATACTTTCTATTGAAAACGTAAACCACATTCATCCATTTTTATTAACAAATGGAAAACTCGATTCATCAGATAATTATTATCCTCTGTATGATAAAATATTAAGATGGATGAAGGAAAGAAACATTCCTGCAAGCAGAAAAAATCTGTCATCAGCTTTATCAACGTTAGGTGTAAAATCTACGGATGAACTTGCATTATATTCTTTTTATTTAAGTCTTTCAGACCAGTATTGGATTGCTCCCACAGAATTGCATTTAAACTGGGAAAAGATTAACTTTTACAAAAACGATTTTTCAGAAGATGTTGGAAAAGCTTTATTTGGTGAAATAAACCAGAAAGAGATAAAATATAATCTTCACTCTCCCGATCCGAGTACAAACGGGCAGCTTGTAAAAAAATGGGTAATTGAAAATGGAGAACGAATCCTGGTTAAAGGTGGCAGCGGAACAGAACAGCTTGAACCGTTTAATGAAGTGCTGGCTTCTGAAATCTGTAAAAGACTTGGCTTAGAACATGTTGAATATTCATTACATATAGAAAACCGTAAACATTTTTGTAAATGTAATAATTTTACTACGGAAGATACAGAATATATCACGGTAGCAGATATATGTGATGATATTGCGGACTGGAAAAACGGCTTTGTAAGTTATGAACATTTTAAGGACAGATGTAATTTACTTGGTATAAAACTTGACGAAAAAGAACTAGGAAAGATGTTTGTTGTAGATTACCTTATCGCAAACGAAGACAGACATCTTAATAATTTTGGTTTTATCCGCAATTCAAATGATTTAAGTTGGAAAGGTCTCTGCCCTATTTATGATTCCGGTTCATCAATGTTTTATAACTTGTCAGACTTTGAATTAGACAGCAAATTAGGTCTTGAAAATAACAAGATTCAATGCAAGCCTTTTTCTGAAAATTATATAAAGCAGCTCCTTCTCTTCCCCTTAAAAGATTGTATTAATGAATTACACTTAGACAATTTAAATGATATTGGTACTTTCTATAAAGAATTACTGCAAAAAAACCAGCGTAATATTTCAAAAGAAAAAATAGATAAACTTTCTTCATGCCTGCAGAATAGAGTTACATTACTACAAGAAATACAGAAGGCAAGAACTATAAAAAACTTACCTATTGTAGCTTCTTTTAACAGCAGTTTAAAATCATACGACAACAAATCAGATTTTACAGAATTTCTTAAGGAAAAATATCAAGAAGCTATTGATAATAACAGTTTTAAGAAAGAACTTTTGAGCTTTTACCTTTTTGGTTTGAATTCAAAAGATGAAAAAGATTTTGAAAAGAAAATCAAAAACATACTAATTCATAAACATGGAATAGAAAACTTAGGCTATGAAAGATAATTAAGAATAAGACAGAAAAGAGAAATAGAAAATACAAAAGGAAAATAATCTAAAATTGAACCTTTGACAAATTTATCAATTTATCATATAATCTAAAGTGTAATTACAAATAGTAATTGCAAAGGAAGCGCTAATATGATTACTGAAAATATTTCAAATCTACTCAGTAAAATTAATTGGGATTACAATTACTCAGAAAAAGAGCTTCTTTCTCTTATCAACAAAAAAAACGATTTTTCAAATCAAAGACTTTCACTTTATATCAAAAGTTTAGAAACTTTTACATGGCAGGAACTAGTTTCTTTGTGGGGCCTGGAAGAATGCAACAATCTTTATACAGATAAAATCAGAAAAGGATTGTTTTCAAATAAAATAAGGGAACAGTATGATGGAATATTCAACTTATTACGAAACAAAACTTTATCCTACACAAAACGAAGTCCTGAAGACCTTGAAAAGTTTAAATCTACCCTTTTATTTAACAGGCGGAACCGCACTAAGCAGAGGGTATTTTAATCCCTCAGTCTATCAGGTTCAACTCTGTTTTGATTTTTTTGTGGAATTCGTTTATCAATAGATTTTTGCCTGTTATTTTTAACATATTCAGAAAAATCAGTGTTATTGTTAATTCCAAGAGAATTTAAATATTTATTAAGCATTTTCTGCTTAACCTCTTTTTCAAAGGGATTTATATTGACAAGTTCATCATGTGCTTTCTTTGCAGCTTCTTTTATGCTCATTTGATTTGCATATTCATAAACTTTATTTAAGTATTCTTTTCCAAAAGATTCGTAAGTCAGATTATTATCAACATCAATGTTTTGGTTCCTTTGTAAAAGTTTGTTATATGAATATTCTAAAATCAACTCTTTTCTTGTGCTCACAATTTTTTTAAAGAAATCCTTTTGAATTTCAGAAATAAATGGCGTATTGTCGATTATATGATTTATTTTCTCAATATTAATTCTAGGATAAATTCTTTTAAGGGCGTTATTGCAGTCCTCATTTTCCAGTGATGAAATGAACTTGAAATAATTTATTTTATTACCGTTCAATTTCAGTGCAGAAGTTGGTATTTCATATACACGAAAAAGAAGCTGCTCCCTATCAGAAAGGACAGATTTCATTGTTTCTATATCAGCAGACGGGTACATAGAACTTCCACAATCATAAATAGGTGCAAGTCGCACAGTATCTGTTTTAGAATCATATAAACTGGCCCAGTTTCCATTATGTCTATCCCAATTCCCAATCAAGGCATCTCCAATAAACAAATCCCAGAAATAGTTTTTTAAATAAACAGGTTCAAATGAATCTTGCCTGTCTATTGCGTCAAGAACTTCTGATAATTCTGTTCCCGTGCCATTATGTCCTGAATCAATAATTGTATTTTTTAGGGATGAAAACGGTTGAATCGCATATTTATTATTTTCTGTAAAATCTTTACAAGCAACAACAATCTTCTTCTTCTCATCGTTATTGTATATGCCAAGAATAGTTTTCTGAGTTTCAAATCCAAGAGACTCAAGAATATGACAACCAATGTATTCAGAAACAGTTCCATTTGTATAACTTAATTCTTTATTCCGAGTCGAGGCAGGAGGAAATTTCAACATATAAAGTTCGCCATTATATTTTATGCAGATTTTACTCCCATTTGCACCTTCATAATTTTTTTTTGTTTTTTCGCAATTTGAAAAATCTATTAAATCAGACATTTATGTTTCCTTCTCTTACCCTACCCAAATACTTTTCCCTCAGATACCACGCCTGATCCGAAGTAAGGTCTCCGTCTACTTCCATTACATTTATATCGCTGTTAAGCTCATCATAATAACAGTCCAATTTATAATCAGGGGTTCCAGCTTCAAACAATGCAAGGCTAGCCTCATATTTCTGAATTGTACGCAACATTGATTCCGGTAACAGCATCTCTGTTCGCCGCAAAGAATTCTGTTCTAATTGAGGTTCATCAATAAACTGTCCAATGTCAAACATAAAGCCTTCCTTCAATTACAATATAACTGATGTTTTCTAAAAAAACAATCTTGAAAACAAATAAAAGTGTAAAAAAAAAATAGCTATAAATAAACAGCAGTCTTTACAAATCCCCAAACATGCTTTATATTAAAAGTGTAATTACAAATAGTAATTACAAAGGAAGAGCTAAAATATGTTTGGAAAGAAAGTTTCAGAAGCCGAGTATAACGAGCTGGAGCAGAAGTATCTTACTTTTGAGTGTGCATATAACAATGAACACGCAAAATGCAGCGACTTGGAAAAAAAGGTTTTGGAACTGACCGAAAAACTACAATCAATTAGCGGAGGAAACAGAATGGACAATAACAATCAGGTAACTCAGTGGGAATATAGATGGGAAAAACAAGGAAATGAAACATTAAATGAACTTGGAGCGCATGGATGGGAAGCTTGTGGAGTATCTTCAAATAATAGTGGAAGTAATGTATTATTAAAACGCCCAAAACAACAAACAAAGAGACAGACAGAACCAGAATATGGTTATACCAGATAACAGTAAAGGCCACCAAAAACGGTGGCCTTTACTGTTATCTACCTACCTCCGGTTCATCAAGAGGAGTACCAAGACTGTTAAGTTTTACTGACTCCTCGAGTTTAGGGTTATTGTTACTTTTGGCTGCGTTTCTTCCGAAAGCACCGCCTCCATTCTTACCTGCATTTTGAACATCATCCCAATTAGCAGCATGCCAATTGCCGTCTTTATCTCTTACTTGTTGTCCAAGCCTTACAATTGAATTCTGGTCAGCATAAGCATCCATACCAGTAAGAGCATTATACATACGGTCATGAGCAAACTGTTTTCTAGCCTGCTTAGCATAATCCCTTGCAACCTTATCTGCTCTTGCAGCAATTCTATCATCTGTTAAATCCATAGCTTGTTCTCCCTGTACCATTCTTGCCTTTTCTTTATCACTTAGAGATTGCGGAGCAGATTTCCATCTGCTCTGTAAATCAGATAGTTCTGCCCTACCTGCGTCAGAGTTCCAATGGCCAAAATTAACACCACTTCTCTGTGCCTGTAATTCAGCAGCATGAGAACGTCCTGCAACTTCTTGACCGTCTAAAACAGATTGATTGGCAGTAGAACTGATTGCACCTTCATGAGCTGCTTTCTTACCAGCTGTTCCAGCTTTTTGTATATCACGTCCAAGACCTTCTATAGCACGACTTCCAAAGTGCATTGCATGGCTCATGCCTCTCATCTGATGAGCGATGTCACCAAGCCCCATAGAAGGATTTCCGCTGATAACGGCAGAAGCAACCTTTCCAGAAGATTTTGCTAAAATTAAGCCTAATGCCAAAATAAATACATAATAGAGTACAGAACCTATATCAGATAAGACTCTTGTGTACATTGATTCTGCCATTCTTAAATACATACCCATCACAAAGAATATCATCATAATTGTAACCATAAGTTTAACAAAATATGTGAGAATCATTCTTATTAAATTAGAAACAAACTGTTTTGTTGCATCAATAAAATACAACGGAATTAATAAAGTTGAAATCGAACCAACTAATAAAAACTCTATTAAAGTAATAGAATATTCAAGCATTAAGAATATAGTACATATTACCATACCAAGTTTATAAACAATAGACTGAGCTATACCACCTATTACCTTCATAATTACTGGTAATGATTGATGTGATATTTGTTCTGCAAAGACTTTATTTTTTCCATCTTCGTCAAGGCTTGTATAATCCTGATAAGGCGCTAAACAACCATCACTTAAAGCCTTTGTTAAAATTATAGAAGTTTTTAACATCGTAGAAATAGAAATACGATTATCTGTTCCTTGAACATAAGGATTATAAAAAACAGAATTCAAACTTGTTTCACTCATAGACAACACTTTTGAAATATCAACGTTACCTAAAGAATTTTCTGGAATACCTGTTAATATTTCTGAAAGTGAACGCAAAACGGCTATATTCTGTTGAAGATATTTTTGTTTACTGATACCATCAACATAAATCGGATTTCCATATTCGTCATATTGTATAATAGTATTATCATTCTTAAAACTTTTATTTGCTTTTTTTTCTGCTTTTTTTTGTGCATTTGAAAAAATCCACCAGCCAGAAGGCTTAGCATCAGTTGATACAACAACACCATTCTCCTGTAACCAACTTTTAGCTTCATCTTCTGTCATTCCTGCACTGGTAAACGCTTCTAATGCTTCGTCAGAAATCTTGTATGTTTCATCATCTCCCTTTAATCCACCTTCTTTTAAAGCATTTATATAATCTGCCGTTCCTTCTGCTACAATTTTTGTAGTATGATCAGCCAACGAAGCAAAAGATTGTGTTAATAGATTAGAACCACCAGCTGCTTCAATTCCAATATGTGTAGCAAATGAATAAGTTTTATTTATAACTGTTGGCCAAATTATAACAAGTAAAGTTACCATCGTACATTTATACACCATATCAACGAATGCTTTTTTTACTTCGATTGTTCCAGTCCAAAGTTTAAAGGCTGTAAAAATAACACAAAAAAACGCACCCAATATTATAAAAAATTGTGCATAATCGACAAAACGGGATAATACCAAAATACATTGTGCAAGTATATCTGATATGGGCTGGTCAAAGTTCTTATATTGACCCATATTGGAAATAGACAAACCTTGCCGTATTGCATTGTAAGCTGATACTCCGGCTGTTACTTTTAAGCCAACACCAAGTAATGTTGTTACAAACCCTGTTATAACTATTGCTGTAAGCATTAGTGTCTCCTTATATTAATCATCATCCATTGTTGAAATTGCTGAACCTGTTGAATTAATTTCTGTTTCCGTTTTATTTTCATATTCAACCTGCTGTTGCATAGCTTCTTTAGTCTTCTGACTAGAAAAATACTGGCTTATAGTTCCAAAGCCGCTTGCAAGACTCTGTTCAAGTTTTCCAAGGGAACGGATTGTAGTTGCAATTCCTGAATTAGCAAGCTGAGTTGCAGCAAAGATAGAACCGTCCGGCATTTTACGGGCAAGCTTCTGAATAGCATTAGCATCGTTTTCTGCTTCAGTTAAGATCTGCGTCTGATATTCAATTGTACCTTTCAGGTTAGAAGACTTCATAAGTTCAGAAAGTTCATGGTTTGCAAGTTCCAGCGTTGCGTAATTTTTGGGAGACATTCCATACTTACGCATAATTGCCTGTTTCTGCCTGTAAGAAAGTTTTCCAGTATATGCCTTTACAGCATCAGAAAAAGCTCCGTCTTCAGTGTCAGCTGTATAATCCCAAGCGTTTTTCACAAACCCAAAAATGTTGTCTCCAGGGTTTCCGGCACCGCAAAGGTCAGCCATAGAAACCTGCTGCCCGCCAAACGAAATAGACTTTTTGGTAAGAGAATCCTGAAAGTCATTTATTTTGTTCATGTTTTTGTTTACCGCTTTCGTAATATCCTGGGCAGAGTTACGTACACCTGTAATAACTTCAAAAGGATTATCACCCATTCCAGAAAAGTTATCACCAAGATTTTTAAGGTCATCCCAGTTCATGGATGCCATTTGCTGGGTAGCCTGTTCAATCTGTTTATAGGAGTTCTGTACCTGTTCAATAGTTTGCTGAATCTGCTGATAATACTGATAAACAGATTCAATTGACTGCATCAGGTTTGCAACGTCAATTACAGGATACCCCTGTGCAAATACCGATGTTCCTACACATCCAATTGTTAAAGCCAGAATAATTGCTTTAAGTTTTCTCATTTTTCTTTCCTCCTATTTTGTTCGGCCATAGCCGTAATCTTTCTTATTTTTCTTAGTCTTTTTCGCACTTGACTTTTTAGCCGAGTGTGTTATATTTTTGTTGTAAACAGCAGAAGTTGAATTGATAGACGTATCTTTACATGGTTCACTTTTGCGTAGGTTGTTCGGAAGACGTTCTGGGCGACCTGCCAGTCTGGACTGTTCTTCATGAGCAGTCCTTATTTTTTTCATATCGATTAATTGCAATCGCCCTGTATCTTCATGGAAAAATAAAGCAAAGCCATTTTTACCAGAAGAAGTTTTTCCTTCCATCTTGTTTTTTACAAATTGGTTTGAAAAATTATGCAAAAAGAAAGCAACACCTTGAACATACTGTTTTCTCATTGCATTCTGATACTGTCCGCCAAGTGTATTTTTCCCGACTTCATTCTCAGAAAAAGCCTTAATTTCCTTAAAATCCATAACAATACCGTTTACGATAGCATCGGGCTTCTTTCCTGGAAGAGAATTGTTCTCTTCAATCAAAATAACATCAAAACCAAGAGAAGCAAGGACTGTTGCAAGCTTAGCTTCTTTTTCGTATGCAGTTTTATTGTATTTTCTTTTTACATCTTCTTTAAAAGTTCCAGTGTATTCCCTACCCTGTAACACATAGGTTTTTGTAACGATTTCATAGGTCTTTAAAAGCTGTGAAGATACAAAATCATTGTGTTCTTTCGGTAGATTCTGTCTGAAAGTACTAAAAGCTTTGAGTATTTTAGAAAGCTCTAAAAGTTCATCTTTTACTCACCTACCCCCTGAAATCCTTAAGATAAATACCAGGATTAAAACCCTGAGCAAGAAGAATCTGTGCTGCAAGTTCCTTTCCGCTGTTGCGGCCATACTGTCTTTCCATTTCATCAAGAACTGATTTTGGCGGTGCAATAAGAGCAAGCTGGAAATCATCAAGTTCAAGCTGGAAAAGACGCGCACCGTTCGGAGACTTATAAAAATAGTCTCTTTTCATTCTTGCAGAAGCAAGGGCTGCTATTTCTGAATCTGTAAGACCAAATGTTCTGTAATACTGAGAAAGCATATCACTTGCAGCATTCGGATCTGCAAGATAAAAACGTGTCTGACACTGAGAAAGAATTGTTGTAGAAATAGATGACTTTGCTACAGAAGGAACATCTTGCGTTGCAAAAACTACAGCAACATGTTTCTTTCGTAGAGTACGAAGCCAGTCATCAATGCGTTTCGCAAAATACGGATTATCAAGGAATACCCATGCTTCATCCATAACAAGTAATGTTGGATGCCCTTTATCATCGTTTTCCTTTGCAAAACGAGACTCAATGAATTTAAAAAGAAACATCAGTGCAGGTGTAATACATGCAGAACCCATACGCATAAGGATTCCCATTTCAATCATAATAAAGTTGGACATATCAAGATGCGTATCATGTGCATCAAAAATAGAACCGTACTGTCCATCCAAGGTATAAGGCTGGATTCCTATTTTAATTTCATCATCAAGTACATACTGCTGAAAAGAAGTAATATCACGGCGTTCTGGAACTTTAGTATCACGCAGCTGAATCAAGGATGCCCTTATCGCTTCACTTTTTTCTGCATTGCAGACAATGTGCTGTTCCGTAAGACAAAGTTCTATAAATTCACATGCCCAGGTCAAATCAGATTCTGTCTCAAGGTCTTTTAAAGGCTGGAATGCAAAAGCATCTGCTCCCGGTTCTACATAGCTGCCACCGGAAGCAATGCAGACACCACGGGCGGTTTTATCTTTATCAAGAACAATTACCTGGGCATTTGGATATTTAAGCCACTGACTTTCCAAAAGACAAAGGAATGTAGATTTTCCGGCTCCTGAAGGACCAAAAATAAAGGCATGAAAAAGGTCTCCCACATTCATGTTCAAGAAGAACGGGCAGCGTGAAGATGAACCGACAAGAAGCGGAACAGAACACCCAAGATGTTCGCTTGTCCAACGATTAAATACATCACCGGTCCAAAGCGAAGACAAAGGAATGATATGTGAGATGTTAGAAGAAGAAAGGATTGTCTTATGAACATCAGAATAGTTATTTCCAGGAAGCATACCAAGCCATGCCTGAAAGCTGTTTGAAGTTTCAACTTTAGCTCCAAAGCCGACAGAGTTTATAAGACCTGCAATATAAGTTGCCTTATCCATAGCAGCATCATAATTTTTATCCCATACTTCTACGCATGAAGTATAGTAACCGAATGAAACAATATCTTTAGAAAGATTTACTTTTGCTTCATTTGTATCTTCCTCAAACGCAATTGCAGCAGGGTCTACACGGTCTGTAGATACGTTTCCGGCAGCTTCTACAAAAGCCTGCCCCCAACTTTTACGGCTGTTATTGAAACGCTTCTGATATTTTTCAATGAGCTTTGAGGCTCTGACTTTATTCATGCCAATCCATCTGGTAGTCCACCGATAATCTACATCTGCTTTATTCAGAAGGTCAAAGATTGCAGGATATGTTTCTGATGGAAAATCACGTACAGCAATAATCGGACAGTAGTAATTTCCGACTTTCATACAGGTTCCGGTTTCAATGTCTTCACTTGTAATAAATGAATCGAAAAATACTGGAGTTGTAGGAGCAATGCGTTTCTTCCAGGAAGTACTTAAGGAAGTTGCTATATAAGAAACTACTCCGTTATTATCCAAAGGAAAAATATCAATTCTTGATTTAATGTATGAAATGATTTCTTCAGTTCTGTCACGGAAATACTGAATTTCTTTTCCTACATTCATTTTGTTGTAATAATCCTGTCCTTCAGAATTATCAGCTTTATATAAAAGGCTAGAACCTTTAGAAGTAAGATCACTTTTTACCTGATATGTCAGAGTTAAAAAATAATAGTTTTTGTAATGAGTATTCTTGTTCTGGAACAAATCTTTACGTCTTGAATCAATCAGAAAGCCAAGCTGATTATTCCAGGATGTTCCAGGGTATTGTGTTGTTTTCTGTCTTCTTGATTCAAAATGACAGCTCCAGCCATCTCCAAGTCTTTTTATGGCAGAGTTAAAATAATTAGAAATAGCATTAATGCTTTCTGCGCTGGAGCTTCCAAGGTCAGGACAAGTAAACTGATAAGTTCTCATTAAAGCTCCAGGCTTTAAATATACAATGCCCTCTTCTTTCTCACCAATTAAAAAGTTGTAAGGAAGATAATAGCAGAGTTTATCCATTTTATGCTTATAAGAAAGTTTAAATTTACTTCCTAGAAAATCTACGCCAAGCATTTAGCCCTCCAGTCTGTCAGGTTCAATTAAAGAATTAAGAGCCACAGTAAGCATGTGCGGATCATGCTTAGTCAGAATAAAACATGGAATATAAAATAAAACCGTAACAATCAGACCAAGTACGATTCCAAAAAGATATGAAACAAGAACCAGAATCATAAAAAGAATGAGGAAAATTGTTTTTGGAACACCAAGCAAAAGGTCAGCCTGCTGAAAACTTTTATGAACAGGCATGGAAAAATCTGTAAGACTCATAATTACCTCTTAAACTTCTCCGGTCTGATAAAACAAGGCTATTAGAAATACAGACCGGAGAAAAATACTTTTTATGAAAGCTTAAATTCAACATTCCCAAAGGTATTAACATCTGTTTTATCTTTATTAATATCTTCTGGAAGAAGCAGACTTGTCTTAGAAAGGTCTTCAGAGAACTGTGAATCACCAAAGTCTCCGAATACAAGGGTGATGATTTTACCGGCACACATGAAAAGAACTGTACCGATGATAAACGGAAGAAACTTCTTGAAAATCTGCGGATTCTGCCCACCTGCAAAAAGAAGTCCAAGACATTCTCCAATAAGCATGATGCAGGCAATTCCCTTTACCCATCCACTTGAAAAGAAGTCTACAATTCTGTTTACTGATGAACTCATATCACCCGCAGCATCTGCGAATGTAAACGAACACATAACACAAGCAAAAAAAGCCATCAAAAAAAATTTTTTGTGGTTATTTATAAGTTTAAATACCATAAAAGGTCTCCTTATTTATTATTACTTTATATAAATAACTATTGTTATTTACACCTTTACCTAAAAATAAATCATGCCAGATTGTTATCCCGAAGCATATTGATAAAACTCTTTGTTCCGGCTTTAATAGGCATGACCTCATCAACAATAGGGCTTTTCCCAGGTCTTTTTTTCAGATGAACACAAAGATGTATAACCTGTGTCAAATCCGGCAAAACACCTGTAATAACTTCTGCAAGAATATCCTGCATTCTGATAAGCATACTGCTTGCCGTATCTGCATGGATAGTAGTCACATTACCAGTATGACCGGTATTCCATGACTTAATTAATTCATCTGCAACCTCCCCATAACGCACTTCGCCAAAGATGATTCTGTTAGGTGACCATCTTAAGGCTGTTCTTACGGCTTCTGCAGCACATTTTCTGTTTACGGCAATAAAAGTCGTATCATGTGCTGGACACTGAAGCTCTGGAACATCCTCTACGATGTAGAAAGCATCATTTGGCGTATATTCCGTCATTTTTCTTAAGACAGCATTTGTAAAAGTAGTCTTCCCGCTTCCTGTACTTCCTCCTACTAATATGTTTTTTCTTTCTTTTATGTACTGACAGATAAGGTCATATTCATCTTTTTGAAGCTGACCGTTTGCCACATACTCTTCAAGTGTAAAAATCTTTGCCGCTGGCCGCCTCATGGCAATTTCCGCATTAGGTACAGCCGGTGGCAAGATTCCTGTAAAACGCAGGTTATATGGTTTTGGTAGAACACATTCAAGCTTCGTAAGCCCTGTAGAAAAATCAATTTTTTGTTCAAGAAGGTCAGAAGCTGAAATAATAATTCCCTTAACTTGTGCCGGAGTTAAAAACTCACCTGTAAATATTTTACCTACAATAAATTTTTCAACTATTATTTCTCCTGTTCCAATAATCTTTATGTCAGTTATACTTGGGTCTTCAAAATACTTTTTTACAATACCCAAGTCTTCAAGGAAGTTTGCATAAACACGTCTTGCCTTTTCTTCCCTTGCATTAATTGCCTGTTGCTCGTTCATACAATCCTTCGCTTGCAGCGTTAATATTTGTCATATCAAGATTTTCCTGCATATCGGCCCAAACATTCTGCATAAAAGAAATCTTGTGAGTTTTCATCTGAACTCTGTAGTTTTTAAGAATCTTAGTAAAAATATCATTACCTCTATCAATAGCAGGACTATATTTTCTTCCATTTTTGTCTACTTCAGTCTTTGGAAGTTCTGGAATACATCCAAAAATAACAGGCATAACTAAATAAAAGACTCCTGCAAAAGTCTCAAGCTTTCTGTCAATTGCGGTAAGCTGATTTTCCATCTGGGTTATACGGCCTAAAACTATGTGTTCAGGAAGAATCTCTTTTGAGTAATAAAGGTTCAAGGCATTTTCAACAATCTGTGTTTCAGAGCAGTTTTCTTCCTCTGAAAGTTCTCTTAAATGCTCAACAACAAGTTTTTTAATCCTCATATTTTTCTGTATACAGTCTTCTTTCAAAATAAACTCCTTATCATCAAGTATTTTTATTTAAACTTTATGAATAAATTACATCACTTTCATTGTCAAAATCATCAAGATTGTATTCTGCTGGTTTTGGAGGCGGTTCACCGTCATCAAGTTCAATATTGAAAGGTGCATCCCACTCTTCAACTTCCCCATTTTCATCAGCATGATAATTTTCAAGAAAATCAATAGGATTAAATCCTTCGTTCTCATTCTGAATCTTTTCATTTTCAACATATACAGCTTCTTTCTTTTCTTCATCAACGACCGACTCACGCTTTTTAACTTGAGAAGGAAGCATATAAACTTCATCATCAATTTCTTTCTGAGTATAAGGAGCTACAAAACCGGTTTCAACTTTTCCTGTGTCAACATTTTCGTTGAAAACTTTCCAGCTGAATCTTTCATCAGCATAGAAAATGTTTTTCTTACCCATGTAAGGCGGCATGTTATGACCTAAAATAATGCAGTCTTCATAAGGCATTTTCATTAGCTCATCTGGATTTATAAGGTCAACAGCAATTTCCTGACTTGACGTATTAAGATTATTAAGTGCAACAGCATAGCGGCTACCAGAAACAGAAAGGTTTTCTTTTGAAACAGATTTTTTACCAATCATTTTTGAAAACTTTTCTGCATCCTGCGGATTATTCGGAGCATAAATAAGAATGTAACGGCAGTTGTCAATAAAAGTATTTTCCTGTCCGTAAATCTTAACAAGCTGCTGGTATGCCTGAACTACAAGATAGAACCGAAGGCCGTAACCCGCCAATATTCCTAACGAGGTAGCCAAAAATTTCATATTTCCGAGGACAGGGAATTCGTCAATCATGAAAAGAATAGGATGCTTTAATACCTTTTCTTTTTCACCTGCCCTAAGTTCTCCAGAAGAGAAGCGGCGTACAATAAAGTCAATAATAAGCTGGAAAACAGACATGATACGGTCAACATCGCCAAACGGAAGTGTAAGGTATAATGAAATTGGTTCTTTTGACTCATAGAAGTCTGAAAGTTTGAAGTCTGAATGACTTGTAACATGACGGATAAACGGGTCACGGAAAAGGTTAAGCTTTGACTGAACCGTCTGCATGATATCAGACCGGACTTTTTCATGCTGCTGTTTTGCAGACATTGCTACATCCAGAACAATACCGTGAATATAATCCGAAACCTCACCGTTTTTATCGATGTGTTTAGAATTAATCATTTCATCAAGCAGTGCTTCACCTGCAGGAAGTGGATTTCCCTCTTCATCTGTTCCAGAAGCAGCTCTTGCAAAAATGCGAAGAACACCTGCAATACACTGGTCTTTTTTTTTATACAAAGGCCGTCCGCTTTCATTTACTGCAGAAAGAACATGGAAGATAACACCTGTTAAAAGGTCACGTGCGTTATTATCAAAGAAGTCTGAGTTTGAATCTCCACCCTTTTCACCTTTTTGGAAGATGTTTGTAAGAATTGTACCGATATCACGGAAAGCATTTTCATCAAGTTCAATTTCTTCCAAAGGATTAAAACATGCAGTTTCCATCTGAACTGGAGAAAACTTAATTACACGACTGAACTTTTGTCTGTAACCTGCTGTCATGTTGTAAAGTTCGCCTTTTGGATCAAATACGATTACACTTTCGGTATAAGAACAAAGTGTCGGAACAACTGTACCTACACCTTTTCCTGAACGTGTTGGAGCAATTACCAAAGTATGGCTGGTTCCTGCATGACAAATAAGCATTGATTGTTTAATCATCTTTAAGCCGAAATTACCTTTTTTATTGATAATTGCTTCAGTCTGTGCGTCATACTGCTGAGCAAGAACTACACCGTGGTTTTCACACAGACCAAATTTTTTAAGCTCTTTCTTAGTACCCCAGCGGGCAGTTCCATAAAGATGTTCATTTTTATTAAATCCACGGCTTCTGATAATTGAAATTGTAAGCCAGGTAAATACAGCAATTACTGCACATATTGTTCCAGGAATAGCAGCCTTTCCTATTGCATCCTGAACAAGATGTTCAAAAGGATTCGTAAACATTGTAATAAGAATTACAATCGGATTAAAAATAGGATAACCTGCAGGATATTTTCCAATGTTATGTTTTAAAATATAGATAGGGGTTTCACAGTAGCGTGGATTATACCCAATCATTTCTGCAAACTTTTGTGTAGAAAGAAAAATACCGATGATAAGAATGAGAACCGGAATAATTAAGTTTGTGAGGTCATAAATAAGTTTTCTGGAAGATTTTTTCGGGTCTTCCCTTAAAAATTCATTTTTAGCCATTAAGCGCCTTTAATAAAAAATAATAGTTTTTTATATTTAGCGCTTATGATTATTATATTATAAGTTTAAGTGTTATGTCAATTACTATTATATATTACACTTTCAAAAGCTAAGAATGTATAGTTATAAGAGGACGTAGCTTACCTTTCTGTTTTTTCTCAGCTCTTACAGAAATAAACTTACCAATATCCTCATCTTTAAGTTTAATTCTTGTTGGAATATACCAGGCCTTGTTTTCTTTTCTGTTTTCAATGACTACAGCATTGTTCCAGACATCTTCATCATTCATGTTGTATATTTTAGTAACTATACCATTTATTTCACCAGTTTCACCTGAATATAATTCCAGATTATAAGGTGAAACAAGCTTAAGTTTGCTTCTTGCATCAAGATATGTATTGTATCTTCCTATTGCCTTAAGTTTATCTTTCCATCCTTTTTCAAGATAATAAAGAGGCGGTCGCTCTTTTGAATAACAGATAGCAAGCCCCATCTGTACAAGAGTATTGAGCCTAAGAATTTCAGTATTATCTACAGTCTGCTTAGATGCAGAATATTCTGCATCTCCGACAATCTTTGGAACCGGGAACAGAGTATATCCATAATAATTTTCAATATGTTCATCAATCTTTGTCCACCTTTTAAGATATGGAAGATTTTTTCTCGAAGCTTCAATTGCTTCTCGGCTCCTCTGCCCTACAAGATTTGTACAGATATCCATTGCAAGCCCTCTGGCAACATTTTTCACAATTGCCCTGTCAAAGAGGAACTTTTCTTTATTTCTCTTATCAATTCCATTAATAAGTAAATGAGAATGGATATGGTCAGTATCTGTATGTGTTACAGCCATCCAGGAAAACTTGTGTCCTGTAACAGTTTCAAGATTTTTAACGAACTGTCTTACAAGGACTTTCATATCTACATTCTGGTTCTCAGGACTGATTATAAATTTAAATCCTCGGTCATCAGCCTCACTTTCATATTTTAAGATTTCACTTTCAGGAACAACATCATACTTATCATTAAAAAGATCCGGCTTTTCTACAACAGCCTTTTTATTTTTCTGAGGCATGTAATTACGAAGAAATTCAATATGCTTTGCTTTAGTTTCTGTATAAAACATCTTCACTGTACACGGCTGCTTCTGGGCAGCATGACCACGAAAAAAAGATGTAGTAGAATTATCGGTAATTTTTTTAGAAGGATAATAAAACCTGTCAAGCTCACGGAAAAAAGCCGCAATCTCTTTTCCAGCATCTGTCATTCTGAGTTTTTTCGGAGGATAGAGTTTCTTTCCAAGAAAGTCATAGTCAATGACTTCTTCACCAGTTATAGAATCCTTGTGCATACTAATACGACCTTTAATAATCATCAATCTTTATATCTTTTGCAAAAAACAAAAACTGTAAAACATAATAAACAAGAACCACATTATTTCAAGCCGCTGGTAATGTGTGGCCCAACCAGCAATTTGACGTTAATTTAATCAGCAGAAAACCTTCATCAGTTAATCGTCAGCTCACTCCTGCGACTCCGTTTTTATGGTGTTTATACTCAAACGGAAGCGAAACCTGTGAGTACTTATTTTGTTATCTGTTCTCCCTTCCTTAAGCAGTAACTAGAAATTGTAATTCGCATTGTCATATATTTCACCATAATAACCGCCGTGATAATTAGATGAGAAACTTTCTATAGATAAATGAACATTGACTTTCTTTATATATTCTGAAAGTTCATCATATAAAGTAAGAAACTTATTGAATGTATAAGTATAGTCATCCTTGCTGAAAAAAGACAATTCATTCTTTGTCGTAACTGAATCCTTATACCACCGTGAGTTTAATGTTATTTCAGTAAGTATAAAGAGTCAAGTAGAAATGCTCAAAAATGGCTAAATAAAAATGTACACTATTCCTTATTAAAAAGGCAGTCTTTAAGTCTGTAAGACTTGCCTGTAATAGTTATAATATGAGCATGGTGCAAAATTCTATCAAGAATAGCATTAGCCACAACTGCATCAAAAAAGATTTTATCCCATTGTTCAAACGTTATGTTGGTTGTAAAAATGGTGCTTTTGGTTTCGTAGCGCATATCAATTAATTGAAAAAATAAATTTGAATCTTCTTGATTTATCGGGAGATATCCAATTTCATCTATTATTAACAACTTATACTTAGCGTAGTTCTTTAGTCTTGCTTCAAGGCGATTTTCTAGTTTAGCTCTTTTAAGCTGCATAAAGAGGTCATTGCATTTTATAAAATATGTACTGAATCTTTGTTTTGCAGAAGCAATACCTATCTTGACACAGAGGGTGCAGCTTCTGATGGTAATCCAAGTTTTTCCGGCTTTCTTTTATCTTCATTTCTTGAAAAATCTTCTCACAAACATTCTAATTAGCACCAATTGGCGCTAATTGCATTTACCATACTTTAGGTCGATACGACCAATGTGTTTTCCAATAATCCATTCCTCTATTAAATTGAACATGGTCAATAAGAAAAGGAAGATTAATTTCCAGCTTTAAAAGCTTATTCATTGTCATTAAATGTTCTTCTTCAGACTTTTTTTCATCTGATAAATTTTTCCAGGCTGTACAATCGTGCATTCGTTCATAAATTTCATTTCTAATAAAACAATAATTTTTACGCACAAATTCAAAAGTTTTTTCACTGTCAATAAAACGCTTATTCTTTTTCGACTCCAGTTCATTCTGAAGCTTTTCTTTTTCACTGTTTATATTTTCAAGGTTAGTCCTCATTTCTTTGTTCTGCTCAAAAAGGTTGTCATTCAAAGCCTTTAATCTTTGTAAAACCTTAATCATTCTTTCCCAGGTATCTTCCGGTTTTACTTCAACCATTTGACAAGGGAGCGGATCTAAATCTTGCAAAATCTTTAATGAATCTCTTTCTTTTTTCTGAGCCTTTTTTCTACGCTGTCTTTCTTCTTTCGTTTCACCGTTTACCTTCCAGACAATACAAGGGTCAAGAATAGGAAGTGAACAGGTTGGTTCTTCAAATTCAGAAACAGAATCTCCGTGGTCTACAAAAATCGCATCAGTTTTGCCTTCACAGTTTCTTAAGATTCGTCCTACAATCTGAAACCAGAGCGGCCGGCTTTTAATATGCCTGCAGGAAAAAGCGTAGCTTACAGAAGGACAGTCAAATCCATAGGTAAGTAAAGCTGCATTTATAAGACCGTCAATTCCCCTGTTTTTAAGCTGACTGATTAAAGACTTTCTTTCCTTAATGCTCATTTCACCTGTAATGATTTTAAAGTTATATCCGGCATCATTAAAAATCTGACAGACTTTCTCCCCCATAGCAATTGTATTCGTAAACCCCAGAGCAGGTCTTTTTATACCGTTTTCAATACCATAAGTTTCATAGGATTTTACCAGGTCTCCCCAGATCTGATTTGTATCAAAAATATCTGTCATCTGCACATCAGATATTTCCTGTCCATTTGCTTTGTCAGGTTTAATATCAACAATACCGTCAATTGGTTTTGTATAATATTTCAAAGGACAAAGATAACCTTTTTTTATTAATGAACTTACAGTTTCTTCTTGCAAAAGCTCATCAAACACACCAAACTTATGAAGAGAATCAAAACCTTTTAAAAGAGCTTTTCCATCCATCCGTTCTGGTGTTGCAGTAAGACCTAAAACTCGCAGAGGCTTAATAAGCTGGACAAGGTTAAAAGTCTGTTCCAAAGAAATATGTGCCTCATCAAAAATTAGAACAGAACATTCAGGAACAGATTTATATTGAGTCCTCAAAGAATCTTTTGATGCAACAACACATTTCTTTCCAGTAAGGCTTGTTTTATCACTCCAGATTACATCTACATCTCCAAACTCATTTACAGTTTGCTCTATTAATTCAAGCCGTGGAACAACAAAAACAACAGTCCTACCCTTTGCATTAAGTGCCTGAATAACAGCCCTTGCAATAAACGTTTTTCCACTTCCAGTTGGAAGACAGATGATTAAATCTTTTTCTGACTGAATAACTTTATCTACAACCTGTTTCTGATATTCTCTAAGTTCTTTCAAAACTACCTCGCATTCTAATTAGCGCTATTTGGCGCTAATTAGATTTATTAAAACACTATGCCGTCATCTCCTTAAGAAATGTTCTGCAAAAGGATAATTTTTAGAATGAGTTTCAATCGCTCTTTCCCAGTGATTGATTGCACTCATATTAATGTCAAAATTATAATCATGTGCAGCTTCAATAAGTCCCGTTGATTCTCCACCACCACCACAAAACATGTCTACAATATTCAGTTTACTCATACCATTGCCTTTCAATTTTCTTTTAAGCGCCAAATGGCGCTAATTACATTTTGCTTAGTTATATTTTTATTTACTCTTTTAGAATAAAAAAATACTTTTACTCAAAGAAAACTCCGTTACCATCAAACATGACATAAACACATTTTTCCGATTCAACATTTTTATAAATGTTATATCCGGTTGTTAATTCATAACAAAAACCGAAAGCATCAGTAATAACAACTTTTACAGAATACTTTCCTTCTTCAATTTTTATAAATTCACTGCAACCAGAACAAAGATTTCCTGTCCAGATACGCTCATATCCAGACCGCTCTTTTTCCATAACATAAACTTCACTGATACGAAGATAGTTATTATCACAATCATTTCGTACACATAGACTTCCGCTGTTAATTTCATAATTTAAAGTACAGGAAAAAAACAGCATAAAAACCAAAACACTCATTATTATAAAATTATTTTTTTTCATCTGCTCAGCCTCCTAATTAGCGCCAAATGGCGCTAATTAAAATTTCCATTAATTTTATCAAACCAATGAGACAGCTTTAGTAAAGCTTTTTCCATTACAGATAATTTCTTTCCACAAGGACAATCCTTTTCTATTCCAGAAATATATCTGTCAGTTTCCTTACAATAGCCTGTGAAGTGATTAAAGTTTTCAGTATAAAAAAGTTTGCATTTTTTACAGTTCATCTTATCACCCCTGCTTTTTGATTAGTTGTATTCTAATTTACAAGTTAAAGAATGTCAATAACTAATTTGTTTTACACTCTAAAAGAATATATTTTTGGTATCTAAAACAGTGCTACATTAGGTGCTACAAAAGTGCTTAAAAGTGCTACCTAAAAAACAACCATGTAGCACCGCTATAATAGGTAGAAAATAAAAATGTAGCACTTCCTTTATCTTGCCTATCGGATATTCGTGCTACATTCTATGTAGCACTCTTATAATGTCATCCATGTACTTAAAATCAAGTTTTATAGCAAAAAGGATTTTCATATTCCGCTATTTAGCGCCATTTGGCGCTTATTTAGATGCCCTTATATAAAATTTAAAAACTAACTAATCAGCAATTAGCGCCATTTGGCGCTAATTAAAAAAGAGTAGCTAACAAAAAAGATTAAAGTGCTGCTTTAATTACAAAAGAAAATTCAGCATTTATAATTCAATCATCAATGTCATGGAGGTATAAAAATGACTAACAACAACAAAGAAAAAATCCTGAGCCTGCTCGCACAGGCTCACATCGCCAATTCATGTTTTGAAAGAAAATATGGATTCAAAGTTAATGTCGGAGAAGTGACTGAAGAAAATCTGGAAGAAAAAAACAAACAATAAGTGTAAAATTGACTATTTATTGACAAATTAACATGAATAAAATATTATAAAGATAAGCGCTAAAAGGAATCAAATTGCTTATACTTACAGAAAAACCTTCTGTTGCACAATCTTTTAGCGTTGCTCTTTCAATCCCTTTTGACAAAGCTCAGGGATTCTATACAGACGGTAAAACCGAAATTACCAACTGCGTAGGACATCTTTATGAACTTGCAAAACCAGAAGATTATGACCAATCTTATAAATACTGGGCTTTTGAACTTCTTCCAATAATTCCAGAAACTTATCTTTACAATAAGATAGAAGAAACAGCAAGGCAAGTTAAAAAAGTCAGCTACCTTTTAAAAAAACATCAGTCTGACAAAATCGTAATTGCAACAGATGCAGATCGTGAGGGTGAAGTTATTGCCCGCATTGTATACAAAGAAGCCGGCCTTTCTGATATTTCATCTTGCTATCGTTTCTGGGTATCTGAAGCTCTAACTCCAGAAGTAATTCAAAAAGGAATGAAAAACCTTAAGCCCTGGAGTGAATACAACGAACTTGCACAAAAAGGCTTTGCCCGTCAGCACGCAGACTGGCTTGTCGGGATGAACCTTACTCCGTATGAAACTCTCCTTGCAGGTCATAAAGTAACACTACCTGTCGGCAGGGTTCAGACTGCAATTCTTGCTGCTATTGCACAAAGAAATAATGAAGTAAAAAACTTTGTTCCACAGCCTTATTATCAGTGTATTGCACACATAAGAGATAATAATGGAAACAAAGCAGAGGCTACGCTTTATAATCCTGAAAATAAAAAATACTTTTTTCAACAGATAAACGGCTATATAAATCAGGCTCATACATTCAGTGAAACTTCAAAAACAATAACAACAGAATGTGAAACTAAAAGAAAGACTCTTAATCCGCCAAAGCTTTTAAGCCTTACAGAACTTCAAAAAATTGCCGCAAAAGAGTTTGATTATTCATCAAGTAAAACACTCGAACTTGCACAGAGTTTATATGAAAAACATAAATGTCTTTCATATCCAAGAACACCATCATCTGTTTTAGGTGATGATGATGTAGAACTGTTTAGAGAAAAGTTTGAACTTCTTAAATCAAAATATTCACTTTCAAAACTCTGTAATGAAAAATTAATTTCAGTTGAAAATAAGCACATTTTTAATTCAAAAAAGCTAGATTCGCACCATGCTTTAATTCCACTAGATTTCATTCCAGAATCAGCTACGGCTGCAGAAAAGAATATTTATGAAATCGTAATCAGACATTTCTTTATGAGCTGTATGGATATCTGTGTTTATGATGAAAAAACAATCTGGATTATAAACGGAGAATACAGATATAAAACCACCTTAAAAACAATAGTGAAAGAAGGCTGGAAAAAAGCTGAAAAACAATTAGCGCCAATTGGCGCTAAAAATGAAAAAGAAGAAGACGAACTTCAAATGTTCGATGAAAAAACATGTATTTTAAAAAATACAGAGATTGTAAAAAAACTTACAACTCCAAAAAAAGAATTTACTGAAACATCCCTTCTTGCCTTTATGGAAAATCCTACAATGGAAGATTCAGATGATAAACTTGTAGGCCTTGGAACTCCGGCAACAAGAGGAAATATACTTTCAAAGCTTGAAAAATACAAATATGTTACAAAGCTGAGTAAAAAATATTATGCAACTGAAAAGGCCTACTTTCTCTTGAAACTTCTTTTTAAGAATCCTTTGACGGCAAAAATTGCCAGCATAAATCAGACAACCCAATGGGAAAAAGAACTGGAATATTCTCCAAAAGATTTTGAAACAAAGATTATTCAATACATCAGAGAATGCGTTAAAACGCATCCAGAAATAGAAAATTATGAAAAACAGGGAATAGGAAAATGTCCTATCTGCGGTTCTAAAATCCTGGAAGGTACAAAAAGTTACTTCTGTGAAAAGATAAATAAAGAACCTAAATGCAGCTTCATAATTTATAAAACAGCTTTTAATGCAAACATAACAACTAATGATGCAATGCTTCTTCTTGAAGGAAAACATACCGGGATTAAAAACTGTAAGGGAAAGTCTGGGAAATCATATAAAGCAAAGTTTTCATTAAATAAAAACACAATGAAAATTGAACAGATTTTTATAAATACATATAAAAAGAAATCAGCGCCAAATAGCGCTAAATAAGGAGCAGATTTATGTTTCAGATAATAGGTTTTTTTGTAATTACGTTCATAACAATATTTGTGCTACTTTTAGGAATTGGCGGATTTATTTGTACATCCAATTTATCGAACAGCAGACATACAAAATACAAAGAATTAAAAACAAGGAAAGAATTAAATGAATGTACTGCAGGTTGAAAACGTAAACGTTTTAAAAAGAGAGTACTGGACAACATTATGTACTGTAAAACCCGGAGAGCAGAAGCATAAAGAAAAAACTGAATCAATCGGAAACGCAACGGCTCTCATCATTACAGCGTTAAATGAAACCTTCCCAGAACTGAAGAACTGTTCAGAAAAACAGTTTATGAATTTCCAGGATAAAGTTACACAGATTATCAAGAGACTTAATTAGCGCCAATTGGCGCTAATTAGCAATAAAAGGAAAGCAAAAATATGAGTTATTGTAGATATTGCGGCAGAGAAATTATGTATACAAGGACTGCCAATGAAAAGTGGCTTCCTTATGATGTTACAGGTGAACCTCATTTTTGTAACAAAGAAGGAAAATCTACTAAAAAAACATCAGGTCTTGAAGTCTGTAAAAGCTGTGGGAAACCGATTTTTAAAATGAAAGGAAAAAACGTTGATTATACAACACTTGAAATACATCAGTGTAAAAAAGCAGACATTACAAGGTATGCAAAATATCAGAATATGCAGAAAAAGAAATCAGCGCCAATTGGCACTAAAAGGAAAAATAAGTGAGTTTTGAAAGTTTCAAATATTTCTGGATGTTTTTTCTTATGCTGTTATTTATTCTGATGTTTTTCAAGAGTAAAAACAAAGCAAAGCATTTTAAGACTTTTAAATCTGCTAAAAGAGTTTATAAAAGAATTAATCTTATCAAAAACCAGAATACAGGCTGGCTGTTTTCGTATTTAAGAAAAATAGACCCGTTTGTATTTGAAGAGTTAATTCTTCTTTCATTTAAGAAAAAAGGGTTCAGAGTAAGAAGAAATAAAAGATATACACATGCCGGAGGTATAGACGGACGTTGCATCAGAAACAAAGAAACTTTTTTGATTCAAGCGAAAAGATATTCAGAATACATAAAAGAAGAGCATGTAAGACAATTCATTTATACATGTTATTTACAGAATAAACGAGGATATTTTATACACACAGGAAAAACAGGAATTGAAACAAAAAAAATTATAAACCAAAATCCGCAGATCAAGCTGATTAGCGGAGATAAGTTATATAAGTTTTTTCTTGAAAACAATGAAAACAGTGATTTTTTATATTTCTAAGGAGAAGGCATGACAGACGAGATAACTGAAAACAGAATAATAGAATTGTACATGAACAATAAGACATATAAAGATATCTCAGAAATATTAAATATTGGAAAAGAAAATATACATAAAATTATTCAAAAGAATAAATTGTCAAAAAAAAGAAAAGAAAAAAATATTCAAATAATTAAAGAAGGGTTAAAGAACAAATATTCAAGAGCCCAGATTGCGGCAGCTCTTGGAGTAACACCTAGTAAAGTCTCCAATTTAGCCGGAGCATATAAAATACCAACAAGCTTCAGGCAGTTTTCAGTTCAAAATAAAGAAAGCATTATTTTGAAATTATATGAAAAGAAGCATCTTAGTATAGGAAAAATGGCTGTTGAAACAGGATTTCAGTATTCTTTCTGTAAAAGAGTTTATAAGAAATATGATTTAGAAAATAAAATAGTATTTACAAAAAAATACAAAAAACTTTCCAAAGAAGAAACTTTGCAAATCATAAAGGAAATAAAGAAAGGAGAAAAAAATCTTTCCGAAATAGGTAGAGAACATAAAGTATCAAGACAATGGGTTGCTCATTTAAAGAAGTTTAATACATAGCTTCAATTAACATGAATTATGTAAAGAACAACTTTATTGAAAAATAATCCGGTCTTAGTATTATATTTAAAGTATATAATAATTTTTAAGGACCGGAAAATTATGAAAGTACAATTATCTCAACAGCAAGAGTTTAGAAAAAAGCTCCTGCTAAAAGTCATTAACAAAAAAATAACTACAAAGGAAGCTGCAATTGAAGCAGGCTTAACAAAAAGAGGCATCCAAAAGGCTGTAAAGAAATATCTTAAACATGGAGATGTTTCTTTGATTCATGGAAACCTTGGAAGAGTCAGAAATGACTTAAGAAGATTGGAAGATAGAAACAGAATTATTGACATCTTTCAAAACACTAGGGTAGAGGGTGTAAATCCTTTTGAAGACATTACATACACTTTCTTTACTGAAATACTCAACGAAATATACAAAATCAATTGTTCTGTTTCCTGGGTAAAATCAATATTAAATTCTTTAGGATATAAATCACCGATTAAGCATAACTGCAGAAATCAGCAGTATTTTCTCATGCGTGAAAGAAAAGAACATACAGGAGAACTGGTTCAGGCAGACGGAACTCCTTATGACTGGTTCAAGGACGGACACAACTACTGTATACAGGGGTTTGTAGATGATGCTACGGGATATCCAGTCGGCCTTTATATGACAAAAAATGAATGTATGCTTGGTTATGTAGAAGCTTTCAGAAACATGGCAGAAGAAGAAGGAATTCCTGAACAGCTTTACCCTGATAAAGCCGGAATCTTTTTTGTAAATCAGAAAACAGAAGACGGAGAAAAACATCTTACACAGTTTGGACTGATTATGGAAAATTTGGGTGTAGAAATGTTTCCAGCACATTCTCCACAGGCAAAAGGAAGAATTGAAAGATTCTGGCAGACAATTCAGCACAGACTTCCCAATCTTTTCAGACTTCGTGGTATAAATACCGTTGACCAGGCAAATGATTTTCTTAAAAACGAGTTTCCAAAAATCTATAGAAAATGGTTTCCTGTAAAACCGAAATCAGAAGAAACAAGATTTGTAAAAACACAAATGAGCGAAGTTAATAAATATCTTAAGGCAACTTTTCCAGGTCGCTGTGACAGATCTGGTGTATTTGTATTAAAGGGGTATAGATTTTTCTGTCCTGATTTAACAGATAAAAAAATCCTTATCCACCTTAATGAACAGGAAGGACTTTGGGTAACTGATGCTGCAAATCAAGAAAAAAGGTACACTCCAAAATTAGTAGAAACAGATACTACCGGTTCAATGCCGGAAGTAATGAAAATATTGATTGACCGAACATTCTTGAAAAATGCAAAACCAAAATTCAGAGAAGTATATTTTGACATTGACGATGTAGTTCTTTCTCAGGTCAAACCGAAATATAAAATAGCGGTATAACCGAAAATTTTGAAACATAATCTACTCTTCAGGAGCCTCCATCATACGGAGGCTTAAAGCATTGTTTAATATAGTTCAAAAAATATTTTTTCAGACTATAAAAAACACAAAAATACAGTAATCTAATTAATTATTTTATAATAATTAATTAAAACACCTTAAAAAAATAAAAAAAAACATGGGAACTAATAAAGAGTTGTTGACAGTTTTAACATTCTTTTATTCAAAAGGTTCTTAAAGTCTTGCAACATGCAAATTTAGGATTTATTATAAACTATGTTAAAAATATTTAATCCAGAACAATTTCAAGGCCCTAAAACATTACAATCGTCAAAAGGGTATTTTGAAGGATGGTACTATAAAGCCGTTTCTTCTGACGGTAATGCAATTGCAATAATAGTTGGGATAGCGCTTAATAGTGAAAAACAGCATGCTTTTATCCAAACAATAAACAGCCCTGACGGAACAACTACCTATAGTTCTTTTGATATATCTGAGTTTTCAACGACACAAAACCCATTCTCAGTTTCAATTGGCAAAAATTTCTTTAGTAAAGACAAAATTATTGTTGGCGATAGAACCGAAATCAGTGGTAAAGTTGAAATATTAGACATGCTCCCTCTTCCGGTCAATATTTTTAGACCCGGAATAATGGGATGGTTTAGTTATTTACCTAAAATGGAATGCTATCACGGGGTTGTTAGTCTAAGACATACCGTAAACGGATGCTTTTCATTGACTAACAAGAAAATTAATTTTGTTAACAGCAATGGCTATATAGAAAAAGACTGGGGAACATCTTTCCCCGAATCGTATGTTTGGATGCAAAGTAACAATTTTTCTACTCCAGAAAATTCCTTTATGTTATCTATCGCAAAGATTCCTTGGCTCAATAAGTATTTTAGAGGATTCCTAGGTTTTTTAAATATAAAAGACAGAATATTAATTTTTTCAACCTATACTTCGTCAGTATTACAAATTCTTGAAATCGATGAAAATCGCGTAAAAATTGTAATCACCGGCAAAGGGCTTGGACTAAATAAAAGTCTTAAACGCGGAGAAATTATAAGCATCGACGCCAGCAGAAAAGTTGTTAGCAATTTGGTAGGCCCTGTTACAGGAGATATGGATAGACGGATTGGTGAAAGTATTGATGCTAAAATTTCAGTAAAATATTTTAAAAACAAACAATGTATGTTCGACGATACCGGCACTAATAGCGGTCTAGAGATAGTTGGCGATACCTCTATACTGTAATCGGATTCGCTTTTTGTGGTCAGAGAACAACTTATTACCTCTCTTTTTTTTCGTACTTTTTACTAATTAAATTATATGTAAGAATACATTTAAAATCACCCCCTCAAAAAAAGCATTTTTGATAACCTTCTATAGATTAATTTTAACTTATGTTATTATTCAATCATAATAGTAACGTTTATCAAAAGGTTTTGTGTAATTCTCACAACTCAAATACTCACAAAACTACCAACTAACATAACAATAACAAAAAAGATTGCCTTTACAGCCAATAGAACTATAATTTTAGGTGTTACAAAAAACGTATAATTAAAATTGCTTTAAATAAAATATGCTTTATACTAGTATGTATGAATATTTCAAATTTTTTTATATATTCGATTCCATTTTTTATTGTTGTTATTATTCATCTCTACACATGTGATACCGATAGAGAGATTCTGCGGAACAGAACAAAACTGCTCCTTATGCCATTACTTATGTTGACTGTCATTCTCTGTGCTGTTGTTGAATTCCACTCTTTTTATTTTAGATTGATTCTTCTTTTAAGTGCTCTTTTTTTTGGATGGATAGGAGATATTTTTCTTTTAGGAAGTAATCCTTCTAAAACGAATTTTGTAAAAGGGGTTGTTTTTTTTCTCATTGGACATATTTTATATTTAATAATCATTTTTCACATGTATGATTTTTCTTATGTAACAATTACTCCAACTATTATTATTTGTTTGCTTTATCTTGTTGGCATTTTTCTAGTTTTATCAAAGGCAAACTTACCAAAAGGAATATTAGGAAAACTTATTGCTATATATGCTGTAATACTTTGTATTAGTAGTTGTGTTTCGCTTGTTACACTTACTAGTTACTTTGCAATAAGCCCTCAAATACAATTACACATAGAATCTTTTATTATTATTAAGATTGTGATACTTTTTTTTGGTGGATTATTATTTGCAATTTCAGATTCTGTTCTTTGTTTTATAACTTTTAACAAGCGATTTAAACATTCTGATACAATTGTCATGCTTACCTATATTCTAGCACAGTTTTTGCTTGCATTAGGGATTTGTATCTGGTAATTATGTTCCATTCTGTCTACTTTTCATACTTGACTCCTTTTGTTATAATTACTTAATTTTATTGTAATTTTAATGCAAAATGTAAATTACCTACTAATCCCTTTTAGCAGATAACAGGAGTTATAAACATGGAAAAAAACGAAATTCTTTCACGGGCTAAGGCCTATATCAAAGAAGAAAAAGATTCTACTTTTCGTACAGAAGTAGAAGACCTTATAAAAAAAGAAGATTACACAGAACTCGAAGACCGTTTTTACCAGAGCCTTGAGTTTGGAACAGGTGGACTTAGAGGTGTTATCGGTGGTGGCACAAACAGAATGAACACCTATATGATTAACCGTGCTACTCAAGGATTGGCAACATATATTGCAAAAGCAAATCCAGATAAAGCAAAAAATGGCTCTTTAAAAGCAGTTATAGCCTGCGATTCACGTAACTTTTCAGATGTTTTTGCAGAAGCTACTGCTCTTATTTTTGCCGCTAATGGATTTAAAACCTATTTATTTTCTAGTCTGCGACCTACCCCAGAACTTTCTTATGCAATAACAAAACTGGGCTGCCAAACGGGTGTTGTTGTTACTGCTTCTCATAATCCTTCCATATATAATGGATATAAAGCTTATTGGTCAGACGGAGCTCAGGTCATTCCTCCTCACGACACCGGAATTATTGATGAAGTAAATGCTGTAAAAGATGTAAAAACAATAACTCGTGTAGAAGCTATTGCAACCGGTAAATTAGAAATTATTGATAAAATAGTAGACGAACCTTTTTGGTCTATGTGTAAATCACAATTATTCCGCCCAGAGCTTATAAAAGCTACTGCAAAAGGGGCAAAAGTTGTGTATACCCCTCTTCATGGAACTGGAGCAATGCATGTAGAAAAAGTTCTTAGCGATTTAGGTTTGTCTGTAATTACCGTTCCAGAACAACGTGAACCAAATGGCAACTTTCCTACTGTTGCAAAACCAAATCCAGAAGAAGCTCCTGCGCTAAAAATGGCTGTCGAACTTGCAAAAAAAGAAAAAGCTGATATCGTTATGGCAACAGATCCTGATGCAGACCGATTTGGAACTGCAGTTCCTGCAAAAGACGGCTCTTATACTCTACTTACTGGAAATCAAATGGGAGTTCTTTTAGCTGACTACATTATGCTTAGTCGCGAAGAACTGGGAAAAATGCCTAAAAACCCTGCAATTGTTCGTACTATTGTCACTTCTAGTATGATAGATGCTATTGCAGCAAAAAAAGGCATTTACATGGAAGAAGTTTTAACAGGTTTTAAATGGATTGCAGATGCTATTGCACGTTTTAATAAAACTGGAGATCATGAATATATTTTTGGTTTAGAGGAAAGTTATGGCTATCTTGTAGAAACAGAAGTTCATGATAAAGATGGTATTTCAGCTGCTGCAATGTGTGCAGAAATGACCTTATATTGGAAAAGTAAAAACAAATCTCTTTTAGATCGTCTCGAAGAACTTTGGACAGAATATGGCTATTATGAAGATCGCGCAATAGCAAAAATGTTTCCAGGAGAAAGTGGTAGCAAAACAATGGGTAAACTCATGTCAGATTTACGTACGACTCCTCCTAAGACTCTTGGTGGTAAAACAGTTGTTGAAGTTCGCGATATCTTAAACTTAGTTTCTTTTGCCCCTGCAAACACTGATAATAAAAAACCGATAAACCTTCCTTCTAGCAATGTTTTACAGTTTGTCCTAGACGGAGGAACAGTAGTAAGCGCTCGCCCTAGTGGAACAGAACCAAAAATTAAATTTTATATTAATAGTTCAGTCCCAGCTTCTGGAAATCTTGTTGCAGATAAAAAAGCAGGTGATATATTGTGTGATGCAATTACTACCGATATTAATACTATTTTGGACAACGCTTAATGAATCAACTCGAAAAATTATTTCGTGCATACGAAAGTGGTAACACGTTTACCGCTTTCGATACAGAAACAACAGGCTTACAACCACAGTCTTGTAATGTTATAGAAATTGGAGCTGTAAAGTTTAATAAAAACGGCATAATTGATACGTATGGAACATTAATAAATCCTAATACGCCAATACCATATCAAATTACAAAAATTACACATATTACAGATGAAATGGTTTCTAATAGCCCTCGTTTTTCTGCTATCGCACCTGAATTTAATGCTTTTATTGCAGAAACGACGCTTATTGCTCACAATGCAGAGTTTGACGTATCCTTTATGAATGCAGAATTTGAGCGTAATAATATGAAAAAATTACACTCACCTGCGGTGCCAGCAATTGACACAGTTCCATTAGCCAGAAAAGCATTTCCTCAGTGTGAGAACCATAAACTTCAGTATTTGGCTACCTATTTTAATATTGAAAGCGGAAATGCACATAGAGCAACTGACGATGCTCGAGTATGTATGGAAGTGTTTTTACAATGTATTGAATCATTTAGGAAAGCTAACCCACAAATTACAGTTGCTCAACCAAGTTTATTTTAACCTCTTGGCACCTCTGCCGGATCACATGGATTATCGTTTTTATACACCATAAGATTTATGACAGGGTTGCCACTATAGGCATCTGTTCCTGCTTTTCCAATTTCTGTTCTATATTTTACATTTTCGCCCTTTTCTACAGAGAGAGATGACAAGCCACTATACATGTATATGTAGTTATCTGTGCTTTTAATAAAAACAACATCGCCATACCCACGGTAATTACCGCTGTACATAACTACGCCTTCTCGTATAGAAGTTACAGGTTCTGCAGGCTCACTTCCAGTGATAGCTACACCACTAATTTTACCAGTTACATAAGCTATAGCTTTAGCTTTTACAGGCCAAATAAGAGAAATATCACCTTTTTTCTTTTCATACTTTCTAGGATCTGCTACTTCTGATAATGTTGAAGTAGGCAAAGTCGAACTAACAATCAATGTTTGGCCAACTTTTAAAACTGAATCTTTTGTAAGCTTATTAAGAGACCGTAAAGTGGCAACTTTTGTATTATTCACTTTAGCTATGCTATATAAAGTATCTCCACTTTTAACAACGTATTTTTTTATTTTTTTTGTCGGGGTTTCTTTTAAACTTTCGATAGAGGTTGCTTTATCAGCATTTGCTATAGAAAATTCAGTATCTGTAGGTATTTTTAATATTTGTCCAACATATATCGCTGAATCTTCGTCTAATTTATTTAATTCACGTAGATCAGAAACATTCGTTTCGTACTGTATCGAGATGGCAAATAATGTATCTCCCTTTTGAACAGTATATAGTTGAGGTGTTACTGATTTCTTTGTACTTTCTTTGTCATTAGATTGAGCTTCTTTCTTTGTTGCCGATTCATCTTCTTTTACAGAAATTAGAATATTCTGCCCTGCATAAATAGAGGAATTAGACCCCATGTTATTAATATTTAAAATATCATTAACACTCACATCATATTTGCGGGCAATAGAATACAATGTATCCCCTTTTTTTACTGTATAGACAGTAGAGTTTGCAATAATCGGCATAACGCAAAAAATAAGCGCAACAAGACCTATCGTCAATTTTTTTAAGTGTTTCATCTAATATAAAAATCGGCAGGAACACCTAAATAATTGAGCAAAAGCTTAATTGAATTCTTCAAAAAACTTTCCTAGATCAAAGCCATTTATAACGACACCTACTGGATACATCTGTATAATATTTTCACGACCACTTTTTAAATGGAAAGACGTAATACCATGTTTTATAGACGAATCTGTCTCTAAAAAAGCCGAAATATGATCTGCACACCGTACAAGCTTACCATCTACAGGAGAAAATTTATCTGTATTATACTTTGAATTTAAATCGGCAAAACTCAACCCTTTTACAGGCATAAATCCATCAGCACTTTCTAAGAGTATGCGATTATCAAATTCATCGTTTGTAAAATAATTTAATTCATCGGCAAAAAATGACTCCATTAGAGGTTCTAGTTCTGACGAAACTATTTCATCTTCTATTTTTTTTACAATAGATGGGAAACCATTTGTAGCTTGTTTTACAGGTGAAATAATATCACGCGTTACAGCCTCGGGTAAATCATGAAAAAGAGCACAGAAAAAGTTGTTAAACCGACGTTTTGGACACATTTTCAAATCATCTTGCCTGCCTAAAAGCATAGTAAGAACTGCAACATAGTAAGAATGTCCTAAAACTGTTGTCCCAGGAACTCGTGGAGTTTGATTCCAACGAGTTTGAAAACGTAGCTGTTCGAGCATAAGAACAAATTCATACGGTCGCTGTTTTGTAATGAGTAGTTGCAGCCCTTCTAAATCAAGATATTGCTGTAAATCTGCATTCAATTGTTTTTGAACAACTTGTAACCTATCAGGTTCATTTACAATAGAAAGCATCATAAACTCACGATACGCTGAGTATTTATGAGCCGCTTGTAACACATGTTCCGTTAATGTTTGATTTTCGACAGCAGGAACTTTTCGAACTACATATTCTGAAAATTGAGCATATAGCTCTTCATCAGAAAAATAGTCTTTATATTTTTCTATAACCCATTGGTTGAGTCTTTCATATTCCTCAGGATATTCCGACCGAATCATCCGTTGAACAGGTGATTTTATATCACATAAGGCAATTTTTCGACATAAATCAAAGAGTGATGAAGAAATCATCCAATCCCAATCAATCTTATTTCCTTTATTCTCTTCGAATTTACCTATAATATATGCAACCGCCATTTTTTCTGCAGCTTTATCCATTTCAATAAATTCGACAGGACGAGCAAGATCCGTCCATCTTTCAATCGAAAAAGCTTCAAAAAGTTTTAATGCAAATTTTGCAGTTAACATAGATAACTCTCCAAATATAAAATTTTAATTTAACTTGCCCCTTGTGTATATGGAGTCCCCTCGGCTTTTGGTGCATAATTTTTGCCACTAAAGACAACCAAAGCAAGTAAGGTAATTACATATGGTAATAAACTAAAAAACTCAGAAGGTAATGCATTCTTTAGCGACGGAATATTTACAACATAAACACTAAATGCTACAGCGAAACCAAATAAAGCAGATGATCCTGTAATTCCAGCAGGTCTCCATCGCCCAAAGGAAAGTGCTGCTAAAGCTATAAAACCAGTACCATTTATAGTTGTTGACGTAAATTGTATCGTCTGTGTTAGAACCAAACAACCACCTGCTAACCCAGCTAAAAAGCCAGAAGCAAGAACTCCTACATAACGGATTAAACGCACATTAATACCTACAGAGGCCGCTGCATATGGATTCTCACCACAAGCACGTAAATGCATTCCAAAAGGGGTTTTATACATAAAAAACCAAACAACAAAAATAACAACTATTGCTATCCAAGCAGTAGGATAAATACCCCAAATTCCAGGAAGCATTCCCATTCTATAAGGTTCAGTCCGATCCATACTAAACATAATTTGAGCAAAAAAGATTGTTAACCCATTAACCAAAAGATTAACGCCTGTTCCTGAAATTATTTGATCTGCATTAAGAGAAATAGAAGCATATGCATGAATTAATGCCAAAACAACTCCAGCCAAAGATCCTATCAGTAAGGCTACCCAAACAGAAGCTCCTCCAAGAGTTGTTTCCATCATAACATGAGCAGCTGCTGCCGAAAAAGCTCCTATGCCCATTAATCCTTCAAGAGCTATATTTACAATACCAGAACGTTCCGAAATCATTCCACCAGCTGCTGTAATAAGTATTGGTGCTACAATCATAAGAATAGAAGGTATCATTCCTAACAAAATATCCATTATTTGCCCTCCGTATTGTTAATTTTTAAAGCAACTTTTTCAGTTTTTGAAATCGCTCGTTCCTGTGTTTTTTTTGCTTGCCACCGCAAATAAATCTTTAAGCCTTCACGCAAAGCAATAAAAACAACTATTAATCCCTGTATAATTAACGTAATTTCTTTTGGAAGTCCTTTAGATTGCATTATAGGCTGTGATGTTTGTAACATACCAAATAATAAACCGGCAAGCAAATTACCAACAGCAGTATTGTTACCAACAAGAGCTACAGCAATTCCGGTAAACCCATAATTATCCATACCAGATATTACACGCCCATATCGAAAAGATCCTAAGGCAACACAACCACCAGCAAGCCCCGCAAAAGCTCCAGAAATTGCCATAGCTAAAACAAGAGATACTACTACCGGCATACCAGAACTTTTAGCTGCATTACGATTAAAACCTGTAGCCCGTAAACCAAACCCTAAGTTTGTCTTGTTCATAATAAACCAATACAAAAAAACAGCAATAAGTGCCATAAAAAAGCCCAAATTTAACATAGATCCATTTGTTATTTTAGATAACCAGCCAACACGAATAGAAGCTGTTACAGGAAAATCAACAGTTTTATAAGTATTTGTTCCTGGAATTGCCATTATAACTATGCGCGATAAATACAGGGCAACATAGTTAAGCATAATTGTAGCTACAACTTCTGATACTTCGAATTTTGCTTTTAAGAAGCCTACTATACCACCCCAAACAGCACCACAAATAATTGCACAAACAATTGCTAAAACCCAATGGAAGACAGATACCTGTGGTCCTAGAAGTGCTATAACCTGTGCAACTGTCATACCGACAATATACTGACCTTCACCACCAATATTAAACAAACCGGCTCGAGCAGCAAATGCCATACATAATCCACAAAGAATAAAAGGAACAGATGTATTTAACCATTCACCAACATATCTAATATTCCAATTCCAACTACCATTGCGCTTTTGGGAAATACCAGTTACTGCTTGCAAAAATGATTTATACATATTTCCAGGATTTTTCCCTACCAGTAAAACAATGAGAGTTCCTACCAGAAAGCCTAATAATACAACAATCACAGAAATTGCGGCGTTGCTAGATAAAAGGTATTCTGAAAAAGTTTGTTTTTTTAAGGAAGTATTATTTTTATGCATTATTAGCTCCTGTTTCTTTGACCGAATCAATAACGTCTTTATCTTTAGAACCAGCCATCATATAGCCGATTTCTCTTTCTGTAACTTCACCTTGATTAAAGATTCCAACTATAGTGCCTTTAGAAATAGTAGCAATACGATCACAAAGATTCATAATTTCATCCAGTTCAAAAGAAATAAGCAATATCGCTCGACCTTTATCCCGTTCATCTATAATGCGTTGTCTAATATATTCAATAGCCCCTACATCTAAGCCTCGGGTTGGCTGTGCAATAATAAGGACTTTAGGAGAAAGATCTATTTCTCTAGAAATAATTACTTTTTGCTGATTTCCACCAGACATACTCCCTGTAATAGTCATCGCGCCTTCACCCGCTCGAATGTCAAAATCTTTTATAAGTTGGCTGGCCTTTTTTTTCATTGCTTCAAAATGAAGTATCCCATGTTTAGAACTATATGGTTCTTTGTAATATGTTTTTAATGCAATGTTTTCAGCCAAATAAAACTCAGACACAAAGCCATGTTTTTGTCTATCTTCTGGAACATGCCCAAGCCCAGCTTCTATACGCCGCTTTATTGAATATTTTGATATATTTTCACCATCAAGCTCTATAGATCCTGCTTCAAGTGGCGACAAACCTGTAATACCATAAATAAGTTCTCTTTGCCCGTTTCCATCTACCCCTGCAATACCAACAATTTCGCTTGAACGAACATCTATAGAAAGATTATTAACCGCCAACTGTCCTCGAGGGTCTTTTACAGAAATATTTTTAACCGACAAAACAACCTTTCCAGCTTTTAGCGGTTTTTTGTCGACATCAAATTTAACAGCTCGCCCAACCATTTTTTCTGCAAGTTCTTGTTCAGATACATCAGAAACATTTACAGTTGTAACAACTTTTCCTCTTCGAAGAACTGTACATCTCTCCCCAACAGCTTTAATTTCTTTTAGTTTGTGGGTAATAATGATAATAGATTTTCCTTCTTTTTTTAATAGATGAATGATTTGCATTAATTCATCTATTTCTTGAGGTGTCAAAACTGCCGTTGGTTCATCAAAAATGATAATATTTGCTTCTCTATATAGTACTTTTAATATTTCTACACGTTGTTGCATGCCAACTGTGATATCTTCAATTTTTTCTTTTGGATTTACACTTAATCCATATTTTTCAGATATTTCTGAAACTTTTTTTTCGGCTTTTGCAATATCTACTATGCCAAACCGATTTGTAGGTTCTGTTCCTAAAACAATATTTTCAGCAACGGTAAAATTTTCTACCAATTTAAAATGCTGATGGACCATCCCGATTCCTAACCGAGTTGCATCATTAGGATCTTTGATTTCAACTTCCTTACCATGAATAAAAATTTTGCCTTTATCGGGTTCGTACGATCCAAAAAGAATCGACATGAGTGTTGATTTCCCAGCCCCATTTTCACCAAGCAATGCGTGGATTTCATTCTCTCGAACTGTAATGCTTACATTATCATTCGCAATGACGCCAGGAAATGTTTTCGTAATTCCTCGCATTTCTATTGCATTTTTTACCATATGGTTGTTCTCCATTTTTTTGCATAAAAATCACTACATACAAAAAAAAGCTGCCCTGCTCTTAAAGAACAGAACAGCTACTTTATAAAAGACTTAATCGTCTATAGCCCCTAATCCAGCAGGTGCAATACCAGCTTCTAGACATGCAGCATATTTATCAACAACAGTAATACTACCGTCAACAATTTTTTGTTTATACATATCAACAGATTTTTGTACTTCTGCACTTAATTCTGGATTAGCTTTTGAATAGTCAACACCATTTGCAGCCATATCAAGAGTAATAACACCACTAACAAAAGAATCATCTTCTACAGCATTTAAAGCATAAAGAGTAGCAGATTCAACTCTTTTTACCATCGATGTTAAAACAGCAGATTTTTTTCCTTCATAAATACCGTCTTCATATTGATCAGAATCAACACCTATAGCCCAAACGTTTTTACCTTGTGAACGGTATTCTTTTGCCATAGCAATTGTTCCACCACCAGTACCACCGGCAGCACTAAAAATTGCATAAACTCCAGAATCGAACCAGTTTTTTGATTGTGTTTTAGCAAGCTCAGGAGATCCCCATGAATTTGCATAATAATCTACAAATGAAGAATCTGGAAGATTAGGATATACAGCTTTTATACCTTGTAAGTATCCCATTTCAAATTTTGTAATTGTATATCCTGGAACACCACCTATAAATCCAAATTTAGGATTTGAGATGTTATCTGCTTGAGCCTGAAGAGCTGCTGTAACGCCAACAAGGAAAGATCCCTGTTCTTCACGCATAACAAATTCCATAACATTAGGTTGATTAACCCAGCTTACATCTACAATAGCAAATTTCTGCTCTGGATACAAAGCTGCAACTTCACCAAGAGCATCTGCAAAAGTAAAACCAGTTGCTACAATAAGATCATACCCCTCATCTGCAGCTTGTTTTAAAGTAGGAATATACATATCTTGAGTTGCACAAGTTACAACATCATATACATCCCCTCGACCTTTTTGATCTTCCCAACTATCTCCATAATATTCAAGAATACCTTTCCATGCTGCTGCATTAAAAGATTTATCATCAATACCTGTAGCATCTGTTATAAGACGAACAGAAATGCGAGAATCCATTGCCTTTGTAGTGTCTTTTTGTCCACCAGCAAATACAGCTCCAGTTGCTAAAAATAAAGTAATCATTACAATTAATAGTTTTTTCACTTTATACCTCCAAAAAAAATTTAACCGTATCCGTATATTATTGTACTCGAGGTTTTTGAAAAAAACAATCAACTTTCGTTACTAAATTATCTTAAATTTGTTAAAAAACTGTGTTTTATGTAAAAAATGCTTATCGTAAATTCTAATTTATGCCTATCCTGTTGTTCCATCTTTCGAACTTGCAAATTCCATCTCTATACCAATCACAACTTTTGCAAGAATTTTCAAAAATTTCTTTGCTAAAACCTTGTTCGATTAATTTGCCAAGTTTTTTTGTAGTGTAAATTTCCCTAGAAGTAAGCTTAAGAGAATGTAAAAGCATAATATCTTTTATATGAACTCTATTTGCATTTAACAAACAAACGGAATCATCTTCGGTGCTTCGATTTGGACACCCCTCACATATATCATCACATTGTGTAGTTAGTTGTATTTCTTCATCTTTACAACCTAATTTTGCAATTATTGCATCCATATTCTTAACAAATTCAGGACTATATCCATTGCCAGTATAAAATCCTTGGCAAAGTAAGTGGTGTACTCGTAATGTAATCATATCTTACTATCCTATAAAAACAAAGAAATTACTTTATTATAACAACTCTGCTTTTATAGTTTTACAGAAGAAGTTGCTGCCATTGATCCTATATTCACATCAGGTGTCAAATTTGAAAACTGTGTTTCTTCAGATTCGTCACCTTTTTCTAATTTTTCTCGAGCAACAGACAGCATTAATTTAATACGATTTTCTTGGTTTACTTTTGAAGTTGAAGGATCATAATCAATTGGAACAATATTAATATCAGGATGTTCTGCAGTAATTGACCTAACAACACCTTTTGCTACAATATGATTAGGCAAACAACCAAAAGGTTGTGCTTGAACGATATTAGGATAGCCAAGATCGTATAATTCAACCATTTCAGCTGGAAGTAACCACCCCTCACCCATTTTGACCCCATGATCAATAATTCCTTCACTCAAGTGTTTTTCTACAGCAAAGCCTTCTGGTAATGTATATTTATCTGTTATTTTTGCAACAGTATTATAAAGTCCTTTTTCTACTCTCGAAAGATAATGAATTGCAGCAGCATGTATAGGCCATGTAAGTTTTGCTTTAAGACCTCCATAATAATCTTTATCATAACGTGCATTTTCCATACTATATAAAAAGAACCCTAAAAGACCTGGAATCATTACTTCACAACCTTCACTTTCAAGAAAATCCTGCAAATGATTGTTTCCAAGAGGTGCAAATTTAATATAAATCTCACCTACAACCCCTACTTTTACCTTCTCTGTTTTGTGTATAGGAATAGCGTCAAAAGCTTTAACTATTTTTACAATATTTTTTTGACGATTCCAACCAATATAACCACTATTTTTAGAAAACTGCTGAGAAAAATCGTGAACTAATTCATCAATAACTTTTTGAGTCTCACCTTTATTAACTTCGTATGGACGAGTCTGATTTGCCAAAAGAGTAATTAAATCACCATATAAAATTGCAGCAAAAGCTTGCAACAATAATCTTAGATTAAGTTTAAACCCCGGATGTTTTTCCATTCCTACCGATAAAGAAAGAACAGGAATATATTCCATATGTGCCTTTTTAAGTGCTTTTCGAAGTAAATAAATATAATTGCTCGCACGGCACCCACCACCTGTCTGAGTAATTATAAGTGCTAATTTATGTTTGTCATATTTGCCAGAATTAATTGCATCAATCATTTGCCCGATAACAAGTTGTGCAGGATAACACATATCGTTATGAACATATTTTAATCCTTCTGCAATAACATTCGGCCCTTCATTAAATAAAAGTTCTGCGTGATATCCAAAATTAACAAATATTTCGCGGACCATTTTAAAATGAGTAGGAAGCATATTTGGTAAAAGAATTGTATAATCCTTTTTCATTTTTTTAGTAAAAGGTACTTCTGGTATAACTGCTGCCATTTTTAACAATCTCCTTAAAACGTAACGTTAGTTACTATGCCCTATCTTCTTTTAGGGCTTCAAGTAAACTTCTTGCTCTTATACGTACAGAGCCAAGGTTAGTTATCTCGTCAATTTTAACCTGCGTATGGATTTTGCCAGCAGGAGTTAAAATTGCTTTTACTTCATCTGATGTAACGGCATCTAAGCCACACCCAAAAGAAACAAGTTGCATAACTTGCATATCACTTTGTGTAGCAACAAATCGAGCTGCATCATACATTCGAGCATGATATGTCCACTGATTTAATACTTGCCTTTTTTCTTTGGGAACAAGATATGAAAGGGAATCTTCTGTTATAACAACACAACCAAGTTGCAACAACATACTATCAATGCCATGACTTATTTCCGGATCAATATGATAGGGTCTACCACACAATACCATTATAGGCATATTTTTGCTACGTCCAAGCTCTACAATGGCCTTTCCTTTTTTAGAAACGGCATCTCTATACTCCTGCAATGCAGCAAAAGCAGCATCTGTTGCTTTTACAATTTCTTTTTTTGTAAACGTATCAAGTTCTTGCAGAATTTTGGTCATTCTTGATACAAAAATACCTTTATCTTGCAATGAAACAAAGCCATCAATATATGTAATATCACCTTTTATTATTTCTTCTGTATTATGTTTTATAAGTTCTGGGTAATAGGCAACTATTGGACAGTTAAAATTATTATCCCCTTTTTTCTCATTGATATTATACGAAGAAGCTGGATATATAATCGTTTTTATACCCATTTCTATTAACTCTTGAATATGTCCATGAACAAGTTTTGCAGGATAACAAACAGTATCACTTGGAACTTGACTTTGACCTTTTAAATATGTTTTACGAGTTGACCAAGGAGTTACTACAACCTCAAAGCCTAACTCACTAAAAAATTTTTGATAAAATGGCATTAGTTCAACCATGCTCAGAGCAAGAGGGAGTCCAATCTTCCCACGAGGTGCATTTTCTATTGGTTTTAAGCCTGCAATGTACTGTCTCTTCCATTCATATAAATTATAATTTTCTTTATCTTGAACAAACCTATCTGGATGAACAAAACGTTCACAGTTATTACCACTCGTCATTTTTCGACCATCTGCAAACTGATTAATCGTTAACAAACAACGATTTGTACACCCTTTACAATGGACTGTAACTGTTTTATGAAAAAAGTCTTTTAATTTTGCTAGACTTATAAGTGAAGTTGGAACAGAGTCTTTCTTATCAAGTTCTTTTGCTTTTAACGCACAACCAAATGCGCCCATAAGACCAGCTTCTTGAGGACGAGTAACAGATGTTCCTAAAAGCATCTCGAAAGATCGTAAAACCGCATCGTTTAAGAACGTTCCTCCCTGGGTTACAATATGTTTTCCTAAATCCTCAGCCGAATTACAGCGAATAACCTTGTATAATGCATTTTTAACAACAGAAATAGAAAGACCAGCAAAAATATCTTCTATTTTAGCTCCATCCTTTTGAGCTTGTTTTACTAAAGAGTTCATAAATACAGTACAGCGGGTTCCTAAATCTACCGGAGCTTTAGAAGTTAGTGCTAATTTAGTTGCTTCTTCTGGGGTATAACCTAATGCATCAAAAAATGTCTGCAAAAAACTTCCACAACCACTACTGCAAGCTTCATTCAAGAAAATATCATCTATAACACCATTTTCAATTTTAAAACATTTAATATCTTGTCCACCAATATCAATAATAAAATCAGTTAAAGGATCAAAATGTTTTGCAGCTCTATAATGAGCCATTGTTTCCACCAAAGAGTATTCCATGTTAAAAGCAGATTTCATTAAATCTTCACCATAACCAGTGGAGCAACTCTTTTTTAAAGTTATATCAGGATATTTTTCTTCAAAATCTATTAGAAACTCTCGTGCAGCTTCTACAGGATCGCCATTGTTACTTTGATACCTCGTATATAAAAGATTATCGTCTGTATCAATAATACAAAGTTTAATAGTTGTAGACCCACTATCTATACCAAGATACGCATCTCCTTTATAAGTAGCAGGATCCTTATGTATAAGAGAATCTTTTGCATGTCTCTCTTGAAACTCTTTTATTTCGTCTTCATTTTTAAATAAAGCATCAATTGCATTATATTTACAACGTTGTCCGTCTATTAAAAGTTCTTTTGCAACTGTATCCAAATTATAAGATTCAACTGCAGAATACGCTGTTCCAAGTGAAACATAGTACAAAGAGTGCTCGGGACAAATACCTTTTAATTTTAATATTTTATCAAAACTATCTCGTAAGTCGCTCATAAAAGTAAGAGGACCTCCAAGATACACAATATTTCCTCTAATCGGACGACCCTGTGCAAGACCACCAACAGTTTGATTAGCTACAGCTTCCAAAACAGAACGTGCAATATCACTTTTTGCTGCTCCCTGATTAATAAGAGGTTGAACATCTCCTTTTGCATATACACCACAGCGAGAGGCAATCGTATAGGTTTGCGTAGCTTGTTTAGAAAGGTCATTTATATTTTCTACTGGGACATTTAAAAGGTTAGCCATCTGGTCAATAAAACTACCTGTACCACCAGCACAAGTTCCATTCATTCGGACTTCCAGTGCACCCTTTAAAAACAAAATTTTAGCATCTTCTCCACCCAGTTCAATAACCACATCTGTTTCTGGAAGATTTTGTAATACTGCAACTCGAGTCGCATACACTTCCTGTACAAAGGTTATACCAAGCCGATTTGCCATTCCCATACCAGCTGAACCGGAAATCGCTAATTTTACAGTGTTATCTTTAAGAAAAGGTTTCACTTGCTCGAAAAGTTCAATCGTTGTTTGCTGAATTTTAGAAAAATGTCGCTTGTATGTTTCAAAAAGTATATTTTTATTATCATCAATTAATATACATTTGATAGTTGTCGATCCAATATCTATACCTAATTTCATAAGGAAGAATTCTCCTATATTATTATTCTAGTAATTTCTAAACATTAAAAATCAATTTAAAGTAACCATTAACTCTTACAATAGTCAATATTATAAGCTACTTTATAGACATTCTATACAAAAATGAACGTTTTTAATACACTATGTAAAATTTCTATACTAAGTTCTTTAGAATTCTTCACTACATACACATAAAGATTTTACATACATCACGTTGTGTGTTATACATTAGATATGATAAATAATAATGAAACCACCAATTTTTGGTTAACTAAAGAAAAAGACCTTGGAGAAAAAATTATTGCAAAAAGTTTTGCACGTTTAATTGGAAAAGCTCGAAATGGATTAATAGAAAAAAAAGGTTTATTATATTGTACAGCAGATAATATTTATTTTGAAGATTTTGCAAAATCAACTATGTATGATTTTATCTTACCCCAAAACACAAATTACGAAAAATTCAGTATGCAATTTCAAATTTCAGATATATCCCATATGCTAAAAGTTTCAGAACCAAGTGCAATTGCTTGTTGTCAAAATAAAAGAACAAAAGCAAAACCCATTAGCACAATACAAAGGTTTTTTACCTCTACAGCATGGGAAATACAATTTAACTCTGACATTTCTTATTTTTTTGAATTACTAAACCCAAATGGTTTTATTGAAGTCATTAATAAAGCATAGCCTATTCTATTGGCTAACACCTGATTTTTGATCTGCTTCCATTTTAGCTTTCCATACAGAAACTTTTTTCTTTAAGTTTTCTGCTTCATCAGTTTGACCAAGTAAAATTTGGATTCTTCGCAAAGAAATAACGTATTGAATTGCTAAACGCATGTCATCAAGCCGGTGTGTAGAAAGTTCATATTTATCACGATATCCATTTGAAGATTTATCAAGTAACCTCATAATTAATCGGATAAACTGTACAGATATTTGATATTCAGGATTTCTAGGATCATTATAAGCCTGAATCAATTCTTTCATGTTTACAAGGTTTTTTGAAACTGTAGAAAAACGGGCCTCTAACTCAATAAAAGACCACTTCCATTTAGAATTTTCACCAAAAGCATCAGTAACTAATCTAATAGCCAATCCTAGTTTTTTTACAAGAAGATATCGCTTTTCTAGTGAAACATTCGAAATCGCTTCTAATTTTTGTGCATAATCAGAAAAAGGTGCGTCTACAAGATTAGTTACAATTTCTTCTAAATATATAACTGTTTTGTATAAGATTTTACGTGCATCATTTAAGGCTTCATTATTTTTTGTATCAAGAACTTCAAGTGACAAAGCATTAATTGCAATGCTTAATGTAGCAGAATAAATTAATTTTTCAATTAGTGCCATTTTTTTATAACCAGAATTAGTAGGGTCCCGGTTAATTTGTAAAATTGTTTCTTTTTCTAATTTATTTATCTCGGTGATTCCATCTCGATAGACTTTTGATTTTTCTTCAAAATCCTTACGTTTTTCTATTGTGATTTGTGCCATTCTAAATCTCCTAACAAACTAACATCCTATTAAGTCTCTTTTTTAGCAATATTAATTAATGTTGTTGTAGCAAAATACGTGCGTGTTCGAGAGAAGCTTCATTAATTGCATCTCCAGAAAGCATACGTGCTATCTCTTGTACACGTTCTTCCTTATCTAAAATATGAACAGAAGTTGATGTTTCATTATTTTGGACGTATTTTTCTATCTTAATTTGAGTATCGGCATAAACTGCAACGCTAGCAAGGTGAGTTATACATAAAATTTGTTTATTTTTTGCCAGATTCTTTAAATATCTTCCTACGGCAACAGCAACCGCTCCCCCAATACCAGCATCAACTTCATCAAAAATAAGCGTATCAACCTCATCGGTGTCATTTAAAACTGTTTTTAATGCAAGCATAACACGAGATAATTCACCACCAGAAGCTATTTTAGTAAGAGGTTTCAAAGGGGAACCTGGATTTGCAGAAATCATAAACTCTATATCATCAATCCCAAATTGGCCACAAGATTGAACAGTATCTTCTTCATTTTCGATGGCTTTTTTTTGTTCAACACGTACAACAAATTTCGTTCCACTCATTCCTAGCGTTTTTAGAAGATCTTCTACTTGTTCTGACATATCTGTAGCTGCAATTTGGCGTTTTTTGCTAATTTTTACAGCTTTACTATAAATTGAACGCTCCAATTCTTTTATTTGAGCCATTATTTGTGTTTTACCCATCTCATTAGATTCGAGCTTTTCTAATTGTTCTTTTGCTTTTTCTTCGTATTCAATCAAAGATGTTGCTGAATCCATGGGATTAGCAGAATACTTCTTTTTTAATCTAAACAACTCGGCAGAGCGATCCTGTACTTCTTGCAATCGTGATGGATCAAATACTAATTTATTTTGATACGATCGTAATTCTTCTGCAATATCATTTGCTTCATAAAAAAGGCTTTCCATTCTTGCTGATAATGGCTCTAACGTCTTATCCATATTAACAGAATTGGTAAGAAAAGAATTTGCTCGTTTTAAAATAGCCACAATACCATCCGTTGAAGAATCTTCACTACCACTCATCATATTACTGATTTCTTCGATATTACTATAAAGCTTTTCGAACTGAGAAAGGCGACTCTCTTCTTCTTCGAGCAAATCATCTTCTGTAGGATTTACTTTTGCATCACTTATCTCTTTTATTGCAAATTTTAGTAATTCTATTTTTTCTGCTCTCTCTTGTGCCGAAACATTCATGTCTTTTAACTGGGTATATTTCTCTAATAATTCTTTATATAATTCGGTAAAGGCTCTAACCTCATCATTAATTCCTGCAAAGGCATCTAAATACCGCCGATGTTGAGAAACTTGCATTAAAGACTGATGTTCATGTTGTCCATGAATATCTATAAACCACGAAGTAAATTCGGATAGCTCACTCCGCGTTACAGGCACAGAGTTTAACCATGCAGAACTTTTACCAGAAGCCCTTATTATTCGGCGCAATAAAATACGATCATTTTCTATTTCTATTCCATGTTCTTCTAACCACGATTCAGCAAGTTTTCTATTTCTATCTAAATAGAGAGTTCCGCTCACTTGAGCCAAAGAAGCTCCTGTTCTTACAAAATCTGAACTGCTTTTCCCACCAAGCAAAAAAGACACAGCACCTATTAATATAGATTTACCGGCTCCTGTTTCACCACTAAGTACTGAAAACCCTCTTTGAAACTCTACAGAGGCAGAATTAATAAGTGCAAAGTTTTTAATTTGAATATCTTCAAGCATGAGGACCACCTGACCAATGTAATTTTGAACATAGCGCTTTGTAAAACTTATCTGTTTCACAGCCTGCGAGTCTTACAAACAAAGCTGATTTTTTTATGATAATTAAATCACCTACTTCTACATCATAATGAAGCTGACCATCCCAAGAAACAACGATTTCAGCATTTCTTGAAGGAAGAACCCGAATAGTTAGAACTTCTTCAGGAGGTAACACTAAAGGTCTATTAGATAGAGAAAAGGGTGAAACAGGATTTAAAACTAAAGAATCTAAACGGGGATCAACAATGGGTCCTCCTGCAGCAGCAGAATAAGCAGTTGAACCTGTAGGAGAACTTACTATAATTCCATCTGCTTTAAATTCGCCAAAATTAACAGCCCCAGCTTTAACATTTAACGAAACAATACGAGCCACTGCTTTTGACGAAATTACAACATCATTCATTGCATTGCAATTTATAAGTTCTTTACCATTTCTACAGACGGCTCCATTTACAAGAGATCTTTTGGTAATTGTTTCTTTTCCATCCAAAAATTTTTCTAATTCATACTTCCAATCTTCAGGTTGAATTCCCGCAATAAAACCAAATTCTCCTAAATTAATCGGGAATATAGGTATATTAGCTGCAGCACATTCGCGCGCTGCATATAAAACAGTGCCATCTCCCCCCAAAGTAACAATAAAATTTACATGCTCTAGATTAAGAGGCCTGTTTTCTCCATTAAATTGAGAAAAGACTACAGAAATTTCATAAGGTATTAGAAATTCTTCTATTTCTTTTGATAAAGAATATGCGATTTTTTTAGAAGTATTCGAAACAATCAAACATCTTTTCATTTTTATTTATCCACTCTAAAATCTCTTTTCTACGTTTTTAGAGAACTATGGTATTATTTAATACTATAGAATGGCTCCTTAAACACTTTATAAAACAATATATTCTACACTAAATGATTTTACGGTAAAGTAGCTAATACTTTTGCAACTTTTTCAGCTTTTTTCCCACCCAGCCTAGGATATAACGGAAAAAGAGCGCATCTAAAAGCAAGAGATTGAGCCTGCTGACAATTTACACATGCTTCAGGAAAGATAGTAATGATAGAATGATCAAAAGCTTGTGCTATTTCAATCTCTTTTCTTAACGCATATGCTTTTACCTCTGAATACCCGCTTTCTAAAATTACAGGGAAAGAATATACAATAGGAGAAGCGTTTTCTGTTATCCTTGAAAAAGTTTTATGTTTTCCCTGTTGAAGAGATCGAGCATAAATATCATACATTTGAGATCTTATAGTTTCATTACGTTTATGTTCTTTTAATTGTACCCATGCTAAGGCTGAATTAATATCTGGTAATATATCTGTTATAGGAGCTATTTCTATTTTTTTTTCAAGAACAGGCCAATCACGTTTATTGGGCGCCATTAGAACAGCACCTCCACCAGCAGTAATAATATCTTGTTCTTCAAGCCCCAAAATAGAAAATACACCAAACGATCCAACCGGTTTCTCTATAGTATTTTCACCATCATTGTGAAAATACTTTGCTCCTGCATTTTGAGAAATATCTTCAATAATAGGAATGTTTAAATCTTCAAATTTTTTAAAATCAGGAACTTGTCCAAGGCTTTCATATAAAACTAGAACTCTACCACCATTAGTTATACCTTCTTTAACTAAGTCGACATCCACAAGTCCTGTTTCAATAGAAACATCTACAGGCATAGGTTTTAATCCTGCAGTCAAGACACATTGATATTGCCAAGATGGAGCAAGCGCTGATAAAATGACTCCAGCACCATCTTCAAGATTAAGAAGAGATAATGCATAATTTAAAGCAATTGCAGGACTTCGTAAGGCTATAGCACCACTAACAGAAAATTTTTCTTTGGCTAGATTAATTAAACGTACCATTAAATCACCTGGGCCAATCTTTTCTTCAACCATACAAGTAAGCACTGCATCCATTTCGCGACGTCGTATTGTAGAACTAAACGGTTTTATTAACATATTACCTATCTATTGTTACAATTTTTTGTAATTCTTTAGGATTAAAGAGCTTTCTAGTATCAAGAACAACAAGATATGTATCATCTTTATTTATAACACCATGGATATACTCTGAACCGATACCACTAATCATCTGAGGAGGAGCTTGAATTTCAGCTTTATTGACAGTCACAACTCGAGCTATACGATCTATATAAATACTAATTTTTATATTATCGATATTAAGAATAATAAATCCACCATTTAGTTCGGCATCTTCGTCACTCTGGTTTTCCATTTTTTCTATTCTAAAACGCTTATGAAGACTTATAACAGGAATTATTTCTCCTCGTAGATTAAATATTCCCTCTACATAATAAGGAGCATTGGGAATTGATCTAATATTTTGAATCTTTACGATTTCTTTAACATCCATGATATCCACACCATAAAGTTCTTTTCCTAATTGAAAAGTTACAAGCTGAAATTGTGCATCATCGACAGCCATACAGCCTCCCCTATAAAGTACAAGTAATTTTAGAATACCGTACAAACCAGATTTTTACAAGGTAGTTATTTTGTTTAAAATAAAAAAACTGTTGTAACATATATTACAACAGTTTTCATAAAATTCAAATATTAATTAAGAAGCATACGATCATTGGCCATTTCGCCATGACTTGCAGTATCAAACTTTTCGAGTAAATCAAGTACGGTTAATTTCTTTTTTTCTTCACCTTCAACATCAAAAATTATTCTACCTTCATGCATCATAATAAGTCGATTTCCCATTTTTAGAGCATCTTTCATATTGTGAGTTACCATAAAAGCAGTTAAACAGTTTTCCGTTATAATTTCATTTGTAAAATCAAGAACCTTTTTACCTGTTTTAGGATCGAGTGCTGCAGTATGCTCATCTAGAAGTAATAGCTTAGGTTTTTGCAGAGTTGCCATTAGAAGTGTTAATGCCTGACGTTGACCACCAGAAAGCAAGCCAACTTTAGAAGTCATTCGATCTTCCAATCCAAGATCTAGTCGAGCTAATTTAGTACGATACAATTTTTTCTCTTCTGCAGTTATTCCCCAACTTAACGATCGTCTTTTCCCACGGCGCATTGCCATGGCTAAATTTTCTTCTATCATCATGTTAGCTGCTGTTCCAAGCATAGGATCTTGAAATACGCGCCCTACATATTTTGCTCGTACATACTCTTTTTGACCAGTTACATTTTCACCATCAATCTTTATATACCCTGAGTCTGTATTTATAACTCCAGCAATTAAATTCAACAAAGTTGACTTTCCGGCCCCGTTTCCTCCAATTACCGTAACAAAATCTTGTGGTTTTAAATATAAATCTACATTACGAAGAGCTGTTTTTTCTGTAATTGTTCCTGGATTAAAAGTTTTTGATACATTTTTAAGCGTCAGCATTAGAACCTCCTGTAACAGTGGTATTTTCCAAGGCATCTTCTGCTTCTTCTTCAGCAATCTCTTTTAAACGTGCTTTTTTCTGTTTTCTTTGCGCTTTTCCATCTTGTAATACTGGTAAAGCAAGTGCAAGGGCTACAATTATTGCTGTAAAAAGTTTTAAATCAGTAGATTTCAATCCGAGTTGTAATACGACAGCTATAATAATTCGATAAATAACAGAACCTAAGACAACAGCTATCAGAACCTTAAAAAATGATGTTAAATTTCTAAATAGCACCTCACCTATTATTACAGAGGCAAGACCAATCACAATTGTACCAGTTCCCATCATTACATCTGCATAACCTTGACTTTGAGCAACTAATCCACCAGAAAGAGCCACTAAACCATTTGAAATAGCAAGCCCTATAATAATCATATTATCAGTATGAACACCCTGAGCTCGAACCATTTTTTTGTTATTGCCTGTTGCTCTAATTGCACAACCTAATTCTGTTCCAAAAAACCAGTATAAAAGAAATATAATTATAACAACAAAAATAATTCCGACAATTAAAGAGGCTACAGTTTTACTTATACCAAACAAAGCTTTCATATTTGTCATTAAAGTATCTACACCCAAAAGAGGAATATTTGCTTTACCCATTATACGAATATTGATTGAATATAAAGCAATCATTGTGAGGATACTTGCTAAAATACCATTAATTTTTAATTTGGTATGAAGTAAAGCCGTTATTACACCTGTCATACATCCAATAATAAAGGCAATTAATGGTGAAAGTAGTGGATCCATTCCACTACTTATTAGAACAGCACTAACAGCACCACCAGTAGCAAAACTACCATCTACTGTAAGATCTGCAAAATCTAAAACTCTGAATGAAAGATATACACCGAGTGTCATAATGGACCATAACACACCTTGTGCTACAGCCCCTTGCATAGCTAATAAAATACTCATGTATATAATATTACTATAAATCTTCAGGAATAGAAATACCCAAAAGTTCAGCAGCTTCTTCATTAACCACTAAATTACAATTTTCTAAATATTGAATTGGCATTTCTGCTGGATTTTTATTGTTTTTGATTAAATCAACAGCCATTGCTCCTGTTTGTTTTCCTAATTCATAATAGTTAACTCCATAAGTTGCTAAAGCTCCAGCTTTTACTCCACCTTCTTCACCGCAAATTATAGGAATATTAGACTCATTTGCTACCATAACTACTGTTGCCATACCAGCTGCAAGCATATTATCAGTTGGAATATATATTACATCAACTTTTCCAACAATACTTTGAGCAACTTGTTGAATCTCATTTGAACTTGAAACAGTTCCTTCTATATATTCAAGACCTTCAGCTTCGCATGCTTTTTTTGCAATTTCAATTTGAAACATTGAATTCTGTTCATTTGAACTATACATTAATCCAACTTTTTTTGCTTCTGGTACAAGTTTTTTTAACAATGAAATTTGTTCTGCAACAGGAGTTAAATCTGAAGTACCTGTAACATTAGTTCCTGGCATTTCATTAGATTCTACAAGTTTAGCAGAAGCAGGATCTGTTACTGCAGTTATAAGAATAGGAATAGTGTCTGTCAAATTTGCAACAGCCTGTGCAGCAGGAGTAGCAATTGCAAGAATTAAATCATCATTATCATTAACAAGTTTTTGAGCAATTGTTTGACAATTTGCCTGCTCACCTTGTGCATTGTTAAAATCTAATATTAAATTTTCACCTTCTACAAAACCACCTTCTGCAAGGCCATCTACAAAACCTTGATAGGAAGCGTCCAAAGCAGGATGTTCAATAAGTTGAACAATGCCAATTTTAACAGTTCCTTCATCTTTGCTACCTCCAGCAAATACAACTGATGTAACGAACAATGCAAGTATTAACAAGCTTAATTTCTGAATTAATTTCATACTTTTCCTCCGAAATAATAAATATTTAATTTTACTATAAAGAAATAGTACCTTAATAGTCAATAGAACATTGCATAAATTTGCAATAAAAACATCTAATTAATGCATAAAAATACAATATTTTGAAATTAAATTTATTGAAATAAAATAATATATATGCTATGTTTTTTTAAAGAAAAGGAAACAAACATGATATTTAAAAAAATATTTCTTTACTATTTATTTTTATTTCAGCCATATTTTATATTAATGCAAACCAAGTTCTTACTGTTCAAGAAAAACAAGCTATTGATAATTTTTTACAATTTAAGTTGGAACTTACTATAGATACAAACGAAGATACTTTAACGCGTATTGAAAATTATACAAAACAAATTCATAAAACACATTACAATAATTGTAGCAAAGAAGTTCAATTAATACTAGATAATTTTATCCTAATGGAAAAATATTCCTATTTATTTCTTCATAAAGCAAGCAATTCTACATTAGAAAATCTAATTATCCCTCAAAAAGAAATTAATGACAAATGGTTTTGTACTCATGATAAACCTACTATCAATAAATGGTTGTATACCACAAGTGCAGACATTTTCTCTTGGAGTTTAGAATTTCTATCAAAATCGGATGTAATAAAATATGGATGTATAGCTCGCGATCATTATAAAACAGCTTTAAAAGATGATCCTAATATGGCCTTTGCTCTTTTTGGACTTGCACAATGGAACATTTATGTTCCAGTTATTTTAGGCGGAGGAAAAAATAAAGCAATTAAGCTGTTTAAACAAGCAATCAAAGTTTCTCGAAATCGTTCTGAAAAGTTTTATTCGTATATATATCTTTCCCAAGCATATTTTGACAAAAACAAAAAACAACAATCATCCTTAACATTACAAAAAGCACTAGAACTAGCACCTAATAGTTCCCATATACATTTTATTCAAAGTCTTAATCAAGATAATTGCTCTTATTTTGAATATATGACAAATAGAACAAATATTGAAAATAAAGTAAATAACGATTCTCAAATGGCCGTAAAAACAAACGACATATAAATTTAATTCTCTCCACTTAAACCCAATAATTCCCATGAATAGAAAGCGTTCTTTCTCTGGAGTTGGTAGCAATCAGAGATTGCTATCGACGTTTTGCTCTGCAAAAGTCGCTGCAGGGGGGCGAATAGGAAGTTGGTAGCAATCGGAGATTGCTATCGACATTTTGCTTCGCAAAAGTCGCCGCAGGGTAGCAAATAGGGAGTTGGTAGCAATCACAGATTGCTATCGACATTTTGCTACGCAAAAGTCGCCACAAGGTAGCAGGTAGCAATCAAAGATTGCTACAAACTCAACGCAAGATAGCAGGTAGCAATCAGAGATTGCTATCGACGTTTTGCTGCGCAAAAGTCGCTGCAGGCAGATATAGGAAAAAAGGTTTGGTCGCAATCAAAGATTGCTATCGACATTTTACTGCGCAAAAGTCGCCACAGGCGGGCAAATAGGAAGTTGCACATTATATGTATTAATAAAATTGTTTTGCAATTTGAATAGACTTTCAATATGTTATAAGACAAAAAAAAAGGTTCGGAGAAAGCACAGCTTTCTCTTGAGATTTTGCTTCGCAAAACTCAACGCAGGAGGGCGAATAGGAAGTTGCAAACAAAAAAAAAGGTTTGCAACTTCCTACGTTCCCACATAAATGCAGTATCATCGGCCCTAGAGTG
>MLPZ01000001.1 GCA_001885315.1 Treponema sp. CETP13
CATTTAAAAACAGGACATGCTATGCAAATGGACGAAACAACCGTTCAAGTTATGGGTGAAGAAAATCGACCGGATACGGCAAAATCATACATGTGGCTTGGCCGTGGTGGACCACCAAAAAAACCAGTAATTATTTACGAATATCACCCCGGCAGGAACGCTTCATACATTACTGACTTTATCTCTGGATTTTCTGGATTCTTACAGACAGATGGGTATCAATCGTATGAAACAGCACTTGCAAAACATAAACTCACTCACCCCGAAGATAAAATTATTCATGTAGGTTGCCTTGCTCATGCCAGGAGAAAGTTTTTTGAAGCTTCTAAAGCAAATAAAAAATCTAAAAGTCCGTTACAGGCTCTGTCGTTTATAAAAAAGATTTATACCGCAGAAGAAAACTTGAGAAAACAAAACTTAGATGATGATACCTTTCTTGCAAAACGCAGAGAAACAGTATTACCATTGTTTGAAAATTTTAAGATATGGTTAGACAAAAAACAAAAACAAATCCCTCCCTCTTTAATAATGGGGAAAGCAGTAAACTACACGCTTAATCAATGGCCTTTTTTAATTGCTTATTTGGATTGTGTAGAACTAACCGCAGATAATAATAAAGCCGAGCAATCTATTAAGCCATTTGTAATGGGTCGTAAAAATTGGCTTTTTTCAGGAAGCCCAGCAGGAGCAAAAAGTTCTTGTTTTTTATATTCGCTCATAGAAACGGCAAAAGCAAATGCTATTGAACCAGCAGATTATTTGCGTTGCTTATTTGAACAAGCTCCGTTATGTAACAAGGAATCTGAGTTCGAACAATTACTCCCTTGGAATATTACGATTTCTAAGTTTCAAAAATAAATTGACTTCTTATTTTTTTAGAAAGGTGTGTTTTAATTGACGCTTACCTTGGAATATTACGATTTCTAAGTTTCAAAAATAAATTGACTTCTTATTTTTTTAGAAAGGTGTGTTTTAATTGACGCTTACAATGTAAATAAGGAGTTATTATGATTAAAAAATTGTTTTTACCATTAGTGGTATGTATTATCGTATTTTCTGGATGTGTTACAAATTCAGAATTTGAAAAATCTATAACAATACAGGCACCAAAAGAAATTGTATTTGCGATTATCACAGATTATGAAAATTATGAAACGTTATTACCAATGCTACATGATTCGGTAACAATAGTTTCAAAAGAGAAGAAAGGCAACGGTGTTGTGTGGGAAAGTACCGGATCATTTAAAAATCATAAATTTACATCACAATGGACGGTAACCGAGTATATAGAAAATGAAAAAGTTGTAATAAAAGATTTGGATAAAGGCATTGGCGAAACCGTACTAACCGTTAAAGATATAAATCCTATAGAAACTGAATATACAATGTATTTACGTACAAAAATGTATAAACCATACGAAAAAGACTTTATAGCAATATATGAAAAAGAAATGAAAATAATCAAAGAAGAAAGTGAAAGACAGTATAAAGAATCATATTAAACGAAATTTGAAAGCTCAAAATTGTTATGTTAAAATACTGCAAGTTACTGTTAGTTGTTTGTAATTTATTGAATCTATAATACAGCCGCATATCGGCGCTAAAAAAATAAGGATATCAGAATCAAGTATTAAGAATAGAAAAATACCAGTATTTGAGTATGACTTAAAATAGTGTGTATTCATATAAAGTATTTTAATACTAGAATATGGAGAAAAATAGGAAGGGGAATATAAATGATATGGAATTCACTAGTCCCAGAATTGACAGTTAGCAATTTTCAAAAGAGTTTGAGTTTTTATGTGCATTTAATCGGATTTGAAATAAAATATAAACGAAAACTGATATAATACAGGAAATGATTTTGTAGGTAATAAAGAGTTTTTAGTACAGGATCCAGATGGATATTTATTACGATTTTCAGAAGATTTGGGGACAAAATTTGAACAACCAATAATGAATTAAGCTGACAAGCCTATGGTTTGCAAGTTACCTTAATGTTGTATATAGTTGTCAGAAATGAATTATGAACGGAGGATTAAATTGGAAAGTTCTAATATTCGTATAGGGAATATTCCTGCTATTATTTGGGGTTCCCATTCAAAAGATGTATATATTTTTGTACATGGAAAAATGTCAAAAAAAGAGGATGCTTTAGAGTTTGCTGAAATAGCTATTAAAAAAGGATACCATGTTTTAAGTTTTGATCTTCCAGAACATGGAGAGCGTAAAAATGAAAAATACTTATGCACTATCCAAAATGGTGTAAAAGACTTAACAGATATTATTAATTTTGCCAAGAAAAAATGGGAAAAATATAATTTATTTGCATGTAGTTTAGGTGCATATTTTAGCTTAGTGGCCTATAAAAATATTACTTTTGATAATTGTTTATTTCTTTCTCCTATTCTCGATATGGAACAATTAATTAAAAACATGATGAAATGGTTCGATGTAAGCGAAGAAAAACTTGAAAAAAATAAAGAAATATCAACACCAATGGGTGAAACTCTATCATGGGATTATTATTGCTATGTAAAAGACAATCCTGTTAATATATGGAATTCACCAACATATATTTTATATGGAACTAAAGATAATTTGACTGAAAAAAGTGTCGTTGATTTATTTGTAAAAAAGTATAATTGTAAAATTGAACTCGTTGAAAACGGTGAGCATTATTTTCAGTCACCAGAACAAATAGAAATACTATATAAGTGGTTTAATAACTATATATAAGCGATTTTGGCAATCCTGTACCAGATAAAGATGCATTCTACGCCGATGGTACGGTAAAGGCACCTACTTTACATTCGTTGTGTAAACTATGTCCATTATAATACAGCCTACGGCGCACGAAATAATCTGTTCTATATTAAACAGATCGAACTTTTATATAATTGATAATCAAAAATGAATGAAATATCTTTAATACAAAGAAAGGCCATAATTATTGTTTAAATTACTTGTATTTTATAAAAAAGTACAATATATTGTACTTAAGAGGTGTTTTATGGATGCAGTATCTTATTCTGATTTAAGGCAAAATCTTAAGACTTACATGGATAAAGTTTTTAGCGATCACGAACCATTAATAATTACTCGGAAAAATAACGAGAATATTGTATTGATTTCAATTGATGAATATAACAGTTTAACTGAAACCAATTATCTTCTGAGTAATGAAACAAATGCGGAGCATATAAGAAAATCAATAGATCAATATAAGAAAGGTCAAATTTACAAAAAAGAGTTAATAGAAAATGAATAAGCTTTTTACAGATGAAGCGTGGAAAGATTATTTATATTGGTCTGAAACTGACAAGAAACAATTAAAAAAAATAAATAATTTATTAAAAGAAATAGACCGTACACCTTTTGAAGGAACTGGTAAACCTGAACCATTGAAACAAAATCTTCAAGGATATTGGTCAAGACGAATCGATCATGAACATAGAATAATATATAAAATTGAAAATGATGAAATAGTATTAATTTCATTTAGATATCACTACAGTAAATAAAAATCTCCGAACAAAAGATTGAAGCAGATATTTCCTTTTTTATGAAAATTGCAGTCGCTTCTTTAGAAGTTATAGGAAGGCGTTTGCCTTGTTAATTATCTTATTTAATAGTAATATCAATGTTAATATAAGCTAACAAAGGATTAAAAAAGATGGATTCAGTTTTAATAATGAGCATTATTATATTGGTTATCGCTATATTGATGTCAATGGTAGGTAAGGGTGGCGGAAACTTTTATGTACTAGTTATGGTATTAGCTGGCGTCTCAATGCATAACGCAGCCACTACTTCACAACTAATAATGATGGGCACCTCAGTTGCTGCTATGCTCATTTTTCATAAATATAAAAAAATAGATTGGAAGTTAGCGTTAATAATTGATCCTCCAACAGATATAATGGCTTTTTTTGGAGGTTACTTTTCTTCTTACATAGAAGGAAACACATTAAAACTATTATTTGCTTTTTTTCTCATTTTAATATCAATTTTTATGATGATTCCAGTAAAACAAAAAGCTGAGAATCAAAAAAAAGGATTTGGCTATTGGAATAGAACTTTTGGTGAATATAACTACAGTGTAAATTTATGGGTTATTTTACCACTTACAGCCACTATTGGTTTTTTCTCAGGGGCAATTGGAATATCAGGAGGAGCTTTTAAAATACCGTTAATGGTAATGCTTTGCGGTATTCCTATGGAAATAGCCATAGGAACCTCTTCTGCTATGGTTGCTGCCACAGCGTTAATGGGGTTTATTGGCCATAGTTTAAATGGGGACTTTAATCCACAGTTAGCCATCCCACTAGCCATAGTTGCAATAGTCGGGGGTATAGTTGGTAGTAAATTTGCCATAAAAAGCAAACCCAAAAACTTAAAAACAATTTTTGCCATTACCAATTTAATTGCTGCAGGAGTAATGATAATAAATATTCTTAATTAATTAGCGCCATGTGATGCTAATTGTTTTTGTATGTATTTTCAACTGTAATTACAAAAAAAACTGATGAAGTTATGGTTGATTGACGCTTCGGGCAGAGGGTAAACGAAAAGAGAAAATCAGTTCAGTATAATATTGATATAGAAAACTTGAAATTTTTTGTTCATTTAATTATGAGCCTTCTCATTTTTGCTAAGTTAGGAGTGTTTTTTTTATCGTCATCACAAATCAATCGTCTCAAATAATTTTTGTGATTTCTTCCATCCCATCATCGTAAGAACCATACACAGTATAACTCCAATAACGAATATGAATAACTGTCCTGCAAGTTGTTCTGGCTCGGTAGCGTTCATCCAAATACATCCCGGAATGTGATGGAATGTCTCTCCGATTCCTACAATCACAAACGATAGTATTCCAAAAAACAAAAATGGTTTTCCTATCGCATATGCCGTCTTGTAGAACCCTGTAACAAAAAAGTAGTTAAATACTCCATATATAATAAGAACATATCCCAGATACACAAAGTTTGCATTCATCATCATATTATTTGTATAGGCAACAGCATCCTGCAAAAATAACATCCGTAGCAAGGTAAGAATCACATCTAAAAAGAAAGCCGTACCCTCTATGGCCAAAATAAAGAAATATCTTGCCGACACTACATCTCTTTTTTTAATTGGGAGTAATGCTGTATAAATCGTATCATTATTTTCCCTCGCACTTTGAAAGGTATGGAAAATACCAAAGCAGACAAAGAATACTCCAACCAAAATCGGATAACCAGGAATCATTGTCATAAAGGCAAACAATATAAAAAAATAGGACAGAGGGCTCGCTGCAAGTTTTAATTCTTTATATAATAAATTCTTCATTGTGCCATCTCCTTCTCCAAATGGATCATAATTGTTTCCAAATTAGGTATCTTCAGTTGTTCCTCTTGAAACAGGCACTGATCATCGAACAATATCAATGCCTGCTTGTTTTCCGCTGTACGAGAAACACCAAGAAATGCTGCCTTCTGCTCCTTTGTTACACTCTCAGCAAAAGTCACCAATCTGTATTTATTGATAAATTCCTTCATATCTCCGAATGCAATAATTTCGCCTTGTTTGATATAGGTAATTTGAGATACACATTTATCCAAATCAGAGGTAATATGAGTAGAAAAGAAAATCGTAACTCCTTCATCCTTTAATTCTAAAAAAATCTCCAATAATTCTTCACGCGAAATGGGGTCCAGACCGCTTGTAGGCTCATCTAAAATTAGAAAATTTGCGTGATGAGATAATGCCAAAACCAACTGGAACTTTACTTTCATCCCCTCGGATAATTCAATTGGCTTTTTATTTTCATCAAGTCCAAATTTTTTCATATATTTTCTGTATTCTTCATCATCCCAATTCGAATAAAATAATTTTGTTACTGCTACAATATCTTTTATTTTCTTTCGCTGATAATAGACATTGCTAGCTCCTGCATAACCTACACGTTCTTTTATCTCGGCTTCACATTCTGTGAAATTTTTTCCAAAAAAATTAATCACACCTGATTCTGGATGAACAAAATGTAAAAGTGATTTAATTGTAGTCGTTTTTCCAGCACCGTTTCGTCCAATAAACCCCATAATAGTTCCTTGGTCTACAGAGAAACTCACATTATTAAGTGAAAATTTTGGATATTTTTTGCAAAGATTTGTTACTTCTAATACTTTTTTCATCAGTTTTCATCTTCCTCGGAACTTTCTGCAAAAATTCTAGTTGCAAGTTCAGCAAAAGTGTTTTTAGGTGGAATAGCAATTCCTTTCTTTTTATCTGCTAGAACAATAATAGTATCACCCGGATGGATTTCAAATAAATCGCGCGCTTCTTTTGGTATTACAAATTGACCTTTTTCTCCGATTTTAACAGTCCATGCATATTTACCTTTTGAATTTTTCATATACAATCTCCTCCGATGATATATTTTGTACTAAACATCAATTAATTTTTATTAATATATGTTTAGTATGAAATGTATGATTTATAGTCATAGTTATACCGTTTAGTAGAGCAAATGTCAATAAAAAATCAACAGTATATACTTTATGGATTAATGCACCTGGCATGGGATTACGTAGGTGCCGATAATAAAAAATGGTTATTTGAAAAGGTAAATAATACATATTAGAAAGGTGGTAGAAAAATGAGTATAGCAAAATTTCAGAATTATAAACAAAATAATTACGAAGATGTTTGTCAGTTCTTAATCAGAATATCTCAAAATTCAAAAAAATCAATTAACTGGAATTGGGCAAGATGGGAGTGGATGTACTTTCATCAGGATTTTGACATAAAAAAAGTAGAAAGTATTGGGCTTTGGTTTGATAATGAAAAACTAGTGGCGATTGCAACTTACGACTACTATAATGGTGAATCTGTTATATTAGTGGATAACGAACATAAATATTTGTATAATGATATAATTTTATATTCTGTAAAAACATTTTCAGATCAAGATGGACTTGGAATTGCAGTAAATGATGATGATACTGAGTTAACAGCGAAATTAATTGGAAATGGATTTCAGATTAATGAAGGTACAGAAAATATTTTAGTAAAAGATTTAAGTGAAAATCTCAATTATCAGCTGGCAAATGGATTAACAATTAAGCATATTGAGGGTACTTGCGACGCAATGAAATTCAATGAAGTTTTGTGGAAAGGCATGGATCATGAGGGTGATGTGCAAACTGATGACGCAACCATTAAGAGTATGGAAAGGATGTTATCAGCAAAACATATTAACTATAAATTAATTAATTACGTTGACGATCATGGTACTTGGGCTGCTTTTTGTGGATGCTGGTTTATGAAAGGAACCGATTATGCATATGTAGAACCAGTGTGCACATTACCAGATTACAGGAAGAAAGGTATTGGAAAAGCTGTTGTTTATGAAAGCTTATTACGTTGTAAAAAGGCAGGTGCTAAAAAAGCATTTGTAATATCCGATATGGAATTTTATAAAAAGCTAGGCTTTGTACAACATTCTCACTACACCTTTTATTGGAAAAAATAAAAAACTAATAAAATTATTGAAATAAATGAAAAAGAACAAGTGCGAAGCGAAAGTGATAATCTCTCAATATAACGCAATCCATATAAATACTAAAAGTACAACCAGAATCTGTGCTTCTTACAAGACAAAACTAGTACTTTGGAATAACAGTTGTGATTACAAAGTATAAGATTTGAATCTTTAGTCTTAAATTTTCTGTAATTATAAAAAAATCTGCAATCTCAAAATTGTTGTGGTATAATAATTGTAAAGGGAATTTATTACAAAACTAGGGTGAATAAAACTTATCTATCTGTTTTCACAATAATAAATCAACTCTTTAAATAATAAGAATGTAGAATTAAATATTTTAATCAGGAACTGATGAAGTTATGTTTGACCTGCGCGGGCGGATAGAAAATTACATTACTTGAATTAAAGGATTGGCTGGATGATTTTTAACAAAGAAATATTTCATAAAGATAATTTATTGCTAACAGGAAAACCATTTGTAAGAAATGCTTATCGTGCAGTAATATTTGATTCTGGTAAATTATTAATGGTTTATTCGGTTGTTAATAAGGAGGTTAAATTTCCTGGTGGTGGGAAAGAACCAGGTGAATCAGTTATAGACACAATAATAAGAGAAGTAAAAGAAGAAGTTGGCTATTCAATAAAACAAATACATGACAAAGTTGGAATTATTACTGAATACAATATAGCTCAAGAAACACAATATGATTTTTTTAAGATGATTTCTGAGTATTATTTTGTTAAAATTGACCAAGATTTACATTTACAAGAATTAGATGATTATGAAGAAAAATTAAAATTTGAACCAAAATGGATAAACATTAATGATGCCTATGAATTGAATATTAAAACAATAGAAAATAATATTAATGTATCATCTTGGATTAGAAGAGAAACATTAGTATTAGAAGAATTATTGAATAATAGAAATATATTGGAAAATATGTAAAAAAAAAAGAAATTAAAAAAAACTTAGAAGGGAAATCCCCTCACACTTCCTAAAAAATCACATGCAAAAACCCCAAAGCTCTCTTTTTTGGATTTATTGGAACACCAATTCAAGAAGAAAACCAAAAGAAAATGAGTACAACCGCCTCAGTATTTGGCAATGAATTACACCGGTACAGTATTGCTGATGGTATAAGAGATAAAAATGTATTAGGTTTTGATCCCTACAAAGTACTAACCTATAAAGATACTGATGTACGACGAGAAGTAGCCCTTCAAATGGCTAAAGCGAGCAGCGAAGAAGAGGCAATAAATAATCCTGATAAAAGCAAAATCTATTATAAATATATGGGATCCTACTCAGATAAAAATGGCATCGTATATTGGGCAAGATGGTACTATCGATTAATAAAACAAACCAACCCCAAATTAAAAATCACAGTCTTATTTGACTCAAATATCGATAACAATGGCAAAGTTCAGTATAAAGAAGACGGTCTTATAGAAATAATGCAAGATTATAACGAGCGCTTTGAACAAGACTTTACTATTGCAACTCACGGAAAATTCAAAAAAGATATTACCGCACGACTGGCACACAAAGAACCGTATCTTAGAATAGAACAAACCCCAGAAAAACAAATTGACCTATTAATAGTTGTAGACCAATTACTCACCGGTTTCGATTCAAAATGGTTAAACACACTTTATTTAGATAAAATGCTGCAATATGAAAATATAATACAAGCTTTTTCACGCACAAATAGATTATTTGGCCCAGAAAAGCCATTTGGAACAATTCGCTATTATCGCAAACCGCACACAATGGAAGAGAACATAAAAAAAGCAGTTAAACTTTATTCAGGCGACAAACCTCTTGGCTTATTTGTTCAACGCCTTAGCCATAATCTAACCAAAATGAATGTGATGTATGAAGACATAGCAGATTTATTTACTCATGCAAACAGTAAAAACTTTGAAAAATTACCCCAAGACAATTCTGAAAAAGGCAAGTTTGCTAAACAATTTAGTGAACTTACTAGTTATTTAGAGGCTGCAAAAATACAAGGTTTTAACTGGGAGCAAAGTAGCTATGAAGTCGATGATGAAGATGTTGGCCAAAACACCAGTAGAACTAAAGTTCGACAAAACAACATACCTCATACTCGTTCAACGATACAAAGAATTATTTGCAGGATCTAAAACCGAAAGCGATGCAAAACTAGATAGCAATAAGTCATTTAAAGAATACATAGCCGAGTATCAATCAGCAGCTAAAAACACCGAAATAAAAGAAATCACATACTCCCTTGGCCTCGATGAATCAAAACTAAGAGGCATGCTCGTATCAGACATAACAGCGTCAAATATCAACGATTATGGTCGCTTTGATGAACTAAAAGAGTCAGCCGATATAGCAAAGGCAAAAGCCTACTTTGAAAAACAAACCGGCAAGCAACTGCCCATGTACAAAGTACATATCGCAATCGACAAATTTCTAAAAGACTACATCACCAAAGGGGAGTATGAGTAGAAAAGTGAGGAGTTGCAATTGTCATAGAAGTTGCATTTTTTTTATTCACTATGTTATGCTAACACCATATTTATATAAAACAAGCTACTTTTAAGGAGTAATTTAAAATGAGTAATAACAAACAAATAGTTAAAGATTTTTTTGATCGAGTATATAACAAACAAGATTTTGATTATGTGCTTGAAATATTTTCCACCAATTACTTTGAACATACACTTACAGGAGCTCGTACAAATATTGAAGCAATAAAGATTCTTAAATCGGCATTTGAAGTCTTCCCAGATTTAAAAGTAACAATTGGGGATATTATAGCTGAGAAAAATATAGTTGCTGTAAGGGTAAATTTTTCTGGAACACCTGTGAAACAATTTATAAATACCCCTCCCAATAATAAGATTATTAATTGGGAAGCAATGGAATTTTTTAAATTAGAACATAATAAAATTATAGAATCTTGGGGTTCTTGGCCACTGTTTGATATTATTGAACAAATGAAAGAAAAATAAAAAAATCCAATATAGAACAGTTTTATTATAATAATTCTTTTCTTATAGCCAATTTAAGTTCCTGACTATGCTGTTTCCTGCCACAATGCTGAAAACCGTTCTATTATTTTCTGATTAAACGCTTTTTGAGGAGTTTTCGAAACTGCTCTGTTGTATAAGAGTAAAAACAGTGACAAATCTGTAATGCAATTTATAAGATTGCTCTTTTCGTACACATTACATATTTCCTGTGCCATACGATACCCAATATAATGTCCAGCTGGTTCTATACCGTTTTCATCAATTGTATTCTGCCAAAGTAAATCTTTACAGCTCTTTAAATCCGGGGAATCATCTAAAGCTTGTTTCAATAATTCTTCTGAATCATTAAAAAATTGTAATTCATTATTTTGAAGTTCTTTTAAACGTGTATTATATGAATTGAGATATTCTTCTGGTAAATGATTTTTTATATCATCAGACAGTTGATTCACAGGAGTAAAATAATAACAAGCTAAACCTTCCATGCAAAGATCTTGCACATAGGAAACAGCAATGGATCTACCAGAATTTTCATTTAAGAGAACTTTTCGTATAGCATCTTTTTCTGCCCAATATTTAAATCCTAAATGATGTAACTCGTGAGACAATGTTTGTATTATATATTCTTTTGATAAATCTTTAAACATAATAAGACTAAATCCTATACCATTTTTATATTGGAATGCTCCATTAAATGAATCTAATGTATAATGAATAGTGCATTCTAAATCTGTATGTAATGGTAAGTAGGAAACGACATTTTTAGTTATTTTATTAAAATCGATTGTATCTAAAATTTGCATTTTGTTGCGTAGTTCATCTGCATGATTAGCAGCATACATAAATCCATTATGAAGACGTTGCAACACAGCATTTTCAGAAAACAAAGCCGTTTTATTTACCGATCGAATGCACAATAGTAATTTTTCGCGTGTTATAGAAGCCCAAGAACAATAATAATTTATAAAAAAATCATTTTGTGAAAAACAATCCGTAATCTCATCGTCAGAAAAAGTTTTCCCATTTTTAATATCTTCTAAAAGATCTAGTAAAACTTTAACCCCATGGCTCTCAATTCGAATATTCATATATACTCCTCCAGTTTATAAAGTCACATTCAGAATTGTATTCATGTGTGTTATTAATATAACATAATGGACACAAAAAAGCTAATTTACGTTACAAGTTCATATTTTGAATAAACTTCTTTTAGAATTTTGTAATTTAAATTTGTGTTCACTATGTTATTAACACCACCGCTACCTGCAAAGCAGTGGCGTGCGCGTGGGCCTGTTTTTACCAGTAACCCATAACGTGTTGCATGAGTAAACTTGCAAGTATAATCATTATCCAGCAGATAAAACCGAGTAAGATTGGTTTTTTGCCTGTTTTTACTAGTTTTATAATATTTGTGTTTAATCCGATTGCGCTCATTGCCATGATAATAAAAAATTTACTGAGCCATTTTAGAGGGGCTGTTATGCTTGCTGGTAGGCTAAAAACGGTTGTAATAACAGAAGCGAGCAAAAAGTAGATGACAAACCATGGGAATATTTTGCTAAAACTAAAGGTGTTTTTAATTTCTTCACCATTTTCATCTTTTTCACCATTAGCAATTCTCTGTGCGATTTCTTTTTTCTTTGCGTGCATTTGAAAAAAAGCTAATACCAAAGTAATAGGGATAATGCCTAATGTACGAGTTAATTTTACGGTAGCGGCCGCATCAAGAACGGTGGTACCTGCTGCGGTGAGTGTACGATGAATGTCATCCCAAGCAGAAGCTGCTGCAGTAACTGATGAGGTATCATTTATTGCAGTTCCTGCAAAGAGTGCAAAGCCATCATTAGTGAGTCCTAATGCAGCACCAAGGGCAGGGAAAATAACAGCTGCAAGTATATTAAACAAAAAAATGACAGAAATAGATTGTGCAATTTCGCTGTCGTCCGCTTCTATAACAGGAGCAGCTGCCGCAATAGCAGAACCACCACAAATACAAGAGCCAATTCCTATAAGTTGAGATACTTTTTTTTCTGTTTTTAAAAATTTAGAAGCGACAAAAGCTGTGACCAGTGAAGTTGTAATGGTAGTTAAAATAATTGGAAGAGATGTAGCCCCTTGAGCTAAAATAACTGAGATATTCATTCCAAAGCCCAATAAAATAACCGCGTGTTGTAAGATCTTTTTCCCGGTATACGCAACCCCACTTTTAGCCCATTCTGGTTTTTTCACGGTCAATGTGACAATCATTCCTATAATAATCCCAAAAACAGGACCACCAACAACTGGTAAAAGTTTTCCCAAAAAATATGCTGGAATTGCAATTCCAACACATAGTAGTACTCCTAAAAAATTAGCTTTTACAGCTTGTGTAAATTTCATATGTAAACTCCAAATTAATTGTATGGTGAGCAGTATATCTTTTATAATTAATATAGTAAAATAATATTAATTTATTAAATAGATAGGTAAAAAACTATAATCTTTAGTGCAAAAAAATTGAATTTTAGAGGTGAGCATGGCAGATATAACATTACGACATATACAAACTTTTTTGGCAGTTGTAGATAATGAATGTTCTATTACAAAAGCGGCAGATTTTTTACATGTTGCGCAGCCTTCGGTAAGCCAAACTATTGCGGATATGGAAAATCACTATAACATTCAATTATTTGATCGACTTAAACGTAAACTCTATCTTACAAATGCGGGTAAAAAGTTGTTACCATATGCGCGTCGAGCTGTCGATGATTTTGATACAATTTCTACTGCAATGAAGCATGGAGAACAAAATATTCCGTTGCGAATTGGGGCAAGTTTAACTGTTGGAACAGTTATTCTTCCTAAACTTTTACAGACTATGCAGTCAACAAATACGGATTCTGACTTGTTTTGTGCAAAAATAATGGTACAGAATACTAAGCTTGTGGAACAAGCAATTTTAGAAAGTCATATAGATTTGGCTATTGTAGAAGGAGACATTTCGTCACCAAGCATTTTGCAAAAGCCTGTAATGCATGATAAACTTATTGCTGTCTGTGCTCCAGAATATTCTGTTCCATCGCAAAACATAGTTTGGATTTTACGCGAAAAAGGCTCAGGAACGCGTTCTCTTTCAGAAACGGCGTTTACTGTGCCTTCTGATTCTGAAAAAATATGGAATATATCTAATACTCAGACTATTATAGAACTAATAAAGGCAGGACTGGGTATAACGGTAATTTCTCAAATACTTGTGCAAAAGGAATTAGATTCTGGTACGCTTTGTGATTGTACTCCTGTGCATATTCGAAAACCTGGAACAGAAGCTGTGAGAACTTTTAGGCTTATATACCATAAAGATAAGCTTTTAGATACAAGAATGAGATACTTTATAGAAACCTGCCAGAATTTTTTTAATAGTATAGAATAGAGTATAATTAAGTAGGATTGTTTTACTATAAAGAGGAGTGAACTAGAATGCGTTTAATTTTGACCGATACGAAAATAGATTCTTTGGCAAAACAACCACAGGATACTATTATTCAAGCGACAGAAAAAAGTAAGAATTGTGTTGGCTGTTTTGGGTGTTGGCTTAAAACTCCAGGAGTCTGTGTAATACACGATGGTTATGAAAATATGCCTACATTGCTTGCTGAATGTGATAAATATATCGTGATAAGCAAAATAACCTATGGTGGTTTTAGTCCTGCAATTAAAAGGCTCACAGATCGCTCTATAGGGTATGTGTTGCCGTTTTTTTGCATAAAAGGGGGCGAGATGCACCATAAGCAAAGGTACAACAAAACGCTAAATTATACGGTCATATTTTATGGAGAAGCAACAGACGCAGAAAAAGCAACAGCACAAAAATTAGTACAGGCAAATGCAGATAATATGTATGCAAAAATTGACAAAGTAGTATTTGTACGGTCACTGCAAGATATTAAGGAGGCTCTATAATGAAAATAGCTATGATTACAGCAAGCCCAAAAGTAGGAAAGAGTGCCAGTTCTATCTTGCTAAAAGAATGTAAAACTTGGATTACGACACATACAGAAAATAGTGATACGTATGAATTTGTAGAAATTGTCTTAAATAAACCAATTATCGAAGACTCCGTTTTAAACAAAATAAATTCTTGCGATGTATTGTTTTTTTCTTTTCCTTTATATGAAGATTCGATTCCATCACACTTATTAAGTTGTCTTGTTCAATTAGACCAGACAAACCAAGAACATGTAATAGATCTTAAAAATAAATATGTAATTGCCTTAGTTAATTGTGGTTTTTATGAGGGAATTCAGTGCGAGGTAGCACTAGAAATCATGCAACATTGGTGTACCCATACAGAATCTATTTTTATACAGGGTATTGGTCTTGGTGGTGGCGGTTGTATCGAGGGCATCGAAAGAGTACCTGTTGGTGTAAGTGTAAAAAAAGTATTAGCTACCGTGTATAGTCATATACTAACTGTTCTTGCAAAATGTGATCTAAGCTTATCTGATAAAAATACTGATGCTATTCCAGGCGACAATCAGTATTTTTCGATTAGTATGCCCAGATGGTTATATCTTTTTTCTGCACATAGAATGTGGAAAAATGCAATTCGTAAAAATAAACGAATTGCTTAAGTTTTTTAGTCTAGTTACGGTTACCAAATAGTCTAAGTAAATGTAAGAAAATATTTATAAAATCTAAGTACAATTCTAGTGCCCCAATAATAGCAACTTTTTGAAAATTTTCACTGCCGTCATTGTATTGAGCAATTCTCATCATTTTTTGTGTATCGTAAGCGGTAAGACCTGTAAAAACTACAACTGCGATGATAGAGATAAGCCAATCTAGTCCAGATGATTTAAAAAATATATTAATAACCGAAGCAATAATAATACCAAAGACTGCCATCATTAGATAGCGCCCAGCAGAAGTTAAATCTTTTTTTGTACGAGCACCATAAATACTCATGCTTCCAAACAATAATGCACTAATAAAAAAAACTTGTGCAATAGAAGTAGAAGTATATACTAAAAAAATTACCGAAAGTGTTATACCGTTTATGAGTGAATACACAAGAAACATTATTTTTGCAGAAGACAGACTCATTTTGCGTATTCTTGCAGAAAGAGTAAAGACAAGAACAAGTTCTGCAATAATAAGAGCCCACATACCCATTCCGTTAGCAGCGGCATAAATTAAATCTACAAGAGCAAGGGGTGGCTTCGTTGGATCCGCATTTGCAACAAGGGGTATATATGCGCTTGCATAAGCGGCTAATCCACTAATTGCAAGGGCTAGAACCATCCAGCGGTAAACACCGGTCATAAATTTTTGTTGAACTTCAGGTCGTGCCTGTTTTAATGTTATTGAGTTATTCATAAAAATAAGATAATACTGAATGTATGCAAAGTCAATGCATAAAGGTCTGTATTGTAAGTTTTGGATATAAAAAAGGCATCTTCTTACAGCGCAGAAGATGCCAGGATGTAATTATTTTGAAGAATTAATCTTCAATTCTTTCCTCCATGAAAGATTGTGCTGTTGTGATTACTTTTTCTGCAAGTTTCCCGCTTATTGGATCATAATGACTAAATTGTGCTTCGAAACTTCCCGTGCCACTGGTCAAGGATCGTAAGTCAATAGCATAGCGTAACAATTCACTTTGAGGTGCTTGAGCGCGAATTTCTTCTATATCATTGCTAATTGGTTCCTGTCCCATGATTCGGCCTCGTTTACTCGAAAAATCACTCATAATATCACCAAGATATTTTGTTTCTACCCAAACGGTTACATTCATAATTGGTTCGAGTAGGGTAGGTCCTGCGTTTCGCATAGCAATTTTAAATGCGTTTCGTGCAGCAATTTTAAATGCCATTTCTGATGAATCTACAGGGTGTTGTTTTCCATCGAGTACTGTTGTTGCAACATCAACTACAGGATATCCAGCAAGAACTCCATGCTCTAAAGCTTCTTGTATACCTTTTTCAACACCGGGAATATATCCTTTTGCAATTGCTCCGCCAAAGACTGCATTTGTAAATTTATAACCTTCACCACGTTTCATCGGTTCTATTGCAATATCTACACGCGCGAATTGACCATGTCCTCCGGATTGTTTTTTATGGGTGTATTCAGATTGACTTTTCCGTAAAATCGTTTCTCTGTAAGCTACTCGAGGAACAGAAGTTTCTATATCAATGTTTGCTTCATTTTTAATTTTATCGAGCTTTATTTTTAAATGAAGTTCTCCCATTCCTTCTATAACATTTTGTTTAGTTTCTGCATTGTAGCCAAATTTAAAGGTGTGATCTTCTTCTGCCATCTTATAAAAGATATCGCCCATTTTTATTTCAGCTTTCTTGTCTTTGGCTGTAACAGCCATGCGAAAAACTGGGCCAGGATTTCGTAGTTTTATAAATGAAATTGAGTCTTCTTTTTCGGAAAGAGTATCACTTGTTTTGGTATACGAAAGTTTTGCAGCAATTCCTATATCTCCTGCATAAATCTTTTTTATTTCTTCAAGATTTTTACCTTGGCATCGATAGAGTTTACCTATTTTTTCTTTTTGGCCTTCTGTCACATTATATAATTCAGAATCACTCTCTAATACACCGCTTATAACTTTTAGATATGAAAGGCATCCACTAAACTTATCATTACTTGTTTTTACTACTAAAGCATGAATAGGATCATCAGGTGAAATTTTGATAGCAATAGTTTCTTTTTTTTCGTTAATAGCTGTTTCAACTCGTTCTCCAGGAGAAGGGGCAATAGTAGAAATAAAATTAAGGACAGGAACCAATCCTGAGTTGTTAATTGGGTCTCCAGCAAAAAAGGGAACAATACGATTATTTAAATATGCTTCCTTTAATCCACTATCGATTTCTTCTGTTGATAATTCTCCTTCATCGATAAATTTTACTAGTAAGTCTTCATTTCCTTCTGCTGCTGCTCCAGATAGTATTTCTCGAGCATCTTTTACTTCAGCTAAATATTTTTCAGGAATATCTGTTTCTGTTTCTATTTGCCCTTCTGAAGGTATAAAAAATGCTTTTTGATGTAATACATCTATGACGCCCTTATAATTCGATCCTTCCATCATTGGAATAGTGATAGGACATGCTTCAATTTGAAATTTTTTATGAATATCTTTTACTACTGCTTGGTAATCTGTTCTCTCATCTTCTATTCTGTTTACGAAAACCATTCGAGGTTTATTGCGCCTATCTAAACGACGCCAAAGTTTTATTGTCTCAATTTGTGCTCCAGTGCGTCCATCAACAAGCATTAAAGCCATTTCGCAGGAACGAAAAGCCGCTATGACTTCTCCAACAAAACCAGAAGCCCCTGGAGTGTCCCATATGTTAATATTACAATTATTCCAAGGAATATGAGTAAGCGAAGAATATATTGATATTTTATGTTGGATTTCTTCGGGAGTGTAATCACTTACAGTTTTTCCCGATTCTATTGTTTGTGTTTCAGAAATAACACCGCCAGTAAACAGCAAGTGTTCGGCAAGAGTTGTCTTGCCCGTTTGCCCATGGCCTGCAATAGAAACATTCCGTATTTGTTGTGTACTGAAATCCATAAAAATAACTCCTTGTTGTTTAATCTGTATAAACTATGATACGACTGAATTTTGCAATTGTAAAGCTTGTATTTTACGGTCTTTCATGGTAATTTGTATGCATGATGTCATATATGCTCTTGTTGTTGCCATGTGCTACAGCCTTTTATATAAGTATAGATAATAAAAAAGGCGAGATTAAAAATATATACTCAGCAACCCTTTTCGGATTAATTGCTGGTATTCTATATTCTTTTTTAGATGTTTTATTTACATCAGATTATTACATTGCTAAGTATTCAATTTTTTCTAATTTGTTACATTTCGGATTTATCGAAATGCTTATACCAATAATAATAATAACCTCTTTGTATTTTGTATTTATTAAAAGTTATGATGAAATGTTTAAAGCTTTGTTTTATGTTTTTTTAGCTTTTTTTGCGGTATATATGCCTGTGCGTATTATTAGTCGTAATGAAAACATTCATTATTTTCTTTTATTTTTTAAGCCTACGTTGTTTTTATTAAGTATACTTTATTGTCGAAAAATTATTTTTAGAATATATAATAAACTTAAAACTTGTAAAATGTCTTTTAAATCGTTGGGAATCCCAATTGTATTAATGATTATTGTACTATTAGTTCCTGCAACTGCAGAAAGCATGTGGTTAATTGGGTTTTCTACATGGAGTTGGATGGTATTGTTTTTTGTTTATTTAGCTTCGTATATTATTTTAGAAATAATACTACACAAAGTTTTTGTTACTAAAATTGATTAACAGGTATAGTAAATCATAAAAAAAAGCCGACTCTAACTAGTAGTCGGCTTTTTTTATTTATTTAATTCTTTCTTTTATTAGTATTTCTTTTAAATCTTTTAGTTTTTTTGTAAGCGATACCTTATATATATGAGGGTTCAAAATACGTTGAAAAGAAGCATCAAATGATTTTAATTGTTCTTTTAATCTTTGGCGGCTTTCTTTAATTGTTTCTGCTTCGCTTAATCGTGGTTGTAATCTTTTTCCCTTCTCAAGACGTTTTACGAGCATGTTTTCTACGTGGTCAGGTTGTATTTCAAAATGGCGGTAATCAATTGCAGGATGATAAAAGCATGTTTCTTTATCTAAAGGTATCGTTTCATCATCTAGTGCAAGTATATCTCCATGTGCCATATTATCAGAATCATATAAACGCCAAACATTTTTTATGCCAGGATTTGTTGTTTTCTCTGGGTTATCAGAAACTTTCATTGTTGGAATAAGTTCTTTTTTGTCCGAATAATTATGACGTGCTGCAAGTTTATAGACACCGGTAAAGGATGATGCATCACCTCCTGTTACCATATGAGTCCCAACTCCCCAACTGTTGATTGGAGCCCCATTTGCTAAAAGTTGAGAGATGATTTGTTCTGTTAATTCGTTAGACACAGAAATTGTCGCTTGTGGAAATCCTGCTTTATTAAGTTCCTCTCGGCATTTTGTTGATAAGTATTGTATATCTCCCGAGTCGAGGCGAACGCCAAAATTATATCCTTGTTCAACAAGTTTTTCTCCAACTTTTATAGCATTTTTAATGCCTGACTGAAGAGTATCGTAGGTGTCAATTAAAAAGATAGCATTTTGAGGATATTCTTTTGCGTATGCTTCAAAAGCTTCTAATTCTGTTGGAAAACTCATAATCCATGAATGTGCCATTGTTCCCAAAACAGGGATTCCATAAATCCGTCCTGCTAAGGTATTACTAGTTCCTGCACAACCTCCAATGTAAGCAGCACGGCTTGCACTCATTGCTCCATCGGATCCTTGTGCCCGGCGAAGTCCAAATTCCATGATTGAACCTTTTTTACTTGCTAACCAAACTCTTGTTGCTTTTGTTGCAATAAGGCTCTGAAAGTTAACTTGATTAAGTATAAGACCTTCAATAATTTGAGCTTCGATTAGATGAGCATGAATGCGAATAATTGGTTCTTGTGGAAATATAATAGAACCTTCTCGAAAAGAGTACATATCACCGGTAAAATGGAAGTCTTTTAAGTAATCGATAAATTCGTTTTCAAAAGTTCCAAGGGATCGTAAATACTCTAAATCTTCATTACTAAAAGAAAAGGCTGTAATAGCATCAATAAGTGTTTCTATACCACAGAAAACCGAAAATCCGCCATTAAACGGATTGTTTCTAAAAAACACATCGAAAACAACAGGATAATCCATTTTTTGTTTCCAATAACCTTGTGCCATCGTAAGTTCATAAAAGTCGGTGAATAATGCTGAAGTATGGTTTGGGGTTAATTCAGCAATTAATGCGCTTTGTTCGTTTTTATTTGTGTGAGAAGTATTCATAGGTGTTTAAACCTCTTTTTGGTTGCCTTGATTCCGTAGAAACAGGGTTGAATCTGCTATGCAGAAACAGTATAGGTATTAGTTTAGTAAAAAAGGAGGGGAATGTAAAGGTAATTAAAATAAGGTTAAAAAAAGTTACTTTTTTCGTATATGCCATCTTCGAGCAAATTCTTTTCGAGCTGAGAGTCCTCCAATGATAAGTAAGCAAAGAAAAACGACTATGCTTGTTTGTATACTTATAGTAACAAAAAACTTAAGTTGAATAAGCTCTATTGCCTCTAATATAAGAAGTAATATGTTTGATAAGACAATCCAAATATCATAGTATACGTAACTTTTTCGATTTTTTTTATCTAAAAAAACAAAACAAATAAGATTTATATTTTCTAAAATAAATAAACCAGGAAGTGCGTAGTTTAAGCTCCAGTTATAAAATCCTATTACGTAATCTACTATAATAAATAAAATTGCTAATCTAAAGAGTAATCCACTTATGATACTAAATAGACGGCGCTTTTGGTATAAAAAAGAATACATTGTATGTGCTGCAAATATGAGTGTAGCAATACCGACGACACTCCAGTCAAGATGTGCCGAAAAATGATAATCCAATATAATTATTAGTATACAGGACACTAGAGTTGCCGCAATTGCAATTCTCATAGAGAGATTCTTTTTTCGCAATTTTTCAAAAATTTCGGGATAAGTGTTTTCTTCTGTTCCGTCCATTTCTAGAGAATGTGAACAAATTGGACAGACCTTTATATTATCATGTATTGTGATTCCACAGTGTTTACATGTTCCCATTGTATTCTCCATTGGTTTCTAAAGTTATTTTAAGGCCTTCTTTTGATAAGAATGAGAAAAACTTCTGTTGAATGTATGTATTTTCTAAGACCGATGAGAATGTCACACAAAATATATCTTGATAGCTTGAAAAAACAACTCTAATAGGTTGATCTTTGCAGTTTGGTAAAATACCGTGAAATGCTGAAATATACTTTCTGTATTTTTCAGGGATTTGCAAACTGCCAAAATTGCTTGCTGTTGAAGTTGAATTTTTAGTGGCTTTTTTATACACATATTTTATACCTGCATTTTTTAATCGCAGGGGAACTAGAGCTTTTATTAATGATTTCTCGTTAGCTACATGATTGCTTAGTGTTGATTTAAAATTCTCTTTTGTTATTTCTTGAGCAAGGCTTTGTTGGACAGATTTTAAAACCTCTGTAAATGTATGATCTGGTTTTGTAGGCAAAAATCGTGCAAATGTCATAACAAAAAAGTTTTTTGTTGTTATTGATTTAAACCATGGTCTCAAATTTACAGGGACTGCAATAGCAATTTCTTTCGAAAAATCTCCATTTGAGACTTGTTCTTTATAAAAACACCAGGAAAACAAGGCTGTTAAATATTCATTAATAGTAGCATTGTTTTTTTTAGCTATTTGCTTTAAATCGTTAAGACTAAAAAAACCATGTATCACACTAAATTGAGGATACGTTAATTTTTCTCCTGTGCTATGGTACACGACAGCTTTCTTTTCTTCTGATATGTTTTTTTCTTGCAAGTTTTGCTTTTCGGTTAATGGTGGACGTCGGTAATTGTTAAAGAAACTATCTTCTCTATTTAAAGATGTATTGTCGCTAAGATATCCATCTTTGTATTTTTCAATTTCTATATGTGCAATAGCTAAATAGTGTAATACTAGCTCTTGCAAAAAATTTTGAGCTCCTGTTCCATCGGTTAGTGCATGAAAAATTTCAACATTTATGCGTTTTTTCCAAAAGGATACTTTAAATAAATATCCGTTATCTGATAATTGGGGGATTTTTGTACACGGGTACTCATTTTCTTCTTGTATAAGAGGAAGCCTTTGCATGTTTTGTTCAAGGTAGTACCAAAAAAATCCAGAACGAAGACGAACTCTAAATGCAGGAAAAAGTTTTATGACTTCTTCTAAAGCGAGTTGCAAAAAAAGAGGCTCAATATTTTCTTTTAATATGACACTTTGTCTAAATACATTAGTAGTTTTATATGTAGAAATTGCAGGAAAAAGATGAGCGGTATTATCTAATTTTTCCCAATGAAAGTTTGCTTGACCCATATCTTTACTATATCACATTGCTTAAATCTTGACCAATAGGTAGAATACTTAAGTGATTTTTTTTAATTTTTATCCATTACTATTATTTGTACTTTTTTTGCTCTATGTAATTTCGTGTAATTTGATGAATACCTTTCCTCATGCAAAAAATTTTAGTAAAACTAAGAAAAAAATCAGAGTCGCTTGTGTCGGTGATAGTATAACTCAAGGTGAAGGTTCTAAATTAACTCCTTTTTTTTCATACCCATCAATTTTGCAAAGAAAGGTAGGTAAAAAATTCAGTATTCGTAATTTTGGAAAAAATGGGGCAACAACTATGTATGGCTTACCTGATAGTTATGTAAACCATCGGTTTTATCAGCAAATATTAGATAATAATCCTGATGTAATAATTTTTATGTTTGGAACAAATGACAGCAAGGTTGGTGTGTGGCAAAATTCTCATATTTTTACAAAATACTATAATGAAATACTTGATAGTTTTGCCAAATTATCAAGCAATCCTAGAATTATTCTTATGACTCCACCTAAACCGTATAAATTTGAACGTGCAGAAAACTATTTTTATTTTATACGAGATACTATAATAATAGATGAAATAATTCCTGCAATTCAAGAAATTGCTAAGGAAAGAAATCTTGAACTTATAGATATTTATTCTTTAACGAGTAATCATAGATCTTGGTTTATTTATGATGGTATTCATCCAGCTGCTGGTGGAAATAGAAAGATAGCTAATGCCGTCGTTAATAAACTTATTAGTAGAGAATAAATAATTAAAAGATTATGCGCTAATAACTTTTATTGTGCTTCCGGTTGTTGTTTTTGCTACTTCTATGCGTGATGGTATTTTAGTATGAAGCTCGCCTACATGAGATATTAATCCAATACTACGAGTGTCACGTAATTCATCTAAAATAGAAAGCGCTTTTTCGAGTGAGGCATCATCAAGAGATCCAAAACCTTCATCGATGAATAACGAATCTATTTGTATACCACCTTTACCCGATTGAACAGTTTCGCTAATAGCCAACGCAAGACTAATAGAAGCCATAAAGGTCTCTCCACCAGAAAGGGTATTACACGGGCGACTTTTGCCGGTATATGCATCGCAAATTTCTAAATCAAGGCCTTTATATCCGCGCCCACCTTCTGATGAATCACACATTCTCATAGTGTAGCGACCATCAGATATGCGCTCCAAACGAGAAGAAGCAAAAATAGTAATTTTTTCGAGATAGAGTCCTAATATCCAAGCATCGATAGCAATTTTTTTTGGATTTTCACCTGAAATTGCTTTTGATAGTTGTATTTGAATTTTTAGTTTTTTTTCTATTACTTCTCGCTCTTTATGAAATTTGTGCAGTTTTTCAGCATTTTTATCTATTTGATCTATAGCAGAACTAATCTTTGAAAAATTGATTTGAGCAGTGTTCTTAGCAGTTTTGTTTTCATTTATATCATTTTGTACTTGTGCTAGTTTTTTTTGTGTCTCTTCTTTAGATTCCAAAAGTAATGATTTTTTTTCATCTAATCTTGAAGTCAAATCTGCTTTTTGGTTGTCATAATCTGCAATACTTTTTTCGAGTCTTTCTTGTTCTTGCACACTCAACATAGCTTGCCTTATTTGTTCTTCGTTTTCAAAACAAATTGTCTGATGTGCATTTGCGTTTTTTATAGCTTGCAAAAAAGCTTTTTGTGCAGTGTCTAAACGTTTTTGTTTTGCTTCTAAATCCTTTTGTTTTTCAGAAGTTTTTGTTTCTAATTGAGCGACACCGATTTTTGTTTGTTGTAAGGTTCTATCGTAGGTATCTATTTGTGTTTGTGTACTTTGTAATCGTTGTTTTGTTTGTTTTAAAATAGTATCAAAGTCTGCTTGATCTATTTCTTTGGCTACTTGTATTCCTTCTATTTGGTTAGAAAATAATAATTCTTGTAATCTTTTAAGCGTTGTTTTTGTGGTTTGTTTAGCAAGTTCAAAGTTTGTGTTTGCAGTAGTAGCATCTTTTTTTATAGTCTCGAGTTTATTTTGTATTATTTCTAGTTTGTGTTCATACAAGTCACGTTTTTGTGCTTGTGTATCAAAATCTGCAATTTTTTCTTTAATTGTAGAAAGCGTGTGCTCGGCTTCCGCATATTGTGCATTTGCTTTTTCTAGGTGTTTTACCAATTCTTGTTCGGGGCATACTTCATTAATAGAAGTCTCAATCTTTTTATCTTGATTTTCTGGTACGTGCTCAGTATGTTGAGTCAGCAAAGTTTTTGCGCTCGTTAGTGCGGTATTTCTTGTATTAAGCACTTCTTTTGCATCTGACAGAGATTTTTCATTTTCTTCTATGTAAGTCGAAATATCCTTAGAAACTATAATGCTTTGTGCAGGAGCGGGATGTGTTGTCGAACCACAGACTGGACAGGGTTTATCATCTTGTAGTGTTAGGGCAATAGAAAAAGCTTTGTCTGCAAGTTCTGCTGCTTCTTTTTGTTTTTGTAGAGTTTCTAGTTCTGTTTCAATTTTGGTAGTGCGATCTTGTTGTCTATCAAAATCTTTTTGTGCCTGTAAAACTTTTTGTTGCAAAACGTAAAAACTTTTTGTCCAAAGTGCAAGGTCATATTCTTTTTGTGCTTTTTTTCCATCGTCTTGAGCTTTATTACGTTCTGTTTCTGCTTTTTTAGCTTTTGTAAGATTTTCTTTGCAATCGGTCAATTCTTTTTGTGTTTGCTTTATAGTTGTTGTATATGTTTGACAGTTTTCTAAAAGCTTGTTTTCTTGGTGTTTTGCTTGTTGTAATTCTTTTTGAACATTAAGTGCTTTTTCTAAATTTTCTACTTGCTTATTTAGAATGCCAATCTGTTCTCTCTGGTTTTCAATTTCTTCCGATTGTTCTGTAAGTTTGGCTAGCTTTTTTTGAGCTAATTTGAGGGCTGCTGTACACTCTTCTAAATCTTTTGTAGCTTGTGTTACTTCTGAGCGGCTATTGGTAAGTTCTTGTAGTTCTGTTCGTGTCGAAGCAGCAGCTTTTGCTCTTGTTAGCTTTGTTTTCTGTTCTTGTATAAAATTTTCTTGTGCTTTGATTTCTGTTAATTTTTGCTCAATTTGTTCATAAGCTTTGTATTGCTCTAAAGTTGCAGAAAGAGTTGTCTCTATTTTTGTAAGAGATTCAGCTTTTTTATCACAAGCTTCTAAGAGGGTTTTTGCTTGTTCTTTTTGTATAACAAGCTCACTTTTATTGTTTGCAGTTTCTTCTGTTTCAAGTTCTTCTATTTGATTTGTTAGGGCATCGTATTCAGCTTGTATTTGATTTAATTCTGTTTTTATTGTTTTAATAATTTGTGAATATTTTGTTATTGGAAATAGTTTTTCGAGTATTGGTTTTCGCTCATTAGAGTTTGCTCGTAAAAAATCTGCAAATTCACCTTGAGGGAGCAATACAATTTTAGAAAATTCGTCTATAGAAAGACGTAATAAATTTTGAATTGCATTGTTTGTTGCTTTTGTTTGGTTTTCTATTAGAGACCAATCTTCATTTTCTTGTTCATAAAAAATAACTTGTTCTGGATCTTCTGTAATAGTATTATTTCTGGTTGTTCGCTTTACTGGTAAAGTTCGTACAACTCGATATGTTTTGCCTTGTATTTTAAATGCAAAGTCGACACTGCTTTTGTCAGTTTTTTTGCAAAAATCTGATCGAAATTGTCTAATGTCGTATTTGCCTCTTGCACCAGGAAGGGAACCATACAGTGCGTAGGTAAGAGCATCCAAAATGGTTGATTTACCAGAGCCTGTTTTACCACTAATTAAATAAATTTCATCTAGTTGTGTAAAGTCTATAAAATGAGATCCTACAAAGGGGCCTATGTTTTCAAGTTCTAGGTACAAAGGTTTCATTGTATTTTCTCCAAAAAAAGTTTTTTTGCGTCTTCCCAGTCTTTTCCTTTTTCTTCTGGGAAAATATCTGCAATAAAAGCAGAAAAAAGCTTTGCGTTATCTATTTTTTCTATATCTGGTGAATCTTCGAAAAGTTCCCTCCGTTCTTTAAAACTTTGTTGAAAATTTATGTTTTTAAGTGCTTGTTGGTTAATTGCCATGGTGAGCGGATAGTGTTTTTGCAAACGAGATAGAGGGTTTTCAACTAACACAGTATCTGTGCATGTTATTTCTAAATAGGCATTTGCAAGGTCTTCTTGGCTTATTCCAAAATTTTCCAGCTTTTTGTATGTGCCGTTTTCAAAATCATCAAACGTAGATTCAAGCCGTAGCACAGGATGGAGAGGTTTTATTGGAAGTTTTGTCATTGTCAGTCTATTTTGTTGATCAAAAAGGCTCCCAAGATCTTCTGAGGTATCTATTTGAATACGAAGAAAATGTTTTTGTAAGGCAGGTTTATTTTTACCCGTATTTTTAAAAGATATCTCTATTGGGGATCCTGCATAGCAAGCATTTTTAGCAGGAGAGAGTGGTTTGTGTATGTGGCCAAGAGCTACGTATTCAAAAAAATCAAATATACTTGGGTTTACAAATCCAGCTGTGCCTATAGAAATATCTGAGGCACTTGCTGGTAGAGAGTTTAGGTGTGCATTCAATAATGCAGGGATTTTTGCTAGTTCGGGGCTACTTTTTTGTAATTGTTTGTGAGCTATTTTTATTTTTCTTACAGCTTCTGTAACAAGCTCGTTTTGAGTATGCAAAACAGTTCCATCTAAAGCTGAAAAATCACCAGTATACAAAAATGGCAATTGATATAAAGCTGCAAGTGGAGCTTTCTGCTTTGTTTCTTGATTTGGGTACAACAAAATTGGTTTTGTACAATCTTCAGCTCTTGTGCAAATATAAATGTTTTGAGCTTCAAGTAAACTTGTAGCAAAACTCATGCGCTTTGCAGAATCATGATTGCCCGAAATAATGCAAATTGGGAGGGTTGGAAATGCTGCATGTGCAGAGACTAAAAAAGAATCAAAAAGAGTAATTGCTTCTGATGGAGCAACAGCTCGATCATAGATATCTCCTGTAATTAGTAATGCATTGTATGGTTCGTTTTTATCTGATTCAGATTGTAATTCTTGAATTATTTGTTCTAAAACATATTTTTGATCTTCTAAAAGTGAATGTTCATAAAAGATCTTACCTAAATGTAAATCCCCTGTTTGCAAAATCTTTAACATACTAAAAGAATAGCATAAAAGATATAAAAAAGCAGTAGAAGTTCAAAAAAAGGAGTTACTTTTTTTATAATAAAGAAAACTTACTTCTTGTTATTTTCGAATTTACGTCATATCATTAATAGTATGTATAAAAAAAATGTGTGTATATTAAAAGCTCTACTCATAACAATCGTTGTTTTATCTTCTTCGAGTATGTTTGCTTTTTCCGAAGAGGACATACTTTTTAATGATGTTTTAACTATTGCTACTCATTCTAACTTGGAACTTTTAATGTATACAAAAGATGGCCAAGCAAAAGGATATTGTCCAGAATTACTCAATAGAATTGCAGAGTTAAAAAATCTTACCATAAAATATAAAATATTTGGCCCAAATGTCACTACTATCGAGATGGCAAAAGATCCCGATGTAGATTTTGTTATTTTGAGTCCTCTTTTTGTCCCTGAAGAAATAAAAAATCAATGTTCAAATGAATTTTATTATGATACTTATGTAAGTATTACCCAGCAAGGTGAAATAATTACTAATAATGATATTGTAAAAATAGGTCTTATAAAAATACATACAATACATGAGGCTACTTTTAAGAAAATTTTACCCAAATGTGAGTTTGTCTATTATGATACTACAGAAGATATTTTAGAAGCTGTAAAAAATGGTACATTAGATATAGGTCTTTCCTCTGAAGATCGTGCTAATTATCTTTTACGCTCTCCTTTTTTTACTGAGCTTGTTCTAAACAATACACTTGCACAATCTTATGGGATGGCTCTCTGGGCTGTAAATGCTAAAAGCAGTGCGTATATTCCTATTATTAATGATGGTATAGATCTTATTATAGCAGATGGGAGTCAACGAATTATAACTGCTAATATAAGATCTACAAAATATGAGAATTCGCTTTTTGATAAGATATATTCTCATTGGCTTGCTCTTGTTTTATTTTTTGTTGTAATTGCTTTATTGGTCTTGCTATATATCAAATCTCAAACAAATAATAAAAAACTAATAGTTGTAAATACCCAACTAAAAATTGCTACAAAAAAAGCAAATGCTGCAGCGAAAGCAAAGACGGTGTTTTTAACAAATATGTCTCACGAATTACGTACTCCTTTAAATGCTATTTTAGGACTAAATACGTTGTTAAAAGATAATTTAAACAATCGAGAAGTTGCAGAAGATTATGCGGAGAAAATAGAGCAAAGTTCAAAAATTTTACTGGGTATAATAAATGATATTATAGATATAGCTGCTATTGAGCATGGAAAAATAAAGATACTTCACGAGGTTTTTAATGTAAAAGAAAATATACATATGGTAACAGAAATGTACTATAATAATTGCTTACAAAAAGGAATTAAATATAAAGCATTAGCAAAAAATATTGAACAAGAGATGCTTGTGGGGGATGCTTTTCGGCTTAGACAAATTTTGCTAAATTTATTATCAAATGCCTATAAATTTACAGAGAAAGAGGGAACCATAACTGTTAACATTTCAGAAGAAGAAATATCCGATACTCATATACTGTTACATCTTGAAGTCAAAGATACAGGGTGTGGTATGAGTTCTGATTTACAAAAAAGGCTTTTTAATAAATTTGAGCAAGAAGATGCTACAACTGTTACAAAATATGGTGGCAGTGGATTGGGGCTTTCCATTACAAAAAATCTTATAGAGATGATGAATGGAACAATTTCTTTTGAAAGCAAGCTCAAAAAGGGAACAACATTTAGTGTTAGTATTCCTTTTGAAGTTGCAGGCCCTATTCCTTTAAGAACGACGCGTGATATATCAAAATTGAGCATTTTAATAGTTGATGATGATATAGATACCTGTAAGTATTTATCTGCTGTTACTAGAAAATGGGATATGAAAACTGATTATGTAACAGATTCACATGCTGCACTAAAGAAAATAGAAAATAAAATAGCAATAGAAAAAGAATATGATATATATCTAATTGATATAAAAATGCCAACTTTAAATGGATTTGAATTAGTTACAAAAATTAAAGAGATAATTAGTTCAAAATCCCAAATAATTATGATGTCGGGATATGATATATCAGATTTTAAAAAACAGACTCAAAATTTAGACATACGAACCTTTTTATCAAAACCGATATTTCCTTCGGAACTCTTTAATGCAATTATCTGTAATTTGGGTGATGAGAAATATTGTGAAGAAACTGAATATAGACAAGAAGATATTTCACTAAAAGGGATGCAGATTCTTCTAGTTGAAGATAATACTATAAATCAGTTAATTGCAAAAAAATTGCTCGAGTCGAAAGAGGCACTTGTCACTGTTGCAAATAATGGACAAGAAGCATTAGATTCAATACTAAACAAAAAAATAGAATATGATGTTGTTTTAATGGATATTCAAATGCCAGTCATGGATGGTTATGAAGCAACAAGACGGGTCCGTGCTATTAATTCCGACTATAGTAATAATCTTGCTATTTATGCTATGACAGCAAATTCATTTAAATCTGACATTGAAAAAGCTCTAGAAGCAGGCATGAATGGCCATATTGCAAAACCTATTGAGCCAAAGGCTTTATATAGTTTATTAGCAAACATTTTTAAAAAAATATAACAAATAGAAGGCATTTATGCAAGAAATTCTCGATGTAAAACATTGGTGGTCCAAGCCACGAAAAGCAGCCGATTTTGATGATAATCGACAAGTAACAGGTATAGAAGTATTCTACGATCTTGTTTACAGTGCTTTTTTTGCACATATTACGGCTTTATTTACAATAGATATGAATTTTTCAAATCTTTCACTTCATTTATTGTTATTTCTCATGGGCTGGTGGACTTGGTTTAATTTTAGTCTTTATTTTGAGATCCATGGGAATGATGATATTCGTTCTCGGTTTTTTGTTTTTATTCAAATGTTTGCTGTTATTGGAATGAGCATATATTGTGGTAATATTTTTACAACTGATAAGATTCCTTTTTCTATTTTTTATATTGGATTAGAATTAATTATGATGTATCTTTGGTGGTATACTGGTTTTGCCGATAAAGAGCATGCTACTTCAAAATATTATGTTCAACGAATGCTATTGGGCATAATTGTTTTTGTTATTGGAGTATTTGTAAAATCTGAATATACGCAAATATTTTGGTATACTTCTATCGTTATTTTGTATACAACTATAAGATATTCGATGAATAAAGTAGATAGGGAGCTATTAATTACTAATATGGGCTCTCGATCTGATAATATAATTTCTAAATCTTTAACACAGCGTTTTAATCGAATAACTGTAATTATTATCGCGCAAATTTTGACAGGCCTAATAAGAGGTTTTTCAGGCAAAATAAAGATAGGTCTTACGGCTAATATGGCAATTCTTGCTGGGCTTGCACTTGCTTTTGGAATTTGGGCAATTTACTCAGAAACGATTTCTAATCGCGAAGTAAAAAACAATGAAAAAGCTGCATTTATGTATGTTTTTTTGCATTTCTGTTTTGCCTATGTTGTATGTCTTACAGCCGCAGTAATATTAGATTTAATAAAAAAACTTTTGCTCGGCCAAATGGGGCACAAATCTTTTTCTGTTTTAAGTTATACACTGTTGGCAATTGTACTAATTGGTTTTCTTTTTCAATTTATATTAGTACATACTGTAGAAAATCAAGATCGCGTATTACTATTTACGTATCCCATAATTGCGGTTATATTATTTATACTTCCATTCTTTGTTCAAAACTGGAAAATAGAAGTAAGTTTTTATATAATTCTTATGTTTTTACCCATGATTATGCGAAGAATATTTTATATTCGTTACAAGAAAAGGCAATTGGTATGTCACATACAAAAGTAATACGTTCGGATGTTCTAGGTTATTGCATGGGCGTTCGCCGTGCAGTAAATACAGCATTAAAAGCTGTCGAAGACGCTTCTAGTGATTTAAAAATTACAGATAAGTTAGATACATATAGCGAAAGACACGAAAAAGTAAAAACTCTAGGTCCTCTTATTCATAATAGAATTGCATTGGAACAATTAAAAAGACGAGGACTAGGACAAATTGAAGCAAACGATATAGACTCAGTTTCAGTAGAAAAAGATCCTATTGTTATCTTGCGTGCTCATGGGGTTCCTCCTGTAACAAAACGTATATTAAAAGAAAAGGGTTGTAAGGTTATAGATGCTACATGTCCACGTGTTTTATCTAGCCAAAAACGTGCTGCTAGTTATGCTGCAAAAGGATTCTCTGTTATTTTAGCAGGAGACAAAAACCATGGAGAAATTATTAGTATTTCTGGGTATGCCGAAGAACAAGGTCAACCGTGTTATGTTATAGAAAATAAAAATGATGCAGAACTTCTCTTACAAAAACATTTTTCAGATGAGAATACAAGAAAACAGCCTGTTGTCTTGATTGCACAAACCACATTTAGTCCAGAAGAATATGAGGCCATTTCAGCTGTGTTGAGAGTAGCCCTTTCGCATATAAAAATACTTAATACTATTTGTTCTGCAACGTATGAACGTCAGCAAGCGCTAGAAGATTTATGTAGAAAAGTAGATGGAATTGTTGTTATTGGTGGAAAAAATTCTGCCAATACACGTCGTTTATACATAAATGCAAAACGATGGATGAGTGAACGTACAGATATCCTACAAGATTTTGTTGTGCATATAGAGCAAGCTTCAGAAATACCTGAAAAGTTTTTTTCACTCAAAACCGTTGGAATTACTGCCGGTGCTTCGACTCCTGATGAACTAATCGATGAAGTTGAAAAAGCTTTTAACTAAAAATTATTTAATTTTTCCTTATCTCGAGAAAATTGCATAAATATGCATATTTTTTGCATATCACTTGTAAACAGGTTATTTTTCTGTTAGTATAAATCAGTCAATTTAACTTACATTTTGAGAGTGGGGTGAACTATGTTAACATTGAAATTTGGTGGAACTTCTATGGGAAGTGCTAAAAACATGCTAAATTCGGCAAATATTATTATGCAGCAAGCAAAAACTGATCGTGTTAGTGTAGTTGTGTCTGCTGTTGGTGGTGTTTCTAATACACTTCAGGAGAGTATTGACGCTTGCATGGGTGGACAAGATTCTTCTTTTTATGTGCAAGAGATTAGAAAAATTCATACTACCATCTGTGAAGAGTTAGGAAAAGAAAACCAAGCTTTTGATAGTAATGCTGCAATTGCTAAATTAAAGCCTATTTTTGATGAATATGATCGTTTACTTTCTGCGGTATCGGTTTTTAAGGAATGTCCTCTTTCTGTTCATTGTCGCATAATGGGAATGGGAGAATTGCTTTCATCTCCAATAATGGCTTGTTTATTAGAATCTTTGAATCAAAAAATATGCCTTATAGATTCTCGTGAAGTTATTTTTACTACAGGAGACCAATCCGAAGGTGATCCAGACTATGAAAAAACAATAGCAGCTTTTGCTCCTTATTTAGAGGGCGAAATAGCTCCGCGTGCGCGGATTCTTTTATTACCAGGTTTTGTGTGCCAGTATGAAAATGGGAAACCTGGTTTATTAGGTCGTAATGGATCTGATTTTTCAGCTGCCATTGTAGCCGTTAGTTTAAAAGCTTCTAAAGTTGAATTCTGGACCGACGTAGATGGAATCTTCACTGCCGATCCTCGTATTGTAGAAGATGCTATTCTTGTGAATGATATGAGTTATGAAGAGGCTATGGAACTTTCATTCTTTGGTTCTAAAGTATTGTATCCTAAAACCTTAGCTCCTCTTTCTGCTAGAGGAATAGAGGCGTGGAGTTTAAATAGTCATAATCCTTCAGCTCGAGGTACACGAATTGGAGTAGGCCCTTTTACTTCTAGAGGGGCTGTTCGAGGCATTTCGTGTCTAAAAGAAACGGCTCTAATAAATATTGCTGGATCTGGGCTAAAAGATAAGAGTGGAATGGCAAGTCGTATTTTTGCTGCTGTTTCTCGTGCTGGTATTTCTATGCTACTTATTACTCAATCGAGTTCAGAATATTCAATTTCATTTTGCGTACGTCAAAATCAAGCTTCCAAAGTGCGTAAAGTTTTAGAAGAAGAATTTAAATATGAAATGCGTGCTGGAGATATTAACACTGTTGATGTAATTGATGATTGTGCAATAGTTTCTATTGTGGGTGATAGCATGAAAAAGCAACGGGGTATAGCAAGTACTTTCTTAGACTCACTGGCTTCACAAGATATAAATATTTTAGCTCTTGCTCAAGGCTCTTCAGAACGTTCAATTTCAGTCGTTATACATGGCTCAATGGGTGATACGGCGGTTCGTATTTCTCATAGGTTTTTCTTTAATACAAAACAAACTATTCAAGTATTCTGTTTTGGAACAGGTACTATCGGTGGCTGTTTTCTGGATCAGGTTCGAGATCAACAAAAAGAACTTTTAAACCAAAATATAGAATTAAAAGTAATGTGCATAAGTGGAAAAACCACCATGTTATTAGATAAAGATTCTATTGATCTTTCTTCATGGAGAGAACGTAAAAATGAATCAAAAACGGTTGCTTCTGTTGACGCAGTACTTGACCTTGTGTCAAAGACAAAACCGCTTAATCCTGTTTTTGTAGACTGTACTGCAAGTAATGATTTACCTTCTCGCTACTTAGATATTTTTAATGCTGGTATGAGCATTGTTACACCTAATAAACGTGCTAATTCAATGAGTATGGACTTCTATAGAAATATCCGTAAAACAGCTAACAAAATGCATAAGTTATTTTTTTACGAAACAAATGTTGGTGCGGGGCTTCCTGTCATGGATACGCTACAAAATATGTTTAAAAGTGGTGACCATCTTGTAGAATTCTCTGGCATCATGTCTGGTTCTCTTTCGTACATTTTCGGATTACTTGATGAAGGAGAATCATTTAGTGGAGCTGTTTTAAAGGCTCGTGAAAAAGGTTTTACAGAGCCAGATCCTCGTGATGATCTTTCTGGAATGGATGTTGCTCGAAAAGTTCTTATCATTGCACGTGAAGCAGGTATGAATATAGAACTTGATGATGTCAAAATGAATAAGCTATTTCCTGATGATTTTGATGATTCAGGCTCGACAGATATTTTCTTAAAAAACTTACCTAAATTAGATGAATATTTTGATACAAAAGTAAAATCTCTTGCAAAAGAAGGAAAAGTTTTACGTATGGCAGCCAAAATAAAAGACGGAGTTTGCAGTGTGGGGCTTTTAGAAGTCGATTCACAAAATCCTTTGTATGTTATAAAAGGTGGTGAAAATGCTTTTGTTTTTCATACTGCACGATACAATCCTATTCCGATGACGATACGTGGATATGGTGCTGGAGCTGCTGTTACAGCTGCAGGTGTTTTTGGTGATGTTCTTCGAACAGTTTCATGGAATCGAGAATAAACATAATTGCCATAAATTAAATTTTTTAAGGTTATATTTAAAGTTATAAAAGGAAAAATAAATGATAATAGTACTCGAAAAAAATATACAAAAAGCAGATAAGGAGAATCTTAAAAAATTTCTTCAAAGCAATAATTTTAATGTTAATGAAATAGACGGAGAGGAAGAAACTGTTCTTGGAGCCGTTGGCCATTTAGCTATGGACCCTCGAAAAGTTGAAATAATGCCTGGTGTTTCTAGGGTAATTCCTATTTCTAAACCATATAAAATGGCAAGTCGTGAATTTAAAAGAGATAATTCTATTGTTCAGATTCCAAATAATCGAGGACAAATTATTCGCATTGGTGGAATGCGACTTGCTTCTATAGCTGGCCCTTGTGCTGTCGAAAGTGAACAACAAATGATGGATGTTGCAAAAGCTGTTAGTTCGGCTGGAGCAGTTATGCTTCGAGGTGGGGCTTATAAGCCACGAACAAGTCCATATTCTTTTCAAGGGCTGGGAGAAGAGGGTGTAATTTTACTAAAAAAAGCTGGTGATAAATATGGATTGCCCGTTGTTACTGAAATTGTTGCTTCTGAGTATTTGCCAATTATGATAAAGCATGGTGTTGATTGTTTGCAAGTTGGCGCTCGTAACATGCAAAACTTTGAAATGCTAAAAAAAATAGGAGCTACCGGAAAACCTGTTATCTTAAAAAGAGGGTTAGCTGCAACTATAGAAGAGTGGCTTATGGCAGCAGAATATTTACTTTCAAGCGGTTCAAAAGATGTTATTCTTTGTGAGCGAGGTATTCGTACTTACGAGAAAGCTACCCGTAATACACTAGATTTATCTGCTATTCCTGTTGTAAAAAGCCTTACCCATTTACCTGTAATTGTTGACCCAAGTCATGCAGTTGGAATTAGGTCTAAAGTTCCTCCAATGGCATTAGCGGCAGTAGCAGCAGGTGCTGATGGCATAATAGTTGAAGTTCATTGTAATCCAGATAAGGCTCTTTCTGACGGCGCTCAATCTTTATTTCCTGAACAATTTGATAAATTGCTTAGAGATATAGACGTTCTTGCTCCTGTTGTTAATAAAGAAACGACACGTATTAGAGGCGCAGTCGTTAATTTAAATACGGCAGCAAAAAATGTAAAAGATGGCTCACAACCAACACAAACAAAAGTTAGTTGTGCATATTCTGGATCACGAGGTGCATATGCAGAGCAAGCTATAATGCATTATTTTGATGGTGAAGCAGAATCAAAGCCATGTGCTAATTTTAGAGAAGTCTTTCAAGCTGTAAATAATGGTGAATCTGATTGTGGAATGGTTCCAATTGAAAATAGTTTGGCAGGATCTGTATACGAAAATTATGATAATTTAGTACGGTTTGAAGATATTTCAATAGTTGGTAGTATTAAATTGCGCATAGAGCATTCTTTGCTTTCAAATGAAGGTTCATCAATTGATACTATTAAAACTGTTTATTCTCATCCACAGGGGTTTGCCCAATGTTCAGATTTTTTAGCTTTACATCCTACATGGAAGCAAGTTGAATGTTTGTCTACAACTGCTGCTGCTAAAATGGTTGCAACAAAGGGATCTTCTGATGTTGCTGCAATTGCTTCTGTGCAGGCTTGTAATAGTTCTGAAAATTGTAAAAAATTAAATGTCCTTAAATGTGGTATAGAATCGGATCCTCGTAATTACACTCGTTTTCTACTAATTAGTAGTGTGACACAAAACAGTAGTGTCAATTCCGTTGAATCTAAATTGATTCAACTTTTACAGCCATCAAATGGTATTAAAATGGCCAGTTTTGCATTTATCGCCGGAAATCACAGTGGTGCTTTACATGAAAGTCTTGGAGTTTTTACTGACTTAGACCTTAATTTAACACGTTTAGAATCTCGTCCTATTCAAGGACAACCATGGCGATATATGTTCTATGCCGATGTTGAATTGAGAAGAAACGGTAAAAACTTCGATGAGAGCGAAACCGCTACATTATTACAAGCTGCGAAAGAACAATTAAACAAAACGACTGAAGAAGTTCATTTGCTTGGGGTTTATATAGAAATAAATTAAGTTTTAAGAGTTTGGAGGCAAAATATGAATGCAGAAGAATCAAAAAAATATGTTTTATCAGTATTGGTAGAAAATCATGCGGGTGTTTTGAGTCGTGTAGCTGGATTATTCAGTCGTCGTGGCTATAATATTGATAGTTTAACTGTTGGTGAGACACATCATCCAGGGCGTTCTCGCATGACTATTGTAGTAACTGGAGATGATAATATACTTGAGCAAATCACCAAACAATTAGGTAAATTAGTTGAAGTTATTTCAATTCAGCATTGCAAAACAGATGAAACAGTTGTTCGTGAAATGACACTTATAAAAGTTTCGGCCCCTGTAGACTCACGTAGTGGCATTATTCAGACAGCAAATATTTTTCGTGCACGTATTGTCGATGTTGCAGAAGAATCTCTTATTATTGAAGCGACAGGGAGCCAAGACAAGGTTGGAAGCCTAATAAAATTACTTGAACCATTTGGCATCCTTGAATTAGTCCGTACTGGTCTTACTGCAATGCAACGAGGTCCTGGGATATTGGATCCTCATTGTAATAGTTAATAGTCGAATTCTTTGGAAGGATAAATATGTCAAAAAAAAAGATAGCAATACTTGATTCAACATTACGTGATGGAGCCCAAGGCGAAGGAATTAGCTTTTCTGTTCTTGATAAATTACATATTGTGCAAGCTCTCGATGAACTAGGAGTTTCATATATAGAAGCGGGGAATCCAGGCTCTAATCCAAAAGATTTAGAATTTTTTCAAAAACTTAAAACCCTTAAACTTACTAATTCTGAAATTGTTGCATTTGGTTCAACACGGCGAAAAGGTATTGCTTGTGCTGATGATCCAAATCTAGAAAGTCTTTTAAATGCAGAAACCAATACTGTAGTGTATTTTGGAAAATCATGGGACTTTCAGGTTACAGATATTCTTCATGCTAGTCTTGAAGAAAATCTGGATATGATTAGAGAAACAGCGAGTTTTTTATGCGATGCAGGCCGTTCTGTTATCTTTGATTCGGAACATTTTTTTGATGCATGGCAGTCAAATCCCGAGTATGCAATGAAAACTCTTCATGCAGCTGTTGATGGGGGATCCCATCTTCTTGTTCTTTGTGATACAAAGGGTGGCTCCATGATGGATTTTATTGCAGAAACAACCAAGATTGTAGTAAAAGAATTTTCAAATGTAAAAACGAAAAGTGGCAAACCTGTTCAAATTGGTATACATACACACAATGATTGCGGTTTAGCAGTTGCAAATTCTATTGTTGCAACAAATTGTGGAGCTACTCATGTACAAGGGACATTGCTTGGGTTTGGTGAGAGAACAGGCAATGCTAATCTTTCTACAATTATTGGGAATTTAGAACTTAAAAAAGATGTTCAATGTTTACCTGAAGACCATTTAAAGAAATTAACCCAGATTTGTCATCGAGTTACAGAAATTTCTAATATACTTCCAGATAATGGTATGCCTTATATTGGAGCGAGTTCATTTGCTCATAAAGCAGGGATGCACATTGATGCTGTTACAAAAAATCCGTTTGCATATGAACATGTAGATCCAACTGTTGTTGGTAATCAAAGAAGCTTTTTGATGAGTGAAGTTGCAGGTCGCTCTCTTGTGCTTGATAAAATTAAAAAATTTGATTCAACTATTAAAAAAGGCGATTCTATTGTTGCAGAGATTACAAAGAGAGTAAAAGAGTTAGAACACCAAGGCTATCAATTTGAAGGAGCAGAAGGCTCTTTTGAATTATTAGTACGTAAAATCATTGGTAAGTATCGTCCTTTTTTTAAGCTTCATTATTATAAAACATATGGCGAAAAACCTCGCTTAGATGAACACCTTTGTTCCTTTGCACAATTAAAGATTGAAGTTGAAGGAGATTTTGCCGTCACAGCAGGAGAAGGGGATGGACCTGTTAATGCTCTTGATAATGCTTTACGAGCTGCTTTAGAGAGATTTTATCCAGCTGTTAATTCTGTTCGTTTGACAGATTATAAAGTTCGTGTTCTTGATGGGAAAAGTGCGACTGCTTCTAAAGTTCGTGTTCTTATCGATTCTACAGATGGTTTTTATTCTTGGTCTACAGTTGGAGTTAGTTCTGATCTTATGGAGGCTTCTTGGCTTGCTCTAGTCGATTCTTTTGAATACAAGCTTATAAAGGATGTCGAGGCGAAGTTTAAACAGTTTATGTAAATTTAATAAAGTCTGTGAAAAACAGGCTTTTTTTTTGTCTACTTTACAAAATGTTTTGTTAAGTATATTATTTATTAATACTACAGATAATTTAGTATTAGTACAGGAGATTTTGATATGGAAAAGAAGATAGCTCTTATTCCTGGAGATGGAATTGGTCCCGATATTATAAAACAGGGTGTTCGTGTTTTAGATGCTGTTGCAAAAAAATGTGGACATGTTTTTAATTACGAAACAGTTTTGGCTGGTGGATGTGCGATTGATAAATTTGATAATCCTTTACCTAAAGAAAGTTTAGATACTTGTTTAGCCGCAGATTCTGTTCTTTTGGGTGCCGTTGGTGGCCCTAAATGGGATGATGTTCCAAGTAACAAACGTCCAGAGAAAGCTCTTCTAGGTTTACGTGCTGGCATGAAAGTATTTGCTAATTTACGGCCAGCTGTAATGTTTAAACAACTCTCGGCTGCGTGTCCCTTAAAAGATGAGATTGTAGGAGAAGGTCTAGACATTTTAATTGTTCGTGAACTTACTGGTGGTATTTATTTTGGCGATCGTGGAAGAAATGCTGACAATACGGAAGCTTTTGATACTGAAAGGTATAATGTATCTGAAATTGAACGGATTTTAAAAATCGGTTTTGAAAGTGCAATGAAACGACAGAAGAAAATGTGTGTTGTTGATAAGGCAAATATACTTGAATCTAGTCGTCTATGGAGAGAAGTTGCAAACAAAATGCATAAAGATTATCCAGAAGTTGTTTTGGATTTTTTATATGTTGATAATGCAGCAATGCAATTGGTACGTAATCCTCGTCAGTTCGATGTTATTGCAACTAGTAATATGTTTGGAGATATACTTTCTGATGAGGCTAGCCAAGTAACAGGTTCTATTGGAATGCTTGCTTCTGCTTCGTTAGGAGATGGTACAGGTCCAGGGTTGTATGAGCCAATTCATGGTTCAGCACCTGATATTGCTGGAAAAAATTTAGCTAATCCTTTGGCAACAATTTTAAGCTGTGCAATGATGCTTCGATTTGATTTTAAAATGGAAAAAGAAGCTCTTATGATCGAAAAAGCAGTAGATACAGTTTTAGATGAAGGATGGAGAACAGGTGATATTGCAGGTTCTGATATTGATGCTATAAAAGCTGCTGGAAAACTTGTTGGTACAGATAAAATGGGTGATTTAGTTATTAATGCTCTTTAAAAAGAAAAGGGGAGAGTAAAAGGGAAACTGTATTTTATAAAAAAAAAGAAATTTTAAAATAATAAAAAAATAGAATAAGTAAAAAAATAAAAAAGGCAACCGTAGGATACAAAAAATATCATACAGTTGCCTTTTAATTTATTTAATAAGTTTCTTAGTTATTTTTCAATATAAGCTGCAGCATTTGTACCAGCTATACGTCCAAATATTGCGATGTCGGCTACGGCATTACCACCTAGACGATTTCCGCCATGTATACCACCTGTTACTTCTCCAGCAGCAAATAAACCAGGAATAACTTCTCCATCTTTATTAATTACTTCTGTGTTTGTGTTAATTTTAACACCACCCATAGTATGATGGACAGCAGGAGCTACTTCGACAGCATAAAAAGGACCGTTGTCTATTTTTTCTGTTAAATCAAAGCGTCCAAAATCAGGTTCTTTCCCTGTTTCTACAAATAAGTTATATTGAGTAATTGTTGATGCCAAAGCTTCAGAATCAATCCCAATAGCATTTCCTAATTCTTCAATTGAATCTGCTTGTGTTAGTAAACCAAGTTTGGCATATGAATTAATTGCAGCCAATCCGTCACGAATATCTTGATCAAAAACAAGGAATGCTGTTCCTCCTGTTTGTTCTAATTCTGCTTTAGAAACGACGTCACGGGTTTCAAGCTCTTGAACAAATCGTTTACCTTCTCGGTTAACAAGTATTGCTCCTTGGGCACGAACAGCTTCTGTTATCATTATATTTTTTACAGGAACAACAGTAGGATGTGTTTGAATTTGTTCTAAATCAACATAGTCTGCATTAAATGGAGTTACAAGATTTAGACCGTCACCGGTTGCACTTGGAGCGTTTGTTGTTCCAAAACCTTCTAATTCAGGTTTATACTTTACAATCATTTCTGGATTCGCGCCAAATCCACCAGAAGCTAAAATAACAGCTTTTGCATTAACTGTATAGATTCCGTCTTTTGTTTCAACTTTTACACCAGTTGCTTTACCATTTTCAGAAATAATTTCTATAACCTTGCTATTTAATCTTATCTCTGCACCGGCTTCTCGAGCTGCTTTATCCATAGCTTTTACAAAATAAGCTCCAATAGCAGATCCATCAGCTGGTTGATGTGTACGAGAATTTGTAGATCCACCCATTCTTTTGACACGAGCTAATGCTACTCCGTGTGCGATGAGCCAATCTACTGTTTCTGCAGAATTATTTACAAAGGTGTGTATTAATTCAGGGTCTCCTAATTCGTGGCCACCAATAAACGTGTCTTGATAGAATTGTTCATTTGAGTCTTCAACGCCTTGTGCTTTTTGTATAGATGTTTCTGATGCGTTTAATCCACCAGTTGCATAGTTTGTGTTACCACCAACCATAGGCATTTTATCAAGTATAATAACAGAAGCCCCTGCATTTTCAGCAGCCGTTGCTGCTGTTAATCCTGCTCCACCTGCTCCAATAATTACAATATCACAGGTAACATCTTCTAAAACTGCTTTTTCTGTATTTACTGCAGCTACCTTTTCTGTGCTTGTAACATTAGCAGAGTCGAAAGCAGCTTTTAGGGCAGCTTTTGTTCCGTCTGAGGTATGTGTAGCTCCTGATACTGCATCAAGATTTTCTATGCTTCCGGTGCTAACAGCTTGTTCTACAATAGTAGTAGCCGCAGGCTGTGCCCAACCAGAATCCTGAATTTCTAAAACTTTAGCATCAGTTAATTTATTATTGTCAAGAGTGATTTCAACAGTGATAGGACCGCTATGTCCTTCCCCTGTTCCTTTAAAAGAACCACTAATACCACTTTCTTTTTTGCTACATCCCATTAATAAAAATAGTGTAGAAATTGCAATCAGTAGAATTGTAGATAGTTTACGATTCATATTGACCTCCAAAATAAATATAAGAAAAATGTATGTTAAAATTGTTAGCATACATTTTTCTAAAGTTAAAATAATATTTTATCGATTAAAGGTCAATAGATAAAATAAAATATCTTAAAAAAACTTTAAATATAAAAAATCTCCATAATATAAAACCAATACAAAGACTTTTGATAGAAAAATTTAAAGACGACCTATAAAAATACGGGTAAAGATGTTTCCTACACCTTTTCGTGGAGGTTTTTGTTTGGCTTTTTTAGGTTTGATTGCTGTTTTTACAGGTGTCTTTGAAGTTTTAAAATTCTTATTTTGATATTTATTTTGGTTTTTAGGATTAGTTTTCCCGTTTTTATTAGTGTGTTTCCTGGTATAATTTTTTGAACTATTGATATTTCTTGTTGTAGAGGTTGCCGTTTTATCTGCAGGGGAGCTATATTTTTCGCGATAAAGCTTCATTCTTTCTTCAAAGGACATTTGAGACATATCTCGATTGTCTATATTGCTCTTAGTGTTTTGACGGTAGCTTTTGTTTGTTTGTTTTCCTTTGTAATTATTTTGTTCTGGTTTTTTAGAGTTTTGCATTCTTTCAGAATTCTTTTTCTTATCATATGTTCTATTAGTGCTTTTTTTGTCATGGTGATTATCAGTGTAACGGTTAGCGTGTTGTGTCCTCGAATTACGAGATCTTGTGTCTTTCCCGTTGTTCCTTCCATTACGATTTTCATAGCGCTTGTCAGCAAAATTTCCGGTACGAATATATGTTCCAGCACTTTTGTCTTCTGTAAACATTTCACTATCTGCTACTTGTGAAGGTATTGTAGCCCCAGCATAACGTTCTATAGCGGGTAGATTATACACATCTTGCTCACTACAAAAGGTGTATGCTAAACCTGATTTTCCAGCACGTGCTGTACGGCCAATTCTATGAATATAATTTTCTGCTTCATTTGGTAAGTCATAGTTTACAACCATGCTCAAGTTATCTACATCGATACCTCGAGCAGCAACATCTGTTGCTACTAAGCATTTTAGTGAACCTCGTTTAAATGAATCAAGTACTTGCATACGTTTGCTTTGTGGAAGATCTCCAATGATATATTCACATTCTATTCCGTTTATTTTCATTCGTTTAGCAATAACTTCACAAGATCGTTTTGTATTACAAAATACAATTAAACTCTCAGGTTTTTCTTTTGTAATTATTCCAAGTAAAAGTTTCATTTTGTCATCGCTAGAAACATGAAAAAGTTTTTGATTTATTTCTTCTACTGTTATACTTCCAGATTCGATTTCGATTTCTTGAACATCTGTAGTGTATTCCCAAGCAAGATTTTTTACATACGTATTTAGAGTTGCACTAAAGAGCATTGTTTGCCGGTTTTTATCAGATGGTATGACTTTTATTAGTTTGCGTAAATCTGGATAAAATCCCATATCAAACATTCTATCTGCTTCGTCAATAACAAGGTATCCAACATTTTTAAAACTCATTTGATTGCTTTCATTTAGATCAATTACCCGTCCTGGAGTACCGATCATAATATTGACACCTTCCTTTATTGTATTAACTTGTTGCCCATATCCAACTCCTCCATAAAAGCTTCCACTTTTTAAAGAAGTTCCAGACATAAGTTTGCGCGCTTCTTCTTGGACTTGGACAGCGAGTTCACGTGTTGGAACCATAATTAAAGCTTGTTTTCGATTTTCATCATCTTGTGTCAACATTTGTTGAATAATTGTAATTAAATAAGCAGCAGTTTTCCCAGTTCCTGTTTGCGATTGAACATACAAATCTTGTTTGTTTAATGCGGTCTTAATGACTTGCTCTTGAACAGGTGTACACGTTTCGTATCCTGCTTTTGCTATTCCAGTTAGTAAGTCTTCATGTAAAGAAAATTCAGTAAATTTCATTTTTACTCTTTTATGTAGTTTGCTTTTTTTCTCGCGACGCAAACTACTAGTATATATAGATTTTGGCTTTCCTAGTGCTATTCGGAATAAGCCATAATACCTTTCGAAGTTAGTGAATAGATAGTATCATCCACTGTGTAAATTCCTTATAAGACTATCATATTATTTTATGAAATACTAGACCATATGCTATAGGCACAATTGATATGGCAAAATTGTTTGAAAATAGAGTGCGTAATTAGTATCTAATTAAATTCTATTTACTTTTTTTAGTCTAAACTTTACAATTTGGTACATTCAAAAGGAGTCAGTATTGGTTGTTGAATTTAGTAATATATTTGTAATTGTATTTATAGTTGGAACCGTTTTTAGTTTTTCATTAAATTATTGGTTAGAAAAAGTAGATTTCAATTTTCGAAAAAAACATGGAAAAGAGATTCCTACAGAGCTGTCAGAATATATTACAGAAGAAACTCTTATTAAAACATGTGAATATGAAGATGCTCGATACAAGTTGTGGATACCAAGAACAATAATAACGACAATAGTTTCTGTTGCTCTTTTGTTTTGTGGATTTTATCCAACTCTTTTTAATATATTTTGGCATAGTACAAAAAATAATATTTATTGGACAATGCTGTTGTTTGCATTTTGTGCTTCTATTCCAGGAGTAGTTATCGATTTACCATTTACCCTGTTCAAAGAATTTAGTATAGAAAAACATTTCGGATTTAGTAAAATGACGGCAAAACTTTGGATTATAGATCAAGTAAAAGGTTTGTTTATATCACTCGTTTTAGGTGTTCCTTTATTATTACTTGTTATAGTAGCTTTTAACAAGACGGGAAATTTTTGGTGGTTATGGGTTGCTAGTGGTTACACTTTATTTTCATTAATAATATCACTCGTGTATCCAATGTTTATAGCTCCATTATTTAATAAATTTACCCCGTTAGATGATGGTGAATTAAAAACGCGACTTTCTGAGATGCTCAAAAAATGTGGATTTAAGGCAAATGGTCTTTTTGTTATGGATGCTTCGAAACGTAGTAAACATTCTAATGCCTATTTTACAGGGTTTGGAAAATCAAAACGTGTTGTTCTCTATGACACGCTTATTGAACAAATGAGTGTAGATGAAATAGAAGCTGTTCTTGGGCATGAATTAGGTCATTATAAATTGCATCATATTACAAAACGTCTTTGTATTATGATTCCGCTCATATTTGTGATGCTTTATATTGTTAGCTTGTTTCTAAATACAAAGAGCCTTTATGCAGGGTTTGGCTTTACCACTTCAGAACCTGTTTTTTCGCAGATGCAATTAATTGGACTCTTTTTATTAGGCGAAGTTTTTGGTGGCTTTTCACCTGTTTTTTCAGTTATAAATAATTGGAGTTCTCGAAAAGATGAATTTGCAGCTGACTCCTATGCTTCAAAACTATGTGGCAGTGGAAAACCTCTTACTAGTGCTCTTATTAAATTACATAAAGAAAATCTTAGTGAAATAGCTGTTCCTAAAGTGTATAGTCAGTTTAAGTATGATCATCCACCTCTTATAGAACGAATACAAAATTTAGAATAAAAAGCGAAAAAAGGTAAAATAAACGTATGACAAAACTTGAAAAAAAGACAGAGAATGAAAAAAAAATAGTTGGATTAATGATTTCTATTTATTGTAAAAAAAATCATAAGCAGTCAAAAAATGCAAGTGAGAAAAAGAATAATGATCTTTGTCCTGAATGTTTGTCTCTTAAAGAATATGTGGATAATCGAATAGATAAATGCCCTAGAAAAGATGTAAAAACGTTTTGTTCTCAGTGTCCTATCCATTGTTATAGTGAAGAGAGAAGATTAGAAATAAAAAAAGTAATGAGGTTTTCAGGACCTATAATGCTTTTTTATCATCCTGTTTTGACGATACGACATGCTTATCATACACTAATAGGCAGGTAGTAATTATTTACCTACTGATAGTCCAAAATACATTGATTCATTTGAAGTATCGTAAGATATAGTGAATTTTGTATTTATAGTGCTTAATCCGATAATTGAAGAATTAGTAGAAATATATACTCCAAAATTTGCATCAAAGGTGGTTGGTTTTTCTATATTAAACCAAATAAGATTAGTAAAGGCCGAAAAAGATATTGTATCAAATAAAAGTATTTCTCCAAAAGATGAATTAGTGTGGCTTTCATAACCTGTTTCGAAACTAGCTATAAATAATTGATTTTTTTTGTTTTTAAATTCTGAAGTTTGATTAGGAATTCCATAAGTTAAGAATTCATTATTAGTGGTGTAATATCCATCATTGGTAGATAAAAAAATAGAATCGGATTGATTTAGAGTTAATCGAGAGGTCGTTGTTCCTTTTATAAAAAATGGAAAATTGCATATAAAAAATTTGTCGCTAATTTTAGCAAAAATGTAAGGAGTTATATTTGATTCCTGCCATACAAACTGAGGCCCTAGATTTATATGTAAGGCGTTTTTATTTGTGTTTAATTCTGTTTTGAAAAGCACTGTTGAAAGACCACTTGTTCCCTCCCAATAAGACTTACGAATATTTTCTTCATCATTGATGTATTCTGTTGTCTCGATTAGGTTACATTTAAATGTCTCTGAGTTATTAATATTTAATCCTAAAAATTGATTTACATATAAACTTCCAGAAGTTACTTTTTCTGTATCAATTTGAAAAATATAATCTCCAGAGAGTGAAAGTTTTAATCTGCTTATATATAAGGTTGTATTAAGGTTTGCGCCAGGATAAATCCATCCCTTGTTTTTTATTTGAGACTCAATTCCAGCTGTTGCATTTACCTGAAGGTTTTTCCATTCTAAGGTATTACTTGTTCCCGCCCCTATACTGTCAGAAAGAAAAAAATAGTCTGAATCAGAAATACTATTCCATTTTCCAAAGCCAAGAGTATTAGAAAATGATAAGGTATCAACATGATTATAAATTAAAAAATCATCTTGAATTTTTTTTATACGTTTTTCAAGTATGGCTCGTTTGGTTTTCATATTTTTTGTAACAGGTGATTTTATTCCATTGTTAAAATTTTCTAGTTCTAGTTCACGTTTCTGAGCAGACTTATACCCTTGATTTGTCAAATACTCAATTTTAGTAAATTCCATAAAAGAAATATCTTCTACTGAACAACGAATCCATACAGCCTCAGGGTATTGTAGTAATTCTTTTACTCCCTGTCGTCTTTTCCCTATGTCGATACTTGTGTTTAAACTTGTTAGAGGATTTGTAAGGTTTAATATACTGTCTGAATAAAATGTGGTAGAAACAATATTGTTGTTACCATAATTGTATGCTATATCTAGTGGAACTATATTAGCTATTCCTCCATCAACAAGTAAATGATCTTTATATTTGACACTGTCAAAATAGAGAGGAAGAGCAAAACTTGCCTGCAACACTTGTAAAAAATCACCTTCTGTAATTAATACCTTTCTTTTAGTTTTAAGGTCCTCGGAAACAATCAAAATGGGAATATCAAAGCTTTTTATATCGGTATTTTCTGGAACCAATTTATTCATTAATGATAAAAACTTTTGAATATTCAAAATGCCAGAATTTATTGGCATCGTTGTTTCAAAAAGAGAGGTAATTGGAATATTATTGCAAATATCATAGATTTGATCAGGGCTATAGCCTGCTGAATATAATAATCCAATAATGCTTCCCATAGAATTGCTAATAATAAAATCAGGTACAATATCATTTTCTTCTAAGTATTTTAAAACCCCTATATGCGCAAAAGCACGTGCTGAACCACCACTTAATACTAAGCCAATTGGCTCTCTTTTTCCTTGAGTTCTAGCATGTATGCGTTCTATAAAATCTTGTTCGCCATAAATAAAAGGTACATCTGCTTTCAGTAAATCATCAGCATTTGCACAAAGAGGAATATGTGCACTGATAATTAAAAAAAGGAAAAAACATTTAAAAAATCTATTCATAGTAAAAATATATAGTAAAGAATAAAAATAAAACACCCATGAATTTGCTTGACATGGCAACCGGTTGCCATTATTATCAAAAATAAAAGAGGTTAGTTTATTATTAAAACTAATTGTAAAAAAGAGAGGAATTATATGAAATATGGCTATTTTGACAGTAAAAATAGAGAGTATTGTATAACTAATCCTGCAACTCCAGCTCCATGGGCAAATTATCTTGGATCTCCAGCTTATGGTGCTATAATTTCTAATAATGCTGGAGGTTACAGTTTTGTAAAGAGTGGTGCGGCAGGTCGTATTATTCGTTATCATTTTAATCAAGATGATACTCCTGGTCGTTATATTTATGTGCGAGATGATGTTACACATGATTTTTGGTCAGCAAGTTGGCAACCGGTAGGAAAACCCCTAGATGTCTATAAAAATATTTGTCGGCATGGAACCGGTTATACGAAGTTTACTTCTCAATATAATAAGATTGAGTCAAATGTTACGTATTATGTACCTAAAGATAAAGAATATGAGATATGGTACACCAAAATAAAAAATACAGATACGCGTAAAAGATCTCTTTCAGTTTTTGGTTATGCCGAGTTCACAACAGATACTCACTACGACCAAGACCAGGTAAATTTGCAATACACACAATTTATTACTCGTTCTTATTTTGATAAAAATCAAATTAGAGTAATACAAAATGAAAATTTACCAGATACAGAGAAAGTAGAAAGGAGTGCTTTTGATGGTAATGAGAGATTAGTTCGTTTTCTTGCATTAGTTGGCAATCCTATAAAAAGTTATGAAGGTGATAAAAAAACTTTCATAGGTAATTATCATAGTTATAGTAATCCTGTTGCACTTGAGAATGGAAGTTGTTCAAACCGGCTAAATTATAATGGAAATCCATGTGGGGCATTGCAGACTAAATTTGAGCTTGCTTCGGGTGAAGAAAAAACTCTTATATTTGTTATGGGGCAGCATCAGGATGAAAAAATATCTGAAATTATAGCTATGTATGAAAACTCGCTAAAAAAAACAGATAAAAGTGAAGAAAATATTTGTGACAAAGAGATTTTAGAGTTAAAAAATTTCTGGCATTCAAAATTACAAAATTTTCGTGTTCAGACCCCTAACGCCAATTTTAATGAAATGGTTAATACGTGGAATGCCTATCAATGTTTTACCACTTTTGTGTGGTCTAGAGCAGCTTCTTTTTCATATTGTGGAGCCCGTAATGGATACGGATATCGTGATACAGTACAAGATATTCAAGGTGTTATTCATTTAGACCCTGTTGCAGCAAAAAAACGACTTGAGTTTATGCTTAGTGCTCAAGTTGATAATGGAGCTGGGCTTCCGCTTGTTAAATTTACACATAATGCAGGTCATGAAGATACTCCAGATGATGAAAGTTATGTACAAGAAACAGGACATCCTAGCTATCGTGCTGATGATGCACTTTGGCTTTTTCCAACTGTGTATAAATATATAGTAGAAACTGGCGATATAGCATTTTTAGATAAAGAAATACTTTTTGCCAATAAAGATAGAGCTTCTGTCTATGACCATTTAAAACGAGCCATAGATTTTAGTTTAAATCACTTAGCAGCACATGATATGCCAGCTGGTTTGCATGCTGACTGGAATGATTGTTTGCGTCTTGGCGAAAATGGTGAAAGTACCTTTGTTGCTATGCAGCTATATTATGCAATGAAGCTGATGCTTGAATGGGCAAAAATGCGCAATGATACCGAGTATTCTTCTTTTATTTCAAAAAAGGCGACTGAATTATATGCTGTTTTACAAAAATGCTGGGATGAAGATAGATTTATTAGAGGATATCGAGAAACTGGTGAAGCAGTTGGTGGCAAAAAAGACATCGAAGCAAATTTGTGGCTTAATCCTCAGTCGTGGGCTGTTATTAGTGGTTGTGCTACAAAAGAAGAAGCCGAAAAAGCACTAGAAAGTGTTCATCGTGAATTAAACACTCAATATGGTTTAAAACTTTTATCGCCATCTTACAAGAAACATGCTTTTGAAGGGGCCCTTATGATTTTGTTTAATGGGTCTACAAAAGAGAATGGTGGTATTTTTTGTCAGTCACAAGGTTGGATTATTCTTGCAGAAGCTCTTATGGGACATGGAAATCGCGCTTTTCAATATTTTAAAGAAAGTTGTCCTGCTTCTATGAATGACAAAGCAGAAATCCGGGTATGTGAACCATATGTTCATAGTCAATTTATAGAAAGTTCAGATTCTCCTTATGAAGGCCGAGCTCATGTTCATTGGCTCTCTGGTACAGCTTCTACTGTTATGGTTAGTTGTGTAGAGGGTGTTTTGGGTATGAGACCTCGTGTGGATGGTCTTGAGATTAATCCTTCAATTCCTTCTGAATGGAAAAACTTTACTATCGATAAAGTATTTCGTAGTAAAAAATTACACATAGAAGTTTCTAATCCAAATGGAAAAGAGTCAGGGGTTCTATTAGCTACTTTAAATGGCGAAGAACTCCCAATTGTTCCACAATCAACAGGGGTAGAAAACTCTATGAGTATAGGAGCTTTTATATCTGCAAACGATTTACAAGAAAAAAATGAGATTAGTATTATAATGTAATTTATAGCTCATTAGATACTGGATGATATAAAATAATTCTTTAGAATGGCAATAGTTAAAAACAAGAACAAACGCATGTTAAGTGCTTACTTACATTTCAAACAAATTGACTTATCTGCATCTTTTTCTTGACAATGCTATCTCTAATCAGTAGCATTTAAACATGACAATTTATCAGAATATAAACCGCTTGGTTTCCTATGCATTAGAGACAGAATTGATTACTCGAGAAGATATTATTTATACCCAAAATAAACTTCTAGATCTTTTTAAACTTGATGGTTTTGCCAGTTATGAAGAAGCAAAAAAATTACCAATTGTACAGATACCAGATTTAGAAAATATTTTAGCAGAACTTCTAGAATATGCAACCAAGCAAGGTTTAGCTGATGGATCTAGTACTGCCGATAAAGATCTTTTTGATACACGTATCATGGGACTTTTAGTTCCTCCACCTTCAGTTGTTCGGTCAAAATTTCGTAATTTGTATGCAATTTCACCAATGAAAGCCACAGATTGGTACTATACTTTTAGTAAAAATACTGATTACATACGGCGATATCGTGTTTGCAAAGATTTAAAATGGAAAACAACAACAGAATATGGTGATATCGATATTACTATTAATCTTTCTAAACCAGAAAAGGATCCAAAAAAAATAGCTGCTGCTCGATTTGCTAAAAAATCAGGATATCCAGCTTGTTTACTTTGTCCTCAAACAGAGGGTTATAACGGGGCTTCCAATCGAGTCGCACGAGAAACTCATCGTATTATTCCATTGAGACTTGCCGGCGAAGATTGGGGTTTCCAGTACTCTCCATACGTTTATTACAATGAGCATTGTATTGTTTTTAATATGGAACATAGTCCCATGAAAATTTATAAAAAAACATTTGAATATCTTTTTGATTTTGTTGAACAATTTCCTCATTATACGATTGGATCAAATGCAGATTTACCAATTGTTGGTGGCTCAATTTTAACGCATAATCATTTTCAAGGAGGCAGATATGAATTTGCTATGGCTCGAGCCCCAATTGAAACTCCTTATGTATTTAAGGGATACGAAGATATTTCAGCTGGTATTGTAAAATGGCCAATGTCTGTTATTAGACTCGACGGAAAAGATAAAACAAGACTGATTGATTTATCAGATAAAATTTTACAAGCTTGGCGATCCTATACAGATAAAGATGCATTTATATTTGCAGAAACAGAAGGTGAACCACACAACACTATTACACCGATTGCACGTCGTCGAGGAGATGTTTTCGAAATAGATTTGGTTCTTAGAAACAATATCACTACAAAAGAACATCCTCTTGGAGTCTATCATCCACATGCTGAGCTTCATCACATAAAAAAAGAAAATATTGGACTTATCGAAGTTATGGGATTGGCTGTTTTGCCTTCGCGCCTTAAAAATGAAATGGAACTTGTTGAACAAGCTATATTAGAACACAAAGATATACGCTCTGATCAAACAATTGCAAAACATGCAGATTGGGTAGAAGAATTTCTACCAAAATATAACGACATAAATAAAGATACTATTTCAGAAATACTTCGCAATGAAATAGGACTTGTATTTAGTAAAGTTCTTGAAAATGCAGGAGTCTACAAACAAGATGATTTTGGGCAAAATGCCTTTATCCGATTTGTAAAGACTGTTTAGTTGTTTCGTGGTAAAATATATACAAATATCTTTTAGGAGCAAATATGTTAAATCGAGAAGAAGCTTTTGAGTTATTAAAAAAATATAACAAAGATCCGTTTCATATTGAACATGGAGAAACGGTCGAAAAGACAATGCGCTATTTTGCAGAAAAACTTGGATATGCTGATTCTATTGAATTTTGGGGTATGGTTGGTTTATTACATGATATTGATTTTGAAATGTATCCGGAACAACATTGTGTAAAGGCTCCTGAACTATTAAAAGAAGCTGATGTTCCTGATGATATGATTCATGCAATTGTCTCTCATGGATATGGTATTTGTTCAGATGTTGAACCTGAACACGAAATGGAAAAAGTCTTGTTTGCTGTAGATGAATTAACTGGGCTCATTGGAGCTGCTGCAAGGGTTCGTCCTTCAAAAAGCTGCAAAGATATGCCATTAAAATCATTAAAGAAAAAGTTTAAAACTGCAAGTTTTGCAGCTGGTTGTGATAGAGATGTCATTAAAAAGGGTGCCGAAAACCTTGGCTGGGAGCTAGATAAACTTCTTGGAGATACTTTAGAAGGCATGAAAACATTTTCCGATTAACGAAAAATATAATAATCAAATTTTAATTAAGTGAATTATTTGTTGTTTCTTCACTTTTGTCGAGTTCTTTATAAAAGCTCAGTATCATTAGAGCACAAATGCAACCGGATACAAAATCTGACAATGGAAAGGCAATCCAGACTCCTATTGCTCCAAACAGTAAGCTTAAGATTAAACAAGCTGGAATAAATACAAAGGCTTGTTTTAAAAGTGAAGCAATAATTGACTCTTTAGCTCTTCCAACTGACATAAAAATCGAAGAGCCAAAAACGGTGAATGGTGAAAAAATCATTAAACAAACAACAATACGAACTATAGGAGTTCCTATTCGTATAAATTCAGGTTCGTTTGCAAACATAGCTACAAAAGTTGCGGTAAAGATCAACATTAATGCAGTTATAATGAAGCTATAAAAAAACATGGCAAGAAAAGCTTTTTTTATAACTTCTTTTGAGCGATTATAATTCTTTGCGCCATATGCATAGCCTAAGATAGGTTGTGCACCTTGTCTAATTCCGACCAGTGGCATAGACATAAAAGATGTAATTTTAATAATGATTCCATAAATGGCTATATATAATTCTGCATTATTATATCGACCTAAAATATTATTTACTAAAAGAGCAGTGATAGCTGTGCTTGCTTGAAAAATAAGAGCAGAAAAGCCTATTGCACAAATTTCGGCTAGACTTTTCCCTGATGGATGTAAAAATTTAAGTGAAAAATGGAATATTGAATGTCCAGTTATGTAAAAAATAAATAAGTATGTTGCATTTACCATTTGGCCTATAATAGTTGCCAAAGCAGCTCCTTCAATACCTTTTTGAAGAATGACAATAAATATATAATCTAAAATAATATTTGTTATAGCTCCTAGTGACATAGAAATCATAGAAGTTTTAGCATGGCCTTCTGCACGAACAATATTATTCATAACAACACTAAATATAAAGAAAAAGAAACCTGGGAACACATATTTCATATAATCGATAGCATATGGCAAGATTGTTTCTGTTGCCCCAAAAAGACGTAAAATGGGTTCCATAAAAATAAGTCCGACTGTTACGTAAATTAATTCTATAATAAAACTATAAAAAACTACATTCATGAGTGTTTTATTGGCATCGTCTTGCCTTTTTGCACCTAGCCTTCTTGAAATAATAGAAGCTCCCCCCATGCCAAACATACCTCCTGTACCAAGAGCTATCATCTGAATTGGAAAGGCTATTGATAATCCTGTGATACCAATGGAACCAACATTTTGTCCAATAAATATTGTATCAATAATATTGTAGAGCGAGTTTATAAACATACTTAAAGTTGCTGGAAGTGAAAGTGTAAGTAGGGCTTTTGGAATTGAATAATTACGTAAAACATTGATTTGTTTTGAGGGCATGTAATCTCCTAGTTGATTATAAAAAAAAGTCGTTAAAAAAATGTAGTGAATCTTAGTTAACATGTCAAGCAAAGCACGTCTTTATAAATATTTAGTTTGACTGAAAAAGTTTTATCTGTTACTGTTCATAGAAATATAATGAAAGAAAAAGAAATAAAATTTACAGAAGGGTCAATATTTAGGCCACTTATTCGATTTACAACTCCTATTTTTTTCTCGCTGCTTTTGCAATGTTTGTATGGTGCTGTAGATTTGGTTGTTGTAGGACAATTTGCACAATCTGATAGTATTTCAGCTGTCGCTACTGGATCCCAGATAGCCCATGTGTTGTTAATGATTATTTCTGGGCTTAGCATGGGAACAACAATTTTATTAGGTCAGAAAATAGGAGCTAAAAAATTCGATGAAGCCGGATCCGTTGTTGGCACAACAATTGCTCTTTATTGTATAGTTATTGCTTTGGTCACTATTTTTATGTCAGGATTTGCGACACAAATTGCAAAATTAGTTAATGCTCCAGAAAGGGCTTTTATACCTACGGTTGATTATATTCGCATTACAGGATTAGGAGCTGTTTTTTTAATTGGATATAATGTTTTTGGTGCAATCTTTCGTGGAATAGGAGACTCTAAAACACCGCTTTTTGCTGTCATTATTGCTACGATACTAAATATAGCAGGTGATTTGTTTTTAGTAGGGGTTTGTGGTATGGGAGCAAAAGGGGCTGCGATAGCAACAGTCTTTGCACAAGCTTTAAGTGTTGTGATCTCGGTTGTTATTGCAAAAAAACACGGGTTTCCTTTTGATTTTACACGAAAAGATATTTATTTAAATAAAAATATGACGGCTTTAATTGTAAAACTTGGTGCACCAATTGCTATCCAAAATGGATTAATTCAGATTTCCTTTTTAGCTATCACGGCAATTATAAATGTTTTTGGAGTAACAATTTCAGCCGGTGTAGGAATAACTGAAAGAATGATAAGTTTTTTAATGCTTTCTCAAATATCATTCGGCGAATCTTTAGCTGCATTTGTAGCTCATAATGTTGGTGCTCAAAAATACAACAGAGCTACGAAAAGCCTTATTATCACAATTATTGTATCAGTTTCAATTAGTATTATTATTGCTTTTATTGCTTTTTTTCATGGAAAGTGGTTGTTACAAATATTTACAACAGATAAAAATGTACTGGCTGCCAGTTATGAGTATTTGCAAGTTTATTCATTTGACATTGTTTCAACAGCTTTGCTTTTTTGCTTTATTGGTTATTTTAATGGTTTTGGAAAAACGCGTTTTAATATGTGGCACGGTATTATAGGTTCTCTTTTTGTACGTATTCCTTTATCCTATGTTTTTGCACAAAAAGTTCCTTTTTCACTTTTTCTTATTGGGGCTGCAATACCTATATCATCAGGAGTTCAGGATATATTATGTATTATTTATTTTATATATTTACAACGAAAAACTGTAAATAAAAAACAATATTTGTAATAATACATTGTTTTTAATATGTGATTAGTGCATCTCCTGTAATCCAATTTAAACTATTAGCGTATAAATTATACTGATCCTCTGTTGCATATATGACCATAGCATTATTAAATCCACAGGATAATTTTTCTAAATTGGGACAGTTTTTAATATTTATGCTTTTTAACAGGTTTGAATGGCAATCGAGCTGTTCTAATGCCGTATTAGATCTTATATCGAGCGTTGTTAAATTGTTTTCGCCACACCATAGATGAGTAAGATCAGTGTTAGAGTTCACGTTTAAACTTGATAATTCTGTAGCAGTGCAATTCAAAGATAAAAGTGAGCTATTATTTCGTATGTTTAGTTTGTTTAAAGGGTTATGAGAACAGTCTATACTAGTTAATTTTGAATTATTAGTAATATCAATTTCTTTTAGTTTATTATTATAACAATCTAAATTAAGTAGATTCTTATTTGCACTAATATCGAGTTTTGTTAATTTATTGTTATTACAAACAAGATTTTTTACTAATGTATTGTTACTAATATCTAGTTTTATAAGTTTGTTTAAACTACACGAAACTATTTTAAGTTTTTCATTTTTATGTAAATCTAATGTTTTAAGATTGTTATTATCGCATATTAAACCTTCTAAGTTTATAAATTCTTCGATACCAGTTAAATTACTAATACCTAAGTTTGAGACATCAAGAACCTTTGGAGCTTGTATATCTAAAGAATCCCAGTTAGCAAGTAATTCTTGATTCCATGAATAATAGTCACCAGAATATGCCTGTGCTTCAGAAAGCTGGATTTCATCATCATAATTTGTGTTAATATTTTCATTCTCTACGAGAAACGCTTTAAAAATAGGGTCAGAAATCTTTATGTTTGCATCAGAACTTTTTGTACTTTTACACGATCCAATTGTGAATATGGCTATTAAGGTAATTAAAATACATGCACTTAGTTGTAATCTCTTTATCATTGATAATCCTTTTTTTGTTTAATTAAACAAATTGGTATGCTAATATACTAGCTTAGCATTATATAAATCCCAAATTTTTGTATCTGAATATGTAATTTCTTGTTCTTTTGTGACATACAAAACGTAAGGTTTGTCAGCATGACAATTAAATATTGTTAACAATGGACAATTTTGTATAGTTAGTTTTGCAAATTTATTATTAGAACAATCTAAAACTTTTAAAGCAGGGGTTGCATTTATGTCAAGTTCTTCTAAATTGTTATTCCCGCATAATAAAACTTTTAGTGATGCATTATTCCCTAAATTAAGTTTCGTTAGATTATTTTTAAAGCAATACAAAAATTGAAGTTTTGTATTATTACTTAAATCAAGCTCGGTTAGTGTATTATTTGTGCAAATCAATCCTTGCAGTTGGCTAAATTCTTCAATCCCTGTTAAATCAGAGATTCCTAGATTAGAAATGTTAAGTATTTTTGGCCGATAAATTTCAAGTGATTGGTATAGTTGTATTGCAGAATTATCCCATTCATAATCGTCTCCTTTATAAAATTTTGCTTCGAAACGTTGAATTTCAGAATCTTTATTAAGGTTTATATTGGGATTGTTTAGAAGATATGTTTTAAATATAGCATCAGGAATATTTATAATGGCATCTGCAGCTTTTTTTGCAACCAATGGTTGTGCATCATCAAAATACCAATTTCCTGCTTCTGCGTAATTATAATATTGTATATCAGTTACAAAAAGTAATAACGAATCGTTATACCTACATTCCAAAACAGATAGGTTTGGGCATGCTTCTATATTCAGAAAGTGTAAATGGTTAACTCCACAATAGAGCTCTTTGAGTGCAATATTATTTGTTAAAATAAGTTCTTTTAGTTGGTTCCCATTGCATGCAATTTGTACTAGTTTTGGGTTTTTATGTACTGAAAGTTCTTTAAGTTGATTATAATTACAGAATAATCGTGTTAAAAGTGTATTATTTGTTAAATTAATAGATTTAAGTATATTATTTGAACATTCTAGTAATTGTAATTTAGTATTAGTGCTTGTATCTAAATTAGAAAGAAGATTATCATTACAATATAAAACCGTAAGTTCTTGTGCATTCTTGACCGAAAGCTGTGTGAGTTTGTTTGCATCACAATAAAGAGTTTTTAATTTTTTGTTATTACTAACAGAAAGGTTTTCTAATTGGTTTTCAGAACAGGATAAGACTTCTAAAAGCTTATTGTTTTGCATATCAAGATTAATAAGTTTGTTATTTGAACATAAAAAATATATAAGAGAAACATTATGTTCTAAATTAAGGTTTCTAATATAATTGTTACTACAATCTAGCGTTATAAGTGTTTTTATGGTGCTAACATCTAATGTTGTTATTTTATTATCTGCACAGGAAAGGCCTTCAAGATTGGTGAATGCTTCAATACCAGTTAAGTCAGAAATGTTTTTACCTGAAACATCGAGTAGTTTAGGAGGAATAATTCCTAAATTACGATAAATACGTAAAACAGGAGAACTCCAATTGTATTTATCACCGTGGTAGGCTTCGGCTTCTGATTTTTGAATCTTATCATCGCCGTTTGTATTTATATTTTTATTTTCGAGTAAACAAGTTTTAAAATTTGTGTCAGGAATAGTTACGATAAGGGTATTTTCGTTTGATTGAGCAAAAAGCTGAGTGTGTATGAAAAATAGAATGAAAATACTCGAGATTAATAGGATTTTTTTTATATTCACTTTTTTCACCTTGCTAATTTTAACATGGGTTACCGTTTTCTAGCAAGCATTCTTTTCTGTGTTTTTTTTTATTTACGATAGACAAAAAGGCTGTTATAATAAAAAACATATAAAAATAGGAGTATAGATGAATATTCAAATATTTGGAACAAAAAAGTGTCGTGATACGCAAAAAGCTGAGCGTTGGTTTAAGGAACGCAATATCCAATTTCAATTTATTAACTTAAAAGAAAAAGAAATGAGTCTTGGTGAATTTAATTCTGTACTTACTGCTGTTGGTGGTGTTGAAAATCTAATTAATAAGAGCAGTAAGGATTTTTCGAAAATTGCATATCTTATGGACGAAGATATTGTTAATAAAGTTTTTGAAAATCAGCTAACATTATTATTAACTCCAATAGTTAGAAACGGTAGGAAGGCTACATGTGGTATGCAACCTGACGTTTGGAAAAATTGGGAATAATGATTTAGTAAGGAAGATAAATTTCATGATAACAATTTATGATATAGCCAAAAAAACAGGATATACGGCTCCAACTATTTCAAAAGCTATAAATGGAAATGGAGGATTAAGTCAGAAAACTCGAGCACGAATTTTAAAAGTAGTAGAAGATTTAGAATATAAGCCTAACATGGCAGCTCGCGCACTTACGACAAGAAAAACACATTTAATAGGTGTGATTTTTGAAGATTCAAATATGGGTCGAGGTTTTGAGCACCCTTTATTCGGAGGGTTATTAAATGCATTTCGTTATCTTGTTGAAGATGCCGGTTATGATATACTTTTTTTGTCTAAACACTTTCAACAAAAAAATAATTCATATGTTGAGCATTCTCAATATCGTGATGTAGATGGAATTCTTTTATTAAATCCTGATGCATCTTCTCTGGAATTATCTAAGTTAGCAGAGTGTGGGATCCCTTGCGTATCTACAAATGATTTTATTCCGGGAATTTCTACTATTGTATCTGCAAACAAAGAGGCTGGTTTTCAAGCAACAGAGTATTTAATTTCTATGGGACATCGAAATATTGGTTTTCTTGGTGCCCCTTTTACTAGTACCTCTCGAGCTTCTGTAGAACGAAGACAAGGGTATGAAGAGGCCTTAAAAAAGGCAAATTTAAATGTTAATTCTTCTTATATTGAAGTATGTACAGGTTGGCAAATAGAAGCTGGTTTTGAGGGAGCAAAAAGACTTTGTGAACGAAATAAAGATTTAACAGCTGTATTTTGTGCTAATGACACAATCGCATTTGGATTAATTCTGTATTGCAATCAAAACAATATTCCATTACCAGATAAACTTTCTATCGTTGGATTTGATGATGACCGAGTTGCTTCTTATATCACGCCGTCATTAACAACTTTTAGGCAAAATAAACAGATACTTGCCAAAATGACTGCAGATGTATTATTGCAATCTATTGCCGGAAATCAAATTACAGAAACAATCCGAGTTCCAGCTGAAATGATTATTCGTGATTCTGTAAAAAAAATTATTTAAAGATTCAATATTGTAAGTACACTTAATTTTATGTAGTTGTGTTAAAAAAAAACGTGGACAACGTTGTTATGGGCTGTTATAATAATGTACATTAAATCATAAATATTGAGGTTTTTATGAACGATGTTGTACTACTCGGAGATGAAGCGCTTGCTTTAGGTTGCCTTCATGCTGGACTTTCTTGTGGATTTGGATATCCAGGAACTCCTTCCACTGAAATAATGGAATATTTAATAGATGTATATGAAAAAAGTGTTTTTGATACACAAAATCCTTTTGTTGCTCAATGGTGTTCAAACGAAAAGACGGCATATGAGTCGGCTTTAGGTGCAAGTTTTGCTGGAAAACGTGCTATAGTTACAATGAAACATGTTGGCTTAAATGTTGCTGGGGATCCATTTATGAACTCGGCAATGGTGAAAATAAATGGTGGTTTAATTGTTGCTGTAGCGGATGATCCAAGTATGCATTCATCCCAGGGAGAGCAAGATTCACGTTTTATGGCCGATTTTGCACAAATACCGTGTTTTGAACCCACTAGTCAGCAAGAAGCATACGAAATGGCTTTTGAAGCCTTTGAAACTTCTGAAAAATTTCATACTCCAGTTATGATGCGTTTAGTGACACGATTATCACATAGTCGTGCTCCGATACATCCTATAGATGAAAGTAAAATAGTTCCTCGTAATGCTCTAAAAAAAGCAGATCGAAGCGATTGGATGCTTTTACCAGCTTTGGCACGTCGTCGTTATGATACAATTTTAGACCGACAAGGTGATTTATTAAAATGGTCTGAAACAAGTTCCCGTAATATACTCAAAATGACTAACCGAAGGGACTTAGCAATTATTACAAGTGGGCTTGGTCGTAACTATTACAACGAAAACCTTGCAGATTATGAAGCAGTTTGCAAAACTGAAGGGAAAGAACTTCCTTCATTTTTACATATTGCTACTATGCCGTTTCCTAAGGCTCTTATCCAAAAATTAGCTGATCAGTCAAGTACCATTTTAGTTATAGAAGAAGGGCAACCTCTTATCGAAAAAAGATTGTTAGGTTTATTTGCTTCTAATACAAAAATAATTGGTAAATTGAGTGGTCATCTAAATCAAAGTGGTGAATTGAACCCTGATATTGTTAGAAAAGCTTTAGGTCTTTGTGCCCATGAAACAGCTCGTTCAAATCTAGGTGAAATGGCAGAATTTTGTATGAATCTTCCTGGCCGCCCACCTCAATTGTGTCAGGGATGTCCGCATGGTGACTCATATGCCGCTCTAAACATAGCAGTTGAAAATCTAATTAAAAAAGGTGGAAAAGACAATGTTGCAGTAAATGCTGACATTGGTTGTTATTCACTTGGCGCTCGTCCCCCATATAATGCGATAGAATCTATTGTTTGCATGGGAGCTTCTCTTGGTATGGCTCGTGGAGCTTCCCAAGCTGGCATAAAATATACATTTGGGGTAATCGGAGATTCGACTTTTTTGCATTCCGGTATTACTAACTTAGTGGATTGTGTTTCTACAAATACACCTGTGACAGCTGTTATTTTAGATAACTCAATTGTTGCCATGACTGGTTGTCAAACAACTATGTTACCATCAAGTCAATTAGAACCTCTTGTTAAAGGGATTGGTATAGATCAAAAGCATATTAGAGTTTTGGCAACAACTCCCAAAAATCATGAAGCAAATGCCAAAGTGTTGGAAGAGGAAGCTGAATATAGGGGCCCATCTGTTGTTATTATGGTTCGAGAATGTCTTGAAGCATTTAGATTGCGTACCAAAAAAAAGAAAATAGCAGAAGCAAAAGCATCTTGCAATAAAAAGGATTAAAGAATGAAATACGATATATTATTATGCGGAGTAGGAGGACAGGGCGTTCTATCAATTGCTGCTGTTATAGCTTCCAGTGCCTTAACAGAAGGGTTTAGTGTACGTCAGAGTGAAGTCCATGGTATGAGTCAACGAGGAGGTGGAGTTCATGCACACTTACGTATTTCAGATACTACAATTGCATCCGATCTCATCCCTTCTGGACAAGCAGATATGATTTTGTCAATGGAGCCCCTTGAAAGTCTTCAATATCTTGATTGGCTTAATAAGGATGGATCTATTATTACTGCAAAACAACCCTTTAAAAATATTCCTAATTATCCAGATATCGAAAAAGTGTATACTGCAATAAAGCAAGCTTCTCATAAGGCAAAAATTGTTGATTCGGCTAATCTTGCAAAAGAGGCTGGAAATACGCGGACAGAAAATATGGTTCTTGTTGGAGCAGCTTTGGATGCTATCCCTGTTTCAAAGCAAGCAGTAGAAGATGGAATTAAATCTCGGTTTGCAAAAAAAGATCCACGACTTGTAGAAATAAATATTAAAGCTATAGAACTTGGAGAAGCTCATAAATAAAAAAAAGTTGTAAAATAGATATATTTACTAAATTAAAAACTATATACATAGAGGAATAATATAATGGCAAGGGAAATTCCGTTTTGGGATAAAAAAGTAGAGACTGCTTCTCGTGATGAATTAAATACTATACAGTTAGTAGGATTAAAAAAACAAGTAGAGCATGCTTGTCAAACTGTTTTTTATAAAGACAGGCTTGCCAAAGTTGGAATACATAATGGAGACGACATAAAATCTCTTGCCGATTTAAAACGTATTCCTTTTACAACTAAAAATGATTTACGTTCTGCCTATCCTTTTGGATTATTGTATGGTTCTCAGGATGATTTAGTACGTATTCATGCTTCGAGTGGTACAACAGGAACTCCAACATTAATTTATCAAAACAGAAAAGATGTTGATATGTCTGCAGATACAATGGCTCGTTCTCTCGTAGCTGCCGGTTGTACAAATAAAGATATCGTTCAGAATATGATGACCTACGGTTTATTTACAGGGGGAATGTGTTTTCATTATGGAGCCGAAAAGCTAGGGATGACAGTCATTCCTACAAGTTCAGGTAACACACTTCGTCAAATTAAGTTTATGCATGATTTAGGAACCTCAGTTGTTCATGCTACTCCGTCTTATTTATTACATTTACATCAAGCTATTGAAGATTCTGAATATAATCGAAAAGATTTTAAATGGCGTATGGCTGTTACAGGAGCAGAACCACATTCAGAAGAATTGCGACAAAAAATACAAAATAAACTGGGGATTGAAGTTTACAATTGTTATGGAATGAGTGAACTTAATGGACCAGGTGTCGCTTTTGAATGTATTTTTCGCGATGGATTACATGTTTGGGAAGATCGTTACATTATGGAGATAATAGACCCAAAAACAGAAGAACCAGTTCCTGACGGAGAAACGGGTGAGCTTGTAATGACAATTTTGCATCGTGATGCAATGCCATTGTTGCGCTATCGAACGCGTGATTTAACTCATGTCATTACAGAACCATGTGCTTGTGGACGTACACACCGACGCATAGCTCGGTTTACAGGGCGAACAGATGATATGCTTATTATAAATGGGGTAAATGTTTTCCCGAGTCAAATTGAAGAAGTTATATTAAAGGAAAAAGGTGTTGGAGCTAATTATTTAATAATTGTAGAAAAGAAAGGAGTTCTAGATAAACTTACTGTACAGATAGAAGTTACTCCTTCTGTTTTTGCTGATGATGCACGAGTTTTGGCAAGTCTTGCAAAACGCATAAAAAATGCAATGTCAGCTCTTATTACTATAAATCCTGTGATAGAATTAAAAGAACCTGGTTCTATTCCGTTGGCAACAGGAAAAGCAATAAGAGTTGATGATCGCAGACCTAAAGAGTGATTTGTTTTTTTATAGCTTCCAATAATTCTGTGTATTCGGTGAAAGCCGGTATATCAGGATTATCAGCGATAATTTTATCCGTAGAGCGAAATAAAAAACCTGCCTGTGATTGTTTTATCATAGCAAGATCATTAAACGAATCTCCAGATGCAATAGTTTTAAATCCAATTGATTGAAGTGCTTTTACAGCATGGAATTTACCGTTTTCTTGACGCATTTTAAAATTTTCTATCATACCATCTTTTCCAACTATTAGTTCATTACAGAAAATTGTAGGCATATCAAGTTGTTCCATAAGAGGTTTTGCAAATTGTGTAAATGTATCACTTAAAATAATTACCTGACAAATAGAACGTAATTCAGTTATAAATTCTTTTGCCCCAGGTAAAGGTTTTATTTTTGCAATTACGTCTTGAATTTGTTTTAATCCTAATTTGTTTTCTTTAAGAATTTTTAAACGATAGTTCATAAGTTTGTTATAATCTGAAATATCGCGGGTTGTTAGGCGTAAATCTTTAATGCCTGTTTCTTCGGAAAACGCAATCCATATTTCGGGTACTAGAACCCCTTCTAAGTCTAAACAAGTTATATACATTCTTGAATGTTACACTAAAATTTCTTCAAAAACAAGAGTAAAATTGAAGGTTTTATTATGATAGTATTGCTATCAATATTCAATTGACAGCATGTATTACCACATATATACTATTTAAATATTAGAGGAGGCATTAAATGCGCAGAAGAATAGTGAGTTTTCTTTGTCTTTTTACATGTTTAACGTTTGTCGCTTTTGCAAATGATACAAATGTTGTTGAATCGGAAGAGGATTCTGCCGTTCAAGGGAAAGTTAGTGATACATCAAATATCGAAACATCTAATGCTAACAAACCATCATGGAGTTTTAATCTGGGAACAGATTTTGCATATTATCCTGATAGTGAGTATGTTACCGATTCAGACACCCATTTTGCTCCTATAACAGGAGCCTATAGTGGATTAGAGGCTCGAACCACAGCTCATGCGGTATATACAATACCATGTGCTTTTTCTGATAACCCTTTTTTTAGTGGAAACACCTTAAAAATAGATAGTTTTTTAGAAGCGACTCCTGTTTCTGTATCTCCTGGTGCAAAAGTAACTTTTACGCCGATTGCATTTTTGCAATTGTCCGCTGGCGCAAATGTTGCAACAGCTTGGGATTTAATTGGTATACAAGGTTTAGCAGAATATGACGAAACAACAGACGAGTATACTGTTTTTGACTCTTTTACAGCGTATTACAAAGTCTGGGCTCAAGGAATGTTTCAATTTGATTTAGCAGCCTTAATACCCGGTGACTGGACACACATTGTAACCATGGATTCTTATCAAGTTTATTATGAAGATATTACAGCCGATTGTAATGGCGCATGGAAATATCAAGGTATTGGAGAGAGATTTAGTGTTCCAGCTTATTATTCAAGTCTTGTTTTAGGGTATCAAATGCCCGCGGTTCCTGTTTTAAATACTATTGCAGTTCAAACAGAATTAACTGGTTATTTTAATACAGATAGTATTGATGATTACTATGATAATTGGGACCCTTCTTTTATGAAAATATCTATTAGTCCGTTGACAATTTTAACTCTTTCTGAGAAAGATTCATTAATAGTTCTCTTCGGGTTTTCCAGCCGAAGAACCTTTACAACTGAGCAAAATGACTCAGATGCTACTGATTTCACTTTAACAAGTTCCAATGGCTCTCGTGAGTGGTATTTTAATAGAATTGCAATTAGTTGGTCTCATTCATTTTAAGGAATAACTAAAGTGCCAGAATATAAACAGCTCCCAGAAAAGATTTCTCCTCAGTGGTACTTACTTATGAAGAGACTTACGAAGGCAAACGAAACAAAAGCCTTTAAAGCTATTCAAAAACAATGTATTGCTAGTGACCAAGAAAATAATATTCTTCCATGTGAACTGGGAGATCCTTTAGGAGCTCATTGGTATACAGTTACACCTCGTTTAATTCATCAGTACAAAAACAGAGCCTTGCTGCTTACAACGGGTATGTGTTTTTCTTATTGTCGTTATTGTTTTCGTCGTAGCTACACTGCTGAAAGGGAAGGTTTTATAACTGAGCAAGAGCTTCTAGATGTTTGTGATTACTTAAGGCAACATGATGAAATAGAAGAAATCTTATTGTCTGGTGGAGATCCTCTTACCGGAACTGATGACATGTTGGAACATTTATTTATAAAAATTCGAGAAGCTAGACCACAAATAATAATTAGACTTGGAACAAGAGCTCCTGTTTATGCTCCAGAACGATTTACTGATGAATTTATTACTTTATGTAAAAACTATAGGCCTTTATGGATTATTCCGCATATTAATCATCCCACAGAAATCTCAGCCGAATTTTCTCCTGAAGTTAGAGATGTGTTGTCTAAAATAGTAGACAGTGGAATAGGTATACAGACTCAAACTGTTTTATTACAAGGAGTTAACGATGATGTTTCTGTTCTTAAAAACTTGTTCCATGATTTAACTGTGCTTGGAATTCGACCAGGATATCTTTTTCAGGGGGACTTAGCTCCTGGGACATCTCATTTTCGTGTTTTTTTAGAAAAGGGTGTTATACTCTATAATGAGCTTAAAAAAGAACTTTCTGGCCTATCTACTCCTGTTTATGCAGTAGATTTGCCAGGAGGTGGTGGTAAAATCAATTTATTGCAGCTAAATTCTAATTTATTAGATGTAAGTGTTGATAAAACAGAGAGTGCCTATCGATTTACTGATAAAGCAGGTCATACATGGGAATATCCTCTTGAAACTTAATATAGTATATAAAAATATACTAATATGGTATATTTTTATATACAGTGTTATTTTCTTGTATTTTAAATTTTGCTGACTGTCAAATATAAAATATTGTAATATAATAAATTGAAATAATTTTTGTTTTAAGACTGAACTTGGCGTGATTCTTGCAGATATATTATAAATATCTGGGAGGATAGAAAATATGAATGCCAATTATAAGCTGTACTTAAATCAAGTTTTAAAGTACTCATTGCTTACACCAGAACAAGAGAGAGAACTTTCTTATCGTGTTCAATTTGGTGATGAAAAAGCAAAAAATGAATTGATTACAAGAAATCTTAGGCTTGTTGTAAACATTGCACGAAGATATTGTGATTCAAACACCAATTTAATGGATTTAGTTCAAGAGGGGAATATTGGACTAATGACAGCCGCACAGAAATACCATTATTCATATAATACTCGTTTTTCTACATATGCATATGCATGGATAGCTCAGTCTATTTTTCGGTATATACAAACAAAGTCTCAACTAATCCCTATACCTGTAAGAAAAGATGAGATTATTCATAAAATAGAGACGGCTAGATTAGAACTCTTTAATAAATTTAGTCGTGATCCTACTGATGAAGAACTAGCTGAATATACAGGAATTAATCTAGACCTAATAATAAAATCAAAAAAATATGTTTTCTTTATTTCAAGTATGGATCGTGAAATAGATACAGATTCTGGTTTGACTTTGGGTGAAATGATGGCAGATGATAAAGCTAATCCTGAAGAAGATGTATTTAACAATTGTAAACGTACAATTGTTAATGATCTGGTAAAGTCGTTGCAAAAAAATGAAAGGCTTGTTATTCAGAATAGGTATTGTCTTGTTTCTCCTAATCATAAAACATTACGTCAGATTGGTGCGATGTTGGGAATAAGTGCAGAAACTGTTCGACAAACAGAAAAACGTGCAATTAAAAAGATGCGTATAGCTGTAAATTCAAATGCGGAATTATATATGTAATTCTATATCTCATTGTTACATAAAATATTGACAACTACTTCACAAACGGCTACTATGTAGTCGTTTATGAAGAAAAAACGTCAAAAACTACAACTTTCTAAAAAAAAATCTTTATTAATTATTTGTTCAATACTAGCAATTGGAATCTTTATTTTAGCTGTTAGTATTTTATTTACTCCAACAAAAATAGAGAATACAGTTTCCAATGAAGCTGAACAGACTGAAAGTTCAAAACTTAGAGAATCTACTGAACCTACTAATGATATTCAAAGTGATTCTAAAACGATTAATAATGGTGTACAACCAACAGAACCAAATACCCAAATCAATGATAATAATTCAAATAAAAGTTTAGAAAAATCTGATACAACCCAATCTGAGGGTGAACAATTACCAATTATTAAAGCAAATTTGATTTTTGTTTTTGATGATGCAGGAAATAATTTAAGTGATTTACAATATTTTTTAGACTTACCTTTTCCAGTAACTATTTCTGTGATGCCACAGAGAACTTATTCTGTTGAAAGTGCAAATAAAATAAGAGCAAGCGGGAAAGAAGTTTTTTTACATCAACCAATGCAAGCAATAAATCAGTCTATAGATCCAGGAAAAGGGGCTATCCTTCCAACGATGGATGGTAAAGAAATTACACAACAACTTCTGGCTAATATATCACAAATAGCACCCATAAAAGGGATGAATAATCATGAAGGCTCTTTAATAACATCAGATAGATATCGTATGGGAGTTGTTTTAGATGTTTGCATAGATGAGGATATTATTTTTTTAGATTCTCTAACTAATGTTGATAGTATTGTTGCATATTCAGCTATGGATAGAGATTTAGATATCTTATTACGTGATATATTCATAGATAATTCGACTGTTAGAGAAGATATGAAAACAATGATAGAAAAAGGTCTTGCAGTTGCTGATAAACAAGGATATGCTATCATGATTGGTCATGTTTTTAATCCTGAATTAGCCAGCTTATTAAATGATATGTATCCTGAGTTAAAAATGCAAGGTTATAAATTTATAACTGCGAGTCAGTTATATGAACAATTATATTAAGGTTAGATTTTAAAAAAAACTATTTACGGAGTTAGATATGAAGGTTTTAGGTATTGAATCCTCATGTGATGAAACAGCAGCGTCTGTTGTAGAAGATGGACATAAAATATTAAGTAATGTGATTGCAACTCAAATTCCATTTCATCAAATATATAAAGGTGTTGTTCCTGAAATAGCAAGCAGAAAACATGTTGAATGGATTTTACCAGTTGTCAAACAAGCTTTAAAAGAAGCAAATTTAACTATAGATGATATCGATGCAGTAGCAGCAGCAAATAGACCTGGTCTTATGGGGGCCTTGCTAGTTGGACTTACCTTTGGGAAAACTTTAGCATGGGCAACAAACAAGCCTTTTATTGCAGTAAATCATATGTTAGGTCATATGTATGCAGCTCATCTGGCCAATACTATTTCTTATCCTTATTTAGGTTTGCTTGTGTCTGGTGGTCATAGTATTATTGCAAAAGTTACTGGATTTGATGAGCTTGAAGTATTAGGTACAACAATTGACGATGCAGTTGGTGAAGCTTTTGATAAAGTTGCAAAGTATTATGAGTTTGGGTATCCAGGTGGAGTTATTATAGATAAACTTGCTAAAGAGGGAGATTCTAATGCTGCACATTTTCCAATGCCACAAATAAAAGGGGATCATAGATATGATGTCTCTTATTCTGGGTTAAAAACTGCTGCTATAAACCAAATAGATCAATTCTGGACTCAAGGATGTGAACGGACTCCAGAAAATATAGCAGCTTCTTTTCAGGAAACTGCCGTAAATATTTTGTTAAAAAGATTGTTTCTTGCTGTCAAGGATACCGGTTTAACAACTGTTGTTGCAGGAGGTGGTGTAGCGGCAAATTCGTGTTTACGTGCAAAACTTGCTGCTAGAACCGACATAAATTGTATTTTTCCGCCACTAAAGCTTTGTACGGATAACGGAGCGATGATTGCGGGGGTTGGCTACCACTTTTTAAAACGTGGAGATCGCTCGGGTTGGGATACAACTGCTAAAGCCCGTGTTGAAGGCTTTAGAAAAGGTGTTTCTGCGTCACAAAAAGCAAAGTTTCAATAAACTACTTAGAAGATTTATCTATATTGTCTTTTAAATCTTCTAATATTTTGTTATACATTTTACTGTCTATTATGTATTTTGTTCTGTAAACTATATAGCTTAATAGAAACATAAATAAAGGAAATATAAGCATAGCTGCTTTCATAATCCAAAGTCCTTGAGTAGAAACATCTGCTGCACTTTTTGCTGCATTAATTCCTGAGAAAACAACTACTATACCGGTTATTCCAGAGGCAATTGCTCCACTCAATTTGTAGATAAGAGGTTGTATCGAAAAGGTAATACTTTCATTTCGTTTGCCGAATTTCCATTCTCCATATTCAACTGTATCGGTTAAAAAAACTAAGCAAAGTATTTGAATCAACCCTTCGCTAAAGAAAATTAATACACCTGCAAATCCTATGGGTATCATATTCATAGGGGATATAAAAAAGATAACATAGCCTATTGCGACACCTATAGTAGCGGTTGTATATAATTGCTTACGCGTCCATTTGTTGCTAAAAATAGGGAAAAGAATCAGAGCGCTAATTTGAGAAATTCCTAAAATAACAGCAAATATAGTATACATTCCTTCATTACCGTATGCGTATTTAAAAAAGTATAGACCAAAGCTAGTTGTTGTAAGGTATCCAATCATAAAAAGAGTCATAGAAATTGCGATAAATAAAAGTTGATCATTTTTGAAAATAACTTTTATCATGCCTTTAAGAGAAGTTCTCTCTGAGTTTAATGTTTTTTTTGCAGGAACTTTTGTTCCAATAATAGTAATAGATTGAAAAATCCATAAAATAGAGACTGCTCCAATAGCAAAAATAGTATAAGCCTTTGACATACTGCCGGTGTGTTTTTCAAGAACAGCCGTAATTGGTACAATCCCAGCTACTACTGTAAATGTTCCTATATTTGCACAAATACGGGCAATTGAACCTATTTTTTCACGTTCTTTTTGATTTGAGCTTAAAGCCGGAAGCATAGACCAAAAAGAAATATCATTTACGGTATAAGCCATTCCCCATAAAACATAGAAGATACTAAAAATAAGAACATACTGAGATCCATTAACACCTAACCCAGTAAAAAGTAGTATTGTCAATACTCCGCTTAAAAATGCACCAATAATTATCCACGGCTTAAATTTACCCCATCGAGTTTTTGTGTTATCTATAATAGTTCCCATAACAGGATCGTTTAGTGCATCAAATATTCTAGCCCCTATAATCACAGTTGTAATCTGTAATATTACATTGTCAGGTAGACTTAAAATATCGGTTAAATAATAAATTAAATACATTGCTATAAGAGAATAGACCATATCTCTTCCAACTGTTCCTAGTCCAAATGTATATCGGTTTTGTTTATAATCCATAAAAATCCCCTTAATCATATATTATGGCATAATTGTAAAGTAAAAACAGGTTGGTTTTATTTTTATAAGGTTTAAATATCATAGATATATATTATTAAAAAATTTTTTGTGTACAGAAGATATTAAGGTAAAATAACTTGACTCTATGTTAAAAAAATGTTATATTAATACAAATGAATACAGTTACGACCCGTTGGGCATATACCAGTTCGAACTTTTCCTCGCTTTTTACAGAGGTTTACTTTTACTATTATTACTGGTTTTATTGTTGCCCTCGGAGCGTTCATGTGCGGCATTAATTTGCGTGCATGATTACTGTATTTTTGGAATACGTAAATTGTAGAGGCTCCTAATAAGGAGCCTCTTTTTTTATGTTCAATGCTATTTATTGTAAATAATTTTAGGAGTAAAAAATGATTATTGTATTAAAACCGAACACACCACAAGAGGAAATAGATGCCTTTCAGCGTTTATTTGAACAACAAGGATTAGGCACTCATCTGTCAAAAGGTGTCAACACAACTATTTTAGGATTAGTTGGTGATACAAGTAGCATGAATGAAAAAACCATTGCTGCAAATCATCTTGTTGATCATGTAGTGCGAGTACAAGAACCATATAAAATGGCAAATCGTAAATTTCACCCAGAAGATACTGTGATTGCGGTTGCTTCTAAGGCAGCTGCAAAAGATAATCATAATAATGGATTCGCTTTTTTTGGTAAATCTCATTTTTCTGTAATAGCAGGCCCTTGTTCTGTAGAGGGTGAAGACCAATTAGTAGGAATTGCACGTGCTGTAAAAGCTTCGGGGGCTACTTTTTTACGAGGAGGGGCATTTAAACCTAGAACTTCTCCTTACTCTTTTCAGGGGCTTGGAAAAGAAGGAATCCATCTTTTAGAACTAGCTAAAAAAGCAACGGGACTTCCGATTGTAACCGAAGTCATGGCGATAAAACAACTTGAAGTTATGCAAAATGTCGATGTCATACAAATAGGTGCTCGTAATATGCAAAATTTTGATTTACTTAAAGAAGTTGGTAAATGCGGAAAACCTGTATTGCTAAAGCGTGGGCTTTCTGCCACGATAAAAGAGTTTTTAATGTCTGCAGAGTACATTATGAGTGAAGGAAACGATAATGTCATTCTTTGTGAACGTGGTATTCGAACTTTTGATAACTATACACGAAATTGCCTCGATTTAAGTGCTGTTCCATATCTAAAAAAAGTATCCCATTTACCAGTTGTCATTGATCCTTCGCATGCTTGTGGTATTTCTTGGATGGTTGAACCTCTGTCAAAAGCTGCTATAGCAGCGGGAGCTGATGGTTTGATGATAGAAGTACATAATAATCCAGAGAAAGCCTTGAGCGATGGAGAGCAGTCTCTCACGCCAAAACAGTTCGACTCTTTAATGCAAAAACTTGAAGGGTATATTAAACTAGAAGAGCGGAGTTTGTAATGATTTATGGTTTTATAGGAATGGGACTAATGGGAGGTTCTCTTGCAAAGGCTGTTCGTAAGTATGTTGTAAAAGATGGTGATAAAATTTATGGATATGACAAACGTAAATCTGTGCTAGAAGACGCTATGCTTGATGGAACTCTTGATGCTATGTTTGTTGCAAAAGACTTTCCAGATTCAGCCTTAAGCACAATGTTACTTAATTGTGATCTTGTCTATGTATGTTTGTACCCAGAGGCAACATTAGAGTTTATTCTAAGACATCAAAATGATTTTAAAAGTGATGCAATTATTACAGATATTGCAGGTGTTAAACAAAAACTTTGTGCAGGTTTAGATAAGTATTTTACTCGTTCTGATGTTACAGTAATTCCAGGCCATCCAATGGCAGGGAGTGAGAGAGAAGGATATACTCACTCGAATAGTGAAATATTTAAAGGACGAAATTATATTTTTATTACGTATAAAAACCATACCATTGAAGAAGAATCTCAAAAAAGAGATGTTGATCCGAAAAAGCTAGAAGTTTTAAAATCGCTTGCACGAAAAATTGGATTTACTAATATCATTGAGACGACTCCTAAAAACCATGACCATAAAATTACGTTTACATCACAATTGTGCCATGTAATAGCCTCTGCTCTTGTTGATAGTGCCGAAGATACGTCAATAACAGATTTTGGTGGGGGGAGTTTTGAAGATTTAACTCGAATTGCTATGATAAATGCACCTCTTTGGGCTGAGTTATTTACTGCAGACAAAAAAGAGCTTTTAGATCATATAGAGAGTTTTGAAAATTCTCTTGATGTTCTTAAAAAAACTATTGAAAATGAAGAATGTGAAAATATAAAAAATATACTCGAAAATGTTCGAAAAAAGCGTATTGAAATGGCAACACATTGACAATTTAAAGGGTAAATCTTATTATTAAATAATGGCTGATGTAAGTATACTTGATAAGGCACTTAGACGAGTGCCAAACTTTCCAAAACCGGGTGTTCTTTTTTATGATATAACCGGTATTTTAGTTGAACCTAAAGCTTTTCGCTTTTGTATTGACCAGATGGTGGAGCTCTATAAAAATGGTAAAATTGATGCTGTTGCTGGAGTTGAGTCACGTGGCTTTTTGTTTGCTGCAACTTTAGCTGACCGATTAGAGATACCTCTTATTCTTATAAGAAAAAAAGGTAAACTTCCTGGGGAGACATATTCGTGTAAATATTCGCTTGAATATGGAGAAGCTGAAGTCGAGGTTCATAAATCGGACATTCAAGAAGGCCAGAAAGTGCTTGTTATTGATGATCTTATTGCAACAGGTGGAACTTTAAAAGCTTCTAAGCAAGTTCTTGAACAAGGTGGAGCAAAAGTAATCGAGTTTTTTGGAGTAGTAGGGCTTCCTTTTTTACATTATGAAAAAGTGCTCGAACCTGTTAAGGTTACAACTCTTATAAACTATGATTGTGAGTAAATCACAGAATTAGTCATTACTGTATGATATCATACTGGTGTATTGCGTAAGTAGTTCTTGCTATTTATTAAATTATACAAAAGAATTTGGAGGTTTAAAATGAAAGAAGTTGTATTTTACGTATGTGATACATGCGGAAACCTTGTTGCTATGATTAATGATTCTGGTGTAAATCCTGTTTGCTGTGGTGAAAAGATGCGAAAACTTGTACCGGGTGAAATTGATGCTGCAACAGAAAAACATGTTCCTTTTGTTACTGTAAAAGGTGATACCCTAACAGTACAAGTTGGTGAAGTTCCTCATCCAATGACTGCAGAACATTATATTCAGTGGGTATATGTTCAAACAGAAAAAGGTTCACAACTTAAGAAATTTAGTCCAAATGATGCTCCAAAGGCTACTTTTGAACTTACAGATGATAAAGCAATTGCAGTATATGAATATTGTAATCTTCATGGTCTGTGGAAAAAAGAATTATAGAAGAACCGGAATTTTAGATTTTTTATGCAAATTGAGTACATAAAAAACAAATTTTGAGCTAGCTCTATGTATAATACCTGTTACGAGAATCTTCTTTTAGAGAGATATTTCTTAGCAGGCATTTTTTTATACATTTAACCGAACTATCAGCAGCTATTTCGTTAAACTTATTTAATTGCACCCTAATTTTATTTATTGTTGCTACGCATTTGTTTTGTGAATACTATAATTGCTAAACACATAACTACAACAGCATATCCAATTATCCACCATAGATGAGATAGTATAGCATTATAGTCCCCCGATAAAGCAAGCCGTCCTGCCGTAACAGTATGTGAAAATGGAAGTAATTCGGCAATTTTCTTAAAAAATCCTTCAACAAGATCTAGATCAAACCAAGTACCAGAAAGCCATGCCGTTACATTTGTTAGTAAAGCTCCGCATATACCACCTACTTGTCTCTCAGTGAGTACACTGCCTCATAGTAATCCCATTGCAATAAAGAATACTGCTGCTGGAATTAGCACCGTAATGGATAGTAAAATATTTAAAGTAGCTTATTTCATTTTATAGAGGAATTTCTAAAAAAAAGGCTTTATTAATATTTGAAAAAAAGTAGTTTTGTTATTTTAGTGAGAAATATATTGTTTTAATGTTGCATAAAGTTTTTTCGGGTTTATAGGCTTAACTATATGTGCGGTTAGTTTTGAATTACTTGTTGAGCTGTTGTTTTCAATTACTGCATCGGCTGTGAGTGCAATAATAGGAACCATTTGTGCATCAGGTCTATTAAGAGCTCTTATTTGTGATGTTGCTTCATACCCATTAAGTTTGGGCATCCGCATATCCATTAATATGGCAGAGCATTCAAATGGCTTGTATTTCTTAAACATATTTATTGCAAGAACTCCATTTTGTGCCCATTGTACAGACAAACCAAATTTTTCTAATAAGCGTATTACAATTTGAGCGTTTATATCATTATCTTCAGCTAAAAGAATATTTCCCTGTAATTTTTGTGTGAGATATGCCATAGAAGTTGTGTTTTTATTGTAATAATCAATAAGTTGTTTCTTTGTAGCAGAAGGAAAAATAAAGTTTATATCTATTTGGGTACCTTTGTTTAGTGTGCTTTGAACTTTAATTTCTCCGCCCATGATGTCAATTAAGCGTTTTACTATGGAAAGTCCCAGTCCTGTTCCTGAGCCAATTTTTTTTCGTGCTGGATTTTCTAGTTCTTGAGTAAAGGAATCGAACATTTTTATTTGAAAATCTTCACTCATACCAATCCCTGTATCACTTATTTTCATATGATTGGTTATTGTGTTATCTGTATTCTTTTTTAATGTGTTTTCGAATTTTATTGTACCGCCTTCTGGAGTATATTTTATAGCATTAGATAGAAGATTTAAGGCAATTTGGTTTATTCGAATATGATCAGCTAAGATTGTTTCATTATTAGACTTACTAATAATAACAAGCTTTTGATGTTTTTCTTGGCACATAGGTTCGGTTAGTTCTTTTATATTGTTTAAAAATTCTGAAGGAGGGTATGGTTCTGGATGTAATTCTATTTTACTACTTTCAATTTTAGATATATCTAGAAGGTCATTAATCATACTAAGTAAAAAAACACTTGCTTTTTTTATATGGCTTATATCTTCTAATGTTTTAGTACGATTATCTATATCTTGATTAGCAAATTCGGTCATATTACAAATAGCATTTAGAGGCGTTCTAATATCATGGCTAACACGAGATAATAATTCAGATTTTGCTTGATTGGCTTTTTCTGCTAAGTGAACAGCCTTTTTTAATTCGTTATTCTTTTTTTCTTTAGAAATTTCTACTTTTCGAAGATAGATATTGAAAAACACTAAAAAAAGAGCTAAAAGAAGGCTTACAGCAAATGATATTGCTATTTCTGGGTGCAAATAAATAAGAGATTTTATAGTAGGTTCAAATTCATTAACTGTATAAGGAGAAGTATATGTATACAAATTAGTATCTTGCATTGTTAATATAGTTTTATTTATGATTGAAGCAAGTAGAAAATTCTCGTTTTTATTAATTCCCAGTCTTAGGTGAATATTTGTTTGGGGCAATACAGAATAAATAAACATAGCGGTTTGGTCGCTATAAACAATATTTCTTGCAACATCACTTGCTAAAAAGGCTTTATCTATAGACCCGTTTAGCAAAGCATTTACACAGTCTTCTTTATTTTGAAATACTTTTAGTGTAACTGTATCTAATATTTTAGAACTTATAGAATGTTTTATATCTTCATGTATGATTCCAGCTATTTTTGTATTACCTGTATATTTTCGTCTTGTTAATTCTGCTACACTTGTTGTGTAATAAGGGATTGTTGCCACATAGCCTATTTTTTCTGCAGTCGAAAATTCTGTTCCAAAATCACAAATAATGCTTGTGTAGGATTCTTTCCTTTTTGATTTAGAATCGATTTTTTGTTCAGAAAAAATATAATTAACAGAAAGGCCTGCTCGATGAAAAATTTCTTTGCTTAAATCAACTAATACACCTTTTATATTATTGTCTTCGAAAAAAGAAAAAGGTTTATTGTCAGGGGTCACACTTGCTGTAAAAACGATATTATTTTTTTTACATTCATCGATAAATTCTAATTCTTGTTGCGTGAAAGCTATTTGTTTATTACTTTGAGGCGCAAAATATTTAGTATACAAAGTTTGATTTAAATTGGGTTGAGTTGTACGAATTTGTTCTAGGGCATAATCTAATTCATGTATAAGTTCTGTATTGCCTTTGTTAACTACAAAATACAAAGGTAATGCATCAAACTCAGCTAAAATCCATTCATTTTCTAGAGCACGAAAATTACTAGAAACTACAGCGTCAACAGTACCATTAGCTAATGCTTGTGATCGTTGGCTAGTGTTTTCGTAAAAACAGGTATAAAGGTAAAACCTTTTGATAAAGCATATTTTTCTAAACTGATATTCCGAATATTATCAGTTAACATGCCGACTTTTATTCCATTCCAGTTGGCATAGTCTTCTATTTGGTATTTTACGTTTCCTTCTTTTACTGTTAAGATTGTGTGAGCAGTTGCAAATGGTTCTGACGAATAGGTATACATTTTTTCTCGTTCAGGTGTTTTGATAATTCCAGATAATATATCAATTTCACCATCTTGTAACATTTTTAAAGTAGCGCTCCAGCCTATGTTTTCATCGTATCCAACATATTCAAAATTCCAATTTGCAAAGGGAAGCATGTTTTGTAAATATTCATAACCATATCCTACTTTATTATCGTTTGCATCGATATCAAAGTATCCAGGATAAGGATAATAGCCTATTTTTACTGTATGTCGCTCTTTTTGTGGGGAAAGGGGGGATTTTTCTGTTGCGAAAAGAGGAATCGTAAATAAAAAGAGTTGTATTAGAAATAAAATAGCAAAAAAACTATTGCGAGAGACTTTAAAAGATACGCAGTTTCTTTTCATGGGTATATATATCCTATAATAAAAATCTCCTTTTTCTTAATTATACATGATTTCTAATAAAATAAAAGATATTTCGTAAATATAAAAAAAAGCTCCACATTTTTGTGGGGCTTTTTTACAAATATTATAATTTTTTAGTTCATTACATACATTTGTTTGTATGGGTTTTTAGTGTTTGGAGTAAGTAAGCAGTAGCTGTCTGCAAGGAGTTCTTTTTCGGTTACTCCTGCTACCTCTTTGTTTTTACCAGTACCAAAGGTGTCACAAAATTTTTTTATTGCAGAAACTAGCTCTGGTACATCTGTTGCAGTAACCTTTGCAACTTCTATGTTTTTAGGTAAATCTGTAGGGGCTGAAGTTGTTCTTAAACAAATTCTTCCCCCATGCATTCCTGTTGCACAAAAAGCTCCTGTTATTAGAACTTTTTGTGAATCACCTGTTGCTGTATCAAGACCTAAAACGACTATTGTTCCACCGGCTTGGTATTCACCTAAAAAGCTTCCCGCGTTATTACCAATTACTACGAGAGGTTGTTTTTCTTTATAAGCTTTCATGTGTATTCCAGCTCGGTAACCTGTATAGCCTTTAATAAGAATTGCACCACCACGCATTGCATACCCAGTTGCGTCTCCTGCGTTTCCGTGTACAATAATGTCTCCATCATTCATGGTATCACCGGTTGCATCTTGTACATTACCGTTTACAGTTATATTTGCACCGTCAAGATATGCTCCCAGAGCATTCCCTGGGGTTCCGTTAATGGTAATAGTTTTACCTTTAAGGCCACTTGCAACGTACCGTTGACCAATACAATTGTCTATTTCAATTTCAGTAAAAGTACTAGTACGTACTTGTTCATTTAAATCTTTAAAATGCATATCGGCATTTGGAGTAATTTTTTCCATATCTTCTCCTTACTGCGCAAGAATAGCTTTACGTTCTTTTTTCGAAAAAGCCATAAGTTGTGGTTCATTTACTATCTCATCGAAATTTATTGATGAAAGAGGAGTTTGTTTCCTTACAAGTGAAGTGTAAATTCCCGCCCGTTTTACATCACCAATCATAATAAATCCTTTTAATGTGTCTTTATCTATAAAGAATTTACGATAAGATGGTTTTTTAGCTGGGAGTCCACCGACAGCAGGACATCCTTTGTAACTTGCATCTACACATTCACCAATATAGGAGCCTGCAGACACAATATGTAAGTCAAAAAATCCAGCTGCATTCATTGCAAATTCAGTCGTGTATTCCTTTGTTCCACCAGCCATGTTTATACCGGCTGTTTCACCTTCTATGTATGCGTTTGGCATTAATGCAAGCATGTGGCGAGTCCCGCTTGTCATATCGTCACTGGTAATACAATCACCAGCAGCATAAATGTCGTTTAAGCTTGTTTTGCAATTTTTATCAACTACGATTCCGCGATCTACTTCTCCACCTGCATTTTCTATAAGCTGAGAGTTAGGTCTAACACCAACAGCACAAATAAGAATATCGAACTCTATTTTGCCATTTCCACTTTTTAGAAGTGCAGTTCCACCAATATTTTCCCCTTGAACAAATTCTCCAACACTATCATTAAGAACAAAATGTATATTGTGTTTTTCGAGTTCTTCTTGAACAATAGCAGAGCCTTCTTCGGGCATAACTACAGGTAAAATACGTGGAGCCATTTCTACAATTGTTGTTGATTTAACCCGATCAGCTATGCCTTCGGCACATTTTGTTCCAATAAGACCTGCACCAATTATAAGAACTTTAGATTCTGGGGTTAAATATTTTTCAATTTCTAGTGCACTATCTAAGTCCATAAAAGTAAAATATTTTTTTAAGGTATCAAGTCCGGTCATAGGAGGTACAAAAGGACGGGAACCAGTAGCATTTAACAGTTTTTCATACTCGAGAACTGTTCCGGATGCAAGTGTTACCGTTTTTTTGTCAGGATCTATTTTTGTAGCTGTTTCTCCAGGCATAAAAGTTACGTTGTTTTTTTCGTAAAAATCTGCGTCACGATATTTCATATGTTCTATATCGGTTCTGCCCATTAATAAATATGAAATAAGAGGGCGGCCATAACAATGGTGTGATTCAGATGTTACTATAGTGATAGGCTCTGTTTTATCAATTTGTCGAATACCTTCGATACAGCCAATAGCGGCTGCGGAGTTTCCTAAAATAAGATACGTAGTTTTTTTCATTAGTTAGACTCCTTTTGCTGACCTTCAACTGAACCTGGAACACCTCTATCTTCATACACAATAGCGTGGTTAGGACATTCTTGAACACAATATGGTTCTCCATGAGAATTATTTGTGCAAAGTTCGCATTTTTGAATGACATGTCCACTGCTTGCAGGCATAATACAACCATAAGGGCAAGCTAAAACACAAGTATAGCAACCAACGCATTTGTCAGTATCACATTTAACTATTCCATCTGTTATGCTTAAAGCTCCAGCTATGCAAGATTTAACACAATATGGTTCTTCGCAGTGACGGCACGAAACTGCAAAATTAATTTTTGTTCCATCTGGGCCACTCCCACCGTTGTCTTCTACTTGAATGCGAGGGTTTATTTCTTTTCCTTGTAATGCATTGACCATGTCATCTTCGCCTGAATTAGCAAATGCACAATAGTATTCGCATAAATGACAGCCTAAGCACCATTCTTCTTTTACATATACACGTTTCATAGCAATCTCCTTTACCACCTAGTCATTGGATGGCTTACTCACCAGCATGGCCAATGCCAAGTATTTTAAGTTCACGGTCAGAAAGTCCTATACCACGCAACATTAGGCGGTTGCCTTTAAGTGCTTCGATAGAGTTAATACCCATTCCACCCATCATTTCTTTAATTTCGTGAGTCCAGGCAGTAACTAAGTTTACGAGCCGCCTTGTTCCTTCATCCGGATTTAGTCGTTTTACTAAATCAGGGCGCTGAGTAGCAATACCCCAGTTACATTTACCTGTTTGACAGGTTCGACATAAATGACAGCCGAGCGCCATAAGAGCAGAAGTTGCTATATAACAACAATCGGCGCCAAGTGCAATAGCTTTTACAACGTCAGCACTTGAACGAATAGAACCACCAACAATTATTGAAACTTGATCTCTAATACCTTCTTCTCGAAGACGTTGATCAACAGAAGCCAGTGCTAATTCAATAGGAATACCAACATTATCACGAATACGAGTAGGGGCAGCACCGGTGCCTCCTCTAAAACCATCAATGGAAATAATATCAGCCCCACTTCGAGCAACACCAGAAGCAATAGCTGCAACATTATGAACAGCCGCAATCTTTACGATAACGGGCTTTGTATAGTTAGAAGCTTCTTTTAAGCTAAATACCAATTGACGTAAATCTTCAATAGAATAAATATCGTGATGTGGAGCTGGAGAAATAGCATCACTACCTTGAGGAATCATACGTGTTGCAGAAACTTCTGCTCCAATTTTTGTTCCAGGTAAATGTCCACCAATACCAGGTTTTGCACCTTGCCCCATTTTAATCTCAATTGCACAACCTGCCATTAAAAAGTCTTTATGAACTCCAAAACGACCAGATGCAACTTGAACAATAGTATTTTTACCATATTTGTAAAAATCTTTATGCAATCCACCTTCACCGGTGTTGTAACAAATACCTAATTCTGTTGCTGCTCTGGCTAAAGATTCATGAGCGTTATAACTAATAGAACCGTAACTCATAGCAGAAAACATAATAGGAACAGATAAATCTATATGAGGAGGACGTTTTGTAACTAATTTACCATTTTCATCTCGAGTGATTTTTTCTGGCTTTTTACCCAGAGAAACTTTTGTTTCCATAGGTTCTCTAAGTGGGTCAATACTAGGATTGGTTACTTGAGAAGCATTAATAAGCATTTTGTCCCAATAAATAGGAGGTTTTGCTGGGTTTCCCATACTTGAGAGTAAAACTCCACCGCTTTCAGCTTGGCGATATACCTCATAAATAGTCTGTTGAGACCAGTTTAAATTTTCTTTGAGTTGATTTGGATTTTTAACAATTTTAAGTGCATGGGTTGGGCAAATGGATACACAACGCTGACAATCAACACATTTACTTTCGTCGGCACGCATAATTCCGCGTTTTGGATCAAAGAAATGCACCTCATTAGCACATTGGCGTTCACATGCTCGACACTGTATACAACGATCTTGATCGCGTATAACGTCAAATTCGGGTTGGCAATAATCTATAGACATTGGGCAATTCTCCCTTTTTCGTTAAGTTTTACAATAACTGCTTCTCCACCTTTTGGACTCCAAACATTTTCTACATTTGGTTCAATTACGCGGATAGCGCATTCTTCACTTGCAAAATACATCATGTCGCCTTTTTCGGCAGCAACCATAGAGCGAAGTTTTAGGCGATCGTTAAGAGCCATTAGCCCACCATTATATCCAAGTAAAATAGAGAAAGGTCCTGTAATAAGCATTTCAGGATATACTTCACGTAAAAATGATAATTGTTCTCTTTCTTCTTTTGGCATTTTTTCTATTGTGGACCAAAAAGGTGCTGCTACAATTTTTGCTGCTTCTTCTAAAGAAAAATTTTCTTTACGTACTAAATAGTCAAAAATATAGGTTATAACTTCTGTATCAGTTAAAAGATCGCATTTGTAACCAAACATTTCTATAAAGCGCCTATTTGAATCATAACTAGAAATTTCACCGTTATGGACAATAGTCATGTCGAGAAGGGCAAAAGGATGTGCTCCACCCCACCAACCTGGTGTATTTGTAGGATAGCGTCCATGAGCTGTCCAACAATACCCAGAATATTGATCTAGTTCGTAAAACTCCCCAATATCTTCTGGAAAACCTACGGCTTTAAAAACTCCCATGTTTTTCCCGCTAGAAAATACATATGCGCCTTCAATTTTAGAATTAATGTGAATAACGCAACGTGAGGTAAACTCTTGTTCTTCAAGTTGACTTGATTGTAATCTAACATGCAAAGGAGTTACAAAATAACGCCATATAAGTGGTGCATCGGTAATATTTTTATGCTGTTTTGTAGGAATTTTTGATAAATTAATAATATCAAAATGTTGTTCTAAATAAAGTTCACATTCATGTTTTGCTTCGATTGAATCATAAAAAATATGAAAAGCATAATAATCTTTATATTCTGGATATATACCATAACCCGCAAAACCACCACCAAGACCATTTGATCTATCGTGCATTGTTGCAATTGAAGTAATTATGTCTCTTCCTGAAAAGCGCTTGCCATCTCGAGAAAAAATTCCTGAAATAGCGCAGCCAGACGGAATTCTTATTTCGCCTTCTTTCTTCATGTTATTCTCCCTTATATGCATCTTCGTGCACGCCTGCAACGGCACGACCAGATGGTTCGTTCATTGTTTTAAATGCTGCATCCCATTCAAGTGCTATTGCAGTAGAGCAGGCTACCGAAGCTTCTTGTGGAACAGTTTTTGCTGCTGTTTCTGATGGAAAATGTGCAGTAAAAATAGAGCGATAGTAATATTCTTCTTTTGTTTTTGGTGTATTATGAGGGAAACGCTTTGCAGCAGCTTCAAATTGAGCGTCTGTTACTTTTTGAGACGTCATTTCTTTTAATGTATCAATCCAGTTGTACCCAACCCCATCAGAAAATTGTTCTTTTTGTCGCCAAGTAATACTCTCTGGTAAATAGTCTTCGAAAGCTTTACGTAGAATCCATTTTTCGACACGATCTTTACCACCATGTCCATCATTACACATTTTATCTTTTGGATTTAAGCGCATTGCAACGTCCATAAATTCTTTATCTAAGAATGGCACACGGCCTTCGATTCCCCATGCTGCAAGCGATTTATTAGCTCGTAAACAGTCATAAGAGTGTAACTTAGAAAGTTTTCGAACTGTTTCTTCATGAAATTCTTTTGCATTTGGAGCTTTATGAAAGTATAAATATCCTCCAAAAAGTTCATCTGCCCCTTCCCCAGAAAGAACCATTTTTATTCCCATTGATTTAATAACACGGGCAAGTAAATACATAGGGGTAGACGCTCTAATTGTTGTAATATCGTACGTTTCTAAATGATATATAACATCGCTTAGAGCATCGAGCGCTTCTTGAATAGTAAAATGAACTTCATGATGAACGGTTCCAATAAAGTCAGCTGCTTTTTGTGCTGCAATAAGATCGGGAGATCCTTCTAATCCAATTGCAAAACTGTGTAATCGAGGCCACCATGCTTCTTTTGTATCATTACTTTCAATACGCTTGTTAGCAAATTTTTGTGTAATTGCAGCGGTAATAGAAGAATCTAGTCCTCCAGAAAGCAAAACGCCGTATGGAACATCACTCATGAGTTGCCGTTTTACAGCGGCTATAAGAGCTGAACGTAATTCTTCAATACTCGATGTGTTGTCTTTTACAGCATCATATTTTTCCCAATCTCGTTTGTACCATTTTTTTGGTGCTGTATCGGTGCTAAAATAATATGTTCCAGGTAAAAATTCTTCTATTGTGTAGCAAATCCCTTCGAGTGCTTTTAATTCACTTGCAACATAATAGCGACCATCAGCATCCCATCCTTGATATAAAGGAATAATACCCATGTGATCGCGTGCAATTAGATACGCATTTTTTTTGCTATCATACAGAGCAAATGAAAAAATACCATTTAAGTCGTCTAAAAAGTCGACTCCTTTATCTTCATATAATGCAAGAATTGGTTCACAATCGCTTTGTGTTTTAAATTTATATTCTTTACCACAAAAAGTTTTAGTGCCAGGAGTATATCGTGCTCTAATTTCTTTATGATTATAAATTTCACCATTAACAGCAAGAATAATAGTATTATCCTTATTTGTAAGGGGTTGTTTCCCTGAAAGTGGATCGACAATTGCTAATCTTTCGTGACTAATGATTGCGTTTTCGCCGGTATAGATGCCAGACCAATCTGGACCACGGTGACGAATTTTTTTTGACATAGATAAAATCTGTGTTCGTAATGTTTCTTTCATGCCTTCGTCTACAGGTACAGAAGCGTTTTTTATGTCAAACGCGCCTACAAAACCACACATAGTAACCTCTCTTTTACCCTAAATAGGGTAGCTTTTGCGCGTTTTACTAAACGCAATAGATTTAAAAAAAGAGAAGGCGCCCGTAGATATATTTTAAAACATATTCTACGGACGCCTTTGTCCTTTCTGTGTATATTTATACGCTAAATTTGCATAAAAAGTCAATAGGGTAGAAATAATGGGGTAAATTTAGATTATAGCACTAACTTTTTTGTGGTTTTATTTTCCGCTAAGAACCTTTACAAACAAGAGCACAAGAACTGTAACAATAACAGGACGAACATATTTTCCCCCATCTTTAATCACAAGTCCAGAACCGCAATAATTTCCTGCAATACTACACAAAGCTGCAACACTGCCGAGTATCCATAAAACTTTGTCTCCGGTAATAAAGGTTGCAAGGGCAGCTGCATTAGAAGCCCAATTTATGCATTTTGTATTTCCAGCAGCCTTGCGCTCGTCGAAGCCTAAAATACTCGTAAAAACCAGCATAAGAAAGGTTCCTGTTCCTGGTCCATAGAATCCATCATACATTCCAATGAATAGAGACGCAATAATGGCAATAATGAGCTGTATTTTTAGAGTAAAATGTCTAGGTTTGATTTTTTGTCTTTTACTGCGAAAAATGACGACCATTGCAACAATAGGAAGAATAACAAGAAGAATTTTTTTTAGTATTTCGTCTTGAGCAATTAGTGCAAGTCGTGCTCCTGTAGCAGATCCAATAAGAGCTGCTATAACAGTAGGCAAAATAAAAACCTTTTCGTAACATTTATTTTTTAGATATCGACCGGTTGCAATTGTAGAACCACAAAAAGAAGAGAGCTTGTTTGTCGCAAGCGCATTGTGTACTGGTAATCCTGCAAAAAGATAGGCAGGAAGAGATATGATTCCGCCTCCTCCAGCAATTGAGTCGACAAATCCAGCTAAAAAAACAAGAGGACATACAATAATAAAGGTTAAAGGAGTCAACGGTAATGTGTTCATATTTATAGGGAGTAATTCTAAAGAATACCATTGATAGATGCAAGTAGGGAGAAGGGGGTAGAATTAAAAAGTAACTCCCCTATGACTCTTTTTTTTGCTACAATGGGGTTCCTCTGACTAACAATATAGGTACATCTACTTCATGTTTTAGATGATTGGATACACTCCCATAAAGTACATCAGAAAAAAACTTATGCCCATGGGTTGCCATTGCAACAAGATCGTACGTTCCTTTATTTATTTCTTTTACGAGTTCAATTTCTGGCTTTCCACTGTATGTTGTTCAAACCTTTTGCAACTTACCTTTCGTGAAAAATAGAAACTACTTAAAATAAGAACACTTGTAAAAATAAAAATTACTGTATATCCAAAATTGTGAATAACTATTCCGGCAAGCACAGGATACAAAATGACGCCAATGCTGCCTAACCCAGATAATCCTGTGTAAATTGCTCTATTCTCATCTGTTGATATCTCTAAAAGTATACCGGGTAAAGATATTTGGCGGGAAGCAAGTACTATGCCAGAGAGAAAAAAGAGAGAAATATATAAGGACTTGTTGCCATGAAAAAGAAGCGGCAGTACTGGAAGAAGCGCTCCTGATATAATAAAAATGGATAAAATACCTTTGTAACGTTGCCCCTTCGAAGCAAAACGGTAGATAAGCGTCGAAACTATCATTCCGAAGACTTGTAGAATGAGAAAGTTTCCAGTATCTGCACTCGTTAGCCCAAAATTAGTTTTTGCATACGCAATTAAAAAAGGAATAATAGCAAAGCCTATACTCACCAAATTTGTAAGATACAAATAATTACGTAAATTTTTATCTTTGACAAAAGCATCTTTTAGTAGTGTAATTCTTTTTCCTAAAGATAATTTTTCTTTTATCTCTATGGGCTCTTCTTTTATAATTAAGAAACCGATTGTTGCAATAAGTAGTAGTATTCCTGCAATAAGAAAAAGCACACTATAATTTTTTGGATATGATAATAGCTGAAGTGCTTGCCGAGCAAGGATAGCAGATGCCAGAATTCCTACGCTTGCCAATGTTTGTTTTACAATAAAAAAACTTTTTCGCGATTTAAGCTCAATTGCTTTTCCTAGAATATCCATTATATGCTATTCCAGCAAAAGCACCCGAGAAAGAAAAAATAGTCATAAGAATTAAAATTAAACCAATTATAACCGTACTGGATAATAGACCTGCATAAGCAAGTACAATACCCATAGATAGTAAGGCTAGAACACGCAAATAAATACCCGTAAGAAGATACTTTTTTTTCGTTTCTCGGTGAGTTTGAAAAGAAGCAAAAAATATTCCCATAAATCCATTTCCACCAACCATTATAGCAGTTAAAATTCCAAGATGAACAGGAGTTCCACCGGATTGAATAAGCATGGTGGGGATTACGGTATTAACATCCATAAATTTTTGAGCAAGAGATAGAAAAATCGCATGCCAAATAAAAGCTTTATAATTTTTTTTAAGTATATTAGGATTCATTAATTGATTCTTTGACAAATTGAATTATTTTTTCGTGAGAGATGCTGCTTTTTTCTGTAGGAATCTGAAAAGTAACAATACCGGCACTTTTAAGATATTCTTGAGAACGTGCTCCCATGGCACTTCCTACCCAAATCTGACAATCTGGAAGAACCTGTTGTATTTCTTTGGCATTGGCATGTTGATGCCATTCGTAGAAAGGATTTCCCCTAAGCTCAATTGGTTTTCCGGAATAATCGTAGATTTTAAAATAGAAAGATTGACCAAAATGATCTTTTTGTAAATCTTTATTTTTATCTAGTCCCATGGCAATTCGTTTAATTTTAGGTTCTGACATGAAATTCTCCTATTATAAGTTAGTTTTTTTTAACATTCACTTAACAACAATTTAATACTTTTGTCAATATGTTAGAATAAGATAACTTTGTGTGTATCGAGTGTTTCTTATTTTACAGTATTTTGTTTGTGTGTTACAATTCTTGAATAGTTTCTAACTGTCACATATATAAAATGGGAGAAAATTTAGTGCAAAAATATAAGTTATCATTTATAAACGATCAGGATCTTTATAACCATGTTAAAGATACTGTTTTAAAATATCGTTATAAAATTAATCTAGATGATTTTAATAAGAATATTATTGATCCTATTAAATTAACTTTTGACGCAAAAATATATGGACTAAGTATTGTAGAAATAATTCAAAATGAAAGTTTACGACAAATTGATAAATCTAATAGTAATCACATAGGTTATTTTCATCAAAATATTTTTAAATATTTTGGGAAAGGATGGGAAGTACCAAAGCAAGGTTACGATATTGTCAACAAAGAACAAAATATCTTTATTGAACTAAAAAATAAACATAACACAATGAATTCTGGCTCAGCACAAAAAGTTTATAAATCCATGCAAAATACTATTTTGGAAAATGATAAAGCGACATGTATGCTTGTAGAGGTAATTGCTAAAAAATCACAAGATGAAGCATGGGAATGTTCAGTTGATGGCAATAAACGAAAACATGAAAAAATTCGTCGCGTTTCAATTGATAAATTATATGAAAAAGTTACTGGCGAAAAAAATGCTTTTTTTCACCTTTGCAAAGTTTTACCAACAGTTTTGGATGATGTTTTAATGGAAATTAAAGAAATATCTTTGCATAATTCTGTTCAAGATGACTTAGGAAAAGATAACATTGATATTCTTAAATCACTGTATTCATTAGCTTTTAGTACGTACGAAGGATTTTCAGATATTTAATATCATATACTTTTTAGAATAAATAAGTATATAAATTATTGACTTAATAATATTAATAAATTATAGTACCCTTAATAAGGTTGTGTAAGGTGGTTACTATATGAAATCAAAAAAAAATATATATTCATTGACCGAATTTGCAAATTTAGTATCTGTTTCTAAAGAAACACTTCGCAGATGGGATAAATCTGGTAAATTAATTGCAAAACGCAACAAAATGAATGGCTACAGATACTATACCGATGAAGATCTGGCTCTTTGTGATAATCCAAATCTGTATTTTTCAGAATTTAAACATAAAACAAACTATGTTGTTCCTTTTTGTTACTACAAATCAATTGAACTTTTTGCTGGGGCTGGTGGTTTAGCTCTTGGATTTGAGAAAGCAGGATTACATCACGTACTATTAAATGAAATAGATAAGCAAGCTTGTAAAACTCTACGAAAAAATCGCCCAAATTGGAATGTAACAGAAGCTGATATCCATACTTTAGATTTTACACCATATAAAAACAAAATAGACGTGCTTTCTGGTGGTTTCCCGTGTCAATCTTTTAGTTATGCAGGGAAACGCCTTGGTTTTAACGATGCCAGAGGTACGCTCTTTTTTGAATATGCACGAGCAATAAAAGAAACAAACCCAAAGATTTGTATTGGAGAAAATGTTCGTGGATTAGTTTCTCATGATAAAGGACGTACTCTTAAAGGTATGATTAACATATTAGAAGAATTAGGATATAGAGTTCTTCCGCCAAAGATTTTAAAAGCTATATATTATAATGTTCCACAAAAAAGGGAACGTTTAGTATTGGTTGCTATTCGCAATGATATTAAAACAGATTTCCACTATCCAGAATCTAATGACACTATTTATACACTTAAAGATGCTCTAAAAGGAGGAACTTTATATGAAAATGATGTGCCAGAATCTGAAGGGCAACAATATCCAAAACGTAAAAAAGAAATATTAGATATGGTTCCTCCTGGCGGTTGTTGGCGTAACTTGCCACCCCTTGTACAAAAAGAATATATGATGAAAAGCTATTATTTAGGAGGAGGTCGTACTGGTATGGCTCGACGTATTGCATGGGATGAGCCATCTCTTACTCTTACGTGTTCTCCAGCACAAAAGCAAACAGAACGTTGTCATCCAGAAGAAACAAGACCTTTTACTGTTAGAGAGTATGCACGTATCCAAACTTTTCCTGATAGTTGGGAATTTATGGGGTCAATGTCGCAACAATACAAGCAAATTGGGAATGCGGTTCCTGTAAACCTTGCAAAGGAGCTGGGCTATTCTGTCATCGATTTTTTAAATCGATATACGGAAGAACAAACAGCAAAGACTGCTTTTGTTTCATAATGTATTAATAAGAAAGTATTTACTATTTTTTATTTTGCATAAAATTATATAAAGTTTTTAAATAAGTTGCTTTTTACGCATTCTTGTTCATTTCAAGCTTTTTAAGAATTTTTCTATAGCACTAAAAGCAATAAATTCTTGTTCGAGCCGAAGGTTTTCTTGTAAATGGTTGTTTCGTAATGCATCATACACAGCATTCTCTTCTGCTGTTAAATGGGTTAAATCATTGTGACAAGGAGCATCTTCATATACCCATGAACTTTTATTAGCTAATAATGTTGCCTTATCCATTAAAAATGATTTTGTTTGTGGAAAACTAGAGCGAAATTGATCTAAAATACGAAAACCATGGGTATCCAAGTCTCCCCAATACCAGATATTTTGTGTTTTAAGCCATGTTGCATCGTTCCACTGAGAAAAGTTATAGCCACGCCCAAAAATAACAAGACCGTGACTAACAGGTGGAAAAGCAAGTGCTGTTATATCATTTTCAATAACAAAAATATACTTTGGTTTACAAGAAAGTTTTTCTAGTTCAAGATTACAAAATGATTCTAAGTCAATCGAAATATCAGAACATCCATTCCAATATAGTGAGGGGTCTAAAAAACGCATTCTGATAAGCTCTGGTTTTGTTTTATACCCATACCGTTGCTCAAAAGATTTAGCGCCAGAAAATTTTTGATTAATAGCCTCTTCTGGTAAAGTTATATCCAACCAATCTGATAAGACTTTTTTATGTGCTTCTGTAAACTTTGTATCAATTTCTGGCAAATCTATTTGCCGTAAATAAATAGCAGGCTTAGGATTTTTTACCATCCACTGCCAAAGCCGGAGTAATTTGTCAATTTCTTTTTCATATTTAAGTACATCAAAGGGCTTTTTATTCGCCCATGCACTTAGACGCGTATCAACTTGCGTGAGTTTGGCTTTTAAAGTTAAAAAAGTTTGATATTCAGTAAGCTTACCTACAAAACGAGCTATATTTTCTGCGCAATCAAATATAAGAGCCTTTGGAATTTGATTTTTCCCTAAAAGTCGTGTATGTATATCTTTCCATTCAATGCTATAAAGGCTTTTTTTTAAAGTATTGTTGTTTTTGGAAGAATCTATCACATACATTTCTATCCATTTTTGAACTTCTTCAAAATGAGCTAAAATTTGTGCAGAAGAAATAGAACCAAGAGAAACACGATACGGATACATATCAGGAGAATTAGAAAAGAAAAAACCATTTTCCCATTTTTTTAGCAATTTTGCTCGTACATCTTTAGGAGTTAATGCAATGCTCTTTGTCTTATCTGCAGAAAAGCTACTTTTCATTATGATATTTTTCCTTTTCAGCACTATATTCTTCAATTGTTAAGCAATGAAGCATTGAATTTTTACCATTTTCGTTATACACAAAACCAACCGTGGAAACATAGGGTTCTATAATGTGAATTTTTTGCAATGGGGTAATGATAAGTAATTGTAAATTAAGTTTTTTAAACAACTCTAAACCATAATGAGCTGACTCATCAGAACCTCGACCAAAAGCTTCATCAATTGCAACAAATCTAAAACTTTGAGAACGAACTTCTCCCCATTCCAACCCAAATTGATAGGCTAAACTAGCTGCTAATACTGTGTATGCAAGCTTTTCTTTTTGCCCACCTGATTTACCACCAGAATCAGTATAATGTTCATACTCAGTATCATCTGCTTGCCAACATTCGGAGGCGGCAAAAACAAACCAATTGCGAACATCTGTTACTTTTGCTGTCCATTTTGCATCTATATCAGAAGATCCGTCACGCCCAATAAAGCGACTAATAATCTTTTTTACTTGCAAAAACTTTTCTTCTGTATAAGAACTTTCCTGTATTCCTAAAGAACCTTCGATACAAGTTTTTAATTTCTGACGAAATTCACGAATTTCTACATCAGTAGATTTTTCTAATTCAAGCTTAATATACCGGTCTTTATTGTATTCAATAGCTGACATCGAAAGATTAATATGCTCAACTCTTTCTTCTATAAGCTGACATTCTTTGTTAAGTTGAGCCTGAAATCCCGCAATTTCACGAATTGTATTTTGAGTAAGCCTTGTTTTAAATTGTTTTTCGAATTTGGGTAAACTTTCTTTATTAAGTTTATCAAGGAAATCTCGATATTCTTTTTCTCCTTCTAAAGAAGCATCAAAATCTCGTGTTTCAGATGGATATTCTGCACAAAACTCTTTCATTGCAACAATAATTTTTTGAGTTACATTTGAAAATTTTCGAGTGTCATTATCTATTGTAGATTGTAATTCTTTTCGCATTTCTTGTTCTAAATTATTACAGCGTTCATAATATAGAGTTGAATTCTGTAAATGTTTATTTTTTAGAGAATCTAAAAATATGGTTACTTCGGATGTCGGTTGCAACTCTGCCGACAAAATTTCTATTTCATTTTGTAGTAAATCTTGAGAATTATGTAGTTTACCTTTTAGTTGAGAAACATCATCTGCAAGTGTATCTTTTTGAGTTTCTGTTTCCGTAATTTTAGTTTCTAATAGTTCTCGCTGCAGTCGCAATTGTGCAAGTTTATCAGAAGTAGCGTTTAATTCACTTATTTGTTCTGTTAATTGGTCTACTCGTTGTGCAATTGGCTGCCAATCTAAATCTTCAAAACGAGAAAAATTTTGTAATCCCAAAAGGTTATCATGTCTACTTTCAGTGCTTTTTAATTTTGTTTCTATTTGTGCAAGTTGATTAGCAATATCTTGCATTTGTTTTTCTAACTCATTTTTTGATGCAAGTAATGTTGCTATTTTAGCGGTATTTGTCCATCCTAAAATAAAACGGCTTCTATCGTTAATATTAAAACGGTCATCTTTTTCATGTCTTATTTGACTTCCTTTTATTTGTCCATTTTGTGTAATAGCTTTTCTAGCACGTTTAAAAGACTCAAGAGTTGTGCAACAGGTAAAGTTAAATCGTTGAATTATTTGATCATACAACCAGTCATGATAAGTTTCATCTTGTTTAATCAAAATTTTACTTATGAGCATTTGTGAATCACAAAACTCTTGTGTTTTTTTTTGCAATTTTTCGACTTTATAATAGACAAGCCGACCGCGTAGTTGGGTTTGATCGACCCATTTTAACACTTTTGAATACAGTTCTTCTGGTACAAGTAACGACATACCAAAACTTCGCAATACACGCTCAATAGCGCCTTCCCATGCTGTTTCATCTTCCCGAACAGCAATTAGTTCACCTGCAAAAGGTAAGTTTTGCGGAGAAACATGTAAATCTTTGCAAAGTCTATTTCGAATATCCACTTGATGATAATCAATATTACTTTTTCGGCTTTTTAGCGAGAGAAGCTCTTTTTCTAATTCATCATGCGATTTTTTTAAATCCTTAAATGCATATTCTTTTTCTGACTTACTATTTTGTAAATCAGTCTGTTCATGTTTATTATCTTCAATAAGCTTTTTAAGCTGACTTTTATTAAGCGCAAATTCATTTGGACCTTGTAAAAGTGGCAAATCTAGAGCTTTTGCATAGGTATCATACTTTGTAGCAACTTCTAGACGTCTGTTTTTATTATTTTCAGCTTGTTCTAATTCTCGTTGTAGGACATCAAGTTTATTGCCACCATTTTCTGCTATGTCTTGAATAATGCGATCTCGGTCTTTATTTAAACTATGTAACTTTTCTTTAATGCTTGTTATTTTTAATGAACCTTTTTCAATTTTTAAAGTATCCTGCTCAATTCGCTTCTCAAGTAAGTTTTTTTTTATAGCAGCAAAATAAGCTCTTAAACTTTCTCTACAGCTATGAGTATGTTCTACTTTTTTATGTATTGCATTATAAGTATCTAAATTTTGTATAATTGGTGTTAATTCTGCAATTTGTTTTTTTGCGGTTAAAATCGCTTCATGAGCATTATTTAAGTCTTCAAAATGATTAATAAGATTTTTAATTGCTCCGGCTGCATCAAAAGATTCAAGCATATGCTCGCGTACAAATGAAGTTAAGTTTCCAACAGATTTAAGAGAAATTGTTTGATTAAAAAGATCGAGTGCTTTTTCGTTTTTTATACCTAAACGACGACGAAAAGAAGCACTATACTGCGTAAACCTATCAAAAACTTCGGTTTTTTCACGTTTTCTTAATAGTTTTTTTAAATTTATTATATCAGGACCAAAATTACTAAAATCTTGGACAATATTCATATCTGTGTCTGCTACTACATAAAATCGATTCGGCTGTCCTACTAAATCCTTTTGCATATACACTTGAGCGACTGTTAAAGTTTGCTCATATCCTTGATTATAAAAGACACCCAAAATTACAGTATGTGTAGTCCCTTCTTTTCGTAAATAAATAGGTTTAGAAGTTGTACCCATATCGTTTTTTTCTGCTTTATAATACCCCAATGTATATGTACGTAAAGAGCGCTCTCCACGGTCAGCTCCACCGGCTTTATTATAAATAATTTTATTTGTTGGAACTAAAAGTGTGGTAAGAGCATCTACTAGAGAAGATTTACCAGAACCATTGTCACCAGTGAGTAATGCATTTTTACCGTGAAGAGGAAAAACGATTACTTTTTTATTAAAAGTTCCCCAATTGTATAGCTCCAAACGAGATAGACGAAACCCAGCAACACTATTATCATCTGAAAATTCAAAAAGTCCATCACTCAATGTACACTCTCCTCTGTATCTTCATCTACTATTGTAATTTTTAAATCATTGCTTTTGTAGGCTTTGTATTCTGCAAGTTTTGTATTAAAATCGCTGATCCACTGAGCATCAACAAAGGCTTCTATAACTCTTTTTACTTCAATTTTATCTTTTTTATCGCTTAAAAAACGAATAAATCCTAAATCATTTATTTTTTGAAGATATGCATCTATTTTTTTATAAAATTTGACCTCATTACTTCCAGAGGGGAAAAAAGCACTAACCATATCTATAATTTCTTCTTTATCGAGAATAAGTCTTTCTTCACTCGAACTCGTCTCAAATTCTAATATTTTACGCCTTAAAAGCACTAAAATAAGACTTACCGGATAAGAAAGAGATCTTCGAGTTATAAGGCGTGGTAATACCCTTTGTGTAGCATCATTTTCTATTGTCATAAGATATGCATAGCCATTAGATTTATGTATCTGAACAGCTAAACCAATAACTTTAAAATACTCCTGTATTGAATTTTCGTATGTTATAAGAGTGTTCCATAGTTCAGGTTTTTCTTCTTGATACAATATTCCCTTTATCAAATAAGTTACAACAGGGCCAATTTTTTTTTCTTTTTCTTCAATCAATTTTTTACCTTCTTACAAAATACAATTCGCGGATATGTAGCTTTTTTTATTTTTTGTTCTGCAGTTGACCATATAACAGTATCATGAACATTTTTATCTACATAGGTACGACTATCTTTTTCTGCTAGATTTACATACATTACCAATTCTGCTAACCCTTTTTGAAGTGGATTTTCATCTAAAATTTGTTGTAATGTTACTTGAGATGATTTTTCTAACGATTTTGCAATATTTTTTAAAAGACGAGCTTCATCTACATAAAAAACTGAATACAATTTATCGGTATTTACATTTTCGTCAGAGGTTATTTCAATATTCGAGATAAGTTTTGTAGTAATCGGTAGTGAAAAAAGAGGGTGCTCTAAAGGTAGGTTTAATGAAACCTTATAATCATCTATGTGCATAAAGGCTTGACTTGGATAATCATCTTTTATTTCTATAGCTTGTTTTTCAATCTCATCTAAAAGTTCAGAAATACGACGATTTTCCCAATATGCTCGGTCATCAATATATCGTCGCAACTGATGCGAAAGTCGTGCTACGGTGTGCTGGGTTTGCTCTCCAGCTTTTATCCAATCAAAGTGAATACGTCGTAGTCGTTTATCTTCTAAAAGTCCATCTAAAGCTTTTATTTTAAAAACACGATTGAGCAAATCAGAAAGCTCTTCTTGACTCGAAGAGGTCATCAAAAAATCCCAAAATGCATTAAAACTTTGGCCTTCTTCTGAATCTGTAATCGTATTTTGATACCCAAAAAACTTTTCTAAAAGCTCACCTTTACTGCCATTCCACGTCGCTATTTTTTCTCGCACATTTTTATCTAACCCTCTAAAGCGATACTCTACTTTTCTAAAGTCTCCTAACAATTCTTTTGCAGTTCTTTGAAATTGTAAAAACCGTTCCCTAACTTGTCTATCATCTAACATATCAAGCTTGCCAGCTTCTACCGCTTGTATTTTTTTATCGAGTTTTTCTCTTTCATTTTTTAATTCTTGCAGTCGAACATCTTTATCTTCTTCGGCACCGTGTACAATCTGTCGTAACAAATCAACACTTGTCTTTAATCTACTCTCTGTACCAACAAATCCATTATCAAAAAAACCATCAACCCACTGTAACACTAACTCTGAAGCAGGAGTTAAATCATAATAAGCAATGTTACTATCTTGAATATAAAATTTACGTAGCCATTCTCTTCCAGGAACAGTCCAATCATCAAGATACTCACTTGCAGGACGTGGAAAAGCATCTTCTCCGACTGTTTGTCGTAATTCATATAAATAATCTTCTAGATCGCGAATAAGCTCATCTTCACTTATTTGTCTAATATTTTTAATACGAAAGGCTCGATCAAAAAAACTAATAATTAAAGTCGCATTATCAGCCATCATTAAACGCCACGAAGGATTTGTTTTGCGTATTTGATCTAAATCTGAGTAATTAAAAGCCATAATTTAGGATATCATGCAGAATAAAGTTTGTCGAGAAATAAGATAAAGTAACTTTTATAGAATAATTTACAATATTCTTTATTAGATGACCCATTTTACTCCATATGTAACCTGAATATCGTTTACAGGATCTTTTAAATCATTATCTTCATTTATAATTAAATATAAATCACTACGAGCATATGTTTTTACATTTGCCAAAATTTGATAAGAACCTGAAATCGATACGCGAAAAGTATGTTCAATATAACCTGTTTTATCTGGATCACTGGAGTTTAAAGGAGATGTTGTTGCAAGTACCCAAGGTATACTTTCTCCTTCATCTAAAGTTCCATCTCCATAATCTTCTGCAGAATCTATTATACCATGAGCCATATAAAAAAGTTCAATACCTGCCTTCCAGGCATCCTTTTCATAGGTTGTTTTTAAAGTACCCGTTATACAGTCGCCTCCATATTCATATCCGGTACAATAACTTGTATAATCAATTACACCTGTATACATACGATAATCACCATAAAAAGAAACCCCATACTCATCTGTCTCATCATCATAAGCTTCCCTTAAATAAAGATACGGGGAAGCAAAAACAGTTTCAAAAACTGTTTTGAAAACACCTTCTTTAAACGATCTGATTTTTTTAATCCCAGTAAGTATCCCGTAAGCATCTGGATGAGAACCAGCATTTCCATAATTTGGATTAGCTTCTCCCGGTATATGATATTCATCTACCACCAATTGTCCATATAATGCCCAGTTGTAGTCTAAAGCATAATTTATATCCACACCCAATAAAGAGTTTGCTGTAGATCGAATATAATAATCATGAAATATATTTGCTGGACTATAAATTCGTAAATCAAATGTGTTATTACTAGACTGATACATGATTGATTCAGTTAATGCAACCGATAGCTTATTTTGAAAAGCAACAAATTCAATTCTATGAGCTAAATGAACTTTTAATCCATTGTAAGAATCATTATGATCTAACAATTCTTCTGGATGAGGATAAAACACTCCAAGCATAGTAAACTTAAAATTATTATAAAAGGTAGAAAAACGTGCATAATTTTCATATTTCATATTTCCACCAACCATCAGATTTCCAGATTCACCAACTCCCCATCTAACAACATCTCTTCCCATTACGAGATTCCAATGATTTCCTCCAACAGCTACACTAGCACGATATGGCGAATTAGCGGATCCACTCGTCTCTCTTGTAAATACATTTGTAGTAATCACCTGCTGGGATAAAAAATTGTTTAAATCATCATCTGTAGAATCAATTTCAAATGAAAAATTCGAACGTAGATAAAAATTATTTGCAAACCAAAATTCAAGTGGAATCGTAGCTAAATTAGCCCTTTCTTCAAGACCATAATACAAATCGCTATCTTCTTCAAAATCAGTATTGTTTGTGTGTGTATAAAATTCGGGACTTAAAACTAACCCAACCGAAAAACCAAAAGAATCTTCCAATACAATATCAGGAGTTTCGTACAACTGTTTTCTTACTTCTTTATATACTTCTTTCATAGAACCAAAAAGTCGTACAGTTTCAAGTTTGTTAAACATTGCTCTCAATTCATTACAACTCCAAGGTCCAGATGAAGAAGGAATTGCTAAATCATTTGCAATGTACAAATTTACAATTTCGTTATACACAGAATCTGAAGCAGAAAATATTTTTTGTTCATTTTTAAAATCTGAAGCCATTATATTAAAACTCAAATTTAGTACAATCAATTGGATGAGAGTCTTTTTCATTAAATTATCTTCTTTTCTAGAATAAAAATTCACCAATTATTGATAAAATTTAATCTCTGATTTTTACTATGCTATGTTCAACGATTTAATCATTTGAACATTTATAAACATAACAACATTTTATTTAAGAGTCAACAAATTACAAATAAATAGTAAAGAATTAATATTTTACATCTTTTATCCTATAGTAGACATTTTTCGTAATCTATCTATAACAGGAGGAAGCTTTTCGAGTACGTGGTGGTAATAATACGACTGAGATTCGTATTGCATCCGAGCCTGTATATGCGTATACAGATACTATAGATGTACTAATAGTGCTTGGCAAAAAAGCTATTTGTCGTATCGAAAAACGGCTTAATCCAAACACACTCGTCATTGGAGAAGAAGCACTCCTTTCTGATACGTCTCTTCCATGCAAAAAAATTCCTCTTTCAGTAAAGGAGAGTTTAGTAGATATTGGTGGTATGTTATATGCAAACACTTTTTTTAGCGGTCTTTTATGCAAGCTTTTTTCTTGTGATCCTCAAATAGCATATGATCTTATTAGCAATCGCTTTTTAAAAAAAGGGAGTGATATTGTCAAAAATAATATTGCTGCTTTTAATAAAGGTATGCAACTTGCAGACGAAATTCCACTAAAAGCTACAGTACAAAAAGATGCTACTGTTGCAAAAGGCACAAAAACACTTAGCGGTACAGATTCTATTGGTATAGGAGCTTTGGCTGGTGGGTGTAATTTTATAGCATCTTATCCTATGTCACCAAGTACAGGTGTGCTGGCTTTTATGGCTTCTCATGCTGATGAATATGGTGTTGTTGTTGAACAAGCAGAAGACGAAATAGCTGCTCTTACTATGTCGCTCGGCGCTTGGTATGCGGGAGCTCGCTCTATGGTAACAACTTCTGGTGGTGGATATGCCCTTATGACCGAAGGGTTAAGCCTTGCAGGTATAATTGAATCTCCTGCTGTTATTCACTTAGCTGAGCGTCCAGGTCCTGCAACAGGATTACCAACAAGAACAGAACAAGGTGATCTTAACTTTGCAGTCTATGGTGGCCATGGTGATTTTCCGCGTGTTATTTATGCACCTAGTAATTTACAAGATGGGGTCGAACTTTCCCGTAAAGCTTTTGAAACAGCAGATACATTTCAAGTTCCAGTTTTTATTCTTACCGATCAGTATTTTCTTGACAGTGAAGGCTATATTCCTAAAATAGATTTTTCTAAAAATGAAATAAAAGAGCATATAGTCAAAACAGCACAAGATTACAAAAGATATACAATAACCCCTTCTGGTATTTCACCACGTGGTATTCCAAATCATGGCGAAGGAATTGTCAGAGTCGATAGTGATGAGCATACAGAAGAAGGTCTTATAACAGAACAAGCAGATGTGCGTATTGCTATGACAGATAAACGTATGCGCAAATTGGCAAAGTTAGACGATATTGAGCCTGAAATAATTGGGAGTAGTGACTACCAAACGCTCATTGTTGGGTGGGGCTCCACGTACGGGGCAATCTGTGAGGCTGTAAAAAAGCTTAATAGAAAAGACATTGCGTTTGTGTATTTTAGACAAGTTTATCCCCTTCCACGTTCTACAAAAGCTCTCTTTGCAAAAGCGCAAAAGACTATTCTTGTAGAAAATAATGTAACAGGTCAGTTTGGTAAGCTGCTCAAGCAAGAACTCATGGTCGATTTTGATAAGAAAATTCTAAAATATGACGGTTTTGCTTTTTCGGTAGAAGAATTAATTCAAAAAATTGAGGAGGTATAAGATTATGACACGTTTTGATTGTGATTCAAGTACAGATATTGCTTGGTGCCCAGGTTGTGGTAACTTTATGTTGTTAAAAATTCTTAAAGAGGCACTCGAAGAGCTTGATATTGCTCCTCAACAGCTCGTTATCTCTTCTGGTATTGGCCAAGCAGCAAAAATGCCACAATATGTTCATTCTAATTTTTTTAATGGACTACATGGAAGAGGAGTTCCTGTTGCAACAGCTATAAAAATGGCAAATCCATCTCTTACCGTTATTGCCGAAGGTGGAGATGGCGATATGTACGGTGAAGGTGGCAACCATTTTTTGCATGTAATTAGACGTAATCCTAACATTACCCATTTAGTACATAATAATATGGTGTATGGGCTAACACAAGGGCAAGCTTCCCCAACTAGTCCTAAAGGATTGAAAACACCTATTCAAACTGGTGGTGTTATTCTAGAGCCTTTTAATCCTTTGGCTGTAGCAATATCAATTGGAGCGTCGTTTGTTGCGCGTACTTTTACTGGTGATCCAGAATTAACAAAAAAAATTATAAAAGAAGCAATTTTATTTAAAGGATATGCACTTGTCGATATTTTTGACCCTTGCGTATCGTTTAATAAAACAAACACTTTTAAGTGGTATAAAGAGCATACATACAAACTACCCGATTCGTGGGATCCATCTGATAAAATGAAAGCTCTCGAAAAAACATTTGAGTCTGAACCCTTTCCACTAGGTATTTTTTACCATAATGCAAATCCTACTCCTCCAATTGAAGAGCAAATACCAATATATGCTTCAGAAAAAACTCCACTATGGCAAAGAACACGTTCTCCAGAACTGCTCAATAAACTAATGGAATAAATATACGGAAATAGTATGGTACAAAAAGACAATATTCATAGGTGCACATGGTGTGGAGAAAATCCTCTCTATATAGCATACCATGATAAAGAATGGGGAAGACCAATTCATGATGACCGCTTGCTTTTTGAGTTCCTTGTATTAGAAGGTGCACAAGCAGGTTTGAGCTGGCTTACTATTCTTAAAAAAAGAGAAAATTACAGAAAAGCTTTTGACTTTTTTAATCCTCGTATTGTGGCTAACTATGACCAAGCTAAGATTGATAGCCTTTTAGCAAATGCAGGCATTGTTCGTAATAGACGCAAAATTACTTCTGCAATAAAAAATGCCCAAGCAGTTATATTAATCCAAAAAGAATTTGGTTCTCTCGATGCTTTCCTTTGGAATTATGTTGGTGGTAGTCCTATTCAAAACCATTGGAAAAATTTATCAGAAGTTCCTGTAACAACGGAACTTTCTGATAAAATGAGTAAAGATTTTAAAAAACGAGGTTTTAGTTTTGTCGGCTCTACTATTTGCTATAGTTTTATGCAGGCAGTAGGCATGGTGAACGATCACACGACGGATTGTTTTTGCCATTCACAACTATTCACTGTATAATTATACATAAACTTTGCATAAATGATGCATAAAATGCAAAAATATTTAAATTTCTATTGACAAAAAAAAAGTTTTTTGCTAAAGTGCCTATATAAAACATCAAAGGCGATGTGTTCTAGGGGTAAATTTCTAGAATACAGCGCTTTTTTTTTTATTTAAATTGAATACCTTAACGTTTATCTGGAGGAAAAAATGGAAAATATTCCTGAATTATTTGGAAGTATGGTTTTTAATGAAACTGTAATGAAAGAACGGTTGCCTAAAGATGCCTGGAAGTCACTCCAGAAGACATTAAAAGAGAATACTCCATTAGAGCCTGGCACAGCAAATGCTGTTGCACATGCAATGAAAGAATGGGCAGTCGAAAACGGTGCTACACACTTTACACACTGGTTTCAACCAATGACTGGTATTACAGCAGAAAAACATGATAGTTTTATCCAACCAGCAGGTGATGGTAAAGTTATAATGCGTTTTTCTGGAAAAGAACTTATAAAAGGTGAACCTGATGCATCTAGTTTTCCTAATGGTGGTCTTCGAGCAACTTTTGAAGCTCGTGGGTATACAGCATGGGATCCAACATCATATGCTTTCTTAAAAGATGGCTCTCTTTGTATTCCAACAGCTTTCTGTTCTTACAATGGTGAAGCTCTTGATAAAAAGACTCCACTTTTGCGTTCAATGGAAATTCTTAATAAAGAAGCCTTACGCGTTGTTAAGCTTTTTGGAACGGAAGCAAATCGTGTAAATTGTACAGTAGGTGCTGAGCAAGAATACTTTTTAATTGATGAAAAAGTATACAATGAACGTCCTGATTTAAAATTTTGTGGCCGGACACTTTTTGGTTCAAAACCACCTAAAGGTCAAGAATTAGATGATCATTATTTTGGTGCTATCAAACCTCGTGTTTCAGCATACATGAAAGAATTAGATTCTGAATTGTGGAAATTAGGAATTTTAAGCAAGACTAAACATAATGAGGTTGCTCCTTCTCAACATGAGATGGCTCCAATTTTTACAACAACAAATCTTGCAACAGATCAAAACCAGATTGTAATGGAGACGATGAAAAAAGTAGCTCGACGTAATGGTCTTGTTTGTCTTCTACATGAAAAACCTTATGCTGGTCTTAATGGTTCTGGAAAACATAATAACTGGTCTATTTCTACTGATACTGGAGTCAACTTGCTTGAACCAGGTGATTCTCCATCAGAGAATGCACAATTTCTCTTGATTTTAGCTGCAGTTATTAAAGCGGTAGATAAGCATCAAGATTTATTACGTATGTCTGTTGCTAGTGCAGGAAATGATCATCGTTTGGGAGCAAACGAAGCCCCTCCAGCAATTATTTCGATGTTTGTTGGTTCAGATTTAGGTGAGATTTTAGATTCTATTGTAGACGGTACAACTTATAGCAAAAAAGCCAAAGAGCTTATGACTATTGGTGTTGATGTACTTCCTTCTTTTGCTAAAGACACAACGGATCGTAACAGAACAAGTTCTTTTGCATTCACAGGTAATAAGTTTGAGTTTAGATCTCTTGGATCGTCTCAGTCACTTGCATCTCCTAATATTATGCTTAATACCGCTGTTGCAGAAACTATGGCAGAATTTGCTGATATATTAGAAAAAGCCGGAACTGGAGAGTCTTTTACAAAAGCTTTGAATGATCTTGTAAAAACAACACTTAAAGAACACATGAAAATTGTTTTTAATGGTAATGGTTATGATGATTCTTGGATTGGTGAAGCAGAAAAACGTGGTTTATTAAACTTGCGACGCACAACTGATGCATTGCCATGTTTGGTAGATTCAAAAAATATTGCATTTTTTGAAAAATTTGGTGTCTATTCAAAAGCAGAACTAGAGAGTCGCTATGAAATCTTAATGGAAAATTATAGTAAAGAACTTCATATCGAAGCTCTTACTTCTTTAGAAATGATTAAACGTGATATTCTACCAGCTGTAACAGATTTCTTATCTGATACAGCAATGGCAGTTGAAAATGTAAAATCTGTTTCAAAATCTGCTTGTAAATCACAGCTAGAAACGATAGAAACTGTTTCTGCTCTTTCTGATACTTTATATGAAAAGACAGAAAAATTTGATTCTATAATGTTAAAAGCAAATTCAATTAGTGATGTAATTGAGCAAGCTTGTTATTATGCAGATACCGTAATTACTGCTATGGTAGATATACGCTCTGTTGTAGATGAACTTGAAACAATTGTTGGTAGCGATTACTGGCCTTATCCATCTTATGGTGAGATGTTGTTTTCTGTTTAATAATTAGAATTTAATAAGATTTTATCAGTTTATAAAAATTGGTTTGCGATAAATACAGAGTATCTGTTTTTTTTGCAATTAATCGTGTAGTAAAAATTAATTTACACGTCAAAGGCGACGTGAGTATAAGAATTAGAACCTTTATAGGGATTCTTATACTCACGTCGCCTTTTTTTATATCATTCGTGCATAAAGCACTATTGAAGGAGAATAATATGGATGTAACAGCATTGAGTTTGGATACCCTATGGGTATTGCTTGGCGCAGCGTTGGTTTTCTTTATGCAAGCCGGATTTGCTATGGTAGAAACAGGGTTTACCAGGGCTAAAAATGCCGGAAATATCATAATGAAAAATCTTATGGATTTTGCATGTGGATCAGTTGTTTTTTGGTTCATTGGTTATGGTATCATGTATGGTAGTGCAAATGGATTCTGGGGTGGATTAGATTTCTTTAGTCTCAAATTGACTTCAGAGAGTATGGCTGGCAATATTCCTACTTGGACTCATCTTATTTTTAATACTGTATTTTGTGCAACAGCTGCTACTATTGTTTCTGGAGCTATGGCTGAGAGAACAAAATTTAAATCATATTTGATTTATTCAATTGTCATTAGTGCAATTATTTATCCTATTGAAGGTCACTGGATATGGGGTGGTGGATGGTTATCTAACCTAAGTATTGCTGGATGGACTGGTTTCCATGATTATGCAGGTTCTACTGCAGTTCATATGACTGGTGGTATTGCTGCTTTGGTTGGAGCTGCTGTTCTTGGTCCTCGTATTGGTAAATATGACAAAAATGGAAAGTCTAAAGCTATTCCAGCACATTCTATTACACTTGGAGCCTTAGGTGTATTTATTTTGTGGTTTGGTTGGTTTGGATTTAACCCAGCTTCTAGTTATGGTCTTTCTAGTGTAGATAATGCACTTGATGTTTCAAATGTATTTATGACAACAAATATTGCAGCTGCTTGTGCAACTGTTGTTACAATGATTGTTACTTGGTTCCGTTATGGAAAACCAGATGTTTCAATGACCTTAAATGGTTCTTTAGCTGGTTTAGTTGCAATTACTGCTTGTTGTTCTGCAATTGATCCTTGGGCAGCCGCTATTGTAGGTGCTGTTGCAGGTGTAATCGTTGTTTTTGGTGTTGAATTTATTGATAAAGTACTAAAAATTGATGATCCTGTAGGTGCTGTAGCCGTTCACGGACTTAATGGTATTTGGGGAACATTAGCTGTTGGTTTATTTGGTCGTGAAGGTGGATTACTTCTTGGACAGGGTGCTGGTCGTTTCTTAGTTCAATTAGTTGGTGTTCTTTCTGTTGCTGCTTTTGTTGCTGCTACAATGTTTGTTTTGTTTATAATTATCAAAAAAACAGTTGGACTTCGTGTAAGTGCTGAAGAAGAAGTTATTGGTCTTGATGTTATGGAACATGGTTTATCTTCTGCATATGCTGACTTTATGCCAACAACTATTGGTAATGGAATGGATGATGATGAAAGTCCTGTTGCTCCTGGAAGTGTTGAACCTCAGGTTGCTGTTCCTGTAACAGAAGTTACTACAAATGATGGTCATAAAATTTCTAAAGTTGTAGTTGTTTGTCGTCAAGATAGATTTACACGGCTTAAGAATGCTATGAACTCTATAGGTGTAAGTGGTATGACAGTTATGAATGTTATGGGTTGTGGACTTCAGAAAGGTGCAAGCGAATATTATCGTGGTGTTCCTTTAGAAATTAATTTACTACCTAAACTAAAAGTAGAAATTGTTGTATCAAAAGTTCCTGTAGATACTGTTATTGCAGCTGCAAAACAGGCTCTTTATACCGGCCATATCGGTGACGGAAAAATATTTGTTTACAATGTAGAAAACGTTGTAAAAGTTCGAACTGGTGAACAAGGTTATGATGCTTTGCAATACTAGAACGAAAAATTAATTTGAGGGTTTTTGACGGTCTGTTTCCTCTCCCGGGAAAGTTTTACTAACAGGCCGTCTTTTTTATTTTAAATTTGTTTTTTTGAATAGAATTTTTATATTATTTATTATAAAATACTAATGAAAAATAAGTGATAAGCAATAGACGGAGGAAAAAATGGGATATACCGAAAATGAAGTTTTAGAGTTTATAAATGATAATGATGTAAAATTTATAAAACTCATGTTTTGTGATTTATTTGGTGTTCTTAAAACTGTTTCGATTATGCCCGAAGAAATCTCGCGTGCTTTAGATTGCGGGATTTCATTTGATGCAACAGGCATTCCTGGTTTTACAAATTCTGTAGAAAGTGATTTATTTTTAAAACCAGATGTAAATACTATGACTATTTTACCGTGGCGCCCACAAAGAGGTCGTGTTTTACGGTTTTATGCAAATGTTTATTATCCAGATGGGACACCTTGTGTAGGTGGAACTCGGCAATTATTAATGCGTACCGAAAAAAAATTAACAGATCTTGGCTATTCGTGTAGAGTTGGTACAGAATGTGAGTTTTATCTCTTTGAAAATGACGAAAATGGTTTTCCAACGCGTATACCTCATGATAATGCTACATATTGTGATGCTGCTCCGTTAGATAAAGGTGAGAATGTTCGCCGAGAAATTTGTCTCACGCTTGAGCAAATGAAAATTAGACCTGAAACATCACACCATGAGTCTGGCCCTGGGCAACATGAAATTGATTTTAGGCATGCTCCTATATTAGAAGCTGCAGATAATCTGTCGACTTTTAAGAATGTTGTCAAAATAATTGCAGTCAAAAATGGACTTTTTGCTTCTTTTATGCCAAAACCACTTGATGGTAGTGAACTGGCAAATGGTATAACAGCTGCAGGCAGTGGATTACATATAAATCTTAGTTTACATAAAACGGGCGAAAAGACATTAGCATTAGATAGTTGGGAGTCGCAAGCTTTTATTGCTGGAATTTTAACACATATTAGAGAAATTACTGCCTTTTTAAACCCGTATACAAATTCTTATAGTCGATTTGGAAAATGTGAAGCTCCTCGTTTTATTAGTTGGTCTCACCAAAATAGATCACAGTTAATACGTATTCCTGCAGCAAAAGATGAATATATTCGTTTTGAGTTACGCTCGCCTGATCCTTCATGTAGTCAATATTTAGCCCTTGCTCTTATTTTAGAAGCAGGTATTGATGGTATTGCTAATAAAATGAAATTACAGCCAGAGATAAATAAAAACTTATATGATGAAGATATAGATACTTCTGAACTTGATGTTCTTCCTGAAACATTAGGGGAAGCATTAAATGTTGCAGAAAAATCTGAGTTTATAGCTTCTGTTCTTCCAAAAGAGTTAATTTCTTTATATATAGAATCTAAACGTAGTAATCCTATAGGAGCCTTTGAAGTTTTATAATGACTAGTGTACTACTTGTTTCTAATACAAATACTACTCTCCAATTGTTATCGTCGTTTATGACAGAGCAGTCTATATCTAGACTTGTTACTTCGACTGATGGAGCAAGCGCTCGACGGGAGATTTTAGATACAGATTTTGATCTAATAATAATCGATAGCCCTCTAAAAGATGAATTAGGAGTTAACTTTGCTTTAGACGCTGCTGATAAAACAACTAGTGGTATAATTTATGTTACAAAGTATGAAAATCTATACGATGCAAACGAAGAATTAGAAGATGGAGGAGTATTTGTACTTCCTAAACCTATAAGTCCAGAGCTCTTTTATCAAGCCATTAGGCTTTTAACAGCTAGTCGTCGACGGGTTCTTAAATTAGAAGAAGAAAATAATAAATTACAAAATAAAATTGAAGAAATAAAACTTGTAAATCGTGCTAAATGTGTTCTTATTCAATACTTAAGCATGAGTGAAGATCAAGCACACAGACACATTGAAAAACAAGCTATGGATTTGCGTGTTTCACGAAAAAAAGTCGCTGAACGTATTCTCATTCGCTACGAATCTTAGTTAATGTAATGCAGCATTTTGTAAAAATGCTGTCGAGAAAGTTCGTAGAACTTTCTCACCACTCCAATATTTTATCAAAAAACTGTTTTACGATAGGGTTTTTTGCATCTGTAAAGATTTGTTCGCTATCACCATATTCAATGAGATTAGAAGAACCTGCTTTTACTTCGGGGTTATTAATGTCAACTAAAAAGGCTGTTTTCTCGCATGCTTTTCGAGCAAATCCCATATGGTGTGTTACAACCATAAAATTTAGTCCATTATCATGCAATTCTTTTATCATATCTAATACTTCGCCAGTATACTCTGGGTCAAGAGCAGATGTTGGTTCATCTAAAAAAAGCAATTCAGGATTTGGAGCGACCGCACGAGCAATAGCTATGCGTTGTTGTTGGCCTCCAGAAAGTTGAGCAGGTAATTTTTGTGCATCATCTAGTAATCCAAATCTGCGTAAAAGATTTTCTGCGCTTTCTCTTGCTTGTTCTTTAGTATAGCCATGTACTTTTTCGAGAGGAATAGTAATATTTTCAAATCCAGTCCAGTGTTTAAAAAGACCGTTTTGCTGAAATACAAATCCTGTTTTATTTGTTCCGCAGTCATAAGTTCCAGAGGTTGGTTTTATAAGTCCTGCTAAAATACGCAAAAGGGTGGATTTTCCGCCACCAGAAGGGCCTATTATAGCAAGGGTCGATACTTTTTCATTAAAATTTATGTGAGAAAGTACGTTTTTTGTGCTCCCATCTGGAGCAATAAAGTCATGGGATAAATCTTGTAAATTAATGTTCATAGCTAAACTTCTTTTCTAGTGCTTTACCTACTAGTGAAAGTGGCAATGTGAGAATGAGATATAAAATTCCTAAAAATAAATACGCTTCAAAGAGTCTAAAATTTAATGATGAAATTTCTCTTATTGTTTGGGTTAGTTCTATTACAGCTATAATAGAGAGAAGGGAAGAGTCTTTTATTATTGAAGAAAATTGACCAACAAGTGGTGGCAGTGTTCGAGCTGTCATTTGTGGTAATATTACAAGAAAAATTGTTTGCCATTTTGTAAAACCGACTGCTTGAGCTGCTTCTAGCTGAGTTTGTTCTAAATCTTCAAACCCGGCTCTAACAATTTCAGCTATATAAGCTCCTTCAAAAACTGAAAGAATAAGTACACCCGAAACAAAACGATTGTTTACACCCCATGCAGTACCAATAATATAAAAAAATAGATATATCTGCATAATGAGTGGTGTTCCACGTATAAATTGTATATAAATAGTTGAAAGGTATTTCAGTACTAAAATTTTGCATTTTTGCATGAGAGCAGCTAAAATACCTATTGCTAAACTTAGTAATAGCGAACAGATGCTTATACCAATTGTCATTCCAAACCCAATTAAAATTCTGCTCGAGAAATCGTTAATAAAACTAAAATCAAAAGAAACACCAAGTTGCCACACAGAAAACCACACTAAAGCAACAACTATTGTTGTTGCTAAAAGTGCATTAAAAAGGTAGGCTACGGTATTTTTTTTTGTAAAAATATTCATAGCAAATCCTTGTTAATAATTAATTTAAATCAAAAAACCACTTAAAACCAAGTTCATCAAAAGCCTTTTTTTCTTCTGCTAGGTATTTTTGACTAAGGGTATCAAATCCCCCTTCTTGTGTAAATTTTGGAATAAAAGCATTTATTTGATTGAGTAATTCTGTGTTACCTTTTTTGACGGCAACGCCCCACATTTCTTTATCTTGAAAAGGAACAAAAACAGCCGCAGTTGTATCTTTATTTGCTTGCCAGTTTCTATAAATTGTTAGTTGATCGTAGAAGAATGCATCTGCTTTTCCTTGGGCTACTTCTGTAACACAAGCGCTTTCGTCTGCGAGAGCTATAATAGTTGCATTTGTCATTTCTCGTTTTGCATAAATAAATCCAGTAGATCCAGTTTTTACTGCAATTTTTATACCTTTTTGGTTTAGATCTTCTGCTTTTGTAATTCCTGAGTTTTTGTTTACAAGAATTCCTAAAAGAGAGTTTGCATATGGTGTAGAAAAATCAACTACTTTAGAGCGATCTTCTGTAATGGTCATGCTTGAAACAATCATATCAACTTTACCAGTTTGTAAACTAGGTATAAGTCCATCCCATTGTGTATTAAGGATGGTAACTTTGCGGCCTATAGATTCCCCAAAAGCTTTTGCAAAATCTACGCTGATTCCAGAAGGGGCACCAGCAGAATCTTTCGTTTCAAAAGGGGGATATGCCAATTCCATGGCAACAACAAGAGGGTCTTGTGCTTCCATTTGCATGCTTGTTTCTTCGGCACTTTTTTTTGTACATGACAAAAGTATTGATACAGATGAGATAATTGCTAAAAAAGTAATTACTCTTTTTGCTTTCCGATTAATTTTCATTTTTCACTCCTTACTATAATGATACTACAAAAATAGGTTTAAAACATTTTACTATTTATTCAAATGTTATATTAAAAGTAATAGCAAAATGTGATAAAGTAAAGGCTGAAAAAGAAGAATTTAATTAATATCTAGAATTTTCCCTTCATTTTGCATGAGTTCTGCAAATATCATTGCTGCTTCACCTACAAGCTCCTTGCATGGACGTTTTTTGTAGTATTCTTTTGTTCTGGCAGCTGGTTGCGGATTATCAGGATCAAGGGAGGCTTTTTTAGGTGCGAGTCCTAGTAATTCGCGGCAAATTATAGAATCTCCTCCACTTCGTTTTGCATAAATTTTTGCTAAATTTTGTATTCGAGCGTAGTGTGCTGTTTTATCTTGTGGATTTTTGTCTGTGTAACCATATTTTAAACCTGCACACATAAACATACCTGTACAGGCTCCGCAAACTTCTCGTAGTCGTCCCATTCCTCCGCCAAAAGAGGAGGCTATCATTTGAGCTGTATGTGTGTTGATGTTTAATTCATCTGAAAATGTGCATAAGACAGCTTGGGAGCAATTCATACCTGTAGTAAAATATTGCATTGCTATTTCGCGATATTCTTCGGGTTTCTTCATTTTGTTATCCTTAATGTAAAATTTTTTATGTTTTATCTGTAGGAAAATCTAAAAAATAATTGAGTTTTTCTTCTAAAAAATTTTGGACTTGGAGGTCTGCGTTCCCACTCACGCCACTATAAATGACAATTCCTGCTTGTAATAAATATTCTTTTGCTCTTTGTCCTATGCCACCGCATAAAAGGCTATCGATTTTATAATTAATTAAAAAGTTAATAAGAGCTTTGTGTTCAGCATTTTCGGTCTGAATACATTCAGATGACTCTATTTTTCCATTTCGAATAGTATAAAACTTAAAAGATTTAGTTATGCCAAATTGTTGAAAAATCATGTTGTTTTTGCATGGAACAGCGAGTTTCATATCAAAAGAGTTGTCTTCTGCTGAATTTGGTATAATAGACTGTGATAATTTATGACAAAATCTACCTTGGCATTCCATATAATTACCGCCAACGATTTCAAGTATTCGGCTTTCAACAATGCTTTTTGCAATTTTATTTCGGGCACTTGTATACATGGCAGTAATGGTTGTTCGTGCAACATCCATTTGTGTCGCACATTCTTCTTGTGTGAGGTTTTTATAATCAATAAGACGTATAGTTTCGTATTCGTCGACGGTCATTGTAATGCGCTCTTGTACGTCATTGACAGATACAAAACATGTATTTTTGTTTACATTTCGTAGAGTTATTTTTTGTTGTGGATACAGGCATGTGCATCTTGGAAGTTGACCAACACGGCGTGATTTTTTAGGCCTAGACATAGATACTTAAATGTACCCCAATTATTGACATAAGTCAATAACTGGGGCTTTTCAATTAATTATCCACAGGATAAATAAAATTTCGAACTCTGTCTAGAGAACCTGGAATACCGACAAAATAAATTATATCATTTACTTCTATCACAGCATATGGACCTGGTGAAACGATTGTTTGTGTATCACGTTTTATTGCTACAATAGTTGCTGATGTATTTTGCCAAAATGCTAACTCAGAAATTGTTTTCCCTATATAAGGGGTCTCTGTTGTAATTTCAAGTTTATAAGGTGAAAAAGGGTTTATATAACGATAATGTTCGATGCGAGACATCAGTTCATCGAGCTGTGTTCGAAATTCAAGCATATCAGATTGTTGTCTCGCCATACAATTAATCATATTATCTTCGAGCTCACCTATGCTTGTAATCTCATTCATTTGATTAACAAAATTTTCTGCTTTTTCACTTGAGAGTATAACAACTCCTGCGCCTTTTTTGCTTGCAACAATTCCTAAATCATTAAGGACTACAATGGCTCTTCTTGCTGTTTCTGGAGAAACACCATAACTACCTGCTAGAGAAGATCGCGCATAGAGTTTATCACCGTTTTTATATACCCCCTCGACAATTTTAGATGCAATATCAAAAGCTATTTTTTGATATCGTGGAGGTGTTGTTACACTTTTTTTTTCTTTAGTTTTATCCAATTTTATAAACCAATATTACAATGCTAAGAAATAGAAGCTAAAACTGCTGCTTTTGTAATAATTCCTTTTAAATGTTTTTCTTCGTCAATAACCGCTATAGGATACTGTGTTTTTGCTGCTACTGACAATAGGTCAGAAACTTGAGTTTCTGGTTCTGTTGTTAATAAATCGGTAATGAGAGCTTGTTCTAATGTCATTTCTTTATCTTTCATTTTTAACGCATTTTCTATAGGTAATATTCCAATAAGTTCCATTTTTTTGCTAATAACATACGCTGTAGAAACCCCTTGATTTTTCATTTGCTTTAATGCATTAATTGGACCGTCAAAAGAATGAATTATGCAACCTGGTTTTACCATGATATTTTCTGCTGTAAAAACTTGTGATTTATCGGCACTGTCAATAAACTCTTTTACATACTCATTTGCAGGGTTTGTAGCCATTTCCTCGGGTGTTGCAGTTTGTATTATTTCTCCGTCTTTCATTATAGAAACGGTATTTCCAAGTTTAAATGCTTCGTTTATGTCATGAGTAATAAAAACAACTGTTTTATTAAGTTTTTCTTGTAATGATAAAAGCTCAAACTGCATATCGTTTCTTACAAGGGGATCTAGGGCAGAAAAAGGTTCATCCATGAGCAAAACATCAGGATCCGTTGCAAGAGCTCTGGCAATACCGACTCTTTGTTTCATACCACCTGAAAGAGATGTGATTTGTTCATTTTCCCATCCTTTTAAACCAACCATCTCAATATATTTCATGGCTTTTTCATTGCGTTCGTTTTTGTTCATTCCTTTTATTTCGAGCCCGTAGCAAACATTATCAAGTACATTACGGTGATCCATCAAACCAAAATTTTGAAAAATCATAGCAATTTTGCTTCTTCTAAATTCTTGCATTTGTGCTGTATCATAACTTTCTATATTGTCTCCCTCAAAATATATTGCTCCAGAGGTAGGTTTATTAAGTCCATTTAGACAGCGAATAACAGTTGATTTACCAGAGCCAGAAAGTCCTATAAGTACATAGATTTCCCCACGATGAACTTCGAAGGAAACGTCATTAACAGCGACAGTTGTTCCTGCTTTTTTTTGAATTGCTTCTTTAGATTCTTTGCTTAGCAACATTTTTGTTGCGTGAGTTTTATTTCCACCAAAAAGTTTATATAAGTTTTTTACTCGTATTATTATATCATTTGAATCGATTATATCGCTCATTATTTAGCTCCTGTTGTAGAATTTATATCATTTTTCTTAAAAGCTGCCTGTGTTAGGCGATCTATAATAATAGCAATAATAACGATTGCAATACCTGCGGCAAATCCACGACCACTTTCGAGTCTATTAATGCCCTTAATAACTTCTGATCCAAGTCCTGTTGCTCCAATCATTGAACAAGTAACTACCATCGAAATAGCCATCATAATTGTTTGATTTATACCTGTCATAATGGTTGGCATTGCTTGTGGAATTTGAACCTTTACAAGAGTTTGCCATTTTGTTGAACCAAATGATTTTGCAGCTTCAACAACTTCTTTATCTACTTGTCTAATTCCATGTGAAGTTAATCTTACGACAGGAGGGAGTGCATATATAGTTGTTGCTATAATTGCAGGAATATTACCAATACCAAGTAGCATTACTGCTGGAATTAAATAGACAAAAGAAGGTAATGTCTGCATAGTATCTAAAATAGGTCTAACTATCCTTGTTGCTCGTTGACTTCCAGAGGTTAGAACTCCAATTGGTAACCCAAACAGTAATGATACAAAAACAGAAACAATAACAATTGTTAATGTTTCATTCATTAAATCCCATAATCCAATTGCTCCGATAAAAAATAATAAAAATGAAAAGAGTAATGGTTTTTTCCATGTTCCAGATGATTTCCATGATGCAAAGGCTATTAATAAGATAAGTAACCACCATGGAATAATTTTAACCACGGTACCAACTCCTGTTATAAGGCCTCCTAAAATAAACTTTTGGCCTTCAAAAAATCCACTCCAATGTTCTACTTGGTAACCAATTATATTATCTATAGGAGTTTTTATATCAAAGCTGATATTTTCTGGAAAATGAATAAAATTATTTGTTTTTTTTGTTTGATTTAAACCAAGGGAAGCTTTAATAATTTCTACTTTATCTTCAGGAAGCCATGTTGTCCATTCATATTCAAAATTTTTAAAATACCAAGCAGCAGCTTCTTCTGTAGTACATTTTGTTTCTTGCATATATGCAAGGGCTTTAGAAATAACAGAAGAACTAGTATTAATTTTTTTTAGAAAATCACAATATTCTGGAGCTGCTTTTGCAAATTCATTACTAACAGCGACAGGAAGATTCATTGAAGGAAACGAGGTAACACCAATATCATACCCAGTTTTATTGTATGGAGTGTCATCGAGACAAACTAGATCGTATTTACCTGTAAGCCAGTTTGGAGACCAGTTATAAGCTACAATAGGTTCGCCTTTTTCGTATGCTGCCGAAATAGAAGCAGAAAGGGCAGAGTCAGATCCTGGATCTGCATAATTGTAAAATTCATCAAGACCATAAGCTTCATATTTTTTACGCAAGATGATATCTGCAGACCATCCAGAAATAGAGCCGTATATTCGACCTTTTTTAGAATCTTCTGGATCAACAAAAATGTCAGCATAGTTTATTAAATCTTTTACAGTCTTTAAATTAGGAGCAGAAGCTTTTATTCCTCTTTCTGCATCTCCTTCTATTACATACCGTGGAACATATAAACCTTGAATATTGTCACTGTATACAATTCCCATTTGTTGCAACTTACCTTCTTTTACTAAAGTTGGATATTCTGCAATATTATCTGCCCATAATTCTGTAATAACTTGTATCTCATTATTTTGTATACCTGTTACAGCGACAGGAGTAGTTGCTGCGACTTCTTCGCCTTCTATGTTATATGCAGTTTTTCCAATATACATGGCAACAGCATCTAAAAAACGAATGGAATCCCATCCACAATCTGCAAATCTAGCATGCACTTTTGGTATGTTCTGCACACTATCAGTAGATTGTGTATCGGTAGTAATAGGATTTTCTTTGCGGCAACTAGTAAAAAATGTAATAGTGCAAAGAATTAATACGCTAATAGTTGTTAAGACAACCTTTTTGTTCAATGTTCCTTTTTGAATCATAAACCCTCTTTAATTTGATATTAATTATATTTCTTCTAAAATTTAATTTAATATTTTATCTAAAAATTCTTTTGCTCTATCTGTTTCTGGATTCGAAAACATTTTTTCGGGTGATGAGTCTTCTATAATATGACCTTCGTCCATAAATACAATACGGTCTGCCACTTCTTTTGCAAACCACATTTCATGAGTTACCACTATCATTGTCATACCATCGCGAGCAAGATTTTGCATGACAGTTAGGACTTCTTGTACAAGTTCTGGGTCTAAGGCGCTAGTAGGTTCATCAAATAACATAATATCAGGTTTCATAGCTAGAGACCGAGCAATAGCAACTCTTTGCTTTTGTCCTCCAGATAATAAATCTGGATATACATTTGCCTTATCAGCTAGTCCGACCTTTTCTAATATAAGTAGGGCTTCTTGTTTTGCTTGTTTAGGTGAAATGTTTTTTACCTGAATAGGGCCTTCCATAACGTTTTTTAGTACTGTCATGTGGGGGAAAAGGTTAAAATGCTGAAATACCATACCAATCTTTTGTCGATAGAGATTCAGGTTTTTTTTCTTTGTTTTTAATATTTTTCCTTTAAATGAAATGGTTCCACCTTGAGCTTCTTCTAAGTAGTTAATACAGCGTAGAAATGTACTTTTCCCAGAACCACTTGCACCAATCATAACTACGACTTCACCTTCTATAACATCTAATGATATATCATCGAGAACCTTGAGTTCTCCAAAACTTTTTCTTAAATGAGAAACTTTTAAAATAGGTTCAAGACCTTTAGTTTTAGACATGATCACTTACCTTTAATCTTTTTTCTACTTTATGAATTATAAATGTTAAAATGCTGGTCATTAATAAATACCAGATTGCTACTATGGTAAGCATTTCCATGTACATAAATGTAGAAGCTCCTAATTGCCTTCCTCTTAGTAGTAATTCTGGTATTGCTATTGTACTGGCTAACGAGCTGTCTTTAAGAGCTACAATAAATTGATTTCCTAAAGTTGGAACAGCTCTTTTAAAAGCCTGAGGTAAAATTATACGACGCATTGCCTTACTATAACTCATGCCTAGACTGCGAGCTGCTTCCATTTGACCATAATGAATTGACTGTATTGAGCCTCTAAAAATTTCTGCAATATATGCTCCATTATGAATCCCTAGTGCTAGTATAGCTGCAGGAAATGGTGGAATAGTTATTAATGCTGTTAATCCATAATAAATAATAAAAAGTTGTAGTAAGAGAGGAGTCCCTCTAATTAAAAAAATGTAACCTTTAGCTATCTTTTTTGGTATCTGATGAGATGATATTCTTGCAAATGCTACGACAAGTCCTAGAACAACCCCAAGCAAAATGCCAAAGGTTGTAATATACATTGTATAAAGTGCAGCATGGGAAAACGAAAAAAACTGTAAAGGTATGGCACTCAAGTGCCAAGAAAATAATGACTGCACGTATTTACTCCTACTTTACTGTTATGTCTGATCCTGGAAACCATTTTTCACTAATATTCTGTAAGGTTCCATCTTTTCTCATATCTTCTAGGATACTGTTTACACGTGCACATAAATCTGAATCTTTTTTATTAAACGCAATTCCCATTTTTTCTGTTCGTATAACTGAACCTACTAATAGTAAATTATTGCCACCACTAATTTTAGAAATTGCATTAAGCCCTACAATACGATCTGTTAAAACTGCATCTAAGCGACCATTAAGAAGTTCCATCAAAGTTTGGTTGTCGTCTTCATAAAGTTTTACCGTTACACCCCAAGCTTTAGCATCTTTTTCAAAAGTTGTTCCTGTTGCAACACCAACTTTAGATTCTGAAGTTAAATCTTCAAAGCTATTTATTTTACTACCTTTTTGAACAATAAGCTGCGGTCCAGAATAATAGTATGGGGTAGAAAAATTAACAATTTTTTGTCTCTCTTCTGTAATCCCCATGCTTCCTAAAATACCATCGTATCGGCCAGCTCTAAGCCCTTCAATAATTCCATCCCAAGCTGTTGTTTTATAGTCAAGTGTTTTATCTAGTCTGGTAGCTATTTCATTGGCAACATCAACATCAAAACCAACTATTGTTCCCTCTGCTGTCATATAATTGAACGGAGGATATCCGCCAGAACCTGCAAAAGAGATTGTATTCGAGGTATCTTTTTGACCTCCAGCCCAAATCGAAATGCTTAAAATAAAAAGCATTCCTGTAATAAAAATAAGTTTTCTTTTTTTCTCCATTTAAATCTCCTCTATAAGTAATAAATAAAAAGTAGCACATAATGCTATGTTTACAAGCAACTTATAATTTGTTACAAGTTGCTTGTGTAAGTAACAACTTAAGTATATATATAAGTTGTTACTTACACAAGGGGGCTATTACACAATTAATGTTTAAAATAAAAAAGCCATAGACTGAAATTTTTCAATCTATGGCTTTTTGTGTATTAGATAAAAAAACTATTTACAAAAGTATTTTTGTAAAAGAGGAAGGTCTAATTCTGGGTAGAGCACAAAGTTAGCTAGTAAATTTTGTACTCTTTCGGTTGCGGCTTTTTTAACTGCTGGATCTAAATCAATTTTACCTTTTGCAGGTTTTCCGGTTTTTGTAAGCCCTGGTTTTGTGCCTTTAAGAACCATATCAATAATATCAGCAATTTCTACCATTTGCTCTTTCCCCATACCAAGAGTAGTAGTAGCAGGAGTTCCAACTCGAATACCACTTGTCCACCAAGGCCCCATTGGATCAAATGGGAGGGTGTTTCTGTTTAATGTAATACCACATTCAAATAGGGCGTTTTCTGCTTGACGACCAGTTAATCCGAATGTTGTAGTATCAATAAGCATAAGGTGGTTGTCTGTTCCATTAGTTTGGAGTTTCATTCCTTTTTTCATGCATTCTTCAGCAAGTGCTTTTGCATTAGATTGAACATTGCGTGCATATTCTTGATATGCTGGAGTTCTTGCTTCTTTAAAAGCAATTGCTTTTGCTGCCATAACATGAGGAAGAGGACCTCCTAGTACAAGAGGACAACCTTTGTTTATAAACTCTTCATATTCTTTTTTACAAAGAATAAGAGCACCACGAGGGCCTCTAAGAGTTTTGTGTGTTGTAGTTGTTACAACATCTGCCCATTTAACAGGATCATTGTCACCGGTAAAAACTTTTCCAGCAACTAAACCTGCAAAGTGTGCCATATCTACCATTAATACAGCTCCACATTTATCAGCAATTTCGCGGAAACGGCGAAAATTAACAGTTCTAGGATATGCAGAATAACCAGTTAATAAGATTAATGGTTTTACTTCCATTGCTTGTTTTTCTATTGCATCGTAATCGAAAAGGCCTGTTTTTTTATCTACAGTATATGAATGTGATTCAAACATTTTTGCAGAAACATTCATTCTGTAACCGTGAGTAAGATGTCCACCGGAATAATAATCTAGACCCATAAGTTTTTGATTACCTAATTTTTGGCGAATGCTTTCCCATTGTGCATCAGTTAAGTTAGAAGCATTTGTTTCGCCAAATTCTTCCATAGCAGGCATTTCTATTTTTTTGTTAAGAATTGCCCAGTAAGCTACCATGTTTGCATCTGCACCTGCATGAGGTTGAACATATGCATAATCTGCACCAAAAAGAGCTTCTGCTTCATGTGCTGCTGTTTTTTCTACAAAATCTACATTTTCACAACCGCCATAATAACGGTGATCAGGATACCCTTCTGCATATTTATCTGTAAGTATGTTTCCCATAGCTGCTTGTACACTTAATGAACAATAATTTTCACTAGCAACTAATTTTAAGTGTTTACGTTGTGTTGCAAGTTCGTTAACAATATCTGCGGCAATATCTGGACCGACTTTCGCAGTTTGCTGTAGGTTAGCAACGTATGCAATCATTGCATCGTTCTGTTTGTCGGCCGGTGTGTTGGCCAGATAATCCTGTAAAGGTGATGACATAGATATCTCCCATGCACGAGCCCAGGCGAGCGGCGAAACGTGCGTACTTCACGATGGTAAACCATCATAAACGCCAGAAGCTTTTAGATTTATTGTGAAAATAATAACAGAATTAGACGGAGTTTTCAAGCTATAAAGAGGAGTTTTGTTTCTTTTAGAAATTTGTGTTTTTATGGTATAATTACAAAAGTGGTCAAAAGAGGGGTTATGTATACAGTAAGAAATAAAGTTATTATTGGAACTAGAGAGAGAGTCGAACAACTAATTACAGATAATTTAACTAATGCAAATGTTTATTTTGTGTTTCCAACAGATATCGCTGCAACAGTTTGGACAGAGAGAGTTCTTGAATTAGAAGAAGGAGGAGCGGTTGCTCTTGAGCGTTTTAATGCATGGGATAAATTTAAAAGTGAATCGATAAAATCGCAGCAACAAAATAAAACGGCAATTCCAGCCACCCTTCGTAAGCTTTTTGCAACAAATATATTAGAGACTAACAAGATAGATTGCAAAAAAGGGACGCCTTTGTTTACATCTCTGGTTGTTCCCTCCTATGCAGACTCATCTTTGTCATTTAAAGATTGGATAGCATCTCTTTTACCACAACTTAGTTCATGGTATGAAAAAGCGCAAGTTGCGCACAAAATTGAAGATTTATTTGAGGTTTCATCGCTTGATGCAGAAGATCGCGATTTATTTACTTTATATAATGCATATAAAGACTTTTTAGATGCAAATAATCTTTTTGATCCTGCTTGGGAAAAACCACCGTTTTATGATGATGGCAAAATATGGTACATCATCTACCCTCAAATACTTACCGATTTTGAAGAATATAGAGTTCTTTTAGAGTCAGCAAATAATGTGTGCTTGGTAGATGTTCCTGACAGTGAAGTCTCTAGTCAAAAAGAAGAAAAACTCATAAAACCTACTGTATTTACGTATGATAATACTCGTGCCGAATTACACGCACTTGCTTTATACTTGCGAAAAATTGCTGATTGTTCTAATTCTGAGAACAGACAAAGAATTGCATGGCAAGATATTGCATTAAGTGTTCCCAATATCGAAACAATTGAGCCATATCTAACGAGAGAACTAAAATTATATAATATTCCGTATCAGCTAAGGGCTGGTAAAAAACTTTCGCAGTATCCTGCGGGGCGTCTTTTTTCGCTTATACAAGAATGTGTAAGCAGTAATTTTTCGTTTGATAGTATTCGTGAGCTTGTGTTAGATAAAACATTTCCGTGGGGAGATGAGCAAGCAATAAATCAGCTTATAGAGTTTGGAGTAAAACATAATTGTTTGTGTTCATATAAAGATGATGGTAAACAAGTCGATGTGTGGCAACAAGCCTTTAGTAAAGCAAGTGGCGAAGAGCGTGCAAGAGTTTTTTTATTTGGTGGAAAACTTGGCGATGAAGACTCTAAAGTTGGTCTAAAAAAAGCGTTAGAAGATATTTGTAATGCCTCTACTTTTTCTGAAATTAGTAAGTATTATTTTGTGTTTAGGAATGAATTTTTTAATGCAGATGATTTTAGCACAGAAGGAGATTTAATTCTTAGTCGCTGCGTTACAGAATTACAGGTACTTATGCAACTACAAAAAGAGTTTGGCGAAGCTGCAAAATGTAAAAGCCCTTATAGTTTTTTTTGTAGCGTTTTAGATCAAAAAGATTATCTAGCACAAAGCGAGGAGCGCGGGGTAAATATTTTTCCGTATCGTTTAGCCGCTTCTGCTCCTTATAAACAGCAAATTGTAATCGGAGCAAGTCAAAAAGAGCTTTCTATTACAAATCAGCCGTTACATTTTTTAAGTGATGAAAAGCGTAAAAAGCTCGGAATAACCGATAGTGTGTTGTCTAAAAACTTTATTACGTTATATGCCCAATTAAGTGAGCAAACAGCATACTTTTCGTGTAGTAAGAAAAACTTTGGTGGTATATATAGTCTCCCTCATGATGCATTAGCTAGTACAGAATCTACTGTAGAGGAATATACAGAAAAAGAGGGTGGAACAGTAATTGATGCGTGGGAAAACGAAAAAAACTATTTTTTGCATGATAACTCAGATATTACAACTCCATTTGTGCATGATATGCAAAAAATTGGTTTTTTAAACTGGGTTAAACAAACGCTGCCAAATTCGAAAGAATCAGAAGAAGCTATTTCTCATTATTTGCAAAATTTTATGCTCAGCGAATTGCAAAATAAAGAACATAACGGGAAAATTCGTGTTTCTGCCACGCATCTTAAAGATTTTGCAGAATGTCCACTTAAATGGTTATATACTCGTATCTTAAAAGTTCAAGAAGCCTCACTCGAAGCAACTCTTATGGATTCTGTTTGGGTAGGGGACATATATCATGCAATTATTAAGTGTGTGTTAGATGATATTAAAAACACAAATCAGCCATTGCATTTAGAAAATGATAATTTACCCCAATTATATATAGAAAGTATTAGTACTAATTGCACTAAAGTTATAGATGGATTTCCTAAAAGTTGTGGGAGAGACAAAGCAGTAAGCCCTCTAACTTTGCAAATGTTAAAAATGCAAGAAGACATCTACAGAGACACGCTTACTTATTTTTTTACTTCCTTTTGTTCATGGTTTGCAGGGAGTAAGATAACTAGTACCGAACAAGAAGTTAATTATGAACCAGAAGGCAAAAACTGGTATTACACTGGAAGACTTGATTGTTGTCTACTTCATCCTGGTAATGAGTCTATGGATGGGGGAAAATTTATAGTAGATTTTAAATTGGGAACCCCACCAAAAATGGCAGATAGTTTGCAATCAAAGACATCTGATATGACAGATTTTCAACTATCTTTGTATGTAAAATTATATGAATCTGTATTTGCAAATGGTAAACCTGCGGTAATGGGAGCGAGCTTTTTTAGTATAAGTAATTCATCCCCTACAGTAATTTTGGGACGGCTAAATCAAGTAATAGACGGTAAAAAAGATAAATATTCTCCAAATGGAAAGGCTTTTGTGCCACGAGTAGGACAGTCAGAACATGGGATTGATTTTTCTGATAGTTTACAAAAACTAGAAGAAGTTACACAAAAATTTGTTGATTGTATAAGCGACAAAGATCTTACGACATTTTTACATCCAGATTTTTCTAAAATTCCGTATGAAACGTGTGCTGGGTGTAAGTTTAAAGGACTTTGTCGTACAACCTATTCAATTTTTACAAAAGGAGCTAACTAAATGAACCAGTTAATTGAAGAAGGCTTAAATAATGAACAAAAACAGGCTGTTGAACAATTATCAAACTGTGTTGTTGCTGCTGGTGCTGGCTCGGGAAAAACATTTGTACTTGCACGACGTTTTGCGCATCTTGTTGTCGATGAAAATATTGCAGTAGAAAATATACTCACCCTTACTTTTACCAATAAAGCGGCTACAGAAATGTACCAGCGAATTTATCAAACACTTGTAGATATAGCACAAAAGGCTACTAATGTTCAGGTAAAACAGCGCGCGCAAACAGCCGTTAGCGATTTTTATAAGTCTAGAATTCAAACAATAGATTCGTATTGTGCTTCTATAGTGCGCCAATCAGCAAGATTTTATGGAATACGACCAGATTTTATACAAGATAATGATAAAGCAATCGAATTTGCACGAAATAAGGCTTTACCGTTTATTTTAGAGCATCGAAAAAGCGAAGCGCTTAAACAATTATTACAAAAGAAAAGTTTAGAACAAATTGCCGAAGAACTTTTTGTCGAAAGTTATGCATATCATTCTAATATTGGAAAACCTATAGATTTTGATAGATATTTACAAACTCAAATTAATCAGATAGAACAATCTTGGACTAAAAGTGTTTCAAAAGTAATGGATCTTACACGACATATACTCTCGTGCAATCCAAAGTTAGATTTTCAGCTAACGTGTACTCCTCCTGATAAACAAGAATTGCATGCGTATTTTTCAGTGTATCAAAATACAAGTAAGCAAAGTGTATCTAAAGCCGATTTAAATGATCAATCTAAAGCTATTGAGCAAATGAAAAAAGATTTGTTTGTTTGGATTAATGATGTGTATAAAATAAAAAAAACTAAGTTACCAACTGAGAAAGCAGAAGAAAAATTAGAAGGGGAAGGGTATCGCCAACAGTTGCTAGATTTACGAGATTTATATCCTACGCTCTCAGCTATGATTTCATATATCTTAAATTTTGAATATTTAGTTGAATTAGTTCCTGTTATAAAAGAGTTTCATACACTTTGCGATATCGAAAAACGGGCTACTGGGGTTCTTACTTTTAGTGATATTTCATCTCTTGCATTACAAACTTTGCTTGAACATCCAGAAATTAGATACACCGAAAAACAATCAATTCAAAAAATAATGATCGATGAGTTTCAAGATAATAATAAAGAACAGCGCGATATGTTATTTTTACTTGCCGAAAATGAGCAAAGAATGGATAAAAGCATTCCTCAAGCGGCAGAGCTTTGTCCACAAAAACTTTTTTTTGTTGGAGACGAAAAACAATCAATTTATAGATTTCGTGGAGCGGATGTATCTGTTTTTAGACAGTTAAAAGACGATTTAGGTGGAAAGGAAATCTATCTTGGAACAAATTATCGCTCTCATCCCTCTCTTATTGCTGGGTTTAATACCATTTTTGGTGGGTATAAGTATCCTCAAACAGACGATGAACTCGATTTTTTAGACTCAACCACAAGTGACAGCGATAGCCTTTCTTCAGATAAGACAGATAAAGTGTCAAATGCTTGTTCTGTTTTTTTGCAGTCACATCAGTTAAAAGAGGACGTCCAGTTTCCTCTTTTTGAAGCAACGTATGCTCGAGTAAAGGCTAACTTTTATACAAGGGAAAATCCTACTGTCAAACAAAAATATAAAGCACAATCGCGTATTCATGTTTGTTTGTGTGATGATTCTAAAAAAAGCGAATACGATGATTTGTCAGATATGGATAAACCAATCTCTAAAGATGAGACACTAGCTATTTTTACTGCTCAAAAAATTAGAGATATGTTGAATGAAAAAAAAGAGTATAAGGCAAGTGATTTTGCCATTTTGTTTCGAAGCCTTTCAAAACAATTTTTGTACGAAAAACATCTAAGGCGACTCAATGTGCCATATGTTACCGAAACAATAAAAGATTTTTTTGGCGATGCGCCGGTAAATGATATTTACAATTTATTACGTATTGTTGTGTATCCGCAAGATGCAAAAGCCTTCGGGGCAGTACTCCGATCTCCGTTTGTAAAACTATCTGTTGCAGGCTTGGCAACATGTTTGGTTGCTACAAAAGAAGATACTACAAAAGAAATATTATACACTTCTCAAAATGGATCAAACCTTTTAGGTGAAGAGCGCGAAAAATATTATGAAGGCTTAGAGCGCTATCAAACATTATGTGCACAAGCACACGAATTGTCCTGTGCCGATTTACTTTCAAAATTATGGTATAACGAGGGCTATCGTTTTGAGTGTAGTTGGAATCTTGATGTGTCGTTGTTTGCCGAACTGTATGACTATCTTTTTGAACTTGCTCGTCTTGTAGACCAAGAAGGCGGGGGGCTGAGCGAATTTATTGATAAATTAGATGATTTAAAAGACCCTAAAAAGAAACTTGAAGGCATGGATATTCCCCTTGAGCGACAGGGTGCTGTTAAATTAATGACTATACATAAAAGTAAAGGACTCGAGTTCCCTGTTGTTTTTTTAGGTGGAATTTCAAATACTGCACGAGCAGTCAACGATTCTATAGCCTATTTTAACAAAGAAACAGGCTTATCACTTAATTTTCCAAAATCAAAAGATATTCCAGAGTGTGAAAGTAATTGGTTTTATACTTCAATGAAACAGCTTGAAACGCAAAAAGATCAAGCTGAATTGCGACGTCTTTTATATGTTGCGGCAACTCGTGCCGAAAAAGAGCTGTATATTATAGGTGATTATTCTATACCTGTAAAAGAAATAGACACTGTTGCAAAATCCTGCAAAACACTAGGTGAGGTTCTTTGTTATTTAATGGGGAATGTAGTCAATGATCCTAAAAAAGCAAAAGATAATAATTATTTAACTAAGATAGAATATGGATATCCTAATGGCAAAATGTTCTCTCTTTTGTTACCTGTTTTTGCTCAATTTGAAGGTGAAAAAAATCCACCCTTTATTTTTGAAGAAATACCTCGGATTAGTCGCAATCAATTACAAGAGACGTCTTGTAAAAATACAGTAATTTCTATTCAAGAAGCCAAAGAAAAAATAGGATCTTTTTACAAGAATGCGCAAGTAATAGAAACATCACTTGTTCCAAACCTTTATCGCAATCCATCTCATTTACAAGAAGAATTAAAAATAGAACAGAACTTACGGAGTAGTCAATTTAATTTTCAAAATGAGAATGGAGCCCAAGAAAAAGTATCTTTATATCCAGAGATAGAGGCTCTTATAAATACTGTAGAAGGATTTGAATATACCGATTTTGGAACAATTGCACATGCATATGTTGAATCCGCTTTTACAGGGAATCCTGTACTCATAAGTCCTAAGATTGTAACATTGCTTACTTCAAAACAGTTGAACACTATTGAAAAGGCTGCAAAAAAAATGACGCAAACCTTTGTAGATTCCGAGCTTGGAAAATCTGCTAAACAAGCCAAATGGGTAGAAAGTGAATATGCTTTTAAGATGATAATTAAAAATAAAGAAAGTGATAAACAAGAGGGGTCTAATCAAAAACAAAAGGTTATCTTAAACGGTACTATTGACTTATTGTTTGAAGAAGCACAAATTATTGCAGCTAGTGGCAATAAATCTAAAAAATTAGTAATTGTAGATTTTAAAACTGATCAAATAGAAAATCCTGAACAGCATTATTTGCAACTTGCCCTGTATAGGAGAGCAGGGGCTAAAATGCGTAATATTGCCCCAGAAAATACAGAATGCTGGTTGTACTATTTACGTACGGGGCATACAGTAAATATTTCTAAAGAGTGTGCAAAAGTGAATATAGAAAAGCTGCTATTTAAAACAGTCTAAACTACCGTCGTTTTCCAGTGATTTCTTTTACGGTAATTTCGATAATTGGCATAGTATCTATTATTTCTGTGTTATACTGAGGTTTTCCGGTATAGCCACTTTTTTTCATAAGGGCATCCATAGCTTCTCTTCTAATTTTATCTTGTTCTGCTATTGCCAATAGTCCATATGGTCGTTCTGACTCGTTAGGTCTTTTAGGTTGTTTTGGACCATATAATATTTTTGCTTCTCCTGTGCCAAAAATACTTTCGTAATGAGTTGTCCATTGACAGGCATCTTCAGGATGGTCTTCATCGCTAATTTTTTCGTGTAAGACTGCGGTAAAACAAACGGTATTATTTTTTTCTAGAATGTCCATTTTACGGCCATCTTTTGCGCCATGAAAATATATTTTTAAAACTTCGTCGTTGTTGTGTATTGTGCAAAAATTTAGGGGAACTGTATACGGGGTAGGAGTTCCTTCTGTGGTATCAATCATTCCAAGAACAAGTGATTGGCATTTGTCTAAGATAGCAATTACTTCTTCTGTATCTTTTATTTCAAGTTCATCTCTTCTCATAGTATTCACCTCTTTTTATAAATATTTATTTGTTCATATCCCACGTAGAAATTCCTGTTCCTGTTACCGGAATCTTTTCACCTAAATATTTAGGATCCCTTCTTATCATCGTATCTAAAAAAGCTTTTACGCGCGCAAAATATTCTCTAAATGCCCACGAAAATTGCCATTTTTTAGAAAATTTACTTTGATCTAGACTGTATGCGTAAGCATTTATTCCTAGATTTCTGGCAATATAGACGGCTCGTATAGTATGAAAATTTTGAGAAATTATTATAAGATTTTCAGCACAAAATATTTTTTGCGCTCTTATAATGCTATCATACGTATCAAAACCTGCATGGTCAAGAAATATTCGGTTTTTATCAAATTCAGGATAATTATTTAGAATATAAATTCTCATGGCATTTACTTCGTCATACCACTTTTTGCCATGATCACCAGAAAGCAAAAGAGTTTCGGCATAATTGTTTGAAAACGCTTCTATCCCTGCTTCAACTCTATCTTTTAACACAGTTGATAGTGTTGTTCCTGATACTTGGGCTCCAAGAACTAGACAAGTCCAACCTTGATTTCCTTTTGGTTTAGGCAAATCGTTAAAAGAGGTTATAATATATTTTTCGGAAGATACAGACATATAAATGTTAATTAGTATGGTTGCTGTTCCAATCATAAAACATATAATAAAAAATGCCTGTACTATTTTTTTTAACCTATTCATTATAATCTAATTATATCGTAAATAGCATTATTTTAAAGCTCTGATACAGAGATAGAATATCTGCTACCACAATTATGACAAATTATTTCAAGAGGATCTGGTCCATTCTTTTTTATGTCTTCCAACTCTTTTTGATTTAAGTTTTTGACTGAGTTTATAAATTTTTCTTTTGTACAAGGGCAATTCCATTCAATTTTACGTGTTAGTGCTTTTAAAGGTTTAAATTCACGAAATAAACCAAATATTATATCTTCTAAATCACCTTTTTGACTAAACCAATCTCCAAAAGAAGGAGCTGCATATAATGCTGCTTCGACACGTTTAGTTAAATCATCTGCTTCTTCATCTGAAAAGTGTTTTTTTCCACCAATATTTGGCATTTTTTGTAAAAAAAGTCCTCCAGCACCAATAACACGTCCTTGTTTATCAAATTGAATACTTGTATTAAAAGCTGTGGGAGTTTGCTCAGATTGCATAAAATACCAGGTTAAATCTTTTGCAATATTTTTATATTTAATTTCTGTAGTTCCAACTTGTGCGGCTTTTGCTCCTTCTGGATATCGACTTATAGTTACTGTTCCAGGTCCAAAAAAAGGAGCCAAATCCCAGTTTTCAAGAGGTGTATCGATTGGAATAGGGTTTTGTAGTAAATGAGCTCGAACCCATCCCATAGAATCTGCATCTACAGAGAAACCTGCTGCTGGCCCATTGCAATCATATCTAAAATTAAGATGTTCTCGACCTTTCATTGTAGGTATAAGGAGAGCTCCACATAATGAAGCTTGCCCTAAAATCATGGTTTCTAGTATCCCAAGATTATATTGGGCTCGCATTTGATTTACAAAACGAGTTCCATGGAAAAATGCTCCACGGTATAATCCATCAGCCATGATAAAAATTTCCATTTCATCTTTATATAACGTCTCTAAATGAGCAAGGAGTTCTTTATCAGTTATCTGTGCTTTTATCATAGTATGAATATAGCAAAATGAACAAAAAAAGTACAATCATTTTGTAAATACAAAACAAAAAAAGTTAAATAGTCTCAACTTTTATCATATTTGTTGTTCCCGCCTGTCCCAGTGGTAATCCGGCAGTTATAACAACAATATCATTTTTTGAAAGATATCCATGTTCTTTTGTTTCTTTAATTGCATATTCAAAAAGTTTTAAAACGTCTTTTTTATCTAAGAACATTATAGGCATAACTCCAAAACTTAAATTTAGCTGCCTACAAACTTGTAGAGATGTAGAACAACCTGCGATGATACAGGATGGGCTATATCTAGAAATCATTCTAGCTGTATGACCTGATTCAGTTACCGTAACAATAGCTTTTGCTTGCAAATTGAGTGCCGTAGTTACTGTAGCATGAGAGATAGCTTCTGTGATGTCTGGGTTTTTATTTATCTTTTTACTAAAAAAACGTTGCTTATAATCGATTGCTTCTTCTGTCTTTGTAGCTATTTTTACCATTGTTTTTAATGATTCTATAGGATATGTTCCCGCTGCAGTTTCTCCTGATAACATAATAGCACTTGTACCATCATAGATTGCGTTTGCTACATCTGCAGTTTCTGCTCTTGTAGGTCTTGGGTTTTTCATCATTGAATCAAGCATTTGTGTTGCTGTAATGACTTGTTTGCCAATACTGCGGGTCATTTTAATTATTTTCTTTTGTAAAATTGGAACCTCTTCAATTGGAATTTCTACTCCTAAATCTCCTCGGGCAACCATAATACCATCTGATTCTTGAATTATTTCTTCTAGATTATCGACCCCTTGACGATTCTCAATTTTTGAGATTATTTTAATATTCTCTCCACCATTTTCGGCAAGCAAAGCTCGTATTTGTTTTACGTCATGGGCAGACCTAACAAAGGAAGCAGCTATAAAATCAAATCCTTGTTTTATTCCAAAAATAACATCACTTTTATCTCTTTCGCTTAGATATTCCATTGTTAAGATGGTGTCTGGAACATTTACTCCTTTCGTATCAGATATAATACCCCCATTTAGAACGGTACATTTTAAATCTGTTTTAGTTATATCTGTTACAAGTAAATCTATAAGTCCATCGTCAATAAAAATATGCTTACCAACATCTAAGTCTTTTATAATGTTTTGATAACTTATTGATACAATATTGTTTGTTCCAATGACATCCCGGGTTGTTAATGTAAAGACCTGGTTTTGAAGTAATTCAATTTTTCCCTTTTCAAATTTGCCAATTCTTATTTCAGGGCCTTTTGTATCTAAAAGAGTTGCTATATTCTGATACTTACCCTTTCGAAGTCTATTAAGAGCTTCGAATCTTTTTTTGTGATCTTCTTGAGTACCATGCGAAAAATTAAATCGTGCAACATTCATTCCAATTTTAACAAGTTCTTCTAAGACATTTTCTTTATCTGTTGCTGGTCCAAGTGTACATACAATTTTGGTTTTTCTCATATTTGATACCCCTTATATAATAAATAATCTCTAGCTTATAATATAACATTTATTCCCTTTTGTATGTAAAGGGTTAGCTAATCAAATTAATAATCCAATACTTTATTTATATTGACAAAAGTTTTTTGTACTGTCAGATTGTATTTATGGCACAACCAAAGATTTTTTCACTCATGGATAAAGCTATTCATGAATATAACCTCATAGAAAAAGGTGACAAAATATTAATTGGGGCTTCTGGTGGTAAGGATTCAACCGCTTTAGTTGAATATTTTGCTAGTAGGAAACATCAAAAGAGGCCAAATGACGATTTTGAATTTATGGCAATACATATTGCTCCAGGTTTTGCAGATCACCTAAATCCGAAACTTGTAGAACAATTTGAACACTGGGGTGTTGATTTTAAAACAATAAATATAGATGTGCTTGGTCGATTAAAACCGGGTAAAAAAATGAATTGTTGGTGGTGTTCTACACAGCGTCGTACAGAGCTTAATAATTATGCAATGGAACATGGTTATAATAAAATAGCTCTTGGGCATCATCTTGATGATATTCTCGAAACGTTATTAATGAATGCACTTAAAAAAGGACAACTAAGCACTATGCCACCTCGTTTAAAGTATAAAAAATATCCAGTGACAGTTATTCGGCCTCTTTGTTTTGCTACCGATCAATCCATAGTGGATCATGCCGAGAAAGTGGGGTATAAAAAAGATACTACTACATGTACATATGATGATAACTCTACGAGAAAAAAAGCGCGTTCAAGACTTTATGCTCTTACTGAAGGTAATGAACATGAAAAATTGAAGTTTTTCGAAGCTCTTCGCAATATAAATACTGAATATTTACCATAAGTTGTGCTTTTTGTTTAATGCGAAAGTATAATATCAATGTAAAAAGAAAGTTTAAGTATTTAAACATTTAAAGAGAAAAAAAGCACACTTCCTTTTATGGGTAGTGTGCTTTTTTATTTACATAGGTAAATATTATCTTATTCGGCTTTTCCAGCTGAACCAAGAACTTCCTTGTTTTTACGCATATACATTTTTTTTAGTTCTTCACGTGCTGGTCCAAGATATTTACGAGGATCAAATTCTTCTGGTTGTTCAGCAAATACTTTTCGAACAGCAGCTGTCATTGCAAGACGACCATCTGAGTCAATGTTGATTTTGCAAACAGCAGATTTAGCTGCTTTGCGAAGTTGTTCTTCAGGAATACCAACTGAATCTTTGAGTTTTCCACCAAATTTTTCAATTTGTTTAACATATTCTTGAGGAACTGAAGAAGATCCGTGTAATACAATAGGAAATCCAGGAAGTTTGTTTTCGATTTCTTTAAGAATATCAAAAGCTAATGGAGGTGGAATTAAAAGTCCATCTGCATTGCGTGTACATTGTTCTGGAGTAAATTTACAGCGACCATGACTTGTACCAATAGAAATAGCAAGAGAATCAACACCAGTTCTTTTAACAAATTCTTGTACTTCTTCTGGTTGAGTGTAATGGCTTTCTTCAGCAGCAACATCATCTTCAACACCAGCTAAAACACCAAGTTCACCTTCTACAGTAACATAATCTTTTTGAGAATGTGCGTAATCACAAACTTTTTTTGTAAGTGCACAGTTTTCATCAAATGAAAGAGCTGATCCATCAATCATTACAGATGAAAATCCCATTTCAATACAACTCTGGCAAAGTTCAAATGATGAACCGTGATCAAGATGTAAACAAATCTGAGGGTTTTCCCAACCAAGTTCTTTTGCATATTCTACTGCACCTTGTGCCATGTAGCGAAGCATAGTTTGATTAGCATATTTGCGAGCCCCTGATGAAACCTGAATAATAACAGGTGATCTAGTTTCTGCACATGCAGCTGTAATTGCTTGTAATTGTTCCATGTTGTTGAAGTTGTAAGCAGGAATAGCGTATCCGCCATCAACAGCCTTTTTAAACATCTCAACTGTGTTTACAAGGCCCAATTCTTTATAACTGGTCATTTATGACTCCTTAAAATAAGTAATTATTTATCCATATTATGCAAATTAGATTAAATAATCAAGCGATTTGAAAATGATAATAGAAAAAAAATACATAATTTAAATAATAAGTTTGACAAATATGTGGTGAACAAATATAATTATTACGATATACTAATTGTAAAAAGTTTTTATACATATATTAAAAGGAGTTCTGGATGAAACGTTGCAGTTTAAATTTTGCTTGTTTTGCCCTTGTTTTTTGTCTTGTAGTCCCTGCATTTGCAGATTCTAGCAGTCAATCAAAAAGTGTAGAAACAGTCATAATTGATAATTTTGATGATCCTAATGCAGTAGAATGGAGTTGGGGGTTAATAGCTAGTAGATTTATAGAAGACGACTTTCCAAAATATGGGTATGTAAAAGGATTACCTAATTCATTACGACAAGTTGCTACAAAAGATGTATCAAATGCGCAAGTTTTTGGTATCCAAACTAGTTTTACTCGTAAAGGCGACAATTGGGTAGAGATTTTTCCTCAAAAAGAAAATGCAGACGGCGAGTTAGTTTCTTATGAAATTCCTTTAATAGGTTCTGTCACACAAACAGATTTTTGGGTTTGGGGTTCTAATTACGAATATTATCTAGATTTACTCTTTCGAGATACTGATGGTCGAGTTATTACTTTGACTGGAACTTGTCTAAATTTTCATGGATGGCAAAATGTTATAGTTGAGATCCCAGGTTGGGTTAAACAAAAATCTTCTTTAAGAAGTGGTCCGGATCACCTAAGCTTTGTAGGATTCCATGTTCGTACAGATCCTTCTGCTCCAGTTGATGATTTTATGTTGTATTTAGATAATTTTCGCTACACAACTAATACGTATCCGGATGTATATGATGGATATAGCCTTCGTCAGACAGATTTTGATTCTTTAAATAGTGTAAATGGAACTGAAGGAGATAATGGACAATGAAAAAAATAGCTACTATATTTATGATGGTAATGATTTCAGGTGTTTTTGTTTTTGCACAAGAAACTGTTAGTCTAGGAGATCCAGATCCAACTCTCATTGGGGCAGAAACAGCTAAGATGGCGCTCCGAGAGGTTTCGGTAGATCTTTTTGAACGTGAAGGGCAGTGGAATGCAAAAATGTCTCCAGATGATGGCATAATTAAGGCTCAACTTTTTGAAGGTAGTGCTGAAGGTAAAGAACCTTTGGCTGATGTTGAAAATCAGGAACTTTCCGATGATATGGTTCTTGGTGTAAAAGCACAGTTTTTTCATAGAGGAACTAATTCCTTTTTTATTACTTCTGCTCGTCCTATTCCAATAGAAGGCGTTACAAAAGTTCTTTCTGTTTGGGTTTGTGGACGTAATCAGGCTCATGAATTATCAGTTTTAATACGTGATTATAATGGTAATAATTTTGAGCTTAGTATGGGATCTTTAGAATTTTCTGGTTGGAAAAAATTGCAAGTAGCTGTTCCACCGACTCTTGATGGGGATAGAGGAATTGTTCAATCAAGTGTTTATTTTGGGGATCGTCCAGGTTTATCGATTATTGGCTTTCGTGTAGATTGTGATCCTGAATATGCAATTGGATCTTATTATATGTATTTAGATGATATGAGAGCTATTACTGATTTGTATACTGTTGAAAACAGAGATACAGATGATATGAGTGATAATTGGTAAATTATATTATTTAAGTCTGAAGAACGCTTTCCAAAAGGGGAGCGTTTTTTTTATATACAAAAGCATTTCCCCTTTTCTCTACCATATTTAGTATTTGTGCATTTTTTAAAGTCCATACCATTTTTCCTACTACTCTATGTATCTCTTGTATCTGTCGTTGTTTTTGTATTGAATTTTCTTTGCAAATACTAGTAGTCAAATCTTTGACTGTAAATTTATAGGGCAACTCTTTTGGAAATAAAGTAAAAAAATCTTCTGGGGTGCAAAAGATTCTTCTAGATACAATTTCGTTTAATATTGTGTCTTCCTTATACCAGTTTTTTTTCCACTGGCGACTTTTATTTGCTAGTTGGATTGGTTTATCGGTTTTTATTCGTTTTTGTGTTGTAATTACTTCTAGAACCTCGAGCTCAAAATTATTTATTTTAATGTTTTTTTTTGTCTTGAGTTTATTTAATAATGGATAAATGCCTGTTAATTCATCAAAAATATAATAAATATTTCTCTCTTTTGGACTCTTTCTACGACTTAATCTTGTTCCATCTGCAGAATATGTTTCTATATATGTTTTTATTTGCAGTGGGTAAACAATACGAACATTGTGATGTTGTAGTAAATTTTTAATCTTTATACATAATTTACCCAAGTTTTGTGTTTGTATTTCATAAATATCACAAAAAGTATCACGATTTGGAGATGTATACGTAGTAACAGCATCACAAATATAGTTGTCAAGTGGTATTTCTGTTTTACAATTGTGTTCTTTAGCTATTAGTAATTTTAAAGTTTTATGTAAATGTGATTCGTTATAAGTATTTATCATCTTTCATACTATACAGACGTATAATAAGAATGTAAATAAGCACAAATATTTTATCTTTTATTCTAAAAAAAACGTTGACAATCGTATTTTTTGCATTAAAATGGTAAATGGTGGGAGAATGTGGAGGAAAGTGGTAAAAAGTGGAATTACTGACGGGGGAGTATCGGAATACGCTAGATGAAAAAGGACGACTTTTATTTCCAGCAAAATTACGATCAGTTTTAAATGAAAATACTCTTATGATTACGCAGGGGTTAGATGGCTGTTTATGGCTTTATCCTCCGGCGGAATGGAAGAATTTTTCTGAAAAACTTATGCAACATGCTTCTCCTTTTGATGCAAAATCACGTTCAGTATTACGTCATTTGATTGCTCCTGCTCAGCAGGCAGACTTTGATAAATCTGGACGAATTTCTATTCCACAAAGTTTAAGGACTTCTGCATCACTTTCTAAAGATTGTGTTATTTTAGGCATTAACAAATATATAGAGATATGGGATGTTGCAAAATATAGCGAGTATTTAGAAAAAACAGAAATTACATTTAAAGAATCAACAGAAAGTTTAAGCGAAATATTTTTATAAAGTAGGAATTAATGGAATTTGTACATACTCCAGTATTACTTAAAGAAACTCTAGATTTGCTATCACCAGTAGGAGAATCATATGAAGATAATTGTTTTATGATTGACGCTACTACAGGCGAAGGTGGCCATTCTGAAGCTTTTTTAAATCATTATTCTGGATTACATATTCTTGGACTTGATGCAGATCAAAAAATACAAATGCGCGCAAAAGAGCGACTCGCTCCTTTTGCAGATAGAATGAATTTCCATTTAGGATGGTTTAATGATTTTTTTGCAAATTATTCAGAAAAAGATCGACAACCAGATTTGATATTGTTTGACTTGGGGATTTCTGTTTTTCATTACGAGTGTAGTGGGCGAGGATTTTCTTTTAGACACGATGAACCATTAGACATGAGATTAGATGTAAGTGCTGGTCCTAGTGCTGCCGATATTATAAATACACTTCGAGAAGAGGAACTTGCAAATATCATATTTAATTATGGTGATGAAAGATATAGTCGACGTATAGCTCATGCAATTGTTGAAAGGAGAACTCATTCTAAGCTTGTTACGACAAAAGAACTTGCCGATATTATTTATAATGCAGTTCCTGGACCATATCGGCATGGAAGAATTCATCCGGCAACTAAGTCTTTTCAGGCAATAAGAATTGCGGTAAATGGTGAACTAGATAGGTTAGAGCTTGTATTAAAAGATGCTTTTAGGGTTTTAAAACCTGGTGGAAAGCTTGGTGTTATTACATTTCATTCTCTTGAGGATAGAATTGTTAAAAATTATTTTCGTGATTTGGGCAAAAAGTGTATTTGTCCTCCTGAACAGGCGATTTGTACTTGTGGAGGAAAACCTAGAGCAAAGGTGCTTACAAGAAAACCGATAGGTCCTACAGAAGATGAAATACATTTTAATCCTCCGTCAAGAAGTGCTAAATTACGTGGGGTTTTAAAACTTGGAGATAAAATATGAAACCTGTAAAAAATATACTTAAAAATATTGAAATCTTGTTGCTGGCATTAAGTATTCCTGCTCTTTTAGCTTTAGATAGTGTGGAATCTCAACGGTATAACAAATTAAATAGTAAAGTGAACAGTTTAGAAAAAACAGAAGGAGAATTGATCGAATCGAATAAACGTCTTATTAATGATATAGGCTTGCTTTCTAGTTCTTCAAGAATAGAAAAATTAGCTCAAGAAGATTTAAATATGCATAAAGCTTCTAGTAATGAAATTGTTCGTATCGAAATCAAGGATAAATAATAATATGAGCTTGTTGTCAAAGAAAGTTCTTTTAGAAGCTGTTAAAGGTGAGGAACTTTTTACAAATCTACAATTAAACAAACATTTCTCTTTTTCAATGGTTACAACTGATAGCCGAAAAGTGCAATCAGGCTGTATGTTTGTTCCTTTAATTGGAGAATTTCAAGATGGTCATACATATGTGGAGTCAGCATGTAATAGTGGTTCATCAGTTGTTCTTGTTTGTAAATCATCTTTGACAGAATATTCAGATCTTTATAAAAAACTAATATCTGCAGGGGTTTATATCATAGGAGTCGATGATACTTTGCATGCATTGCAGTCTGCTGCAGCTGCGTATGTGAGACAATTTCCTAATCTAATAAAAATTGGGATTACAGGTTCTAGTGGAAAAACAACAACAAAAGAATTAGTTTCTTCGGTTTTAAGTCAACAATATAGCGTGATTGCGACAGAGGGTAATCTAAATTCAGAAACAGGTTTACCCCTTTCTGTTTTCAATATAAAAAAACAACATGAAATTGGTGTATTCGAAATGGGTATGAATAGAGTGGGGGAAATATCAGAATTAGCAGATGTTCTTTTTCCTAATGCTGGTATTATCACAAACATTGGAACTTCCCACATTGGTATTCTCGGCACAAAAGATGCAATTGCACAGGAAAAAAAGAAAATTTTTAAGAATTTTTCTCAAGATTGTGCTGCTTTTATTCCTTGTAATGATAGTTATGCAAATTATCTGGCAAAAGATGTTCCAGGAAAGATTGTATTTTATGGGATTAATTCTACACAAAAAATTTCTCATATAACAAAACAAGGTCTTAAAGGGACTTCGTTTTGTTTAGATGATATAAAAGTTCATTTTCCGTTACCAGGGTTGTATAATTTTCATGATGCATGTGCTGCTATTTCTGTTGGTCAATATTTTGGACTTACTGCTCAGCAGATTGTGAGAGGTCTAGAACAGATAAAACCTCTTTTTGGTAGAAGTCAAATTATTGATGGCTATGTAACTGTTATTCAAGATTGCTATAATGCAAATCAAGAGTCAATGCTTAATTCTATAGAATTATGTGATGAGTCAAGCTGTACAAATAAAAAAATCTATATACTTGGAGATATGCTTGAGTTAGGAGAAAATTCCTTTCAATTACATACTCAAGTGTGTAAGAGGGTTCTAAAAAGTACTGCCAATGTTGTTATTTTAGTTGGAAAAGAAATGTGTAAAGCTTATAAGACTGTGAGCGAAAAGTCAGATGTTCCAGTATATTGTATTCCAGATTTCTCAGATAATGCGATAAAGAATGTAAAAGACTATTTGTCAGATATATTAGATGAAAATGATTTCTTCTTGTTAAAAGGGTCCCGAGGTATGCGTATTGAACGGTTTACCAATATAATTGCTTCTATTTGCCAAGAACAAGGAGGAGTTTTGAATGTCTAATTTTACTCTATATTCGAGAAAGCCCATAAATAGTAACAAAATTGATATGCCTTTTTTGATTGTCTGTATTATTCTTTTAAGTCTTGGCATAGTTACCCTCTTTACGTCAACAAACGGGCAGGATTCGTTCTTTAGAGATCCTATGTATTTTGTAATACATCAATTAGAGGCAATTGCAATCGGTTTTGTTTTTATGCTTTTTCTTATTTGTGTCAATATGGATACAATTCGCAAAATTTTACCTATTTTATTTTTTGTCACTTTGGGTATGTGTATTTTAACAGCTATTCCTGGTATTGGTTATGAAAGTAACGGCGCTCGTCGTTGGATTAAATTTGGGTTCTTTTCATTTCAACCATCTGAAGGGGCAAAATTTGTATTAGTCATATATTTGGCAAATTTATATGCAAAAAAAATAGACAATGGAGAAGAAGCAAGCAATTCTTGGTATCATGCATTAATAGGAATTATTGTATTTGTTCTTACTGTCATTGCTCAGCGAGATTTTTCTACGGCGATGTTTTTATTATTTCTTGGTATAACGATTTCTTTTTTAGTTGGTGTAAAATTAAGGTATTTTCTCATGCTCTTAGTGATGGGTATTCCTATTATTTTTTTATTAATTTTTACTGAAGAATATCGTGTTCAGCGAATAATTGGATTTTTTCATCCTACTTTTGATGTACAAGGAGTTAATTACCAATTAACTGCTGCAAAATCAGCTATAAGTTCAGGTGGTTTTATAGGTAAAGGAATAAGTGGTTTAAGTAAAATACATTTAATACCAGAAGTTCAAGCTGATTTTTTGTTTGCTGGTTGGGCAGAAGCTATGGGTTTTATAGGTGTTCTTTTTTATTTTGGATTACTTGTTTTTTTTATGTGGCGAGTTGTAATTATTGCTTTACATGTGAAAGATTCTTTTTGTGCGTATGCTGCCTTTGGTAGTGGTTTATGCATTGTGATGCAATCATTGGTTAATACGGCGGTTGTGTGTGGAGCCTTTCCTTCTACCGGTATTCCTCTTCCTTTTTTTTCTGCGGGGGGATCAGCTATGATAATTACGCTTTGTTTTAATGGCTTAATAATTAATATATCGAGAAAAAGTTTAGCAAGGGATGGGGATTATGAGTGATTTTTTGTATACGGACTATACAGACTTCTATTCGCAACAGTTAGTAGATGGTGAATCTACAGAAAAAAAAGTAACTAATAAGCGAATGAAAATAGTAAGAGTTCTTATAACACTTCTTGTGTTAGTAATTTTTGTAGAAGTGGGAATTTATGTATTTGTAATTCCGTGTTCTAAACCTGCAAATGTAATTTTTACCGGTGTAAATTCTTCTGTAGCTAAGATGTTTCAGGATGAGATTCAGCAAAAATGTGGTAGTTCTTGGTTAAAATTTAATGTTGGTGTTGCTTCTTCTATATTAGTTTCGAACCCAGCTGTTTTAAGTGCTACCGTAGAAAAAAGTTTTCCTGATAAGGTTTATATTTCAATAGAAGAGCGCATCCCTGTTGCTGTAACATTGACAGAAAAAAATGGGCGAACTATCCCTGTTCAAATTGATAAAAAAGGTGTATTATTTGAAACTAATACTGTGAATATTGATAAAACTGTCCCTTTAATTACAGGTTTGCCTAGTGAAATTTCTGAAAAAGGAAAACGATTAAGTGGTTTATATCTTTCCTTACTTGAAGAAATAGAAAAAATTCAGAATAATAATCCTGAATATTTTTTGGCATTGTCAGAAATTCATATTCGTCCAAAAGAATATGGTGATTTTGAGTTAGAATTGTATCCAATTAATTCAAAAGTTCGTGTACGTATGGATCGTAATTTAACTTCAGAATCATTACAGTATATGATGGTATTGTTGGATGTTTTAAATACGATAAATCCTGATATCAATGAAATAGATCTTCGTTATGGAGCTGTTTCATATACAACGAAAAGTAGAAGTGTCACTGGAGGAAGCAGGGTTGAGTAATATAATTGTAGGCCTCGATATTGGAACAGCTAATATAAGAGTTGTGATTGGCGAAATTTCAGAGGACAAAAAATTACTTATTACCGGCATAGGTACGTCCGTTTCTACAGGTTTAAGAAATGGGCTTATTGTAAATATTGAAGCAACTGTTCAATCTATAAAAAAGGCTGTTGAAGCTGCTGAGTTAATGGCAGGGCAAGAAGTAGAAAATTGTTATACTGCTATTGGTGGTGATCAAATAGAAAGCCTTATTTCTAAAGGAATTGTGGCGATAACTTCAAAAGGGCGTGGAAGCCGTGAGATTACAGAAAGTGATATTGATCGTGTAATAGAAGCAGCAAAAGCGGTAAATATTCCGTTAGATAGGCAAATTTTACATGTAGTTCCTCGATCTTATATTGTAGATGGGCAAAAAGGGTTTAAGAATCCAATAAATATGTTAGGTGTGCGTTTGGAAGCAGAAGCCTGTATTTTTACAAGTTCAGGGACCTCGATGCAAAATTTTTTACGTTGCGCTACACGAGCTGGATATCAAATAAATGGTGTTATGCTTAAAACTCTTGCCATTGCCCAAGCTGTCCTGACAGAAGATGAAAAAGAATTAGGTTCTCTAATTATAGATTTGGGCGCTGGAACAACAGATGCGTTGGTTTTTAGTGATGGTTCCCCGTTGTGTGCGGTATCTGTTCCTGCTGGTGGAATTCATGTTACCAATGATATTTCTTTAGTAAAAGGGGTTTCATTTGAGACAGCTGAAAAAATAAAAAAAACAAATGGTTGTTGTTGGGAATCCCTTGTTGATAAGGAAGATGTAATTATTATTCCAGGCATTGCAGGTAACGCTCCTCGTGAAATAAGTCGTAAAGAAATTGCGATTATTATTCAATCGAGAGTAGAAGAAATATTAGAGATGCTTATAAAAAAGATGCCGCAACAAGCGAAAAAACAGGAATTAAATGGAAGTGTTATTCTTTCTGGTGGGGGAGCTCTCATGACCGGAATTACAGAACTGGCTATTCATATATTTAAAACAGAAAATGTTAGAATAGCTCGGCCAGGTAATTATGGTGGATTGGTAGAAAAATATCGAAGTCCAGAGTTTGCGACTGCAATAGGTTTGTTAGTAGAAAATAAACAAAATTTAGAAAATAGTGTAGTTGACAATTCGCATAAAAAGCGAAAGAGTGAAAAATCTTCATTAAGTGTGGTAAAAAACTTTTTTAATGAGTTTTTTTAGGAAATTATTAGCTCCCAGGGTGGGGTAATCTGGGGGAGGAGTTATAAAATGATGGATTTATCAATAATGGATAATCATGAAGCTAGTCCGACAGTTATTAAAGTAATCGGTGCTGGCGGTGGTGGATCTAACGCAGTGAATCGAATGATTGATGCTGGTATTAAAGGTGTAGAGTTTATTGTAGCTAATACAGATTTACAAGCTTTAAATCATTCTAATGCTTCCGAAAAGATTGGAATTGGACAAAAATTAACAGGTGGTCTTGGAGCTGGAGGAAAACCAGAGATTGGTGAAGCTGCTGCAGAAGAAGACAAAGAAAATATTGCGAACATCCTAAAAGATGCAGATATGGTATTTGTTACAGCTGGTATGGGTGGTGGTACTGGAACAGGAGCTGCTCCAGTTATTGCTCGTATTGCTCGAGAACAAGGAGCTCTTACCGTAGGAGTCGTTACTAAGCCTTTTCACTTCGAAGGTAAAAAGAAGATGATTTTTGCCGAAGAAGGTATAGAAAAGCTGCATGCAGAAGTAGATACTCTTATTGTTATTCCAAACCAGAACTTGCTATCTATTGTCGATAAAAATACACCAATAAAACAAGCCTATTTAGTTGCTGATGATGTACTTAGACAAGGTGTTCAAGGAATTTCAGATTTAATTACACAACCTGGCGAAGTAAATATTGATTTTGCTGATGTTCGAACAACAATGGAAGGTAAAGGTGATGCAATACTAGGAATTGGTGTTGGTAGTGGTGAAAATAGAGCTATTGATGCTGCAACTACCTCTATAAGTAATCCTCTTCTTGAAGATTCTCATATTGAAGGCGCTAAAAATATTCTTATTCATATTACTTGTGGTGAAACTCTTACGCTTGCAGAAACGAGTGAAATTGTTGAATTAGTTGGAGAGACCGCTGATCCTGATGTTCATATTATTTACGGGCAAACAATAGATGAAAGTATGGGTGAAGATGTCTCTGTCACTGTTATAGCAACAGGCTTTATGGATGCAGTTAATAAACGCAAACAAGAACAACAGTCTGCAGATACCAGTGCCTCAACTGAAAAAAATGAGATTCCATCGATAAATAAAAATCTTGTTTCTTTTAGTCAATGGGATTCTATTAATAAATCTGATACTGACAGACATAATACTGTTGCTAAAAGTTCTGTAGATAAAACATATGTTCACGAATCTAAATTAGAATCTTTAACAGAAAATCGAGATAAACTTAATACCGAAAAAAAAGTTAAAATGCAAAATCCAGGTATTGATAATGATTTAGATATTCCTGCTGTTTATCGCAAAAATAGAATTTGTTTAGGTGATGATTAAAAAAAAAGCAAACCTATGAATGATATGTATGCTGTATTAGATACTTATTATGCTGATATTCTGACTGTCGAGCGAGATTCTTTGCTCACAGCAGAGACATATAGGCTTGCTGTAATTGAATTTTTTAATTGGTGCAAAAAAGAACAAATAGACTACAAAAATATTAATGTTAAAGATTTATTGCATTATCTCGTCTGGCGAAAAACATCTGTTAATGAATTAACAATAGCAAAAGACATTTCAGCCTTGCGTTCCTTTGGTTCCTATTTGTGTAGACTTGGGATATGGACAGAAAATTATGCATTGTTATTACAAAGACCTCGTGCAAAAAGATCATTGCCTAGGGTTCTTAGTGTCGCTCAGATTGATGAATTGCTTGCTGCTATAGATACTTCAAAACCAGTTGGTGTGCGGGATAGAGCTTTGTTTGAGCTTATTTATTCTTCGGGGTTACGAATAAGTGAAGCTTCTAATCTTCTTTTACAAAAAGTACATTTAAAAGATCATCTTCTTTGGGTTCATGGAAAAGGTGATAAAGAACGGCTTGTTCCTTTTGGATTGCAGGCAGAAAAATATTTGCATTTATGGTTAAATGGTTCACGTCAAAAATTAGTAAAAAATAAAAATGTTCCGTGGTTGTTTGTAAATTATAAGGGAGAACAACTTTCCAGAAAAGGTATCTGGAAAAAATTTAGGATACTTGAAGACAAAACAGGCATTGATGCAAAAGTTCATACTCTTCGTCATTCTTTTGCTACACATCTTTTGGCAGGAGGTGCTGATTTACGAACAGTCCAAGAACTTCTTGGGCATTCAGACCTTTCTACTACACAAATATATACCCATATAGACAACGAACAATTAAGAGACTATTATAAAGAGTACTTTCCTAGTCATAGTGAGGACAAATAGAAGTTTATTAAAAGGGGTTTGTTTATGAATAATTCTAATAAAGTAACTTGTAAAAAATCATTTTTGTATACCGGATTTTTTATTTTTCTTATAATTACAACAGGATTTGCTGTTTCAACAACTTTTATTAGTTGCAATAAAAATGGGGCTAGTAATTATTTAGAGTTAGAAAAAAATGTAAAAAATCCTACAACAATTGAAGAATATGAAAATGCTATAGCGGCTCATGATGATAGAATACAAGAAATAATTGATATCGAGAGCAAAACTGGGGTTTGGTATAAAATATTAGGTTCAAAATATTTAGATAAAAAAATGTACGGAAAGGCTCTAGAAAGTTTTAAGATGGCAATTCAGTATTATCCAGACAATGCCAATTTATATTATTATGTTGGTGTTTGTGCTGGGTATATGGCAAAAGCTTCATTAGATTTTGATGCAAATGGATCTAATTCTATACAAAAAAACTATTTGGCTCTTGCTGAAAGTTCGTATTTGCAAGCTATTCAATTTAATCCTTCGTATACAAGGGCTTTGTATGCAATTGGAGTTTTGTATGTTTTTGAGCTTAATAAACCTCAACTGGCAATTTCTTATTTAAATAGATTGTTAACGGTAGAGTCAAAAAATCTAGATGGAATGATGGTTCTTGCGCGTGCATATTATGTTACTGGAGATAACGATAAAGCTGTCGCCATGTATGATTCAGTAATAAAAGAAACTTCAGATGCTAATAGAAAGACCGAGGCAGAAAACAATAAAAGAATTGTGCTTGATCAAGCTTATAACAATTAGGAAAAACATGTGGATAATAAGTATTTATTGCGTCTTGCTCTCTGCAGAATGCCATTTCTAACGCTCAGAGAAAAAAAACTTCTTGAAAATAAACTTGACACAATCGATGACCTTGCGTTACTTTCTAAAAAAGAGCTTTCGGAAATGGTTGGTAGAGTGGTTCGATCTACACTCTTTAAACCTGATACTATACAAAAGCGAATCGAAAGAGATTGTAAAATAATGCATTCTTTTCATATTGGGGTTGTTTTTTTAGACGAAAAAAAATATCCTTCTTTATTAAAAGAAGTGTATAAGCCTCCATATGCCCTTTTTTATCGTGGTAATGCAGAGGTTTTAAGTATGCCTTCTGTTGGAGTTGTTGGAACAAGACGAGCAACCGGACAAGGACGCAAACATGCAATGAAGTTTTCGAAAGAACTGGCTGAACAGAATTATTGTGTTGTTTCAGGACTTGCATTTGGAATTGATGCTGCAGCTCATACTGGAGCCTTAAGTGCCAAAATTGCGACTACAGATGGAAAAGGTTTTAGTAATGGTAAAACAGTTGCTATACTAGGTAGTGGACCTGATGTAATACGACCTGCATTGAATGGGAAAATTGCATCTCAGATTCTAGAGAAGGGTGGATGTATAGCAAGTGAGTATCCTCCAGAGGAAAAACCTCAAAAATGGCACTATCCGCAACGTAACAGAATTATTTCTGGATTATCACAGGCAATAACTGTTATTGAAGCACCTCCCGCGTCGGGAGCTCTTATTACTGCAGATTTTGCAATTGAACAAAATCGAGATTTGTTTTTTCATTCAAGAGCTCTTGAATATGAACAAATTATGCAGATTCCGGTAAACCCGGCAAATAGTAAAAAAGCTCTTAGTATGAGAGTTTCTAAATATGTGAATGAAGGTGCCCCGGTTGTAAATTCTGCCGGAGATGTACTAACGTTGCTAAAAAAAAGCAATGAATCTAAAATTGTTCAGCAAAGTCTGGATTTTGGAGATAAATGATGGCAAACTCTGAGAATGCAACTGTAGGAAAAATATCTGAGAAAGAAACAACGGCTCAAATCGCCACGGCGAAAAAAAAGTCGAAAAAGACTAAAACCAAAAAAAAAGGCACAAAAAGTAAAAAAATGCAACGAAAAACTTTGGTTATAGTTGAATCTCCTGCTAAGGCAAAAACAATCGAAAAATATCTTGGTCGTGGATATACTGTAAAGGCTAGCATGGGGCATCTCATCGATTTACCAAAATCTCGTATAGCAATTGATGTAGATAACAATTTTCAACCTGATTATATAACTGTACGAGGGCGTGCAAGTATATTAAAAGATTTACAAAAAGAAGCAAAAAAATCGACAGAAGTTTTGCTTGCCTCTGATAACGACCGAGAAGGGGAGGCAATTGCCTGGCATTTAAATAATGCTATTTCACCAAAAACAAATGCAGAAATAAAACGTATAGTTTTTAATGAAATCACGCCTGTTGCAATAAAAAATGCAGTAAAAGAGCCTTCTGAAATAAATGATTTTCTGGTTAATGCTCAAAAAGCACGACGAGTTCTCGATCGTCTTGTAGGATATAATTTATCACCTCTTTTGTGGAAAAAAGTAAAGAACGGTTTGAGTGCTGGCCGTGTTCAGTCTGTTGCTCTTCGATTAATTTGTGAGCGCGAAGCAGAAGTCGAAAACTTTATACCGGTAGAATACTGGAGTTTGGAGGCTGATTTTAAGCGTGGTAGACAAAGCTTTACAGCGCAACTGGTTCAGTATCAAGGTAAAAAAATAGATTTAAAGAATCAATCTGACGTTCAAAAGATTATTGATAAAATTGGATCTTCGGATTGTATTGTATCAGATATAAAAAGTACAGATAGGACAATAAAACCGAAAGCTCCTTTTACTACATCTAAATTACAGCAAGCTTCGGCTAATAAGTTAGGATTTACATCGCGTAAAACAATGCAAATAGCACAACAGTTGTATGAAGGTGTTGCTATTGGTAAAAGTCGTGTTGGTTTAATAACCTATATGCGTACAGATAGTACACGTATATCTGATACTGCGCTTACAGATGTTAGAGGGTGGATAAAAGAACATTTCCCGGATGATTTACCTGAAAATCCTATACATTATTCTGTTGGTAAAAAAGCTCAAGATGCACACGAGGCTATCAGACCTACTTACACAAAATATACCCCAGAATATGTTTCAGAATATTTAACCCGTGACCAGTTACGTTTGTATTCAATTATTTGGGAAGCATTTGTATCTAGTCAGATGAAAAATGCTAAAAATCAGACAACAAGTGTTGAAATAACAGCAGACGATGCATTGTTTCGTTTGTCTAGCAGAAGAATCGTCGAAAAAGGATTCTACAACGTAATAAAACTTTTAAAAAATAAAGAAGATCAATCAAAAGCTCTTCCTTCTTTAACGGTTGGAGAAAAATTAATTCCAGCTCAATTTACTCCTGAGCAACATTTTACACAAGGTCCTGCTCGGTATACAGATGCTTCAGTTGTTAAAACTCTTGAGGAAAAAGGTATTGGTAGGCCTTCAACCTATGCTCCTATTATTTCTGTTTTGCTGGATAGATATTATGTTACTCGTAACAATAAACAGCTTGTTCCTACTGTTCTAGGGCGAATAATAAATGATATTCTTGTAGATTCATTTCCAGAAATTATAAATGAGCATTTTACTGTTGAAGTTGAAAATAAACTTGATTTAGTTGAAGCTGGTAAAATTGAATGGCCACAAATTCTTTCAGATTTTTATTTTCCGTTTAAAGCTCGAGTTGATGAACTTATGGAAAGTCTTGAAAGTGTAAAGGGCACGATGGATGAAGCAACAGACGAAGTTTGTGAAAAATGTGGTGCGCCAATGGTAAAAAAACTTGGAAGATTTGGTTATTTTCTTGCTTGTTCAAATTTCCCTCAATGTCATAATACAAAATCTATTCCACTTGCAAAATGTCCTAAATGTGGTAATGGTGATATTGTTGCACGAAAAACAAAGGGAAAAGGAAAAGAGTTTTATGGTTGTACAAATTATCCTGAATGTGACTTTTTAACCCATTTTAAGCCAATAAATGCAACTTGTCCTAAATGTGGTTGGTTTATGGTCGAGAAATACGATAAGAAAAACGGTAATTATAAAGCTTGTATAAATCCAGATTGTGATTATTTACATTCTGCTGAAGAAGAAATTTTACCTGATGCTTCTGAGTTACAGCCTTTAAAAAAGGATTAATAATCCATACAAAACAGGATATAGTTTTTTATAGGGAATTAAATTTTGGAAGAGAATAGTTTAAAGAACGTAATAGAAGAATTTTTGGCTTATATTTATGGGGTTCGAAATCTTTCTGTAAATACTGTTTCTGCATATAGGAATGATCTTTCAAAATTACAAAAATTACTTATAGAAAAAAAAGAATATACTGATTCTTCACAAATAGTAATCTCTGAGGTGTCTATCGAAGATTTGCGATATTGTATAGGCAGATTGTCAAAGCAACGTAAATCTGCTGCATCAATAAATCGTTTTATAGCGAGTGTACGAAATTTTTTTGCCTATTGCCATCGTTTTAGTTATATTAAAAGCAACGTAGCTCTTGAACTTAAAACGGTAAAAAAAACTATAAAAGTTCCACGTTTTATGTCGACTAACGAAATTAATTCGTTATGTGTTCAACCACAAGAAAGACATCTTTTATGGGAAACTAGAGATAGATCTTTATTCGAGATGTTGTATTCATCTGGGTGTCGTGTTTCAGAAATAGCTTCGTTAACTTTAGCTGATTTTTCACCTCAGCGTGATTCGGCAATGATAAAAGGAAAGGGTGGAAAAGATCGTCGGGTGTATTTTTCAGAGGAAGCTGTTGCTGCATTAAACAAATATTTGCCAGAGCGTAAGGCAACCCTTTTACGGTTAAAAAAAACAACAACAGCTGTTTTTATAAGCCAAAAGGGGACTCATATCACTAGTGGTGGAATACAGTATATTGTACGACGCTATTCGTCGATAGAAGGTTCTAATAATCCGGTAACACCGCATGCTTTTCGACATACTTTTGCAACACAGTTGTTAAACAATGGAGCAAATATTCGTGTGGTGCAGGAATTATTAGGGCATTCAAGTATTAGTACAACACAACGTTATACCCATGTAACTAGCAAAAGTATGATAGAAGCTTATAATAAAGCACATCCACATAATAAAGGTAAGTAACTTGTATGTATAACAAGATAATTAAGATTTTTAAAATAAGTATAATATTATATTAGGAGTTCTAGAAATGATGTCTAATGATGAAAATAGAATTAGAAGTACAACTGTAATAGCAGTAAAACGCAATGGGCATGTAGCTATGGCTGGTGATGGGCAAGTTACTCAAGGTAATACAATAATGAAAGGAAATGCACGAAAAGTCCGTACAATGTATGGTGGAAAAGTGCTAACTGGATTTGCTGGATCTACTGCTGATGCGTTTAATCTTTTTGATAAATTTGAACTTAAATTGCAAGAGTTTTCTGGTGATATTACTCGGGCCGCTGTAGAACTTGCAAAATTGTGGCGAACTGATAAAGCTCTTCGTAATCTTGAAGCCTTATTGCTTGTAGCAAGTATTGATAAAATTTTGCTTATTTCTGGGAACGGAGATGTTATTGAGCCAGAAAATGATGTTCTTGCCATTGGTTCTGGTGGAAATTATGCGTATGCGGCAGCTCTTGCATATTTAGAGACCTCTGAGTTTTCTGCAAAAGAAATAGCAGAGAAAAGTCTTAATATTGCAGGTCATATCTGTATTTATACAAATGGAAACGTAACCTCGGAGGAACTTTAAGTTATGGACAATACAAATTCATCTCAGACAGCTAAAGATGCAGTTGTTACTGCTAAAAATAAAAAAATTCAACTTGAAGAATTAACACCTAAAGAAATTGTAAAGCAACTTGATACATACATAATTGGACAAGAAAAAGCAAAAAAGAAAGTTGCTATAGCATTGCGTAATCGTACTCGGCGACAAAAACTTCCAGAAGATATACGTGAAGAAATAGCACCCAAAAATATTATGATGATTGGTCCTACAGGGGTCGGAAAAACTGAAATTGCACGACGTCTTGCAAAACTTTGTGGAGCACCCTTTTTAAAAGTTGAAGCAACAAAATATACTGAAGTTGGTTATGTTGGTCGTGATGTAGAGTCTATGATACGCGATTTAATGGCTGTAAGTTTTAATCTTGTAAAAGATGAAATGCACGACCAATTACGTGATTCAGTGAAAGATAAGGTCACAGAAGATTTACTTGACCTCTTGCTCCCTGGGAGTAATGCTAAAAAAAATAAAAAAGAGGGAACCCTTCCGTTAACAATTTTTGGAACTCCTGCAAATCAAACTCATGAAAAAAATACTGATGTAAATGAAAACAAGATTGCACCAAATAACAGAACAGAAGAAGATGGTTCTGCAACTGGTAGTGAAGAACAGCAAAAGCTTTCTACAAGAGATAAATTTGCACAAATGCTTAAAGATGGTAAGCTCGAAGATCGTGAAGTAGAAATTGTTGTGTCAAAATCAAATAGAATACCTAGTATGGAAATTATTGCTGGTGGTAGCATGGAAGATATGGAAAGCGCCATGCAAAATATTACTAGTATGATTAATGGTGGAAACAAGAGTAAAAAGAAAACCGTAACTATCGCAGAGGCAAGGACAATTTTAACCGAAGAACATTTAGATCGAATGATTGACCCTGATAAGGTTTCTGATATTGCTAAAGAACGTGCAGAACAAATGGGAATCATTTTTATAGATGAAATTGATAAAATTGCAGTTGCTTCTGGAAATGGTAGTGATGTAAGTAGAGAGGGAGTTCAGCGTGATATTCTACCAATAGTAGAAGGCTCACAAGTAAATACCAAATATGGTGTCGTAGATACAACACATATTCTATTTATAGCTGCTGGGGCTTTTAATATGAGTAAACCATCAGACTTAGTTCCAGAGCTTCAAGGGCGTTTCCCTCTTCGTGTAGAACTTGATAGTTTAAATGCAGATGATTTTAAACGTATTTTAACAGAGCCTAAAAATTCACTTACACGACAGTATGAAGCATTGTTATCAACTGAAGGGGTTACTATTAATTTTAATCCCGATGCAATTGTTTCTTTAAGTAAACTTGCTGCTGATGTTAATCAATCTGTCGAAAATATAGGAGCTCGTCGTTTACACACTGTTATGGAAACGTTGTTAGAAGATCTTTCTTTTGATGCAGATGAACATAAGGGTGAAACAATTGAGATTACTCCAGAATATGTAAATGAAAGACTAAAAGATATTTCGCTCAATCAAGATCTAAGTAAATATATCTTGTAAATAAAACTATAAAATATACTAAACACAAGTAAATAAATTCCGATATTGTAATTGTAGAGTTCCTTTGTTGGAGCAAATATGTACGGGGGTGTTATGAATAGTTTTAGTAGATCGGTTGATATTATACATCGTTCGCTTGATGCAAATACTTTACGTTATCAAGTTAGTGCAAACAACATGGCCAATGCCGAAGTGCCTAATTTTAAACGTACAACAGTAAATTTTGAAAGTGAATTGAAATCAGCTCTTGAAAGTGAAAAAAATGCAAATAAAACTATGAAACTTGCAACAAGTGATTCTCGACATTTTCAAATTGAACAACCTACTAACTATCAATCAGTGGAACCTCGTAGAGTTGTTGATTATACCTCTACTTCTAAAGCTAATGGTAATAATGTAGATGCGGAGCAAGAAGCAATGACTGTACTACAAACGCAATTACAATATCAATTACTTACTCAAATGGAAAGGTTTGAGTTTTCACAAATGAAAATCGTGTTGAAATAATAGGAGATAATTTTGGGATTATTTACAAGTATTAATATAGCCGGAACAGGGATGAGTGCGGAGCGCCTTAGAACTGATGTAATTTCGAATAATATAGCAAATGCAAGCACAACGAGAACTTCAGAAGGTGGACCGTTTAAAGCAAGCCATGTTGTCTTTGCACCTGTCTCAGATAGTCATCCAACTTTTAATAGCCCATTCACTCCTGAAAGTTTAGACAATGGAGCTGGAGCTGGGGTAAAAGTAGTTGAGATTGCAGAAGATGATGATGCAACAAAACTTGTGTATGATCCAACTCATCCTGATGCAATTAAAAGTGGTCCAAATACAGGATATGTTGAATATCCTAATGTTAATATTGTAAATGAGATGGTTGATTTAATATCGGCTAGCCGTGCATATGAAGCTAATAGTTCTGTTATTCAAGGAAGCAAAGAAATGTTTAGCGATGCACTTGCAATTGCAAACGTGTAAGAATAAAATAGAGAGGGTCTTGGGGGTACAGGTATGAATTCAATTAACATGATAGCAAACAATCCATTACATTATGGAAATCTATCAAAAACAAATAATTCAAGCAAAATACCGATGGCAACAAAGGGATCTTTTGATGATTATTTACTCGATGCAGTTAATTATGTAAATAATAAACAAATTGCAAGTTCAGCTATGACCGAAAAAGTTGCGACAGATCCAGATTCTGTTGATGTACATGATGTTACAATAGCTATGGCAGAGGCTAATTTATCACTAAGTATGGCACAAACAGTTATAGATAAGCTTACATCTGCTTGGGAAACTATCAGTTCAGGTCGATAATTTTAAAAATCCCACTCAAAATTATATGTAAACTCTTTTCAGCTAAAATTTTTTATGCTATAATGATATAATATAAGTAAGTAAGTTCGTCGGATAAATCCCGACTTCCGGTGGGAGGAAGAATGAACGAATGGTTTCAACGAATTTTTAAGCAAATTCGCGAATTATGGGCAAAATGGACAGGTGTTCAAAAATTAATTGGCATTGCAATCGTTGTAGCAATTATTGTTGCTCTTGTTTTTGCTTTTACTTTTTCGGCACATCCAACAACAGTTCCCCTTTTTAATATTGCAATAACAGATGAAGCAGCTCGAGATTCTATCGTTTATCGATTGTCAGAAGAGAATGTTGATGCACAAGTTAGTTCTACAGGTGTTATTTCTGTTGCTGATGAGTCAACTGCACGAAGAATGCGTGCAATATTAGTGCGAGAGGACTTAGTACCTTCTACGGTTGATCCTTGGGCCTTGTTTGATACAGAAAGTTGGACAACCACTGATTTTGAACGAGATGTAAACTTACAGCGCTCTATTACACAAGTTGTTACTCAGCATATTGAAGCGCTTGATGATGTTGATAATGCAAATATTACGCTTACTATGCCAGAGGATAAACTTTTTTCAGAAGATCAAAATGAGCCGACGGCTTCTGTAATTATTACTGCTAAACCTGGTAGTGATATTACTCAAAGTAAAACTAAAATCGAAGGAATTCAAAAGCTGTTAATTATGGCTGTTGAAGGTCTTACTGCAGAAAACATCACTATAGCCGATTCAAAAGGAAATATTCTTAATGACTTTGAAGGTATGGCAGATATTGAGCGAGTTGATATAGTCGAAAAGGAACAAAAGCTTATACAAAAATTAGAGATGCAGTATAAAGCTAAAGTGCTTTCTTCTCTACAACAGATTTTTGGGCCTGATCGTGTTCGTGACTTAAACTTAAAAATTGATATGGATATGTCACAAGAAACAGCTACTGCAACAGAATATTCTCCGATTATCATAAAAGAAGATAATCCTGATACTCCATATGATGATTCAGAACAAGTTGAGTCTATAACATTATCTTCACAAACGGTAGACAAAGAATGGAAAGGGACTGGATATAATCCAGAAGGGCCTGCCGGTGTAGAAGGACAAAATCCCCCTGTATATTCTGACATGTCTAATGTTTATGGAATAAATACAGAGAAAGCTGAGACAAAGAATCAGGTTGTCAATACAAAACAAATTCAGAGTGAACGAAGCCCGACGATTGACCGAGTTACAGTATCTGTAAACATTGATGGTGAATGGCAACGAGTATATGATGACGAGGGTAATTTATCGATTGAAAAAAATGGTACAATTAAACGTACATATATTCCTATAGACGATGAAGTTAAAAAACAGGCAGCAGAACTAATTAAAGGGGCAATTGGTTATGATAGTGCTCGTGGTGACCTGGTAAATGTAACTACAATTGGTTATTACAGAGCGGCACAATTTGCTGAAGAAGATGCTGCATTCTTGCGCCAGCAACAGACACGTAAGACTGTGATATTTATATTAGCTGGTATCATCTTTATACTTATTGCATTTATTGTATTCCGTTTTATTAGTAGAGAACTTGAAAGAAGACGCCGTTTACGTGAAGAAGAATTATTACGTAAACATCAAATGGAACGCGAACAAACCTTATGGGAAGCAGAACAAGCTGGTATGGAAGTTACAATGTCTGTCGAAGAGCGTGAAAGGGCTGAATTACAGGAAAATGCAATTGCCCTTGCACATGAGCATCCAGAAGATGTTGCCATGCTCATAAGATCCTGGATAATGGAGGAATAGGACATGCCAAAAGCAAGCGCTTCTAATAAAAAACCACATGATTATAAAAGTTTAACAGGTCGTCAAAAAGCTGCTATTTTTATGGTATCAATGGGGTCAGACATTTCTGCCGAAGTTTTTAAACATTTACGAGAAGATGAAGTTGAAACCTTAACCTTTGAAATAGCTCGATTGGATACAGTAGATTCTGATTTTAAGGAATCTGTTCTTCGAGAGTTTCAAGATATGATGAAAGCACAAAATTATATTACCTCGGGAGGTATAGATTTTGCGCGTGAATTGCTAGAAAAATCGCTTGGATCACAAAAAGCTATAGATATAATCAACCGGTTAACAAGTTCTTTACAAGTGAGACCTTTCGATTTTATTCGTCGAACAGATCCTGCTCATTTGTTAAATTTTATTCAGCAAGAACATCCTCAAACAATTGCTCTTATTTTAGCATATTTGGAACCAAATAAGGCTTCTATTATTTTGCAGAATTTGCCTGATGATATTCAGAGTGAAGTAGCTCGACGTATTGCAACAATGGATCGGACTTCTCCGGACGTTCTTCGCGAAGTAGAACGGGTTCTTGAGAAAAAATTGTCTACATTATCGTCAGAGGACTATACTGCTGCAGGTGGTGTTGGAAGTATTGTTGAGATTCTAAACCTTGTTGATCGTTCATCTGAGAAATCAATTATTGAATCACTCGAAGAAGATGATCCAGATTTAGCAGAAGAAATTAAAAAACGAATGTTTGTATTCGAAGATATTGTTATGCTTGACGATCGCGCAATTCAAAAAGTTATGCGTGAAGTTGATACACAAGAATTAGCAAAAGCTTTAAAATCAGTTGAACCTGAAGTTCAAGATAAGATATTTAGAAACATGTCAAAACGTGCTGCTAGTATGTTAAAAGAAGATATGGAATTTATGGGGCCTGTACGTTTAAAAGATGTAGAAGAATCACAGCAAAAAATTGTTTCTACTATTAGGCATTTAGAAGATAATGGTGATATTGTTATTGCTCGATCTGGTGAAGATGAACTTGTTGTGTAAAGGGTTTTTTTAGGAGATAAAAGATATGCAAAAATCTGTGTTTCGGCCAAATGAGATAAAAGCTCAAGAAAAAAAGATGGTTCTACCTCTTACCCATAAATTTGAAATGGAAAAAGAAATTGTTGAAGAGCCTGAAGAACCTGAGTATACAGGACCGACTGCAGATGATTTACGTCGAGAGGCTGAAGCGTATAAACTCCGTTGGGCAACAGAAAAACAAAAGATGATTGAGTCAGCAAAAGAAGAAGCTGCAAAAGTTGTTGAGGATGCTAAGAAAACTGCTTTCGATGAAATTAAACGGAATACAAATAAAGCTAAGGCAATTAAGCAGCAGGCTGAAGATGAAGCAAAAAAGATAATACAAGATGCAGAAAATAAATCTCTTGATATAATCCAAGAAGCAGAACGAAAACATGATAAAGAGGTGGAAGAGGCTTATAAAGAAGGCTTTTCTAAAGGGAAAGAGGATGGCTTTCAAGATGGAGCGGCAGAAGCCAAGCGTTTGGTAGAACGTATGCATACTATTCTTGATAAAACAATGCAAAAGAGAGTTGATATTCTTGATTCCACGGAACAACAAATTATAGAATTAGTTCTTCTTATGACAAAGAAAGTTGTTAAGGTTCTTTCTGAAAGCCAACGTTCTGTTCTTATGTCAAATGTTGTACAAGCTTTGCGTAAAGTAAAAGGTCGTGGTGATGTTTCTATTCATGTAAATCTTGCAGATGTAAAACTTACAACCGAGCACACAAAAGATTTTATTCAAGCGGTCGAAAATGTACAAAGAATTACAGTTATAGAGGATTCGACTGTAGAAAAAGGTGGTTGTCTTGTAGAAACAGATTTTGGCTCGATTGATGCACGTATTACTAGTCAACTATCAGAACTAGAAAAGAGTATTTTAAATATTTCTCCTATAAAAGCTGAAAATCATCAAAATCCTGTAACTTTGGATTAAAGCAGTAACAATATGGAAACACTTTTTGATAAATATATTCAAACCGTAAAACAAACAAAAACTATTTTGTATTGTGGAACTGTCAGCGCAGTAAGAGGATTACTTGTTGAAAGTCAAGGTCCTCAGGCCGTTATTGGTGAGATTTGTTCAATAAAAGTTCCTTCTCTTAAAAATGAAATAATAGCTGAAGTTGTTGGTTTAAATAATAAAACTGTTCAACTTATGGTATATGGAGAAACTAAAGGTATAGAGATTGGGAGCGAGGTTGTTGCTTCCGGACATGTATTGCAAGTTGGTGTTGGCCCTCAATTATTAGGAAGAGTTTTAAATGCAACTGGTCAAGCATATGATCGTAAGGGCGATATAAATTCACAGGTGTTTTATCCAGTCATTGCTTCTCCTCCGCAACCCTTAGATCGTAAACAAATTACAGAACGGATTGTAACTGGGGTTCGTTCTATAGATTCTCTTCTTGCAATTGGAAAAGGCCAGCGTCTTGGAATTTTTGCTGGCTCTGGAGTTGGAAAATCTACTTTGTTAAGTATGATTGCTCGTAATACAAATGCAGATGTCAATGTTATTGCCCTTATTGGGGAGCGTGGTCGTGAGGTTCGAGATTTTATCGAGCGTGATTTGGGCACAGAAGGATTAAAACGTTCTGTTATTGTCGTTGCTACTTCTGATCAGTCACCTCTTTCTCGTCTTCGAGGTGCATATACAGCGACAGCTGTTGCTGAATATTTTAGAGATCAAGGCAAAGATGTCATGTTAATGTTTGATTCGGTTACCCGCTTTGCACGTGCGCAGCGAGAAATTGGGCTAGCTACAGGTGAGCCTCCTGCTCAGCGGGGGTACACTCCAAGTGTATTTGAGACTATGCCGAAATTACTCGAGCGTAGTGGTACTTCAAATAAAGGTACTATTACAGCTTTTTATACAGTTCTTGTTGATGGTGATGATATGGAAGAGCCTATTTCTGATGCAGTACGAGGCATTCTTGATGGGCATGTAGTATTAAATAGAAAGTTAGCCCAGGCATATCATTTCCCAGCAATCGATGTTTTACAAAGTATTAGTCGACTTGCAAATCGCATTAGTGGGGAGCAGACAAAAAAAGCTGTTGCAGCCGTACGTAATCTTATGGCTGTGTATTCTGAAAACGAAGACTTAATTACGATTGGAGCTTATGCTCAAGGATCAAATGAAAAAATAGATGCAGCAATTGCAGCCCATGAAAAAATAGAAGAGTTCTTAAGGCAAAATGAAAATGAACCTTCATGTATTGAAGATACACTTACTCAATTAGGCCTTCTTGTCGGAATTGAAATACCAGAAGAAGAACTAGTAGCTGCTGGCTCTGTCCCAAAAGAAGAAATATCAGAACAAAAAGAACAGTCGGAGCAAATTATTTCCGTTGGTACAGATGATACTATTCCAGCTGTTTCTGAAACTACGAGTTAAAGCATATGAAGACTTTTAATTTTTCATTAGAAAAAGTATTAGAAGTTAGAGCCTTTAATCAACGACAATCAGAAATTAAACTTGGTGAAGCAACCGCTGAATCAACTAGATTAAAAATGCGCTTACAAGATCTTGCTCAAAAAAGACTTTCTACTTCGCTTAAGCAATCAAGCTCGAACAAAATAGAAAATATGATTGCAATTGAGCATTATATTCTTTGGCTTGACAAAGAAAAGGAAAAAACTTTAAAAGATTTAGCTAGTGCAGAACTACTTGTTGAAAAAAGAAGAAAAGAACTTAATGAAGCAATGAAACAACGAAAAGTGCTAGAAAAACTAAAAGAAAAACAGTTTTTTGCTTATCGAAAAGAGATGTATAAAAAAGAAGAACAAGAAATAGATGACATTGCTAAAAATAAAAAATAGCTAATATTTAAATGCACTTCCACCAATGAACTCACGAATAAGAGAGTGACTTGGAACAGAAACTTCTGATATTTCGGGAAAATTATCTAAAAATCGCAGTAATCGACAAGCTTCAGAATATTCTCTTTCTAATGGTGTTACACATCGCAATAAAGGTTCTGCATATACTTTTAACACTGATAATTCATAATCAAGAGCCGTATTAAGCATTACATCAGCATTGTTTTGAAAAGGGAAAATATGTAGTCTTTCTCCTTTATGAACATTTGGCCACATCCTAATCGTTTCTGAAGCAGTTTTTCCTCTAAAATTGTAGTCACGAACAATTCGACGAATAAGACGGTTATCACTTGTTGGGATACGATTATGGTCATCTAGATTAAGCTGTGTGAGTGCAGATAAGTATATTTTAAATTTATTTTCTGCTTTTACCAGAGGAGTAAGCTTTTCATTTAATCCATGTATTCCTTCAAGAACGAGAATATCATTAGGATTTAAACATAGTTTTTCTCCATTATAATAACGGGCGCCTTTAGAAAAATCGTAAGAAGGTATTTCAACTGTTTTGCCCTCAAAAAGGTGTATAATGTCTTTATTTAATTGTTTTATATCAAGAGCTTCTAAACATTCATAATCGTATTCATTGTTTTCATTCTTTGGTGTCTTTTCTCGACCAAGATAGTAATTATCGAGAGAAATAAGTCGAGGAGTATGTCCTAGCGCACGTAATTGCATTGCAAGTTTTTTAGAAGTTGTTGTTTTGCCAGAGCTAGAAGGTCCAGCTATAAGTACAAGTTTTGTGTTTTTTTTATTTGCAATCATTGTAGCAACATCAGCGATGTTTTTGTTTTGTAGTGTTTCTGTAATTGAAATAAAATCTTTCATTTTTCCAGAAAATAACATTTCATTGAGTGATGCAGCGGAGGTAACTCCAACTAAGCGCCCCCAATCTTTGTATCGTTTATATACATTAAAAAGTTGTGGAATATCATGAAAAGGTTTAATTTCAGTAGGGGTTGTTGTTTCTGGGAAACGAAGTAGAAAACCTTCTTTGTATTTCATTAGTTCAAAATATTGTAAATATCCTGTCGAAGGAACAAGTGGTGCAAAATAAAGATCAGAAAAATCATTTAATATATTTACTCTAACTCGAGGGGGGCAAATATATTTCATTTGCTTAAGTGTTTCTTTCATCTTAAGTTTTTCGAAAAGAGAAAGAGCTTCTGTATATGATAAATAGCTTTGTATAATTTTATTATCTGCAGCTACAATTTCATTCATTTTATTTGAAATTTTATCTAATATTTCTTGAGAAACAGATTTTTCACCATCAAAAGTGTAATAATATCCATGTCCTAAACTGTGACCAACAATAAGGTTTTTGGATTCAAAAAGTGTATGAGCTGCCGCAGCAAGAATAAAACAAAGCGACCTTCTATACATGGCGCTTCCGTCTGGTGTATTGATAAAAACAGGTTCAATCTGAACACTGTTTTCGATGGTGGCTGAAAAAGCACAAATCTGATTGTTCATTCTTACACCAACAATTTTAGAAATATCTGTGTCAAAATTATCGATAATATCATAAATTTTACAGTGATTATTTTTTTTAATTATTTTTCCGTTTGAAAGTTCTATGGTTATAGTGCTCATATTGTAAGTATACACTATAAAATCAAAAAAGCAAGAATTTAATATCTTCTGTAATTAAAATCCTACTGAGTAAAGTAAAATGTGTACGAGAAAATGTACATGAGATTGAAAAAAAATGTAAAGCAGAGTAGTATACAAACTGGAGTTTTTTTCATGATAGCTAGCAATAAATTGATAATAAAAGGGGCGCGTGAGCACAACCTTAAAAATATAGATATAGAGATTCCTCGAAATAAACTTGTGGTAATTTCAGGTCTTTCTGGTTCTGGGAAAAGTTCTTTGGCTTTTGATACAATATTTGCAGAAGGACAAAGACGGTATATGGAAAGCCTTTCTTCTTATGCTCGGCAGTTTTTAGGACGTATGGAAAAACCAGATTTGGATTATATAGAAGGGCTTTCTCCAGCAATTTCAATTGAGCAAAAAACAACTCATCGAAATCCTCGTTCGACGGTTGGAACAGTTACCGAAATTTATGATTATTATCGACTTTTATATGCACGTATTGGTAAGGCGCATTGTCCTAATTGTGGACGAGAAATTACAGAACAGTCTATTGACCAAATTCTAGATTCAGTTATGGAATGGGAGACTGGGAGTAAAATTCAAATCCTTGCTCCTGTTATAAAAGGGCAAAAAGGTGAGCACAAAAAAATAATTGATGATGCTAAAAAGTCTGGATATGTTCGAGCTCGAATTGATGGAGTTATGGCAGAGCTTGAAGATACTATAAAACTTTCAAAGCAAAAAAAACACACTATAGAAATAGTCGTTGATCGCATTAAATTATCTAGTACAGTTCGTCCCCGTTTGGCAAATTCTGTAGAAGCGGCTTTAAATATTGCTCAGGGTATTGTTATTATAACTCGTCGTTTGCCAAGTTCCTCTGAGGAAAATGATAAATCGAGTACAAAGGAAACAGAACATTTCTTTTCACAACATAATGCTTGTCCGTATTGCGGAATTAGTATGCCAGAGTTACAACCACGTTTATTTTCTTTTAATAATCCTTTTGGAGCTTGCCCAGATTGTACAGGTCTTGGCGAAAAACAAGAGTTTGATGTCAATCTTATTTGTCCGGACAAAAATCTAAGTTATAATGAAGGTGCGTTTGTACCCTATGGGCCAAAATCAACATGGAATAGGGCTCGTTTTGAAGCATTGGCAAGCCATTTTGGATTTTCGCTGGATACACCTGTAAAAGAGTTAACACCTGAACAATTTGACATAATAATGTATGGGCATCCTGACCCAATTGAATATATATATCATAGTCAAAAAAATGATGGCAAATTTAAATATAAACAACCATGGCCAGGGATTTTTTCTGATCTTAAACGAAGATATTCAGAGACTTTTTCGGATGGGCAGCGTAGTAATCTTGAAAAACTAATGAGTCATAATAAATGTACAACCTGTAATGGACAACGTTTGCGACCAGAAGCTTTGGCAGTTACAGTTGGTGGTAAAAATATTTGGAATCTTACAGAATTATCGGTTTCAGAGTCAATTCGTTTTTTTGAAAATTTACAGCTTTCTGATACAGAAAATCAAATTGCACGTGAGATCTTAAAAGAAATAAGTAATCGTCTCGGTTTTTTAAAAAACGTAGGCCTTGAGTATTTAACTTTAGAGCGTAAAGCCGGTACCTTATCTGGTGGTGAAGCTCAGCGTATACGGCTAGCTACTCAAATTGGATCAGCACTGGTTGGTGTCATGTATATTCTTGATGAACCAAGTATAGGCCTTCATCAAAGGGATAATCAACGCCTTATTGATACTCTTACTTATTTACGTGATTTAGGAAATACTGTTATTGTTGTTGAACATGATGAACAAACTTTACGTGAGGCAGATTGGCTTATTGATCTAGGACCTGGAGCTGGGATTCATGGAGGTGAAATTATTGCTCAAGGGACTCCTGACCAAGTTGCAAAGGTTTCGAGAAGTTTAACAGGGCAATATCTTGCAGGGACGCTATCAATGGATATTCCTTCTAAACGACGAAAAGGAGCCGAAGCGTCAATAATCTTAAAAGGTGTAACAGAACATAATTTAAAAAATATTACTGTAAAATTTATGCTTGGTGCTTTTACCTGTATAACAGGTGTTTCTGGTTCCGGGAAATCGACACTTTTAAGTGATGTTTTTTATCCGGCAGTATCAAATAAAATTATGCATTCAAAATTAAAAGAAGGTGCATATACAAGTATTTCGGGTCTTGAAAATATAGATAAAGTAATAGATATAGATCAAAGTCCAATTGGTCGCACCCCTCGTTCAAATCCAGCAACCTATGTTGGTGTCTTTAGTTATATTCGAGAATTGTTTTCTAATTTACCAGAAGCAAAAGCCCGTGGTTTTAAACCTGGTCGTTTTAGTTTTAATGTAAGGGGAGGAAGATGCGAAAATTGCCAAGGGGCTGGTGAAATTACAATAGAAATGAATTTTTTACCAGATGTATATGTTACATGTGAAGTGTGTAATGGTAAACGTTTTAACAAAGAAACTCTCGATATTTTATATAAAGGTAAAAGTATTGCCGATGTATTAGATATGACTATAGAAACGGCTGCAGATTTTTTTGCTTCTGTCCCTACAATATCAAGAAAGCTAGAAACTTTAAAAAGTGTTGGATTAGGATATATAAAATTAGGGCAAAGTGCTTTAACCTTAAGTGGAGGTGAGGCTCAGCGTGTTAAGTTAGCAAATGAATTGTCAAAACGTTCAACTGGTAAAACTTTGTATATTCTCGATGAGCCAACAACGGGGCTACATTTTGCAGATGTAAAACAACTTATGGGAGTTATTCAAAGACTTTTAGATCAGGGAAATACTGTTATAATGATAGAACATAATTTAGATGTTATACTTCAAGCAGATTATATTATAGATCTTGGTCCAGAAGGTGGAGATGGTGGAGGACGAGTAATTGCTCAAGGATCACCTGAACAAGTAGCACAAAATAAAATTAGTTATACTGGGAAATATATAAAAGAGTGCTTAAAACGAAAATAAACAGGAATATTTATTGAAAAATCGTTATATATTACTAATAACCATAGTTAGTATCTTTTCTCCTTTATTTGCACAGAGCAACGACAGCACAAAAGAAGAGTTGTCAAAAGTAATTATCGAGCAAGCAGAAAAAACAACGAGTACTAAAGATACAGAAACAGGAAATTCTATAATTAATTTTATTGGGGATGTTATTCTTACCATTGAAAAGGGTGATTCAAAAACAAAAATTGAAGCAGATAGAATTAATTATGACCGAGCTAATGATTTACTTTATGCTAGTGGTGGTGTGAAAATTACACGAGAAAACTCGGGTGAAGAAACAGAAATAATTGAAGTTAAGTCAGTATTATTTAACACAAAAACCCAAGAAGGTGCTTTTTTTGACGGAATAATAACCCAAAATGATCAAGATTCTCTTAATTTAGATACAGATTCAAGTCTTTTTATCAGTTCTCCTTTATTTGGTCGCGAAGAAGGAGGTTCTGTAACTTTTAATGATGCCTATTTGACCTTTTGTGATGAAAATCCACCTCACTGGAAAATAAAAGCAAGCCGTATATGGTTGCTTTCTAATAATGAATTTTCATTTGCGAATGCTCTTTTATATGTCGGAGAAGTTCCAGTCATGTATTTTCCTTTTTTTTATTATCCAAAAGATGAGATGATTTTTAATCCTTCTTTTGGTTATAAAAAAAGAGAAGGCTATTTTTTTCAAACTACTACATATTTACTGGGTAGAAAAGATGTAGAAGACGTCGATGAAGATGATAAATTAAGTTTTATGAAAAGTACTACACTAAAAAAACAAGAACGTCAGGGATTGTTTTTGCATAATTTAAGTGAAGATGCAACAATGCCAAGTGAATATATAAAAATTTTAGCTGATTCATATAGTAATTTAGGATCTATGATTGGTGTTGAGGGGAAATTGAAGCCAGAAAACCTTTTTAAAACAACCTCTTTTAGTGTAAAACTAGGTTTTACAAATACATTATTTCCGAGTGCTATAGATAATTATTATATTAACACTGCAAATTCGGGGACAGTTTACTATGATAAAGCTTGGCTTTTTGGTGTTGAATGGCCATTTCGATTTGCATTAGATTTAGATACAGGAATTACTTTTGATAATGGTTCTCTAAGTTTAGCCTTGCCAATTTATTCCGATTCCTATTTTGACGATGATTTTGGGGATAGAAATGAATATATGGATTGGATTAATTTTTTGCTTGAACAATCAAGTTCAGATGATGATGATGACTATAGTGATGTAGTATCTGGGTTTACCTGGAAATTATCAGGTAGTTATTCTCCAACAGTTACTAACTTAAATCCATGGATTACAAAATTATCTATCTCATCATATTATTCGTCTTTCTCTTTTTTAGCAAAAACAAATGATGATTATACAGACGAGGAATACGACGATTCTTTAGACGATTATAGCCCTAGTAGAAAGTTTTTTTATCTTTCTTCTATTGTTCCCCTTGATATAACTTTTTCCTTGGCAGGAACAGTTTTTGAATTACCAATTGATACAGAGGAAACGACAGATTCATCAAAAAATTTAACAGATGAAGAAAAGCAAGAATTAAAAGAGCAACAAAAAATACTATCAAATATTAAAGCTCCAAAAGAGATAAGTGGTGTAGAAGCGGGGGACGAAAAGGAAGAAACAGTAACAGAAAAGGAAGAAGAAACAGATAAAACAGAACTAGATACCGAAAAAGAAAGTGAGTTATTTGAAAAACTTATATTACCAGAAATTTCAAGTACAACACCAAAATCTGAAAGTGTTTCTGAATCATCATTTTCTTCAACGTGGGCATTAAAACCAGATTTTAGTTCGAAAATTGCAAACTCGTCGGATGATATAAGTCAAGAAGATAGCTTATTTCAAGAGGCTCAGTATTCTTTAATTACATTAAGTAGTCCTGTAACTTTGACTAATAGTCTAAATTTAAAAGGAAGTTGGTTAAAATTTTCAAACGTGATCACATTGACCCCTGAATATCAAACGCATCCTTATTTATATGATGGATATACAGACGACGAAATTGATGATATTATTGTCAATGATTATGATGCTGACGAGGTGTCAGCAAAAGCTAAAAGTTCTATTACTTTTAAGCCTTTTATTTATACAGAAATATTTAAAGACACATCTGTCTCTTGGGCAAATACAACGAAATTAATAGAAAGCAGTTTTATTGGAACTGTTGACGACCCAGAATGGGAATGGGATACAGTAGAGTGGGATGATGATTATATTACGACTCATAGTTTGAGTTCTTCCTTAGCTATTGATTTGGGCTATATTGATCAAACAGTTTCTTTATCAGCTAATTTACCACCAAAAACTCAATGGTATACTGGTAGTTATAAAATAGAAATCCCAGATGGGTATGTAAAAGTGGGGTCTGGTTATTTTCAAGAAGATGAAGATAGTAATGAGTGGGAATGGGATTCATTAGATCAGTCATTTTCATATACGTTGTTAGATTTTGTCAAAATTTCTGAATCTTATGAGTATGATATCGAAGAAGCTCACAATGAAGATTTATCAGTGTCTTTAGATGTAAATAATCTAAGTATTGATTACAAAATGGCATATACTTATTCTAAGAAGTTTGAAGATGACTACGGTTGGGTATCAAGTGGTGAAGAAGCTTTTATTCCATATTCAGGGAGTTTGGCATATTCTTCTAATTTTAAAAAAATAAAAAATAAGAGTGGTTCTCTTTTATTAACGCCTAAGTTAAATACTTCCATAACATGGGATATGATTCGGCCAACTAATAGTAGTTTTACTTTTAAGCCAACAATATCTTTTAAAATAAATGATTTTGTAGATTTATCTTTTTCTTCATCAAGTTCCAACCAAGTTTTGCTTAGATATGTGCAAGATTATGTTAAAGATTATTCATGGTATACTCTTCCGGATATTCCAGGTGAAGAGAATATATTTAAAGACCTATTCTATTCATTCGCTTTTTGGGATGATTCGTTGCGCGAAGCTTCTGGATTTAAAATTGATAGCCTAACAATAACGCTTGAGCATGATTTGCATGATTGGACATTGAATAGTTCTTTTAGTATTGAACCTCAACTTATTACAGATGTCGATGATGATGAATCGTATTATTATGATTTTAGTCCATATTTTACTTTATCTGTTAAATGGAACCCTATGTCTAGTTTGGACACTGTTATAGAAGATGAGTATGGTGAGTTTAGTTTAAATCCGTAAAAGCACAATTAAATTATTTTAATTGACAAATATAAAATTTACTAGTATATTAATATAGTTAACGTTTTCTGAAATTTATATTTATGCCTGAAATGGCGATCTGCAAGTTTATCCTTTCCAGTTTATCTTTTCCGGTTAAAGTAATAGTAAGAGCGTAATAAGAATGTGTATGTTTTATACACAAGAAAAAGCGCCGATAATCGGCAAAAGGAATTATTTTAATGGCTAAGAAAATTTATGTTGGTAATTTAAGTTACGGAACAACCGAAGCAGCTTTGACGACTGCGTTTGCACAGTTTGGAGAAGTTGCATCTGCCAGCATCATCACTGACCGCTATAGTGGTCAATCAAAAGGGTTTGGGTTTGTAGAAATGGTAGAAGAGGAAGCTGCTGATGCTGCTATTGGAGCTCTTAATAACTCTGATTTAGACGGACGACGCCTTCGTGTTAACGAAGCAATCGATAAACCACGTCGCCCACGTCATGAATTTAATAATGACCGTGGTGGAAACGATCGTTGGTAATTAATTAATAGCTGTAATTTTATACATCTATTATAATGTGCTTTGAATCTATTAGATTCAAAGCATTTTTTTTAAATTTTTTGTTTGCAAGATTATGCAAACAGTTGCAATACGTGCTATTTTGTGATATGTTTCATAAATGAAAGTTGCAATAATTTTAGGTTCAAAATCTGATATGCCGACTATGAAAAAAGCCGCGGATGTATTACGCCAATTTGGCGTAGACTCGGTGGCTTTTGTTATTTCTGCACATCGGAGTCATGATTTACTAACACAAACAATAAAAGATTGTGAAAAAAACGGGTGTGAGGTCATTATAGCCGGAGCAGGTTTAGCCGCCCATTTACCTGGTGTAATTGCTGCTATGACAGTGTTACCTGTTATAGGGGTTCCTTTAGAATGTCGATCAATAGATGAAAAGGGCAGAAGTTCTTCTGGTTTAGCGGGACTAGATGCTCTTTTTTCAATTGTACAGATGCCTAAACAGATACCTGTAGCAACAGTTGGCATAAATAATGCTGCAAATGCCGCTTATTTAGCTGTAGAAATATTAGCAATAAAATATCTTGATTTACAAAAAAAATTAAGAGAATTTAGAATAAAACTAGCTGATGAAGCAAAAAACAATGGTGGAATGGGAGTAGAATTATGAGTGATATACAGAATGTAGAGAAATTAGAACAGTTATATGAAGGGAAAGCAAAAAAAGTATTTAAAACATCGGATCCTAATTTAGTAATTTTGGATTATAAGGATTCAGCCACAGCTTTTAATGGTGTTAAAAAAGGTGAAATTGATGAAAAAGGGATTATGAATAATAAGATAGCAAACACCATCTTTGAATTGCTTATTTCTAACAACATACCTACTCATTTTGTAAAACAACTTTCCGATAGAGAAACTCTTTGTAAAAAAGTTGACATAATTCCGCTCGAAGTTATTGTTCGTAATGTTGCAGCAGGATCTTTTAGTAAAAGACTTGGCATAGAAGAAGGCTCAGAGTTAAAAACAACTATTTTTGAGATTTCCTATAAAAACGATGATTTGGGAGATCCTTTAATTAATGATTATCATGCTGTAGCTATTGGTGCTGCTACTTGGGAAGAATTAAAAACGATTTATGATCTTACAAATAAAATTAATGAACTTTTAAAAGCATATTTCTTAGAACGTGGTGTACGTTTAATAGATTTTAAAATTGAGTTTGGAAAAGACAGTAATGGTACTATTTTATTGGCAGATGAAATTTCACCAGATACATGTCGTCTTTGGGATGCAAAAACGAACGAAAAACTTGATAAGGATCGTTTTCGCAGAGATTTAGGCAATGTTAAAGAAGCATACGTTGAAATCTTACACAGATTGAGCAAATAATATGAATAGTATAGATGATGATAAATTACATGAAGAATGTGGCGTCATTGGAGTCTATCTTAATGATGAAAATGATGATCATGCTTCTCGTTATGCTTATTATGGTTTGTATTCGTTACAACATCGTGGCCAAGAAAGTGCAGGTATAACAGTCTCTAATGGGAATGAGTTTTCAACGGTAAAAGCTATGGGCTTGGTTGATGATGTATTTACCCCAGAAAATCTATCTAATGCAAAAGGACATATTGCTGTTGGTCATGATTTGTACTCCACTAGTGGACGGGCAACAATTGAGAATGCACAACCATTTGTTACACGTTCAAAATTAGGAAATATTGCTGTTACACATAATGGTAATCTTGTTAATTATGAGCAACTAAAAGAATTTTTAGAAGAAACTGGCTCAACGTTTGTATCTGGTAGTGATAGTGAAGTAATAATGAAATTAATTGCTAAAAACTACAAAAAAGGTCTTGAAAGAGCTCTTACAGATACAATACAAATGATTAAAGGTTCTTTTGCTCTTTGTGTTATGACTAACGATTCTCTTATAGGAGCACGAGATCCTTCGGGAATTAGACCTCTTTGTCTTGGGCAGTTAGAAGATGGTTGGGTTTTAGCAAGTGAAAGTTGTGCATTGGATTCAATTGGAGCAACTCTTGTTCGTGATATTCAACCAGGAGAGATTGTAATCATTAACAAAGATGGAGTTCTTTCCTTTGAGTTTGGCGAACATACATCAAAACGAACTTGTGTTTTTGAATATGTATATTTTGCTAGACCAGACTCTATAATTGACAATATTCCAGTACAAGAAGCTCGTCTTAGAATGGGCGCTGTCCTTGCTCGTGAAGCTCCGGCCGAAGCTGATGTAGTAATTGGTGTTCCAGATTCTGGACTAGGAGCAGCAATGGGGTATGCTAAAGCTTCTGGAATTCCTTATAAAATGGGTATTGTAAAAAATAAATATATAGGTCGTACTTTTATCGCTCCAACACAGGACGAGCGAGAAAAAATGGTTTTTGTAAAATTAAATGCAATGAAAAGCGATGTTTCTGGCAAGAGAGTTGTTATAATTGATGATTCAATTGTACGTGGAACAACGAGTCGGCGTTTAATAGAATTACTACGCCGAGCTGGAGCTACAGAAGTTCATTTAAGAATTTCTTCTCCACCTGTAAAATATCCTTGTTTTTTTGGCATTGATACACCAAACAGAGCTGATTTGATTTCAAGTGCACATAATGTAGAAGAAATTTGTCAGAAAATTGGTGCAGATTCTCTAGCTTTTATAAGTTTAGATGGAATGCTTGATGCAATGAAAAGTTTATGTCCAAATAATTACGGATATTGTAAAGGTTGTTTTACAGGAGAGTATCCTGTATCTTGTCCAGGTGAACTTATTGGTAAACGTTTATAAAAATTGCATAGGTGTGTCTGTGCCTATAGGAGAATTAAAAAATGGATTATAAAGATTCTGGTGTAAATATTGAAGAAGGATATGCTGCTGTAGGGAAGTATAAAGCTCATGCAGGCCGCACAAAAATTCCTGGAATTCTAAATGGGTTAGGAAGTTTTGCTGGAATGTTTGAGGTACCAGCAGGTATGAAAAATCCTGTTATGGTTTCTGGTACAGATGGAGTTGGAACTAAATTAGATATTGCTTTTGCAATGAAAAAATACGACACAGTAGGAATTGATTGTGTTGCAATGAGTGTTAATGATATCCTTTGTACAGGGGCTAAACCTTTGTATTTTTTAGATTATATTGCTTGTGGTTCACTTGATTCTAATATATCTGCAGATCTCGTTAAGGGTGTTGCAGATGGTTGTGTTGAATCAAATTGTGCACTTTTAGGTGGTGAAACAGCCGAAATGCCAGGTTTTTATGATGTTGGAAAATATGATATTGCTGGTTTTGGTGTTGGTATTACCGAAAAAGAAGATATTGTAAGTGGTGCAAATTTATCAGATGGAGATGTACTTATAGGCCTTTCATCTTCTGGAGTTCACTCAAATGGGTTTTCACTTGTTAGAAAACTTGTAAAGGATTATGAAACACCTTTTAATGGATCTACCATTGGTGAAACATTACTTGAGCCAACACGTATTTATGTTCGTCCTGTTTTGAGCATACTAGAAAAATATCGAAAGGCAGTGCATGGTATGGTACATATTACTGGTGGTGGATTTTACGAAAATATACCACGGATGTTTCCACTTGCAAATGACAAACGACTTTCTGAAGGCAAAAAACTTCTTACTGCTCGCATTGCAAAAGACTCGTGGTTAATTCCACCAGTTTTTGATGAGTTAGTGCGTCGTGGTGCAGATAAAGAGCGTATGTTTAATACTTATAATATGGGTATAGGATTTGTTCTTGCTGTTGATTCTTCTAAAGCTAGTGATATTATTGCAGCTTTTACTGAATTCTCTGCTAGTAAAGATGCTGGGCGATGTGCAGATATGAAAGCATATAAAATTGGACGTGTTGCTCAGGCAGATGGGCCAATAAAAAGTCAATCAGACGCAGTTTTGTTCGAGTAAAATATGAATATAGCCGTATTAGTTTCTGGTGGTGGAACAAACTTACAAGCTCTTATCGATAATGAAAAAAAGCAAGGAACAAATTGTGCTTATCATATTGTTTGTGTCTTAAGCGATAGAAAATCAGCATTTGCTTTAGAAAGAGCAAAAAAAGCCAATATTCCAACAGAAATTGTTAGTTCATATTCAATTCTTGGTAAAGCAAGTGCAAAAATTCTTACTACCAATCAAAAACGGATTGTTATTTCTCAGCGTTGTCTAGAACATTGTAAAACCTATAAAGCAGATGCAATTGTGCTCGCTGGGTTTTTAACAGTCCTATCAGGATCTATAATACAAGAATATTCTAATCGCATAATAAATCTACACCCAGCTCTCCTACCAAAATTTGGAGGAGAAGGGATGTGGGGAGAAAATGTTCATAAAGCGGTGATTGCTGCTGGAGAAAAAGAAAGTGGATGTACTATCCATTTAGTCGATGATGGTTGTGACACTGGTCGCATCTTGTTACAAAAAAAAGTACCTGTTCTTTCAAATGATACACCTAAAACACTGTATGAACGAATTGCACCAGTAGAACATGAAGCAATGGTAGAAGGTGTTGTTTTACTTGCTAAAGAATTTGATAGTTAATTACTTCTTTGTATATAGACAGCTTTTGGGACGATTGTAATCTCTACACGCCGGTTTAGAGCTCGTCCTTCTTCTGTGTTATTATCACCAATAGGAATTGTACCACCATATCCACGGCTACTCATTATTTCTTCTGGAACCCCACGTTTTACCATTTCTGCAATAATAGTTTTAGCTCGTAGTAAGGATAGATTATACTCTCCCTGTGTTTTTCCAACACTTGCTGTATGTCCTTCTACAATGATAGTGTTTTCATTGTCTTTTGTAAGATCTATAAGAGTTTTAGCAATAGCATCTAATCTTTTTTCTTCGTCGTCTAATAGTATAGCAGTGTCTGCTACAAATTTTAATTCTCTAATTGAAATTAACATTCCTTTTGGAGAATCACTTAATGTTACCTTGTCAATTTTTAGGTTGTCAAATTGTTTTTGTAATTCTTGATAAGCAAAATAGTATGGTTCATCTTTTAGAGGTGCAGAAGCTTTATATTGTAAAGAAGCTTTATCCATCAAGAATACAACTCTTCCTTGTTCTAAAAGTTCTAAATTTTCTTTGAGAGAGAGTATTTTTAATGCATCGTCACGGGAAATAACCGGATCTGTTCTATAAGCACCAAAAAGCTCTCTTGCAATTATCCTAAGCGGATTTTTTCCAATTCTATTTTCATACTCTTTTTCATTAAGAGAGTCTGTATATTGTACAATTCCAATTGTTTTTGCTATAGAGGGATCTGTCATGTTTTTTTCATAAATAAGATTCATGTTTTCATCATAAATTTTAGGGAAAAAACAAGGGACAGCGGTATCTTCTAAAAACTCTCCATGAACAGGGAAACTTCCTCTCATATCAATAATGATTCCTGTAAATTTACGTGTTGTAACTTGTTCAATAGGAATACGTAGTTGGTATGGGGTATTATGTTTTACCATTAGAGCGGCAATTTCGTGTAAATTGATTGTATTATTAACAGAAATACTATCAGTTTTGCCGGAATAGATTCCGGTATGGTTATTGGATTGTTGGATGATTTCAGTAACATTTTCTAATTTTAAAGAATTTGATAAAATATTATCCCATAATAGGCTAGAGTCATCAACAACAGTATTTAAAAGTGGTGATTTTATAAGTAGCGGAAGTTGTTGTTGTATTTTTTTGACAGCTGCATTTCTACCTGATGGTAAAGAAATATTTGCCATTTTTAAATCAAGTATTATTTGAGAATTAAAACTAGTATTGTTCCAATTTACATTACTGGTAGCTGTTAATGTTTGTGCATGAACAGTGAGAAATACATTAAAAATAACAATAAAAGCTGTTAGTCGTTTTACCATATTACTCTAGTATCGGCACAATTAGTACCGTTCCAATACTCAAAATTGAATTTTCATTGCGTTTATTAACTTTGCATATTGCGCCAACTGTTGTGTTATACGATTTTGCAATTCCCCATAGTGTATCACCTTTTGATACTGTGTATGTAACCCCTAAATCTGCTGTTTCTTGATTGGAAATTGCAAATTCTATTAATGCCTCACATCCAAGAGGAATTCTAAATGTATAGTTCTTCTCTGGTGGAGTAAGACTGTAATTTAATGCAGGGTTTAGGTATTGATAGATAGCGTAATCAATTCCCGTGTCTTCTGCAAGTTGTTGAACGTTTATTTGATGGCTTAGTGTTATTTCTGTATACTTTATCGGTTCTGCTTCTTCTGGTTGTGTAAAAGTTAATCCATATTCTTTTGAATTTGTGATTAAATCGGCAATTGCAAAAAAGCGGGGAACATATGTTGCCGTTTGCTTACTTATATAGTTGTGTTCTGCTAAATACCAAAAGTCTCGATTTCCAGCTTTTGTTATAGCTCTTTGCATTCCACCTAGTCCCATATTGTATGCACCCAAAGCTAAAGCCCAATCACCAAAATAGTCGTAATTTATTTTTAACTTTTTCATTGCAGCATCAGTTGCAAGCCAAGGATCTTTTCTTTCATCTTTCCAATCGTCTATGGCAAGCCAATTTCCAACAGAATTTGACATAAATTGCCACATGCCAACTGCAGAGGAGCGAGATATAGCTTTTGTATTGTAAGCAGATTCAATAACAGCTAAAAACTCAATACATTGAGGTAACCCATATTCTTTTGCTTTTTCTTGAATATATAACCGGTAAGGAGCTCCTTTGCTCATAGTTGATTCTAACCAAGTTTTACCAAATCCTGAAAGATAGTACGATTTTTGCTTTTCGATTAACGGATTGTCAGTATATTCCATATCAATAGGAATGTGGGATGAGTTCGTGGTGTCTTTTTGTGTGCCATATACTGTTGTAGTAAACAATAAAACAATTATTACACAACAACAAAATCTACTACCTAAAGTGAATTGACTTTGCATATATTTAAATCCTAAAGTTTATCACCAAAGTAAATTCCAGCCCATTCCCAGTGACCATGTATTTCTGGATCTATTGGAAAATTTACTTTTCGAAAATATAAATACCAAACATTTAAGTATCTGCTCCATCCCCATGTTCGCAAATAAGCTTCGTTCGGGGTAGAGGATTCATCTAATTCTGCATTAAAATGAATGCGATTTCCCCAGCCATAATCGCGCATCGAGAATGTTTCTTGTGCATTTTTATCTTCGGCATCTTGTCTCCAAGACATAGCAAAAAAGTTAACTTTTGTTTTATATGTATCTAGCTTAGTGTATTGATAATGTGATATGGCACTTTTTACAGCGTTTTCGAGCTCATCGAGAGTTTCAAATGTCCAATCTTTTGGTGAATTATTAAAATTGATAAGATTTCTGGCGGTTTCATACGCATCTGGAATTCCTGCAATTTGAATCGTACTGGCATCATCTTGAGCTAGAAATAGAGAATATGACTTTATAACTTGATTCCAATTGCCAAGTGCCTCATATTCTTGTGCTAAACGCACATAAAGTTCTGTTTTACTTACTTTCTCGGGAAATCGAGTTATAAGTTGGTTAAAATATTCAATACGATTTTCTGATGAAGTAGCTATTTTAACCAGATTTTGTAAACAAATAAAGTGAATAGATTCTCCTTCTACCATAAGGTCATCATAGTTTCGAATAATCCTCTCATAATATAGTTTAGCAACAGCATCTGAATTATTTTGTTGATACGTATATGCTGTCATAAGTAGCCAATAAGCATTATACATGTCATCGGGATGATCCTTTACATAACTAGTTAAGAAAAGAATTAAATCTGTTTGCCTATCTGCTTTTAAATAATTTAGTGCTATTTGGTTTGTAAGTGCAAAACGGCTTTCTTTTTCAAGCGTTGTGTCATTAAGTAATACTAGTAGTTCTTTTTGGGAAGAAGGCAATGGCTTTGTATCTGTTTTGTTTAATGTTTTGTTAGAACAAGAAAAAAGAAAAAAAATAAATATATGTAAGATTAAAAAAATGTTAATTTGCTTATGAATCATAAAATACATTTTATCATTTGCAAAAGTTATTGGCAAGACTCCTTTCTTGTAGTATTCTTAAACTGATGAAGTCCACAAATATTCAAAAGAATTTATTTACCTCTTTGTTTACTACAATAGTTTTTGCTTTATGTGTGGTTAACTTATTTATCTCTTGTGCTTCGTCGAAAGAGATTGTAGAAGATAAACAGGCAAAAGGAACTCTTACGATAGATGATGATTCAGATAATTCACTAGATTTTCAAAACAATGAAAGTACTTTAAAAGGGATTAATCATGCATCTAGTAGGGCAGATTCTTTTTTTTATTTTTCTGATAATCAGATAATGGAAAATGCTGTTATTGGGACTCCTGAACATTTAAAAAAAACAATATCCCTTTTATATAAAAGTGATCAGAATTATTCAGAACAAGAGAAAGTTTTAATTTCAATTTGCATAAAAATAATGCAAGAAGTTTGGCCAGAATCGCAAATATCGTGGAAAATCCCAGACGAATTACCAGAGAACTTGTATCTTGATACTCTGAATTCTTCTTTTTCTGGTATATATGAACCTGTAAAAACTACGGAAGATTTTTTCTCATTACTTTTGCCTTCGTTAACTCTTTTTACATTAACTCCTGTTGATCAATATGCAGAAAATTCAGAAGCAGCTTTAAAAGAAGCTTTAAGGTTACAACCAGATTCAATTTTAGCAACTTATATGCTTGGAATTTTGTATTTGAAAACTGATAGAAGTGATAAAGCTATTCCCTTGTTACAAAAGGCTGCGAGTGCTGTCCCTTCTTCGGATAATATATCAAAGGCTTTAATCACTGCTTTTGGGAAGAATATAAAATCAACAACTTCCTATGATGAGGCAAAAGCAATTCTTGCTACTAATCCAGAAAATAAAGAATACTTAATTTTATTAGCACAAATAGCTTATGATTTGGAAGATTATCAAAATGCTGAAGTATATATTGCAAAAGTTTTACAACAAGAGCCAAGCAATAAAGAATATTTAATGTTACGAGCAAAAATACTTTTTAAAGAAGAAAAGTATTTGCAAGTTTCTACAATACTTGATGTGTTTTCAAGAAGTAATTATATTACGCGTGATTATTTGCTGTTGCGTGCCCAGTTGCAAATAGAGTGGAATAAAAATAGTACTGCTGCTATTGCGACTCTAGAAAAAGCTTTAGAACAATATAAAAATGATATTGAAGTTTTAACTTTAGCTGCTAAATTAGCTTCGACAACTTCACAGAAAATTAATGGTCAAACAGCAATGGAAATTGCTCAAAATTTACTAAAAGATGATTCTTCTAATATAAACGCCTTGGTTGTAATAGTAGATGAAAACATAAAAAACAAAGACTGGCAAAGTGCATACTTGAACAGTAATAAAACTTTAAAATTATCTCCTTCTGATGTAAATGTGTATTTGAATCACGTAGAAATTTGTATTGAACTAAATAAAATAAGCGAAGCTAGAGATATAATTGACATGGTAAATGAAAAATATTTTTCTAACAATAACAATACTGTTTCGAAAAAGAATTTGGAATCTTTTCAAAAATGGAATCTACGTGTATTACGTGCTGAATCAAAAAATTCTCAAGTACAAAAATTGATAGATATATATATGAAAGATGCATCTTCTGATTTAAAAAGCATACTCTATTATGAGAAAAGTTTTATAGAAAATTCTGCAGCAATGCAACTTTCTGATTTACGATTAAGCCTTACTTCGAATCCTCGCAATACTGATTCTCTTTATGCTTTATATGAATACTATTTTGAAAAATCTGATTATCAAAAAGCTCGCTATTATTTACGACAAGTAATAGCTTTGAAACCTTCTGATCTAGATTTGTTAGACAAAAATACACAACTAGACACGTTGCTTTCCCAATAGCTAGTTTTGCTTATAAGTATTTATTCAGTAATTTCAGGTTGACTAAAATTAAACACTGTGATAATCTCAAATCAATGAAATATTTAACACAGCTACTACTACTATCAAATTTATACTCAATTTGCCGTATATGTGCTGTGTGACTTAATGAATTTAAAATTCAAAGCCTGTTGCCATTACGGTGACAGGCTTTTTTTTTATAATTTATATTTATTATAATTAACTAAAAAATTTTTTAAGGAGTTATTAATGGCAAAGTATGTACCGTTTGGAAAAATTAACATTCAGAATCGAGAATGGCCGGATAAAGTGATCGAGAAAGCACCTTTGTGGGTCTCTGTTGATTTACGTGATGGGAATCAATCTCTCCCAAAGCCAATGGGAGTTGAACAAAAACTCGAATTTTTTGATTTATTAGTTGCAACTGGCTTTAAAGAAATTGAAGTTGGATTTCCTTCTGCATCAGAAACGGAGTATACCTTTTTACGACGACTTATAGAAGAAAAACGTATACCAGATGATGTTACAATTCAAGTACTTTGCCAAGCACGTGAAAAACTAGTAAAAAAAACTTTTGAATGTTTACAAGGATGCAAAAAAGCTATCTTTCATATATACAATTCAACCAGTCCTGCTCAACGTAAATATACTTTTAATATGACAAAAGAAGAAATTATAAAAGTTGCTGTAGATGGTGTTGAATGTGTAAAAAAAGCTATGTCTTCATTAAAAGGAACCGACTTACGGCTTGAGTATTCTCCAGAAAGTTTTTCTAGTACAGAAATTGAATATGCTGTTGAAATATGCAATGCTGTCGAGGCCGCGTGGAATCCAACTCCTGAAAATAAAATAATTTTTAATCTTCCAACGACAATTGAATGTGCAACTCCAAATATTCATGCAGACCAAATTGAATATTTTTGTAAACATATTAATAATCGAGATAGTGTTATTGTTTCTTTGCATAATCACAATGATCGGGGAACTGGTGTTGCATGTGCAGAGCTTGCTCTACTGGCTGGTGCAGAACGTGTAGAAGGTACTTTGTTTGGTAATGGAGAAAGAACCGGAAACTTAGATATTATTACTACAGCCATGAATATGTATGTTCAAGGGGTTGACCCTAAACTTGATTTTTCTAATCTTCCTTCTCTTACAGATGCTTATAAGCGATTAACAGATATGCCTGTTAATCCTCGACATCCTTATGTTGGAGAACTTGTTTTTACCGCTTTTAGTGGCAGTCATCAAGATGCTATAAGAAAAGGCATGAAAGCACGAAAAGAAATGATGAAACAAGCACAAAAAAATGGTAGTAAAGATCCTAATAATGATGTTACCTGGGATGTACCATATTTACCTTTAGATCCTCATGATGTAGGGCGCGAATACGAAGAAATTATTAGGGTAAATAGTCAAAGTGGTAAAGGTGGTGCCGCTTGGATTCTTGAAGAAAATTATGGCATTTTCTGTCCTAAAGCTATGCACCCAGTTCTTGGAGAAGTTGTTACAGCAGAAGCTGATCACTTACAACGTGAATTAACAGCAGCCGAAATTTATTCTATTTTTAATAAACAGTGGATGTTAAAGAAAGAACCTCTTTCTTTGCTTGATCTTGCAGAAACTCATGTTGAAGGGCCTGCTGACAATGAAAGTGTACTTTGTAGAACTTCTGTAAGCTTTAAAGGTAAAACATATAATTTAGGAGCAAAGGGTAATGGTCCTTTAGCCGCCTTTGTAGCAGCGTTACGTACTAGTGATATGCAATTACCTTCTTTTAGCATTACATCTTTTCATGAGCACAGCATTGGTACAGGTTCTGATACCGATGCTATGGGATATGTAGAACTTACTTTCGAAACTGGTAAAAAGGTATGGGGAGCAGGAAGAAGTTCTAATGTAGGTCGTGCAGGTATTAATGCTGTTATAAGCGCAATAAATCAATTGTAGTAAAAAAAACCACCTGACTCAAAGGAGAAAGTCAGGTGGCAAGGAGAGGAGGAATTGAATATTAGGTTCTTCTTACTTAATAATTACATAATAATAACCACTGTATAATCTAAAGGTTACATATTATTTAAATTATTTTTGAAATATTTTCTCACCCGTTGTCTATAATACAAATTCTTGATATCATAAGAAACTCGAATTTTAAGTAGATAGCTCACATAAGCAGGTGAGTTTGTTAGGAGATATACATGAGTGAAGTAAGAGTTCGCTATGCGCCATCACCAACAGGGATGCAGCATATTGGTGGTGTTAGAACCGCATTATTTAATTATTTATTTGCACGAGCAAATGGTGGTAAATTTATTTTACGTCTTGAAGATACAGACCGTACTCGTTACGGAGAAGAATACGTTCAAAATTTATACGATACACTAGATTGGTTACATATAGAATGGGATGAGGGCGGTCCAAAGGGTGGTGAATTTGGCCCTTATGTTCAAAGTGAACGTTTTGACTTATATAAAGAATATGCCCAAAAATTAATTGAAAAAGGTGAAGCTTATTACTGTTTTTGTGATTCAGAAAGATTAAATCGTATTCGACTAATTCAGCAAAAAAACAAGATGCCTCCTGGATATGATAGAAACTGTCGACATTTAACACCAGAAGAGGTTCAAGAAAATTTAGACAAAGGTATTCCTCATGTCATACGTTTAAAAGTTCCACTAGAAGGTGTTACAAAATTTAGGGATGCTTTACTAGGTGATATTGAATGGAAGAATGAAGATATTTCTCCAGACCCTATTTTACTTAAATCTGATGGGTTTCCTACATATCATTTAGCAAACATTATTGATGATCATTTTATGAAGATTACTCATGTTATGCGTGCACAAGAATGGATTCCAAGTACTCCATTGCATGTCCAGTTGTATCGTGCTTTTGGATGGGAACCACCTGTGTTTTGTCATCTTCCTATGGTAAATGGTAATGATGGACACAAACTTAGCAAAAGACATGGGGCAACTTCTGTAAACGAGTTTAGAGCGCGAGGATATATTCCAGAAGCTTTAATTAACTATGTTGGTATGCTTGGCTGTTCTTACGAAGATGGGCGTGATATGTATACCCTTAGTGATATGGAAAAGTTATTTAAAATTGAGCATATGAATAAAGCAGGTGCTGTATTTGATTATAAAAAACTTGAGTGGTTTAATGGTCAATATATGCGTAATTTTACAGATGCACAACTTGTTGACAATGTTTTGCCATTCATTACAGGAACAGGTAGTGCAGCAATTCCTATAAACGCTAGTGATACGTTTCCTGCTCCAAAAGTAGGACCAGAATGGTCAGGCATTGCATATGTCGATAACGATCCTAAAACGGGGAAACTTGTACTTGCAGATCAAAGCATGAGAAAAATTGTATGTGGTGATGAGAATGCTGACACAAATGTACAAGATAAGGCAATTCGAGAAAAATTACTGGAAGTAGCGCCCCTTATAAAAGAGCGACTGCATTTTTTAACAGATGCAGCAGAAATGGTAAGTTTTTTATTTAAAACAGTAAAAATACCTTCTGTAGAACAAATAATTCCTAAACGTCTTGATAAAGAAAAAACAAAAGAAGTTTTAGAGCAAGCAATAAAATACATAGAAGCAATGCCTGCATTGGATCATGAAGGTCAAGAACAACTTGCTCGTGATACTTCTAAGGAGATGGGAATTAAAATGGGTGATTTTATGATGCCTATTAGATGGGCAGTTACCGGTTCTCGAGTTTCTCCTCCACTTATGGGTTCGATTATGATTTTAGGAACAGATATTGCTATAAATAGAGTAAACGCTGCTCTAGCAGAATTTTAGTTATTATGCTATAGTGCTTAAGCTGTGCTGTAATGTACAGCTTTTATAAATTTAAGTGCCTCCATTCCATGAAGGCCAAAAGGAATTTTACATGGATAAACATGAAATTACAATGGATAAAATTGTCAGTCTTTCAAAACGCAGAGGTTTTGTTTTTCAATCATCAGAAATATATGGTGGCCAAGCAGGTGCCTGGGATTATGGTCCTTTAGGTATTGAGCTTAAAAAAAATATTCAAAATGCATGGTGGAAAGAAATGACACGTATGCATAATAATATAGTTGGTTTAGATGCAGCTATTTTTATGCACCCTAAGGTATGGGAAGCTTCAGGTCATATTGCTAACTTTTCAGATCCATTAGTTGACTGTAAAGATTGTAAAATGCGTTTCCGCTCTGATACAATGGATCAAGAAGCTCTAAAAGAGCGAAAATGTCCTAATTGTGGTGGAGAACTAACAGAGCCTCGGGCTTTTAATCTTATGTTTAAAACACATATTGGTCCAGCAGAAGATTCCTCAAGTGAATTGTATTTACGTCCAGAAACTGCACAGGGAATTTATGTAAACTATAAAAATGTTATTCAGTCAAACCGTATGAAAATTCCATTTGGTATTGCACAAGTAGGCAAGGCCTTTCGTAATGAGATTGTTACTAAAAACTTTATTTTCCGTACCTGTGAATTTGAACAAATGGAAATGCAGTTTTTTGTAAAACCTGGTGAAGATGAAAAATACTTCGAGTATTGGAGAGAACAACGCTGGAATTTTTATAAAAAATATGGTGTTCGTATGGATAAGATGCGTTGGTATCACCACGAAAAATTAGCACACTATGCAAAAGATGCGTATGATATAGAATATGAGTTCCCAATGGGATATTCAGAGTTAGAAGGTGTACATAATCGAACCGATTTTGACCTAACACAGCATACTAAGTTTTCTGGTAAAGATATGCGGTATATTGATCAAGATAATGGTAATGAAAAATATATTCCATATATTATAGAAACTTCTGCAGGTCTTACGCGAAATGTTTTAATGTTTCTTTGTGATGCATATGAAGAGCAAAATTTGACTCAAGAAGGTGGAAAAGAAGACTATCGTACTGTTTTGCATTTCCATCCAAGTATAGCTCCTGTTACAGTCGCTGTTCTCCCGTTAATGAAAAAAGATGGTTTAGCAGAAATGGCACTAGATATTCAGAATGAACTTAAAGAAGATTTTGTAACTTCGTATGATCAAGGAGGGGCTATTGGTAAACGATATCGCCGTCAAGATGAGGTTGGAACTCCTTTTTGTGTAACTGTAGATTATGATTCTAAAGAAGATAAGACAGTAACTTTACGTTTTAGAGATAGTATGGAACAAATCCGATTACCTATTTCTGAATTATCTACAAGAATTCATGCTGAAATAAAAAAATATCAGCGTGTTTAAAGAAAACAAATAGCATGGAATACCTAACTTTAGGAAAAACAGGACTTATGATAAGTCGCACTGCATTAGAATTAATTGAACTTCAACAAAAAGAAGAAATAGATTCATATTCTGTATTATTACAGAGTGCGTATGAAAATGGGATTAATTGTTTTGCAGTGAATGCTACTCATGAGTTTACGCTTTCTGCTTTAGGAGAAACGTTTAGTAAATTACGTCCAGATGTTCGATATTGTATTATTTCGAATGCAAAAAGTTCTTTAGAATTGCATCATGATATCGAACATGCTTTGGAAGTCTTAGAATGTGATTTTATTGATATTTTGTCAATTGAAGTTTCTGATGAAGTTTCTAATCTTTCTAACCTTGATGACCTATATGCTGCAGCAAAAAAAATGAAAGAAGAAGGAAAAGTACAACACATAGATTTAAGAACAGCTTCTTTTTGTTGTGCTCGTGAAGCTGTGATTTCTGGAGTATATGAATCTGTATCTTACACTTTTTCTGTTAGTGCTACGAAGCAAGATGAAGAACTTATTATGCTTTGTGATACTATGGAAGTAGGTTTTATAGCAACACATCCTGCTGGAATAGATAATTTAATAAACATTCCATTATCTTTTGGATATTTTAATCAATTTGAAAATTTAATAGCCCTTTGGACTCTAACCACAAAAGAATTGCTAGATAAAGTTTTGTATTTTGCTGCTCATCTACCAATTAACGATGCAAAATTTAACGATGAGTTGCTAGCTTTTAAGACTTAATAATATCTTTTTTTTCTTGGGCATTTAATACACGGCTTATTTTTATTCCTTTATCACTAGTTGAGATTATTTTAGGATCACCGTTTGGTTCAGTCTCATTGTAAATTCTAACAATTGGATTACGTGGATCCAATGGGTTTACATCAATTATAAGACCTATTTTCCCGTTTGATAAAAAAACATAACTTCCTATTGGATATAAAGATAAACTGTATAAAAGTGCTTTTATTACAGTTTCGTCATATTGATTTCCCGAGTTTTTTAGCATATCAACCATTGCAATATACGAACTTTGTGCTGATTTGTAATGTCTAGGAGCCGTAATAGCTTCAAATGAACAAGCAACAGAAATAATTTTTGCGAACATAGAAATTTTACTACCAGGAAGGTGTCGAGGATATCCTTCTCCATTTTCTCTTTCGTGATGTTCTAAAGCTGCAAGACTTATACTTAATGGAAAATCTTGTGATTTTAATATTTCATATGATAAAACAGGATGAGTATTCATTATCTTTTTTTCTGGATTTGTAAGAGGACGATTTGATAAATATAATTGTGGAGGAAGTCTAATTTGTCCAATCTCATGTAAAATGCATGCAACTCCAAGGTTTACAAGTTTATTTAAAGGAAGACGCAATTGTAATCCTATTGCTATGGCTAAAACTGTAGATCTCATAGAATGTGTTACAAGAAAGTCTCTGTTTCTAGCTTCCATTGTTGGTTGGACTCGCAACATATATCGCTTATTTTCTTTTATAAACACACACATTTCTTTTACTGTAGCCGCTATTTCTTCTTCGTTAAGTTCTTTATGCGTTGCATAATGTGTATAAATTGAACTGATATAATTCATATATTCGTTGTAAACTTTTTGTACTATTTCAAGTCTGTTAACGTCAGAATCTTTTGTATCAGATATTGAATTATCTATAGTGTCTTGAATACGTTTTTTTATTGATGATATAGTTTTTGATTTATCATCCATATCTACATTTTCAAAAGTAGAAACGACGGTCTTTTTAGGTGTATTTACATAACAACCGTCACATATTAGTTGTTTAAAATTCCAATCTAGTAATGCTTTTTTTAAGTTACTGGTTAAAGGAGTTTGTTTTGGTGTAACTAAGAATTGAGGATCGATTAAAATGTCTGAGGTAAAATAACTATCATCTTTAATTTCTGAAATAATATATGTATTCATTTTTTCTCCGAAAAAAAAAAGCTGAAAAACTCACACAGTTTTCCAGCCCATTATAAGGTGCAATAACGGTGTCTGGATGTCTAATAATACACCGTTACGAATTAGCAGGGTTGCTGCACAGCATCCGTACATATATATTATCGGACAGAGGTTAGGAAACTTGAGAAAAAAGTAAATCAAAATGGAGATTTATTGTTCGTTCAATTTCGCAGTACATTACTTCTGATTGTTGTAATATCCCTATATAAGAATTTAAGTAATTCGTGGAAGTTGTACAAATAGTATCTTTTCGAGCTTCTGCATATATTTTATCAAGTTTTTTACTTGTAGGAAAGACTAATGCAGCCAAAGGAGCGACAGTGCTTTCTTTTATGTGTTTATCAATACTTGTGAGTTGTTCAAAGGTCTCTTTGATTGTTTTATTTGTAATATTTTTTCCGTCGCTGTTTTGAATTTTTTCTAAATTATCATTGCATATTTTTTTAGCATTTTTTGTAAAAATTTTTAGTTGTTGTAATGAAGACTTAATATCAGAAAGGGCAGTGTCAATTTTTTTTTGTCTATCTAAACAACTCTGTCTTGTTTCTTCTTGAATTGATTTTAAAATAGATAGTATTTTAGTTTTTTTAGGAGTAAGCATGAGAGCTTGTTCTACAGATGATTTTTCTATTCCTGGAATATATAAACTTTCTGGTGTGAGTGTTTTTGTTTGTATTCTTGGAAATTGAACTAACTTACTTTCAAACCACCAAGCATACATACTCATTCTTTCATCCGATAAAATTGTGTTTTTATTATAATCCTCTTTTATACAAGAATTAATGCTGTATAAACTCCGTGCGTTTTTGGTTTCTGTATTTTGAAGTCTGTTTGCTTGCCGTAGCGTTCTTTCTTCAAATGTACTTCCTTTAGAGTGTGTTTTTTTTTGGGGAAAGCCTAAGTCTAATCCTGCGGTAAAAATAGTTTGACAACCTATATAGCGTGCAAAGTCCCACGCGGAGGAAGCAACTGAGCCTCCTGCTGCAAGTGTTCCATTCTTTCCTGTATAATTTTCTATATATTGTCCAAGTGGGAACATCGAACTACATAAGACAATTTCTTTGCATTGAAATCTAAATACGGATGGGTAAGCGGCAGATTCTGTTATAAGAATGCTTTCAGGAGCTTTTAGACGGTCTAAATGGCGACTATTCCAGTATTGTGGATCTACTAGTACAATAAAATGTGGTTGGACTCCTGTTGAAAGACACGCTTGTAATGCAGTGTCAACACAAATAATGATACATCGTTCGTATAAATCGCTAAGATAGGGTAAAACTCTTTCTAAAGAAGGGCCTGCAGCTAGTAAAAGAGCAGGTATATCAGGGGTTTGTTTTATGCAATCTTTATATTTTGTAATTCCGCCATGTTTTCCTAGTTCTTCCTTTATATTTGTGCATAAATTGCGTAACCAAAGGTTAGAAAATTTTTCAAGGGTTGCTTCATTTATGTCTTGTTTTTTTCTATTTCGGGTAACTAATTCTTGTATAGAAGAAAAATATTGTTTATTGTGTGCTATTTGACTATCGGGTGCTATGTGTGTGCATGTATTCAATCCCAATTGCTCTAATACCCCGATTATAATTTGAGTTGGTGCTTGCATAAAAAAAACACAGGAGTTTTGATGTAACACGGGAGTCCAATCCATGACAGAAAAAGCTAGTAAAAGCCAAAAAGGATCATTTTCTATTAGAACAATATTTTTTTTGGGATATAATGTTGCACATATATTGGGTAAGTAGCCTAATGAAAACCCATAAAACACAAGAGTTTCAGCTTGTATAATAGTATCTACTTTTGCAAGTTTTTCAGATTCTTTTTCGGGATTGTAAGTCGAATGAAGATTTATCCCATTGTATTTTGCAGTAATACTTCCGTTGCGTGCAGTGAAAAGTTCCAACCCTGGAATTTTTTCTGGAGTAAAGTTATTAGCAAAGGGTAAAATATTTTTGTACAAACTGGGAAATCGTTTATTAAAAAGAGAAAGATTATTATTCAAGAAAGAGTTCAATTTTCATATTCTCCGTTACAGGTGTTCCTGGTTCAGGGCTTTGTGAGATTACATATCCTTCGCCATGAATAAGAACTTGTATATTTTTATTTAAAAAGAGATGTGTAAGTTCTCGTTTGGCTGCTCCAGTAAAATCTGGTACTGTACGATCAATTGAATAATCTTTAGATGGTGGAATTACAATTTTTCCTGTATGTGTAATACTTGAAGCTCTACCTCGGGCTAATCCTAGTTGATCGATAATAACGTCGGCGGCTTCTCCAATTATTGGCGCTACTATTCGTCCTGAGTATGTTTCTCCTTTTGCTTTTGAAATAACAATATAAAGAATGATTTGCGGATCATCAATTGGGAAAATAGACATACAATTTGAAACAAAATCTGTTGTACTATATGTTCCTGTCTCTGGGTCTAGTATTTGTGCTGTTCCTGTTTTTACACCTATATCAATGTCATCGCGATGTGCACGGAACCCAGTTCCTTTTTCTGCAACTGTTTGCATGTAACTTAAAATTTGTTTGGCTACATTTTCATCTATTATGCGTTTTTTGTATTCTGGTTTATGTTGATAAACTACATTTGCATTTGGATCTGTTATTTTAGAAACAAGAGTGAGTTTAACTGGAATACCTTTGTTTGCAATTGCTGTTGTTGCTTGTACCATTTGTAGGGCACTCACACTAATTTCTTGTCCAATAGCCATAGTCGGTTTTGATCGAAATGACCAAAGCGGATCATATTTATCTTTTACTGAGCCTGCTGTTTCTCCTGGCCTTTGAAGACCTGTTTTGCTTCCAAATCCAAATTTGTTTATGTATGATAAAAAATCATCTGTAGAAATCTTTTCTGCTATTTGTACAAGTACATCATTGCAAGAGTACATTAATGCTTCTCTGGCTGTAATTGTTCCGTGATGACCTAAACATTTAATATACGCTTTTTCATTTCCGGTACCATAAATCCATTCTCCGCCATCGCAAACAAATTTTTGTTCAGGTGTAATTGCGCCTGTTTGCAAAGCCGTTGCTACTGTAAAAATCTTAAATACAGATCCCGGTTCGTATGCAGCCATTGCTGGTAAATCTTTTTGTTCTTCTTTTGTAGATTGTGGATATTCATTCAAATTTGCTGAGGGAAGGCTAATATATGAAAGAATTTCACCTGTTTTAGCATTTGCAGATATTAACATAAAACTTTCTGCCTGTGTTTCTTCCATAGCTTTCTGTGCTATCTCTTCCAATTGATATTGTAAATTTGCATCAATGGTTAAAAAAATATTGTTCCCAATATTTGAAGATCCTTTTTTTATCATTTCTTCACTAGGTTGCAAAATATTTTGCATTGTATATTCAATACCTGAGAGACCAGTTCCAGCATTGCCCATATATCCTATAACCTGAGAGGCTAATGCATTTTCTGGATATATTCGTCCAGGAATCTCGTCAAAATAGATTCCTGAGAGGGTGTGTTCTTTTATTGTTTTGCTTATTATATCTTTTTTGTCTCTGTTAATAGATTTTTCTAAGTATAAAAAGTCTATTGGTGCATTATTTATTTTAGAAATAATTTCTTCTTTTGTTAAATCTGTTACTGGAGCAAGGTATGTAGCAAATTCATTTAAATTCCGAATTGCGGAAGGTTGGACTGCTATATGATAAAAATTACTTTCAATTGCAAGGGTTTTACCATTTTTATCATAGATACCTCCTCTTTGGGGAACTTCTACTTGTTGACTTTTGGCTGTTACAGGTATCGCAGCTAATTTGCCAAAAGTAAAAATGATATAAAATAAAAGAGCAACAAATACGATGCCTAAAATAACCAATCTTCTAGGTTTAAAAAAATGATTTATTTGCATAGGACTTTACCAAATATTAATTGGGTTGGAATAAATCCATAATTTCTTGAATCGACAGAGACTGTACTATTATCACCTAATGCTAAAATAGTGTTTTCCGGAACTGTATTATTAAATTTTATTCTTTGATATTGTTGTTCTGTAAGAGGATATTCTTTTCCAGATACATATAAATTATAGTTTGTGTCGGTGGAATATTCTAACGGTTCTGTAGCAATCCCACAACATCGTTTTACTATTTGTCTGTTCTCATGCATATATACAATAATATCATTTTTTTGAGGTGTTGCCCACTGAAAAAGAAGAGATGGTTTTATTGGGTTTTTTATTCCGTATGCCAATTTATTTATAAATAGTGTATCACCATTAGCTATATATGGTTCCATAGAGTCCCCAGAGACAATAACAATATCAATTACAAACAGTTTTACAAATATTCCTATAAAAATGCCTACTATAATTGGTATAAATGTTTTATTTTTCATTTCCTTTATTCTAATATGGACAGAGAATTATGTCGATAGTACAAATATGAAGATTTTTAGTTATCTAGAGCCTCAAATGGCTTCATCAAATTTTTATAATGCTCTTACGGTTGACGAAATGTTACAGGGGCAGAAAAAAAACAACTGGAAAAAATCGAATACCTCTATTGTTCATAATTTGTCTTTACCTCAGGTTTCGTTTAAATTTTATAACATAATAGAAGCTCTCTCTTCTATTATGTTAAAACTTCGCAGGGTATATTTTGTTGGAGTAATACTTCTTTTGATATGGGCTTTTGGCCTTTCTATAACAAATCTTGTGGTATCTGGTACAAGTAAAATTTCTTTTTCTTCAGAGGAAAAAGAGATAGCTTTGCTATCAAATCATATGGAATCATTTATTAGTACAACTCCAATAGATGATTTTGATGAGAATGGGAATCTTACTTTACAGGATTTATCAAATATAAAATTTGAACAACCTGTCACGTATTCAACTTATACTGTAAAATCTGGTGATAATATATCATCTATAAGTAAAAAATTTGGATTAACAAATATCTCGACGCTTATTTCTGTAAACTCTATAAATAATGTACGTAAATTATATGTAGGAGATACTTTAGAAATACCCTCAATCGATGGTATCGTTTATACTGTTCAAAATGGGGATACTCTTTCGCATTTAGCAAATAATTATGATATTCCTATTGAATCTTTATTAGATGTAAACAATTTAACAACCAGTATTCTTAGAACTGGGCAAAAGCTTTTTATTCCTGGAATAGCACTTGATAGTAATTCTTTAAAAAAAGCCTTAGGAGAATTATTTACTTTGCCTTTAAAAACTTCTTATAGAATATCTTCTCCGTATGGATATCGTCCAGATCCTTTTACTGGACAGAGAAAATTTCACACCGGGATAGATATGGCTGCTCCATTGGGATCTGCAATTAGAGCTGCTATGTCAGGTACTGTTGTTGCTGCAAGTTATAGTTCTATATATGGAAATTATGTTATACTAAGACATGTAAATGGATATCAAACTTTATATGCACATATGAGTTCAATAAGTGTAAAAATAGGTCAAGAAATTTCTCAAGGGGGGCGATTAGGAGCTCTTGGTTCAACAGGTTATTCAACTGGACCACATTTGCATTTTAGCGTATATAAAAATGGGAAGTTGGTAAACCCAACCACGGTCTTAAAATTTTAAATAAAGGAAGAAATAGAAGTATGATAAGTTTTAAAAACAATAGACGATTTTCTTTTTTATTTTTATGTTTTTGTTTTCTACCACTATTTGCAATGTCAGAAAGTTTATCTTTTTCTGGATTAGATTTAAACTCGAACAATGAGCTTTTGTTTTCTGCAAAAACGTCAAGTGGCTTATATACATGGAATAATTTGTATAGAGCAACTCTAATTAACGAGAAAAATGAGATTGCAGCAAGTAAAGAGGATCCAACTTTATTGACTTGTTTTCCATTAAAAATGGATGTTTTTTTAGAGGGGCGGTTTTTACAAATACGAAACAATGATGGAGTTTTTTTATATTCTAAAAACAAAAAAACACTAGAAAAAATTTCTAGTAGTTCTTCTTTACATAATTCACCACAAAATTCTGCAAAAATTCGTGATAATTTAGCAAATATTAGTGTAAGCCCTAATGGTAAATGGATATGTTATTTTGAAAGAACTTCACCGGCTAAGGGAAAAGTTCTTTTAAGTAACACAAGTACGGGTGGCAAATTTATACTAGCTGAAAATGCAGAGTTTAGTTTTGAAGAAATTCCTGTTATCTGGTGTCCAGATTCTTCTTTTGTAGTGTATGAAAAAGAAGGCCATTTATATTTTGTTAATCCAAAAGATGCTTTTGCAGAAAACTTAATTGACGAAAAATATAGATCTATAGGACCTGGTAATATTGGTAATGTAAAATGGGCTTCATCAAAAAAGCTTGTATATATAAGTCATGATCTTGTTTTTTCAATAATGACTAACGAATTATATACGCGTGCTCTGTATTCTGAACTTGTAGGAGTAGGAGATATTTGTGGTCGATTACCTTCTGCCTTTGATGGAAAACGCGATAAGTTCTGGATTAACGAAAATTGTAATCGAATTGTGCTTGTCGACAATCAACATACTCTTTGGTATATGGAATTAAAAAAATCAGATTCAGATGCTAGTTACGTTAAGACACTTTTTTCTTATCCTTTTGTAAATGTGCCTGGAACAGCCTATAACTTTAATATTTTTTGGTCACAATCTTCTTCTGGAGAACAAATTCCAATTGTGTGGATAGAATTGTTTCGTAATGGCGTAAAAGAAAGTTATGTGTATCGTTTAGTAAAAAATACAGAAGAAAATTATGCTTGGTTTGAAGCTTTACCTTTGCCGTCTTTTGTGCATGATCCTCAATTATCGCCAAATGGAAAATCACTTGCATTCATTGCTAACGATTTTATAGGTGTATACGATTTGGTAGGATGGAAGGAACGAGCTCGTTTTTCTGGTGAAAATATGGTTAGTTTTGCTTGGGTCGATTCTAATTCAATGTATGTTGGTGGTATTAATACTATTCAATATTGGGACTATGTCTCTGATAATAAAAATGTGATTTTACTTTCATCAGCAAATAAGTATGCATGGGATGGTTCTACAGGTAGAGTTCTTGCAGAATGTTATGCGGGTAATTACTTTTATAACACAGAAACAAAAACTTGGGAAAAAACAGAGACTGTAATTTCTCGAAAAACGCTTTCTAGAAATGCCTTTTGGCGAGCTTTTATTGATGAAAGTCGAAATAACGAGTATGAGAATGCTATATATATAAGATCTCTTTCTGGAGCTAATACAACAAAACCTCTTTTGCAGGCATTTTATACTCCAGATCCAGAGAGCAAAAAAGTTGCATTAATTTTTGATGCATTAGATAATAGTGATGGAATATCTCAAATCTTAATGGTACTTAATAAATATGGATTAAAAGCTACTTTCTTTTTAAATGGTGAATTTATTAGAAGATTTCCAAATGTTGTAAAAGAAATAAGTAATAGTGGTCATGAGTGTGCATCTATGTTTTATACGGTAGCAAACCTTACCTCAGACACTTTTATTCCAGATAAGAAATACATTATGCGTGGTTTAGCACGCAATGAGGATGAATTCTATCAACTTACAGGAAAAGAACTTTCTCTTGCTTGGCATGCTCCATCCTATGTATATTCAGATATCATAGAAGAAGCGAGTGACGAAGCTGGCTATTCTTATGTAAAAAGTTCAGTGAAAACTGGTGATACAAATACAATCGAAAAAGCTGCTAGAACAGGAACTCCATATATCTCTTCTGGAACAATTGTAGAAAATTTAGCAAAAGAATTTGAAGATAAGCAAATTATTCCAATTTCATGTGGTCTTTCCTATGGAACTAGACCAGATTATTTATATAATAAATTAGACGAACTTGTGAGCGCTTTATTAGGACAAGGTTTTAAAATAGTTCCTGTATCTGATGTTATTTGGTAAGAATTACCTATTTAACTAATTTAACAGCAATACTGTCAATCATTTGAATAAATAGATTGGCAGTTTCTATTTTTCTATCCGAAACAAGTGGAATTTCTGCAATTACCATATTACCAGCTTTATATGTTTCTGTACCAATTTTTTCTCCTATTTCTAAAGGAGCAGATACAGGAGTTATGTGTATCTCTCGAGTAAGTTCTGGCTGTGAAGAAGCTTCTTTATTATATGGTATTGTAAAAGGTTCAACCCAAGCTTCTCGAACAATAACAGCAGATTCTTTTCCTTTTATAACAGGATGTGTTAAAGGTGAAAGTTTTGGATGTGAAACAGTTCGTATAGAAGAAAATGCACTTTCAAGCATAGTTTGAGCATCTTTTATTCGCCACATATTTCCTTCTGTACTATTGGAACCTGGACCTCTTAGAGAAACGGTCAGTAATTTTGTGCCATTTCTTTCAGCTGTAATAGAAATATTGTAACCAGATTCATAAATAAAACCAGTTTTAAGCCCATTTACACCTTCTATAACACCGAGAGCTTTATTTGTGTTGTATTGGGTGATGCTATGATTATTCCCATCATTTTTATGCCATGAAGCAAGGTTATTTTGTTTTGGATAGGTAAAACTTTTTACTGAGTGAAAATCTGTTAGTGCTTGGGGATAACGAGTTACATATGTGCGTGCAAAAGTAGCAAATTCGCGTGCTGTTGTTATATTATGTTCGTCATATCCAGAAGGTTCTACAAAATGAGTTTTTGTAAGTCCTAAATCTTTTATTTCTTTATTCATGCGGGCTACAAAATCATCGACAGAACCCGATACATAATGGGCTATGGCAATTGCGGCATCATTCCCAGAACTTACTGCAAGACCTAATAAAAGTTCATGTAGAGTAACTGTTTGTCCTTGATCTAAGAACATAAGCGAAGAATGTAATGGAGCATTTTTTGCCCAGCTCTCTGGTGGGAGAGGTACAATATCATCCATAGAGATTTTTCCACTAGCAATTTCTTGAAATACGACATACATAACTACCAATTTTGTCATTGATGCTGGAGGAATAATCTCATCAGCATTTTTTTCAAAAAGTATATCCCCATTGTCGATGTTTATCATAATTGAAGATTCTGCTCCAATAGTAAGGTCTTTAGATGGGGAATCCCAATAGAGAGGGCTTATAATTTCTTGGTGATATTTTGTTGTGCATATATTTTCAAACCGAGCTTCATCAAGTTTTGATAATTCCTCAGCTTTGGGGTTAGAAAGAGTGTATACACGTACACAAAGTGTGATGGTAAAAATTAGTATAAAAAAGGCTATTACAGATAATGTAATTATACTAATTTTCTTTTTAAGTGAGTATAGCTTTTTATTGTCTTGCAAAGTTATCTCCTAGCGTTGCGATTTCTAAGTAGCATATCGGCGAGTACAATTGCAGTCATTGCTTCTACTACCGGAACTATGCGAGGACAAAGGCAAATATCATGTCTACCTTCTATTAGAATATCAGTGTTTTGAAATTTTGTATTTGAAGTGGTCATTTCAAAATTATTTTTTTGTATTGTATGCTGTTTTATAAATATACTAGGAACAGGCTTTACTACTACATCAAAAATGATGGGAGCCCCAGTACTAAGTCCCCCTAAAATACCTCCAGCATGGTTTGTTTCAAAATAGGGTGATGTGTCTAATTCTGATACAGAAGAACTTCTTATTGCGTCATTCCAGTCAGATCCGTGCATTTTAGCACTTTCGAATCCACTCCCAAATTCTATACCTTTTATAGCTCCTATAGAAAGCATAGCTTTAGCTAATTCAGCATCTAGTTTATCAAATACAGGTTCTCCAAGCCCTGCTGGAATATTTGTCACCAAGCACCGAATAATACCACCAGCGCTGTTTCCTTCAGCTCTACATTTAGAAATAGCTTTGCTCATTTCACTAGCCGTTTGAGTATCTGAAGTTCGCATCGAATTGGTTTCAATTGTTGATTGTAGAGTATCTATAGTTTGTTTATCTATACTTGAGGGATTATTAAGTGAAATAACTTCAGGAGCTTTTACGCCAGCCGCTTCTTTGGTCCATGCAATAATGTTAATTTTAGAATTTGTGTGTACTGCAGTAGTGGTTGTGTTTTCAAGTACCATTTGAGCAATTGCTCCAGCAGCAACTCGAGCTGCTGTTTCTCTTCCTGAAGAGCGTCCTCCACCAGTATAATCTCGAAAACCGTATTTTTGATCATACGTGTAATCAGCGTGACCAGGGCGATAGCTCTTTTTTAAGTTAGAATAATCTTTTGAATGTTGAGAAGTGTTTCGAATCAGTATGCCGATTGGAGTCCCTGTAGAAAGAGGAGTTTCAGTTGCATTGTTCGTGTCTGAGAATATGCCTGAAAGTATTTCTGCCTTATCAGCTTCTTTTCTCGCCGTAACAGCACTATTAAATATCTCGTTTCCTTGAGCATCAATTTGTTTTGCCCCTGGTTTTCGTTTGTCTAAAGCTTTTTGAATTTTTAAAATATCGATTGGAATTCCTGCAGGACATCCATCTATAACACATCCTAAAGCAGGGCCATGGCTTTCTCCAAAAGTGGTTACCTTAAATATTTCACCAATTGTATTTCCGCTCATAATTCCTCACTAACTATTAGAAAGATGCTTAACCATAGCATAAGAGGTATATTTTTACAACAATTTTTTATATTACAGCAAAAAAGATTGCTTTGATATATAAAATAAATTAAACTAATACCATGGATAATAAAGAAAATGCTTTTGATCAATTAGCTAGAACAATTAGTAATTCTGAGAGACTTAGTCTATTAGCAAAAATTAATTCTGTAATGACTCCAGAAAGTCAGTCAGTTGTTGTTAATTCAAAAGAGGAAGAAGAAGAAGTCGACATTATGGTTAAATTCCAAAATGAATCATTGCTTTTAAGGATTTTTTTGGTTATAAAATCTTTATTCTCTAAAAAGGGAATTGAGGCAGAATATAATAAACATTTAATCGATAAAGTTGCAAAAAACATTGAAATTAATACACAAGGGCTGTTTTATGCAAAAAAACGTCTTTTGTTATCAAAATTTTATTTTCAATTAGAAACTCTTTATAAAGTTGCAAAATCATTTCAAGCAGGCATAATAGAATATGAAGAAAACGAAGGGGCTTTTTATGTTTTTTTAGGAAGTCTTATTCTTACAGATTTTTCTACAAAATATAATGAAATAATAAACCCTTGTAATTTACCACTTGATAGAGAAGTTACTAATGAATTAAGGACTTCATGTTTACGAAAGCTTGAAGATTCTTTATTAAATATCTCTTCAAAAGATAAGGCCAAGTTATATCTGTCGGTTCAGAGCATTAACTGGTTACGAGAGTTTTCTAATTTACCATATAGAAAATTTATTGCAAAGTTTTCAGAAGATGAGTTTTTTGGGAAAAATTGTTCAATTAATCTTCTTCATAATGAAATATTAGATTTTGCCAGTGTTTTTTGTAATCAGCAGCCATTATCGTCAGATGTTCTCGAGGCTTTATTTATATTTACGTTACAAAGAAAAGGAATACGTGTAGGAAGTGAAGATTATAAGAAACAGCTTGACTATTATATAAATAAAAGCGTTGAAAATCTTAATTGCATTAAAGATTTTCAAATGATGGTAAATATGAATGAACTCGGAATGGTTGCGTTTAATTCTGTAAAATGGACAGCCCCTATCTTACCGGGAGTTGAAGATTGGTTTGTGAAGTATAAAAATGAATGGCATAAACAATTTGATTTAGACTGGGCTCGTTGGTTAGACTTAAAAAAGAAGGATTCAACAAAAAGAGCTGTTCAAAACTTTTTTCAAATAAGTGGATATCCCCTAATTCCAAGTCGTCCTTGGAATAGAGAAAATAGTGGTGTAACTTGTGATTGTGAATATTCTTTAGGATTTCTATATAAATATTTCGTAGATAAATATCCTCAAATCTATGAAGTATTTAAAATCATTATGGTAAATGGTGATTTTTCTAATAGGGAAATTGCTAATCAATTTACAGGACTTATAGATGATTTTAATCATGAACAAGAGGAAATTCTAAAAATTAATACACAGTTAAACGATAAGGGAGAGTGGGGTGAAACCTTTAATCTTGTTCTTCAAGATGAAGTAAGAACTTTACAGAGTCAATCAAAATTAAACTCAATAATGGTTGCACTTAGTGCAGAGGTTCAAGAGTTAATAGCAAAATTTGGTAAAACTTGCCGTAAAACTAATAATTTGGTTTCAAGTATTTTAGATGCCACAGAAACTGTAAAACGGCCGGTTTTATTAAACCTTGATCATATTCCTACCAAAGGAAAAAAATCTTTACGTGATAGACTTAAAAGTAGTTTAGATATTCTTAATATTGCATATGAATTACTACTTGAACTTGAAACAATAGAACTTAGAGAAAAAAAGTAGAAAAAATTGTATAAAACAGTATTTTGATTATTGACACTTTTTTCCTGTTTTGCTATTATATAAAAGTAATCAACGAGGAACATTGTTCCTGATTATTGGGCCATTAGCTCAGTAGGTAGAGCACCTCCCTTTTAAGGAGGTTGTCTGGTGTTCGAATCACCAATGGCTCATGTAAAACCAAACGTTTTTCGTTTGGTTTTTTTTTGTCTTTTTAAAATTTATAAAACCAAAAAAGAGGGGGAATTGCATACGCAATTCCCCCTCTTTTCGTATAATTAATTAGTATGTAATTGTCATTGATAACGCACTATTTAATAATGGATTTGCTCCTGGTTCTAATCCTAATTCACTACCATAAACAGCCAGATTCAAGGTAAACTTGCCAAGATCGATTCCTATACCAGTACTTAAATATGATTCATTTATTCCTACTTTTAAAGTATATATATCAATTAATTTAACTTCAGTGCCAAGGGCTAATTCTAATATAGGATTCCGTGAGATAGAATCATCTTGAAACAGAGGAAGAAAATCTTTGTAATCAGCATAAATAGTACAATAATTAACTATGCCATGTGTTTTTTCTTTTAATGGAATTTTTATCTCGGTTCCAATTCCCAGTTTTGTGTCAAGTGTTTGTGTGTCTAATTGTGTTCCATTAAATGCAAGTAAATCGTCAACATTGTCATATTGAGTTATAAATACAGGGGAAAATGCATCCTGACATACGATTGCTGTTGTAAGAAAACCAATTTGATGTTCTATAGCAGCATCAATTCCAATACCTGCTATGGTATAATAATCCAGTTCAGAAAGATCTAAATTCGTTGCTAATGAGATAAAATCATCTGATTGTGATTCAACTTGATATGTTCCTCTGCCAGACAATCCAATCGAAAGAGTTCCTGGTATTATTTTAAGATTTACTGGCAAGGCAATCGCAAATTCTATACCAGTGTCATAGCCAGCTATGGCAGATGAAGAAGTCAAAGAATCTATTGAAGTATCTTCATATAAATTATCCATAGTGGCTATAGCAAAACTAAAAGTGTCCAAATCTATTATTTTGCCGAAAGTTAGAAAACTTGAATCAAAACCCATATCTAAACCTGAAGTTCCAACCAAATCAAGTAAAGGGGTAATAATATTTTCAGATATTTCTTCTGTATCATTAAAATCAGTAGAAAAAACATTCGTTATTAATTCTGGAAATTCGGTAATCGGTCCACTTATATTTACAGATGAGCTAGCTAAAAGAGATTTTTCTTCTGTAAACGCAATTGCAGCAGGGTTGCTATATAATGTATAAAAATGTGTAGTATCAGCAAAATGAGTGCCTCCCATAGCTAGAGAAGATACATCAACTGGTGTTACTCGATGAGCTTCGAACGCAGATAGAGTAGATAAACAAGAAAAAAGAGCCCCTACGATAAAAATATATTTAAAAGTTTTGTTCATAATTAATCCTTGGAATAGAAGTTGTTAGTTATTTATAAATCAGCTAACTACAAACATGTAGGTAGCTCTATATTAGTTAGTCTATCAAGTCGAATAAATCATCAAGTGTAAGCAGGTCACCTAATAAAGACACATTATCTGTGTCATCAGAAACTACTTTTAAAGCATTTATTGCAGTAGTTAGGTTCTCTTCTATTTCTGCCGTTTCTTCTTCTGACAAAGTCGAATCATCTGTTAGTATAGATACTATTTCATTTGTGGGGGTTTCTTCTATGTCGAAATCCTCAAATTTAGATTCTATATCAACACCTACATTATTTAACGTTTTTGCAGACTGGGCAAGAACAGCTGAAGAATCCGCGTTATCAGTAGATAAAATCTCAGATGCAGAATATTCAGATAGTAAATCTGCTTCATCTCTAGCAAGATTAGTAGCTAATGAGTTTGTAAATAATTCACAAGATGTGGTTACAAGAAAAGTACACAAAATTAATGAATATAATAAGAATTTAAATTCTTTCATGTTGCCTCCAATTATGAATAAGAATTCATAATAAATAAAATATCGAAACAAACATTTTGAATAATTAAATTGTAACATAGTTTTTTTTTAAAAACAATGTCACTTTACTGTAATTTGACAATAACCATCAATTTCTTTATTATTCCCATTTTTTATAGTATCTGTTATTTTAACAGAAACTTGTTTCCCTCCAAGCGATAAAGGGGTTAGTTCATTAGATTTATCAAAAGGTATAGAAACAAGTAAGTGTAAAAAGTTTTCTGTGACAACGCGCAAGTGGCGACTTTGACGTTTTTCTACTATTGCTGAAACATCCTTGCCAATACAGCTTTTTACATATTCTTCTTTATTTTTTATAGCTATTTTTGTTAGTTCTTGTACACGTTCTTTTGCAATTTCTTTTGGAATTTGGTTTCCCATCGAATAGGCTTCGGTTCCGGGACGAGGTGAAAAAGGGAATGCATGTATCCAAGAAAATTTACAAATCTTTACCATAGAAAGTGTTTGATCAAAGTCTTTTTTAGTTTCTCCTGGAAATCCTGTTATAATGTCACAAGCAATAAAAGGATTTTCTTTTACTTTACGAAGTTGTCTAACAGCTTGAATAATTTGTTCTGCTTTATATGGCCGGTGCATTGCTCGTAAAATAATATCGCTTCCTGATTGAACTGATAAGTGAAAATGAGGTTGTATGCGTTTATGTGAAAGAACTGAACACATCTGTGCATCTACTCTTTCTGGATATAAACTAGAAATTCTAAATTTAATACTGTTTGTATTATCTAATAGTAACTGTAATAAATCTGCAAAATCAAAAACCGAGCGATTAGACGAAAGAGGTTTACACCCTTTTGGTACGGGTACTTTATATTGTGTTAAATTTACTCCGGTGATTACAACTTCATGATGTCCGGCCTTTTCTAGTTTTTGTACTCGCTCCAAAACTGTTTCAGCTTCGAGTGAAACAGAAGGGCCTCTTGCAAAACATATTCTACAATAGGCACATTTATTATTGCAGCCATCTTGAATTTTAATTGAAGCTCTTGAATGTGTTAGAAAGGTCGTTGTAGACAATTTAAATGTGTCTTCAGGATGTGCAATTGCTTTGGGAATTGCTTTTAATTTATTTTGTTCTCCAAAAGCATTTTCAGCTGTTCCCGAAAATAATAGCCGTAGTTTAGAGGCTAAAGGAAGACTTTCATATTTAGGTATCGTGTTATTTTCAAACCATAAATTTAGTGTTTTAGGTAAGGAAGCTAATATACCTTTGCTTTGTCCTCCTAAAACAGCTATTCGTGTATCCATTTTTGATAAAATATCTGCGTCCAGTTGTGCATAGCAACCGGTAACAATTATAGCTGCAAAAGGATATTTTTCTATTAGAAGTCTTATAACTCGTCTGCATTTTTGTTCAGCTTTTGATGTTACTGTACATGTATTTATAACACAAAGAAATACTTGGTTATTTACTTTTTGTGTTGCTAATACAGGTTTCATTGTACATGCATAACCAGCTTCTATAAAATAATGAGCTACAGATTCTGTTTCAATCTGGTTTAGTTTGCATCCTAAGGTTTCAAAATGAATTTGAGGTATTTTTTTTACCATTATTACTGCAATTTAGACTTAACACGATTAATACCTCGTATTGCATCTGGTTGTGCTGAATTTAATTGCAATGCTTTTTCATAAGCTGCAAGAGAAGAACTATAATAGCCTGCCATTTCTCGCGCATATCCTAAACGTGTCCACCAATAGTCATATAGAGGATCTGTTCTTACTGAATGTGAAAAAGAAATATCTGCATGATCGTACATTCCTTTTCGAATATATATTTCACCCATAAAATAATAGGCATCACCAATATGACTGCCATTTACTGGAACAAGTGAAATATATTCTTGAAAAAGTTTTAACGATTCATCATTTTTGCCTAGATAATATTTTGCTTCTGCAAGGCTTTCGATAACGCGTTGATCATATTTAGATATCTTTAATGCTTCTGTGGCCCAGTATTCTGCTTCAGAGTATTCTTTATTTGCAAGAAGAGACCAACACATAACAACATATGAGTCAATATGTTGGGAATCTTCTTGTATTTCTTCTTGACAAACTTGTATAGATTCTTTGTATTTTCCAGATGAATAAAGTTTTAATGCATCTTTTTTTATTTTAGTGTTTGCAGGTATATTAATTTGTGTTTCAGCTGTATCATTCTGAGAATCTGTGTTCCCATTAAGGATTGTTTCTTGTGTACTAAGTGTTTCGTTCGTGGTTTGCGTTTGTGTAAATCCATTCAAAGTATAAAAAAACAAAAGTAAAGTTATTACTAAAATATGTTTTGATATTTTCATTATAATAGTTCCTATAATTCTTGTTATTTTAACATTGTACAACGACCAGTAAAAGTACTTCCTGGCTCAAGTACAATTTGTGTTGCTTCTATATCTCCACTCACAGTTCCTGTTGCTGTAACAAATACTAATTGTTGTGCAGATATGTTACCAATAACTTTTCCTCTAACAAGTACTCGTTGAGCAACAATAGTAGCTTCTACATTTGCGCTACTATCAATGACTATATCACTTTTTGCATCTATTGAGCCTGTTACAGCGCCTTTTATCATGAAAGGTTTTTTTAGGGTTATTTTTCCTTTAAATTTTATATCTGTAGCTAGAACTGTGTCAAAGTCTTCTTCTTCTAGTTCAAAAAAATCACTATCTTTTACGTCAAACATATCTCTAAATGTACCGTCTATAGGCTTTACTGTCAATGAGAAGTGTTTAAAATGTTTTTTTACTTCTTATAAAACACTATTTGGAAAGATCTTTAAGTTCGGATACTTGAAAAATCTGATGTATAAGAATATTCTATATGTATATTTAGTTATAAAGGATTTATTTTATGGATTTTGTTAAAGTAATGAAGGCAAAAGCTGCCTCAAACTTAAAAAGACTTGTACTCCCCGAAGGAACCGAAGAGCGAACAATTAAAGCTGCTGCAAAAATTATGCAAGAGAAGCTTGCTTCTTCAGTTACTTTACTTGGAGATACAGCAGATGTTAAAAAAGCTGTAATGGCTGCCGGTGTATCATTAGGTGATGTTACAATTATTGACCCTAAAACATCTGAGTGGAACGAAGCTTTCGAAAGCAAATATGTAGAACTTAGAAAACATAAAGGTATGACTCCTGAACAGGCTAAAATTGATATGAAAAACAATTTGCGTTTTGGAGCAATGATGGTTCGTATGGGGAAATGTGATGCTATGGTAGCTGGAGCACTTTCTGCAACTGCAGATGTTCTTCGTGCAGGACTTACAATTATAGGTACTGAACCAGGAATGAAAACAGCATCTTCTTGTTTTATTATGGACACTCATAACGAAAAATGGGGTGCAGATGGAATTTTGGTATTTTCTGATTGTGCTGTTATACCAACTCCAAAACCAGAACAACTTGCAGATATTGCAGGATCTGCTGCTAAATCTTGTAAAGTAATGCTTGGTGTAGAGCCTGTTGTAGCTATGATGTCTTTTAGTACAAAAGGTTCTGGCGGAAAAAATGAAAATGTTTTACGTGTTCAAGAAGGTGTAAAACTTGCTAAAGAAAAATTTCCAGAAATTTGTTTAGATGGTGAATTGCAAGCCGATGCAGCACTTATTCCTTCTGTTACAGAAAAAAAAGCTCCAGGATCTCCTGTAACTGGCAAAGTAAATACACTTATTTTCCCTTCTCTTGAAGCTGGAAATATTGGATACAAATTGGTTCAGCGTTTAGCAGGTGCAGATGCCTTTGGTCCTATATTGCAAGGTTTTGCAGCTCCTATTTCTGATTTAAGTCGTGGTTGTTCTGTAGAAGACATTGTAACGACAGCAGCTATTACTCTTGTTCAAGCAGGTGCAAAATAAAAATATCTGTTGAAATATATTTGTTTATTAGTAATAGTAGTTGTGTGCTAAATTGTGCAATTCAATAATAACTAAAAAGCAAAGAGGCTTTCGATGTGTCATATAATATGCAGATCGAGAGCTTTTTTTATAAAAAGGATTTTATGTATTTTTTTGTAGGAGGAGACAACTGTGGAATTTAGCTCAAATTCACGATTTATGTATTTACTGGCTATTCTAGTAATCATCTTTATTCTTGCAATGTCATTTTTTTTCTTAGTACGTTCTTATCGACGTGGATTAGAAATTGGCATGCAAAAAAAAGTTTTAATGAACAGCATCATTTCTACGGCTATTTTTACACTAGCACCAGCAATTTCTATTTTATTAGGGATAATAACTTTATCTAAGTTTTTAGGGATTCCCTTGCCATGGATTAGAATGAGTGTTATTGGAGCTTTAACCTATGAGTTACCAGCTGCATCTGCAACTGCTAGTGCTCTAAATATATCACTTTCAAAAACTATAACAGATCCTAAAGTTTTTTCGGCTATTGCATGGGTAATGACTATAGGAATTTTACCAAGCATTGTGCTTACTCCAATTTTAATGAAGCGAATACAAGGTGGTATAATTAAAATTAAGTCCAAGGATTCTAAATGGGGCGATATTTTTATGGACGCTATGTTTTTAGGAATGATTTCAGCTTTTTTAGGAATGGTGTTTGGAAAAGTTCAGACAGATAGAGTTTCAGGATTGATATCTATTTTAATTTTAATTATATCTGCATTACTTATGGGAATATGTGGCTTGTTAATTAAAAAGCGTAATATGAAATGGTTAGAAACCTATGCACTTTCTATTAGCATGATAGGATCTATGGCTTTAGCTTGTATAATAACCCCTCTAATTAAATAAGGAAAAAAGATGACTAGTTTGGAATATAACTTAAAATCACATGTCTATGGTAAAATATGGATTTGGACTGCTGTTGTTGTTGTTTTATTGGTACCTGTCGCAATTTGTGTAAATTATGATGCATGGCCTAATTTAGGTGCTGTAGGAAAAGGTTTGTTAGGAGTTGCTCCTATTTATTGGACTGTGGGAATTATTGAAATTATTACATATACTCCAATGCTTGGGACAGGAGGAACTTTTCTTGCTTTTGTTACAGGGAATTTAACTAGTATGAAAGTTCCAAGTGCACTTAATGCAATGCAAAATGCAGATGTAAAACAAGGAACAGAGGAAGGCGAAATTATTTCGACAATTGCTGTTGCTGTTTGTTCTATTGTGACTACAATTATTCTTATTGTTGGCGTAATTTTACTATCTTCAATAACGCCAATTCTTAATTCTCCAACATTAATTCCTGCATTCGACAATATATTACCTGCTTTGTTTGGTGGACTTGCTGTTGTCTATATATCAAAAAATTGGAAGGTCGCCTTAGTCCCTCTTTTTGCAATGATAGCTATCTTTATTATGATACCGTCACTTGCAAATGCTGTTGGGGTTCTTGTTCCTGTTGGTATAGGTATTTCGCTCTTGTCTGCAAGAATTTTATATAAACATGGAAAACTTTAGGAGGCAAATACATGATTGGATATTGTATACTGGCAATAATTATTTTATGGTTAGTAGTAATTTTATTGCGAGCAGTAACTTTTAAACCAAAGACCGAAAAAAAAGTTGAGACTATAGATGTAAAAATCAATGAAGAAAAAGTAATACAAGATATGTCAGATATGATAAAGTGCAAAACTGTTTCGTATCGTGATGATAATTTAATAGACGAAGATGAATTTCAAAAATTTAGAGACTTACTGCAAGAGCGGTTTCCTCTTGTTCATCAAAAATGCACACTAGAGCATCTTGGTAAAAATGGTTTGCTATATTATTTAAAAGGCGAATCGTCTAAAAAACCGTCAGTTTGTATGGCGCATTATGATGTTGTTCCTGTAAATGAAGAAAAATGGACAAAACCTGCCTTTGAAGGTCTAATAGAAGGTGGTTTTATTTGGGGGCGAGGCACTTTAGATACTAAAGGTACTCTTTGTGGTGTTATGGAAGCTCTGGAGTTTTTGCTAAAGCAAAATTATGTACCTAAAAATGATTTATACCTTTCGTTTTCTGGGCAAGAAGAAATTGATGGTCCAACGTGTGCTGAAATTGTTAAATATCTACAGACAAAAGGGGTTAAACCCGCAATTGTCTTAGATGAAGGTGGAGCTGTTGTCGAAAAGGCTCTTCCTGGCTTAGAGCACGAATGTGCAATGGTTGGAACAGCAGAAAAGGGAAGTGTCAATCTAGATTTTATCATAGAAGGGGCAGGAGGGCATGCCTCCGCTCCTCCTACTCATACTCATATTGGAGAACTTGCTGCAGCAGTTCAAGCTGTCGAAAATCATCCTTTTAAACCTCATTATACAAACCCTTTTCTAGAAATGTTTGATACATTAGGGCGTTATTCAAAATTTGGTTATAGATTGATTTTTGCTAATCTTTGGTGTTTTAAACCCATCTTAAATGCTGTTTGTAAAAAAACAGGGGGAGAGTTAAATGCACTTATAAGAACAACTTGTGCTTTTACTAGAGCTTCTGGAAGTGATGCATATAATGTTTTGCCACCCAAAAGTAGTGTAGGCATGAACATGAGAGTTATTCAAGGTGATACAATAGAATCTACTACTAAATACCTTAATAAAATCATACACAATGATAAAATTAAAATAAGCTTAGTAAATGGAATGAATCCTTCAATATGCTCTGATACAAGTTGTGCTGAATGGCAATTATTAAAAGATGCAATTAAAGAGACTTGGAGTGATGTTATTGTTTCCCCATATTTAATGATGGCATGTTCAGATTCTAGACATTATTGCAGAATAACGGATCACGTTTTTAGATTTTCGGCAATGAAATTAACAAACGAAGAGCGTAAAATGATTCATGGTAATGATGAGCGAGTACCAATAGAAACAATGATTAAAACTGTAAAGTTTTATGTTCGGTTTTTACGTAAAATTTAAAAATACTTAAAATGCATAAAAAAGAGGAGATATCTTTCTATCCCTCTTTTTTATTAAATAATCAAAGCAGATTTTGCCCAATCGTAATGTTTTTCTTCAAGGTCGTTGATAGCTGGCATTTTAAAAATAATTAAGTTATTTTGATCTGCTGCATAAATACCTCTATTGATTAACTGGTAGCTAAATTCTGCTCCATGGGATCTATCAAGTGTTTTCATGACTTTATTTGGATTATTTTTAACAGAATCAATACATACTTTTAAGTGCTCAATGTTTTTGTCGTAAAAACAACCTATATTACCGGTGTTATCTAAATCATCAAAATCTATAATCTTCAAATCAGTAAAAAAAAGTGTCGGTGCTGTTATTTTATTGTCACCACTTATAATATATTGTGCAAATTTATCGGGAGAAAGTTTACTAACAACAAGAGGTCTAATAGGGCATAACTCTTGATAAAGAGTATAATTCCGTTTTTCTTTTTCTGGAATAACAAAAACTTCTTTTTTTAGAGCAAGTACACTGCCGTCTTTTGTAGTAAGATATAGGTTTCCAATTTTATCTAATGGAACGTTTTCGGCAACACGGTAAACAGAAAGATACAGAGAATGTTTAGGCTCTCCATTGGGATGAGATACACATTTTTTATGAGCATATTCCCAGTCAAAATAAGTCCCGAATTCTTCAAGAATCTCGACGAAAATTAGTTTCTCAGATGTTCCTTTTTTAGATCCTGTTGCCATATAGCTACCAAATTCTTTAGGTGAGAGTTCCGAAGCAACCAAAGCTTCCATTGGAAAAAGCGTTAAATAATAACGAATACTCATAAATTTCTCCTCTTTAGTTAAAAAAAAGTGATATCAGATTATATTTTACAAAAATAGACACCGTAATAAGCGAAATAACTGACATAATTTTAATAAGAATATCTAGTGAAGGTCCTACAGTATCTTTTAGAGGATCCCCAACTGTATCCCCAATAATCGAAGCAGAATGGGCTTCAGAACCTTTTCCTCCATGGTGTCCATCTTCTATGTATTTTTTCCCATTATCCCAAGATCCTCCTGCATTTGCTGTAAACAAAGCAAGCATAATAGCAGAAAGAGTTGTCCCTATTAAAAGGCCTCCTACAAATTCTGCTCCAAACAGGAATCCAGTTGCAAGTGGGGTAATGACAGCTAACAGTGCTGGGAGTTTCATTTCGGATAAAGCCCCAGCTGAAGAAATTTTAATACATTTTACATAATCAGGTTTACTTTTTCCGGTAAGAATTCCTGGGTTATTTCTAAATTGTCGACGTACTTCTTGTACCATTTTTCTTGCAGCATTTGACACTGCTTCAATAAGAATACCAGAAAAAAGATACGGAAGGGCAGCTCCAACAAGTGCTCCTGCAAGGGTTAAGGTATTTATCATGTTTAGAATAAGTTTTATGCCTACTGTTTGTCCTGGTTCTGCCTGAGCATATAAGTATGATGCAAAAAGAGAAAGAGCAGCAAGTGATGCACTCCCAATAGCAAAGCCTTTTCCAATAGCTGCAGTTGTATTGCCAACAGCATCGAGTTCATCTGTTATTTTTCTAACATTTGGATCAAGATGCGCCATTTCGCTAATGCCTCCAGCATTATCTGCTATGGGACCATAGGTATCGACTGAAACTGTAGATGCAACAAAAGAGAGCATTCCAATGGCTGCCATAGAAACCCCATATAATCCTGCTATAGCATTTGATCCAATAATAGCAATTCCTAAAACAACAACTGGCAAAAATACAGATTTCATACCAGATCCAAGCCCTTCTGTAATATTTAGAGCAGCACCTTCTCTAGAAGCGGCAGAAACTTTCTGTGTTGGTTTATAATCATAACTTGTAGAATACTCGGCAAGTTGCCCTATAACAATTCCACTAATTATTCCTAAAGCCGCAGCAATCCATGGTGATAATGTTCCAGCATAAAAACCAATTGAAGCAAGGTTTGTGTTTTTAAAAAAGAACCAAGTTATTACACCATTAATAGTAATAGTAAGAATAGCAGATATCCACGTAGACATATTTAATTCTTTATGTGGGTGATCAGAAACCTTTTTTGATAGAAGTGAAATAATTCCTATAATCGATGAAATTAAGCCTGTAGAAGCAAATAAAAGAGGAAACAAAATGAGTTTTCTAGTTAGTTCTGCAGTTATTGGATTAGAGGATGATAGGTTTGTATAATACATATATGAAGCCAAAACAACACTTGAAATGATTGCTCCTACAAAACTTTCTAGAAGATCAGCCCCAAGCCCGGCAACATCACCAACATTATCACCAACGTTGTCAGCAATAGTTGCTGGATTTCTAGGATCATCTTCTGGAATTCCAGCTTCTGTCTTTCCTACAAGGTCGGCGCCCATATCTGCAGCTTTTGTATATATCCCACCACCGACACGATCAAACATTGCTATAATTGAACATCCTAGGGCATAGCCTGAAACTGTCATTGTAAATGGAATAAAATTTATACCAATGTGATTAGATACAATAACAAGTTGTTCTGAAGTTGTTTGTCCCAGGATTCTTCCAAAGACAATATACACTATGGTTAAACCAAGTAATGCAAATCCTCCAACACAAAGTCCCATAACTGATCCACCTCGGAAAGCCACTTTGAGTGTTGAGCCAAGACTTTTTGTTTCTCTAGCGGCATTAGAAACTCTAACATTAGATATTGTTGCTATTTTCATGCCAATAAAACCAGCACTTGCACTCATTATAGCTCCTAAAATAAAAGCAACCCCAGTGTACCAAGAAACAACTCCTCCCAGTATAACAGCAATAATAAGAGCTATAGGAAAGATAACTTTGTATTCATGCTTAATAAAAGCATCTGCTCCTTCTTTTATAGCTAATGCGATTTCTTTCATGAGGGGTGTGCCATCTGACATATGCTTTACTCTATAAAAGTTATAACTTGCATAGCCTAGTGCAAAAATAATAGCAATAATTGGAATTAAAAACATCATATATTTTGATCCTTTGTATAAAATTCTAATACTCAATTTCTATTTTATTCCTGTTTGTTAAATAAAGCAAACAGCAAAGAAGATAAATGTGAAAAAGATATGGATTATATTTTACTTACAGGATCTACAAATTGAACATACTCATACTTTCTACCTTTGCGTTTAAAAACATAAAACGAATGCATGTTAACTCCTTTTAGAGTAACTACGCATTCGTTTTACACGAGAAGCATAATAAATTAAAATTATTTCTTTCTGCCACTTTTCTGCCACTTAATTTAATAAGAAGGTAGAAAAATGGGACAAATAAGTTTAATTTATTGCCATACAATAAATTAACTTGTTTCTTTTCTTGCGCCTGACACGATTCGAACGTGCGACCTGCGGATTCGAAGTCCGATACTCTATCCAGCTGAGCTACGGGCGCAAATTGTTACTAAAATATTACAAGGTAACAATAAAAAAACTGACCAAATTTAGAGTCAGTTTTAAAGGGTGCCTGACGAGATTTGAACTCGCGACAACCAGATCCACAATCTAGCGCTCTACCACTGAACTACAGGCACCATGTAATATGTTTAATAAATATATTAAAAATTAGATACTTGGTCAAGAGTGTAAAAGCTAATTTTAGTAAAAATACTATTTTTTTGCTTTACATAATATAAATTAATACTTTTACTAATATTTTATAAAGTTTTAATTTCAAATTCCGATGATGTAATGAGGTAAATTCTAAAATGAAAGAAATAATTGAAAATCCAACAGATAGTTTATCCCAAAAAACGTATAAAATACTTGTGGAACAAGATGATTTAATTAAAGAAATCATTGTCATTCAAAAAAAAATTCATGCATCTGTAACTGATAAAAAATGGAAAAGTATGGAAGAATTGTTAAATACATTAAATAAGTATACAGAGCAGTTTAAAATGCTTGAAAATAAACGTATTGAATTATGTACAAAAATTTACCCTGAAGATCCTAGGGACATGTACAAAGTAGCAGAAAAAATGCCTCCAATATTTAGGAAACCTTTCATAGAAACTTTTCAGGATTTACGTCAAAAATTAACAATCTCTAAAATTGAGAATAAGGCTATTAACGATTATATTCGTATTACACGGTCATTTTTGCAAGGTGTTATGGAAAAAGTAATTCCACAACGTAAAAATAAAGTTTATTCACGTACTGGTGATATTGTCAAAAATGAACCAGATTCTGTTGTATTAAATACGTACATGTAAAGGAGAGAAATTATGGGTTCAACATTTGGTACTATAGAGATGGGTAAACGTAGTCTAATGGCTACCAATCAACAACTTGCAACAACTGGTCATAATATTAGCAATGCAGATACAGAAGGGTATTCAAGGCAGCGTGTTACATTGTCTGCAATGGATCCGTTATACAGGGCAGATTTATCACGAGAAGAGCGTGCTGGACAAATTGGGCAGGGTGTAACAGTAGAAAGTGTTACTCGTGTTCGAGATGAACTACTTGATACCCGTATTGTTGCTCAAGCAAATGAAAAAAGTTATTGGAGCACACGGGATGACTACTGTACTATGCTCGAAAGTATTTATAACGAACCAGAAGACATCTCTATACGTTCAAATATGGATAAATTCTGGGAAAGCTGGCAAGAATTATCAACGTATCCTGATTCAAAAGCAGCTCGACAAGCTGTAATAACTAGAGGTGAAACCCTTGTCAACTCAGTGAAACAAAGATTTACCAGTTTAAGCGGCATTGGTACTATGTTGAATGGAGATATAGAAGGAACTGTTTCTGAAGTTAATTCTTATGCAAAACAAATAGCTTCTTTAAATAATCAAATTGTAGAATCAGAAGGGCTTGGAGATAATCCGAATGATTTATATGATAAACGAGATTTGCTAACTGATAAATTATCAGAACTTATAAATATCAAAGTAGATCATCGAGACCCAGATGAATTTATGATTCATGTTGGTGGGAAAATACTTGTTCAGGGTGATCAAAATCGTTCATTTGATTTAGAAAAAATGAGTGATAACAATGGCTATTCAAAAGTAGTTTGGGCTGATACAGGTGATGATGCTACAGATATTACGGGCGGACAACTAGGAGCGCTTATAACATTGCGTGATGACGATGTACGTTCTGAAATGCAAAGTTTAAACACAATGAGCATGAACTTTGCTGACTTAGTAAACGATATCCATCGAAATTCAGTTGGAGCAAACAATACAACAGGATTAGATTTCTTTGTAGAAGAGCCTTTTGTTACAAATGCACAAGGAAATTTTGATCGGAATGGAGATGGAGTAGAAGATTCTTCATACATATTCCGTATGACTGGCGGAAATAAACTTGATTTACAAGCAGAAACAGGATTAGAAGGTGTAATGACGCTTTCTTCTGATACAGGAACTGTCGATATCAGCTATGGTCCGGCTGATACAGTCGAAACAATTATAAATCGTATTAATGATTCTAGCAGTGATGTAAAAGCTTATTTAGATAGAAATTCAAATCTTGTATTAAAAGCTACCACTGCAAAATCAATGGAAAATCCTGATTTTGTTATTCGGCATGTTGAAGATTCAGGATATTTTTTATCGGGTTATTCTGGATTGCTAGCTGGAAGAGGTGCTGAGAACGCTTATGATTTTGGGACAGCAAATGCTGTGGAAAGTTTAGCTTCAAATAATGCAGGTTATGCAGTAGCACCTGTGCTTAATCCTTCTGGATATATGGAAGTAAATAGTTTGATAAAAAGTGATGTTCAATCTGTAGCTGCTTCTAAACCTAATTCCTATGGAATGGCTGAAGCAGGAGATGGCTCTGCTGCAGTCGAAATTGCAGCATTACGTAACTCAAATATTATGATTGGAAATTCAAAAACCTTTGATGATTATTTTGCGGATACAGTAACAAAAATTGGATTAAAAGGGGAAGAGGCACAGATAAACTTAGAAAGTCAAACTGCTGTTATGGAAGATCTTACGAATCTAAGAGATTCTATCTCTGGGGTAAATATGGATGAAGAACTTGCAGATATGCTAAAGTTTCAACACGGATATAATGCAGCAGCAAAATTTATTTCTGTAATGGATGAGCTATTAGATACCGTAATTAATGGTATGGGTGTATAAGAGGAGTAACACATGAGAGTTAGTTCAAATCTTTTAAATAACGATGTTCAAAGTAATTTAAGAATTCAAGAGTCTCGTAAAAATAAAGTTAATAATCAAATTGGTAGCCAGCAGCGCATTCAACAGTTGCGTGATGATCCTCTAGGTGCTGGACACCTTGTCCGTTATAATTCATATTTAAACCGAGTAAATCAATTTGAAAAAAATGCCAAAACAATCAGTGATCAATATTCAGTAACTGAAGGATATCTAAATCAATCAGTGGATATATTACAGCGTTTACGAGAACTTGCAGTAACAGGTGCTAATGGTATTTATACCAAAGAAGATACTCAAAAAATGGCAGCAGAAACAAATGAGCTATTAAAAGAACTTATTAGTACAGCGAATGCTGTAGGTCCGGATGGTACTTCTCTTTTTGCTGGAACTCGTACGACGAGTACTGCTTACGATGTTGAAATGGGAAATGTTGAAGGTTCTGAAGAAAGTCTAATTACGAACATCCGGTACAATGGTTCCATAGATGAAAGTAAAATTGAAGTTGACAATCAGTCTTATATGAGTATAAATCGTGCTGGAAATAGTATTTTTTGGTCTGAACAGCAAAAATTATTTTCTCAACGTGATGTTTCTGCTTATCAAGCAAAAGAAGATAGTGTTATAGGTATTGATGGCAAAACTATAAATATAGCGACTGGAGATAATGTATATTCAATTATTGCAAAAATAAACAATTCAGGAGCAGCAGTAAAAGCTAGTATTGATCCTGTAACCAATGGTTTAAATCTTGAAACAACTGATGCACGACAATTGTGGCTAGAAGATAAAAATGGGACTACTCTGCAAGATTTAGGTATAATTAAAGATAAAAGTCAACAACCTCCTTATAACATTGCAACTTCAGCTACGGTTTCTGGTGGGTCCCTTTTTGAAAGTGTTATAGCTTTGCGTGATAGTTTACTTACTGGCGATGCAGAAACTGTTGGGGGTAAGGTTCTTGGAAGCATTGATAGTGGTTTAGATAATTTACTTCAAAGGTTATCAGAAACTGGTGCCCAATATGAGCGAGCTCAACAAAATATAGCACGCGCCGAAACAAATCAGATAAATGTAACTAATATGATAAGTAGAGAAGGTGATTTAGATATAACTGAGGCTATTACTGACATGAAAATGTTAGAATATGTAAATCAGGCAACTTTAAGTACAGCGGGTAAATTATATGATACCACTTTACTCAATTACATGAGATAATAACAGGATAGGTAATTATGGATATAAAAACCAAATCATTAGGCATTGTAAATATTGACAAAAAACCGAAATTTCAAATTCCTTCAGGATTGTTTGGTTTTGAAGAAGAAAAAAAATATGTTTTACTAGAATCGGACTATAGCCCTTTTTTTTGGTTACAATCTATAGAAAACGATAAGCTTGCATTTCTTGTTGTAGATCCATTCACTTTTTTTAGTGATTATGAAATAGATTTAGATGATGGAACTGTTGAAGATTTGGGAATAAAAAAGCCTTCTGATGTGATGATACTGACTATTATAACTATTCCAAAAGAAGGAAAACCTATAACAGCAAATTTACAAGGACCCTTAGTAATTAATAAAAGAAATAATATCGCAAAACAGGTTATACTTGACAACCCTCAATGGACAACAAAACATTCTTTACATGAAGCTATGCAGTCTAAACGAGGTGATAAATGCTAATATTATCAAGAAAAATAGATGAGAAAATAAGAATTGGAAAAAATATTAGTATTACGGTCATCGAAATTCGTGGTGATCAAGTGAAATTGGGCGTAGAAGCTCCTAAGAGTGTAAAAGTTTTTCGACAAGAAGTTTTTAATGCTATTGAAAAAGAAAACGCTGAAGCTGCTTATGCAAGTTCTAATATTACAAATCTTTCAAATTTATTAGATAAGGAAGATTAGCTATTTATTAGATTTAATTCTGCTTCACTTTTCCTAATGTAAAGAGGCCCTTCATATTCTGGGAAACCTTTTTCTTTTTTTAAATACTTACTCTGACCTAGTTCTAAAAGTGAAAAGGTGGATGAATGAGAAATTCCGTTTACTACAGTAAAATGTTGTGTCGGACGAAATGATTTTGCTTGTTCTACAAACAAAGTTACATCAAGGGGAGCTCCACACACGAGAACATTCTCTTCTATATCGACTAAAGAAAGAACATTCTCTGTTTCAGTATCTTCTATTTCTGAACATGCTTGACCATTTCGGAATACTTGTGCATAAAAACGATTTTTCTTTGCATCAATAATACTTAAAACAGCTCCAGAGAAAAAAGACCAAGGGTATGCATTAGCTTCTAAAGAAGGAATACCATATAGGGGAATACTATATGCTAATTGAAAAGCTTTTAATGCAGAAAAGGAAAGGCGCAATCCTGTAAAAGATCCAGGTCCTAAGGCTGTGCATGCAAATTCAAGAGTTTCAGGTTTTAGTCCTGTTTTTTTCATAACTTCTTCGATTCCAGGTATCAGATTTTCTGATTGATGCATTCCTATATTTAAACTAAGAGAAGCTGTTTTTTTTTCGTTAATTGCAGTAAAAGTTATGCAACTACTAGCACTATCTATAGCTAAAGCTTTCATTTTATGTCTTCCTGTTTTATTTCAGTATATTTCCAATTTTGAATTTCAATTTTCCTGTTACCGTTTTCGAGGGTGTTAATTTTTATAACAATAGTATCTTTTGGTAACTCTTCCATAATTTTTTCGCTCCATTCAATTATACATACACCATCACCATAAAGCATTTCTTCAACGCCCAAGTTTAAAAAATCTTCAGTTGAATCGAGCCTATATACATCCATGTGATACAAAGGAAATTTCCCAACATATTCACTAATAAGCGTAAAAGTCGGGCTTGTGACCGTTTCTTCAATTCCTAATGAATCAGCAATTCCTTTTGTAATTGTAGTTTTCCCGGCGGCTAGGGTTCCTTGTAATGCAAGAATATCTCCTACTTGTAAGTAAGAACCAATTATGCGGCCAAGAGCTATTGTTTGTTCTGCCGAAGATGTTTTAAGTGTTAGCATGGTAAAATCCCGTTTGAATCTATTTCTCGAATATATTCTGAAAGTTTTTTTCGTAATGGTATTATAGGATATTGAATAAGACCCTTTAACTCAATTGTAAGATTTGATCCACCTAAAGGGGTGTTTTCAATTGTAAATTTAATTGGTAAGTCTATATTTTGTATAGGAAGCTGTACAACAGCATTAGCTGTATAGGTGCGAAGATAGTAAATAGAAGTTTTATCTATTCGTTCAATATTTGATAATTTTAGTATTTTCATATATAAAAAAAAATCTCCGAAACATGAAAAAATATATTACTACATTTCTTTGATCGACGCAATAAGTTTTGTCAATCTTGGCATTATTTCATATTCTGCTAAGTCGCCTATTAAAACAGTATCTTTGTCTTTAAGAGCGTTTTCAAATTCTTTAAGCATTGGTGAAAAATCTTTTAAATATTGGTTAATATCCATTTCATCGATTCTGAATGCATCAAATCGTTCTGGGAAAAGGGCAGTAAGGGAGATTAAATGACAAAGAGTGTCAAAAGAATTTGCAAAAGAAGAAATAACTGTATTTACTTGAGCATCTTGATTTGTCTGTAAGTTTATGGGGATTTGTTCTAATCCTGTGCAAACAGTTGACAGTTGAATAGCAAAATTTTTCATTGCAGTTACAATATCATTTTCACAAATAGTGGATATTTCTAAAGTTTCAATTTCTGTTAGTGGTTTTCCAAACTCAGAATCAAGCTCTTCCGCCGAAATTTCTTTTCCATTTACTATAATTTTTACTATAGTTGCATTATTTTTAATGCCTTCTTCTTCAAAATATGATAAAACTTCTTGTAATGTTTTTTCATTTTCTATTTGAGCATCAATTTTTATACCATTTATAAATAAATCCATTTTGTTCCTCTTTATTTGCTATTATTTTGATTTGTAAAATTTTCTATAGTTGATGATTGCGATTCTAAAGAATTGAGTGTTGATTCCATAGTCCCATACTTTTCCTTTAGAGAAGCTTCTTTCTCATCAACTTCTTCTTCTAAACTGGCAATTTTTGTATTGGAAGTCTCTATTTTTGAATCAAGACTTGTTGTTTTCATTGCAATAACACCACCAGTCATTGTATAGCTATGTAAGTTTTGATATATAAGATATCCAACACCTGAATCTATTATTTTATCGTTATCAGAATCATAGCCAAATATATTCTTTATATCATCTAAATTTGTTTCTAGTACAGTATCCAATGTATCTTCATTAATTTCAAGATAGCCTCTTAATTGGCTTGAAGAATAGCCATTATATCCAGAGCTGGCATTTGTAGATATTCCAATATCTGTAAGCATATTTATTTCAGCATTATCTGTTGTTCGATAGTAATTAGACACAATGTTTTGTAATCGTTGTTTACTACTTGTAAGAGCAATTTCTGATTGGAACATTCCTAATTGTTTCTTTGCGGTTTCTACTTCTTCATCGGTAAAATAATCTAATTCTGAAATTATAGCTTCTTTGTTTTGGGTTACTATATTCATCTGAGCCATGAGCTTGTTATAATTTCCTACAAATTCTATTAAAGCATCTTTTATTGTGTCTTTATCGGGTTTTATTTCAAGTGTTGCTGTTTTTTGTGTAGGTTCTTTAAGATGCAATGTAACATTGGGAATTACATCATCTATATCATTATCTGGTCGCGTCATAGTAATCCCTTCGTATTGGATTTTTGCATCTGCCGCTGTCGTTACAGGGTTAACAGCTTCGTATCCAGAATTAGTGTCAGGGGCTAAGACTTCTGGTTGTGACATGGTCAATTGTTTTCTTGTGTTATTATTTCTGATAATAAATGATTCTGGAGTAGAATCATAATCAGATAGATCAATTGTATATGTTTTACTTTTACCAGAGGCAGAAAGATCAGGTAATTTTATTTCGTTTCCATCAGATGTTTTTAAGTAAACAGAAGAATAGTCTTCTATGACAGTAGGAGTTGCTGTTGTTACTTTCTCAGGCAACGCAGTTTCAAGAGCCTCTTGATTGATGGTAATATCCTTAAAAGTAACGTTTCCTGCTGAAGGGAGTACTGGTTCGTTATCAAGTAGTTCCTCTTCTGTTAAATCATTTAATGTGAACGTAATCGCAATTTTATTTCTGCTGTCGCTTTTTACCTCTGTTGGTATTTTAACTTCAAAACCTGATTTTGGTGGTAATTCAATAGAATCAGAAGATACAGCAACCGAAAAAGAGGATAGTGTACTTGTATCTTGTAATTGATTTTTTGAAATGGTAAATGTATTTGAAGAATTTCTTGCAGGTGTAATTATCTCATTATCGAGTGCAAATGTAAGAGCATCATCCTTAAAGGTAAGCTTATTATTTTCTCCGGGGATAAGAGATTCAATTAAAAGTGATTTTGAGTTTTTTGTTACACCAATTAGCCGAGCCTTTAATAATCCTGTAGAACGTTTATTCAGTGAAGTAACAAATTTTTCTAAATTACCACCTTTCCAATTAAAAGTCATACTTTTTTCGCCTACAGCAAATTTATATGATCCTTTAGGTACCTCTGTATCAGAGTCGATTGTTTTAGATAAAAAACGATCAGCCGTAGCAATATTTTTTACATTAATCTTATACGTTCCTATATCAGCATTTCTGTCTGCGTCTATAGTAATAGCGTTTTCGTCTGAAGAGGTTGTCATTCTACTGTTAAAAGGATTATCATATGAATATAGGTTTTTTGAACTTTCTAAAACTTTGTTCATTTGCGTATTAATCATACGCCAAGCATCTTCTTGTGCTTTATATTCTTCTAATTTGTCTTTTTCATTATTAAGAGGAACTTTTGCTTCTTCTACGAGAGCTTGAATGAGTTCATCTGTATTATATTTATTGCTTACACCAGGTATACTTATATCGGCCATTAAAAGTATTTATCGACTGAAAATTATCTTAACTCATTTACAAGGAAACCAAAAGTTTCTTTCATATGTATTCTAAGTTTTTGTATTTCTTCTGTCGGTATCTCCTTAATTACCTTATCGGTATAGGGATCAACAACCTTGATAATTACATCTCCTAATCTGTCGTTTACAGAAAATTGAATTTTTCTGCCGACTGCATTTGAAATATCCTGAATTTCTTGAATATCATTCTTTGTTTGTTCAATATTTTTTTGCAATTCTTTAGATACTTTGGCTATGTTTTCGGTTGTAGATGTGTTGTGAATTGATTTTGAAAATTTTTGTGTTGATGTACGGCCATCCATTGCCGAAATTTGCCCAATTGTATTTATCTGTAAACTCATGGGAAAATCCTCCGTGAAAATAGATGCCAAAGAGGGGCGCACCTCTTTGGTTCTAGATAATTACTTAAAAAGACGACATCCAGTTTTCTCTTAAAGTAATTAAGCATAGACTGTTTTGTTATTGCAACAGGCTCAACACGTTTTGTGATTGTGAATTTGCTTGTGCAAGCATAGCAGTACTAGCCTGTGTTAAAATTTGATTTTTTGTAAAATCAACCATTTCTGAAGCCATATCTGAGTCACGGATTTGTGATTCTGCAGCTTGTGTGTTTTCCGCAGCAACATTAATACCGTTAGCAGCCATTTCAAAACGATTTTGATAAGCACCTAAGTTAGCTCGTTGTTTTGAAACAGTTTTGATTGCTTCATCAATTGTACCAATAGCCATGTTTGATGAACTAGCATCCGATATAGAAATCGAAGCTGTTGTATCGCCTTGAGCTCCTGTTAAACCGAGGGCTTGGGCACTCATGGTTCCAATAAAAATTTGTGTGTTCTGGTCCATATTTGCACCAATTTGGAACTGCATCCCTTCACCAAGTTCAGAAGTTTCTGCAAATCTACCTGTAAGCATATTCATTCCATTGAATTGTGCTTGACTAGCAATTCTATCTACTTCAGATACTAGTTGTGAAACTTCTACCTGAATCTGCATTCTATCTTCATCAGTATAAATACCATTAGAAGATTGAACTGCTAATTCACGAACTCGCTGCAAGATATCAGTAGTTTCGCTAAGATAACCTTCAGTAGTTTGAATAAAAGAAACACCATCTTCAATATTTCGATTAGCTTGATTTAAGCCACGAATTTGAGATCGCATTTTCTCTGATACAGCAAGACCTGAAGCATCGTCTCCGGCTTTATTTATGCGTTGACCAGAACTGAGTCTTTCCATGCTAGATTGTGTATTAGCATTGTTAATGCCTAACTGTCTGTTCGCATACATTGAACTCATGTTGTGATTGATAATCATATGTTACCCTCCATGTTTAGTGAACAGGAACTTCTTGTTCCTGTCCTGTCGTATATACACCGAGCATATAAAGGTTTTAGCGCCTTCCTTTATATGTTTTAGTCTCTTACAACAGGAACTGTCACATTTTTAATAAATGTAACCGTTTCTGTTGTATGTATATACTGGAGGATATTTTTTTTAAAGAACAATTGCCATAAAATATGGTTTGTAACTAAGAGCTACAAACGATTGGTAACAGATTTTACATCGTTACAATCACAAAAATAGTTACTAAAAAAACATAAAATACTTTTTTGGATTTCTAAGAAGTGAAATGATAAGCAATAATCCAATCAAAGTCGTAGATGCAAGTAAAAAAATACTTACACCTACAACCTATTATAATACACTATTGAAGCAAAGACAAGACATTTTGTGAACTTGAATTAGCTTGAGCCAACATTGATGTACCAGCTTGAACTAGTATAGAGTTTTTCGTGAACTCAACCATCTGTGAAGCCATATCCGTATCACGAATAGTGCTTTCAGCTGCTTGTAAGTTTTCTGATGCAACTCCTAAACCTGTAACAGTCATTTCTAAGCGGTTTTGATAGCCACCAAGGTCTGCACGTTGCTTGTTTATTTTTGTTAAAGCTTCATCTAGTGTACCGATTGAACGGTTTGCCTCATCAGGAGTTGATATATCAAGAACTCCTTCTGTGCCAATGTCACGTACTCCAAGAGCTTCTGCTGTCATTGTACCGATAAAAACCTGTGTTCGCTGATCCATATTAGCACCAATGTGGAGCCACATAGAAGAAGTTACAGTGTTCTCACCTGTAGGACGAGCAAATCTGCCTGTGAGCATGTTTAGGCCGTTAAACTGTGCCTGACTAGCAATTCTGTCAACTTCAGCAACTAGCTGAGAAACTTCAACTTGAATTTGCATACGATCTTCATCAGTATAAATACCGTTTGAAGATTGGACTGCTAATTCACGAACTCTCTGAATAATATCTGACGTTTCTTGTAGATATCCTTCAGTAGTTTGAATAAAACTAATGCCATTAGATGCATTATTAGAAGCTTGATTTAAACCTCTAATTTGGCTTCTCATTTTTTCAGAAACTGCAAGACCTGAAGCATCATCACCAGCATGGTTAATTCTTTCTCCAGATGATAGTTTCTGCATATCTTTCTGTTGTGAAAGATTTGCTGTTCCTAGTTGTCGATTTGCATACATTGCCGACATGTTGTGGTTTATGACCATAATTTTTCCTCCATGGAAATTGTAATAGAAAGCATCCTTGCTTTCTTTTGTTGTGATAGTTTTCCCCTTTTGTATTTAAGGCTACGTTGGGGAAAACAGACACATTGTTTAGAACTAGATAGATTAAATTATTCGTTTAATAAATCTAGTACCTCACATTTGTATATTCGGCATATATACATAAATGCTTTAGTTTTTTTTAAAAAAAATATATATTTTATTTATGAAATGTCCATTTTGCAGAAAAAATGATTTATATTCTATCTATAACACAAAAAATATGTACTGGAGATGTAAAAATTGTAATGGGATTATTAGAGATAAAAGTTTTTTATTATCTCCTCCTGAACAAAAAAAACGATATTTATATCATAATAATGATATAAATGACCCTGGTTATAAAAAATTCTTAATGGATTTTATTCAACCCATTCTTGATGAGGCAAGTCAAAATTGTTCTATCATACAAAAGCCTATTACTCGAATAATTGATTATGGTTGTGGTCCAATTAAAATAGAAACTCTTTCCAATCTCAATTGTATTTTTCAAGCACTAGTCGAAAAAAGTAATAGTGACAATCAAACCTTGTTTGCTTCTGATTGTGAGCTTTTACAATGGGATCCTTTTTTTTCTCCTAATCCAATTGCACTTAAAGATCCAGCTGACCTTGTCTGTTGTTTAGAAGTAGTTGAACATTTTGAGAATAGTAAAGATGATTTTGAATATTTAGCTAAAGCTTGCAAGGTTGGAGGAATAGTTGTAATTGGAACTATGCTTGTGCCAGATAAGGATGAAGATTTTAAAAAATGGTGGTATAAAAATGATGCCACACATGTTTCTTTTTATTCTTTAGAATCATTAAAACAGTGTGGCATTAATGTAGGACTACAATATGTAAAGGCTTTAACTGAAAGGTGTTTTATGTTTGTAAAAATATAAAACTACAAAAGTTTTAATATTTTTCTACTAGCTTTTCCTCTGTGAGAGATTTTGTTTTTTTCATTTTCACTTAATTCTGCTATGGTTTTGCCATATTCAGGAAGATAAATTATTGGGTCGTATCCAAACCCCCCATCTCCTCGTTGTTCGTGTATGTTTTCAATAAGCTGTCCCTGAAAAATTTCTTGAACACAATAGAAAGTATCTTTTTCTAAATATACAGTCATTGCACATACATAATAACAGCTTCGCAGAGCCATTCGTTCATTTTTTGTCATCGAAGATAGAGCAGATCCATATTTATCATTTAGTACTTTATCAGTATGTGCTAGAAGCATACGGTTTTGCTCGTCTTGAGGTATATCATGACTTCCAGGAAATCCTTGTGGATGTTCAATTCCTGCATATCTTGCTGAATAAATACCTGGTATACCTTCTAAAATATCTACACAAAGACCTGAATCGTCAGCAATAACAGGTTTATGTACAATGTTCCACAAAGCTTTAGATTTTATAAGACTATTTTCAGAAAAAGTTTTACCATTTTCTATTGGGTTAAAATTTATATTTTTGTCAGAAGGAATGTATATTGTATAGTCTTTACATATATTAGCCATTTCAATTTTTTTGTTTAGGTTCCCTGTTGCCATATATAGTATCATGCTCTAATAATATACCATTTAATAACTTTTGGCTATTCGTCGGGTCTTTATATTTATGAAGTATATAATAAACTTGATCTTCACTGATTTGTAATAAATTTGCTATTTCATGATTTCTTGGGCATAGATAAGATGGTTTTGGTTTGTTTGTAATCATTGTTATCCACCTTTTTTTGTGAAATTGGTAAGCTTTTAATCTTGTTTCGTATGTATATGTACCTTTTTCTTGGTATTGTAATTCATGAAAACTTCTGTTTTTTAAGAGAAACTCTCGATTAATTTGTTGCATTTTTTTTCTATATCTCTCAATTCTTGGTTTTAATGATTCTTTAACAAGAGTACACATTTTTTCAATTTCTTCAGCTGACAATTTAGTATAATATGATATTTTTTTTATCATATCTGGATTTATGTAATAGGATGATTTTAGCGTAATAACAAGTATTATTCTGGATAAATTATTATTTATTAATTCTTTATTTACATAAAAGTTTTTTTGGGGAAATAATATTTGTTTTTCATACGCATTATTTGTAATACTCGATATGACTTCATCAATAGGGTTTATATCATTTTGGTTATAAGTGAAATTACGGCAATAATCAGTACTAATAGTTTCTGTTGCTTGTTTGCGATAGTATTCTCTAAAACAACGAGTTCGTAATCCTTTTATTGTAGCAGCAAGATATGTTACAAAACTCCCATATTTTGGATCGTATTTATTTAGAATAGATTCCAGAGAGTTGTGCAATAAAATAATCAAATTACTTTGTAAATCTTCTGGTAGATTTTGTAATTGAAAGTATTTTTTGTTCTTAAATACTAATTCAATAATTTGATTGCGACAAACATCCAATGTGCATGTTTTCTTTTTGTACACTTGGTAACAATTAAATAATTTTGTTTTCATAAAGGCTCCTCACTTTTTTAAAAAAAAGAAGCAATTTTTGTGCCAAGTGCATTAATAAAAGTTTAATTTTTTGTATTATAAATAAATATTTTCTTAAAATTAATAGATTGTGTTCCAAAATGTTTTATTTTGATAAATAAATTATTATAATTAGTTTTTTTTCTATGTTAATTAATTAAAATTCTATTCTTATATTGTAATCCTTTGAAAAATTCAATTAAATAATTAAAAACCTTTGAAATTTATAAGAAGAATATTTAAACCCTTGTAAAAAATATAGAACACACAAAAATATTTGAAAGATAATTTAATTATTCTGGAAAATCTTTGAAAACTCTTTTATAATTTGAGGCTTTAAAGTGTCAATTTTAGCTTTTGTAGAGAGACCAGAAGCATTTTTATGCCCCCCACCACCAAAAACGCTTGCAATAGCACTAACATCAATCATATCTTTAGAGCGAAGCCCCACGGTGCAATGTGTTAAGGATTCTTGTCGTATAAAAACGACTGCTTCAACATTTTCAACAGTTAATAACATTGAATATAGAGCATCAGAATCTCGACCTTCTTTAGCAAGCTTTCGAGTATCGGACATTTTTTCATAAGTTATTATAAGTCGTCCATCAAAATATTGTTCCGCTCTGTCAAGCATAATACCTAAAAGTTTTCGTGTGTTAAATGGTTTTCCGCTTGTGATATAATCATACGTTTTGCGAGGACTTGCGCCTGCTTCTACTAATCGTGCGAGAGCTTTAAATATTTCTGAACTCGAAGAGTCTAAAAATCTAAAAAATCCAGTATCTGTCGATATTCCTAAAAAAAGGATTTTAGCAGTTTCTTCTGGGATAGTATCACATTCGTGTTCGTAAATTTGTTGTATTAGATATGCAGTTGCAGGAGAAAGAGGGTCAATTATTGAACTTTTGGGATCTCCTTTCCCTGTTTTATGATGATCTATGATAAAAGTATCAAAATTTTGAATTTTTTGTGCTAAATCTCCAATGCGTTGGGTTTCAGAGCAATCAACGATAAATAAACCAGTTCTTTCTTTTTTTGAGGTAAGTGGTTTTATATCAGCAGCAAAGTATTTCTCGAACTTTTTTGTTTCAGGTCTTTTAAATGGGCCTTCATTTATTATTAAGATAGGTTTATTGTATGTTCTTAACAAATTACCGAGTGCTAGGGAACTAGCGATGCAATCTCCATCTGGTTCTTTATGCCCCGCAATGATAAAAGCATCGTGAGAAGATACAAAATTTGTAAAATTAGAAAATTGTTGTTCAGTTATGAGTTTCATGAAAAATCCTTTATGAGTAATGTAGATAAATAAAAAAAGCGTTTATGACAATGTATGTAAGTTAAATAAATTATTTTATTGTTAATAAGTCCTTTTGAGGTACTGGTAAGCTATTAAATGAACGAAATCGTTTACCTGATATTATGGGTTGTCCATCTTGAATGTAAATATCAATTTCTGTACGCATTCCTTCATTACTACTATAAATGCCTGGTTCTACAGAAAAGCAACTTCCTTCAAGAAGAGTTCGTTTATCGGGAAATTCAACACTATCAAGATTAACACCAGATCCATGGCAATCGGTATCAATGCCATGACCTGTTCTATGGCGTATATTATTTTCATAACCGTCATTAATAAGGCTTTCTCGAACAATTTTGTCGAGAGAAAAACCTGTCTGTTGTTTTAATGTATTGTTATTTGAAGACTCTAATAGTTTTTTGTAAACTAAATCACGTGCTTTTGTAAGATTATAAAAGTCATTTTTTTGTTTTTCACTAGGTGCAGAAGAAAAAACACCTACCCAAGAAATGTCGGCATATATAGAATTTTCTGGTGATATTGTTCCATCTATTCCTGTTGCAACCGTTTCTTTTGCCCAAATGTCAAATTGAATTAAATCTCCTTCTGTTGCGCGTAACCCTCTTGTTTGAGAAATCTCGTAATGAGGGTTTCCTGTGTTTTTACCAAATGCCACTATAGGTGGATGATCTGTAACAAGATTATATTCTTCAAAACACTGCATAATAAATGATTCAAGTGTTTTTTCATACAAAGGTTCCTTTTTTTTATATGCTTTGCAAACTAAATCCCAAGTACGTTGAACAATAGTGTAAAGAAGAGTTGCTGCACGTTCATGGCTTTGAATTCCTTTCGTACTAAGAATCCCTTTGCATCGTTGAATAAGCGGGGCTGCTGTTGTTGTTTTTATACCTGAGTCATGAAGTAATTTAAGAAACCCACCGTCCATAGTTGAAATTTCAGCATTATAACAATCAGAAAGAACAGCGAAATTTAATCCATTAAGCTCTTTTAAATATTCCTCTAGTTTCTCTATAGCATAATAGTATTTTGCATCACCTGGTAAGCTGTTAAGTACATTTGGCTCTATAGAGTGGAGTATTTTTAGGGGTTTTTTATTTGTAAAAATAATATAAACCCAACGTCGTGTGGAAATTGTATTATCTAATTTTAAAAGAGAGTCTGTAAGAGCATCATGATGGGAAAAATTAGAAAAAAACCATCCGTCCAAATTTGAACGAACAGATTCTTCTTTTAGTGCTGAGGTGAATAGTGTGATATCAGTCATTATTAGTATTGCATAATAAAATTTTCGTCGGCTAGATAGGCATCAAGGTTATCTTGTTTCCAAACTCCCCAAATATCGTCATCTCGATTAGGTGGAACAGATAATTTAACGAAAGCGAATTTTCCATCTTTATAAAAAACAGTCATAAAAGAACCAAACTTTGCTGGTAAGCTTCGAATTCTACCTCTATCATCGAATTGAGAAAACCATTCCTTAGGAAATGCAACTTTTGAAATATCCCATTCACCACTTTGATACATTACAAGATATGAATGAGGAGCATCGTATATTTTTAATATAGTTGCATTTTGATAGGTCATATTTGAAGCTTTATCTGCAGGGATTTCTTTAGAAACTTTTACTGTAGAATTTGCTTTAGCTGAACTAGAATCAGTGGCATTTGCTTGAGAAAATGTTAGTGCTATAGATGCACAAATCATAACTACCATTAAAATTGTTTTCTTCATCTCGAATCTCCTAGTAAAATGTTTTATATTAATGCAAGCATAATTGCTTTTATAGTATGTTTTCTGTTTTCAGCTTGATCCCATACTTTGCTAGATTGTCCTTCAAATATTTCTTCAGTTACTTCTTCACCTTTTATTGCAGGTAAACAATGTAAGAAGATTGTATTATCTTTACCCGTTAATTTCATAAGTTTTTTGTTTACCTGGTATGGAGCAAGAAGAGTTTGTCGAGTTTGTTTTTGTGACTCTTCTCCCATCGATGTCCATACATCAGTATAAATACAATCTGCATTTTTTACAAGTAAAACATTTTCAGATATTGTTATTTTTGCTCCTGATGCTTTTGCAAATGGCGTACATGTATTGATCAATTCTTGAGATGGGAAAAGTTCTTTAGGGCTAATTATAATAAAATTAATTCCTAATTTTGCACATATAATCATAAGAGAAACAGCCATATTATTTCTACCATCTCCACAGTAGGCGAGTGTAAGACCTTTTAAATAGCCAAAGTTTTCTTTTAGAGTAAGAACATCGGCAAGTACTTGTGTCGGATGGAATTCATCCGTTAATCCGTTTATTACAGGAATCTTTGAAAATTCTGCCAATTTTTCTACATGTTCTTGTTTGAATCCTCGAAATTCAATTGCATTATACATACGACCAAGTACTCGTGCAGTATCTTGAACGCTTTCTTTTCCCCCCAGTTGTATGTCCTGGGTTGAAAGAAAAGCCGGGTATCCACCTTCTTCTCCAAAAGCTGTTTCAAAAGAACTTCTTGTTCTTGTTGATCTTTTTTCAAAAATAAGTGCAATTGTTTTTCCTACAAAACGTTGGTGAACTTCACCTTTATGTGCTTCGGCTTTTACTTGTTCTGCTATTGCAAGAATTGTTAAAATTTCATCTGGTTCCCAAGTAAGCCATGTTAAAAGTGATCTACCTTTAAATGGAGCATCAAATTTTTCTCTTATCATATTAACCCCTTATTGTACTATTTCTTCTGATTGCTAATTCTAGCAGATATTTAAAACAAAAAAAGGACTGTTCAATGAACAATCCTTTTTTTTATAGCGGCAATGGGACTTGAACCTATGACCGTTCGGATATGAGCCGAGTGCTCTACCAACTGAGCTATACCGCCATAACGATATTTATACTATAAGATATTTTTATTTGTGTCAATATAAGAATGTGCGTTTATTTAAAAAAAATAGTTTTTTATTAACGTAATTTTGCATTTGGTATAATAGCTTTTGCCTGAGAAATAAGAGATTCTACTTCACTGTTGGTGTATGTTGAAATGCTGTTATACGCTTTATTTATACAGTTTTCTGCTCGAAATTCTGCAAACTGCCATGATGCATCTTTAGGAAGTAGTTGTGCTATAGCTTCGATATCTTTGCTAGCGATGAGTGGGGGAACAAGAACTGTCCTAAATTCCCGATTTTCAGGAGCCATTCTAGAAACGATTGATATTGATTGTTGTATGTTTTTTGTGTAGTTAATATTGCTTTCTTTGGCTCTTGCTAGTTCCTTATATCTTTCAGGTGCTGTTTTTACATCAAGAGCAACAAAGTTTGGGGTTGTTTCCGGTTTCTCAAAAAGCTGTTCTAATCGCTCCGGTAGCATTCCGTTTGTGTCAAGTTTAACGCTAATACCTATTTTTTTTATTTCGGCTATAAATTCAGGAAGTTCTTTGTGTATAAGAGGCTCTCCACCTGAGAGTGTTATACCTCCAAGAACAGCTTTGCGTTTTTGTAAATGTGCAATTACTTCTTTAGGACTCGTAGAATCTTCATTTGGCAAAGTGTTCTCTACGAGTTCTACATTGTAACAATAGGGGCAATATAAGTTGCAACCACTCATAAAATAAGCGGCTGCAACTTTACCTGGATAATCAACAAGTGTAGTTTTTACTAGTACGCCACGTATCATTATGCGATTTTTTTTACCAAATTTTCTAATTCTTTTGTTGAATGTGCTCTACCAATTTCATTTGTGCCATTAAATAAAATAACAGTAGGAGCAGCAAATACGCCAAGTTCAGAAGCTCGTGCTAGTCCTTCGTCAGAATCAACATCAATATTTATTATATCATCTGTAATTTTTTTTAGAAGATCTCTAACAGGAGGGCAGTTAGGGCATGTTTTTCGTGAAAAAAATTCATAATGTAATGATGAAACGTTTTCCTTTGAAGTAAGATCTTCTGTGTTAGTAGGGGTATTTTCTTCTACTTTATCAAAAAGTGTTGCTTCTGGGGTGTTTGAAACCTCTATGGTAAGTTTTGATTCTGTTTCTTTATTATCTATTTCATAAAGTTTTCGTTGTGTGTATTCTTCAGCCTTACCTTTATTCCAGTTTCTAACAGGTCTATAATATCCTACTATACGTGCATATACTTCGGAATCAGTTCCGTGTACATTTCTGATTTCCTCTTTTTTTGAAGCAATTTCTGCTTCAATTTCTGCTAATGAATTTGTTGTCATAATAAATACCTCCCAATATTAATTTATGCATTTTTTAAGAGGACTTGTTTTTGAGCCTCTAATTCTTTTAATTGCCGTTTCAGTTTTTTTTCATTTTCAATTTTACATTTTGGACATTCAAAGTGTTCTCCACTTAAGTAACCATGAATAGGGCATACTGAATACGTTGGTGAAATAGTAAAATATGGAATGCGATAATTGTTAGAAATAGCTTTAACCAAATCTCTACAAGCATGCCAATCTTTTATACTTTCACCTAAGTAAGTGTGAAAAACTGTTCCACCAGTATATTTTGTTTGTAAGGCTTCTTGATGATCAAGTGCTTCAAATACATCTGTTGAGAACTCAACTGGTAACTGACTTGAGTTATTATAATATGGTTCGTCTGTACCTGCTGTAATAATATCAGGGAACTGATCTTTATCATGTTTTGCTAGTCGATAAGATGTACTTTCTGCCGGTGTTGCTTCTAAATTAAATAATTCATCTGTTTGTACTTGATAATCAGAAAGTCGATTTCGCATATGTGTAAGAACTTTTTCTGCAAAGGCTTTGCCTTTAGGATCAGTTAAATTAACACCTAAAAAGTTTAAACAGCATTCGTTCATTCCATTAAGACCAATTGTATTAAAGTGGTTATCTAATGTTTTAAGATATCTTCTTGTGTATGGAAACAACCCACCATCAAATAATTTTTGAATAACTTTTCGCTTTATAAGAAGGCTATCGCGAGCTAAATCCATAAGATGATCTAAACGCTCAAAAAACTGCTTTTCAGTTTTTGTAAGATATCCAATTTGAGGGAGATTAATAGTTACAACCCCAATCGATCCAGTAAATTCATCTGAGCCAAATAATCCACCACCTCGTTTTCGAAGTTCTCGTTTGTCAAGTCTAAGACGACAACACATAGAACGAACGTCGCTTGGATCAAGATCAGAGTTAAGAAAGTTAGAAAAGTATGGAGTACCATATTGAGATGTCATTTCAAACAAAAGTTTTGCATTTGGACTATCCCAATCAAAATTTTCTGTAATATTGTAGGTAGGAATTGGATATGCAAATCCTCGTCCATCCGCATCTCCGGCTGTCATTAGTTCAATGAAATTTTTATTAATCATATCCATTTCAGCTTGACATTCACCGTATGTAAAATCTTGTTCTTTACCAGCAACAACTGCAGGAGTGTTTTTTAAATCTTCTGGTACATTCCAATCAAGAGTAATGTTTGTAAATGGAGCTTGTGATCCCCATCTACTTGGCGTGTTTACACCGTAAATAAAACTTTGAAGGCATTGTTTTACTTCTTTTTCTTTCATGTTGTCTTTTTTTATGAAAGGAGCAAGATATGTGTCAAAAGAACTAAAAGCCTGTGCTCCCGCCCACTCATTTTGTAAAATACCTAAAAAGTTTACAATTTGTTGAATTAGAGTTGATAAATGTTTTGGAGGTGCAGAAGTAATTTTATCTGGTACTCCTCCTAAACCTTCTCTAATAAGTTGTCGAATTGACCATCCGGCACAGTATCCAGAAAACATTGACAGGTCATGAATATGCATTGCTGCTGTTCTGTGTGCGTTGGCAATTTCTTCGGTATAAATATTTTTAAGCCAATAATTAGCTGTAACTGTTCCTGAATTATGTAAAATAAGTCCACCAAGTGAAAAATTTACATTTGCATTTTCGTTTACGCGCCAATCTTGTTGACTCAAATAGCCGTCCATTGTTTTATTTATATCGAGTTGTAAGTTTTTAGCATCTCGAATTGCTTGATGTCGAGCACGATATAAAATATAAGCTTTTGCAACATGAACAACTTTTTGTTCGATGAGGACAGTCTCTACAATATCTTGAATTTCTTCAACAGCTGGAATCGAATAAGTATAACGAGATACCATCATAGTTCTAAGTCTGTCTTCTACAGCAGAAGTGAGTTCTTCTGTTTTATCTGGATTAGGACGTCCTTCGACGCTTATTATTGCTTTTGCAATTGCGTCGTAAATTCTTGTTCGATCAAAATCCCTTATCTCCCCTGATCGAGTTATTACTTGCTTGATGAACACAGCCGGTTTATCGTCTGTTGTACCGAGGAAACTTCTCCATTCTGGAAAAATATTATCGGTATTTTTTTTTGAACCATCTGGTTCTGTCATTGTATTTCCTCCCTCTGCTTATTCGTTTTCACCCAATTTGTTAACTGCACTGACAAATTCTTCTAAATTTTCAAAATGTCTATAGACAGATGCAAATCGAATATATGCAACTTTATCGATTGCATGAAGTTTGTCCAAAACAAGATTTCCCAAATCTGACGTTGAAATTTCTCTTGTGACTTTTCCTTGCATAATTGCAGTATCTTCAATTTCTGTTACAACATTATCAATTTGTGCACTAGAAAACGGACGTTTTTCTAATGCTCTCTCGATTCCTTTTTCTAATTTTGTTCTATCAAAAGGTTGTCGTCTTCCATCGCTCTTTACAACCATAAAAGGTTTTTCTTCTATACGTTCATAACTAGTAAAACGGTATCCACAAGATAGACATTCACGCCTACGTCGTATACTTTCACCTTTTGACATTGTACGAGATTCTAGGACTTTATCTTCTAGACTACCACAATACGGGCATCGCATAGGTTTGTTACCTCATTAATAGATGTATAAGAGTAACATATATAGTGTTACTCTTAGTGATATTGTTATATTACTACACTATATATGTTTTGTCTAGTAAATTCTTCTGATACATAAAAATTATTTTCTATTTTCTAATGCGAGAAATGTGTGGTGTGCTTTTTGTAATGATACAGAAATGAATATAGGTAAAAGAGTTACATATTTTGATATATTATTTTTCCCAGCTCGAGCAAGCCAAGCAAGGTTAATCTGGTTCCATACTCTGAATACAGTTGGAATAAAAGTAAGAAAAAGTGAGAAAGTTTGTGCAAAAAAACCTGAACTTTTTCCTAAAGTAATTTTGCTTTCTATGTTTTCAAGTGCTTCTTTTAAATGTAATGAAGTAGTAGTTTTAAAGAAAAATGATGTAAATTGCATAGTACATATTAAATGTAGAATGAGTAGTTGTGTTTGTCTTTTTGGTTTGCATAGGAAAAGTAAAGTTTCAGTAATTGTAGATGGTGTATTGATTAAAAAGGGTTGTTTTACAAAAAAATACGTGTAGAGACTTGAAAAAAAACCAATGATAATAAGAAAAAAACTATAAATAATAATAGGCTTTATATCTCGAAGTTGCATATAAAAAGAAATACCACACATCCGAGAGGAAAGGGAAATTACAAGCATAAAAATTAAGCAGACTTGTAAATTTGTGAGGAATAAGAGAGGCGGACAGATTAGAATAAGAAATATTTTTATTTCTGCTGGAAGTTTGTGTACAGGACTAGATCCATTAATATAAGAAAAAAGTGAAGAATCATGTGTTGTCATTTTAACCTTCTATATATTATAACCAAACTAAATCGTTACTATTAGAGTATTTTGTTAGTGGATTTCGTATTTTCCAGTTTTCTAGAGGTTGCTTTAATCCCTCGTGGGGTGTGCCATTAAAAACTAATTTACCATTATATAAAATAAGAAAATGATCAGCGAGGGCGAGACATTTTTCAAGCTCATGGGTTAATATTATAACAGTTTTTTGTTCTCTTTGAAGCATACAAATAAGAGCATTTACTTGCTGAACTCCCTCGTAATCGAGGTTTGCATACGGTTCATCAAATATGATTGTAGGGCATTCAACAGCGAGAATTCCTGCGACTGCGAGACGGCGCTTTTCTCCACCGGATAAAAAACGTGCAGGGAATCCTTTTCGGTGAGAGAGTCCTGTTTTTTGAATCATATCTTGTATAATTTTTTCTCGTTTCTGTTTGGGGACTTTTGTGTTTTTTAGTCCAAATGCGATATCTTCTTCTGGTGTCTCGCCAAGAATCTGGGTATCTGTATCTTGAAAAATAAGACCAACACGACCATCGGTACTTACCGTACCTGTTGTTGGGTTTGAAAGTTGTGCAATAATCGACATGAGAACACTTTTCCCAGATCCATTTGCTCCACCAATTACAACGGTAGAACTTTTTTTAATTGTGAAACTTACATTATCTAATGCTGTAAACAGGCTATTATTGTTTATGTTTGTCTCTTTTTTTTTAGAGGACGTTGTTCCATTATGAAATTGTTTTGTTATATCTTTGACTATGACTGCGTCTGACAAATCTAATTCTCCGAAAATACATAGCGAGCAACAAGGGGACGAAGTTTCCAACCTAAAAAAACAGTAATAATAAGTTTTACGATAAGCCCCGGTAAAAAGGGTATTACACAAGCTGAAATGGTAGCCAAAAATGAATATTCTGTTACTGCCATAAATTGAACAATTCCTGCAATATAAACAATTAAATAACCAATAAGACTAGCAGAAATTATTTTAGCTAAAGGTGTTGGTTTGTCAAAATTTGGTTTCCCTATATATAAGCCAACAATGAGAGCTGCTATAAAATATCCAAACAAAAAACCTCCTGTTGGACCTATTAAGTGGCTCATTCCACCTTTTCCACCAGCAAAAACAGGAAGTCCAAAGCTGCCGGCAAGTAAAAATAAACCGACTGCTCCTCCTCCTTGAATCCCCCCAAGAAGGATTCCAGTAGTGATTGCAAGCATGTTTTGTAAAACAATTGGTACTCCACTAGGGGTTGGAATTGCTATAAATCCACCTGCGGCTACAAGCGCTGCAAAGAGTGCTACAAATACAGAAACTTTATTGTTTAAACGATTTTTTTGTGTATCTTGGTTTTTCATCCTTATACCTTATATGTTACCCTTTTTTATTTTTTTAATGGTAACAATAAAAAACTATTATGTCAAGAGTGAACGTCTTCTTCCATTTCATCTAAACATAGAAGCCGATTAGATACACAGTGTATTTTGTTTACTTTTATAAGAAATAATGTATAAGAAATAATGAGGAAATTGAGAAGAGTATAAATAAAACCAGTGGAAGCCAGTCCCCTAGGAGGCAATATGTGGTCAGTTGTCTCTTGTAAATAGGTATAGTCATTGTTTTTGCCATTGTTGTAAAAAGAGGCATATCATCTAAAACACGTCCTGCTGGATCAATAACAACAGAGTATCCTGCATTTGTAGATCTAACTAATGTTGTTCTCATTTCTATAGCTCTAAAAGAAGCTATAACAAAATGTTGATATTCCGCTGAGTTTGTTTGAGACCAAGAATCATTTGTTAAATTAATAAATACTTCACTTCCTTGTTTCCATAAAGCACGGCAAAGATCTGAAAAAGCATCTTCAAAGCAAATTGGAGTTGTAAAAGCAACTGTCGATTTAACTTGAGGGGTGTTATTTTGTAAGGGTAAATGGAATAGAGTGTATGTTGTCCCTGGAGCCCAAGAACTTGAAAACCCGACAAATGAATTCATTAAAGCTTGCATCCATGGTTTTTCGGCGTAAGGAATTCCTTCTGCAAATGGAACTAGATGAATCTTTCCATACCAAGTATTAGTGTCTCCTTTTTTTTGTATGAAATCTTGATCAAAGAGGTTAGCTGCATTGCAAAACTGTCTTTTTTCATAATTGAGGGTGTGTGGACAACCAATAATAAAGGGTATTTTTTTTTCTTCTATAAAATCTATTAATGATTGTTTTTGTGGTGTGTGTTTATAATAGCCAAAATTTTCTGGTAGGGTAAAAGGTAAAACGGATTCAGACATAATAACTGTATCGATTTTTATTCCTTTTGCTTCATTTACGTTAATTTCTTTTTTTGAAAGATTAATTAAATTTTGAATAGTGTTTTTAGGTTTTTCTGTCCAAGAATCTGCATTTTGTTGAACAAGTACAGCTGTAATTGTTTTATTTGGAGTTCGTGTTTTAGAAAATTGGAAAACTCCATATAGAGTCGATAGAACAAAAAGCGTTATACAAAATCCAGCAACATATGCATATGAACTGTATTTTTTTGAAAAATCATTGTTTTTTAAAATTAAAAAACCTTCTGCGATGACTGCATTAAACAAAGCAAAGAGAAAGCTTAACCCCCATGTTCCTGTAATATCACAAATTTGTGAAACTAATTTCCATTTGTATGCACTCATCAGAATAGTTCCCCATGGATAAGCTAAAAAACCATAGGATTTATACCATTCATATATTGTCCAAATTGCTGCAAATGAAAAAATGCGTATTGGAATAGACCATTGTATTGTGCCTGCTCGTTCTTTAAGTTTAAATTTATTAGTATATGATATTGAAATATATAGTAACTGTCCCCAAAAATATCCCCATAAAAAATAAACCAAGGCAGATCCACCGAGTGTGAATACAGCAAAATCTTTAAAATTACCAAGCCAAAAACTAGTAAGTAAATGTACAGAACCCATTTGAAGAGAACAAAGTCTTCCAGCAATTTTAAAAGATTTAGCGCTTGAGATACAAATATAGAGAGGAACGAGTGCAAAAAGGCCTATAAATGGGGAACCAAATGTTAAAAATTCATTTGGAATTGCTGTTGCAGTGAGTAAAGCAGAAAAAAGGGCACAAAAAACTTGTAAAAACACTATCATTATAGTATCATAATAAGTGATTTTCTGGGAAACAATCAATAAGAGGGCATCAACGGGGATTAAAAAAAAGTATGGAAAAAATTATTGCTGCACATAAAAAAGAATATGGGAAAAACCCAGACATTATTGCTACTGCTCCTGGGAGGTTTCATCTTGCTGGTGAACACTCATGGTATTTTAAAGATAAAACACTTTCAATGGCTGTTAATATGCCTGTTTATATTGCGGCTTCTCACAGAGAAGATTCATCCTTACGATTTTATTTTTTTCAATTAGACGAAAGAAAAAGGGCAACAATTTCAACTTTAAAATATAGGAAGGAAGATCGTTGGGCAAATGCCTTAAAAGCTGTTATTTATGGGTTTGGATCTTGTGGATTTGATTGTGGGGGAATGGATATTACTATCTATTCTGATATTTTACCTTCAGCTGGATTTGGAATTACAACGGCGCTAAAAATTGGTATAAGTTTAGTTTGCCGTACTTTGTTTAATCATCCTTGCGTTGATTCTCAAATATTTCAAATAATAGAAAGAGGAAATACATATTTTTTAAATAATGGAAATTATCTTGCTGATATATATTCAGCATGGTATGCACAAAAAGGAACCTGTCTTCTTACGGATCATAAAGAAAATTCATGGCGGACAGTCCCGTTTAATTTCGAAGGGTACACTATTTTACTTACAGATGCTCGTGTACCACGTATTTCGGTTTGGGACAAAGAAACCTTACACTCTGCAGAAAACTTCTTACTCATGGCGGAATTAAAAGTTCAAAAAGATAAATATTGGGTGTATGAAACCTCTCCTGTAGAAATAAATGATGTTTTTTCTGTTTTAGATGAAGATACTAGAAGAAGATTGACTTGTATTATGATGGAACATGACAATGTTCGTAATGCCGTAAAAGGCTTAGAAACAAATGATTTTGCGTTATTTGGTCGTGCTATAAATCATAGCCATGAAATTATGAGAGATATGTTTAATATATCGTGTCCAGAAATTGACTGGTTGGTAAAAAGGGTTTCAGAATTTGATCCAACCGCTTCATCCCGACTACCTACAAATTGTGCTCGTATTACAGGGAAAGGTTTTGGACGATGTGTATATACTATTTTAAAAAATAAAGATGTAGAAAAATATAAAGCAAAACTAAGTGAATATGAACGTATTTTTGGATTCCATACTTCTTGTTATGAAGTAACTCCTGTAGATGGAGCTCATTTAGTTGAATTTTAATGTTTTTTAGTAGTTCTGTACCTGGAGAAAATTAATGCGAATACTAGTGGTTAACGATGACGGAATAAATGAAGAAGGTGTACAAATTCTTTTAGATGTTCTAAAAGAGCGTCATGATGTTTGGGCTATAGCCCCTGATAAAAATCGGTCAGGGGTTTCAAATGGTATCACTATGAAAAATCCGCTTTGTTTACATAAGATAGCAGAAAAAAAATATACTTGTTCTGGTTTACCTGTAGATTGTACGATAGAAGGTTGCAAAGGTTTTTTGGATTTTACTCCTGAGGTTGTTTTATCTGGAATAAATAGAGGTGCTAATATTGGTACAGATATATTGTATTCTGGGACAGCTGCTGGAGCTCGACAATCATCTTTGTATAATATACCAGGCATTGCAGTAAGTCTTGAAAAAGGTAACGGGGAGTGGAATTTTAAACCGCTTGCAGAATTTGTACTCGATAATTTAGAAGAGCTTTGTTCATTATGTGAAAAAAATATATTTGTGAATATAAATGCACATTCTATAAGGCAAGACGAAGTTTACAAAGGTGTGAAAATGACAGTTCCCGCGATTCGTGATTATTGTGATGGTCTCGATTTTTATAAGGCAAATGATAGAGACACGTATAGTTTTTTTAAAGGTGGCGATATTCATACTGAATTTGGAGAGAACACAGATAATTATGCGGTAGATAGTGGGTTTATTTCAGTAAGTCAAATATATGCACAACCAATAGCTAAAAATGGAGATACGATTCCATCTTTTACACTTAGAAGGCAGTATTATGGCTGATACCTTACAAAAAGGAATACAACTGTATACACGAGGTAAATACCCAGATGCGCTTACTGTGCTACTTTCTTTGGATCTACCTGAGGATGATGAAGAAGCGCTAGAAATTGCATATTATACAGGGTTGTCCTATGTCCAAATGAAAAGGTACAACGAAGCTTTATTATATTTAGAGCAGGTTGTAACGGCAACTACCGATGAAAAAAGACTTGAACAATGCAGGCTAACGCTTTCCATTATTTATAATATGACTGGAAGAGATAAACTTGCTGAATATGAAATAAATGAGCTGTTAGAAAATGGAAATGATTCTTGTGCTGCTTACTGTGCACGTGCTTTTATTGAATGGGAACAGGGACAAAGCGAGAAAGCTGTAAAAGATTATGAAACAGCGCTCAAATTAGATAGTGAGAGTCCAACAGCATTAAATGGACTTGGTTATGTACTAGCTTGTCTTGATCGAGAATTAACACGTGCATTATCACTTTGTAAACGAGCTGTAGATATTCTGCCAAATTCACCTGCTTGTTTAGATTCTCTTGGGTGGGTTTACTATATGCTAGGATTAGATAAAGAAGCTCAAACGTATATCTCTCGAGCCTATTCGTATAATAAAAATAGCAAAGAGATATATGGTCATTATATAAAAATAATGAAAGGGGCTGAAGGATAGTGTTAAAACTAAGAAATAGTATACTTTTTTGTTTTTTGTTATTTAGTATGTTCAATCCGCTCTTAGCTCAAGAAAAGGCTATATCTCCTGCCGATTTAGAATTTGCAGAAGAGGATTTCAGAAGAGGGGTTCAATCGTATTATCGTGGATCATACAATGATGCACTCTTACTTTTTGAAAATGCATATTCATATAACCCTCAAGATAATCGTATTCTTGATTGGCTTGGAAAAGCGTATTATCGCTCTGGAATAGAAGGGACTTCTCTACAACAATGGCAAGTAGCTTCTGATGCTGGGTATGGTGGATTACTATTACAAAATCGCATAGATATTGTTTCAAATAGGCGAGTTTCACAAGATTCGAACGAACAAACTTCAAGTTTTGTTGAAGTAGGAAATTTCCCCGGTTACAATAATGGCAATGTATATTTTAGCCAACCAAGTGCGGTTTTACCTCTTTCAGATGGTACGTTTTGGGTTGTTGCTTATGGTTCAAATGAAATTGTAAAGTTAGATGTAAACGGTCATGTTCTTTATCGTGTTCAAGGTACATTAGCTGGCTTTGATAGACCAATGGATATAATAAAATTAGATGATGGGCGTTTATTGGTTAGTGAATATGCAGGGGATCGGATTTCTCTTCTTTCTTCAAAAGGAGATTTTATTTCTTCATTTGGAGAAAAAGGATGTGATGATGGTTGCCTGCTAGGGCCCCAATATATGGCTCTCGATTCGAGTGAAAATATATTTGTTTCAGATTTTGGGAATGGTAGAATTTCTGTTTTTTCTTCTGGTAAAACAGATAATACTGAACTTGGAGAGTTCCTCTTTTCTTTTGGTAATTTTACAGCTCCTTCTGGTATAGCCATAATTAACGATATAGTATATGTTGCGGATACTGTTAAAGGTTCTATAGACATGTATGATATTTCTGGAAATTATCTTGGCGTTTTAGTTCAAGAAGGCTCCTTAAATCATCCTGAATCTATGAAAAAATGGGAAACATATTTGTTGTGTGTGGATGGTCGGCAAGTTATTACAATTGATACAGTAACAGGAGCAATTTATAAAACAGCTAATGCTGGATTGAGCGATACAAAACTGACCTGTGCTGCTGTTGATGTTAATAATAATATTATTGCAACAAGTTTTTCAGATAGTGAAATATTTTTAATTTCACCAATAACAGAATTAGTTGGAGGAATGTTTGTTCAAATTGAGAGAGTTAATTCTGATAACTTCCCTAAAGTTACTTTAGAAGTTAGAGTCGAAAATCGTAAAAGACAACCTATTGTGGGGCTACGAGCAAATAATTTTCTTATTACTGAAAATAAACAAATAGGTCAAGAATATGAATTTGATGGGGCTTTTTCTTCTCAGAAATTATGTGATATAGCAATTGTTTTAGATAATTCTAATTTAGATACGACGGCACAGCATTCTATGGAGCTTGCTGTACAAGAAATTGCTCAGAGTATGGGTGGAAAGGGAACTCTTACTATTGTTTCTGCTGGCGAAATCCCTGTCTTAGAATATACGGGGTCACCAACAGAAATGCAAAATTTTACATATTCGTCACTTAAAGGCGTTGCAGGAAATCAAGTCCCAATAGATTTGGGAATTAGACTTGCTGCTACTACAATCATGAATGGAAATAAAAAACGTTCAATTGTATGTATAACTGAAGGTCATGATTATCCAAATAGATTTAGTAGTTATGGGCTGGCAGATATTTCAGCTTATTTAAATAATAATGGAATATACTTTTGTGCAGTTACATTGCAAAATAATGCACTAGATGCCGGCCTTAATTATATTACTAGCCAAACGCCTGGAAAATCTTATTATGTATATCGAGCCGAAGGTCTTACTAATATAGCAAATGATATTATCGATATTCCTTGTGGTTTATATCAGTTTTCATATGTTTCTAGTCAATCGACAGATTTTGGTCGCAAATATCTTCCTGTTGAAATAGAAGTTTATTTGTTAAATAGTTCGGGACGTGATGAAACTGGTTATTATGCACCTTTAGAATAGGTTAAAAGTTAATGTCTCCACCTATACTTATAGTATTTGTTAGTTCAAAACTATCTGTAGCAAGTAAAATTGTTTCTTCTATGCTCGTGTATATATCTAAAAAATCTGTAATAGAAGCTGTAAGAATATGACTTAAACTTATTGAGTGCTCTTTTTCATCATCTGAGTCATTATTTAATTCGTAGGAAAAAGATTCTTCTCGTTCTGCATTTTTAGACTCATCTAAAAACTCAGGTTTAAATTGCATTACCAAATCAGTTATAAAACAATCCGGTTTATTCCATGTATAAGTCGCAGATAATTCTAACGAATCAGAATCATCTGTATCAAAATCACTTTCAAGAGTAAAAGAGAGCATGTCATCATTTTTTATATAAATATTTGTTTGTGAATACAGTTCAATTTCTGTTGTAATTGTATCTTCAAATTTAAAAGTAGCACTGGCAGAATTAATAAATTCATCTTCTTCATACCATGAAAATAAGGTATGAGAACCAATCGTACCAAAGCAGTTAAAAGCAGTTCCAGCAATTCCAACTGATGTTTGGTATATATCCGTATAGTCAGAAGATGAAGCTTGCACATCTCTTTCTAAAGCAATTGAAGCCGAAGATGGAATAAAAAAGTCGAGGACAGAGGCAAAAATAGGTCTTTTCCAAGAAAAACCGACGGATGACACTGTTGTATTTGTTTGAATATCTTCATTTGTAAGGCAAGTTTCCATTAATTCTTCTGCAAGGATTTGATTGTAAAGCCCTGCAAATGGGTATGCAATCCAAAATGATTTTTGATATGGCAAGGAATTGTACCAATCATAGTAATTAGTAAAATAAGTTGTATTTTCAGAAGCATCTGTTGTTGTAGTGCATTTTTTCTTAAAACTAATTTGAAACCCCTGCATGTTTATAGAAAAAGGGATTTCAAATGTCATAGTATTATATGCTATGTTTTCATCTGTAGTGTCGTTGTTTGAAGCGTCGAAGGACAAAACCGGGGTTACAGAAATTGCAGGGATTACTACTGTAAGAGTAGAATTTAAGGAAATTTCTTTATTGGAAGCATCTGTGTCGCCAGTACTAAATTGCAAATTTGAAAGGTTTCCCCAGGAACTAGTAAATGCATTTGTTGTTATTGAATCAAACTGTGAACAAACAGGGCTATCTAAAGATTGACTTGCACTTCCTTTAATATACAATGTTGGCATTAAATATGTAAATATTGGATTGAGACGAATACTAGAAGAAAAATCTTGTTCTGCACTTGTTGTGTCGGTCGTTGCAGAGGCAGAAGAAGATAGTGTTAACGGAATTCCGATCTTAGAGAGCTGAATCTGTGCTTTTGAACTGCGTGTTCCTTCAAGAGCGACATAGTTTGTAGAAAAATTGGTGCTATCTTCTCCAGAAAGTATGTTAAATAGTATACTTTTTTCAAAATTTAGATTGTTTGTTTTGAGCGAATATCCAAGGCCTGTAAATTCTAGAGTAGTTGTATCTGCATCAAATAATGAATTTATGCTAGTAGAAATATCTAAAAGAGGAATTGTTGTTTCTGCAGTTGCATCTGTTTCGATAATAGCACTGGTTTCTGTTGAATATTGGTCTCCGTTACTTATAGAACCTTCTGAGTTTATATCAAGAGAGGTGTCTTGGGCAAAAATAAAACCACTAGAATTTGTAAAATCTTTTTGTTGTGCCCATGATAGAGCGAGAATATCGGTGATTTTTGCTTCTAATTGTGTTTCCGAAAAATATATTTCATCAATATATAACGAACCACTATTTCCGCTAGCTTCTGCTAAAGTTTGTGCATCACCATAATCATCTGTTTGTAAAATCTCTATTGTAAGACAGGTTGGCGAAACATCTGAGTCTATGCTGTACGAAAAAAGACTTTCATCTATTGTTACATCGTTTATCGAAAGTGTTTTATTTACCATGTCAAATGAGCATTTCTGCCAGTTATCTTCAAATTTGCTCACTGCATCTGGATACAAGGTGAGTGTTATGGCGTTGTCGGTGTCGTCTGTATCAGGTCGGTCAAATGAAAATGTAATAGTATAATTTTCATCGCTATCAAAATAGGCAAAAAAGTTTAAGGTGCTGTATTCGGAGAAGGGAATGCTGTCGGTATACTTTACAGCTGTAATTTCAGTAATATCTGTATCATCATCTATACTTGAATCTCCACTCCATGAGATTTCTTGAACGTAATTGGTAGAATCTGTATTAAAGGTGAGCATTTCTGCCAATTGAGTTCCCGCACTACTTGGTGGAAGAATCTCTTTAGTTTTTACCGATGAATATCCGTCTGGGCAGTTTGCAGCAAAGGATACTTGCGTTACAGAACATGTTTGGATTATGAGAGGGGACTCTTCATTCCCTTCTTCTGTCGAACTTTCAATAATAATACGTGCACAGGTATTATCATCTATGCGAGCTCTGTCTACGTCACTAAGAGTAATTGTGTAAGTCGAATCTACATATAAATCTTGATTATTAGGATCGAGATACCGTTTTGGTGAGAGAGATGTTACTTCTCCCGTGTCAGAAACACCTAATTGTAGATATGCTTTACAATCGGGCTCATTTGTTTCATCATAAGCAAAACAGTCTCCATCGAGCCCTTCAAGTTGAATAATAAATTCTTGGGCGGTTGCAATACTTGATGAAGAGTCAGCAAATTGGAATGATTGGTATGCGGTCCCTTTATTCTCTTCGGTTATGCTTTCATCAGTGAAATTAGTGGTTAGTGTTAATTCATAACCTGTTGTTGTCTCTGATCGACTAACACTCGCTTCTATGGACTGAGAAGCGTCATCAATTATTGGATCGCTGTCCAAATATAAGGTTATAGGTTCATCATCATTCATGCTAAAAACTCGTAAATTTCCTGAGATATTATTTTCTTTTAAGGTTCCCGCAATTGTGTTGTTTAGAGAGAGTGAATCGGTGTGTAAATTTGTGTTAAATGCAAGGGTTGCAGACAGGGAAGTTGTATCATCGAGTGTAAAATAATCAGTGTCTTCAAGAATAGGATAAAAAAACGACCCAGAAATATTATAATCAAAAAAAGTAGATACTGTTTTTTTAAATCCGACTGCAACAGTTAATAATCCTGTATCGGCATCATCATCATATTCTGACCATTTTATGAGTATTGTGTCGACATCTGAAGGATTTGGAGATAGGGTGACAGTTCCATCGTCACTATCGTAAATAAAATTTTGTTCTTTTATACCGTTTCGATATACTTCAATAGAACTTGTTGTGACATTTGTTCCAATATTCAACTCATCTACACTAGAATATGTCTCTAAAGATAATTCTAAATCTGTTAGTGGTTCATCACTTACATATACAGATGGATTTGTTTGTGCAAGTGGATATCGATCAAGCAAAACATCATCTACACTGTATACCTGTATTACGGTAAAACTGTCTCCAAAAAAATCTGTATCGGTAAAAGTTCCACCAAAAAGGGATGAATTTTCAAGTGTTTTTGCTGCAAAATCACTAGACGTTGATTCAGAAGATTCATATTGGACTGTTACAGATTCTGCTGTTTCGCCGGATGATGTTTTATAGAGAGAATAATCAGCAAAAGGAGAAAAGCATCCTGAACGCTGTAGATACAGTGCCCAAGATTCAGAACTTGCTATATCAGAAGAAGAATCAGATGTGCTACCTGTATTAACAAAAAGGTATTCAAGATTAGTATCACTAGTTTCTCCTCCACATAACTCAGTAAAATCGACTTGTATACCTTCTTTGTCGAGTCCTTCGTCGAATGTGGTTTGTATAGTCCCTAAAAAAGAGCTGGAATCATCCCACCCCCCCAAATCACCTTTTAAAGTATCATCAGAATAAGAGGTAAAAAAGCGAACAAGGATATTCCCTGTCTGAGCATTTTTAAAGACAATAGAATTGATTGACGGTAAAAGCATGTAATCATCTGAACTAATAATTTCATAATATTTTCCGTCCTCATCGACATAATCAACGTCAGATTCGTCTGTATCCTCGTCTACTTCGAGCAATAGTTCAAAAATATTGTCAAAAGCTTCTTCTGGCAGCTCGAAACGCAGACTCCCATTATATTCATCAAGTCCTATCGTTGTTTCTGTAACTTCGTTTTGACCTACCCATTCTTTTTCATAGCTTTCTATTTTATCGTAGCGTATAATCGAATTAGCCTGCCAATCGTCTCCACTCCATTCTGTCATAAATCCGGGCATTTGTGATGAATTATCACTACTTCCATATCCTACATCTGAAATACCGTACGTATCAGGAAAATCAATATATCTGTTTCCAATTCTAGCATGTTTTAAAAAACCATCCCCATAATAGCCTGCAGCAACTGTATTGTTATCAAAGTCATCGGCTACATTTGCTTCAAAATACCACGTTTTAAAAAGAAAAAACCATGCAGTAAGATCTACATCTGTATCTAAAACAAAAGAATCTTGTTCAAAAGAAACGGAATCATCATCACTGTCTTTTGAAATAGTAGAAGAAGCAGTTAAAGATGTATCCCATTCTCCCTCGGCAAAAAATTCTACATTTTCATCATCCGAAGATATTTCGTATAAAGATTCAGGGTCTTCAGCTTCTAATTCTTTGGGAAAGTCTATCGCATATAATGAACTTTTAGATTGTAGTGATGTTGGTGAAGGGGTAAAAAAAGTACAGACAGGAATAAAAAGTGCAAAAATAAAAGCAAAATTATGCCGTCTCGCTGGATTTTTTGTAAGAAGCCGAGCTTTTTGTATTTTTATATTTGAATCTTTTGATTGAATATGCATAATGGTGTTTTCAATTTTACGTTTTTTTTCATCACCAAAATCAAATAATTCCGCTTGTTGAGGAATATCTGAACTTTCTAGATTTTGTGCTCCACACCCAATTAAGCGAATTCCTCTATCCTTTTCGTGCTTTTTATGAAATAGTGAAACAACTCTACTATAAAAATCATCTGTAGAAAGAAAACATCGGTCTGTGGTAATTTGTGCAGTTAATGTTGTAAAATCTTCATACCGTATTTTTATAGCTGCTGTCTTGCTGTTCCAGCCTTTTTTCATCATTCTAAAAAAAATTTCATAGCTTAAGTCCATAAGCGTTGTTTCTAATATATAAGGATCTTTTACATCCACTGGGAAAGTTCGCTCAGAACTAATAGAATGCGATTTTGCTTTTGTATTAAATTTTTCAGTTATATTGCCACGAACAGCATTTGCTAAAAAATGGGCTGTAGTCGAACCAACGATGCCCGCGAGCATGTTTTCAGACGCTGCATGCAACAATTGTGTAGAATTTATACCAGCTTTTTTAAGCTTTTCTAGAGTTTTATTTCCAAGCCCCCAAATTTTATTTAGAGGCAAAGAAAGCATAAAGGATTCCTCATCTCCATTTTTTATATAATAAATTCCGTTTGGTTTTTTTATATCAGATGCTATTTTTGCAATGTATTTATTCGACGCGAGCCCTATAGAAACGGTAAGTCCTGTTTTATCAAAAACTTCCTGTTGAAGTCGTTTTGCTGTATCAATAGGATTTCCAAATAGTTTTTCTGTTCCTGTAATGTCAATAAACGCTTCATCAACAGACATTTGTTGAACATCAGGTGAATAGTTACAAAATATTTGCATTACTTCTTGTGATTTTTCTTGATAGCGTTTCATTCTGCCTCTCAAAAAAATTCCTTGGGGACAAAGTTTATAAGCCTGAAAAATAGGCATTGCAGAATGAATCCCAAATTTACGTGCTTCGTAGGAGCAAGTTGAAACAACTCCTCTTTTGTCAGTTGGCAAACTTCCTACAATAACTGGTTTGTTACGATACTCAGGATTGTCTAATTGTTCTACAGAAGCAAAAAATGCATCTAAGTCAACATGCAGAAACTGGGGATTACTCATATGTTAATCTCCTAGATTTTCTGACGCATTTATAATAATTTCTTTTGTTTTAGAAATAACTGTATCATTTATATCATAATAAGCAATCGTTTTGCATTTTATTGTATGATTCGCAGTATATGAGAATTTAAGGTTTAACGGTTCTGGGGGATAGGCATCGAGGTTAAAAGTTGCAATGTAAGGAGCCCCGAGAATATCATATGGATAATTTGCTTCTAAAATCGGAATTTGATTTTGAGATTCAAGAATTATTTTATAACGTAACACTGGAATTCGGGATGAAACTTGTAAATCAACGAAGGAACGACCAACAAGTTGATTGTAAGAAGTTGTAAGTGTTAGAATATTAGAAAGTTCAGTCATGTTATTATTTTCAGTTTTTTTTAAGTCAGCAGGTAAAACCTCTAATGTAAAAAGTACTGACCCTATAATAAACAATATTATAGCACTAGCCGTGATTATGGCTCGAATTACAGTTTTTTTTATTGTTGCAGTAGGATGACGGCCCCATATTTGTAGACGAATTGCAATTCTAATCATCATAATTTCAAATGGGACAAGAGCCCATGAAAATAAAAAATTAATTTTTAAAGAGGTGTTTTTAATTAAATTTAGACTATATGAATCAGCATAATAAAAAAATGACACTAAATATGGTACATAGGGTACTAACATACAGAACATAATTAAAACAATATAAATAAGCTTTCGAGTCTTTCGTGTAATATAAATAATGATATATTCTATAATAAAAACTACTGCTAAAGGTAAATCGACAGATGCAAAAATAAAAATATTTATCAAAGAAACAATTGTCAGTAAAAAACCATAAATAAATCCTGTCATAGGAAAGTTAAAAATCTGTTGTGCTAATGAAAAGAGTAAAACAAAGAGAATAGTAAAGATTATTTTTAAGAAAAAAATAAAAAGAATATTTACAGTAGTATCTGAAATTATTAAGTTTGTTAAATTTTGTGATAAGATAAGAAATATAAGTGTAATTATTACTGCCAAGGGAATAATAGGCCATGCTTTTGCAAACTCTTTTCTATGTATGTAGCTGTGAGCTCCATTCACAAAAGATAAACCAAATGATAAAAATAACATAATTGCAATAGAAATAATCATTAATATTACATACATATATTCACTTACGAATACTGTATAATGTGAGAGGTGTATCAAACTGTAATGTATATCAGTTATTGAACTGTCCCAATTTTCGCTTTCAGACATAAATGTTTGTAAAAATTGAAATACCTGTATTACATTTGAGTTAGTTAAATCAATTGAAATTGCTGGGACACCTTCTTGTAAAAGGTAAGAAAGAGTTTTTGAGGTGTTAATTAATCCTAATCGATATAAGTTAAAAAAGGTCCCTTTTATTCTGTATGAAATATTTTCTTTGTTGCACGTTTTTATAATTGTAGAAAGAACAGAGCTTGAACATACAACTCCTTTATTATTTTCAGATCTTCCACCTGGAGTAATTACAAAATCAGGAGAAGAATTATTTTTATCATAGTCTAAGTGAAGTAATAGTGTAGATTCTTTATTGTCTAAAGAACTAATATAAGTTTTGGTTCCTGCTATAGTTTTTTCTGAGCTTTCATCTGCTGCAGTAAATATAAAGCTAATAATAGGTCTGTTTGTTGAGTTCTTTTGTAAATAAGTAAAGAGGTTATTAAAATTTTTAAGATATCTGCCAACGTAGTCTTGTGAAACTAAAATTGATACTTTATTATTTTCAAGTTCTGATTTCTCATTGTTAAAAGTAATAATTATGTTATAAGGGAAATTGTCCGATAAAGAGTTAGAAAGTAATTGTTTTTGGGGATGTAAGTTTAAATCTTCAAAATAGAAAAAAAGTTTATCTGATGTTATAGTCTGTGATGATTTTAGCGATGTTGCGAGTAGTGACCCATTTGCGATAATAAATAAAATCACAAATGCAAATATCCGCCGATTGTTCATTATTAAACAATACAATTATTTTACAAAAAAGTCGATATGGTATACAATGTATTTACGTAATACGAAGGCTTTTTTGCTTTGTTGGGAGAAATAATAGTAATATGGCATCTACGGTTAAAAAACCTTTACTTAGTCTACCTCTAAAGGTTGTTCTTACAGAAGAGGGCGCATCCTATTTTATTGGGAATAATAAAAAACTCTTACGATTCCGCTTAGCTGATAATGCAGAAGAATATGGGATTATGTTAAACAAGTTTTCTCCGCTTTCTTTACAACGTATGATGCTAATGAATTATGTTTCTAAAATTGAAATTTCTATGGCAGAGTTTGTAAGTAAACGCCTTGATGTTATGGACTTAGCAAAGTTAATTGTTTATTCTCTTTTATATAAACAATTTAATAATCAAATTTTAGAGATTTTACTAGCTACTGATTGTATTAAAAAACATAACCGGGCTAATCCATCTCATTTATTTGACAAAAAAACAAAAATGAATGACTCTGTTTTGCATTCAGCTTTAGCAGGAAAAGCTACTATAATAGCTGAAACTCGGAGAGAAATTTTAAAGCCTATTAATGAAAATATTATAAAGAACACGGAATATTCAGCAGAAGAAAAAAATATGTATATCTTAATGGCTGAAAAATTTTTAAATAGATTGGGATTGTTTAACTGGTATATTATTATTCTTTTTAAAAATAACAGTGGATTTCCAGAGATGGTTGAAGGTATCCGAGGTTTAATAAAAAAATATCTCGAGAAAAGTAAGGTTGCCGAATTTACAGCTCTCATGATTATGGAATTAGCTCAAATGTCTGAAAATGCTAATATGAAAAAAACTGCAATGAAGATGTATCCAGACAATGATAATGATATGTTATTATATGATCCAGAAATTCGACAAAAAATTATTGAAGAATTAATTAGAAATCATGAGTTGGTTTTTTTATCTTGGAAAATTGGTGGGGGTGCTACAGCCATAGGTAAGCAAGGTCGTCTAGAAATTACTCTTTATAATAAAGATGATGAGTTCCAAGAGTTTAAAGAAAATATGGATCAAAAAAAATCAGCTGATTTAAATAAAAAAAATCTAATTGATTTTTATCGTGATATACCAGAAGGTGAAAATAGTGGAAATGATTTAGGATTATATTATATTTCATATCTTGATGATGCATGCCGCAATATGAATATAAAATTTGATTCAACTGTAAACCAATTTACTTCGAGTGACTTGACTGTTATTACCCTTATGTTTAATTTTTAAAGATGAGGATTTGTAAGAAATTGATAAGACCATATTCTGTTGCACTAAATTTTATTTATTTTTGTGGTCTCATATTCTTTTTTTCATGTTCTGGCAGTGTTCCAGTTGTAAATGACGTGTATTATCATCATTTTGATAAAACAGATTCTCAATCGGAAAGAATGGCTGTATTTGTACAAATTGAAAACAATCCAGAAAACATAAATTCTATTACTATCAAAAATAAATCATCTGGTAAAGTTTGGTTTATTGATACCCCAGAAATAGTTCAAGACAAAAAGACTAAAAAATATTATTGTGGTAGTTCTAATTTAGTACCTGAAAGAGATGGTAGTTTTTCTGGCGGTGAATTTTCAGTAATATATACCGATCGTGCGGGACGAAAAATAGAAACACAGTTTTTTTATATAAAGAATAATAATAATAAGGAGTAGTAAGTAGATGGACAGTAAGCCTCCTCTTGAGGACTCATTTTACCGTAAAGTACAAACTTTTGTTCTAAGAAAAGGACGTATGACGGAAGGACAGCAAAGAGATTATGAAACACTTTCGGGTTCATGGTGCCTTCCTTTTAATAACCTTCCACTTAATTATAATTCTGTTTTTGATAATACAAATGAAGTTACAATCGAAATAGGATTTGGAATGGGTCATGCAACTGCAGATTTGGCCGAAAAAAATCCAGATAAAAATTATCTAGGCCTTGAAGTTCATACTCCGGGTGTAGGACGCTTATTGGGTGAAATAAGAAAAAGGCAACTGCATAATCTTTTTATTATTGAACATGATGCTCTTGAAGTTCTTCAGGTGATGATACCTGATAATTCAGTTCAAGCTTTTCATATTTTTTTCCCAGATCCTTGGCCTAAGAAAAAACATCATAAACGACGGTTAATGCAACGTAATAATATTGATCTGATCGTAAAAAAATTAGCTCCAGGTGGCTACCTTTATTTTGTTACAGATTGGTTAGAGTATGCAGAATCTACGCTAGAACTCCTTGAAAACACAGCTAATCTTAAGAACAAATATCAAGGTTTTGCAGAGAAACAATCGTGGCGCCCTCAAACAAAATTTGAGCGAAAAGGATTAGAAGCTGAAAGGCCAATAACTGAATTAATGTTTATAAAGCCATTACAGGATTAAAAATATGGGTAAAGAGTCTAACCATTCACTTTCTACTTTAAAACGTATTAGCGAGCTTGAAAAACGTATCCTCAAGTATCAAAAATCATATTACACAGGTAATGGGGATGTTATTCCTGATGCCGAATTTGATGAGATGTGGGATGAACTTGCTGAATTAGATCCTTCAAATATTATTTTTACTAAAGTTGGTTCAGATATTGAAGAATCCTATAAAGATTCGCCTCTTAATACTGGTAATTTTAAAAAAGTACAACATATAATTCCTATGGGAAGTCAAGCCAAAGCAGCTGGTCCTGAAAATTTTAGAGCGTGGGCAAATAAAATGCCTTTTGATGAATTTTTAGTAGAGTATAAACTTGATGGAGCGAGTATAGAATTGCAATATCAAGATGGTGTATTTGTAAAAGCTATAACTCGGGGCGATGGTAAAATTGGTGATGATATTACTTCTAATGTTACAAAAATGAGTGGTTTTTCAAAACAGCTTTCACTTCCTTTTACTGGTGGAGTCAGAGGTGAAGTTATCATGCCTCATGACATTCATGATACCTTTTTTTCTGACAAAGCAAACTGTCGTAATGCTGCTAATGGTCTGATGAAGCGCAAAGACGGTGTTGGCAGTGAGTATCTAAAAGTTATTTGTTATGATGTTTGGTTAAAAAATTCTGCACAGACACAAGATAATACTGATACTGTTTTTTTTGCTGATGAAGAACAAAAAATTAAATGGCTTACCCATGAAAATTTTGAAACTGTCAAATTAAAAATATGTCATGGAGCACAGGAAGTTATAGATTATCGAGCACAAGTAATGGAATTACGTGACACCCTTAATTATGACATTGACGGGTTGGTAATTAAGGGTCGTGCTCTTGATTTTAAAGATGCTTCGCGCGCCCGTCCGGAAAAACAAATTGCTTTTAAATTTAGTTTAGAAGAGGCGGTGTCTGTTTTACGCGATGTTGAATGGAGTGAAAATGGTGCAACCTATACTCCTGTGGCTATATTTGATCCTGTACAATTAAATGGTACTACAGTTCAACGAGCTAGTTTAGCAAATCCTGATACAATGAGAGCTTTAAATGTAAAAATTGGTAATCATATTGTTATAACAAAACGTGGAGAAATAATTCCAAAAGTAGAAACTGTTGTAAAAACAAATACACATACGGTTTTGTCGGAGATTGCTTTTCCTAAGGTTTGTAGTACGTGTAATACACGATTAATAGATGATGGTACTCGTTTGTTTTGTCCAAACAGCTTGTGTCCTAAACGTATTCATCATAGAATCGAAAAATGGGTGTCTGTTCTTGATATACGGGATTTTGGATTAACACTTATTCGGCGTTTGTATGAAATGAATAGAATTAAGTCTATTTATGATATTTATACACTTACCAAGAATGAAATTTCTAATCTTGCAGGTCTTGGTGAAAAATCGGCAGATAAAATCATTAATAGCATTCAAGGACGAAGAAGTGTCACATTAGAACAATTTATAGCAGGTTTTGACATTGAAGGAATAGGGCTGACTCTTGCAGAAAAGCTTATTGAGGCGGGTTTTACAACTTTGCAAAAAATTTTAGATGCAACGGTAGACGATTTAGCTAGTATCAATGGTTTTGGAAACATTACAGCAAAAACACTTGTTGATGGCCTAAAAGAAAATCATAGTGAAATGTTAAGACTTATTAATGAAGACATTATTAGGATTATATCAAGAAAATCTGATGGGATTTTAGAGGGACTCTCGTTTTGCTTTACAGGAGAGCTAGTTAATTTTAAAAGAAGTGAAGCACAAGAACTTGTAAAGTCTCTCGGCGGCTCAGTAAAAACTACAGTAGTAAAGGGGTTGTCATATCTTGTAACAAATACACCTGAATCTGGCACTTCTAAAAATATAAAAGCTAGACAACTTAGTGTAAGAGTTATAACAGAAAAAGAGTTCTTAGCATTAACTAAAAAATAATACTTTTGTAAAAATAATTAAAAAGTATAAAAAAAAGCAGGCTCATGCCTGCTTTTTTTTAGAAAGTATGTTTTCTAATTAATGACTGTTTAGTCATCTAATTTTGCTACTTCAATTTTTTCAATTTTATAACTATATGTAACTTCGTTAATTTCAAAAGATAGTGTTTCTCCAACTTTTGCATTCATAATTGAATTACCAAGAGGTGACATATAAGATATTATTCCATTGTCAGGATCTGATTCCCAAGGTCCTAAAATGGTGAAAACTTCTGTAGCATTTGTTTTTGTATTTGTTAGTTCAACCTTGTTTCCAAAGCCTACTCGTGCAACAGTTACAGATGAAGGATCAAAAATCTGAGCTCTGTCAATCTCGTCCTGTAATCTTGTTCCTGTAGCATTAAGTTGAGACTGTTTTTCTTTTGCTGCTTTGTATTCAGCATTTTCTTTTAAGTCTCCTTGAGCCATTGCTTCACCAATTTCTTTCGAATTTTCAGGAATTTCGACTTTAGTAATATGTTCAAGTTCTGCTTTCTTAATTTCAAGCATTTTACTTGTAACAATAAGGCCTTTAGAAGTAATAGTTTTTTCTTCTGTTTCTTGAAATTTAAAGTCAGGGAATTGTTCAAGAATACGGTTACGCATATTCATCTTAATGGTTCCATCTAAATCTGCAACATCATTAACCAAAGTATACAAACGAGTAATACGCTCAAGTCTTTCTTCTTTAGAAATGTCTTCATCATTTACCAAGCAGTAATCTAAAAGAGTATTATTTTTGAACAATAAAGTCTGTATTTGACGATTAATTTTTTTGTTCTCTGTTGTTCGAGTATGGTTTTCTATTTCACGGAAGTTTACATCCATAATGTGAATAAGAGCAATCATTTCTTTTTCAAAAGTTAAACCAACATTGCTAAACCAATCTTCATCTTGGCTTTCTTTAAAGAAGAAAATAACTGCTTCTCTATAATCACGATAGTTTTCAAAAGCATCGCGAACAAGAGTTTCTATTTTATCTGTATGACCAGCATTTACAAGTTGAGTTAGCATATCTTGTTTTAGAACTGTTGGAAATAGACGGATATATTCTTCATCCCAATTAGGTAAAAGCTCACGAATACATAATAAGAAATCAGGACGTAAATTAGTATTTTTTGTATCTTTTAGAGAAGAATATAATGCATTTGGATTTTCTATTTCGTTATATAATTGCTCAAAAGTATAACTTAAATTAGGATTTAAGTTAGGATATTTTGTAGAAATACGTCGGATAACTAAATATGATGCAATTGTTTGTTCTGTAACAGATGTAAAAGATTTTAAGAAGCCTGTAAAATAACCAACCATTTCAGAAAAAAGTTCACTTGTAGTATCAGCTTCTTTCTCAAATCTCATAAGGATGTCAATTCGAGCAAAAAATTGTTTTTGAGCTTTAAACTCATCTGAAAGTTTTTCTTCTTGCGAAATAGCATGATTTCGAACTATATAGTGTGTTATATCATCTGGATTGATACCAAATGTAGCATTTGTATCAAGAATTTTACGAGCTGCTGTGCTCCAACTTGTCCATTCTCCAGCTGTAAGGATTCCAGGAACTAATTCAGCTTTAATTCGTTTAAAATCGCAGTTGTTGTCAAAACTCTTAATTATTGTTTTTAACGCCCACGTTTTGTCGTCCTTAACCATTTTTGCTAAAGCTTCTTTAGTTTTTGTAGCTTTTAATACCCAAATATGATTACGTGCAAGTGGTTGTAGTGCACTTACTGCCATTTTAAGACTCATCTTTTTTACACCATATTTACGACCAAAGTTAATTTCGATTTCATCATTCTTAACAGAACGTATAATGCCAACTCCCCATGATCGATGGAAAACAAAATTTTTGGCATCAAACGAGATATGTTTTTCAAAATCGTTAATAGCTTCAAAAACATTTCTCCAGTTTTGAGTTAAGTTAGAAATATGAATGTAATCTTCCAATTGACTGTGGTCTGCATATTTTCCACGGTAACAATCAACTATTTCTTTTCGAGCCCAAGAATCTTTATCATCTATGCCTAACATAAGTTTAAGGATATCAATACAGATGTTCCATTCTTCCTTATCTTTATAATACACATATACTTCTTGCATAAGAGCTGCTGATCGTACTTCGCTAATTTGTTTGGCAACTTTTCGTTGAACCAAATAAAAGAAGTCTATTTCTTCAGGTATAAGAGATACAAGTTTTGACCAAAGTTCTTTTACTTGTGTTGCTGATCCTTTATTGACATATCTAAGAAGTGCTTTTTTGTAATAATCTATAGCTGTTTGAATATCATTATTTTCTTCTGCATGTTCTGCTAAAAGTTTTACGATTTCAGCTTCTTCATAGTCTAATCGTACAATAGTTTCATATAATTTCCATATCTCTTCATTGTTTTCGTCGCGATAACACTCTGCAAGAGTGCGTAATGCAAATTTATTATTTTCATCTTCTGCGATTATAGTTTGGCATAAATATTTAACAACTTCTGTTTTGCGATTATCTTGAAAAATAGTTACAAGAGTTACCAACGCAGAATTATCTAAGGTTTTCTTTTTAAGAGCTAACATACCAGAAAGATATAGACCAATTATACTGTTTTTAGTGTGGGAAAGATGCTCATCGCAGACTTCTTTTAACTCGTCGATACAATTTTCATTTTGAGCTTTTTCTACATAAGAAGAAAGTTCTATAAAATTATTTTTGGAATAGTTTGTAATGGCTGCACGAGTCCATTTTTCTTCATTCAGCATATCCTGAATATCTTTTATTAATGCATCAGACATCAATGATCTCCTATTACTGGATTATAATGTGTATTTTTCGTAAATCGTACGATCCAGTAGTTTGATTTTTAGCAAGTTTTCGTTAATTTTAGCCCTGTCTCCATTAATTGTAATATAATGGTCAATAAGCCAAAAGTAATGATTAATTAGCCGAGGAATGAGTAACGAAGGTTCACTCCCAGCATCCTTCAGTTCGTTTTCTAAAGCAAATATGGATTGTCGAAGTTTTCCGACCTCTAAAGCTCTTAATTCTCGCTTTACAGTAAAAACACCAAACAAAACACCATATACAGGTATCCATTCACTTAAAACTTTTCCTTTATATCCAAGTTGTTTTACTTGGTTTATTAGCCTACATATAAGTTCAGATTCCAAAAAAGCAGAATCAATTTTAGAAGCATCAATAAAATAAGCTTCGCGAAATAAAACTTTAGCTGTTTTTTCTTCTCCATAAAGAGCATAGCAATCAGCCATCTCAGCAAGAATTTCTGCTGAATTTTGATTTTGTGAATTAGCCTTATTTAAATATGTAAGCGCTGTTTCATAATCACCTAAAATTTTATAACAAAGACCTGTTTTACTTAAAATCTCTTGTTGATGAGTGCAAATATGGTCATCAAAAATAGATTCGTAGCTTTTTAAGGCTTGCGAAAATACGCCACGTCTACATGCATACATTGCAGGAGAAATTTCTAAACTTTTATTATTAATAAAAGACATAAAATTTTTCCATTGTTGAAGATACATTTCTCCTCTTTGGTATGCATCTGGAAACTCTTGAATATGTTCCATAACTCCATTCCAGTATCGTGCACACTTTAGAGTAAATAAGATATCTTCATTTTCAAGATCTTCTGTAAGAGCTTCTTCAAGCAGGTCTTTTGCTTCTTTTGAATTACTTGATTTAAGTAATTCAAAAGCTTTTGATAGTACCGATGCAGTCTTTGTACTCATAAGTAAATTTATTATTACAGATAAGGAAATATTAGTCAATCGTTAAAAAATTGCAAAAAGAGCATTGTTTATATACTTTTTTTGTATAATCTGTCAACCCCTTTTTGTAAATAAAAAATGTATTTACTTAATTACTCTTGTCTGGTACTATAGTAGTATGGAAAAAATATTACTTGCTCCATCTATTTTGTCAGCTGATTTTGCTAATCTTTCGACTTCGATAGATAAGATTAAACGAGGGGGTGGCAATTGGGTTCATATAGATGTAATGGATGGATCTTTTGTTCCCGATATTACCATAGGACCTCTTGTAGTAAAGGCAATTAGACCTCTTACAGATTTACCATTTGATGTACATCTTATGATAGATCATCCTGATAGGATTATCCCTAGATTTGCTGAAGCTGGAGCCGATTATATTACTTTTCATTGGGAAAATGTAATACATCATCATCGAGTAGTACAACAAATTCATTCTCTGGGTAAAAAAGCTGGAATAAGTATTGTTCCATCGACTCCTGTATCAGCAATAAAAGAAATTCTTCCATATGTAGATCTTGTTCTTGTTATGAGTGTTAATCCAGGATTTGGTGGTCAAAAACTTATACCAAGTTGTATAAATAAATTAACTGAACTTGTATCTATTAAAAATGAAAATAACTATGATTACTTTGTTTCTGTCGATGGCGGAATAAATAATGAAACATTACCGTCTGTCTTAGCTACAGATCTTGATGTTGTAGTATCTGGTTCTTCATTTTTCTCTGGAAATTTAAAGTGGGAGAAATAGTATGAAAAAGTGTATAGTTATCTTGTGCCTTATTTTTGTATCTTTTACCGGCGTTTTTGCTCAATCTTCAAGTAGTGAAATTAAGACTGCAACTTTAGGAAGTTCAGATGTACTATTACAAGGATTGCGTGCGTATAAAAATGAAGACTGGAATACAGCATTATTCTTTTTAAGAAAAGCTGTTACAGAGCCTAAGAATTCAACCCAAGATACGTGGTATGTTCTTATAATGACAGAAATTTTTGCAGAAGATTACAAGAATGCTTTAAATGATGGAACTTATTTTTTAGAACAATTTCCAGATAGCAAATTTGTTCCTCAAATAGAATATCAAAATGCACGTGCTTATTTTTCAATGGGAAACTATAATCAGGCTATAATAAATTTTTCTAATTTTTGTGATAAATGGCCAGATCATGAGTTAAAAACTTCAGCTATGTTTTGGACGGCAGAATCTTTTTATCAATTATATCAATTTGCAGATTCTAAGAAGATTTTTCAAAAGCTAATACAAGAGTATCCTTCCTCTTCGAAATATAAAGAAGCCGAATATCGGTTAGAATTATTAAATCAACGAGAGAGAGAAGAAAAACTTTTATATTTATTACGTGTGACTGGCGAAGAGTATTTAGCTGCTCGAGAAGATTATGAGCGACGGCTTTCTTTGTATGAAAACGAAGATTCAATTGGAATTGGTAATCAGTTAAAAGTTTTACAACAAAAAGTAATTTCTTTGACAGCAGAAAACAAAGAAATAAAAAGTCAAAATGAAGAATTACTTGCTAAAAATGAAACTTTAAGAGTTGCAACCGCAGAAGCTGCAGAAAGTTTACGTGGCGCAGCTGCTGAAAAACGATCTTATCTTGCAGGATTGGCAAAGGCAGGAGTTTCAGCAAGTGATATTACAACAGATATTACTGTAGAAGGGGAGCCTGTTACAGAAGAATATATAGCTACTATTCCAGATAAAGAAAATGAAGCTCTTAATAAATTGATTCAAAAAGCTCAAGAATTAGAAGAACTTTTACAACCTCAAGAAGTACCTGAGGGAGAAGAATAATATGTCTCGTAAGCGGAGTATATTGTGCTTTTTTTTATTAATTTTAATATTTCCGCTTTTTGCTCAGGTAGATTTTATATCTGGCAATATTAGAATTGTAGTTGATGATTTTAATGGCTCTATTTCGGTATTTAGAAAAATTAATCCTATCGAAGAACAAAAAGACAATAAAACAGAAAAAAAAATTGATCGATATACTGGAGCTTCTGGTACAAAATTTGGGGCTCTGCCCGATTCAGCCTATGTATTACAAAATACAGATAAAAAAGAAAATACAACACAAGATACTTGGCTAAATTTATTAGACACTGGGCGGTATACATCGAATTCAGCATATTATTTATCATATAATTCTGGAATTTTTAAATTGGGGCACAGTGCTTTTATTTCGATTAATTCAAATGTAGAGGAAGAAACAAATGATGTAATTGTTTCTTATACATTAAAGAAAAAGGCTGTTGTTATTATTCGTTTGCATGTTTTTGCTTCTCAATTAAATGTTGAGGCTGACAGTATTCGTGTAAGTATAACAACAAAAAACTTAACTGATGAACGTATTCGAATTGCTGTAAAAGCTGTGTTTGATACCTATCTAGGAGAAAATGGTGATTCTCATTTTATAACTGCAAATTCAGATGAAATAAATTCTGAGATTTCTTATGATACAATGACTCAAGCAAAATGGATTTGTTCTCAAAATGAAAAAGCTGGAATACGATTTTTGCTTAACGGTCGTACCATTACATCTCCAGAATATGTGATACTTGCAAATAAAGAAGTTGCTTCATCTCAAAAATGGGTACCAACAACAAAAACTGGGCGTCGGTTTGATTCGTTGTTTTCGTATAACAACTCAGCATTGTGCATTGTTTGGAAAAGAGTCTATCTAAAAAAAGGGAAATCTTCTACAAACCAATTTTACATAACGACAGCAGAAAAAGGAGAAGATCCTTCTGAGCTTTTTACAAATATGAACACTAGCCAAGTCGAATTTAATGCTAATTCTGGCTCTATAGAAGATAAAATTGTTCCTCCTAAAAAACCTGATGTAGTTGATGCAGCTTATGTACAGCGTTTATTGAATTATATTGCTTTGTTAAAATCAAACCCTGGAATTGCAGATGAAAAAGAGATAGAATATCTTACTGTTGAAGTTGAAAATATACTTAAGCAAATGGGGCAATAAGTATGGCTCAAAAGAAAAACCCTCTTCAAAAAGCTAAAAAAGCACTTAGAAATCATAAATTTCCTGAAGTTATTAAATTATTAGAGCCGTATGTTATAGATTATAGAGATTCGTTTGACTTCCATTATATGCTAGGTACGGCTTGCTTGTATGTTGGTGATATTGGGGGAGCAGAACTGTATTTTAAAAAAGCACGTCGAATAAAAATGATAGATGTAGATCTTGTTACGGCTCAAGCTGTACTTTATTTACGTCGAGGCGAAATAGAAAAAGCAATTGAGTACTATCTTGAAGCTCAAGACTATGATCAAACAAATAAATTGGCAGAAAATGGACTCAATTTTATTAGGTATAATAATACTCCCGAAAAAATTCAAACTGCAATTATAACCAATAAAATCAAAAAATTATATCCTAAGTGCGGAAACTTTCTTACAAGAAAAAAAGTAATTGGATGTTCCTGTTTTATTTTAATAGGAATGCTTTTTGCTTTTATAATTTATCCAAAAATAACTACAGTTCCAAATAATAGAGCAGATTTATCCGATTTGGTACTTACAATTGAAGACAAAGAAAATTCATTAGAAACAGATCTTACTACTGGGAATTATAGATATATTCTTACAGAGAAGCAAATTAAAGAAGATTATGAAGCTGCTCAAAAATATTTTCAAGAATATCGTGACAACGCAGCGCAAGTTAAAATTAATAAAATACTGTATTCTAATGCATCAGCTTCTATCCGTCAAAAAGCACGTCTATTAATGGATTATTTTGAAGTCCCTGGGTTTGACACAATAAAAGATAATTATTCTTATGCACAAATAGTAGAAGATCCTTTTCTTTATATTGATTGTTGGGTCGTGTGGTCAGGGCGAGTTTCGAATGTCATTGAAACAGAACAAACTTACAAATGTGATTTTCTTGTAGGATATGAGGATATGAAAAAAGTTGATGGTATTGTCCCTCTCGTTTTGGAGCGGCCTGTTATAATAAATACTTTACAACCGTTGACTATATTAGGGAAAATTGGTATACAAAATGGTAAATTAATTTTAAAAGGAAATTCAATTTATCAAACTATAAATAAAAAATAATCATTGTTTTCTCTATTTTACGGAAAATAACGAATAAAACACCTAATTGTTACAGGGAGGGAAAGGTGGCAAAAATGACAAACGAAATAAATTCTTTGACAGATTTAAACGAAAAACAAAAAGCCTTGGAAGCAGCTCGTCTGCAAATAGAAAAACAGTTTGGGAAAGGTTCTTTGATGAAACTGGGGCAAACTGTTAATGTTGCTGGATTAGAAGTTATTCCAACAGGTTCTCTTTTGCTAGATGAAGCTATTGGTATTGGTGGGTATCCAAAGGGTCGAATCATAGAAGTATATGGACCAGAATCATCTGGAAAAACAACTTTAGCGTTACAAGCTATTGCAGAGTCTCAAAAACTTGGTGGAATTGCGGCTTTTATAGATGCAGAACATGCTCTTGATCCTGTGTATGCAAAAAACCTTGGTGTTAATATAGATGATTTATGGGTTTCTCAACCTGATACTGGAGAACAGGCGCTCGAAATTACAGAAAGCCTAGTTAGAAGTGGAGCAGTAGATATAATTGTAGTCGACTCAGTTGCAGCCCTTACACCTCAGGCTGAAATAGAAGGTGATATGGGTGATTCTCACATGGGCTTACAAGCTCGACTGATGAGTCAGGCTCTTAGAAAATTGACTGGATGCATTGGTAAATCTGGAGCCGTTTTGGTTTTTATAAATCAAATTCGTATGAAGATAGGTGTTATGTTTGGAAATCCCGAAACAACTACAGGTGGAAATGCATTAAAATTTTATTCGTCAATACGACTGGAAGTTCGACGAATTGAATCTATAGATCAAAAAGGATCTGATGATATTGTTGGTAATAAAGTTCGAGTAAAGGTTGTAAAAAATAAAGTAGCCCCTCCTTTTAAAAAGGTTGAATTAGATATTATTTTTGGCAAAGGTGTTTCTTCTATTTCTAGTTTGCTTGATTCCGCTGTAAAGCATGGTTTTGTTGAAAAACGAGGAGCTTGGTATTCTAGAGGAGATGAAAAAATCGGACAAGGGCGTGAAAATGCAATTGCTTTTATGCAACAAAATCCAGAATTTGCCGCTGAAGTTGAGCAAAAAATTAGAGAAAAATTATTTCCTGGTCAGGTATTAAAAAATAAAACAAAAGATTCTAAAAAAGAAAAAAAAGTTGCAGCTATTGGAGTCACAAAAGGAAAGGAAACTAAAGGTTCTGGCTCGGATAGTGGAGCTTTATTCTAAAATGCATTTTGTTGTTTTAGGGCTTGGATCAAATCGTGCATTTTGTGAATTGCAACCTTTAGAAATATTAAAAAAGGCGTGTTCTGATTTAAATGTTTTGCTAGAAGATTGTATACTGTCGTCAGTATATAACAGTAAACCAATGTATGTAGAAGATCAAGATGATTTTTATAATATGGTTGTTGCTGGTGTGACAGATTTGTCTCCTTTTGAATTACTTAAAACTATCCACAAAATAGAAGAAAAATGGGGTCGAAATAGAAAGAATGAAATTAGGAATGGTCCAAGATCCCTCGATATTGATATAGAGTTATTTGGAAATAAAACAATACACACAAAGGATCTTGTAATTCCTCATGAACATATAAGAGAAAGACAATTCGTGTTAATTCCGTTAATTGAAATTCTTAATAGCCGCGCCTTTGTAAAACTGGAGAAAGAGAGAAAATATACCGATATACCTCAAAGAACGTTGTATTACAATTATTTAAGTGTTCTTAAAGAGCAGGGGGTAAAAAAATACTGTTCTCCATTTGCATAAAAGGAAGTAAACTATGGAATTATCTAATATGAAGAGTGCTACACAAGAAGCTCAGACAGACTTTCAAAAAAAACAAACTTTTAAACTTGATGAATTTGAAGGCCCACTCGATTTATTGCTTTTTTTAATCAAAAAAAATGAAATTAATATATATGACATTCCTGTTGGACAAATTACGGAACAATTTATGGATTACCTCGATTATGCAGTGTCAACAAATTTGGCAGACTTAACAGAATTTTATTCTATGTCTGCAGAATTATTATATATAAAATCAAGAATGCTTTTACCTGTTGAATCTGATTTTGATGATGAAGAACTTGAAGACCCTCGTCAAGAATTAGTTGATAAATTAATAGAGTATCAAAAATATAAAGAATTATCGAGTCTTATGGAAGAAAAAGAAACTGATTCCGAATGGACGTTTGAGCGTAAAAAGAAACAATGCGTTTTACCTTTTGAAGAAGAACAGCTTTGGGAAAAAGTCGATACATGGGGGCTTATGAAAACTTTTTCTAAATTAGTTGCTCCTTATACGCATCAACAAATTTTAAGTATGTATGAAGAAATATCGGTAAATGAAAAAATAACCCTTATGAATGAGCTTTTTGAAAAACAGGGTGAATGCAGTTTTACAGATCTTATTGTTAGAGAAGGTAGTCTTCTTGATATTATATGTGCATTTATGGCAATATTAGAAGCAGTAAAATTTAAGACAGCCTGCATTTATCAAAATAGGATGTTTGGTGATATAAAAATAAGGCCAGCGGTAGAAGCAGCCTAGTATGGAGATATTTTTGAAAAAAGAAGCAGCTCTTTTAGAAGCTATTTTCTATCTAGAAGGCGAACCTTTATCGGTTGAAAGCCTCGTAAAAATTTCTCAATTGTCACAAGATGTTGTAGAGATGTCAATTGAAAAGTTGCAAAAAAAATATGAATTAGAAAATAGCGGTATAGAACTTGTACAAATTGGTGGTTGTTGGGCTATTAGTCCTAAAAAAGATCTTTGGAACTTCTTAAAAAATCGTTATGGCAAACGTAATGAAGGAAAATTATCAAAGTCTGCAATAGAAACCCTTTCAATTATTGCATATTCTCAACCTGTAACAAGAAGTGAGATAGAATCTATTCGCGGGGTTTCAGCAGATAATATGATTCGATTACTTAGAGATAGAAATCTTATAAAAGAGGTCGGACGCAAGGATGTGCCAGGCAAACCTGTTCAATTTGGTACAACAAAAGAATTTTTAAAATTTTTTAATTTAAATTCTATAAAAGATTTACCAAAACTAGATGAAACAGAAAGTGAGAGATTTGAACTTGCAAGATAAAACAAATGTAGAACAATGTATAGCTCCTAAATTAATGCGTCTTCAGATGTATATGGCTCATTGTGGTGTTGCTAGCAGAAGGGCTAGTGAAGATATTATATTAGAAGGACGAGTTCAAGTTAATGGTGAGACCATTTGGAAACTTGGGACTAAAGTTGACCCTAGGACGGTAAAGGTTCAAGTTGATGGGAAAGAAATTGCTTTAGAAGAAAAAAAACGTTATGTGCTATTAAACAAACCTGAAGGGTATGTTTGTTCTCTGTCCGATGAAAAAGGGCGTCCTGTGGCTTCAGATCTTTTACAAGATGCTTTTTCTGAGCGATTGTATAATGTAGGTCGTCTCGATATGTTTTCTTGTGGTTTAATAATGTTTACAAATGATGGAGAGTTTGCTAGAAAAATAACTCATCCATCGTCGCAAATCGAAAAAGAATATGTAGTTCAGACGAGTTTACCTATGCCTCCTGATTTAGGAAAGAAGTTTACAAAAGGGATTCGTATAGATGGTGTGTTTTACAAAGCTCGAACAGCAGAGTTAGAGACAAGACATCGATTACGTGTCACTTTGATTGAAGGGAAAAATCGTGAAATTCGTCGAGTCCTAGAAAAAATAGAAATCGGAATAAAAAAATTAGAACGAGTACGTATAGGAACAATTGTCTTAGATGGTTTACAACCAGGGATGTTTCGGGAACTCTCAACAAATGAAGTGAAGGATTTAATATCATTGTGTGCTCAAGAAAGTTAATGTGCGAGGAGATATTTTAATGATTGTAGCTATAGATGGGCCTGCTGGAACTGGAAAAAGCACGATAGCAAAACTAATTTCGAAAAAGTTACATATTGCATTTTTAAATTCAGGAAGTTTTTATCGGGGTATAACAATGGCGCTCTTAGATTCCAAAATAGACCTTGATAATAAAAAAGCTGTCATAGATTTTTCGAAAAAAGTAAAAATGGATTATGTAAACGAGAGACTTATACTGAATGGAATAGATGTAGACGATCATCTTCATGATGCTCGGATTGACTTAAATGCTGCAAAAGTTTCTAGTATTCCAGAAATACGCGATATTATAAATAAAAAATTAAGATGTATTACAAAACATTTAAGTCTTGTGTGTGAAGGACGGGATATGACAACGGTTGTTTTCCCTAATGCTGAATATAAATTTTATTTGGATGCTTCACTTGAAGCTCAAGCAATAAGACGTTATAAACAAAATGTAAGTGATTTAACATTGGAGCAAATAAAAAAAGAAATTCAAGAGCGCGATAAAATTGATAAAAATAAAGCTGTTGGAGCACTGAAAATTGCAAAAGACGCTAACTATATTGATACATCGGACTTGACGATAGAACAGGTTTGTGAGATAATTACAAGCAAAATTCACAATTAAGGGTTTAATATGGATCAGATGGAAGTGGAGATGAATGAGGCTGAAAAAAAAGCCGACAATCAAACACGATTACAAGAAGAGTATCTAAAAAGTATTGATTCACTTGAAGAAGGCCAAGTATATGATGGCAAAGTTATTCAAGTGACACCTGAACAGGTGTTCGTAGATGTCGGATATAAGTCCGAAGGGAAAATTCCTACAACGGAATTTGTTGAGTTGCCTAAAGTTGGCGATGTAGTTAGTGTGGTTCTTGTTACAAAAGAAAACAAACACGGAGAATTAGTTGTTTCTAAGCAAAAAGCAGATGTAAAACAACTTTGGAAAGTTCTTCGCCAAGCTTTTCAAGACAAGGCACCTGTTGAAGGAACAATAACTAAAGTAGTCAAAGGTGGCTTTGAGGTAAATTTAAGTTCTGATATTTCAGCATTTTTACCAATTAGTCAATCAGATAGCCAAAAAGTTGATAAATCAGAAAAACTTCTTGGATTAAAAAGCAATTTCTACATTGAAAGATTGTATTCAGATGGTAAAGCAAATATTGTTGTTAATCGTCGTAAATATTTAGAAGAAGCTATTACAAAAAATCGTGATGCTTTTTTTGAAGAAGTACAAATTGGTGATGTTGTAAAAGGAACAGTAAAGAGCTTTACAAGTTTCGGTGCCTTTATCGATCTTGGTGGTTTTGATGGACTGTTACACATTAATGATATGAGTTGGGGACACGTTACACGTCCTAAAGATTTTGTAAAAAAAGGACAGGAGATAGAACTTAAAGTTATCCGCCTAGATCCTGAAGAAAAACGCATAAATCTATCTCTTAAGCATTTTACAGAAGATCCATGGCTTCATTTTGAAGATAAATTTCATGTTAATGATATCGTGACTGGAAAAGTTACTAAACTTGCTGATTTTGGAGCTTTTATCGAATTAGAAGAAGGCATTGAAGGTCTTGTTCATATTAGCGAATTTAGTTGGACAAAAAAGATAAATAAACCAAGTGATATTGTTTCTATCGGTGACGAAGTTAAATGCATGATTTTGGGTTATGATATTCAAGCAGGTCGTGTTTCTCTTGGTTTAAAACAAGTACAAGAGAATCCTTGGGACACTATTGGTGAAAAATATCCTGTTGGTACAGAACTTAAACGAAAAGTTGTTAAGATTGCCAATGCGGGTGCATTTGTAGAGTTAGAAGAAGGTATTGATGGATTCCTTCATGCTGATGATTTGTCATGGACAAAGAAAGTTAGACATCCTGGCAGTGAACTTACCGTTGGTGATGAAATTGATGTAAAGGTTATTGAAAATGATCCTGAATCACATCATATTCGTCTAGGTGTAAAACAACTTACAGAGAATCCTTGGGTACAATTTAGTAAAGATCACAAACCTGGTTCAACCCTGGAAGGTGAAATTGTTTCTATTGTAGATTTTGGTATTTTTGTTAAAACAGATAGCGGAATTGAAGGTTTGGTAAATAAAGCTAATCTAAGCGATAATAGAGAAGAATCTTTTGAAGATGCTGTCAAAAAATATACAGTTGGTGATAAAATTAATGTATATGTTGTTGATGTCAATACTGAAAGACAAAAAGTAGCTTTTTCTGTACGAGAGTTCAAAAAGAAGATGCAACGAGAAGAGATGTCACAGTACATGGCAGCAAATGATACTAACGATGATGGCGATGCATATAATCCATTTGCAAATCTTCTAAAAGATAAATAAGGTTCTACTCGAGGAGCATTGTTATGTCGTCAGTTTCAATTGATGTAGAAAAACTTAACACGCTCGTCGAGGTTAATACACGAATTAATTCTAGTTACTCAGATTTAAACACATTGTTGATTTATATACTTGAATCAGCAATGCGGTTAGTTAAATGTGAATCATCTTCAATGTTGCTTGTAGAAAATGAAGATGATTTAAAATTTTGTGTAGCGCTTGGGCCAAAAGGTGTAGAAGCACAAGCTGTTACAGTTAAAACGAAAGGCAGTCTCGCTGGTTGGGTTATTAAAAACAATAAAACGCTAATTGTTAACGATGTTCCTAGTGATCCTCGGTATATGAGCGAAATTAAAAAAAAAACCGGTTATCTAACAAAAAATATGATTGCGGTTCCCCTTCGTGTGAACAATATTCCTATTGGCGTCGTTGAATTATTGAATAAAGCTGGACAGCAAGATTTTACACAAAGTGATCGAGAAATAATAGAATTATTATGTATTCAAGCTAGCATTGCTTATCAAAATGCTGATAGATATCTTAAAGCACAAAATACGATTAAGGATTTACAAAAAACAATATCTTCGACTGGTTGTTATCATAAATTTGTTGCAAAAAGTCAAATTATTTTAGATTTGTTAAAAGTTGTAAAAAGAGTTGCAAGAACAAATACTTCTGTACTTATTCTTGGTGAAAGTGGTGTGGGTAAAGAGCTTTTTGCAGAGCAAATTCATCTTAACAGTTTACGTTCTAATAAACCGTTTGTACGCATTAATTGTGCAGCATTATCACCTCAATTATTAGAAAGTGAATTATTTGGACATGTAAAAGGTGCTTTTACTGATGCTATTTCTGAGAGCAAAGGTAGATTTGAAACGGCGAATGGTGGAACTTTATTTTTAGACGAAATTGGAGAACTTCCATTTTTCTTACAAGGTAAGCTTTTAAGAGTTTTGCAAGAGAAAACTTTCGAAAAAGTGGGTTCTAGTGAAACTATTTCTGTAGATGTTAGAATTATCGCTGCTACAAATCGAAATATTGAAAAAATGGTACAAGAAGGAAAGTTTAGAAACGATTTATATTTTAGATTAAATGTTCTTCCGTTAAATATTCCTCCGTTACGTGAAAGAAAAGAAGATATTCTTGAACTCGCAGATTATTTTGTTAAAAAAACTAATTATGAAATTAAACGAAATTTTACTGGGTTTTCTGACAAGGCAAAAGCAGTTCTTTTAGATTATGCTTGGCCAGGAAATATTAGAGAATTACAGAATGCGATTGAACGGGCTTGTGTTTTTGGACAACCCCCTTTTATCCAAGTGGCTGATTTATTATTAAACAATGTTGAAAAAAAATCAGATTATATGACTGCGATAATTGAAGATTTTAATACTCCAAAAACACTTAAAACAGCAATTAGTTGTTTTAAAAAAAAGTATGTAGAAAAAATTCTGGTAGAACAAAATTGGAATCAAACAAAAACAGCACAAGTTCTTGGTATACAAAGGACTTATGTTTGTAGATTAATAAAAGAACTTGGTATTCGAAAATAAGGAGATTTAAAATGAATGATACAAAAGATACTGCTGGTAATGTTGGTAGTTTTTTAGAAAATCATAAAGGAATAATTATAATTATTTCTGCTATTATAATTGCTGGTATTGTAGGGTTTTTAGCTTATTCTGGGATTACTAAAACTCTTCGAAAAAATGGATTAGAAAAGTTAGATGTTCTTACTGTTGAACTTACAAAAGCTGAGTCTGAAGATGAAGTTGATGCAAGCGTTGTTGATGATATTTTAACTCGTGCAAAAGCTTTAGCAGATTCATCAAATGGCGTTGTTGCAACAAGGGCTTATATGTTTGCAGCAGATATAGATTTTGCTAACAAAAATTGGGAATATTCCAAAGAAAGTTGGTTAAACGCTGCAAAAGCTTCTGAATCAGCTTATACAGCACCGATTTGCTATTATAATGCTGCAGTGTGTTCTGAAGAAGTTGGTAATATTGATGATGCAATTGCTTATTATACAATTGCAGTTGGTAAGGAATCTTTTTCACTTGCACCTAGAGCGTATTTTAATATAGGTCGCATCGAAGAACAACGTGGTGGTTTTGAAGCTGCCGAGAAAGCTTATAATACTTTAGTTGATAATTATGCTGGAAATGAATGGGCTAACCTTGCAAAATCGAGACTTCTTACGTTAAAAGCGGAAGGAAAACTTGCAAATTAATAGAAAATATATTTTATTAGTTATGGCCGCATTGTGCATTTGTGCATGCGGTCTTTCTGTATATTATGTACTAGAGCCACCTTATAATGCTACTGTACGTGATGAAGATCTCTCTGCTGATGAACATTATTTTGATTTTACAACTGATGACTCTTCTAACACTAATGTTTTAGTTTTTAAGGGGACGATGGTTTACTATAAAATATATAATAATTCTTCTAAGTTAAGCACACAGGTTACGAGTATTAAAAGTGCTAATGATGAATATTCTGAAGACGGATACAATAAACTTGTTTCGTATAACTATAAACCAATGACACTTGATACAGGTTCACTTATTTCTGATCAAGGATATGATGCAAATGTAACAATACGTCTTATTACAGAAGGTTATGGAGACTCTATTTATACAAAAGGTATTAAAGTTGGTACTAATGATTCTTGGGGATATGCATATAGAAGCAATGGAGATGAGTTTACTTCTGTTACAGAGACCTTGATGGAAGGCCTAGATGAAGGCGATGATAATTCTGGTAATTATGATATTTATAAAAGTGACGAAGATGATGATGATAGCTCTTCTGATGGTTGGTATATAGCAGCTTTTGCTGTTTCTTATGGTATGGCTGCTGATTTTTCAGATACATATTATAGCGAACTTGCATATCTTGGATATTTATATCTAAAATATGATGATTATATAGAAGATTAGTTAAAAACAATCTAAATTCCTTTATGGTTATGTTTCTTATTAAGAATAGTCCTACATAAAAAAAAAGCTTTACAACAATATGCTGTAAAGCTTTTTTAGTCGGAACGACAGGATTTGAACCTGCGACATTCTGCTCCCAAAGCAGACGCGCTACCAACTGCGCTACGTTCCGTAATTTATCTTACACGAGACTAGGGGGACTCGAACCCTCTACCTGCTGCTTAGAAGGCAGCTGCTCTATCCAGATGAGCTACAGTCCCGAACCACTTTATCAAGTGCTTCATTAATATAGCATAAAACGTACTTTTATGTCAAAGGGTAAATGCAAAAAAAATCATTTTTTTGCAAATTTTTTTACATTTACTTTTCTGTTGGAAAAAGACATAAAGTAGGTAATTGTAATGAATACGTTGCATTATAAACTAATTCAGCTGATTTTGTGCTAACCACTGGAACACTAAATGTATATTGTACTGATTCATATTTTGGTGCTGAAATTTCTATTGTAAAATTAAAATTTTTTTGTTCTCCAACTTTTGAAGTCGAAATTGGTTTAACCCAAAAGGAATAGCGACCTTTTGATATTTTAGATGTTATTATTGGATTTAACCATGTATGATCAATCATGTCTGCAAGAGTAGATTCCAATGATAAAGATATTTTAGCACCTTCTATAGTGTCAAAGCTGTCCCCATCAGAAACAGAACCTAAAAAGGCTGGAAAGTTAAATGCTGGACCAGTGGGAGCTTTTACAGCAATATTAGTAGTCAATCCGTGATAAGATCGCTTAGATAATGCTACTTTTTTCATCCCTTCAATAGTAAGCGCATCAATATCAGCAAGAGTTTGCCTATCCTCTAAAACAGCTTGGTGCGTTATCCCTCGACCAGAAACAATGTAGCGAGGAGGGAGACGATTGAGTACATAACTAATTGTATCTTCTCGACATTGATTGCAATCACAAGTAAGCCAAGCTGTAGGCATGCTTTTTACTTTTTCATACATGTCGTTAACTTTCTCGTTTACAACTTCTTCTAGAATATTGTGTACTTTCATAATCTATACTCCTCTACAAAAACTACAGTATATCTGTTTTATTTTATTGTCCACCTGAACGAGTATAAGCGGCTAAACCACCTGCTTTTAAAACGTTGCGAGTTCTTAAGTCAAGGTTATTAATTCCTTCAATAGTATATGAAGCCCCTGTTTTTGGGTGAATAATAATAGTAAAGTTTTTTCCTGTTGTAAGTGAATCAAAAATATTTTTAATTTCAATTTCATCGCCACAATTTATTTTGTCATAATCTTCTGGTTTTGCAAATTGAATAGGCAATATGCCATAATTAACTAAATTGGCTTTGTGTATTCGAGCAAAAGAACGCACAATAAGTGCACGTACACCAAGGTACATAGGAGCTAAAGCAGCGTGTTCACGGCTAGAACCTTGTCCATAGTTTTCACGTCCTATAACTGCACAGCCTTGTTTACCTGCTTTTTTTATTGCAAAAGCATTTTCGTAAAAATGAGGGTCTATTCTTTCAAGTGTATATTTTGCAATTTCTGGAATATTAGAGCGTAATGGCAACATTTTAGCCCCTGCAGGCATAATATCATCTGTACTAACGTTATCACCTGCTTTGATAAGTACAGGAATACGCAAAGTATCTTCACAAGGAGGACATGACGGACATGGTTTAATATTAGGACCTCGAATTATTTCTACTTTTGAGCCTTCTTCTATTGTCGTAGGTCTTAGAATCATTGCATTATCACTTGCTAAAGCAGGAACATAATCGTTTGCAAGCATACTAATTCTAGAATTATCACTTTTTAATGTATACATTCTATTATCACATATTGTCTGAGGATCGGTAATTGTTCCTGTTATTGCAGCGGCTGCGGCTGCTTCAGGTGAAACTAAATAAACTTCAGCATCGGCTGTTCCACTGCGACCCTTAAAATTTCGGTTAAATGTTCGTAAGGTTACTGCTTTTGAATTTGGAGCAAATCCTTGACCAATACAAGGCCCACAAGCACTCTCTAAAATGCGAAATCCAGCTCGTATAAGTTCACCAAGTATTCCAGCTTTTTCTGCCATTAAAAGCGTTGAACGACTACCAGGGGCAATACCTGCTTCTACACCTTCTGCAATATGTTTCCCTTTTACAATATTTGCTACTGCGGCTAAATCATCTAATGATGAGTTTGTGCAAGAACCTATTACTACTTGTGAAACTTTTTTTCCAGCGACATCTGCAATGTTTTTTACTGCATCAGGGGAATGAGGACAAGCAATTTTTGAAACAAGTGTATCTAAATTAATTTCTACTATTTTGTCGTATTCAGCGCCGGCATCTGCTTTTATTTCGGTCCAACTTTCTGAACGATTCATAGCAGTTAAAAAATCTTTTGTTGCTTTGTCGCTTGGAAAAATTGAACAAGTTGCACCTAATTCTGCTCCCATATTAGTAATAGTTGCCCGTTGTGGAACTGTTAAATATTGAACTCCGTCACCAAAATATTCATAAACAGCTCCCACGCCACCTTTTACTGTTTCTTTTTCAAGAACTGCTAAAATTATATCTTTTGCGCTAACACCACAGCGTAATTTTCCAGTTAATTTAACTCCAATTACTTTTGGCATTGCTAAATGAAAAGCTCCACCACCCATAGCGACTGCAACATCTAATCCACCCGCTCCAATTGCTATCATGCCAATTCCGCCTCCTGTTGGAGTGTGGCTATCAGAACCTAACAATGTTTTTCCAGGAATTCCAAACTTTTCTAGATGTACTTGGTGACAAATCCCATTTCCCGGACGCGAAAAATACAAACCATATTTTTTAGCAATGCTTTCTAGATATTGGTGATCGTCCATGTTTCGATAATCTGTTTGTAAAGTATTATGATCAATATATGAGACAGAAAGGTCAGTTTTTACACGAGGAATTCCGATTGTTTCAAATTGTAAATATGCCATAGTGCCTGTTGCGTCTTGAGTTAAAGTTTGATCAATACGAATGGCAATATCTTTACCGCGTTCTATTGGTGTTCCTTCAATAAATGTTGTGTCTGAGCAGGCTTCTTTTACAATATGTTTTTGTAAAATTTTTTCTGTTAATGTAAGTGCCAAGGTTTTCTCCTAGTGACAGACAATATGTTATTGTAATTGTACATTTTGTCAGCTTTGTCGTTATTTAATATATTTTTATTCTACTTATAAATCTTTCTAATGTAAAGAACAGTACCTTGTTTGATAGTTATGTTTTTGCTATAGTTACTGTATGAATAAAATAATTTCTAAAAAACATAACCTTATTTTTCTCTGTCTTTGTTTTTTTTTATGTCAAGTTATTTTATTTTCTTGTGATGGTACACAAAAAGCATTTACTTTACCTGCAGAAAAAGAAACAGTAAAATATGCTGCTTTATCTCGTAATCAATCATGTATATGGATAGATGATATTGATACAGAATCTATAAATGTTGCCCGTGAGGCAAATGAAACTTCAGAGAAAATAATGGATTCTGCTAAAAACATAGGTTTTAGTAACTATCTAAATAGCGAGGATTCTAATGCTCCTAAAATATATCCAAGTATTTTAGGATTTGGGAGTTTGGATTCTTCAAATATACCTGAAGAATTATATGATCAGGTAAAGATTTTTATTTTATGTATTAATTCTGGTGATTTTTCTAAGGTAGAAGTTTCTAATCAAAAAGACTACTTGCGAGCCTTTGCTAAGTATAAATTAGTAAAGTGTAAGCCAGTTTCAAAAAGTTATATTGGAAAATCTGAAACTGTAACTATAAACATTGATGCAAACACAACAAAAGATTTACAAAAGGTTCCCATATTAATTGAAACAACATCACAAAAATATATTGTGGTTACATATTATGAGCTAACAGACAATAATGAGTGGAAATTTAATCGTTTCGAGGTGTATGATGAGTAATGTTATTATAGGAATTGAACGAGATATTGTTCTTGATTACATTGCTGAGCAGGGGCAATTAATTGTCTATTCACGAGTGGCTTCGGAAAAACAATTTATGCTTTCACACGGTCTTTTTCAGATTATTCAACAAAAAATTGTTTTTTTTACTCCTGCTGTGTTACACAGTTTAAAACAAGCAAATTCAATGGAATTGCCATTTTCAGATGCTAGAATTAGGTTTTTTTATCGGGGTAGGGGCTTATATTTTGATAGTGAAATTAAAAAAGTCAAAAATGGATATGCATTTACTATTCCTAAAGAAATTCAGAAGATGGCAGATCAAGTTTCAATACAGAACCGAATCTGTACAGGTTTCTTATACTATTCTGGCTCAAACAATACTCCTATAGAATGTCGAGAGCATGAGGATTTTTTAATATTTAACAATAATCGTGATGAAAATATAAACGAAGAAGAATATTTAAAACAGATTTCAAAAAAATTTCTTAATACAAATCGTAAACTTGAAAGTTCTATAGAAGGTCGTGCTGCACCACTTTTTATATTGGGATTAACAGATTCTCAGATTCTTTTGGGTATGAAAGGAAATGATATCTCATTACAAAAAGATGATGTTTATGCTTTGGAACTTCAAATTCCTGCTGGAGTTCTAAAACGCCGCATTCGCTTAAAATGTGTTTTAAAAGAAATAAACACAAAGCAACAAACAGACAACTCGCAGTTTGGTTTTACTGTAATTTGTGATCTAATTGGTGTAAAACTCGAAGATCAGCGTTTTTTATATGAACAATTTTATAATAAAAAATTTAAGTAAGTTTTGTTTCTGTTTTGGTTTCTGATTCTGTTTTAGTTTCTGTTTTGGGGCCAATATAACTTCCTAAAAGTATGCCTACAGGTTCTAAAAAATCAACATTTTCACAGACAATTTTTAAGATAACCATCATTGGAACACCAATAATCATTCCTGCAAACCCCCATAGCCATCCCCAAAAGGTTAAGGCAACTATGATGACAAAAGGGGATAGCCCTAGATTTCGTCCCATTATCTTTGGTTCAACAATATTACCAATAGCAAAATTGGTGCAAACCATTATTATAAAAATTGCTATCATAGGGCCTGGTTGTGGAAAAAACTGAATAACACCAAACATAGATGTCAAAAGGACAGATATAATAGAGCCAAAGGTGGGAATAAAGTTTAGGACAAAGGCTAAGAAGGCCCAAATAATTGGAAAATCAATACCTATAATTGTCAAACAAATAAAAACTAGTATTCCGGTTACTACAGAAACAGTGAATTTAACAGACAAGTATCGAGTGGTTTGTTCTATGATTGCAGTAATCATTTTTGATACACGACCTTCTCCTGAACCCGTATGACCAAAAGCATATTCAATCTTTTCTCGTAAATAGCGCATCTCTACTAAAAAGAAAAGAGAAAAAAGAACAATTAAACCTAGAACCTTAAAAAATGAAATAACTGAGTTTGATAAAGTAAGCACAAAATTTTGAATTTGTTGTCTTACTTCCATTTGTTGCCATAAATTGCTAAAAATACTTAAATCAGGGTTGTAATCAAGTTTAAATAAACTTGCAATTGTTTTGTAGACAACGTTTAAACGCTGCGTGTATTTTGGTATAGCCTCTGCTATAGCTTGTATGCTTGTCGATAAAAGCATAATAAGAGCTGTGACAATGACTATAACAATAACAAAAATAGTAAAAATCCCTATTCCCCACGGAACATGGAATTTTTTCTTAAGTAGAATTATAATAGGTTCAAATACACATGAAAAAAGCACAGCCATGGTTACAGGCATTAGAACTTCTGATGTTACTTTGCAAATTGCTGCAAGAGCAAAAATAGTGAGTATTATCATCATCACAAACATCGGTTTCGCAAAATTTGTGCGTTTTTTCATATGTATTACTCCATATTATTTGTTTTCTGTTGTTTTAGGTTTTATAACATCAAACCCACATAGTGGACGTAATGCCTCAGGTATTGTTATAGAACCGTCTTCGTTCTGATAGTTTTCTATAACAGCAACTAGAGCTCGTGAAAGTGCTACTGCTGTTCCATTTAACATATGAACAAATTTATTTTTACCATCATCATCTTTGTATTTCACGTTTAAACGACGACTTTGAAAGTCAGTACAGTTAGAAGTTGATGTAACTTCTCCCCATTCTCCACCATTACGACCTGGCATCCATGCTTCTAAATCCCATTTTCGGTAGGCCGGAGCTCCTAAGTCACCTGTACATGTATCAACAACACGAAAAGGAATTCCTAATCCACTAAAGATTTCTTCTTCTATAAGACGTAGTTGTTCATGAATTTTATCACTATCTTCTGGAAGACAATAAACAAACATTTCTAATTTAGAAAACTGATGGACACGATATAAACCTTTACTAAATTGTCCAGCAGAACCAGCTTCACGTCTAAAACAATGACTTAACCCACAGTAAAATAGTGGGAGTTGTTCTTTTTTAAGAATTTCACCAGAATGGTATCCGCCTAAGGTAATTTCTGCTGTTGCAACAAGACAAGAGTCTTCACCTTCTAATGTATATACATTGCTTTCATTTCCGCGAGGATTAAATCCAATACCTTGTAAAATTTCGGTGCGAGCAATATCTGGCGTAATGAAAGGAGTAAAATTGTGTTTACGCAAAATATTCATAGCGTATATTTCTAAAGCCATTTGTAAAAATACGGCTTCATTCTTTAAGTAGTAAAATTTTGGTCCAGCAACTTTTGTTCCTGCATCAAAATCTATAAGGTCTAATTCTTGTCCTAAAATTACATGGTCTTTTGGTGCAAAATTAAATTTAGTAGGGGTGCCAACTACCTTAACTTCTAAGTTATCTTTGTCAAGTTTACCTATAGGAGCGTCTGGATGAGCCATGTTAGGTATTTTTAGGCCTTCTTCCTCTAATTCTGCTTCAATTTTTGAAATTTCAGCTTCTGCATCGGCAATTTTTGCTTTAATTGCTTTTCCATCAGCAATTAACTTTTGTCGTGCATCGTTGTCCATTTTACCTTTCATGCTTTTTGCATTTTCGTTGCGTTGTTGTTGCAATTCTTGAAGGGCTGTAGTTTTAGTGGTTTTTTGGTCAAACAACTGAACAACTTTATCAGCGTCTGCATTCATATTACGGGCAGCAATATTTTTTTTTACTGCGTCAAGGTTTTCTTTTATAAAACGATAATCCAACATAATAGAATCATTTTAGTGATATGACTTGAGAAATTCAAGAGAGTTTTGGTATACTATGGTACAATTTAATTATATGATGAATTTTCAGGAGAATGCAAATGAATAATTTTAGGAATGTGAATAATACAGTAAATGCCTTTTTAGCACGCCACGGAATGGTTAATCCAAATATAAATTTTGTAATTGATGGCTTATTATATGATATGCAAAAAGGGTTGGACGAAGGTCCTGGGTTATCAGGGATGGATGCTAGTCAAGAAATGATTCCTACCTGGACAAATCCTCCTAAAAAAACTCCAAAAAATCAGAGTGTAATAGTTATAGATGCGGGGGGTACAAATTTTCGTTCTAGTTTAGTAACTTTTGATGCAGATGGTAATCCGACAATAAGTAAACTAGAAAAAACCTCTATGCCAGGAATTGATCATGAACTTAGCAAAAAGGAATTTTTTGACACAATTGCAGCTAATTTAGATCATCTTAAAAATAAAAGTGCTTACATTGGATTTTGTTTTTCATATGCAATGGAAATGACTCCAGATGGAGATGGAAAAGTTATTAACTTTTCTAAGGAAATAAAGGCAAAAGAGGTAATTGGCTCTCTTGTCGGAGCGTCTCTTTCTGATGCACTTGTTGCACGAGGTTGGAATCGTCCTAAAAAGATTATAATGCTAAATGATACCGTTGCAGCCCTTTTAGCAGGTGCAGCGACTGAAAATGGTGAACGTTCATACAGTTCGTATATTGGTTTTATATTAGGAACAGGAATGAACGCTGCATATATTGAATCAGATTCGATAAAAAAACTTGAAGGTATTAAAGACAGTGCTGGAAATCCACCTCCTCTTTCACAGATTATTGTTTGTGAGAGTGGCCTTTATAATAAAATTTATAGAAGTGATTTTGATAATGAGTTTGATAAAACAACCAATACTCCAGGACGTTATGTTACCGAAAAAATGTGTTCTGGTGCGTATTTAGGACCTGTTGCAACCTTGGTTATTCGTTCTGCATGCTCCGAAGGTTTATTTAGTGATGCTTTTGTATCTAAATTTAACGAAGACTTTAATCAAAATAATTATTTTGATGCTTACGATATGGATCAATTTTTATATAAACCAGCAAAGAAAAACACAAAACTGGGGGCAATTGTTGCAACTGGCTCCGAGCGAGATGCTGCTACCTTAGCAGCACTTTTAGATGCTGTCATTAATCGAAGTGCGAGTCTTGCGACAGCTTTAATAGCCTCTGCTGTTATAAAAAGTGGTAAAGGTACAAATCCTGCAAAGCCTGTTTGTATTAACTGTGATGGGACAACTTTCTATAAAACTCATAATCTAAATGCTCGCATACGTGGAAATTTAGATCAAATCTTGACACAACAACGTCATTTGTATTTTGAGATTGTATCTATTGAGAATGATATTACGCTTGGAAGTGCTGTAGCTGCGGCGGTAAATGCAAACTAGATTTTAAAAGTTTAAATTTATAAGCGAAAAAAGGGGATGTAGAATGATGCTTGGTGATAGATTACTAGTAAAGAAAGCTTTACGCATTTGTGTTTTGTATTTTTTATTGTTTTGTGTTCTTATATCACCAGTTCTAGGGGCTCAAATTTCGCTACATGAAAAAAAACAAGTTATTAAGACTGAACATTTTGATTTTATTTATTCGTTAGAATCAGAATATTCAGCTCAAACACTTGCAAATGTGGCGGAAGCTTATTACCGTGAAATTACAGAAAAATTAAGTGTTCCAGATATGGATTTGCATATTCCTGTAACAATTACTCCCGAGAGTGATAGCCTTAATGGATACTTTACTCCTTTTCCATATAATCGCATTGTAATGTATGACACTGTAGCTTCAGCTGGGAGTCTACAAGTATTTTCTAATACATTGTGTTCAGTTTTTTATCATGAATTAACACATGCCGTTAGTCTAAATATACGAAGTTCTTTTTGGAGTGGAATGGCAACTGTTTTTGGAGACATTCTTTCTCCTTCTTTGCTTATAAATTGCACAACTAATTTTACAGAAGGCGTAACCGTATCTTTTGAAAGTGCCAATGGAGAAGGCAGACTTAATAATGCTTTTTCTACACAAATTATAAAACAGGCTAAAATTGAAGGAAAATTCCCTTCTTTGTATGATGTAACAGGGGCACGTGATACCTATCCTAGTGGCAAATTACCATATATTTTTGGTGGTGCGTTTTCTAAATACTTACAAGAAACGTATGGTATACAAAAATATGCTGACTTTTGGGAGGAATGTGGTCGTTTACATTTGTATACAATTGATAGTGGTATTTTAAGACGGGTGTATAATAAAACAGGAACAGAGCTTTGGAATGATTTTTACGAATCTATTGTAATACCAGAAGATGCTAGAATTCCTGAACCGGCAAATAAGCTTGAAAATTTTTCAGAACGTTCTTTCCCTCAAAATCTTTGTAGTGCAAGCACTGCAGAATGTGGATCTGTTTTATTATGGCAAGATGGAGCGACTGGTTCTATTTGGGGGGCAAAAAAAAGAACCCCTTTTTCTAATTACACTTCGTATAAACTTATTAGCAGTGTATTGAATGAACATATTTCAGTAAGTTCAGATGCTAAATATTTTACAGTTTCAGGTTTTACAAGAGAAAATAAACCTCAAAATGTGACTCAGATTTATAGACTTTCTGGGTTTGCAGATACGTTGCAGGCAACATATACAGGAATTAAAATTCCTCAGTTACGAGATGCAGCTATTTTTAGATATAAAGAGTCAGAGAACTCTATTTCTACTTCTAATAATGATGTTATTTATGTGACAGGTGTTGAAACAAATTCTCAAAATTCTTCGCTTGTATTATATAAAGTTCATTTAGAAACAAAAGAAATTAAGAAAATACATTCCTTTAATTTTAATGCAAATCAAGTACCTTTTACACCAGCAGACGCTACAAACGGCAAAATTATTTTTTTACTTAAAGATGGCTTAGATTGGAAAATTGCATTATACGATGTAATTCAACATACCTGTGTAACATTTGATACTGGATTAGATATACAAGAGATGTCTGTTAGTGGTGATACCATATTACTTTCATGCGCTACAAAAGTTTCAGATAACGCAAACTCTTATCCGTTTTATGCAAGCGTCAATCTAAATGATTTGATTACTGCTTGTGATCAAAAAAGTGTACTTGGTTTTTGTGGTGATAGTGTAGAGGATCCTCTTTGGACGGGGAATACAAAGTCAGCTGGACAGGTGAAAGCTCAGCTTTATACCGCCTCCTTTTCTGGGGCGGTTTATGAACCGGTACTTTGTGGTGATGATGATATTTTTTATGTTTCACATTTTTATGATAATTGGCAATTATCACAGCTAAGTTTAAAGGAAGAACAAGCACGAATAGAAAAAGTCTCTCAAACTGTTTTTACCAATACTGTGTTTAGTCCCGCCGCAAAACAAGTTTATACAGCGAGTTCAGAAAAGTATAATCCTTTTTCATATATGTTTAATGGGGTCTTTATTCCTTTTGCAGGATTTAATTTAAGTGAATTAACCTATATGGATTATTCTTCGGGTATAAGTCCTAGAACAGGTATTAGCTGGATTACAGAAGACCCTACCGAGCAATCTTTACTTCTGGCCGGAATTGGCTATGACTTTTTTACTAACAGTGTAATGGCAAATTTTTCTGCACTAGCGACAAATACGTATACGACTTATGGTTTTGATGGCCTTGTTGAAACGACGGGTAATAGTTTTGCAGGTTCAGCAGCTCAAGTTGATTTTTCTTATACAAAGCCTCTTGGTCTTTCATATTTTTATTATATCTTGAATAACACGGCAGAATGGTTTTACAAAAATGAAGTTACTAGAGATACAAGTCTTATAGATTCTAATCAAACTTTTACAGATTTTTTGCAGTATATAGTTGATGAAAATCAATCTGTTTTAGGCCATTATTTAAGTAATTATACACAGACAGGTGTTTTATGGGAAAAAAATACTGGTATTACGCCTTTTCAATATTTAAATTTTTATGCTGGAATAGGATCTATGGAACAAAGCTATTCTTCGCAATATGATTGGAATGTTGCTACTACCACTTCTATTCATTTACCACAATTATTGCCAATTAAGAATACAAAAAATATAACATTTAATTTACCAACGACTGCAAGTTTTTCGTATTATTTGATTAGTGCAAAAAATATAGATGATTGGGAAAAGTCAGACATTATAGGAGATTTTTCATCAACTGTGGTGCTCTTTTCGACAGAGATTCAAAAGGGTAATGCTATAATACCGGTATATACGAGAAGATTTACAATAGATGGTGGATATGATCAAACTTTTTATACTGATTTTGCAGATAATGATATATGTTTGCATACCAAAACCTACTTTACTCAAACGTTTAATATGGGCAGTGCTTGTTCGACTGGTTTTGATTTAGGTATGAAATTATCATATCATCCATTATATGATAATTCAAAATTTTCTTTTAATATTAGCTTTAATTTGAATAATTAAAAAGAATAGTGTATACTACATATTATTATTAAAATATTTAGGAGATTTTGGTGGCCCGAAAAGGTAATATTGGAAAAACTTTAGTACTTTTACTACTCCTTATTATTCTTATAATGGGTGGAGCTCTATGGTTTGATTATTTAGGAGTTATAGATGCAAAAACTGTTTTTAACCCTGTTTATAGAATGGTAGGATTAGAACCGCAAACTTCAGAAAGTAATACAACTGGCTCTACAGTTCTAGAGGCTAATTTAAATGTAGATAGACTTGCTAAACGTCTAGAAGCACTAGAAATCCGTTCTCAAGAACTAAATAAAAGAGAAGAAGATCTCGTAACACAAGAAGAAAAAAACCTACAAATAGCATCAGATTTAGCAGATCAAAAAAAATCTCAAGAAGAAAGAGAAAAAACATTTAACAATCAAGTAAAAAAGTACGATGATAGAGAAGTAAACATCGTAGCAAATGCAGAAAATCTTTCTGGGATGGTTCCGACGCAAGCCGTTGCAATCATGTTAGAAATGGATGATCAGGATGTTATAGACATCCTTAGAAAAGTTGATGAGATGGCCGCAGAATCTGGAGAATCTTCCATGGTTTCTTATTGGTTATCTTTGATGCCTGCAGAGCGCGCAGCAGAAATCCAAAGGAAAATGCTGAGCAAATAATCCGATGTTTACATCGGAGGAAAGCAATGGATTGTGCCATAACGGCTTCAAAATTGTCGGATGTGCAAAACAATACAGCTCTTGCATCAAAGCAAAGTGCTGAAAAGTTTTCAAAAAATGAATCTGATACTTCTTTTGCTAATTACTTACAAAAAGAACGAGAATCACAAAAGCAAGCTGAAAATTCTAGTAAAACAGAAGATTTAAAGAAATCGAAAGATAGTAATGATGCGAGTAAAACTGAAGAGTCTACCAAAAAATCTGATGATGTACAAAATTCTGATTATGAAAAAACTGCTACTCAGAATAATAAGGATACCATTGATAATTCAGACTCAAACACTTCTTCTAGTAATGAAAAACAGGTTCCAACCGAAAAATTAACAAATCTTAATTTAACAAATAAAACAGATACAAAAGAATCTATTCAATCTGATAAAAAGGATATGAGTGATTTGGTGCAGACAAAAAAAACAAGTAAAACGGAGAGTAAGGACTCTTCCTTGTCTGATAAAACTACAGTGTCTAAAAAATCAAACACTCTTGAACAATTGGTAACTTCAGATTCAGATAAAGCTTTACTTACCGAGATAGGAAAAAAACTTTCAGTTAATACCGAAGATATAAAAAATAAGAAAGAGACAAAAACTACGGAAAGTGCAAATGATCAATTAGCTGTTTCAGGAAATTCTTCTACTGTAGCAGCGAAAACTCTTAATACAGCAGAATCTCTTATTGCAAGTTCGCAAAATATTAATGTAGATAAAAAATTAACAAAAGAAAGTAGTAAAGAAGATTCTATTATAAAAGTAGTGGATGAGCGATCTGTTTCTGTCAATTCTCAAGATTCTGCATCGGATAAGATTGTTACAAGAGTAAAAACAGATGACAATGGGAATGCTCAAATGACTATGAATTTTACAGGAAATAATGGTTCACAAGCTACTTCAGAACAAGTTGTTACAGATGTCGCTACTCCTAATTCATTTTCTCAAATGTTAGATAATCAATTACAAACTAATACACAGGAATTTGTGAAAGCCGGAACTATAGCATTAAAGGATAATAATCAAGGAACCATAAACTTAATTTTACATCCAGATGACTTAGGAAATGTTAAGATTAATTTAGAAATTTCCGACAATGTATTAAAGGGTAAAATTGTTGTGGCTTCAAAAGAGGCTTACAATGCTTTTCAGAATAATTTGACCAATTTAAAACAAGCCTTTACTGCAAATGGATTTGATTCGGCTTCTTTTAATGTTACGTGGAGTGGCAGTGGCGCAGAGCAATCTTTTGGCGGTGGTCAAAATAACTCTCAAAGTGAAAGAAATCCTTTTGCACACTATTACGAAGATACTTTAACTGAAGATGATAGTGAGGAATCTTTGAGAATAAATGGGTCATATAATAACATAGATAGAAAATATATTGATATAACGGCATAAGCCAAAGGAAAATGTGATGACAGTAAATACAACAATGAGTGCATCTGATATAGCTCAAAATCAGCTAAAAATTGATACATTCAACAAATCACTTGCTGTAAACGGACGTACGGCGACACAGGAATTGGGCAAGGACGATTTTTTATCATTACTGATAACACAGTTACAAAATCAGGATCCTTCTAGTCCTATGGAAAATACCGAGTTTATTTCACAAATGGCTCAGTTTTCTTCACTTGAACAGACTTCTAATATGAGTAATGGCTTTGCAGATATGAAAAGCATGCTTGCGTCTTCTGAAGCCGTTGGAGCTATAGGACATAAAGTAGAGATAGTTTCTGGTGATGAAATTGTCACAGGTACTGTAGATGCTGCATCAAGGGGTGACATTCCACAGGTTCAAGTTAATGGAAAATATTACAACATGGAAAACGTTAGAAGAGTTTACGGAAATTAGGAGAGTTTAGCTATATGATGAGATCTTTATATTCTGGTGTATCGGGAATGCAAAATCACCAAACAAAAATGGATGTAATAGGTAATAATGTATCTAATGTAAATACAACCGGTTTTAAATACGGCCGAGTTAATTTTCAGGATATGATATCACAACAATTGTCAGGTGCATCTGCTCCTACAGAAGAAATAGGTGGTACAAATCCAAAAGAAGTTGGGCTTGGTATGCAGGTTGCAAGTATTGATACTATTTTTACGCAAGGGAATCTACAGAGTACGGGTGTTAGTACAGATCTTGCAATTCAGGGGAATGGTTTTTTTGTAATGAAAAATGGCGAAGAAACGTTCTATACTAGATCAGGATCCTTTGGGGTCGACGAAAACGGAACTTTACTAAATCCAGCAAATGGATTAAAAGTTCAAGGTTGGACGGCACAACAACAAGATGGCGAAATGATAATAAATACTGCAGGTATTCCAGGTGATTTAACTATTCCTGTTGGCCAAAAAGATCCGCCTGCAGCAACTCAAAATGTAAATTTTGCTTGTAATTTAAATAAAAGCACTCCAGAAATTCCCGAAGAAGGAGCTACTGACGCTGATATTTTAAAAGGAACTTGGGCTACAGAAACAAAAGTATATGATAGTTTTGGAAACACTCATACATTAAATGTAAGTTTTCAGCGTGTTACAGGAAGTGACAATCAATGGCAAGCAACAGTAAATGTTGACCCTGATGCAGAAACTTCAACACAGACTAGAGTAGGACTAGGGACAACAGATGGTACAGAAAATACATTCATCTTATCTTTTGATAACTATGGTACTTTAAGTTCTGTTACAGATAGTGCTGGAAATGTATCTAATGCTGATGGTGAAGTCATTATGCAAAGTAGTTTTAATGTTGCAGATTCAAATAATGATGAAGATGGCAATCCAACACGACAAACAATTGATATTAATCTTGGAACGATTGGTAGTATGACAAATACAATAACACAAAGTGCCTCTAAAAGTACTACAAAGGCTTTTTATCAAGATGGATATACACTTGGGTACTTAGATAGTTTTAAGATTGATTCAAGTGGAATTATTACTGGGGTCTATTCTAACGGTACTAAAAGAAGTCTTGGTCAAGTTGCTATGGCAAGTTTTACAAATCAAGGGGGACTTGAAAAAGCTGGGGATACAATGTTCCAAGAGAGTAATAACTCAGGAATGGCAAAAATTGGTACTTCTGGAACAGAAGGTCGTGGTTCTTTATTGGCTGGCGCTCTTGAGATGTCAAATGTTGACCTTACAAGTCAATTTACTGATATGATTACGACTCAAAAAGGGTTTCAGGCGAACTCTAAGACAATTCAGACAGCCGATACCATGTTAGAAACCGTAATGAGTTTAAAGAGATAATTTATTTAATTAGTTAATTGTATAAAATAGAGAAAAGATGTAATATTTAAATATTACATCTTTTTTTTTGGAGCTAATTATATGGCAAAGCTAAATATAAAGTATTTTCTGTTATTTGTACATTTGTTGTTGCAATATTTTTATTCACAACATGTTCTCAGACTACAACAGTTAGCGATACATCAGGGAGTGTTCCTCAGGATTTAAAAGTTATTTCTGAGTTATCTAGTTCAACTGAAATAATGCTTTCATGGTCTCTAGTAGAAAATGCTACAGAATATTACGTTTATTATTCAACGACAGCAAATGATTCTTCAGCACAGAGTATTCCTGCTTCTCCTCCGCCAAATGGAAATTTTTTATCTGGAACTCGATTATCTATAGTTCGTAATTTAGAGGTCGATACAACGTATTACTTTAGTGTTTTGCTATTATAAACTCTTTAGAAAGTGATAAATCAGAAGAGGTTTCAGCTACTACTAGTTCAGAGGGAGAAAGCCAAGAAGAAAACGCAACAACCGGTGATTATATCTTAATAGATTCGAATACAAGTTCTTTGACTTTATCAGGTCTTTCAAATAATAATTTATATTTAATTAAAACAAATCCAAGTGATAATACAATTTCTTATAGTATGACAGGATGTGTAGAAAGTGTTACTGTGTCGGAAGATTCTTCGGATTCAAGTACAGATGAATCTGATAATGTTCTTTCACCTGTTATAAATTCTATAGATACGATTGATACTTCTAATTCTGTCGAAACTTATCTCTCTGGGGTATTTGATGATGGTACAAAGACTATTAGTCGATATGATAATCCTGATGTTCGTGATTTTAATAATAACCCTCCCGAGTTGGTCGGTGATGTTACAAGTTCTATTGTTACAAGCTCTAGAAGTGTACTAAGTACAAGTTCAGATTCTTCAACTGATACAGATACTGATAGCTATACAGATACTGATATAGCAAATGCGACAAAATCTTTTTATGTCCAAGATGCTGATGATGATTGGGTAGAGGAAGATGCTACCTTGTATGCAATAGGCGATAATTGTTATGTATGGATAGCAGATGATAACTATGATGATGAATCTGATTCTGATTCGGATAATGTTGTAACAACAACCCAAGCACAAGCAATTGCAGACAAATTTGATCTTGTATATGATCCAGAAACTGCGGTTTTCGGTGACAAATATGATGAAGATGATGCAGCTGAAGGAACTTATTTAGTGGATCCAGCAGAGAAAATATCAATCTTTATTTATGATATTAGCTATGATTATGACGAGGATCAAAGTAGTGGAACATTCGGTTTTTTCTGGGCAAAAGACTTTTATACCGATAATTACATGCAAGAGACGTATGAATACAGAAGTAATGAAACAGAAATGTTTTATATAGATGCATATTTTTTAGATAAATATTCAGATTATATGTATTCTACCTTAGCACATGAGTTTCAACATATGCTTCATTTTGTACATAAATATATTGAGCAAGGGTTATCTTCTTCGACTTGGTTTAACGAAATGTTATCTATGACATGCGAAGATATGATGCAAGATTTATTAGAAATAGATGATGATTATTCTCCAAAGTCACGTTTGTGGTATTTTAATCAGTATTATAATTATGGAATGACAGATTGGCTAGATGATGATGGGGTCTATATCTCTTATGCAAATGCTTATGCTTTTGGAGCTTATATGGCGCGAAATTATGAGGGAGCATCATTTGTTCAAGAGCTTGCTTCTAATGATAGTGTAGATATGGATTCTATTACGGCAGCATTATCTACCTTTGGTTATTCGGATGAGTTTGATGACATTTTTGAGGATTGGGGACAAGCTCTGATCTATACAGATGCAACCGATGTTTCAGATACTCTTTCGTACAACAAAACTGTAGAAGATGATACAGGAATTTACGACGATTATACGTATCCATTTAATGCAATAGATTTGACTTCAGATGATTATAACGGGGGGGGGACCAACAATTTATTCAGCAACAGATGATTTAGGGTCTCTTTATCCTTATGGATTTTCGGTACATTCTGTTACAGATGATGATGATAATACCAGTTTTACTGGCACTGTAACATTAGAACTGTCAACTAGAGATACAAATGAAGTTATGTATGTCTTGGTAGACTAATAAACAAAATGAAGATGAAATAAGTTTAATAGATTTATCTGCAGGAATTGTTATGTATTATAGTTGTTTTTGCAGTTTTTTATTCTAATCTTTTACCGTGCTATTTATTTTATAAATTGGATAAAAACTAATCTCTTTTTTTTATTAATTATTTATGATATAATCCGATAATTAGAATATGATAGAAGTAGAACGTTTAAATGGAACTTTATATTGGATTAATCCTCATCAAATAGAAATAATAGAATGCAATCCTGATGTGACACTTTGCATGCTTTCAGGTAAAAAGTTTGTTGTTAAGAACTCTCCTGAAGATATTATAAAAAAGATTATAGATTACCGAAAAAAAATCGGCGCTTTTAAAAACGAATTGTAGGGGGGGGGAATGGATTTAGCGAGTATTCTTGGTGTTGCTGGGGGATTAGCATCTCTTATTTTTGCTGTTGCAACCGGCCCAAGTGGTATAGGTGGTCTGTCTGGGATTTTTAATATCCCATCGCTTGTTTTTGTAATTTTTGGTTCATTTTGTGCTATACTTCTTTCTTTTCCAATGCATAATGTTTTTAAAATGTTTGGAGTAATGGGTGGAATTTTTCATATTCCAGATTATAACGAAAATAATCTTATCCAAAATATGGTTGCTCTTGCAGAAAAAGCTCGGCGTGAAGGTATTCTAGCTTTAGAAGAAGGTTTAGAAGATATGACAGACCCTTTTATGAAAACAGGGTTACGTCTTGTTGTTGATGGTACAGATGGGACAATTATTCAAGCTATTATGGAAAACGAAATTAATCAGTTAGAAGATAGACATTTAGGTTGGATAACAATGATTATTCAGTGGGCAGGGTTAGGTCCTTCTTATGGTATGATGGGAACAGTTATTGGACTTATTGGTATGCTTTCTAATATGGAAGACACATCTTCTATTGGACCTAATATGGCTATAGCGCTTGTAACAACTTTGTATGGTTCTTTGTTGGCGAATATGTTTTTGGTTCCAATTTCTAATAAACTTACGTATCATCACAAAAAAGAAATAAAAACTCGAGAAATGGTTCTAGAAGGTGTTCTTTCTATTCAGGCAGGAGATAATCCTCGGGTTTTAGCTATGAAATTATTGACATATTTGGATCCAGAGTCGAGAAAAACAATCGAAGCAGATGTTCTAAAGGATTAATGGATGGCAAAAAAACAAAAAAAGACCTTGGCAGGGCCTTCAAAGGCTTGGCTTGAAACTTATGGAGATATGATTACTCTTATGTTGTGCTTTTTTGTTATGCTTTTTAACCCAACAGAGGTTGATAAAGTTCAAGTTGCAGCTATTTCTGTGGCACTTAATGGCGATCCAAATGTTGGTGGAATTTCTTTAGCAGATGGCACAATGTCAGATTTAGGTAATAATATTAATTCTCTACCTAGTATGGAAAAAGGTTCAAATTTAGGTCCGGCGTTTAAGAAGGCTATAAGTCTTTTTTCTCCAGATTTAAAATCAAATAAAGTGAGTATTACTTCTGATCAGCGAGGGTTAGTTATAACGCTTGCTTCTGATTCTTTTTTTAGGACAGGAAGTGCAGAATTAGATATAGAAGAAACTCGAGAAACTCTTTTGCGTCTTTCTCAGTTTTTATCTTCTAGTGATTTAGGTAATCGTCAGTTTCGTATAGAAGGGCATACAGATTCTACTCCTGTCGATCCTGATATGTGGCCCAGTAACTGGGAACTATCTTCTATGCGTGCGATAAATGTGTTACACTATCTAAGCGATTTTGGTGCAGATGAAGCACGATTTTCAATCGTTGGATATTCAAATACAATGCCTAAGTATAGTAATGATACAGCTGAAGGGCGAGCATATAATCGCCGGGTTGATATTATCATTCTGGACGAAGGACATTTTTAATGTTACTATAAATAGTATAGGGAGTTTTATATGGCAGATGATGATGTAGATCTTAATGTTGATGATGTTGCAGACAGTTCCCCTGATAAAAAAAAGAGTCCCGGAAATGGATTGCTTTCTGGTATGCTCAAATGGATTTTAATTGCGGTTGCAGCTATTATTCTTATTGTTACCGTTGTGGTTGTCACTGTAAAAATTACTAATTCTAGTACTCCAGAAGTTAGTGCTATTCCTGTTTCTAAGGAATATATTGGGAAAAAAGAAGCACTTTCTTGGTATAAAGATATAGATCAAATTCGAACAAAAACGAGTGATACAACATCTCATATTGTGAGTGTTCAAGTATATTTAGGGTATAAACTTGATGATCAAAAAGTTTCTGCAGAAATTTCACAGCGAATTGTTGAAATTAGAGATTTTTTGCGCCGTTATTTTGCACAAAAAAAAGCTGTTGAGTTAACCCCACTGTCAGAAGATCAGCTACGCGCAGAAATAAAACGAGCTATTAATGATGATATACTTGGTGAAACGGCAATAAAAGATGTTCGTTTTATGATTTTTGATGTTTCAGAATAGAAGTGAAGGGTTGTATGCATGAATGAAGTATTATCACAGGATGAAATAGATCAGCTTTTACAGGCAATAAGTTCTGGAGATACAGAAACAGAAGAATTTAAACCTGTTAGCGATACTCGTAAAATTAAAATCTATGATTTTAAACGTCCTGGTAAATTTTCAAAAGAACAGATTCGTACCATTTCTGTTATGCATGAAACTTTTGCCCGTTTAACAACAACGAGTCTTTCTGCTCAATTACGTACCATGGTTCATGTGCATGTAGCATCTGTAGATGAGTTAACGTATGAAGAGTTTACTCGTTCTGTTCCTACACCTACAACCATGGCTGTTATTAACATGGATCCTCTAAAAGGAAATGCTATTCTTGAAATTGATCCTGCTATTACATTTAGTATTATTGATCGTTTGTTTGGAGGTCAAGGTACCGCTACTAAAGTACAGAGAGAACTTACAGATATAGAGCAATCCGTAATGGATAGCATTATCGTACGTATCCTTGCAAATATGCGTGAAGCGTGGACTCAAGTTATTGACTTGCGCCCTCGTTTAGGACAAATAGAAACAAACCCGCAATTTGCACAGATTGTACCTCCTTCAGAAATGGTTGTTCTTGTTACTCTTGAAACAAAAATAGGCGAAGAAGAAGGTATGATGAACTTTTGTATTCCATACATTACTTTAGAGCCTATTATTTCTAAACTTTCATCACAATTTTGGTTTTCTAGTGTACGTAGAAATTCTACTACTCAGTATCTTGGAGTTTTAAAAGAAAAGCTTTCTGATGTATATATGGATATTGTTGCAGAAATTGGAACGATAAATTTACCAATTCGTGATGTTTTAGGTTTAAGAGTTGGCGATATTGTCCGATTATCTAATGTAAAGGTAGGTGAACCACTACCCTTAAATATCGGGAATAAAAAGAAGTTTTTATATCAACCAGGTGTGATTGGTAAAAAGATGGCGGTTCAGATTACTAACAAATTAGAAGAAATTGTAGCTGATGAATTTGAAGAATTGTCAGCAGAAGGAGATGAATCTTATGAGTGATGGTGCAATATCACAAGATGAAATTGATGCTTTATTATCTGGAACTGATCTTAGCGGTGTGGATTTAGCGGATTCTCCCTCTGTCCCAGTGAATCTTGATATTTCATATATTCAAACTATGGCAACGTCAATAAAAGACCAGCTTTCATCATGTATGGACACTATGGCAGGAATTGCTGTTACTACTGGGAATCCTGTAGTAGAAATTATTGATCGTGAAGGAATTTTGCAAAAACTGCCAGAGATGGTTGTTTGTATTATGGTTGATTATTCAGCAGGATTAAAGGGTGATCATATTTTTTTAATGCCACATGAATTTGTTCAGAAATTTGTTGGCTTAGTAAATAAAGAAGAAGCTCCAGAAGTTGATGAAATGGCTATGTCTGTTGTTTCAGAAATGATTTCTACGTATAATGGATCAGAAATTACAGAGTTAACAAAAGGTGGTAAACTTTCAGATTTAGCTTCTAATCCCGCAACTCCTGTTGATAGCCCAAAAGCTGCTGTTAGATTTCCACAAGGTAAATTTGTTTTAATTTCATATCCAGTGTCTTTTGATGGGGCTGCTTTTACTATTTGGGAATGTATTTCTATGGAACCTGCACAAGGGATAACTGTTGCTCTTGGTGGTACTGATTCAACTGCCGACGATGCAAAAAATGGTTTATCTGCTGCAGAGATGCAACAGATGTCTAATATGGCAACAGGTCCTAATCCTCAACAGCAGGGGATTCCTCAACAACAGATGGGAATGCCACAGCAACAAATGGGTATGCAAGGTATGCAAATGAATAACGGAATGGTTTATGGTTCTCCTAATGTGCAACAAATTCAATATCCAAATCTTACCCAAGGTATGAATAATCAAGAACAAGGTAATATTGGTCTTATCATGGATGTTTACATGGAAATGACCGTAGAACTTGGCCGTACAAAAAAACAAATTAAAGAAATACTTGGTATGGGTGAAGGTACGATTATCGAACTTGATAAGCTTGCTGGGGAGCCTGTAGATATTCTTGTAAACCATAAGCCTATCGCAAAAGGTGAGGTTGTTGTAATTGATGAAAACTTTGGTGTTCGTGTAACAGAAATTCTATCCCCAATGGAGCGAGTTACCGACTTACATTAAAACATCATTGTTTTTTTAGTTTTTGGGAGGAAACTTATTAAAACAAAACTACAGTATAAAAAATTCTTTTCATTATGTTTCGTATGTTTATTTACTTTATCGATTTTTGCAGCCTCAACAGATTCACAAGAAAACGATACTTTAGAAGATATAGATAATACTTCGATAACTAACACAGAAAGTTCTAAGGATATAGAAAGCTCATTTGTTATAGCTGATAATGCAAATATTCCTGAGGAAGATTTGACTACTGAAAATTCGACTTCGACTTTGGGGCTTTTTGTTCGCATGATTCTTGTATTGGCTCTTGTGATTCTTATCATTTATGCTTTAACGTATTTTCTTAAAAAAAGTGGTAAAAATATTGCAAATGATGATCCTTATTTAAAACGAACAGCTTCAATAACCGTGTCTGCTGGTAAAACTGTACAGGTAATAACACTTGGTACAAAAGCATATATTATTGGTGTAAGTGATAGCAATGTAAATCTTATTAGTGAAATTGATGATCCCGACCTTGTTAATGCTATGAATTTAACTGCAGATGCTGAACCAAGCGGAAAGGCCAAAGATTTTGCTTCTATTTTGGCTAAATTTACACATTCTGCCTCAGAATCAGCTAGTTTGGGGCTAAAAAAACAGCAAAATCGTCTTAAAAAACTTAATTCTCAAAATGAGGATGAACCATATGGTCGGTAAGTTTGTTTTAAATAATAATAAGTGCAAATCAAATTATTCCAAAATTTCACACAAGTCTAATCGCATTTTTAAAGCTCTTGTTGTTGTCTTTATTTTTTTGTGTTGTATGAGTAGCATATCGGCTCAATCTACCTTTCCTCAAGGTAGTGCTGAAGGAACTACGGAATTGTCAAATAGTGTGGGGCGAGTTGATATTCCCCTTGTGGATTTATCTGTTAGACAGCCTGAAACAAATAGTGAAGTAGCGTTTTCTGTGCAAGTCCTTCTATTATTAACAGTTTTAACATTGGCACCAAGTATTCTTATCTTGTGTACGACTTTTTTGCGTTTTTCTATTGTATTAAATTTTGTCAAAACAGCTCTTTCATTGCAGTCGGTTCCTTCTACCACTGTATTAAATGGTATTGCTTTGTTTATGACACTATTTGTTATGTGGCCAACATTTACAACTGTATATAATGAAGCGTATAAACCTCTTTCTGATGGTGAACTGGGCATTACAGAAGCTGTACAAGCTGCTGAATCGCCAATAAGAGTTTTTATGTATGGACAAATGGCAGACAATACCGATTATATTAAAACTTTTATGTCTATTGCAGATATGCCTAAACCACAAACACTTGCAGACGTTCCGACATATATTCTTATTCCATCTTATATTTTGCACGAATTAACTATTGCGTTTAAAATTGGTGTATTATTATACATTCCTTTTATTGTCATAGATATGGTTGTAGCTAGTATACTTATGAGTATGGGTATGATAATGTTACCGCCTGTTCAAATTTCGATGCCGTTTAAACTTATGCTTTTTGTGCTTGTTGATGGGTGGGGACTTCTTACTCAACAGCTTTTTACATCGATTATCAAGTAACTATAAGTTTTATTTAATGTTTTTTTGGGGGTGGTTTTATGTCTATTGGTAGTTTAATAACGTTACTTCGTGCTGGAGTTTTTCAGATATTAAAACTTGCAGCTCCTGTTCTTGGGGCTGCGTTAATAGTTGGTCTTATTGTAGCTATTTTTCAAGCAACAACATCCATTCAGGAGCAAACACTTACCTTTGTTCCTAAATTAATCGCTATTCTTGTTGTTTTAGCGTTACTTGGTGGTTGGATGTTTCTTTCTATGCGAGATTATACGACACAACTTTTTGCTATGATTGGTAACATGTAAAAACGGAGTTACTGTAATATATGCTTGATGTGATAGTTTCTAATGCCCCAATATTTTTGCTCGTTGCTGTGCGATGTTTTGCTATGATACAAACGCTTCCCCTTTTATCAGGCACATCAGTTCCTAGAGTTGCTCGCATTGCGCTTGCAGGTTATCTGGCGTTTTTAATATTACCTCGTGCGCTTACAGTTGGTTGGAATGTAGATGCATATTCATTACAGTATTTACTTTTACTTATTGGCGAAGGCCTTATTGGTATAATTATTGGATTTTATGTTTCAATCATTTTTTCGACTTTTAGCTCAGCTGGTCAGTTTTTTACATACCAAATGGGATTTGGTGCTTCTCAAGTTTATGATGCATTATCTAAAGTTCAAAATCCAGTTATGGGGCAATATTTTAATCTTATTGCAATGCTTTTATTTTTACAAAGTGGTGGATTTCAAAAACTCTTTTTAGGGGGTGTTTTACGTTCATTTCAGTCCTTTAATGCCTATGCCCTAGTTACCCATAGAGATGATTTTTTAAATTTTTTAATTACAGGTCTTACTCATTTATTTCTTGATGGTATGCTTATGGCATTACCTATAGTTGGAACCCTTTTTCTTATTTCTGTTTGTATGGGTATTTTATCGAAAGCTGCTCCACAAATGAATTTATTGTCTGAAGGATTGCCTATAACAATTCTTGTTGCTTTTTTACTCATAATGTATCTTATGCCTGTTCTGTGTGAAGCATTTTTAGCAATTTTTGATCAAGCTTTTATAAACATAGAAGACCTTATTACGCAAGTAGGTGTCAAAATATGAGTGCTTCACAACTTATGGATTTACAATGGTTTGCACCTGATGACGAAGGTAAAACAGAGGAACCTACAGAACATAAACTTAAGAAGGCTCGGGAAGAAGGACGTGTCCCTAAAAGTCAGGATTTAAACAGTACTTTAGTTATGTTATTTTCTTCGATTTCTATTATCATTTTTGGTCCTTGGCTTATGGGTAATTTTGTAGAAATTATACAGTTTTACTTTAGGCGTTGTACTGAGCAAGAAATAAACGCTTCTCTTTGGATACAATTTCTACATTATTTTATAAAAATGGTAACTCCTATAGCTCTCGTTGCTGCTTTAGCTGCTATTGCTGGTAATGTAATACAAAACAGTGGATTTATTTTTACAACAAAGACTATTGAGCCTAAATTTGATAAAATTATTCCCAAATTTGGAGAATATTTAAAAAAAACATTGTTTTCAGTCGAAGGTGCTTTTAATGTTTTTAAATCAATAGCAAAAGTTGCAGCTATTTTTATTATTGCCTATATTACAATTAAAAACGATTTGCCAACACTTTTATCTCTTATGAATGTAAATTTAGGCTTAGCCATAAAGCATATAGCAGGAATGGTAGCTAAAATTCTTATTTATACTTCTCTTATTTTTCTTGTAGTTGCTGTTCCCGATTACATTGTGCAACGTTACCAATTTAGACAGCAAATGAAAATGACAAAACAAGAAGTAAAAGAAGAGTTTAAAGAGATGGAAGGTGACCCAAAAATAAAGAGTAAATTGCGACAAATGCAACAAGAAATTATGAGTAATAATATGAAAGCAAACGTAGCCGAATCAGATGTCGTTATTGCAAATCCAACACATTTTGCTGTAGCAGTAAAATATGAAAAAGAAATTATGCAAGGTCCAGAGGTAAAAGCAAAAGGACAGGATAATCTAGCACAGCAAATAAAAAATATAGCTCGAGAAAATGATGTTCCAATTATTGAAAATCGTCCTTTAGCTCGTGCACTATATGCAGATGTAGAAATTGGTGATATAATACCAGAAAAGTACTATACAGCTCTTGCGACTATTCTTGGTAAAGTTTATTCGATGAAGGGCAAAAAAATAGATTAACTTCTAAAAATGGGTGGGACCATGCCAAAAAAAAGGCTAAATTTAGAAATTACATCCAATCTCATGGTGGCTGTAGCAGCAATTGTTGTTGTTATGATGCTTTTAATACCGTTACCGACGATATTATTGGATTTTCTTCAAGCATTGAATGTGCTTTTTGCACTTTTAATTCTGTTAATTGTCATCTTTACTCCTCGTGCTGTCGATTTTTCCTCCTTTCCAAGTGTTTTGTTAATTCAAACGGTATTTGGTTTAGGGTTGAATGTTTCTTCAACACGTCTAATTCTTTCTCTAGGTAAAAAGTTTGATGGGCGTATGGTTAAATCTTTTTCTACTTTTGTTGTAGGTAGTGGTGGCAAACAAGGTTTATTGATTGGTTTTGTAATATTTATTATTATTATAGCTGTGCAAACTTTCGTTATTACTAAAGGAGCAACACGTGTTGCAGAAGTAGCAGCACGATTTACATTAGATGCCATGCCGATGAAACAGGCAGCAGTTGAAGGCGAGTATAACCAAGGAGCAATAACAGAAGATGAAGCTCGAATTAAAAAGTTAGATATTCAACGCGAAGCTGATTTTTATGGTAATATGGACGGTTCTTCCAAGTTTGTTTCTGGTAATGTAAAAGTTGGTATATTTATTACTGTAATTAATCTTGTTGTTGGACTTATTTTTGGGATGGTATTGCAAGGGCTAGCTTTTAATGAAGCAATTAGTACGTATGCTTCTCTTACTATTGGAGATGGGCTTCTTTCTCAATTACCTAGTTTGCTTGTTTCTGTTGCAACAGGTCTTATTGTTACTCGCTCTGCTTCTGTAGAAGGGCAGACAATGGGTGATGAAATAAAAGAACAGTTTACCCAAAGTGCATATATTTATTATATTGCTGGTTTTACAATGGCTGTTATAGGTATTTTGCCAGGTTTCCCTTGGTATGTTCTTCTTCCAATGGGGGTGGCTCTTGTTTATTTGGGGCGCAGATTCTCAAATATTAATAAGAAAACGTTTGAAGCAAAGCTTGCAGAAGAAACAGCAAAAAAACAGACACAGGGAACTTCTGCTACCGAAATTAGTCCTGTAGCTCCTTTAGATCCGCTCTCTCTTGAGTTGGGGTATGCTCTCATTCCACTTGTAGATAAAGATAAAGGAGCGGAACTTTTAGAGAGGGTTACTCGTATTAGAAGAGAATCTGCTCTCGATATGGGACTTGTTGTTCCACGCATACGTATCATTGATAATATGAGACTTGATCCTAATGAGTATAGTTTTAAAATTAAAGGGATTGCAATAGGTGGTAGTTCTATTCGAATGAATTACTATATGTGTATGAATACAGGCAGTGTTATTCACGAGATGAAAGGTGAACCAACTACAGATCCAGCATTTGGATTACCTGCTATATGGGTAAGTGAAAATAAAAGGGAAGAGGCAGAACGCAATGGGTATGCGGTAGTAGATCCTCCAACTATTATTGCTACTCATTTGACAGAGCTTATAAAAGCTAATGCTGCGGATATTCTTGGGCGTCAAGAAGTTCAAAGAATGGTAGACGAGTTAAAAAAAGAATATCCTGCTGTTTGTGAAGAAATTATTAAAAGCTATACTATGGGGCAAGTTCAAAAAGTTTTACAAGGTCTTTTGCGTGAACAAGTTTCTATTAGAAATTTAGTTGTTATTTTTGAAACTATGGCAGATTTTTCTGAATTTGCAAAATCTTCGGAGCTACTTGTTGAAAAAGTTCGACAGGCTCTTGGTCGGCAAATTTGTTTACAATATGTTGATGACTCTAAAGTTTTGCATGTCTTTACCGTTCAACAATCATTTTTACAACAACTCATAGATAGTAGAATAGATACAGTTAATGGACCAATTACAGCAATCGAACCTTCACTTCAACATGCTTGGATAACAGCTGTAAGTAATTCTATTGCTACGGCACAAGGTAACGGACTTATGCCTGTAATATTATGTCCTGAAGAAGCCCGTTTATTAGTTAAAGTTAGTACGCAACGAGAAATGCCAAGTTTGGTAGTGTTGTCAGTTCCTGAAATTAGTAATGATATTAAGCTTGAAACATTAGGAGAAATAAAGATTGGCTCTTAATCAACAAATTCACGAGCCGTTATCAGAGACGGCTGATACATTAGAAGATTGTATAAAAGAGATTAGACGTAAGTATGGATTAGATTTTGAAATAATCCAAAAAACACAAGTAAAACCTACAGGTCTTTTTAGTGCTTTTAAACCACCAAAATGGCAAGTCCGGTATGTTGTTTTGCCGCAAGAGAAACGTAATTCTCATATGAGATCAAATTTTTCTTCAGGTGCATTAACTGCTGGTTCAAATATGAATCAAATTTCTAAATTCCAAGCAGAACAACAACGTATTCTTGAAGAGAACAAGACTTCTTCTTCAGCTCAAATGAAAGCTGTTTTTGATGAGTTAAAAGCTATGCGCGAAGAATTTCAAGCAAATACATTAATCCAACAGTCAGAAAAGCATCCAAATATAATAAAAATTGAAAATCTTCTCGAAAAAAATGAATTTACTGCAAGTTATATTAGAAAACTTACCGATACTTTACGTAAGGAGAGTACACTCGAGCAATTAGATAATTTCGAATACGTAGAAAAAACTACAATTGATTACATTGGAGACACAATATCGGTTTCTGACCTTAGAGCTCGTTCAAAACCTGAAATAATTGTTTTAGTTGGGCCTACAGGAGTTGGAAAAACAACAACAGTAGCAAAATTAGCTGCTAATTATGTAATTCCAAGTGATTTTAATAATCATCAATCAAAAGAAGTTCGTATTATTACGATTGATCAATATCGTATTGCAGCTAAACAGCAAATCGAAAAATATGGGCAAGTTATGAATGTTCCTGTTTCTGCTGCAAATGATGCAGATGAATTACATAAGATCATAAAGATGTATTCTAGTGGTGTAGATGTTATTTTAATAGATACTATTGGTTATAGTCCTAAAGATTATGAGAGTATTGCAAAAATGCGAAAGGTTCTTAATCTAAATGCTAGCTTTACCAAAATTTATCTTACAGTTATGGCTTCTACAAAAGCAAGTGATTTACGTGAAATTATGCGACAGTATGAGATTTTTGGATATTCTTCGCTTATTATTACTAAGCTTGATGAGACAGATTGTATTGGAAATGTTGTAAGTGTGCTTAATGAAAAAAATAAATCAGTTGCGTTTTATACGACAGGACAGACGGTACCTAGAGATTTTGAGAAAGCCTCTCCTGTTGGTTTAATAAAAAGGTTAACAGATTTTCATGTAGACAGAGAATATATAGATTCAAAATTTACTGTTATTGAGTAAAAAATACTATTTGGAGAAGATATGGAAGATCAGGCATCTGAATTAAAAGCAATGATGCAAAATAGACTTGAAAAAGGGGCTTACCAGTCTGGAGGTAAGTTAAATGCTAATAAAACTCGTATTATTGCTATAACTAGTGGAAAAGGTGGGGTAGGAAAAACAAATATAGCTGTAAATATGGCAATTTCATATGCACAAGCTGGGAAAAAGGTCATATTAATAGACGGTGATCTTGGAATGGCTAATGTTAATGTTTTACTTGGTGTTTCTCCAAAAGCTAACTTGCTTGATGTTGTAAATAATCGTAGACGAATGTCTGATATTGTAACAGAGACAGAATATGGTTTTCAGTTTGTTCCTGGTGCAAATGGTTTTTCAAGGATTGCAAACCTTACAGAAAAAGAAATGAAAAATTTTGCCAAAGAATTTTCTACCCTTTCTAATGCTGATATTATTATTATAGATACAGGGGCTGGTATTGCTACAAATGTTCTTGGATTACTTACTGCAGCAGATGATGTATATGTGGTAACGACTCCGGAACCTACTTCTATTACCGATGCATATAGTGTTATTAAGATTATAGCAACAGAAATGTTAGAAAACCGTCCCAATTTAAAATTGATAGTTAATAAAGTTCATTCTTCTTCGGAAGGAAAACGTGTTGCAGAAAGAATTATTACAATTGTTGCTCAATTTTTAAATTATCAAATTGATTATTTAGGGTTTGTGTATGAAGATACTACGGTCCCATCTTCTGTTTTGCGGCAAAAGCCTTTCTTAATTACTAAGCCGGATGCAAAATGTTCTATATGTATAAAACATATAGTTGGTCGAATAGAGAAAACTCCATTTGATAGTCAAGAAGGTTTTGGTAGATTTTTCCGCAAATTTAATAGAAAATGGTAGTATAAGTTGACCTAACACGTTTTTTGACGTAATATTATATATGGGAGGAGTGCATGTATAACCTGAAACTAACAGCATATGCAGCCGGTACAGGTTTTATACTTTCTATATTAGCAGGTCTTATAGGTGGGGTTAGTTTTGGTGTGCTCATTTTGCGAGCATGTATTACTGGCTTGCTTTTTGCGGGACTTGCTATAGGTGGGTATGCACTTTATAAAAAGTATCTTTTAGAAGATAGGTCAAATTTTTCTTTTGATACAGAGAATGATTCAGTACAAGAAGGGCAACATGTTAACATTGTTTTAGATGATGAGCCACTTCCTGACGAGGCTTCTGCTCCTGAGTTTAATATTAATGACTCCGATACTGTAAAGCCATTAGTGAAAGACAACGATGTAGAAGATGCTCAAGTAATTTCAAAAGAAGAAGTAACAGAGGATAAAGATTTTAAAGCTGCTTCCTTAAATGCTGTGGCAAAAAGCTCTGATACAACAGAAGAGAGTAAATCTACAGAATCGATGGATCAATCTGTGCAACCGACGGTACCTGTTTCTCATACAGATTCTCCCGAGAGTGTTTCTGGAGTTGGAGATTTACCGGATATAGATAGTTTATTGACAGATATTGATACAGATTCGAAAGATAGCGATTCTTCAAATATTATTGAAGATAGCGATTTTGCTACAACTGGAAAGGCACAGAAACAATTTGATTCTAATAATGAAGATGTTTCTGCAAATGCTGCTGAGATGGCTAAGGCGATCAGGTCAGTTCTAGCAAATGATAATTAATAAAATATGACAAGGTGTGGGACAGGATATGGCAACTTCGCTCTTCGAGCAAAAAACAGAAGAAGAACTCTGGATCGAATATGGGAAAACTAAATCTCCTCAACTAAGGGATGCATTCATTCGGCAATATATGCCTTTGGTAAAATATGTTGCAGGAAAAGTATCTGCAGGCATGCCAGGAAGTGTTGAATTTGATGACCTTGTTGGGTTTGGGCAATTTGGCCTTTTAGATGCTATTAATAAATATGATCCAGCTAAGAATGTAAAATTTAAAACGTATGCTGTAACTCGTATAAGGGGTGCTATTTTTGATGAGCTCCGCCATTTAGATTGGGTTCCACGTTCTGTTAGACAAAAATCACGTGCGATTGAAGACGCAATAGTAAGTGTCGAAGCAAAATTAGGGCGCCCAGCTACAGATGAAGAAATCTCTAATGAAATGGGGTTGTCTATAGCTGAATATCATAAGACTGTAATGAAAGTATCTGGAACAAGTGTTCTTTCATTAAATGATGTGTGGTATTCTGGTGACGAAAACGATAGCATGTCTATTGGTGATAGTATAGAATCTCCTACATGTATGAATCCTGATGCTATTGTTGAGAGAGAAGAAGTTCGACGGGTTATTATAGAAGCTATAAATGAACTACCAGAAAAAGAAAAAATGGTATTAGTGTTATATTATCATGAAGATCTTACTTTTCGTGAAATAGGTCAAGTTTTACAAGTGAGTGAAAGTCGTATTTCTCAGTTGCACACAAAGGCAAATTTGCGTTTACGTGCAAAATTAACAAATATCAGAAAGGGTATTATGTAGAGGAGATTTCATGGTTACTCTAGATAAAATACGTAAATATACTCAAACTATATATGATAAAGATTCAGAAATAAAATATATCGATGTAAATGCAGATTCTGTCGAAGAAGCTTTAGCAGATGCTGCTTTACAATTAGAGACAAATGTTAAATCTCTTGAATATGAAGTGATAGAGACTGGTTTTAAAGGTGTTGCAGGACTTTTAAAACGCCCATGGCATCTTCGCATTTATGAAAATGAACAGGCTCATAAAAATAATAATAAAAAAGTTAAAAATACAGGTTCTGTAGTTGAAGGTGGTGAGGAAAAAAGCGAAAATCCTAATAGAGATGGAATGTATTTTATTCATCGATTTGGATCGCAAGTCTTTATCAAGGTTGTTTTACCTGTGGCAGAGGGTGAACCTGTTAAACTTGCTGAGGTGATGTCTTTTTTAAGTTCATATAAAGTAATAGATCTTGATAAAAAAACAGTGCATGATGCTGTTAAAAACGGGACAGATTCAAAATATATTCCAATAGGAAGTTTTGAGCACGATCAAAGCTTTGATGCTACTTTTTATATTGATGTATCAAATGATGAGATGACTGCTTATATACAGGCACAAGCCCCAAATAAAAAAGGTTGTGAAATTGAATTTGAACAGATAATGCGTCAATTAAAGTTGCAAGGTGTTACAAATGGGATTCAACCCGAAAAAGTGCAAGAATTTGTCGATAACCCAGTATATAATACGCCTTATATAGTTGCACAGGGTATTCCTGCTGTAAACGGACGAGATGCATATATAGAGTATAATTTTGAAACTGATGTTTCAAAATTACGAGCCAAAGAAAGTTCTTCTGGGCAAATAAATTTTAAAGAACGAAACATTATTCAGAATGTTGTTCAAGGACAACCTCTAGCAAAAAAAATACTTCCAGAACGAGGGAAACCAGGGAAAACAGTTCGAGGACGGTATCTTGAAGCAACCAATGGTAAAGATATTCAAATTCCATTAGGAAAAAATGTTTCTATTGATAATGCTGATAAGAGAACCATAATCGCTGACAAAAATGGACAAGTTTTATTGGTTAATAATAGAGTTACTGTAGAACCTGTTCTTGAGGTCGACGAAGTTTCTTTAAAGGCTTCTAATGGTAATGTTGAATTTAACGGAACAGTTATTGTACATAAAAATGTGCAAGATGGTTTTAGTGTCAAAGCAACAGGTAATATTGAAGTAGGTGGCTCTGTCGGAAATAGTTATCTAGAGGCAGATGGAGATATTATTGTTTCACTAGGTATTCGAGGAAGAGATAAAGGTAAGATTAAATCTGGTAAATCTATTTGGGCTAAGTTTATAGAAAATTCTATTATTGAATCAGAAGATTGTGTGGTTGTTACAGATGGAATTATAAACTCTCAAGTTACTGCAAAGAGAAAAATTGTTGTAAATGGAAAAAGAGCTGCTATTGTAGGTGGGCATCTCTTTGCAACAGAAGAAATACGTGCCAAAAACATTGGTTCTGCTGGTGGAAATGAAACCCTCTTAGAAGTTGGTTATGATCCTAATGCAAAACGGCGTTTAGATGAACTAAATCGAAAAAAATTTGATTCGCAAAAAAAACTAGAAGAATTGAATTTGGATATTGCGACTTTAGAAAATCAAAAAAAATTAAGGCGACATCTTTCTCCCGATAAGGAAAAGCAATTGGGAGAATTAAAAAATGAGCAGGAAGATCTTATGGCTGTATGTGATGATATGGAAGTAGAAATTGAAGAAATTCAAGATCATTTACGAGCCTTAAAAGTTGTAGGGAAAGTTAGTGCTTCTGGTACAGTTTATGCCGGTGTTAAGATTATGGTTCGTGATGTAAAGGATGAAATAAAGAATGATGTCCGATCTGTTACAATTTATTTCGAGAATGGGTTCCCTCAACATGGGAAATATGAAGAACCTTCTGACGACGATACTATAAGGATTCCCGATGGCTATTCAACCAATTGATCTTCAAACAATGTATGCTTCTTTAGAGAAACTTTCGAAGGATGCTACTTTTCAAAAACAGGGAATGCAACTTCATGATTCTATGAGTGAAGAGGTTAAAACAAAAAAAAATGCTGAGCAAAGTCAAACTGTAAAAAAAACTGAAGATCAAGAAAATACTCAAACTGTAAAAGAACGTAAAGATTCTCAAAATTCACAAGGTCATAATAATATGCCCCAAAAAGAAGAAAAAAAGGTTACAACTCCTACAAAAGAGACAGAAAAAGAATACGAACAAATAACAGATCCATCATTAGGACGTCGAATAGATGTTTCTGGTTAGCACAAGGAAAAGTACATGGCTCAAATAGTTATTCTTACACTCATGTGCGTAGTAAATATAATCTTATGGATTGTTTTATTTACACATTTTAGAAAAATATTTTCTCCTAATAATTTATTAAAAGATGTTCGTCGTGAAGTTGAAAAACTTTTAATAGAAATAGATCGAACTGCAGATAAAGATATCTCTGTAATAGAGAAACGTTCTAAAGATTTGCGTGAACTAATAGATAGAGCCGATTCACAAATTATTCTTGCAAAAAATGCTCAAAAAGAGAAATTACGTGAGAAAAAAGTTTTAAATGAAATTAATAAAATTTATTCTGCAGAAGAGAATTCTAATCTTAGTTATGGTTCGGGAAATGATGTAGACAGTGCTGTAAAAGTTGATATTGATTTTAATAGCTATAAAATTCCAATGGAATTGCAAAATAAACAAAATGATAATCAAGAACAAACAGAGCTTTTTGAGGAAATAGATCAACCTGTTATTCAAGCTGCCTCATCTAAAGAAAATTCTCAGTCTACCGATGCTGAACCTGCTAGGCAAAGAGTTTTAGAGCTGTATAAAGCCGGTTATAGTTCCGATTTAATATCGCAAAGTTTAGATATTTCTGTAAGAGAAATAGAACTGATAATTTCTATGTTTGGATAAAAAATGGCTATCAATTCAAATGATCGATAGCCATCAATATATTTTATATCTATATTTATAGTTTTACATGAACGCTAAATGCACCAGCCCAAACATTATTTGAATTATAGCTTACAGATGGTGTAAATTGGAATATCAATAGGTTTACGCCAAGTCCTGCAAATACCTGAAAGTTTAAGTCACCAATAGAATCATAATCATCAAGCGTATAAGTATATGGTTCACTATCTGAAATGGTAGTAGATCCATAAGCAGTTGCAGCAGCTCCAGAGATTTCCATAGAATAATCCCATTCGCTGTCTATTATAGCCACTAATGCACGGCCACCGGCAAATGGAGTTAATATTCCTAAAAAGTTCTTAGATACTTGGGCTTCTAGTCCAAAAATCTGTGCAGCATAATCATAGCTAGCATTTGTATCGTCTTCACCTACTGAAATACTTCCTGATGTGTAATTATATAAAGCCCCTATAGAAACATTTGGGAGTAGAATATTCTCTTTTAGGACACGATATCTAAAATTGGCTCCTACAGAAAAGTAATCAACATCGATAGAATCTAAAGAAGAAATATTAAAATTAGAAAGAGCACTTGTATCAAACTTCATTATACTAACCCCTAAATCAAAGGGAAGGAAAATTCCTCCAATTTTTAGATCTGCATTCACCACAGGAATAGCGAGTGTATCTGGTATATAAGAATCCATTCCTAAAGGTGAGAGTGCGTCTTGTAATCCTGTAGCATCTAATGAAGCAGCGCCAAAGTTTACTCCTCCTCCAAAATGCATAGGAACGGATGGGAAAAATTGTCCAATATAGGCATCAGCCCATACGTTTTGTAGAGTTGCAGTACTAGATAATGAATTTGACATATCTATAGAGAATGCATCAAATCCGTTTGCAATATTAGCTTTGTATTCTTCAATTTCTGCATTTATTTCTGATTCGGTTCCAGTAAGATCATCAAATGTTCCAGCAAATAGCATAGAAGAAGCAAAAATCAGGGATGTGCAAAGAGTAAGTATTTTTTTCATTTATGTACCTCCTAAGGTATGTTTGTTGGTATAAGTATATGTCATAAAAGGTAAAAAGACAAATAAATAGAGTCATAATTCCAAGTTTTTATTGATTATTAGTTTTTTTTAAATGATATTTTAAAGAAATTTTTAAAAATCTGCTTTTCTATAGTTGACAAAATATTTTGATTCTTATATTATGAATATCGTTAAGCCGTTGTAGCTCAGTCGGTAGAGCAAAGGACTGAAAATCCTTGTGTCCCTGGTTCGATTCCTGGCGACGGCAAAAAAACTGATACTTTTTTGTATCAGTTTTTTTTGTTTTAAATGCTAAAAAAAAAGACTTGTCGCATAGCCCTCTATTAGCGTATAATTATCGATATGAAATGTCTTGTTTTGTCTTTACCTGAAAATTCTAAAAAAGTTACTTCAATTATTTCTTGTATAAAAAAATACGATGCTGATTGTTTGATGTATGATTTGTCGACCGATTGTATTAATGAAAATATTGATAATTTTAATACTGTACGGTTGCAAAGTATTTTAACACAACTAAAAGATACTACACATTGTATTATTGTCGATTTTGAAAATTTCCAATTTTCTTCAACTCTTACGTTTATTCTTGGTGTACTTTCTGGAAAACAAATTCCTATTTTTATTAGTGGTAAAGACATTCCTTTATATAAAATTCTGTTTGGGGATACTTTAATTAAACTTGGTGAAACCGGTGAATTGACCGAAGAGGTTCAAAAATATTTTGCTACTTATTTATCTAACGAAAAAATACAAAATGCACTTCATAATATAGAGTGCAAGGGAATAGAATTTTGTACCGACTCCTTTGTAGATGTTATTGCTCATGGGGATTTTGAAACAGGTCAATTTTTTTTAGAGGCTGGAATGGATATAAATAGTAAAAATCTAAAAGGTCTTGCTGCTTTATCTCGGGCTGTTAGAGTTAAAAATAGTGAAGCAGTTGAATGGCTTATTGATAATGGGGCAGATGTAAATTGTATTGCTGAAGACAGGGGGTATACTCCTGTAATGGATGCCGTATTAAAATCGGATTTATTACTTACTAAACTTCTTGTTAATCATGGTGCAACACTTAATACAATCGGAAAAGATGGACAATCTATTTTAGGACTCGCTGTGGGTGCAGAGAATGAAGCTGTTTCTATATTTCTTTTCGAAAATGGAGCTGATCCGGATTTGAAAGATGGCATGAATATGTCAGCACGTGACTATGCAAAGTTATTTAATAAAAAAAGATTAATTGACTTGTTTGGTTCTAGAAAATAATGGATAAGTATATGAAAAAAAATAAATGTATAGTATTTACGGGTGGTGGAACAGGTGGTCATATTTATCCTGGGCTAGGTATTGCAGATGAATTTAGATTACTTTGTCCAGACATAAAAACTATTTGGATTGGTGCTTCGTCTGGAATGGATAAAAAACTAGTCGAAAAGAGTGGAAGTATAGATCTCTTTAAGGGAATTCCTTCTGGAAAATTGCGCCGTTATTTTTCACTAAAAAATTTTGTAGATCTTTTTAAGATCATTGGTGGTTATATTTGTGCAATCTATTTATTATTAAAATATAAACCCCTTGTCGTGTTTTCTAAAGGTGGATTTGTTAGTGTTCCACCCTGCTTGGCCGCTAAATTACTAAACATTCCTGTGTATACACATGAATGTGATTATTCTCCTGGATTAGCGACACGTATAAATTCGCGTGCGGCAAAAAAAATACTTGTATCATTCGAAAAAACAAAAGATTTTTTTGATTCTAAAAAGCAACAAAAGGTTATTGTTACAGGGAATCCTGTACGTCCTATTTTTTATACTGCAAATGCAACACGAGGACTTGAGTTTTTACAAGTCAAGCCTACAAAACCTATTTTGCTGGTGCTTGGAGGTAGCCTTGGTGCTCGACAATTAAATGAGCTTGTTTTTGAAAATTTGGATTGGCTATGTGAGCACTTTATAATTGTACATCAAACTGGTAAGAGTCAATTTGATCAAGCTGTGGCTCAAAAAAATGTTAATCCTAAAAGACTGGCATCTTATATGCCATATGCTTTTTTTTATGCAGAAATGCCCGATGTTATGGCAAGTGCTGATATAGTGCTCAGTCGGGCTGGATCTAATTTTCTGTGGGAGTGTGCTGTAACAGGAAAGCCTCTTGTGCTTATTCCTCTTTGTGGTGCGGGGACCCGTGGCGACCAGGTTGAAAATGCAGAGTATTTTACATCTAAAAAGGCAGCTTTTTCCCTTGTTGGTAAAGAAGTTTCAAGTGACAATCTTAAAAATATTCTTTTAGAAATGCTAAATGTTAATAAAAGAAAAACTTTTGAATATAATGTAAAAAAACTTGTAACGAATACTAAACCAGCGTTAGAAATTGCAAAATTATTAGAGAAAGAGGTTCGAGGGTTATGAGTTTTACTTTGCTTGATTTTATTTTTATGGTTATTATCTTATTTATTGCTATACATGGTGCAATCGTAGGTTTTATAGATGAACTTTTTGGTAAAGTTGCTATAATTTTAGCTCTTTTTATTGCTATTATGTTTTATTCTAATATTGCTGTATATATTAATGAACATATTGTATCTGAATTTGCTTCAAGTTTATTGGCTTTTATCCTTCTTTTTATTGCTGTATTTCTTTTTGTAAAGATTATTCAGCATTTTATAGGAGGTTTGTTTGAGAGTGAAATTATGGGAAGTCTTGATCACGTTCTTGGTTTTTTATTAGGAGCTATTGAAGGATTGTTAATAATATCTGTAGTATTAATTATTTTTTATGCGCAACCTTGGTTTGATGTCTCGGGTGTATTGCAAGGTAGTTTTTTTGATAAGGTGTTAAATGAACGGCTTTCAGCTCCAACAAATAGTGTTCAAGAAATGTTAACTTTTACTAAATATTATAGTTCTGGGAGTTTGAATGTTTGATAATCTTTTATATCAAGACGTTTCAAATTTGCTTGCAAAAGATTTTGTTTCGCATAAGTTACCTCAAGCTGTTTTGTTATCTGGACCTCAATCTTCAGGTAAGCTTACTTGTGCTTTAGAGCTCGCACGGATTGTATCATGCCATTCAAAAGATGAAAACAAGGGTAATTGGTCGTGTTCTTGCCTGTCATGTTTAAAACATAAAGCTCTTATTTCTTCCGATTTACTGTTAACCGGAGCTCGCGATTGTACCCTTGAGATTTCAGCAGCAGCACAAACTCTTATGCAGGCGGCAAATTCTGGCGAACATCTTGTTTCTGCTCGATATTTATTTGTAAGGAGTGTTAGGAAACTTACGGTACGATTTAATCCTATTTTGATTGAAGGCGATGCAAAAGCGTCTAAAATAGAACCTCTTATTGTAAGTATAAGTGAATTGCTTGAGGAGATAGAACTTCCTGGAGAACTTCCTAAAATCGAAAAATTAGAAAAAATAGTTAAAAAAATAAACGAAAAGGCAAAAGATTTAGAAAGTGGGTTTATGTATGATTCTTTGCCTGTAGCTCAAATTCGTAAAGCTTCTATTTGGGCTCGGTATACTGTTTCAGAAGGGAAAAAAGTACTTATAATAGAAAATATAGATAGAATGCAAGAAGGTGTTCGTAATGCATTATTAAAAATACTTGAGGAGCCTCCTACAGACACTTTATTTATTTTAACTACAACTCGTCGTAGTGCTGTTATGCCAACAATTCTTTCACGGGTTCGTACTTATTCTTTTAAGGAACGCGCTGTCAATCAACAGATTGAGGTAATACAACGTGTTTTTCATGGGATTGTACCCCCTATTGAAAAAAAGAACACAAAAACTGTAATTCAACAATATTTAAATAGTTTTTTACCAGTTTCACAAGAGAGAATTACAAGTATTGCAAATTCTTTTGTTGAAACCTTGCATAATAAACGCATGCCTGATATTGATAAAATTGTAAAAGAAATGAAAAACTTTGAGCCTCGTGTTATGCTTAAAATGTTTTTTAATGAAATACTTTTTAGTCATGAACAGAGCTTGCGCGCTATAACAGATGCTCAAAAAAATAGTGAATGGCAGGAGGTTGGGGTTAAATTGGTCCATACTCTACGACAATCTTATTCAGACGTTCTTACTTTTAATCAGAGTCCCGTTTCTGCATTGGAGCAAGTAGTTTTTGTTTTTTTGGAAGAAGGTTTATTGTGAAAAATTTTGTAAAGCGAGCAACAGCAAAAGTTTCAAAACTAGCCCCTGATCAGGTAGAAAAATTATTTGATTCAATTACAATAGAGAATGAAGCAATGGATGCGGTTATTGAATCTTTGGGGACTGGCTTGATGGTTTGTAATTTGGATTGGCAACTTATTATGTCTAACAAAGCTTTAGAGCGGATGATACCATTAAAACAGAGATATTCAGAATATCGTTATGCTGAAAGTGTCTCTCCTTATCCTGTATGGGAAATTGTAACAGAACCAAATATAGCCTCTTTTCTTAAAAGCTGTAGTCAGAGTCAAAAAAATTATTTTTCTGAAGAATTTGAAATATCAATTTCTGAAAATGTCATACGCATTTTAACTATTAATATTATGCCACTGGTACAACAAAAAAAAATGAGTGGATATATTTTAAAAGTTGAAGATATAAGTGAAGAAAGAAAAAAAGAAATTCGTATGCGTAGAATGGAAAATCTGGCAAGTTTAACAAATCTTGCTGCTAGTGTGGCACATGAGATTAAAAATCCTCTTGGGGCTATAAGTATTCACATTCAATTAATGCAAAAAGCTATAAAAAAATCTCGAAGTGGTGATGGTAAGCTTCCACCCCAAAATATTACCGAACACTATCTTGAAATTGTAAATGACGAAATAGAGAGACTTAACCAAATTGTAGTTGATTTTTTATATGCGGTTAGACCTCTAAAAGCTACGTTAGAACCAATAGATCCAAATGAATACTTAAAAAACTTTGCTTCTTTTATTCGTACTGAATTAACAGATAAAAACATTGATTTGGAGCTAAAATTAATGGAAAAACCACCGCATATTATGGTTGATGTAAAACTGTTTAAACAAGTTCTTATGAATCTTGTGCAAAATGCGATTGCAGCAATGTTAAATAAAGAAGATTGTGATTCTTATGAATTAGAAGAGAAAGGATCTTCTAAACTTTGGATTGGTACTCATGTAAAGGATGACCGCTTTTATTTTACAATTATTGACAATGGATGTGGAATGAATGAAGAGACGCAAAAACGTATTTTTGAACCATATTTTACGACAAAGGCAAAGGGTACTGGACTTGGGATGACAATGGTCTATAAAATTGTACGTGAATTCTCTGGTGATATTAGTGTAAAGTCTTTTTTAGGTGAAGGAACGTGTTTTGTTATTTCTATTCCTGTTCCACAAAAAGAGTTGAGACTCTTGGAATATACAAAGACAAAAAACAAAGGATAGTTTTATGCAATGTACAATACTTGTAATAGATGATGAAAAAAACATTCGTGAAGGACTTGGAGCTTCACTTCAAATGGAAGGATGGAATGTTGCTCTTGCAGAAAATGGTAATAAAGGACTTGAACGGTTTGGGAAAGGTGATATAGATTTAGTAATTACCGATTTGAGAATGCCTGGAATTACAGGAGAAGAAGTTCTTTCAAAAGTAATGGCACAAAATCCTAGTGTTCCGGTCATTATTCTTACAGGGCATGGTTCTATCGATTCTGCCGTCGATGCAATGCGAAATGGCGCCTATGATTTTTTGACAAAACCACTTAATCTTGATCAACTTACTATGATTGTTAAACGAGCTCTCCAAGGTCGTGAACTGGCAATAAAACACCGCGAGTTACAAGAAGAATTAAACTCAAGTAAAAGTTTTGAAAGTATTATTGGGAAAAGTTCTGAAATGCAAAAGATTTTCCAAATGGTTAGAAAAGCTGCTAAATCAAAGGCTTCTGTACTCATAACAGGGGAAAGTGGTGTAGGTAAAGAACTTATAGCAAATGCACTCCATAATTTATCCGATCGTAAAGATAACTCCATGATAAAAGTACATTGTGCTGCTCTTTCTGAAAATTTGCTGGAAAGCGAGTTGTTTGGACATGAAAAAGGTGCTTTTACAGGGGCAGTCAATCGAACGCGAGGTCGCTTTGAATTGGCTAATAATGGAACTATTTTTTTAGATGAAATAGGCGAAATAGATCAAAATGTTCAGATTAAGATTTTACGTGTTTTACAAGAAAAAAAGTTTGAGCGTGTAGGGGGAGAGCAAACGCTAGAAGTAGATGTTCGTGTTGTGGCAGCTACAAATCGCAATTTGCTAGAAGAAATTAAAGAAGGTCGTTTTCGTGAAGATCTTTATTATAGGCTTAACGTTGTGCATATTCATGTTCCACCACTAAGAGAACGTAAAGATGATATTCCTCTTATGATAACCTCCTTTTTACAAGAATTTGCAAAAGAAAGTGGAAAAAAAATAGAAGGAATAGATAATCGTACTCGTTCTGCTCTTTACAAGTATGATTGGCCTGGGAATATTAGGCAACTAAGAAACTGTATTGAAAGTGCTGTTGTTATGTGCAGTGGCAATGTTATTACTTTTGATGACTTGCCTCCTGGAATTGTTGATGATTCAGATACTAATACAATTTCGATTCCTACAGGAATACCTATGGCAGAAGCAGAAAAAATTCTTATTGCTGAAAATCTGGCAATTAATAAAGGAAATAAATCTAAAACAGCGGATATTCTTGGTATAGGACGTAAAACACTTCATCGAAAAATTACTGAGTATAATATTGAATAATTGTAAAATATAAAAAAGTAGAACATGACAAGTATAAAAAGTTTTTTCTTTTTTATACTATTGAACAATACAATTGTATTGTTATTATCTTTATTTATTATTATCTTTATTTATAGGAAACAAAAATGGAAGTTAAAGCGTTTAAATTTGCTCGTTTATCGGATGGCTCAAAAGTAACATTGTATATTGTAAAAAATGATAGCATGTCTTTTTCGGTTATGGATTATGGCTGTACAATAACATCGATAAAAACTCCAGACAAAAATGGGAATGTTCAAGATATAGTACTTGGTTATTCTACTTTTGATGGTTATCTTCATGATGATAAATTTTTAGGAGTTTTTGTTGGTCGTTTTGCAAATCGAATAGGTAATGCAGCTTTTTCTCTGAATGGTACAAACTTTAAACTTGATAAAAATGACGGAGAAAATTGCTTACATGGTGGGCATCAGGGCTATAATAAAAAACTTTGGCATTCTGAAATAACCAAAACAAGACGTGGTTCTGGAGTTAGATTTACGAGAACAAGTCCTGATGGCGAACAGGGGTTTCCTGGTAATGTCAAAATTGAAGTTACCTATTTGCTCAATGATAAAAATGAAATACTAATGAGGTATCAAGCAAAAACAGATACTGATACTCCTATTAATCTTACAAATCACACCTATTTTAATTTAAAGGGTGAAGGAAATGGAACTATATTAGACCATTCTCTTATGCTTAATTGTGATTCTTTTTTGGAAATTGATGATGCAGGCATTCCTACAGGGAAATTTGTTCCAGTCTTTGAAACTCCCTATGATTTTAATAAAGCAAAAATTATTGGGGCTGATATAAACAAAACAAAATTTGGGTATGACCACAATTTTTGTATTAATCAAGATGGAAAACAATTAACTACTTTTGCTTCTGTAATGGAACAAACATCAGGTCGAAAAATGACAGTTTCTACAAACCAACCAGGAGTGCAATTTTATTCGGGTAATTTTCTAAAAGATACTGTTGGTAAAAATGGATTACTGTACCCGAAACAAGGAGGGTTTTGCCTAGAAACACAAAAATATCCAGATTCGCCGAATCATTCCGAGTTTCCTTCTTGCATTTTAAAAGCAGGAGAAACGGAAGAGTTCTTGACTGTATATTCGTTTGAATGGTAAAAAATAAAGCGACAAAACAATACATGTGTTTATTAATTTAGACAATTTTACTTGAATAAAATTTAATATACGTTTATTCTTAAATATAAGCTATTTTACACGAGGTACTCTATGGATGTCCAATTACAGGAATTGATTGACAAAATCAAAAAAGACGGGGTTGAAAGTGCAGAAGAAGCATCTGCTGCAATTATTGCTGATGCCGAACAAAAAGCTGCAGAAATTGTAGCAGCTGCTCAAAAAAAAGCCGATGACATGGTTGAAAATGCAAAGGCTGAGACTAAACGAATGGAAAAAGCAAGTGTTGAAGCTGTTTCTCAAGCAGGTCGAAATTTACTTATTTCTTTTCGTGATGGTATAAATTCAGAGCTTTCTTCAATTTTAGTTCACGAAATAACAACTGCATACAATGAGGATATGCTAAAAACACTTATTCCTGAAATTGTAAAAGAATGGATAAAAAAAGAGGGTGTAGAAGATGTAACTATTCTTTTGCCCCAAGATGATGTTAAAAAATTTGAAAGCGCCTTTATTGATAAATTAAATAGAGAAATTTCTAAAGGAATAGAAATAAAGGTAGATGATACAATGTCAGCTGGATTTAAAATAGGGACAAAAGATGGTTCTGCATATTATGATTTCTCTGCAGAATCTGTTGCTGAGCTTTTCTCTACTTACTTAAACCCAAAAGTAGCAGAAATTATGAAAGATGCTGCAAAAGGATTAAAATAGTGAGTAATTGGTATTATTTGATGGCGCAGTTACCTTCGTTCTCTATTGAACAAAGTGCTAAAATACCTGTTACCCAAGAATACGTTACCGAACTTTGCTCTCGATTTCTTGACAAAAAAACTTTTTTTACGTTAAAAAATATATCACTTGAACCACCAGTAGAGATTACTAAAACAGGGTCTGCTCTACTAGATGCATGGTATTCAAAAGAACGGTATCTTAGACTTGCGCTAGCACAAATTCGTGCATTAAAAATGAAAAAACAATTTAAAGTTCCAGTACTTTCTTTTCCACCTGATATTTTGCAGGTAGCTCGAACCGCTACAGGTTTTGAAAATCCACTTGAAGCAGAAATGTATTTAGTAAAAGCTCGTATAAAAGCTCTTGAATCTTTAAGACCACTCGAAGAGTTTTCAAGTGATGCATTGTTTGCGTATGTTCTAAAATTAAAACTTACTTTACGATTAAATAAGTTTAATGCAGAAAAAGGAAAAGACTCTTATCATAGGATATATAGTAAAATATTGGCACAATCAACTGGAGACAATACATGACAGATACAAAAGGAATGGTAGTTGCAGTTAATGGTAACATGATTTCTGTTAAATTTGACGGCAATGTAGCCTTAAATGAAGTAGCCTTCGTACATGTTGGCGATAAAAAACTAAAATGTGAAACGATTCGTATTAATCACGGAATAGCACAATTGCAGGTTTTTGAAGACACAAAAGGAATTCAAACTTCAGATGAAGTAGAATTTACAGGGGAACTGCTTTCTGTAGAATTAGGCCCTGGACTTTTAGGTCAAGTATATGATGGATTACAAAATCCATTACCTGATTTAGCCAAAAAAGCGGGTTTCTTTTTGCAACGTGGTATGTATATGGAACCTCTTTCAAAAACCGATAAATGGGAATTTACACCGTGTGTAAAAATAGATGATGTTGTGCGCCGTGGCGATGCTGTTGGTTCTGTACCAGAAAAGGCTTTTACGCATAAAATCATGGTTCCTTTTGGAATGTTGGGGTCATATAAAGTAAAATCTGTTGCTATTAAAGGTAAATACACCATAAAAGATACTGTAGCAGTTCTTACTGATGAAAAGGGAAAAGAATATCCTCTTACTATGAGTTTTGAATGGCCGGTAAAGCGTGCTATTGATTGCTATGCAGAACGATTGCAACCAACAGAAACAATGGTTACAAAAGTTCGAACTATTGACACCTTTTTCCCAGTTGCTAAAGGTGGTACGTACTGTATTCCAGGTCCTTTTGGTGCTGGTAAAACAGTTTTACAACATACAACTAGTCAAAATGCAGATGTTGATATAGTAATCGTTGCCGCTTGTGGTGAACGAGCTGGTGAGGTTGTAGAACTTCTTAAAGAATTTCCTGAAATTATCGATCCAAATACGGGTAAGTCATTAATGGAACGTACAATGATTATTTGTAATACATCTTCTATGCCGGTTGCTTCACGTGAAGCATCTGTTTATACGGGTGTTACTCTTGCAGAATATTATCGACAGATGGGATTAGATGTATTATTACTTGCAGATTCTACCAGTCGTTGGGCTCAGGCTCTTCGTGAAATGTCAGGGCGGCTTGAAGAGATTCCTGGAGAAGAAGCTTTTCCTGCATATCTTGAATCTTATATTGCTGCTTTTTATGAGCGTGCCGGTCGAGTTAGATTGTCTGACGGTTCTATTGGATCTGTAACAATTGGAGGAACAGTATCTCCTGCTGGTGGTAACTTTGAAGAGCCTGTTACTCAGGCTACATTGAAAGTTGTTGGTTCTTTTCATGGGCTTTCAAGAGATCGTTCTGATGCTCGTAAATATCCAGCAATTGATCCTGTTGACTCGTGGTCAAAGTATAAAAGTGTCATGGCTCCAGCGAAGGTTGCCTTTGCTCGTAAAGAATATTTACATGGGGTAGAAGTAAGCCAAATGATGAAAGTCGTTGGTGAAGAAGGTACAAGCACAGATGACTTTGTTGCATATCTAAAAGGAGACTTTATGGATTCCGTTTATTTACAGCAAAACTCTTTTGATGATGTAGATGCAGCCCCTTCTGTAGAGAGACAGACGTATGTTTTTGATAAATTAATTAAAATTATGGGTTCTAATTATAATCTTGATGGAAAAGACGAAGCTCGTTCTTTCTTTAATAAGCTACGCCAAGAGTTTTTAGATTGGAATTATAGTAAATGGCAAAGTGATGCATTTAAAAAGCATGAAGCAGAACTAGATACTCTTTACGATAATAAAAAAGGTAGACTTTTAAAGAATGTTGAAGAACTGCTGAAGGATGGTGAATAATGAAAAAGGTCTACAGCAAAATTGATTCAATAAACGGAAGTGTTATTACCGTTCGTGCAGAAGGTATAAAATATGGAGAACTTGCTGAAATTGAAACTCGTTTTGGGACTTCTCTTGCAAATGTAAACCGAATTGAAGGTGATGTTGTTTCACTTCAAGTTTTTTCCGGTGGTCGAGGTGTTTCAACGGGTGATCAGATTCGCTTTTTAGGTCACGAAATGCAAGTGTCTTTTAGTGATGATTTGTTAGGACGTATCTTTAATGGTTCTGGTGATCCACGTGATGGGGGACCAAAACTTCGTGATAACCTTGTAGAAATTGGTGGCCCATCGGTTAATCCTAGTAAACGTATTATTGCAAATCGTATGATTCGTACCGGAATCCCAATGATTGATGTTTTTAATACTCTTGTTGTTTCTCAAAAACTTCCTATTTTCTCTGTATCTGGTGAACCTTATAATGCATTGCTTTCACGTATTGCTATGCAGGCTGAAGTTGACGTTATTATTTTAGGTGGAATGGGGCTTAAACATGATGATTATTTGCAGTTTAAAAGTGATCTCGAAAATGGAGGAGCTTTAAGCCGAACTGTTATGTTTATTCATACTGCCGCTGATCCAACTGTAGAATGTATGCAAATTCCAGATATGTCACTAGCAGTTGCTGAACAGTTTGCTCTTCAAGGTAAAGATGTATTAGTTCTTCTAACAGATATGACAAACTTTGCAGATTCTATGAAAGAAATAGCAATTACCCAAGAACAAGTTCCTTCTAATCGAGGGTATCCAGGTGATTTATACAGTCAGCTTGCTGCACGTTATGAAAAAGCAGTTGATTTTGATGATGCAGGTTCCGTAACTATTCTTGCTGTTACAACGATGCCTGGTGACGATGTAACACATCCTGTGCCTGATAATACTGGATATATTACAGAAGGTCAGTATTATTTAAAGGGTGGAAGAATTGAGCCATTTGGTTCTCTTTCTCGCTTAAAGCAGAATGTAAATAAAAATACTCGTGATGATCATCGTTCTCTTATGGATGCTATGATTCGTTTATATGCTTCTTTTAAAGATACTCTCGAAAAGAAATCTATGGGATTTATTATGTCAGAATGGGATGAAAAACTTCTTAAATATGGCAACCTCTTCGAAAGTAGAATGATGAATCTTGAATTAAATGTTCCTCTAGAAAAAGCACTTGACAGTGGTTGGGAAATTTTAGCAGAATGTTTTGAAAAACAAGAAACCGGTCTTAAGACTGATTTAATTGAAAAATATTGGCCTACAAAATAGGCGGAATAGAGGTTTGTAAATGGCAAAGGTAAAGCTGACAAAAAACGAACTTAAGACTCAAAAAGATTCACTTGCAATGTATCAGAGATATCTTCCGACTCTTTCGCTCAAAAAACAACAGCTACAGACCGAAATCCGCGGAATTGATGCTCGGGCTAAAGAAGTGCGAGCTGCACGTAAGCAACTAGAAAATGAGTTCAATAAATGGATTTCTGTTTTTGGTGAAGCTGAAGCATTTACTCCTGATATGGTAAAAGTTTCCAACATTCGTAAAGGAAAAGGAAATATTGCTGGTGTTGAGATTCCTGTATTTGAGAGTGCGGATTTTTTACGAGGAGATTACGATTTATATTCGACTCCTTTGTGGATAGATGTCGCTGCTGATAAAATGGAAAAAGTACTTTCTCTTGATTTAGAAGCTGAAGTTTTAGATGAACAAGTCCGTTTGTTATCAAAGGAACTTCGAACGACAACTCAAAGAGTAAATCTTTTCGAAAAAATAAAGATACCTGAAACAAAAGCAAATGTAAAGAAAATATCAGTATATCTTGGCGATCAAGATGTTCAAGCTGTTATTCGAGGTAAAATTTCTAAGAGCAATGCTGTTAAAAAAGCAGCAAAAGCAAAGAGGGAGGAAGAAAGCAAATGATTGTACCTATGAAAAAAGTCTCCCTTGTAGTACTTGATTCTGAACGAAAGGAAGTCTTAAAGAAACTTCGTAAGCTTTCTGTTGTTCATCTTGATGAGGTCAAAGGAAGTGGACAAAATCTCGAATATTTAAAAGGAGAATATGATTCTATTCAAAAAGCATGTTCTTTGCTTTCTGAAGTAAAACTGCCAAAAGGAAGTCCTTATCAAAAGCAAAAGAAACTTTCAAAAGAAGATTCTTTGGTATTGGCTAAAAAAATAGAAGCTCTCTTTGATAAAAAGAAATCTTTGTATAATATTATTGCTTCTAATACCTCAGAAATTGAGCGACTAAATAAGTGGGGTGGTGTAAATCCAGATGATTTTGAGTATCTTAAAGAAAAGGGAGTTACGCTTTCTTTATATGAGATAGCTAATGCAAAATATCTTGAACTTCCTGATGATGTTCAATCAATCTTTGTTAATCGCGATAGAAATATAACTCGATTTATGTTTTTAAGTGAAGATGGAACAGAGCCTGAAGATATGCCAGCTGAAGCTTTTTCTGTTGTCATGCCTACAAAATCTACTCGTGAACTTTCTGCTGAGATAGAAGAATCTAAGGTTACACTTAAAAAAATTGATTTAGAATTAGAATCCTATTGTGTATATTTAAAAGCATTAAAAGATGCCCTTTCTATTCAAGAAAAGCAAATTGAGTTCGAAAATGTTTATTCTGGTATGTGGCGAGAGTCTCAAGATACAACATTAATTGACGAGAATGAGACGCACGATAAGGATGAAAAGGTACTTTTTAATAAGAACTTAGCTTGTTTAACCGGTTATGTTCCTGCAGAAAAGATTTCTAAATTACAAAAGACTTCTAAAGAAAATCACTGGGCGTTAATGACAGAAGACCCAGCAATTGATGATACAAAAGTTCCTACAAAACTTAAAAATAATAAATTAGTTAGCTTAATTTATCCAGTCACCGACTTTCTTGGAACTGTACCTGGCTATCATGAATATGATATATCAGGCTGGTTTTTGTTGTTTCTTACCTTGTTTTTTGCAATGATCTGGGGGGATGCTGGCTATGGTGCTATACTTACTCTAGGTGCCCTTTTAGGAATATTTGTAGCTTTATCAAAGAAAAAAAAGGTATCACCAGCAATTTTGTTATTGCTGCTACTCGGTGTGACTACTGTTGTATGGGGAGTGATTACTTGTAATTATTTTGGTATTCAACTTGATTATTTACCAGAGTGGTTAAAAAATCTATCGATACCAGCGTTGTCAAATGCAACAGCAGCTGAAAGTGCAGAAAAAAGTACTTGGGTTAATCAAAATATGCAAATTTTCTGTTTCTCAGTTGCACTTGTTCAATTGTCAATTGCCCATATAAAAGGTATTGTTCATTTTATTAAAAGTCCTCGCTGTCTTGGAGAGTTTGGCTCTTTATTTATGGTATGGGGGATGTACTATGTTGTTTTGTTCCTTGTAGTCGATAAAACTCGTTTCCCATTTGATTCAATGTTTGGAAACATACCTGTGTCAAGTATCGTTTTAGGTCTTATAGGTATTGGTTTTATTCTAAACTTTATGTTTTCTAGCTATGAAGGATCCCTAAAAGACTCTGTTTTAAATAGTTGTATAAATATAGTTTCTGTTTTACTCGGTGTAGTAAACGTTTTTTCAGACATCGTTTCTTATATCCGATTATGGGCAGTTGCTTTGGCAGGAGCGGCAATTTCTGCAACAGTAAATTCTATGGCAGGGCCACTTCTTGGTGGATTCATCATTTTTGCAGGAATTTTAATTTTATTTGTAGGTCATGGTTTGAACTTAATGTTGAATGTTCTTTCAGTTATAGTTCATGGTGTCCGATTAAATACACTTGAGTTTACTAGCCACCTCGGTATGGAGTGGTCTGGTTTTAATTATAAACCTTTCAGTGAAGATTAATATCTACTGAAAAAAATTAATATAAAAAAATGCCCATTGTGGCTACGGCAATTGCCGTTTTTATAGGAGATTATTATGATTGGTATGTTCGGTGCAGCATGTGTTCTTGGTATTGCAGCTATTGGTTCTGCAATTGGTATTGGTACTGCAGGTCAGGCAGCTATTGGTGCATGGAAACGTTGTTATATGGACAACAAACCTGCTCCTTTCATTTTGACTGTTTTTGCAGGAGCTCCTCTTACTCAGACTATTTATGGTTTTTTGCTCATGCAGTCTATGATTACATCTGATAAAGATGGTATGTTTCTTTTAGCACTTGGTATTTTTAGTGGTCTTGCAATGGCTGCTTCTGCCGTTTTTCAGGGAAAAGCTGGTGCTGCCGGTTCTGATGCTCTTGGTGAAACAGGAAAGGGTTTTGCTAACTACATTATGGTAGTTGGACTTTGTGAAACTGTTGCTTTATTTGCAATGGTATTTTCAATGATTGTTTGCTAAATGTCATATTTAAAACCGAAAGTTGTTACAATTGGTGGCCAACCACTTAAAGATGGTGGGACTGTAAATCGCGTGACATTCGGTGGTGATTCTCCAATTACAATCCAAACAATGTGGAAGGAGAGTATCCTTCCTGTTTTGGATTCTGAAGATTTTTTGTTTGATATCCTTCGTCGGATAAATGAATTACAATCGCTTGGCTGTGATGTTTTGCGTTTTGCAGTACCTGATATGGAAAGTGCAACGGCGTTAAATAAAATTGCTGAACGGACCACCATGCCCCTTGTAGCTGATATACATTTTGATTATAGATTGGCACTTGCTTGTCTAGATGGTTCTGTAGCCAAAATACGCATTAATCCAGGGAACATAGGTTCTAAAGAGAATGTAAAGAAAGTTGTAGATAAATGCCGAGAAAAAGGTGTTGCAATTCGTATTGGAGTAAATACGGGAAGCCTTCCTAAAGAATTATATTCTAAGATTAATAGTGGAGAGTTAACCAGGGCTCAAGCTCTTTTACAGACTGCAGAAAAGGAAATTGCATATTTTAAAGAACTTAACTTTGATCAAGTTCTAGTTTCGATGAAATCTTCTGATGTACAAGAAACAATAGATGCTAATGAAGCTTTTGCTAGAGAGTTTGACTATCCGTTACATATCGGGGTTACAGAAGCTGGCCCACTTATTGGCGGGTTGGTAAAAAGCACACTGGCGTTTAGTTACTTATTAAAAGAGCATATAGGTTCAACAGTCCGTGTAAGTCTTTCAAATACCCCTATAAACGAAATTATTGCAGGAAAAGAAATTCTTAGAGAATGTGGTTTTCGTTCTGGTGGTGTAAGAATAGTTTCTTGTCCTCGTTGTGGCCGTGTTGGTTTCGATGTGCATGGTTTTGTAGAACGGTGGCAAAATGAATTATTGTCTATAAATAAAAATATTACTGTTGCTGTAATGGGCTGCATAGTTAATGGTCCAGGTGAAGGCAAACATGCCGATTTGGGTATTTGTGGGGCAGCAAATTCTGTGTTAATATTTAAACATGGCGAAATAGTTCACCGAATTACAAATAATGATTTAAAGATTCTCTCTCAAACTGCCGATAGGTTGTTTAGAGAGGAATTAAATTCATTGTGAGTTATTATACAGAATCAATAAATTATTCTACAAGATATAAATCTCGTCAAAAAGAATCGATAATGGTGCCTGCTAAAAAAACAGTAGGTACTTTTTTTTCTATTATTAAACCGGCTTTTTCTGTAATGAGCATTGCATTGTTATTTATGATAGTAACACCGATGTTTGCCACAACAACTTATCCAATAAAAGAAGGCCACGAAGCATGGCGCTCTCTTGAAAAAGCAGAGCTCGCCTATGATAATGGGAATTTAGGGGAGGCTCTAAAATATGCAAAAGAAGCTCGCGAAATAAGAAGAGTTGGCAGTGAATGGTGCGAAACAAAACTTATAAATTCGTATAAACCTTTAGTTGTTCAACAAAAAGGTGTAGATATAAATGTTTTGTATAAAGTTTTTCTTGAGCGTGAAGATTTGGATGCAGTAGATATTTTAGATCGTTCGCTTGCATTACATTCAATAGATTTTTATAATTCAGATATTACACAAGTTATTTCGTTTTGGCAAAAATCTTCGCATTATCCAGAGACCGATATAGTGCTTGCTAAGGTTTATAGAGATGAAGGGGAATATGATTTGTCAAAGCAATACTTAGAAAAGGCATGGGAATATAGAGAATTGCTGTATATTCCAGATGAAAAATATGATATTCTTTATGACTTAGCTAAAACGGCACTTTTGTTAAAAGATGATGATTTGTATGAAAAATCGCAATTACTTATATTAGCAGACGATAGTGATTTCTCTGGTTTAAGTGGTGAGAGAACTAAAAATTGTCTTTCTTCTGGAATTATTAGTTCGATAAAAAATAAAATGAGTTCAGAAAAACTTTTTATGCTTTATCGACATATTAATAGAAATGGATTAAATGCAATGTTTAATCTTTCGAAATATTATCAAGATTTAGATGAAAACGAGAAGGCTCTAGAATGTGCGGCTTTTGGTTGTATCACTGCAATTACGTTAATAAATGATTCTGTTGAACAATATTATCTTGATTATAAATTTACCACATTTGAACAATTATTAGCGCATGCAAATAATATTGACGAGATTTGTGTCTGGATGAATGTAAACAATATTTGGGATTCCTTCTTCGATTTTGCCTTATTGGTAGAAAAAACTACTGATAATAAAGAATTAAGTGATGCGGTTTTAGTAGCCTTATCTAAAGAATCTTGTAATACTAAAGTTCAAATAAAAGCGCAATCAAAAGTTTCTTACGATTCAAATTAAAACATTAATAAAATAAACCTAACCCTGCATATATTTCATGGTTAATATTTTGAGGATCTGTTACATCAAATCCAAAGCTACCACGGACTTGTATGCTTCTCATTTTTAATGGAAATACGATTAATTCCAAGCCTGTAGTAAAAAAATACTTCGTATCTGAAGAGTTAATAGCTACATCTATATATGGAGAAGCTTGAAGTTCAAAATCTGCATATTTTGTAATCGATGGTAATCCTAACTTACGCCAATTAGTGGTGAAAAGTGATATAGGAATGTCGAGATTTAAAATTACTGCTTTAGTTACATAGTCTTCTGTATCTAGGATTCCTCTCATATAAGAACCAACGGGTAGAGTATCTGTTTCTAAAAAATGATAAAAGGCTGTAACTTGTGAATTTATAGCAAAATGTGTAAAAGGAATAAAAAAAGTTGCGGAAAAATCAATCTTTTGCTTTATTTCATCGCTTTCTATTAATTTTATAATACTAAAACTTGTAGTTTGTGAAAAACCTTTTCGAAAATTGTGTATCCAATTAATATTAGTATTATTTAATTGAATTCCTCCTCCAAATTCTGGATTTGCCAATTGCGGATTTTCCATTCCAAGAACACTATCTGTGTTTGTAAAAATATCAAAGTCAGTATTAAAATCGATTATAGTAAATGGAGTTAAAAAAATATCTCCGGTAACATCATAATTATATAAATAATAAGGAACTGAAAATATCATATTTGTATTGATATATGAAGAATCAGAATAATTTGAATAATAATCATTATAGGTATAAGTTTCTTGAATATCAAAATCTAAAGTAAATTTTGTGTAGGGTAATTGGAAATCAAATCCTGTTTGACTAACAAAATAGGGTGAGTCTTCTCCAAAAACATAAGCAAGGGTAATGGTGTTTTCCCAGACAACGTCAAAATAACTAATCTTAAAAGGGTAACTAAAGTTGATATTTGTTGAGATACCATTTCCATCAGAGAATGATAATGGTATTATTTGCGAATTACTGTCAGTGTATGTAGGTAATTCAGTAAAATATTCTAGTTCGAACTCAAGTTCACTCATCGATCCAAAAAAATTATAGTCTTTTGCTTTTAATTTGGCAGAAAATCCATCGTTAGAATCATACAGAGGGTAAGGAAAAGCAATAAAATTCCATGAATCTACAATTGTAATAAGTAAATGAACTTGTATAGGTTCTGTAATATCTTGCGGATTTTCAAATTGAGGTTCAATTTTTGTAGATTCTAAAACTCTTTGATTTAAAAATTCTTGTTTTAGTGATTCAAGATATGCATTTAATTCTTCTGTGGATAAAAAAATAGTATCTGTATCAATTGTGATTTTTGAATTTAGAGGGTACTCTTTTGTTCGGCCTGTAATATTATATTCAAAAGATGTTATTTTGTATTTTTCTGCAAATATAAAAGAGCTAAATAAACTAAAGACTAAAAAAAAAGTTAAATATTTAGATCTATTTTTTTTTATTTGTTTTTTCAAATTAAACTCTTTGATACACTTTAAATTTTAATAATCAAAATCAAATACCAATCCCATATCCATTGTAACAGAAAATTCATTGTCTATATATTCTATAGGAAATGATATATCAAATGTAGCACTGGTTAAATCATAAAATTCATAGACCGGAGTAATTGCAAAAGAATCCCAATTTGTTTCAAAAGAAAACCCAATACGGGAAGTGTTATTAAATAAATGAGATAAACCGAAGTCTACAGCGATAGCAGGTTCGTAGCCATCATCCTCATTCCAGCCTAATGCATATTCAACATTAAAAGCCACACGGGGTTCGTCCCATTTTCTCCAAACACCTAAAGCATATGAGGTCGATATAGGATTTAACGGTAGTGCAAAAATTGTGTCTTCATCAGTTTCGAATTCAAAATTATTGTGTGAATATAATTCAAACTCTTTGTAGGCTGTTGTAAAATCAATACCAAAAACAGGGTATCTGTCATTATCACTATCACCTGTAGCCCATTTCCTTGCAAATACTGTTGTAGCTAATGGCCCTGTAACTATATTTGCTTTTGTAGCAATAGAAATCTTATCAGAAGTAACACCTTCATCAGCATCCCAATCTGTGTTATAAAGTGCCAGAAGATTTACATCTGATGCACCAAAGTATTTTGTCATTGATATAGTTAGATTTTCAGAAGAATCAGAGATAATATTTAAATCCTGAGAAATACTGTCTGGTAAAATTATATAGTCATCATCATCGTCTGTTTGCCAAGAATGTTTTGTGTTTCCCCATGAAATAGATCTCTTTCCTACTTGTAAATATATATCAGCCAATAAATAATCAAAATAAAACCTATTTAATTTATAATCGATATCCTCTCCATCAAATGAAATATAAAAGTTTCCATGAACACCAAAAATATCACTTGCGCGTGAGTAAAATGAAAGATTATTTTCTAGCGTTAATCCTGCTTCAGCATATTCAAAATCTGGATAGATATTTTGTTCAAAACCAATAGTTGATGAAAGATTTCCTGTGAACTTTATTGTTTTTAATGATTCTGTTAATTCATTTGCATCTGAAAATACAGGCTCAGGTGTAGGAGACTCTTCTACTTGAATATCTTCGGCAGTATTAAAAATGTCATCAACATCCATGCTAGTATCACTTTCCTGTGCAAAAATTGAGAATATTAAGAATATAAAAAGTATAATTAAAGTTATTTTATTTTTCATTCGTTTATCATTTGTAAATAAGCTTTTGTGAAAATTACATCTTTAAGTTTGTCAAAAGAGACATTGTTAATTGTAATTTGAGTTTTCTCGTATTGCATTTTATTATTAATTTTTTTGCCTCGCAAATTGTCGATAATAAGTATTGTAACCGGTACAGAACGTTTGTTTATTTTTTGATAAGAAGGCATGGCTGTTGTTCTTAATAATTGCGAAGAAAGACTAAAATCTTTTTTCATTCTAATTAAACCATCATCTTTTGAAACCCAAAGCTGAACTTTAGAATATGTTACGTTCTTAGTTTTTGCTGTTAAATAAAATAATGTGCATTTAAAATTTCCAAGGTTTACATCTTCTGTTTTTTCAATTTTGTAATCACGAGTATAATACTGTGGTGTAAAATCAGCAGGGGTTGCATTTGTACCTTCTACTTTATCTTTTTTTGTAGTAAATGTGAATTTCCTATCAGAAGGGTCAAAAAACCAAATACTAGAATTATATTGGATATAACCTTTTCCCTTATCATCATCATCAGGGCCGGTAATAACAATAGTATAAGTTTCTTCTTTATCTCTTCTGTATAATACAGCATATGTTGCATTTTGACCTTGTCCCGGTTTAGATTGTACGATTGTATATTCAGCTGCAAAATCAGTGTCTTTAAAACTAGTTGATTCTTCTGCTTGCTTTAATAAAGCAGTATCTTCACTTGATACTGCAAATAATACTGTTAGTTCTAACAATAATAGGGTTAGAGTGATACCTAGTTTTCGCATAATAAAAAATCCTTATAAATGATTATTGAGTTGTAGTGAGGGCTTTTACTGGATTCACTATAACTCCTTTCCTAATTGTAAACAATACAGATAATAAAGTGGTTACAGAGATAGCTAACAATAAATATAAACATTGTAAAAAAGAAAGAGAGAGGGTAAGGTTCCCTTTTTGTAAAAAAACATCAAATGCAGGAATAAAAGAAAAATCAATTGATCTTAAAAATGTTGCTAGAATAAATTGTAACACCAATCCTAGAAAAAAACCTGAAAAAATTACAGAAATTACTTCTGTTAGAAATATGGAATTGATAGAGGCGATTGACATACCTAAGGCTCTATACATGCCAATTTCACGAGTTCGTTTTATCACAATAACTCTATATGAATTGCTAATCCCAATTGCAATAATCAAAGCCAAAAACGTAATCAAAGTATATAAAATAATTTTCATAGCTGAAATTATTATATTTAGGTCTTTTAAGCTTGCAGAAAGAGGAATAAGAGCAAACCCTTTCTCTGTGTCTGGAATGTTTTTTATGTGATTAACAAAATCCTGTTTATTATTAGTTAAGGGATACATGTTATTAAATGTTTTAGTTAGTTTTTTTTGATAGTCTTCTAGTCTTTTTTTGGTTACTTCATTTTCAAAATAAATACCAATACGGTTTCCTGTGTTTGGTTTTTCATTATCAAGGGTTAGTAAATGATCTATATCAACATATGAAGTATACATTCCAAATAAACTTGAATCTTTAAATATTCCTTGGACAATAAATTGTGCCGTATTTGTATAGCCATTTGAGGTTTGTTTCATAATTGTTAATTGGTCACCAACTTTAGTTCCTAATCTTTTTGCTATAGGTTCTGAAATCAAAATAGCATTTGATCCTGAAATATTATCAATTCCACCTTCTATAAATGTTATTTTACTTAAAATTGGTTTCTCAAGATCAAAATTGACACCTTTTATTACTCTCTGACTAACACCGACTCCTTCAAAAAAAAGCGTAATATTTTTAGCTAGTATTTCATATCTGGGGAAAATTTTTACATCATCTTCTGTAAACACAGTTTCTAATTTTTTAATAATTTCAGGTGAATTAAAATCTGTTAATCCACGGCCTTTTTTTCCACTGACAAATTGTACATCTCCACCAAAATAAATTTTTGCTTTTTTATAAATTGTAGAGAGCATTCCGTTCATTAAAGATAGGCATAGTAAAGAAATACAAAAACCTAAAACACAAACTACAAAAAGCGAACGGTATTGTTTTTTTCTTGAGAGTATTGATTTGATAGCAATTTGAAAATAGCGCATTATTCTATGCCTCTCATTGCTGATACAGGGGTTTCTTGAAGCGCAACTCTAATAGGGGAGATACAACCAAGGAATCCTAATAATAAAACTAATAGAATTATTGAGATAATATTTGAAATTGTTATTTGTGGAGCTAAAACCGTGCTACCAAATAACTGAATGATATATTCATTTGTAAATGATATGTGTGCTATATTAAGTATGAGGGTTCCTATTCTTCCTAAGATTATACCAACGAAACCTGAAATTATTGTTAATATGTATGTTTCTAAGAAAAATAGTTTGGAAATAAAAGGTTTCCCTGCTCCTATAGCTTGAAGCATTCCGATTTCTTTTGTGCGATCCATGACATTTATAACAAGAGTATTATTTATGACGAAGAAACCTGTAATAAGTATGATAACAACACCTATATTCAATATCATACGCATCCAGTATAGATAAATTGCTGTAGATCCAGCTGCTGTTCTCCATGAAACAGCTTCTAATGGCCAATCTTTTTTATGAAAGGTGTTATTTAGTTGTTTTATAAGCTTATTACTGTTTTCTCCTTGTTTTACCGAAATAATTATAAAATTCCATAAGGTATGTGCTTCAATTGAAGGAATAGAAGTATCTACAGTAGTTGTATCCTTTTTTTCATCATGATTAAATTGTAATGAATCTAAGCTTGTAGAATTGTTATCAGAAAGTACAATATCATTTTGATTAGAAAAAAGATCGTCAACAGAAACATCTAGTAATGCTGTGTTTTCTTCGGCAATGTTTACTTGTTCGGTTGTTGTTTCTAACCCCATAAGGTCAGTAACCGTTGAATAATCTACTAGAACTATTCTATTTAGAAGATCATTGTCTGCAGAATAGCTATAAATAGCAGTAACTGGCACTGCACGAATTCTAAGTGTTGAGGCGTCAGCCACTATAAATTGTATAGAGTCGCCTATATTGATTTTTTTACCAGAAGCTTTTTCTAAATTTTCTACCAGTTTAGAAGAAAGCATTGCTCCTTCTTCGTAGTCAGAAAAAGGTTGTCCTTTTAGGATAGTAATATTAGACATAAGCTTTATGTAGCTAGTACCATTAATACCAAATAAAGGTGCAACTTGTTTTTTACCAACTATTTCTAATTGAGCAACACCTGTTAATTGTGGGGTAAAATTTTCAATTTTATCTATAGATTTAAGTTCTTTATAACAATCAAGATATGGAATAATTTGAGGTATTTCTGAAAGCTCACCTGTTACAGGTGTTTCATCCCCAAAAAGGCTTAACGGCATATCACTTATAGGTCTAATTACAATATCACCTGTAAAACTACGTGTGAAAGCTTTTTGAATACCTGTTTCTGTTCCGTCAAAAATAGCATTAACAATGAGGAGCATAGCCATTGCAAGTGACATAAAAATGACTATTGCAATTGAACTTTTTCTATTAATTATATTTTTCCAAGCAAGATATAAAATCGACACTATTGTATAATATATTAGATTTAAATTTATATCAATATGTTGAATTTACCCATTGTATAGGGTAGTATAGAAAACATGCAAAATAAAAAAAATATTATTTCTGATAAAATTGAGACAATTTTTAATTCTGAAAAAGGTCTATATAATAAACATATTCATTTTGTTGGGATAAAAGGGACAGGAATAGCTGCACTCGTTGAAATTTGTGCGTATCATCATGCTATTATTTCAGGTAGTGATGTTGAAGACGTTTTCTATACAGATGAAATACTTAAAAATCTTGGAATTACGCCTACTGTTTTTTCTAAAAAAAATATTAGTTCAGAGATAGATATTGTTGTATATTCTTCTGCATATCTTATCGATAAAAATCCTGAACTTATTGCTGCTACTGAACTTGGAATCCCATGTATTAATTATGCTGAGGCTCTTGGTGCTGTCTCTTCTGGAGCAATTAGCTGTGGAATAGCAGGTGTTCATGGGAAAACTTCTACAACTGCAATTTGTGGAACAATTTTAGAAGAATTAAATTTACCGGTACAAGTTTTGGCTGGGAGCGTTGTTTCTTCTTTTAAAACCGATGGTAAAAAAAGCTGTTCTCATGGATCTTGTACATTAAATATTGGAAAGAAATATTTTATTGCGGAAACGTGTGAATATCAGCGCCATTTTATGAATTTTCATCCTGATCAGATAATTCTTACAAGTGTTGAAAGTGATCATCAAGACTTTTATCCGACTTATGAAGATATTAGAGACGCTTTTGTAGATTATTGTTGTTTATTACCTTCTGGTGGTAAACTTATTTATTGCTGTGATGATAAAGGGGCTTGTGATGTTGTGTCCATTGTGACTAAAACAAGGCCTGATATTGTTTTGTCTCCGTATGGTTTTACTGCAACAGGCAGTTTTAGAATCTTTAATTATTCTGTTGCAAAGGGGAAACAACAATTTTGTCTTGAAGCTTTTGAACCTGATAATGTATTTACACTTTTTGTTCCTGGAGAGCATAATGTATTAAATTCTGCAGCTTCTATTGCACTTGCTTGCAATATACTATATAGAGAAACTGAAAAGAAACTTAGTGAATCATCATTTATTGAATCTGAATTACATGAAAAAAAATATGATTTAATTTCGACAGGACTTAAAAAATTTCATGGTTCAAGACGGCGTTGTGAAGTTCTTGCTGACAAAAAGGTTCCTCTTCCTTTTACTGTAATTGACGATTATGGGCATCATCCAACTGCTATAAAAAAAACTATCGAAGGATTACGAACTTTTTATAGTGATCGTTATATAATTGTAGATTTTATGTCTCATACATATACAAGAACAGCGGCTTTACTTGATCGTTTTGCAAGTTGTTTTGGGGATGCCGACATGGTTATTATTAATAAAATATATTCTTCTGCACGAGAAAAATATACGGGAACAATAGATGGTAAAAAATTATACGAAGAAACAAAAAAATATCATTCAAATGTTGTATATGCTCATGAATTTGAAGATGCTAGTGTTATGATAGCAAAGGTTTTAGAGAAAAACCCTGCAAATTTAAAAAGTGGTAGTAATAGGGGTTCTGTCAATTCTAGTGTTAAAAAAGGATTTTTGCTTGTATCAATGGGTGCTGGTGATAATTGGAAGGTTAGCACGAAAATACTTGATATGATAAAAAATAAACAAATAGCTTTATATAAAGCAGAAATATAATTTTGGAGTGTAAAATATGAAAAGCATGACTGGGTATGCTTATAATGAAGTGGCTACAGAAGAGGCCTTTGTATCTGTCGAAATAAAATCATATAATTCTAGGTTTTTAGATTTAACTATAAATTATCCTCCATTTTTAGGGCGATTAGAAAAACAAATTAGAGAAATTTGTTCTGCTGAGATTCTGCGTGGTAAAGTGGATGTTAATATTCGTATTAGAGATTTATCACCAAAGATGGTTGTTGAAACAGATGAAAAAGTTGCAAAAGTTTATATTGATGCGATTTCAAAAGTTGCAAAAAAAATGGGAAAAAATACGGAAGATATCCCTATCTCTTTAATAACTCAACAAGATGGAGTTTTAATAACACAAAGAGAATATGATATGGATTGGTATTGGAATATAATAAAACCTGTACTAGATGCTTCGATGGATCAATTTGTTCATGATAGAATTCGTGAAGGTGAAAATATGAAATCTGATTTAATGGCAAAACTTGCTATTCTTGAAGAGTGTGAAAAAACTTTTGTTGAATGGATGCCTAAAATGGAATCATCTTTTCGTGATAACTTAAAACAAAGATTTAATGATATTTGTGGTAGTGAATTTGATGAGCAACGTATTTTAACTGAAACTGCTGCAATGCTCGTAAAATACACAATAAATGAAGAAGTTGTAAGGTTACAAAGTCATATAGAGGCCATGAAAGAAGAATTTGAAAAAAACGATGCTCCTGGACGTAAAATAGATTTTATTTGCCAAGAAATGAATAGAGAAATTAATACTATAGGCTCTAAAAATCAATTTGTAGAAGTTGGGAAAACGGTTATCATAGCTAAGAATGCTCTTGAAAATATTAGAGAACAAGCTAAAAATGTTGAATAATTCGATATGCTGTTATATTAAATAAGGAAAAAAATTATGAGGTTATATAAAATATCACAAAATAAAGAATTACGAGTTGCGATAAGTGGAAAAAGTGGTTGTGGAAATACAACTGTTAGCACATTACTTTCCGAAATGCTTGGTGTAAAAATTATTAATTTTACATTCCGACAATTAGCAATTGAACAACATATGACACTTGCTCAAGTAATTGAATCAGCAAAAACTAGTGATTGGTGGGATGAGCAGGTTGATACACGGCAGGTGGAACTTGCTCGAAAACAAAGTTGTATTTTAGCATCACGGCTTGCAATTTGGATGCTGAAGGAAGCAGACTTTAAAGTTTATTTACTAGCAAGTGATGATGAGAGAGCTCGTCGAATATTACAAAGAGAAGGTGGAAATTTAGAAGAAATAAAGGCATTTACCAGAATGCGTGATAGTGAAGATTCTAGAAGATATAAAAAAATATATAACATTGACAATACAGATACCTCTTGTGCAGATTATGTTATAGATACTGCAAAATATACACCAGAACAAATTGTAAATCTTATTATAACAGAGCTTGAGAAACGTTGCTTAATAGAAAAAATATAATGGAATTAACATCCATGCAAGTTGAAGAGTTTCAACAAACAATTTTATCCTATTACCATGAAAATGGACGGGTTTTTCCTTGGCGAAACACACATGATCCATATAAAATACTCTGTTCTGAACTTATGCTACAGCAAACGCAGACAGAGAGAGTAGTTCCCAAATATCAAAAATGGATAGAACATTTTCCTACTGCAGAAACTCTCGCAAAAGCTCAATTCCAAGATGTTCTGACTTTATGGAATGGTCTTGGATATAATAGAAGGGCTCGCTTTTTGCAAAACGCCTGTAAGACAGTTGTCGAGGACTTACATGGTAAGTTTCCTCATTCTGCTAAAGAGTTACAAAAACTTAGTGGAGTTGGTCCATACACCAGTCGTGCCGTTTCAGCTTTTGCATTTGGTAACCCTGAGGTTTTTATCGAGACTAATATAAGGGCCTTATATTTATTTTTCTTTTTTCCTAATGTAGAAAATGTACTAGATGTTCAATTGTTACCATTAATAGAACAAACTTTATATAGAGAAAATCCTCGCACATGGTATTATGCACTTATGGATTATGGAGCCGAGCTTAAGCGTAAAGTTAAGAATCCTAATAGAAAGAGTGCTCATTATGCTAAGCAAAGTAAGTTCGAAGGGTCAATTCGTCAAGCACGAGGTGCAATTTTACACTATTTAACTAATTTATCAAATCCAGATGAGTCTAAAGTTTCTTTACAAACAATTGCTAAATCAAAAGCAATTGATTATGAACGCATTAAAAAAGCTGCATTAAAACTTGAAAAAGAGGGGTTCATAGTGGCTGAAGATGAAATGATTTATCTTGACAATTCAATAAAATAGTTTTATAAATACTAAAGTAAATTAATTATAAGTAAAATATATAGGACATATTTGGAGGTATTATTATGGGCAAAACAATGGCTCAGAAAATTTTTGATTCTCATTTAGTAGATAAACCTTTCGCTGGTACTTGGGTATTAAAATTAGATCGTGTTTTTTGTCACGAAATAACAACACCCATTGCTATTGCAGATTTAATGGATAAAAATAAAGATAGAGTTTTTGATGCAAGTAAAATCAAAGCTGTAATTGATCATGTAACACCTGCTAAAGACTCTAAAACAGCCGAGCAGGGGAAGATTCTTCGTGATTGGGCTCATCGCAATGCTGTAAAAGATTTTTTTGATGTTGGTGCGAATGGGGTCTGCCATGCTATTTTCCCAGAAAAAGGATTTGTTCGTCCAGGTTTTACTGTAATTATGGGTGATAGCCATACATGTACTCATGGTGCTTTTGGTGCTTTTGCAGCAGGGGTTGGAACTACTGATCTTGAAGTTGGTATCTATAAAGGTGTTTGTTCCTTTAGAGAACCAAAAACAATGAAAATAAATTTGACCGGAGCACTTAAACCTGGGGTTTATGCAAAAGATGTAATATTATATATAATTTCAAAAATTGGCGTTAATGGTGCTACAAATTGTGTGATGGAATTTTGTGGACCTATTGTTGACGCTATGAATATGGAAGAACGTATGACAATTTGTAATATGGCTGTTGAAGCCGGTGGTACAAGTGGAATGTGTGCTCCTGATATGACAACTGTCGAATATTTGTGGCCTTTTATACAAGAGGAATTTGATAGCAAAGAAATGGCTTTTAACGAGTATTCTAAATGGGCTAGTGATGCAGATGCAAAATATGATAAAGAAATAACTTTTGATCTTTCAAATCTAGAACCTCTTTGTACGTATGATTATAAACCTGAATGTGTTAAGACTATAACAGAAATGGAGGGAACTCCAGTTGATCAGGTGTATATTGGATCTTGTACAAACGGACGCATATCTGATCTTAGAGAGGCTGCAAAAGTGCTTAAACTTGCATTAAAAGATGGGAAACATATCGCAGAGGGTGTTCGTGGTGTATTATCACCTGCAACTCCTGCTGTATATAAGCAGGCTCTAAAAGAAGGTATCATTGAAACTTTTATGGATTTTGGTTTTTGTGTGACAAATCCAACTTGTGGAGCTTGTCTTGGTATGAGCAATGGAGTTCTTGCTTCTGGTGAAGTTTGTGCTTCTACAACAAATCGAAATTTTAATGGTCGAATGGGAAAGGGTGGAATGGTTCACCTTATGAGCCCTGCAAGTGCGGCGGCAACTGCTATTACAGGGAAAATTACAAACTCTCTACTTTACAGTAAATAGGCAATATATTATGATAAACTATAAAAGTGACATGGCACTATAGTTCGTGTGGAGGCATATTAATGAAAGAATTTGGTGGTAAGGTTTTGTTCCTTGACAGATCAGATATTAATACAGATGAGATTATCCCAGCTAAATATTTGACAGAGATAAAAAAATCAGCGTTAAAACCCTTTCTATTAGAAGATTTAAAATTAGAAGGTTTTAATCCTAAAATTGATATACCTGGGAAAAAAGTAATAATTTCGAGAGAAAATTTTGGTTGTGGGTCTTCTAGAGAGCATGCGCCTTGGGCTTTAGAGGTAAATGGCATATATACTGTTATTGCTGAAAGTTTTGCGCGTATTTTTAGACAGAACATGTATAATTGCGGTATGCTTGCAATTGAATTAAAACGAAATGAAATAGATGAGATTTTTCGGCTATTTGCAGATAAAGATTGTGAATGTAGTGTCATACTGACTAATGAAGGTTCTGCTAAAGTAAAAATAATTGCCGGTAGTCTGTCTAAAAGTTATTCTTTTACATTAGATGGCTTTGATAAGGCGCTTGTTGAAGATGACGGTTGGCTAGGATATGCTGATAAAAAATTCTAAGCTTGTACATATTTATTAAAAAATATAAAAGAAATCTGTTATAAAATAAAATTGTGACAGATTTCTTTTTTTTATAAAATTATTTATTTAGAACAGTCAATCCAACACTTTCAATTGCAGAGTTAATTTTTGGTTCAATATCAGAAATTGATTCATCAAAACTAACTAAAATCTGGGCTTTGTCGGTGTTTGCAACGACTGAATTTATTCCTTCGACCGTTTTTACAACTTCTTCAGCTTTAGCTTTTATATCATCAGAGTCAAGACCTATTACATATATTTTCTTATCCATATACTTACTCCTTAATAGTTTATATTACTCGGTTATTGTTTTTCCTAATTGGCCACACGAACCACCAATTTTTCTGCCACGTTTGGCACGTTGAGTTACATTTATTCCAGCTGACTCTAATGCTAGAATAAAATTAGTACACTCTTTGCGGGTTGGCTCATGATACGGTAGTTCTGGAACAGGATTCCAAGGAATGAGATTTACATGAATAGGTAAATTTTTTGTAAAATCTATCATTCTATCAATACTTTTAGTGTCTGTATTGACATCTCCAAGTAAAGCTGCTTCTAAAGTACATCTTTTTCCAGTCTTCTTTGTAAAATAATATATAGCTTTTTTTAGTTCAGGTAAAGGGTTTTTTTTATTTACAGGCATCAAAGTAGAACGTAATTCTGAATCTGCTGTAGTTAATGAAACAGCAAGTCTAACTGCTGGTCCGTTATCTGCTAAGTCATAAATACCTTTAACGATTCCGCAAGTAGAAATTGTTACTCGACGCATAGATAAATTTCTACCCTCAGAATGGGATAAAATTTTAAGGGATTTTCTAATTGCGTCAAGATTCATAAGAGGTTCTCCCATTCCCATAAAAACGATGTTATCTAGTTTTCCTGCTTTTTCTTCTAAATATCTAAATTCTTCTACTATTTCACCAGCAGTTAAGTTTCTCGAAAGGCCAAGGGTTCCGGTTTTACAAAATTTACAACCCATAGCACAACCTGCTTGGCAACTAACACATGCAGTTTTCCGGTTTTCTGCATCTATTAACAAAACTGTTTCAATTTTATTTCCATCTTGTAATTCAATTTGTAATTTTATAGTCCCATCAGGATCTACAAGTGTTTCTGCAATAGTGCTTGTTCTAATTAAAGCTTTTTTTTTTAATATATTACGTAAATCAAGAGGAAGGTTTGTCATTTCATCAAAACTTTGAACATTAGATGAAAGCCATTTAAAGATTTGCATTCCTCTAAAGTTTTGTTTTAAAGATAATGCATTTGTAATTTCTTCTGGTAACATACATGACAATTCTAATTTATTCATATCTATGCTAGCCCAGTAATTTATCTAACATATCGTTAACTGATTGACTTCTAATACCTAGTTTTTGAAAATTTTGTAATATTTCAATTGCTTTATTTTTGTTATTTTTCTTTAGATAACAGTCTGCAAGATCAATATACAGTCGATAGTTTTTAGGATCTGCTTGAATAAGGCGCTCTAAGCTTTCAATTGCGGCATCGTAATTGCCTTCACCTTTGCTAATAAGAGCAAGACCTAACACAGCATAAAGGTCATATTCAATATCAAGAGCTTTATTATAATATTCTGTTGCTTTTTTATAATCTCCAGTATTACGGTACGCATCACCAGCTCGAGTTAAAATGACTTTATTGTTTGGATCTAAATCCAAAATTCTATTCCAATACTCTATGGAACGAAATTGTTGATTCATACCTCGATAACAGTCGGCAAGACCAAATAATGCATAAAAATTTTTATTATCAATTTCTAGTGCACGTTCAAAAAAATAAATACCTTTATCAAATGTTTTTAGTTTTCTATGACAATTTCCTATAGAAGTAAGAACCCGAATATCTACAGCAGCTTCATTTATTTCTAACATTCTAGTCCAATAATAAAGCGCGTCACGATATTCTTTAAAATCGTAATGTAAATGTCCTAAGCCTATTAAAGCGTAGGCATTTTCTTCTTCCATATCCAGTACTTGTAGGTATAATTCTTTTGATTTTTTAAAATTTCTAATTTTACGATATGCATCGGCAACTCGAGTAAGTACAGTAATATTTCGATCATCATGGATGAGGTATTGTTCCCAAATCTCAATCGCTTTATGATATTGATTTAGAGCTTTGTAACAATCTGCAAGCCCAAACAGTGCATAATTATTACCATGATGATATGTTAAACAACGGGTATAGTATTCTGTGGCTTCTCTAAAATGATTTTGTTTTCTTTCAGAATCTCCTAATCCTACAAGTGCATAATTATTATTTTCTTCTAATTTTAATATTTCTTGAAATGTATCTTTTGCTTCTGTAATACGATTTTCTTTTAGATAGGTGTATCCATGTTTTGAAAGGGTCGAAATTTGTTCAGCAAGTTCATTTATTTCTGAATTTTCATTATCTTGATTCAATGCATCGTCCAATACATTGGAGTTGTTGCTTTTTGAATTCGTATCTTCCATTTTTTATTCCTCTTCTGTCCATATCGATAAAATATGGGCTATTTTTTGTATAACAGATTCTATTTTATGTTTATTGTGTGCAAGCCAATAAAGCTTTAATGCATCTAAATCATTACCATTTTTTAAATATCTGTCACCACATCTTATAAGCCCATCAGAATAACCTGTAGTAATAAAAAGCTTTTGGGCTTCAGTAAACTTTCCCTCATTAAAATATTCATTACCTTTTCGGTTTAGGAGTGCTTTTTGACTTGACGATAAAGAAGTAAGGGGTCTATCAGTTTTTTTTATAAATACAGAATCAGAATGTTGCTGTATAAAAGCATTCTTTAATTCATCTGTCATATCAATAATCCTTAATTTAATTATAACTTTTTTCTACAATTAATCAAGCATTTTTATAAAAATTAAGTATTGATCTACCATATACCTTTTCGTCAGTTATTATTAAATTTCCAATCTTATTCTTCATTGGCTTTTCGCTTGGATGATGTATTAAGACAATACCGTTGGAATTTAGTAAGTTTCGATCACTAATCGTCTTAATTAAATCTTCATGGAACATGTACGGGAAAGGGGGATCACAAAAAATAATATCATAATGTTCCTTTGTTCGTTTCAAAAACAATTCAACAGGTTGAAATTTACATGTTATTTTTTTCCCCATAATTTGTTCTGTAATTTTTACGTTATCCAGAACAGTTTTTATTTTTATTTTATCTTTTTCACATAAGGTTACTTTCTCTGCTCCTCGTGAAACAGCTTCGATAGCTATTGTTCCAGAACCTGAAAAAGTATCTAAAAATGATTTTCCGTCAAGATCACCTAAAATAGAGAAAAAAGATTCTCGCATTTTATCCATTGCTGGGCGAATGACGCCATTGGGACATTTTATTGTTCGCCCTTTTAGTTGTCCGCCGGTAATACGCATTATTTAGCTCCTTTTAGATTGATAATTCCTTCTGCTGCTCTCATACCTGAAGCCCAAGCTCCTGTTATTCCTCGTGAAGTTCCTGCTCCATCACCAATTAAATAAATATCGTCAGTTGCCATAAAGCATTCATTCTTAAATTTTGGTTTGTTTGCGTATAATTTAATTTCTGGATAGTACATAATCGTTGATGGATGTAAAATCCCAGGAATGATAGTGTCTAATCGTTTCATTGCTTTCCATATAGATTTTAAGAACTTAGAGGGCATTGCAAGAGAGATATCTCCTGGGGTTGCGCTTTTTAAAGTTGGCTCAAAATCATACAGATCTTTATTTAGACTTTCTTCTGTAGATCTTTTATTTAATCGAAAATCACCAACTCTTTGCATTATAGGATGTCCTCCTCCTGTGAGCATTGCTAGTTGGCCAAGATATTCGGCATAATCTTGTCCAGAGGCTAAAGGTTCTGTAAACTCGACTGAACGAAGCATGGCAAAGTTTACAAGGCCTGTTGGTTTCATTTTTGTTGAATATGCATGTCCATTAACGCTATAGTAAATATGACCATCAGATGTAGTATATTTTTCTTGTACCACATGAGCACTTCCTGAGTTAGTGCAAAAAGTTCTAACCCTTTCGTTAAAAAAGAATTTAGGGTCGTAGTAGTCAGCGACTATGGGGTAGTGTTCTTGTTTTGTTTCGATGCGAATCCCAACATCAATGCTATTATCAGAAAACGTAATACCTGTTTCTGTCATAAATTTCCGTAAAAAATCAAATCCATGTCGCCCTGGTGCTATAACAAGAGAATCGTATTCTATATATCTTTTATTGGTTAATGCGATATGTTTTGTTTTATCTGTACTAATAAGAGCCTCTTCAAATGAAATAGATACACCCTTGTTTTGTAATCGTTCTATTAGTTCATGAATGAGTTTTACACCACCATCAGTGCCTAAATGGGATTGTCGTATCTTTAAAAGGGTAACCCCTATTTTATTAGCTCTATTTTCATAGGTATCAACTTTCATTTTTTCAAGTATTTGTGGTTTTAAAAAATTTTCTACTTTTCTTAAATAAAAATCAGCTGTTTCTTTATTCCAATAGTCATAAGGAAATCCAACAGGAAAAGTAAAATTCATTTTACAATCGTTACGTAATCCACCAGATGATATTTTAGAACTATCAATCATAAGTAATTTTGTAGAAGGAGATTTTTCTAATAATTCAAAAGCACAACCCAAACCAGCAGGGCCAGTTCCAACAATAATACAATCATATTTTTCCATATTCAAAAAGTATATGTAATAATGTTTCTTTTGTCTATAATACTTGAATAAAACTCAGTAGTTTGTTATATTACTAGAACCCCTTGGAACATGAATCATTTTGATTTGTGTTCACATTGAGACCATAAGGAGTCCACATGAGAAAGTATGAATTAATGACTATCTTTCCAATTGAAGATGATTTATACAACGAAGGCTTAGAAAAAGCTCGAGCTGTATTAAAAGAATTCGGCGCTACAATTGAGAACGAAGAATCTTACGGTGATCGCGAACTTACATACGAAATAAAAAATCGTACACACGGTCGTTATTTGCTATTAAACATTCAGGTTAGTCCTGCAAAAATTGTCGAAATTGATCGTCAATTTAAGCTTAATACAAATCTTTTAAAATTTATGTTTGTTCGAAAAGAAAACTAATTTAAACAGATATAATTATTAACAACGGTTACTTACTTGTAGGGAGAAAAAAATGGCAGATGTAAATCATGTAATTTTGATTGGAAGATTAACTCGAGATGCTGAATTAAAATATACTAGTGGCGGATTTCCTGTATCTAATTTTTCAATTGCCATTAACCGACGGCGTAAGAATGGCGATCAGTGGCTTGATGAAGTGCATTATTTTGATATAACACTTTTTGGAAAAGCTGGAGAGAGCCTAAAACCATACCTTTTAAAAGGTAAGCAAATTGCTGTAGATGGTGAACTACGGCAGGATAGATGGGAAAAAGATGGACAAAGTCGTAGCAAAGTATATATTGCTGCAAACAATGTTCAATTACTTGGTGGTAATAATGGGCAAAGCGGTAATGCTGGTGGATATAATTCAGAAGCAAATTCCGGGGGTTACAGTCAAAATAATAACGCACCAAATAATTCCTATCAACAACATTCTGAGCAGAATAATTTTAAAGGTCAGCAGTCTTATGCTCCTCAAAAAAATAATTATAATGCTGAGGCTCAATACGGTGGTAATGATGCTACCTTCACCGAAGATATTCCATTCTAGCAATTAGCTGGAAGCATTCTATTAATAGGAGAACGCTATGTCAGAAGAAACAGTAAATAAAACAGAAGTAAAAGAAACTTCTTCTAATGATCGACCAAGTAATGATCGAGTTCCAGAAGAACGACAACGCCGTCCACGTGGAAAATCATTCTTTCGCAAAAAGGTTTGTCGCTTTTGTTCAAATAAAGCAACAATTGATTATAAGGATCCAGAAACTTTACGTCGTTTTACTACAGATCGAGGTAAGATTCTTCCTCGTCGTATTACTGGTACATGTGCAAAACATCAACGCAAATTGGCACTTGAAATTAAAAGATCTCGTGCAATTGCATTAATGCCATTTGTAAAAGACTAATCTTATAATAACACTTTATATAGTGTTATTAAATATTCTCAGTACGATCCAACTCCTGGTGACGGCTGAAAAAAAATTAAAAAGAGAAATAGTATTTCTCATAATTCAAGAGGAGCTTGAAATGAAAGTAATTCTTAATGAAGATGTAGAACATCTTGGTGAAATAGGCGACGTAAAAAATGTAGCAAGTGGTTATGCACGCAACTTCCTTTTTCCACGACAATTAGCATTCCCTTATAATGAAATAACTGTAGCTTATTTTGAAGGCAAAAAAGAAGAAATAGAGGCTAAAAAAGCTGAAAAAAGAGCCGCTTCTGCTAGCCTAAAAGAACGATTAGAAGCGAATCCATTCGAAATAGCAATGCCTGCAGGTCCTACTGGAAAATTATATGGTGCTGTTACAAATAATACAATTGCTACTGTTCTTAAAAAAGCTGATTTTGATATTGAACGCAAAAAAATTAGTATTCCTGGTTTAACAATAAAACATACAGGAAAATATACTGTTACAGTACATTTGTATGAAGATCAGAATGCAGAACTTACAGTAATGGTTGTTTCTGAAGATGGTAAAGCTGAAGCCGCAAAAGTTGTTGCTGATGAAGAAAAGAAAACAACTACTGAAAATACAGATTCAGAAGAAAATTTAGACACTGAAGAAAAGGCATAATAATGTCACTCAAGGATATAGTTCCACCGAATGATTTAGAAGCTGAAAAGGCTGCCCTCGGTGCACTTCTCCTTGATTGGGAAGCAGTAGGGGTAGTTCTTCCCTATCTGCGACCTGATCGTTTTTATTCATTACAAAATCAAAAAATATTTTCCGCGATGTTATCTCTTTATCAAAAAGGAGAGGTTCGTGGTGACATTTTAACTATAATTGAAGAGCTTAAATCTACTGGCGACTTAGAAAAAGCAGGGGGTCCTGCATATATAACTGCGCTTACAGACGAAGTTCCAACAAGCGCTAATATTGAATATTACGCAAAAGTTGTATATGACAATTATATTCGGCGTTCGCTGATAAAAACGTCTTCTGTTATTATCGCCAATTCTCATGATAAGACTGTTGAAAGTCGTTCTGTTCTTGAAGATGCTCAAAAGCAAATATTTGAATTATCTGATAATAATACAACACAAAGTTATAAAACAGCTCCAGAATTAGTTACAAAATCTATTGAAATGATAGAACAACTGTATAGCGATAAAAGTGCTTTTACTGGTGTTCCAACAGGATTAAATAAATTAGATGCGATGACAAGTGGATTTCATGCTTCTGAGTTTATTGTTATTGGTGCGCGTCCTTCAATGGGTAAAACAGCTCTTGCGCTTTCTATGATAGCTAATATAGCTATTGAACAAAAAACATCATGTGCCTTTTTTTCTTTAGAAATGGCAGATGTTCAAATTATGCAACGTTTGTTGTCTATAGAGTCGAATATTCCCTCTGACCTTTTAAGAACTGGACATCTTACAATGCAACATATGCAACAAATCCAAAATGCAGCTGGACGTATATATGATTCTCCTCTTTATGTGGTTGATACACCCAATATGAAATTGTTAGATTTGCGTTCTTTATGTAGGAGACTTAGAGCTGAAAAAAAGATTGAAATTGTATTTATTGATTATATAACGCTTATACAGAGTGAAAATACAATGATACCACGACATGAACAAATTGCAGAAATTTCACGGTCTTTAAAGAGTCTAGCACGTGAATTAGAAATACCTGTTGTAGCTCTTTCTCAGGTTCGTCGTGATTCTGAAGGTAAAGAGCCTACTCTTGCTGATTTACGAGAATCGGGTTCAATTGAACAGGACGCAGATGTTGTTATGTTTATTCATCGCGAACGTCAGAACACTGATAATTCAGAAAATGGTTCTCAATTTGCTATACCTACTAAATTGCTTCTTTCGAAACAACGCAATGGCCCAACAGGGGCTATAGATATTGTATTTTTACCTACATATACAAAATTTGCTAATCTTGATAATTCAAATAGTTAATTTAAATTATCACGATTAATATTCTAGCCAATCACCTTCATTTGTCACATACCAATTTTTTAGTAATTTTTTTGAGCCAGAGTCATACCAACTTATGCTTCCGTCTTTATTAAGAACTAAGAGATTTTGATTATTACCACACACTTTAGTTGGTAATGACGCAAAACGAGGTAGAGTAGTTTGTTTTTTTGTTCCTAAATTAAATGAATAAATTTTATTTTTGCCAATGTTTGTATAAACAGTATTATTTAATACATAACTAAATGCACTCGTATCTTCATCAGACAATTGTAGTCGTGGCTTAAAATTATCAGTATTTGGATAATATTCAAAAATTTCAGTTTGTGTTTTACTCTTTGTTGTGTTTACACTAACACCATAAAAAGGACCATTTGCTTTTTGATTTTCAGATAAAGAAAATACAACATCTGTTGTTACTTGCAAAGGTACTGTTTCTTTCGTTTGCGCATCAACATGGATTAATGAAGATTTAGGGTTACTTGTTGCAGTTTTTGCAACATATAAATCTTTTTCTGTGTATAATAAAGCATCTTGTATACCTGTCCCTGTGAAAACTGTATTAATGGCTCCAGTATCCAAGTTGTATGTTTTTACCGTTGTACTGCTTTCAACATATACTAAAGTGTTTTTAAACTTTCTTAGAATCATAATTGGTCGATCTGGAGTGAAAAGTGTACTCTTAGTTTTATCGATTAAAGAGCATTTAACAATACTATCAGTAGTTCCTGCTGTCCATAGTAAAATGGAGTCATCACAAGGTGTTATATTTTTTTTACCTGTATTATCAACTACAGAATAAATTGTATTGTCGGAATAAGAAGATTTAAATACTGAATTTGCTGTTAAAAAATAAAATTGATTATCAATAACCGTAATATCAAAAATTTTCCCATATAATTCTTCTGTAAAAGGAACAATTTCATTTGTTTCTGTGCTTGCTTGAGTTGTAAAAGAATATAAAGTACCGTTTTTACATCCTGCATAGAAATTATTTTGGTATTTAACTAAAGAAGTAATTTTTGTGTTTGTATCAATTTTAAATTTTTTTACTAATAATGGCGTTTCTATAACACTCTCGTTATCTGTTTCTATAAGTTTGAGTTCAATGTTGCGCCCATCTTGTTCAATAAAATATAAATTACTATCGGTTCTGTTTGCACAAATAATGGGATTGGACGCTGCTATCTTTCCTGTCGTTTTGCCGGTTGTAGCTTGAGTAATAAAAATAGTATTGTTTTTTACGCCTGCAAAAAAATAATCATTACTGTAGGTAAGTGGTTGTTCCAGATTTGATTCTACAGCAAAAGATTTTTTTCTACTCCCATTTTTAAGATTGGTATAGATTAGATATCCAAGAGGGGAATACATAAGACTGCTGTTTTCTGTATTACTTGAAAGACTCATGGTTATTATTCCTGCGCTGTCATCTATTTTATTAACAACGGTTCCGTTCGATGCGACTAAAAAGAGAATACCTTCAACAGAAGTTGTTCCTATCATTAAATAGGTACCTTTTTTTGAATAATTAAGGGAGGTTACATTTGCTGTAATACGTTTTGCAAACTTACGAGTCTGTGTTCTCCAATTCCAGACTGAAATACGATTAAGGGAATATCCATCAGTTTCATAAACGGCAATATCAGTTCCATTTGGACTAACTGATAAAAGTTTTATTTGATAATCAGAAATTTGATAATGATCACCATTCCCTGAGCTTTGCCAATTGGTAATATATCCATCATCACCAGCAGAAAATAATGTGTTATTTGATGCTATACATAAAGAAGTTACAGATCCCTCATGAGGCTGTTTTGACGTATGAACATCAGAAAAAGAAACTGTTATTGCTAAAAATAAAAAAGTAAAACTAAAGATAATTTTTCTCATAGGTAACTCCATTTAATTAATTCCCCATAATAAGGTATCGGATGTCCCCAAATAATGCAAATATAAAAATAAAAGCAATAAAGGCTATTCCAATAAATTGAAATTTGTATACTGTTTTTGGATGGATTTGTTTTCCATGAATCCATTCAATGATGGCAAATAAAATTAATCCACCATCGAGAATAGGTATAGGTAGAAGGTTCATTAAAAACAAAGAGATACTAATGATAGCTAGAAAATTACAAACAGTGATTATTCCTGTAGAAAATCCAGCTGTGAATCCTTCTTGTGTACTTTCTCCTAACATTACAGTAATCCTTATTGGTCCAGAGACAGCTTTTGTAATATCTACACCCTTAAATAAAAGCCCTAAGCTTTTTATAGTTATGGTAAACATATCGAAGGTATCGATGATTCCATGTTCTATAGCTTGTACAATATTATAATTTGGGGTATGTATTTTTTCAATTTTAAAAATAATACCAGCTTTACCATCATTAAGTGTTAAAGGTGAAGACATTGTAATGCCATCACGTATCCAAGTAATATTTATAGTTGATTTGTTTTTTATAGCGTTACGAACATCAATTGTATTATGTATCGATAGATTATCTATTTTGGTAATTATATCTCCATTTTTAAGGCCAATAGAGGCTGCTCCTGAGTTTTCTGTGGTAGATGAAATAACTGGGTCAATCCAGTTTGTTATACCGATTTTACCTGCTCCTGTTTCTGTATCGAGTAAAGGGGTAATAGCTATGGTCTTTTTAACTAAGTTTCGTTCTATTTCTAATAATAGAGGTTGTTTTGCATTTAATGAAATTTCTTGTGCAATAGAAGAGAAATAAGGAGTGCTTTTCCCATTTACAGAGATAATTTTATCCCCTGTTTGCAAACCAGCTTTTCGAGCAGGACTTTCACTGTTTGAATTGACCTCATCTGAAAGAATTATTTTATTAGAAGTCGTGTAATAGGAGTAACCAATACCAGCTACAATAGAAAGAGCTATTATAGCAAAAAGGAAATTAAAAAAAGGACCACTAAAAGCAATAATGGCTCTTTTAGTTGGATGAACTCCATAAAAACTATTTTTTTCTTTTGGTATCGAATCAAGATTGTTGTCAATTGCTTCTTGAAAAGCATGTTCCCCTTTCATTCCACAATAGCCACCTAGAGGTAAAAGTGAAAGACGATATTCTGTGTTTGTAATTTTTTTGCGTAGTAAAACTGGTCCCATACCAATAGAAAAGGTTTCAACTTCAACACCACATAAGCGTGCTGCTACAAAATGACCAAGTTCGTGTATAAATACTATTAATCCGAGCCCAATTAGTCCGTAAACTATTGACAATACAATACCTCCAACTATAAATGAGCAATTACAGTTTGTGTTAACTGACGTGCTTTCTCATCAAACAATAATACATCATCAAAGGTAACAGGATTTTTATGCCAATCAGCCTTTAAAACAGATTGTGTAACGATAGGAATATCTGTAAATTTAATACTGTTTTGTAAAAAAGCAGCAACAGCAATTTCGTTGGCTGCATTATAAGCAATTGTATAAGCGCCTTTTGTTTCTAAAGCTTTGTAAGCCAGATTTAACATTGGAAAATCTTGAAGTCGTGGAGGAAAAAACTGTAAGTTTAAACCTTCTCCAGAAGGTTTACTTTTGCTTGCAGTTCCTATCAGCGCAGTCAAATCTAATTTTTCTAATGAATTTGGAACATATTCAGGCCAACTAAGAGCAGATAAAATCGGATGACGCATGTCTGGTTTTGAAAGTTGCCCATAAAGAACTCCATCCTTTGTTTGAATTAATGAATGTATAATACTTTGCGGATGAACGGTTACTTTGATCTTATTTGCTGGTATATCAAATAATTTCGAAGCTTCTATGACTTCAAGTCCTTTATTTGCAAGGCTTGCAGAGTCAATAGTTATTTTTTGTCCCATGTCCCAAGTAGGATGTTTTAATGCATCTTCTGGTTTTATACTAGCAAGTTTGTCTTTTGGCCAGGTTCGAAATGGACCACCCGATGCTGTAATAATAATTGAATCAACTGCATCATGCCCATAATTTTCTATTAAATTGAAAATTGCAGAATGTTCTGAATCGACAGGTAAAATGCGACAATGATTGGTACTAGCAAGTTTTTTTATAATCGAACCGGCCATTACAATTGTTTCTTTATTAGCTAAAGCTAAGTCAATGCCCTGCTGTAATGTGTATACAGATGGGGCTAAACCAGCAGCTCCAGCAATGCCATTTACAACAATATCAGCATCTGAATTTGCAATGACTTTTTTTGAAGCGTTTTCATCTTCACTAGTTAATAAAGCATTTAAGCAATCAAATTCTTTAGAGATAGTATACAACTCTTTTCTTTTGGTATGAGCTGTAAGACCACAAACAGTAAATCGATCTGGAAATTCTCTTATAATATTTAAAGTACTTGTTCCTATTGAACCTGTACAACCTAAAACTACAATTTTTTTCATAAAATCCTAATTTATACAAAGAAAAATAATATTAAAATATAATATATAGGAGCGGCAAACAAAATAGAATCTATTGAATCTAAAAGCCCACCTCTTCCTGGCATAATTGTTCCTGAATCTTTTACACTAGCTGAGCGTTTAATAGCACTTTCTGCTAAATCACCGAGAATTGCAGAAATTGCTGTAAAAAACCCTATTATAAAAATAGCAACGTAATTGCTATTAAAGATTGTTGGATAAAATTTGCAAAATAAAAAAGTAATTGCAATAGAAGAAATAATCCCACCTATAAAACCAACAAGACTTTTTTTAGGGCTTACAGTTATTATACCCCGTGTTCCCTTGCCAAATAACACTCCAAAAAGCCATGCAAAAGAATCACAAGAAAATACAATAAGAAAAAATAAAATTAAAAATTCACGAGAGTAGTTTAGAACTGTAAGTTTTGTAATAAAAGTTAATAAAAAGGGGATGTAAAAAATAATGAAAATTGTTGAAAATATCTTTTCTAGAACGCCTTCAAAATTTCCAGATTTGTTATTTGCTAAAATTTCCCAAGAAATAGAAAAAAGAATCGAAAATACAAAAATCAAAGTAAGCCATTTTGCAGTAATACCACAGGACCATACACATAAATTAATGATAGATATAATAAAATTTAATCCCATTGGAATCCATAATGGCTGAACATGGATTTTTTGTTTAAGTATCGTATAAAGTTCATGAGTTGCAATAAGTATAGCAATCATTACTGCGATTTGAAGAGGTAAATGATTATAAGACTCAAAGAAGACGAGAAGTATAATTAAGGGTACACCTATAAAAAAAACTAATAGTCGTTGAAAAACTTTATTCATCGTTATTTCCTGTTGTATAACCACCAAATCGGCGATCTTTATTTTGATACGATGCAATCGATTTATAAAATTCGTCTGGTGTATAATCTGGCCAAAGTATATCAGAAAATTCAAATTCAGAATAGGCAGAATGCCACATTAAAAAATTACTTAAACGTTTTTCTCCACCTGTACGAATTATCAAATCTGCATCAGGCATTTCTGGTATATCTAGAAATGAAGAAAAATTTTCTGAAGTTAATTTTTCTGAAGAAAAATCCTTATCTGAAGTTAATTTTTTTATTGCTCTTATTATTTCATCTCTTCCACCATAGTTTATAGCAAAAATTAAATTAAGTCCGTCGAAATCTTTACTTGCATTTTGTACATCATAAATTTCTTTCTGGACATCTTTTGGCAAACCATTAATGTCTCCAGAAAAAAGAACTCGCACTCTGTCAGCTTTATATCGCTCAAATTCTTTTCTTAAATTATTTTTAAGTAAAAACATAAGAAAATTTACTTCTTGTTCTGATCGTTTCCAATTTTCTGTAGAAAATGTATACAATGTTAAATATTTTATATGCGCTTTTCCAGCTGCTTTAATAATTTCTCTAGCTGTATTCATTCCTGCTTTATGTCCAGAACTACGAGGTAATTTCCTTTGTTGAGCCCAGCGACCGTTTCCGTCCATGATTATTCCAACATGTGTAGGAACAGTCGCTAAGTTTAGATTAGAAAGTTGCATTATCCTTCCAAGATATCTTTTTCTTTTGCTTCTAAGATTTTATTTATTTCGGCAATATAATTATCTGTAGATTTTTGAATATGTTCTTCAAAAACTTTTAATTGATCTTCAGTTATCTCGGAGTTTTTTTCTTGTTTTTTTAATTCATCATTTGCATCACGGCGAATATTTCTAATTGCAATACGAGATTGTTCTGCAATGTTTTTTGCTTGTTTTACAAGTTCTTTTCTTCTATCAGCGGTTAAAGCTGGAATTGAAATTCTTACTACTTTACCGTCGTTTGAAGGATTTAATCCCAAATCAGCAGTTTGGATTCCTTTTTCTATTTCAGAAATAAGAGTTTTGTCGAAAGGTTGAATGAGAACAGATCTTGCTTCTGGTATTGAAATCGTAGAAACCTGGTTTAGTGGAGTGGGGGTACCATAATAATTTACTCGAACTTTATCAAAAATTGCAGCAGAGGCACGTCCTGTCCGAATAGCATTAAGTTCTTCTTGTAAATTTGCTATACTTTTTTTCATCCTGTTACTGGCTGAATCCTGAATGTCTGACATTTTATCTCCTATAAATACTTAAATTGAATGTTCATAAAACTAAGCCTGCCTTTCGGCAGGCTTTAAGTTGCTTCAAAAAAAAGTAATTAATTATTGACCAAGCTGAAAACTTACAACTTTTTCGAGTGTGAGTTTAGCATTGGTTTCTTTAGCAATCTGTTCTAATTTTTTAGCAACAGATACTTTATCATCTTTTACAAATGGTTGATCCATAAAACAGATAGATGCAAGATGTTTTTTAAGTTTACCTTTTACAATACCTTGTTTTACATTATCAGGTTTATCCATATCTGCTACTTGACTCATGAATATTTCTTTTTGTTCAGCAATGTATTTTTCATCTACATCATCTTCTTTTATAAAAGCTGGCATAAAAGCAGCAATATGTAAACAGCAATCATAAGCGAATTGTTTTACTGTATCATCTTCAGCAGCACTTGCAGAATCAGTTGAAATAAGAACTAATACTCCAGTTTTTGCATCACTATGTACATAACTTGAAAGAACAGACCCTGTAGGAACATCAATTGCAACGAGACGTTTAACACTCATGTTTTCACGTATCTTTATCTGAAGCTCTTCAATCATTTTTTCAAGGTTTTCATTTACTTCAGTATAACCTTTTGCCAAGGCCTCAGTACAAATTGATTCTCCTAGCGCAATAAATTCTTTGTTATTAGCTACAAAATCTGTTTCACAAGTTAACTCAAGCATTACTGTTCGAGAACCTTCATTTTTAACAAATATTCGACCTTCTAGAGTTTCTTTATCAGCGCGTTTTGAAACAGCTGCTAAGCCTTTTTCTTTAAGAAATTTTACAGCTTCAGCTTCATCCCCGTTGCATGCTACAAGAGCTTTTTTACAGTCCATCATACCAGCACCTGTTTTTTCACGAAGTGCTTTAACGTCAGCGGCTTTTATATTCATGTCTTACTCCTAGTCCTGATAAAGTTTATCTTCACCAACAAGTTTTTCAGCAACAGTTTTTTCTTCTTCTACTGGAGCTTTTTTCTCTTCTTCTTTGCTTGGATCATAATTGCTGTAATCTATAATTTCTTCATCATCAGGTTTGACTATAGCATCTGTAGATACTTCATCATCATCTTCTTCTTGTAAGTTTTCGATGATTTTAAGTCCATTTTCGTTATCTGCTTCAATAACAGCATTTGCAATTACAGACGTAAACAAAGAAATAGCACGAATTGCATCATCATTTCCTGGAATAGGATAGTCGATACCATCAGGGTTTCCGTTTGTATCAACAATAGCAACTACAGGTATACCCATGCGCTTTGCTTCTGCTACGGCAATTTGTTCCTTGTATGTATCAATAATGAAAATAATTCCTGGAAGTTCTTTCATTTCTTTGATACCACCAAGATTTTTTTCTAATTTGGCTTTTTCTTTTTGAAACTGAGCTATTTCTTTTTTAGTGATATTTTCGTATGTACCATCAATTTCCATCTTTTCTAGTTTTTTTAAACGTAGAATAGATTTTTTAATAGTAGTGAAATTTGTAAGCATCCCACCAAGCCAACGATTGTTTACATAAAATTGGCCACAACGTTCTGCATCTGTTGCAATAGCTTGTTGTGCTTGTTTTTTTGTTCCTACGAAAAGAACTGATTTTCCTGAAGCTGAAACTTTATGAACTGCGTCATATGCTTCTTTTATTGCAGACATTGTTTTCTGCAAGTCAATTATATGAATCCCATTTCTTTCTGCGAAGATATATTTCTTCATTCTAGGATCCCAGCGCTTAACCTGGTGACCAAAATGTACACCTGATTCAAGCAAACTCTTCATGGTTACTACTGCCATGATTTCTCCTTCACGTTGAGTTATGCTATTAATTCAATTAAGCAAAACTCGCCATTCTCTATGTCTCGATACGGTAGTATAAAAAAATTATTCTACTCGAACGGAAGATTACAAAAAACTAATAAAATCTAACAAATTTAAAAGTTTTAGGACAAAATTATTGTATAAAATCATAACCTTGTTCGCTGATTATGTCATAAAATTCTGATATAGGCAACCCCATAATAGAACTGTATGATCCTTCTATTTTGGAAATAAAACATTGTGCCAAACCCTGGATTCTATATCCTCCTGCAACGCCATGCCATTCACCAGTATTTATATACCAATCCAGTTCTTTTTCAGAAAGTTTCTTAAAAGTAACTAAATTTTTACTTGTTTTAGTTTCTAGATATTGAAGTTCTCCATTGAATAAAGCTATTCCTGATATTACTTCATGTTGTTGGCCTGAAAAAGTTTGTAAAAATGATTTTGCTTCTTCTGCGTCGCGAGGTTTCCCATACATTTTGTTATTAAATATAATTGATGTATCGGCGCCAAATATCCAACCAACTTGTTGATTTGCAGGAAACATTCTAACAACTGAACGAACTTTTTGAGCTGCAAAATATTCAGGTGCTTCTTGTAAACTGATATTATCAGGCTTTGTTTCTTCAAAGTCCGATGCCATTACTTTAAAGGGAATATTTAGTTGTTTAAATATTTCCTGACGACGAGGAGATGATGATGCTAAAATAATTGGTTCCATAAACGCGAAATACAGGATTCGAACCTGCCGCCTGCTCCTCCGGAGGGAGCCGCTCTATCCAAATGAGCTAATTTCGCAATACAAAAAAAGCCGTCTTTGTTTTAAAAAAGACGGATTAAATTTGATTGTATTATATTTTTTATTCTTCGGTTAATGATAGGGTTTTTAATAAATCACGTGCTTTTGTTCTAATTGGTGTAACATAACGGTAATTTGCTGAAATTTGAGCAATAGAATTAATTACAGCTTCTTGACCCTCTTTTGTTTTAATAGTATCAAAAAGCATTTCATATGTATCAAGAACTTCATAAGCAAGACTATCTGTTGGATTTACTATAGAATAACGGTGTTCAACCCAAGCTATAGCATTTGTCACTTCATTGTTTTTGTTAATGCCAATTTTTCCTAATGATCGTACAGCACTAGAAAGAACCATTGGTTCAGTTTCAGCATTTACTATTTTTAATAGAGTTTCTTCTGCATTTTGAGTTTTTATTTCTCCCAACATTTCACAAGCTTTACTTCGAATTTGTGGGTAGTTATTGGTTAATCTATTTGCTTTTCTTGTTTCTTTGAGAATGCCTTCTCCTGCTAAATCTTGGAGAGCACTTTCTATTTCTGGGCTTGAATGGCCTTCACTTAATGCATCTTCTATATGTTGCAAGGCAACAAGTTTTGTGTCAAAATTATCGGAATTTGCTAATTCTCTAATAACAACATCTTCTACTGTTCTTAAATATTCCTGTTCAACAGTAACCTCTGATTTTTCATTGTCTTCTGCAACTGTATTTTGAGCAAAAGTAATAGAAATAGCGAAAAAAGTTATCAAAAAAAGATTGATAATCTTGTTGTATTTCATACATCCTCCTAATAAACTTCTTTTTATTGGTTGTTTTTTAAGTCATTATATCTATAATTATAAACTAATAGCAAGAAAAAAACAAATAGTTATGTTTCTAATTTTAGGAACCATTTACCATCTATTTTTTTAAAACTATAGAATATAGCATCGCTATCCTCTCTGACTTGAACTGCTCGTACATAATCCTTGGATAAGTATCTAATTTCAGTTACCTCTCTTCCCAATCTAGCAGGAATAAAAATTAATTTAAAATAATCCTCAAGTGAAGTTAGTGTGTACCCTGAAATTGGAAGTTTTTTAGAAATCATGGCCAAGTTAGAGGGATTACTCCAATAGGTTATCGAAGATTTAGTAAGATATTTTGTCCATGATTCATAATCTTTTTTTGCCATTATAATATTAAGTTCTTTTATAATTTCTAATATTGCTTTTTTATCTTCTTGAAATGTATCTTCAGAAATCTCATTTTTTAGATTTGTCGTAGATCTATTAAATTCATCTGAATGTATATTTTTTTCAAGCTGTTTTGGCTCAATAATTTGATTAGACTCTGTAATAAGATTATTTTTTGAGTCTACACTCTCATTTATAGTTTGGGATTTACTGCTAGTCGATTTACATGAAACAGCAAAAAAAAGAGTCAAGCAAATTAGACAAAATAATAATTTAATAGTTTGTTTCATAGATATTATAATACTATGGTTGTTTGAATCCGTCAAATGAAATAATTAGAATAATCACTATTTCTAAGTCATCTAGGACTTGACCTCATTGCATTACTAATTATATAAATAACCTATGATTAATGCATTATATCCTGGATCTTTTGATCCGCCAACTTTTGGGCATCTTAATATAATTGAGCGTTCACATGATCTGTTTACTCATTTAGATATAGTTATAGCAGTTAATAAAAACAAAAAGTATTTATTTTCTGCACAAGAAAGACTGGACTTAATGACAAAATTAGTAAGCAAATATAATAATGTTTCTGTGCATTTATGGGACAAACTCATTGTAGATTATGCACAAGAACATAACGCAAATGTTCTTTTACGCGGGATTAGGAATTTTACCGATTTTGCTTATGAATTTGATTTGTCACAATTAAATAGAGGATTAAATGGCAATATAGAAACATTATTTCTTCCAACTGTGCATGAATTTTCTGTTCTAAAGTCAAGCTCAATAAAAGAATTGGCTTCTTTTGGAGGCGATGTTTCAAAAATGGTTCCTAAAATTGTTGATGAAGCGTTAAAACGAAAATATGGATTTGAAAAAAAGCTGTAAAACGACTAAAAAAGTTGTTTTTTTTAATAATGCATGACAAAATAGCAAAAAATGTGATTTTGTTATTGACAAATTTAAAATAACTGTTTAATATCATGATTGACACTTGGGTAATGAATGTGATATGTTAAATCTGTTACATTAATATCAAATTATATAGCGAGGTTAAATATATGGCAGTACCAAGATCGAAAACTTCAAAAGCCAGAACTCGAAGAAGAAAGACTATCAATATGAAATTGACAGCTCCGACACTTACAGAGTGCAACAATTGTGGTAATCTAATAATGTCACATCGTGTATGTCCTAAATGTGGATTTTACGGTGGACGTCAAGTAATTACCCCAGAAAGCGATGGCTAACGAATTAGGAGACAAAAAAATGGCAAACGATGAATTATTCGTTAAAATGCAGAAATTAATTGCAGAGAAATTGGAAATTGATGAAGACAAAGTAACAATGGATTCTTCTTTCCGTCAAGATTTAGGTGCAGACAGTTTAGATACCTACGAACTTGTTTATGCTATCGAAGAAGAACTTGGTGTGAGCGTTCCAGATGCAAAAGCAAATGAATTTGAAACTGTAAAAGATGCTTACGATTTTGTAAAATCACAACAGTAATATAGTTAGTTCGTAATCAGAAAACACAGGTGTTGTATCCTGTGTTTCTTTTTTTTAAATTAGAAAGATTTCCACACAAGGTCTTATTCCCTTTCATTTTTTTTTAAATTGCAGTAATTTATATATATGAAAACAAGCAAATTACAGTTTCAACAATTATCACATAAAAGAATTCTTCAGCTAGAAAATTTTCAAAAAAAAATTTCAATACATTTTAATAACATTAATCTTCTCGATTATGCTTTCCATCATCGTTCTTATTCTAATGAAGTTTTTAATTATTCAGGTAATAATGAACGATTAGAGTTTTTAGGGGATTCTGTGCTTGGTTTGGCTTGTGCAACCTATTTGTTTAAGACAATGGAGGATCATCCAGAGGGTGATTTAGCTAAGATTAAGTCAGTAGTTGTTTCTGAAGACACTTTGGCTATTATTGCAGTAAAAATAGGTATAAATAAATGTTTGTCACTTGGAAAGGGAGAAGAAAATTCTGGGGGACGAGAAAAAAAAGCTATTTTAGCTGATGCTACAGAGGCTGTTTTTGGGGCTTATTATATTGATTCTGGGTTTGAAGCTGCTGAGAAATTAGTATTGGAGTTATTAATACCTGAAATTGACAAAGTACGATCTAATAAACATCACAAAGATTATAAAACGCTTTTACAAGAATTTTATCAAAAGAAATATAAAGTTTGTCCTCGTTACGAGATAGTTAAAAAAACAGGGCCTGATCATGATCGTACATATTGGGTTAGTGTTCATTTAAAAAATGATATTTATGGTCCAAAAAGTGGCAAAAGTAAAAAGGAAGCTGAACAAAATGTCGCTAAATTTACTTGGAATCAATTAACGGCTAACAATACCTAAAAGTAGGAGGTACATGAATAATTATAGTTCCAATTTACGCAGGGCTTTTGTTTTATCTTTTACTCATTCGGGAAATAATCTAGCTCGTAAAATTGCTTCTAGATTTTCTTGTCCAAATTTTTCATTCTCGATAGCTTTTGCTGGTGAGGTGGATATTGATGATTGGATTTGGAATGCTTGGTCTAAAGCTGACATAATAATATTTATAGGGCAGTCTGATAAATCTATTCGGTATTTTGCTTCTTATATATCTTCTCCAAATATAGATCCTTCTGTTATATTAATTGATGATAACGGAAAATTTGTTGTACCTCTTTTAAAACGTGCAGAGTCTAATAACGATGATTGTATTCAAAGTATTGTAAGTTTTATGCATGCTACATTTGTAAATATGCAAGAGACAGTAGATACAATTTTTGATATTGGAGAGTGGGCTAAGAAAAATCATTTGGTAATTGTTAATCCCACAGCATTACCAATCGTTGAAAATACTCTTAAACAAGGTAAAACTGTTAGTTTTTCTTCTTCTTTCCCTGTTAGAGGTACAATTCCTTCAATATTTGAAGAGGATCCAGATTTAGATGTTAAAATATTTATAACAAAAATATCTCCTATTGAAAGTACAGACGAATGGAGTCTTAATACTTTGTATCTAATTCCTAATAAAAAGGAAAGGTTTGTAGAGACTGCTATTACTAATGATAGTTTTGTAGTCGTTTTTACAAAAGAAGATAATCCTGATGATATCATTTGCGGAGAGTATCACTAATGGATATTGTAAACTACTTAAAAAAGCATAAAAATACGCTCCTTGTTATAGCTTTTTTTATTTTTATAGGTATCTTTTGTTTTTTATTTTTTTATAATCGTCCTGAATTATTAAAAGATCCTTATGCTTTAAAAACACTTATTGAAGGGTATGGGCATTTTAGTATATTAGTTTTTTTATGTTTACAAATTTTGCAGATAGTATTTTTTGTAATTCCTGGTGAAATTTTTCAAATTGTAGCTGGATATATTTTTGGTCCTTTTTTGGGGTTTGCTTTGTGTCTTATTGGAAGTATTATAGGAGGGACTATAAACTTTTATATTGCTCGAATAGCTGGACGACACTATATTGAAAAATTAGTTACAGAGAAAAACAACTGGCTTTTTGATAAAATAAATAAATTTAATGGGAAACCTAATTTTGAAAAAAGAGCTTCACGGGATATCTTTATATTATATCTTATTCCAGGAATGCCAAAAGATGTTCTTGGGTATGTTGCTGGCGTAACTGAAATAAGATATATACATTATATAATTGCATCTAACTTGGGTAAAATGCCAGCACTCTTTTTATCTACATTTTTTGGCGGAAACTTTTTTACTGTTTTCTCTCTTTTTAAGGGTGTGTAACTATTTATGCCTTTTAGAATCCTTTTTTTTCTTTTTTGCTTCAATTTTTGCTATTTCTTTTGGGTCTCGTAATGAACTTTGGGGGAAAGCTTCTTGTATTGTTTTTTGAACTTGTAATGGAATAGAATGTTGTTCTTCTTTTGTTATTCCTTTTGTGTAAACTGGAGGATGAATTGTTAAAGTAATATTTCCTGGTCTTATTCTATTATGTTCTTCAAAAATACGCCAGGTTCCATCAATAGTTATTGGTACAATAGGTGCCTCTGATCTATATGCAAGTTTAAAGCTTCCAGATTTAAATTCTTTTATAGGGCCACCTTTACTTCTTGTGCCTTCAGGAAATATAACTAAAGAGTATCCTTTTTTAACTGATTCAATTGCTTCTTTCATTGCTTGTAATGATTGGCGAGGGTTTTTCCTTACAATAAAAGTGCATTGCATAAGAGCCATCCAATTTGCAAGATATCCTATTTTTTTTATTTCAGCTTTGGCCATAAATGCTGTAGGTTTATCTATAAATCCGAGTATTGAAACAATATCAACATATCCTTGATGATTTGCAACAAATACTACAGCTTCGTCTTTTGGAATATTTTCTTGACCTTTTACCGTTACCTTAGCACCAAATACTTCTGCTACATATTTTGCCCATGTAGGAACTAAATCTTGTACAATTTTATCACGCGCTTCTATATTCCCTTGTTTGTCATAGTTGATGGCTTCTTTAAGCAGTGGCTTTTTATGTTTTATCCATCTAATTATTTTTAGTGCTTTAAAAAGTGTTTTTAGCATAGTAGCTCCTTGTTGTATAAATAGTATTAAACATTAAGATATATAAGTATAACTATACTGTTTTTTTTTGTCTATCAAAATAAATTTTATTAATTGGCAGAATTAATTATGCCAGATTTGAAAACTGCCAAAATTCAAATTTCGTTTACTGCCATAATTAAATAAAAAAAACTTGTTTTATCCAAAAATCAATGATGTAATAGTTTTATAAGTTTTTGAAATAGTTGCCGGCATGTATTTCAAAACTTAAAAAAATCAAAAAAGATTCTTGGAGGTTTTTATGGCAAATTCAGGACGCGTTAGGGTTCAGAAATTTGGACGTTTCATGAGTGGTATGGTAATGCCAAATCTTGGTGCATTTATTGCATGGGGACTTATTACTGCTTTATTTATTAGTACTGGATGGATTCCTAATGAACGATTTGCAAAACTTGTCGGACCGATGCTTACATATTTGTTGCCACTACTTATTGGTTTTACTGGTGGTAAAATAGTTCATGGTATTCGTGGTGGGGTCGTTGGAGCTGTTGCAACAATGGGTGTCATTGTAGGTGCTGATGTAACCATGCTCATGGGAGCTATGATTATGGGTCCTGTTGGTGGTCTTTGTGTTAAAAAATTTGATAAATTGACAGAAGGTAAAATTGCCGGTGGATTTGAAATGCTAGTCGAAAATTTTTCGGCTGGGATTATAGGTCTCTTACTTGCTTTAATATCTAATATACTAATTCAGCCAATTATGACAGCAATACTAGCTTTCCTTACTATTGGTGTAAACTGGATTGTATATCATAAAATGCTTCCTTTTTCTGCTGTTTTTATTGAACCTGCAAAAGTCCTTTTCTTAAACAATGCTGTTAATCATGGTGTTCTTGCTCCGATAGCAGTAGAACAGGTAAAAGAAACAGGGAAATCAGTTTTATTTCTACTCGAATCCAATCCAGGACCTGGATTAGGTGTTCTTCTAGCTTATTGGATGTTTTCTAAAGGAACGGCAAAAGCTTCTGCTCCTGGGGCAATTATTGTTCATTTTTTAGGTGGAATACACGAGATTTATTTCCCATATATTCTTATGCAACCAATACTTCTTCTCGCTACTATTGCAGGTGGATTTGTTGGCCAGCTGACTTTTGTAATAACAGGGGCTGGTGAGGTTGCTACACCATCACCTGGAAGTATATTTGCACTTATTGCTGTTGCGCCAAAAGGTGGTCTATTTCCAGTTTTATTAGGAGTTTTAACTTCTGCTATTGTAAGTTTTGTAGTTGCAATGCCTTTTGTTAAGAAAAATGCCGCTAAAATGGAACTTGAAGATGGTGATGATATGCTTGAAATGGCAAAAAAAAGTGTTCAAAATATGAAGGATATTGGAAAAACAGAAAATATTTATTTTGCTTGTGATGCAGGAATGGGTACGAGTGCTATGGGGGCTTCTAAACTAAAAAAGATGTTAAAAGAAGCTGGAAAAACTGAGATAAAAGTTGAACATGTAGCAATTGATGCTATCCCTCCTACTGCTCAGTTGGTAATTTGTCAGAAATCACTGGTTGATCGAGCAAAACAAACGTCTCCAAATGCACAAGTCTTTGGAATCAATAATCTTGTTAATTCTAAAGAATATAAGGAAATAGTTGAAACAATTACTAATGCTAATAAATAGAATCAGATAGATGGTTATGAAGAGAGCAGATATGCTAAAAACATGTTTGTTCTCTGAATGACCAATAATAATAAGGAGATATAATGGAGTTTATAGAATATTTACTGGATAATAAAGCAATCGAAGCTGGAATTAGTGTTAAGGACTGGAAAGAAGCTATTCGAGAAGGTGGAAAACTGTTATTGAAACAAGAAGTTTGCAATTCTAATTATATTGAATCAATTATTAAAAGTTGCGAAGAAAATGGTCCATATTTTGTAATTGGTGAAGGTATTGCAATGCCTCATACCCGTCCTGAAAAGGGGGCTCTTGGAAACGGGTTTGCTTTAGTAACCCTTAATCCTCCTGTATTTTTTGATGATCCAGATAATGATCCTATAGATATACTAATATTTATGGCTGCTAAAAACAGCAGTGAGCATGTTGAGGATTTAATGTGTCAAATTGGTGATTTTTGTGATGATGAAGATAAATTGAATTCATTACGAAGTCTTAAAACTACTGAAGATGTGGTCGCTTATTTTAAAACGATAAAACAATAAGGAAGATGAAATGAAAACAACGGCTGTTCGTTTGTATGGCAAAAATGATTTAAGAATGGAAACTTTCGATTTACCAGAAATCAAAGATGATGAAATACTTTTAAAAGTAGTTGCAGATAGTATGTGCATGAGTACATGGAAAGCTGTTCAGGCTGGGAAAGATCATAATAGGATTCCTGATAATGTAGCTGAAAATCCTATTATAATTGGTCACGAGTTGACTGGAGTCTTACAAAAAATTGGAAAAAAGTGGGAAAGTCAGTTTTCTGCAGGCCAAATGGTTACAATGCAACCTGCACTTAATTACAAAGGTTCAATGGCTTCTCCTGGTTATTCTTATAAATATTGTGGTGGGGATGCTACATATATAATTTTACCCCCAGAAGTTATGATTGTAGGTGCTCTTTTACCTGTTAAAGTTGATGGCTATTTTAAATCAGCTCTATCTGAACCTTATTCTTGTGTTATAGGTGCAATGCATTCTTTTTTTAGAACAAGTCGCCAAAAACATGAACATGTTCTTGGTATGAAAGCGGGAGGAAATTTAGCTATTTTAGGTGGTTGTGGCCCTATGGGATTAGCTGCTCTTGATTATTCTCTTGCTGCTGATCAGCATCCAGCTCACGTTGTTGTATCAGATCAAGATGATAAAAAGATAGCACGTGCAAAACTTATTTTTGATCCTGTTGCAAAAGAACGAGGTATTCGTCTTGATATTGTAAATACAAAAAATAAAGATGATTATGAAGTCTTGTTCGAAGCATCTGATAAGAAAAAATACGATGATATTTTAGTAATGCTACCTATTCCGGCTGTTCTTGAAACTGCAGACAAGTTACTTGCTTTTAATGGATGTATGAATTTCTTTTCGGGTCCAATCGATACAAATCTTTCTGCAAAAGTAAATTTTTACGATGTTCACTACTATGAAAAACATATTATAGGTACTACGGGAGGAAATAACGATGACCAAAAAGAAGCTCTTTCCCTTATGGAAAAAAACTTGATTCATCCTGAGGCTCTCATAACGCATGTTGGAGGATTAAATTCAGCTGCAGAAGCTACGATGAATCTACCAAAAATACCAGGTGGAAAAAAACTTATCTATACACATAAAAAATTCCCATTAATAAGTCTTGAAAATCTTCCTGAACTTTCAGAAAACTCAAGCTTTTTGAAAGGACTTGCCGAGATAGTAACAGCAAATAATGGGTTATGGTCGCCAGAAGCAGAACAATACGTACTTGCAAATGCGCCATCAATTGACTAATTTTTGTAGGAGAATAATAATGATAGAAAAAGAAATACGAATAATGGATCCTGACGGTCTTCATACACGACCTGCAAAACAGTTTGTTGATGCAGCTAAAAAATTTATTTGTAGTGTAACCCTCATAAAAGATGATAAGGAAGGAACAGGCAAAAATCTTATAAAACTCATGAAACTTGGTATTTCTTGTGGAACACTAATCACATTGAGATGTGAGGGACCTGATGAAAAAGAAGCTTGTGAAACACTTGGCACTATATTATTAAATATGAAGGGATAATAATTTTGGGAGAAAATACTGAATGTTTAATATAAATACCGTAACGCTTTCAGATGGAGTTGCCTCGGGCTCTGTTCTGAATTTTCGTAAAGCTATAAAAGTAGAAGAAACAAAAGATGTCCCAAAAGATAAACGTGGAATTGAAAGAAAAGAACTTGAGGAATCTTTATTAGTTTCATTAAATGAAATTAATTGTCTTGTTGATGAAGTAAGAAAATCTCTTGGTGACGATAAAGCCTCTATTTTTGAATGTCATGCAGATATTATCAGTGATGAAGAGTTTCAGAATGATATGTTTTCTCTCATTGATGAAAAAGGATACTCTGCTGCCTATGCGGCATCGGTTATTGCAGAACAAAATGCTTTAGAAATGGAAGAACTTGATGATCCATACTTTAAAGAGCGAGCAGCTGATTTTCGCGATATAGGACAACGAATTGTCTCTCATTTAGTTAAAGAACAGGGATGTGGTGAAGAAAATTTTCCTCCTCATAAAGCGGTCGTTGTTGCAGAAAGTTTAACTCCTGGAGAAACAATTCGTTTTTATAAACCTAATCTTTTGGGTTTTATTGTTGCAAAAGGTGGTAAAAATTCTCATGCAGCCATTCTAGCTCGATCAATAGGGGTGCCTGCTGTTGTTGTTTCTGAGAATATGTTATCTCTTTTAAAAGATGATACTCCTGTAGTTCTTAATATTGAAAATAATACACTTATTGTTAATCCAGATGAGAAAACGATAGAAAAGGCTGAAAATATACAGGTATTACAGGAAAAAAGAAGAATCAGACTAAAGAAAATAAAAGGGAAGCCAGCAGTTACCAAAGACGGACACTTATTTAAATTATATGCTAATAGTGGAAGTATGAAAGATTTGGCTTCCGTAAAAACTGAACAGCCTGATGGAATTGGTCTATTTCGAACAGAATTCTTATTTATGGAACAAAGTAGTCTTCCTAATGAAGAAATACAAGCGGCCTATTATACAAAAGTTCTTGAAACACTTGAGGGTAAGCCTGTGATTTTTAGGTTGCTTGATATAGGAGGTGATAAACCTCTGCCATATCTGCAACATCCAGAAGAAAAAAATCCTTTTCTTGGTTGGAGGGGTATACGATTTTTGCTCGATAATGAGGAGATCCTTCGTACTCAAATACGGAGTATGTTGATAGCTTCTGATACTACTCATCAAATAGTTAGAATTATGGTTCCAATGGTCTCTTGTATAGCAGAAATGCAAGCTGTGCAAAAAATAATAGAAGATGAAAAGAAACTTGTCGGAGGAAATGCAATTGCTGGTATGATGGTAGAAACCCCGGCTGCAGCTATGAATGTTCTAAACTATAAAGGAATATCACATTTCATAAGTATAGGAAGTAATGATTTAACACAGTATACTGTTGCAGTTGATAGAGAGAGTGAAGTCTTAAGAAAACTATATAGTGAGTTTCATCCTTCTGTTTTGCAACTGATGTATAAAGCTGTTACTGATGCTCGAGAAGCTGGAATGGAGACAGGTATTTGTGGTGAGTTTGCAGGAAGAATTGAAGGAGCCGCAATCCTTGCTGGAATAGGATTTGATGAGCTTAGTATGTCAGCAGGGGCTATTCCTGCAGTGAAAGAAATCCTTCGTAGTTGCAATTTTGTAGACTTACAAAAGCTTACACAAGATGTGCTGGCCTTGCCGGATGCTGAATCAGTATACAACAAAGCCCATACTTTTCTTGAAGAACAAGGATTGCTTTTATGAAACATAGGCAAGAAGAAATTATAAAACTTTTACTCAGTTCTCATGATTATATTCTTGTGCACGAAATAGCTGCTCGCTTAAAAACGGGGGAGAGAACAGTTTTCCGAGATATTAATGAACTGAGCAATTTTTTACCATTACTTGGGGCAAGACTCGAAAAAAAACATGGTAAGGGAATCCGAATTGGTGGAGACTTAACAAAGTTAATGGATCGACAATCAAATTTGCGAACCTATATGACATCTCTGTCTCCAGAACTCCGTTTGTATGTAGAAATTATTTATCTTTGTAATGCAGAAAAAAAAGTTCAAAATTCAGAATTAGCATCTCTTTTAAGAATTAGTGAATCTTGTATGAGTAATGATCTTATTAGCATTACAGAGATACTGAATGACAACGAAGTTTTTGGAAATCTATTTTTAGACAGGAAAAGAAGTTATGGGGTAAGCATTGAGGGTCCTGTATGGTATAAAAGAATGGCTATGTTACAAGGATTCTTAAAAATCGTACCTATTTTAGAGCTGGGTAAAACAATTGTTAAAAAAAATCATTCTGATGAGTTTGAAAAGATAAAAAATGCATTAGGGTTTACCGCAGATACTAAAACTATATTAGATTTGGTATCTGAAATTGAAAATTTTCTGAATTGTCATTTTGCCTTGTATGATTTGGTAGTTTTGTTTTTTTATTTGTTTATCACTGTTTCTCATCCTTCTGATTCAGACAGTGATGTTATAGGCAATGGTTTTTCGGTTGAGCCAGTGATTCCTGAATCAGTTGTTAGTGAATTATCAATACCTTGTATCTCTAATAATAAGAACGAGCTGTATTGTCTTCGTTGTCTATTATCGTCACTCGAACCTGCACATCAGACAGGAACAGGCTTTATACTTAGTGAAACTGAAACGTATATTTTAAATTTAGAACAGAATCTTTTTAGAGAGCACTGTATTGATCAAAAATTTACAATAGAACTCCAAAATCTTCTTCAGGAACTCCTTTCTACAGTTATCTTTAAAAAAGCATATAAAATTCCACAGAATAGCCTTGATTATTCGACGTCAATACCAATCCAGAAAACAGGCACTACAATTTTAGAAACTCTTTACGAACCAATTAAAAAAAGATTTAAAGTAATTCTAACTCTTGCTGATGTAGAGCTTTTAAGAGTTCCGATTCGTGCTACAAGTCCACTAAAAACAATACACACAAGAAAACTTCGTGTTCTTGTTGCTTGCATAGAAGGTATTTGTTTGGCTCGTCTTATTGCATCGGTAATTCGTATATATTATCCTGATATAATAATTGTAGACACAGTTGGAGAAATTGATGTTGCTCCACAATTTATAAAAGATAAAGAAGTAGATGTTTTAATTACAACCGTAGATGATATACCGAATACTATTCCACATTTTTTTGTAAAAATGCCTTTTCAACAAGATTCTTTTAGGCATGATTTTGCAAGTTTTTTAGCAGATTTACCAAGAACAGAGAGAGAGATTTCTGCAGAAAAAGAAGATGAGAATATTAAAATAGACTTTCCTAATACAAAGTCTTTAGAACTTGTTTTTGATAATTTTACAATAACTGAGATTGATAGACCCTTAAGGGACAAGAGAATAACGACATTTCTTTCTGAAATCATACTTTCAGATTCTAAATCTCAACAACAACTAAGACACGATTTTGATAAACGAGAAAAAAAAGGATCTGTTTATCTTGAAATATCTGATATTAGACTTTTTCATTGTCGTTCGTCTGCAATTACTATTCCTGTTGCCGGAATGGTACGGAGTAAAAAACCTCTTGCTACAATTTTATATCTTGCAGCACCTGAAAATGCAAATAAAGATGAAATAGAAGCACTTTCTCTTATTACTACAGGGTTAATTGAGTCTCCTGATTTTGTCTATTCTTTAAATCATGAGACAGCAGACGAAATCAGAAGACAACTTTTTTCTCTTATGTCTAATCTTTCATAATTTATTTTACTAAACAATAAAAGTAGTTGACTCTTTTATTTTCTAGAAATTAAAATTTGTTGTTTTTATTAGATTGCCTACCTGTTCTTTTGTTGCTAATTCTTCTGAACATGCGCTTGCTGTTCCAGCACATAATCCCGTTTTGAGAGCTTCCATATAACTGCCTGTATTTAAATATCCTGTTATAAATCCTGCAACCATAGAATCTCCGGCTCCTACAGAATTTACAAGATTTCCTTTAGGACAAGCGGCTTCATAAACTTTATTATCAGCTGAAATAAGAACTGCTCCTTGTTCTGCCATAGAAATAAGAACGTTTTGAGCTCCCATTTTACATAATTTTTTTGCATAAGGAATAACTTCCGCTTTTGTGTTTAATTTTATACCAAAGATATCTCCAAGTTCATGGTTGTTGGGTTTTACCATAAAAGGATGAAATTGTAATACATTTTTTAAGAGGTCTTTTGTTGCATCAACAATAATTTTGATATTTTTGTCTTTAAGATATTTCATAATATCCATATAAAGAGAAGTAGGAAGAGTCGATGGAATACTTCCTGCAAGCACTAGCATATCATCAGGAGTAAGTTGATCTAATTTTTTATATAATGAGTGTATATTATCTTGTGTAATAGAAGGCCCTTGCCCGTTTATTTCACTCTCTTCATTAGAGCGAAGTTTTACGTTTATGCGAGAAATTCCGTGTTCAACTTCTATGAATTCAGATGGTATTCCTTTTTCTTTTAATAAACGTTTAATTTCTTTTCCCGTAAATCCAGCAGTAAAACCAAAGGCTTTTGTCTCTATTCCAAGATTATGCAATACTATAGAAACATTAATTCCCTTTCCACCTGGGAAAAGTTTCTCTGAAGTAGTTCTGTTAATTTCACCAACAGTAAAGTTTGCAACATCAATTATATAGTCTAGTGATGGGTTCATGGTTACCGTGTAAATCATTGTTATATCTCCTTTATGTTTATGCAATTTTTATAGTTTTCGTCTTCTAAATTTGTAGTTATTATTGTAGCACTGTCAAATGGAGCAAAGGTTACGCATGAAATCTGTGAAAACTTACTTGCATCACATATAATATACTTCTGCTGCGTTTGAGCCATAGCTGCTCTTTTTACAAGTGCTTCTTTTACATCTGGGGTACTACAACCTTTGTCTTTATGTATTCCGTTTGTTCCCCAAAATCCTATTGAAAAGTTATATTTCCGAACATTTTCTTCTGCTTCTATACCTACAATGGCTTCTGTTGGATATTTTACTTCTCCTCCAAGTATATACGTTGTAAAACCTTTTTCTGATAATTTTTTTGCAAGTAAAAATCCATTTGTAACAAAGATTGCTGATTTTTCTGTGATAAAATTGACCATTAATCCAGTAGTAGTTCCTGCATCAAGATAAACAAAATCATTTGGTTTTATAAGTGTTGAAGCATATTTTGCAATTTTTGTTTTTTCTTTAATATTGTAGTGTTCTCTTATTGGGATACTAGCATCTTTTGTTCGAAAAACAATTCCCTTTGCTATAGCACCTCCAAAGACTTTTGTGAGTTTTCCTTTTTCATCAAGTGTTGTGAGGTCTCGTCGTGTTGTTGACTCAGAGGTACCAAGAACTTGCATAAGCTCTTGTATAGTAACACTTTGTCGTTCGTTAACAATGTTTGTTATTCGTACAAGCCGTTCTTCTAAAAGCATTGGTGAATCTCCAAATTAATTTTTGATAATGTATTTTACAACCAAAAACACTCAAAGTCAATCATAAACAATCAATAAACGTTAAAAACAGTCATATATAAGTAAATTTAGTTATTGTATTCGCTAATAAAAATTAGTTAATTTTATTTTTGTGTAAAGAGATTCTTAAAACAGTTTTTGATTAAAAAGGACAAGTAGAATGAAATTCCATTTGTTTTCCGGTATCAGGATGAAAAAAAGAAAGATATTCGGCATGTAGTAACATTCTGTTTTCATTTTTATTTCGGGTTCCATATAAGCTGTCTCCAACTATAGAAGATCCGAGTCCTTTTATGTGTGCGGAATGAAGTCTCAATTGATGTGTTCTACCTGTTTTTGGTATAAACTTTATGCGTGTAACGGTTTCAGATTTTAATTTTTCTTCATTAATGTATAGCCAATCTGTTATTCCCAATTTTCCATTTTGTTCATCATAAATTTGATGTGGACGGTTAGTAATGTCAAGACGAAAAGGAAGTTCAATATGCCCAGATAATGTTTTTTGTCTATTTTTAAATTCAGCTACAGCTTGTTTTGCAGAAAAGCCATCTGCATTAAAAATGCTGCCTCGAATAAGAGCTATATATTCCTTTTTTGTTTTTCGTTCTTGAAATTGAATAGAAAGTTTTCTATGGGCATCTTTTGTAAAAGCCATAACTAATATTCCAGATGTTTCCATATCAAGTCGATGGACAGATGGTTGTGGAATACACTCGGGGAAAAGGCGTCTTACACGGGAAACTACACAGTCTTTTTTATCTTCTGTTCTCCCTGGTACAGAAAGCATTCCTGCTGGTTTATTCACGACAATAATACTTTTATCATAATACAGTATTTGTATTCCTAGTATTTCAGGAAGAACGAGTGAACACTTTTCTATACATGGTGTATAAAATTCTAGATGTCGTTTTGAGTTTGATCTATTCGATGAACCATAGTAAAATTCTGCAAGGCTTATAGGTTCTAGTCCATGCATAAAAGCATAATTTAAAAGTTTTGGAGCACAACAATCACCGGTTCCTGTTGGAGGAAGTTTATATTGTTGTTCTATTGAGTTATTTTTTTTGTATTTTAGAGTGGGGCTAAGACTATAAAAATCAGAAAAGGTCTTTTTTTTACCATCTATGCAGTGAAATATATACAAATTATATATTTTTTTTAGTAAAGTATTAGAAAGTTTTTTTTGTTTAGCCCCTTTTGCTTCTTTTATTTTTGAGTCATATTGTAATACTTCTGCCTCCCATTTTGATACATCAAAGCAAGGGGGCACATATCCTGGAACAATCCATGTCCCAAAATATTGACCTGAAAAAGCTTTTAGCACAACATAGCCATCTTCATTTAAACTTGATAATGGTAAATCTGTTTTTCGAGTGGGTCGACATACTAAAATACCGAACATATGTCCTTTGTAAGGTTTAAAAAGTTGCTTTGTCGAAAAAAACGAATTAGAATCTTTGTTTTGTGAAATATTGGTTAAATTTCCTATTGTATCAAAATGCCTAACAAGTTGCATACAATATTTTGTAGCTAGCTCTGTGGGATAAGGGGAAAGTATCATACTTATTGTATTATTAGAGTTCCTTTATTCAGTTTGAATTTCAGATAAATCTTTTATATTTAGTAATTTTATCATACCGTTTGCATCAGTTACTGAAATTCCATTCTCAGAAACTATAATAGGACTTTGAGGCAAAACAGATACAACTGATTTTAGAACCAGATCCAAATCTGTGTTAAATTTACCTAATACATAATCAGTGGAATCTTGTAAAATTGCATAAAATGATTGGCCGTCAGACACTAGAACAGAATCTTCTGCTATAAAATAATCACTTTCATCTATAATTTCCATATTGTCTTTGTCTAGTGTGACAAGTTTAACAGCCCCATTTCCGCTATTTTCGCCTACAACAGCAGTATAATTTTCTCCGTTTGGTAGTACAATTCTATTCCTGATGTACGATACTGGAGATTCCTTTATCATTAAACCTGTATCAGAATTTATGAGTACAAGTGTAGAAAGCATTTTTTTTGTGTCTGACATTTTTAGACCGTAAGTAGTATGTATAATTTTTGCTGCTTCAGCTTTTGCTTTTATAACTGCAAGTTGGTCTTCTGCTATTTCAATTCTTTCATCTTGAGCTTCGGATTGTTTTTTATCAGCGATTGCTTGTTTTTCAGTAGCTTCAGTTTGCTTTTCTGTTGCAATTGCCTGTTTTTCTTCAACTATATCTTCTTGAGCTTCAACTTCTTGAGCTTTTGTAGTAGCAATTTCGTCCTTATTTTCACTTTCCGCTTGTTTCTCTTGAGCAATTTTTTGTAGTTCTAAATTGTCAGGATTTTCTTCTGCTATTTTTTGAGCTGTAATTGCTTCTTCTTTTGCTTCTTCTGCATTATCTTGAGCTTCTATGGCTTCTTCTTTTGTTGTTTGTAATACTTTTTTTTCTTCGGATACTTCTTCTTTTGCTTTGGTTGCTTCTTTTTGAGCAGCCTGAGCCTCTTCTGTTGCATTATTTGCTTCTCGTTCTTTTATATCTACCATATCTTTGCGAACTTCAATTTGTTTTTCTGGATCTTCTTGCATGGATTGTACAACTTGCTTATCCGAAATGATGGAAGTTTCTATTGTGCTCAATCCTCCATTTATATTTGAAAGAGGAATTACTATTTGTGTTTTTCCTGGCCAATCTTGGTAGTTTACAGAGAGACCACAGATATTTTCGTCTAGATTTTCTGTAACAACTTTTTTATATACTTCAAGAAAAGCATTTAAATTTTTATAATATACAGCATTATATACAGTTATAAAAACAGATAGGGTATCAGCATCTTCTTGAGAATATCCATATGCTGTTTCTAAATAAGCTCCTATTATACGTCTTAGGTTTTTAATATGATCGACCGTTGCATTCTGACCAACAATTAAAATATCAGCATCCAATCCTGTGTTTGTAGAGGCATCTATTGCATGAATGATTTGGTAATAATTACTGTCACCTACTTGATTTGAAGTGGTGATATCTTGATTAATTGGAGTTGCAAATTGTTGTCCAATGGCTCGAATTTCATCTATCGAATCAATTTTGGCGTGAGGACCTGTATAATTTTGAAAAACAATATTTGCATTTATAGTTGCTTTTTCAAGCTCTGTTTTATTAACTTGCAAAGCTTGTAGGGGAATTAAGAATAGTATAAGTATAGAGATAATAAAAAAAATTTTTTTCATCATAGAATCCTCCAAAATTCACAACTATATTTATTATATAGCAGATATATAAATAATTCTAGTTAATTACATTTTCAAGTTAAGTATTTTCTCAAAAGTAAGAATGGTATATTGTCTTATGTTCTTATCGCCATTTGCAATTGCTTTCATAAGAATATTTTTCCCTTGATTGTTAAATTCAGATCTGCCCATATATCTGCAAATAGAATAAATAGCATCGATACCACAAATTATTGTTTTGGGTGTATCATAATTTTTTTTTGTTGAAAATAGGTTTTCAATAGCTGTAAGTATTTTGCCATCTTTGTCATATCCTAAAATTGAAGCAGCTAAAAGTGCGTGTTGAGTTATTGAAGAATTATTTGACTTGGCAATCATTGTTGCTATAATTGCATTGTATTCAGAGGTTCCTGATTTTGCAATTACTAGAGGAAATTCTGTGTCTAATAGAATGTTTTTGCTCGTTGTTTGTGTATATAAATCTTTGAGTACTAGTTCTTTTTGTTTTTCAAGATACCATTTATACACGAGTTCTTGCTCGCCATAATCACCGGTAGAAAAAGCTTGTGAAATTGTTTTTAAAGAAGGGTATTCTTTTTTTGTTGGAAAAGGGAAAACAGGATAGCTATTTTTTTTAATAGTTGAACAATCTAAATTTGATGAAATTTTTTGATAGAGTCTATAACCTAAAATAGTCCAATCTGATGTAGTGTAAATAGCATACCCAGATTTTGAAATTGTAAAAAAATTATGATTTTTTGGTTCTTTTAAAAATTTCTTCCAGGCAATAGTTCCATCTGTTTCATTAAATGAAATAGAATATCCCTGTGAAGAAAAAATAAATTCACCATTGATATAAAAAAATGTTTCTTTCCCATTAATATGTAAATCTGTGATGTCTTTTTCCCAAATTTTTTTTTGTGTTGTACTATTAATGCAACAAAGGGAAATAGAAGACATATTTGGCTTTTTATATACTATACAAAAAGAACCTTTTCCAATAATTAATTTTTTTTGAGTGCTTGTTGAATTGAAATCTTGTTTTGAAAGGGTCCATAAACAGATAGTAGTATTATCTTTGACTGTCCAGCATTTTATATCTCCGTTAGAATAAATTAGTATTATACCTTGGTAAAAAGAATAACAATTTGTTACAGTTTCTGAAAATTGTATTTCTTCTATAATTCCTCCATACGGTGATATTCTAATTGCGCAAGTATTTCCATTGCCCGTATTTTCAAGTATTCGTAGTAAGCTCCCGTCATTTAGTTCTAGAAGTTCAAAATGGGTATTTGCAGAACTTGTTGCTAGTTTCCATTTTCGTATTCCATTTATTCCATAGCAGCTAATATTATTTTTAGTAGAAATGAAAACTCTGTCGTCTCTGCCAGAAAAAGGTTTTTCACATATTTTGTCAGTAATAGTTCTTTCCCAAAGTTTTACACCACTTGGATTAAATAAAGCAAATTTTCTTTTATTATCATACACGAGATATATAAAGTCATCTCTATTTATATAATAATACTGAGATGGTTTTGATTTTAATTTTTTTTGCCAAATTACGGTTCCTTGTTCTGTAAATGCATTAAGGAAATTCCCTTCAGAAATTGTAACAAAGCCCCAAGAAGTGGCTTGAGGAGGGGCTAAAACAGTTCCTCCTAACACTGCTTCCCAACTTGGGTTTGCATAAAGATGTTGGAACGCAAAAGCTAGAAATATTAATAGCAAATATATGCTATTTTTTTTCATTTTTTAAACCAAGCAAGGGCTTCGATATGACTTGTTTGAGGATAAAAATCCAACATAAAAAGGCGTTCTATCGTGTAGCCATTTTGGACTAATACTTTTGCATCTCTGGCTAATGTAACGGGATTACATGACATATATCTTATTGTTTTAACCGTACTTGTACTGAGCCAAGTAAGGACACTTTTTTCAATGCCACTTCTTGGGGGGTCTACAATTATGGCATCAAAATTTGATTGCTCTGGTTTAAGTGTTTTTACCCATCTTTCTCCAGATAAAGGGAATGTATTTATTTCAATTCCATTGTTTATTAAATGTTGTAAATTTTTTTTTGCAAAAGCGAGAGCTTTTTTGTTGTGTTCAACCAAGCTAACTTTTTTAAAATTCTTTCCTGCAAAGACCGATATAGTTCCTACCCCTGCATACATATCTAAGAGATGGTCGCCTGCAAGATCTTCTGTTAAATAGGGTATTGTCTTTTGAAGTAAATCTAAGTTTGATTGAAAAAAACCTCGGACATCAAACAGTATATTGTGTGTCTGATCATCTCCTTCAGCTTGTAAATTTATTGTACAAAGAGTATTTTCTGTTAAATCTGTGATTACTTTTGAGTCTCCTTGTATGCTCTTGTCAGCAAACACGTATGTCCGTCCGTATTTTATTTTCTTTTGATTGGTTTTGTTGCTTAAAAACTTTCTGATTTCAGGTACGGCTACTGGGCAATCTTTAAGTTTTACACTTTCATTTTTTGCTTTTTTTTGTAGTCCACCTTCTGTAAACTGAAATCGATTTCTGTATTCAGTTTCTTTTCCAGTAATAACTTCGATTTTTGGAAGGATTACGTTTAAATGATAAAAAGTTCGAGAGAGAAGATCCTCCATTATTTGTTTTCGCAATGTACTTTGATATTCGAAATCTGCAATTTGTAGATTGCATCCTCCACAAATGCCATATAAAGGGCAAAAAGGTTTTACTCTATGCTCTGAAGGTTTTATTATTTTAGTTACACAAGCTTTGTCATAATCTTTTTTTTGGCTAGTAATTTTAATTTCTACGGTTTCACCAGGGAGTGCTCCTGAAACAAAAATGGTTTTTCCGTTTATTTTTCCGATACAATCTCCACCGGAAACGATTTTATCTGTTATAATAGTTGACATACTGTAAGTATATCAAAAAAAAAACAATAAGCCTACTAGAGATATATCATTTTATAAACATACGAGAGTGAACAAAAAGGAGTGTTTTATTTATGAACAAAGAAAATGTATTTGTAACAATGAATGATGGGGAAAAAATTGCATTACACACATGGATTCCTTCTGGAGAAGTAAAAACAATTATACAAATAAGTCATGGTATGCAAGAATATGCTTTGCGCTATGATAGATTTGCTGAATTTGTTGGGAAAAGTGGAATTGCTGTTTATGCACATGACCATCGAGGACATGGTGATACAGCTAAAAATGATGAGGAACTCGGTATTCTTGCAAAAAAAGATGGATTTAATAGAGTTGTTGAAGATTTACATGCTATGATTCTTAAATGCAAAAAAGATTTTCCAAATGCCAGAATGATCTTATTAGGTCATTCCTTTGGTTCTTTTGTTGCACAAGCATTTATAGAACGTTATGGAGAAGAACTTGATGGATGTATTCTTTCTGGTACAGCGGGACCAAATAATGCAATAAATAGGGGAGGAAAAGTAATAGCTAGCATTGTGTGTGCATTAAAAGGATATGCGTATAAATCTTCTTTTTTAGCAAATGCTTCTTTTGGAAAATATAATGATAAAATCGATATAAAGAAAACAGAATATGATTGGCTTTCTCGTGATGAGGATGAAGTGAAAAAATATATTGATTCAAAATATTGTGGTTTTCCAGCTTCAGCTTCTTTCTTTAGAGACATTACAGCAGGGCTTTTAGCTGTTCATAAGGCTAAAGCAATTGCCAATATACCTAAAAAATTACCTATTTACTTTATTGCAGGAGAAGCAGATCCAGTTGGAGACTATACAAATACAGTAAAAAAATTAATTGAAGTGTATAAACAGAATGGGATAGAGAATGTTCAGCATTCGTTTTATCCTGGCGCTCGGCATGAATTACTAAATGAAACAAACCGAATTGAAGTAATGAATGATATTTTACACTGGATTGAGAGTTTTACATCTTGACGGTAATGTGTGTTGCCTATAAACTAAAAGGGTGCTATTTAGATATACATCAGATTCCAACGGCAAGCCTGTTAGACAGGCTATTATTTATACAGAAAATGAACATTGCATAAAACAATCTCAAATTGATCCTGATGCATTACGTGTTATTAGGCAATTACGTAGTTATGGATATCAAGCTTATATAGTGGGGGGGGCAGTAAGAGATTTACTTGTCGGCAACTCTCCAAATGATTTTGATATAACAACAGATGCAACTCCTTCAAAAATAAAAAAAATATTCCGAAATTCACGTATTATTGGACGTCGTTTTCGTCTCGTTCACATCTTTTATGGGTTAAAAATTTTTGAAGTAAGCACCTTCCGTTCATTAGTAGATGGTTCTGTTGGAAATACCTTTGGAACGTTAGACGAGGATGTTCAGCGACGTGATTTTACAATGAATGCTTTATATTATGATCCTCTTAATGGTCATATTATTGACTATGTAGGTGGGGTTAAAGATATTAAGGCAAGAAAAATAGTTCCTGTTATTCCGCTAGAACGTATTTTTGTAGAAGATCCTGTTAGAATGCTTCGTGCAATAAAGTATACAAGCACGACAGGTTTTAAAATGCCCTCTAAACTAAAGAGGAAAATTACTACTTCTGCATCTTTACTGTCACCTGTTTCTCCATCGAGATTAACAGAAGAACTTCTTAAAATAATTACATCTGGGCATTCTTACGATATAGTAAAGCGATGTTTAGAAACGGAACTTTATATGTATTTGCAGCCGACTGCAACATCTCTTATGTTTGAAAATCGAAAATTCGAAGAAAGCTATATGAAAAACTTAAGAGAGTTAGACGCTTTTTGTGTAATGCAACCTGATGCTAGGTTAGGACAAAAACTTGCATATATAATTTATGATTTTATAGCTGGAATGACTGATTGGGATAAAGAAATAGCATCTCATTCGACAACAGGAGAACTTTATAAGAACACTTGGAAACAAGTTCGCAATTTTGTGTTACCTATGAATCCACAACGTACTGAGCTTGAGTATGCGATTCGAGCTTCTCTTAAGCGACTTGGTGTTTCAATAAAAATCCCAAAGAATGCTTTTAGAGGCCGTAATGAAAAACCCAAAAAAAAGACTGAAACCTCTACCAATTCGAAAAAACTGTCTAATTCTCAAAAAGTAGTTAATTCAATAAAAGGTAATAAGAATAAAAAAACTCCAAAGTTTGATAATGTATCTAACACGTCTGCAAAACAAAAAAACTGCAGTATGTCCTTAACGTAGTTATTTAGTAATTTTGTCGATTATTATACTTACCTCTTCTATTAAGATGCCTGTATAGCGCTCAATATTATTTATTATATACTGTTGAAGATTATGAATTTTTCCTGCTAATTGAGTCCCAAATGGCACATCGATTGTAATAATAAAACGGTATCCTTGCTTATCTGTCTTAATAACAAGTTTTTTAATTTTAATAGCTGCATCAAATTCACTAACACAATGCATTGTCATCTGTGTTAACGCAGCTTCAGAAATAGAAATCCTACCTTTTTTTGAGAATTCTGGACGTACTACAGATTTTTCGAATACTTTTGTATTATTGTCTTGTTTAGATTTTTTAGTTTTATGTAAATGTACTTTGATTGAATTATAAAAAATTTGAGGATAATTGCGTTTTATTTCAAGAGAAGGAACAGGAATAACATGCTTACCCTCAATTTGGCGAGATCGAATTGCTGTATCAATTTCATCTTGTGTGGCAATATCTTCTATATGTATAGTTTTCGAAGGAGTCGGGAGCTGTAATCTCATGGCAATCTTAGTGGTCATTTTTTCTGAAGTGCCAAGAATAAGTATTTTTCGTAATTTATATTGACCAATTGCCTTAGCAGTTTCATCTCGATGTTGTTTATTATCAAAAACAGCAACTCTTACAGCTCCTAAAAATGTTTTTTCACGTTTAGCCGAGTGTCCTGCAATTATTTTATCATCTTGAATTAACAGTCCATCATCAATAATGGCATCGATAGAATATTTTTGAGCTAAAAGCTTAGCCCGAAAACTTTTACCTGTTCCCGATGGACCTACGAGAGCATAAACTGTAATGCCTTTTAAAAAACTAACTAAATCATTTATGATGTTCATATCTCGCTATAGTATAAACTTAAAAGATAAACTTGCAAAGTAAGTTGTTATAATATTTTTGAAAAAAGTAGGAAGAGGTGCTATGATTTCGGTTGGCAATCCTAAATCGTTTTGGGGAGATTTTAGCCGAATAGCATGAAGCAAAAACTCTGGAATTTTCTCTTTGTTTTTTGAATCATGGATTCCAAATGATCTAAGTTTTATATCAGCATATATACCTGTTGAATATGCTGAATCTCCAGCGAGCGGAAATCCATGATACGCGCTCTGAGCTCTAATTTGATGCATTCGACCCGTTTCTATAATAAATTTGCAAAGTGTAATTGGAATTTTTTTACCTAAAGCTTCAATTACAGTGTTTTTAAGTGGTATTATGTTTGTTATAGCTTTTTTTGCAACAGGGGAAATCTTTTCTTGCGTCGCATCTACTACTCTCACTATTCTAAAACCATTATTATTATGGTAGCTGTCATCGATAAAATCAATCCACTTATGATTTTGTGTTACTTTCCCACAAACTAATCCTAAATATTCTTTTGTAATTGTCTTATTTTGCATTGCTTGCGAAAACCACTGAGCTCCTTTTAAACTTTGGGAAAAAATAAGAGTTCCTGTTGTTCTTCGATCTAATCTATGTAAGGGGCCTGGTGTAAAAGTAAGTGAAAAATTTTTTGGATTGTATAGTTTAGTAATAATTCTGTTAAGAGAGATATCATTTTGAGAACTCCCTTGAACAGGAACATCATATGGTTTGTTTATTGCTAAAAAGTTATCATTTTTAAATAAAATGGTAGGAACAAGTAAGTTTTGAGATTGATTATCTTCAAGATTTTTTTTAGTAGGATTGGATTTTCCTTTTTGTATTAATAGAGATGCAATGTTAATGACATCCGAAGGCTGTAAAATATAATCTTGTTTTTGTTTTTTGTTATTTATACGAATAAATCCTGTGCGAATGTTTTTATAAATAAAAGAAATTTGTAAATCAGGTAAAAATTTTCGTACAATTCTATCTAATCGTCGGCCACAATCATCTGGCCCTATGGGAAAGTTATTAAAATTCATATTACTAGTAAGTATATTTATTATTTTACATTATGGCTACTAGACAAAATTAATTCTCTGGGTAAAATAGATGTATTATGAAAAATGATTTTCTAATACAGTGTAGTAGATTTTGCTCAAATCCTGTTTTGCAAGCTAGCTTATTAAGTTGGTTAGCTGCACAGTTTATTAAAACAATATTACATTTGTTTACGCACCAAATCCACAATGTAAAAGAGTTATTAGAGATGCTTTTTTGGCGTACTGGAGGAATGCCTTCAAGTCATTCTTCGTTGGTAACAACAATGACTACGTGTATTGGATTCAGATCTGGTGTTAGTTCTGATTTGTTTATTTTAGCGTGTTGTTTTATTCTTGTCGTCATTCGAGATGCAGTAGGAGTTCGTCGATCTAGTGGGGATCAAGCTAGAGTGTTAAATGAAATCGGTACAAAATTAGAAAAATCAAAAATAATCGAGTTTAGTCCTGTTAAACAAATTAATGGTCATAGTCCTGGTGAAGTATGTACTGGTGTGATATTAGGGTTTCTTATTGGGCTATTTTTTTCTTGTAAATAGAGATTTATGAAATTTTACCTAAAAATATTTTTTGCACTATTCTGTACTATCTTTTGTGTTGTTTTTTTATTCAGATTTAGAGTTATTCCATCTGGTGGTCTATGGAAATCATATAAAACTGTTTATGTAGATAAAACGTATCCTCAAGACTCTGTTCTTGATATTTTTTCCTCTTTACATATTAAAGGGGTTCTATCACAAAATCATGTTCAATATCCTCAAAGATCTAAGTTTGTGCCTGTTACAGTACCTCTAGTTCTTAATGGGTTTACATATTCAGAATTACAAAATATGTATTTTTCAGATAAAAGTGCTGAGTATGATTTGTACTATGTTCCAAACGAATATTCAAATAAAATAAAGCTTGTTTTAAATAAGATTCCTGTTGAATGTGGGAGCAACATTCAATCTCAATATATTCTTTTTCCGTTTTTTATAACGGGACTATTTTTTATAATCTTGTTTTTTTATTCAAAAAATAAAAAGTTTTTTTTATCTACTTGTTTACCTCTTGTTCTTTTCTGTTTTTCTGTTCCCTTTGTTTATATGTGCGCTATTTCAGTTGTGTGCATGTTTGGTTTTTTTTCTTTGCAAACTATATGGGATAGGGAAAATTTTTCGCTCATGTTATCTCGACAAATACATATCTATGTACAATTAATTGCTTTTATATTTTTTGCGTTTTTTTCAGGGGCTTCTGTTTTTAAACTTGCTTGTATCACCTTTTTGTTAATATTGTCATTATTGTATCTTGTATACAAAGCTCAAAACCTTTCATATTCAACTTCTTTTTTTCAACCTCTAAAGATAAAAAAAGCAACACAAATAAACTGGGTATATTCTATAAATCCTATTTTGATAGTTTTATTTGTTATTGTAGTTTTTATAATTTTTCCTGGTTCACTTTTATTTAATAGTTTCGAAATCTCAAAAGTCTCAAAAGACCTATACATTCCAAGTCCTTCGCATTATACTAGCAAAGGTTTTACAATAGAAAATTATGAAAAGGCTGTGGAAAATTCTAAAAAGAATGTCGATATATTACCAAGTTTAGCAGACTATATTGGAGCAGCATGGTGTATTGAGACGTCCCCTTATTGTAGACTTCCTAAAAATCCTGAAAAAGTATCAAGAGGTTTACCTCAATTAGGGGATTCTGTTAATATGCCAGGATATAAAGAAGATAAGGATACTGTAACAGAATACTCTTTTTATAATAAAGTATATAATTCAACGTATATTTCTAATAAAATTCATGAAATAAAGAGAAACGCTTCTATGACAGATTATTCTGCTGGAGCAGAAAAGTTATTATATTCAGAAAATTCTTTTGTTTCTGGCGTTTGGATAAATATAAATATGCTTAATTTAAGTGTTAAATCATATATATTTGCAAGTATAAGTCTCATACTTGGATTTTGTTTATCATTTTATGTTAAGTATAAGAGAAAAAAATTAAGGATTATATAAAATGGCTGTAAAAAAGCAATATTTTAATTTTACCAAATATACATTTTCTAAAAAGAAAATAGCATATATTCCTGAAACTCTTTTTGTTTCTTTGAATCAATATGGAGTAGAAGAATGTGTTCCTATTGTTAGACTTGGAGACATAGTCTATGAAGGTCAACCTATTGGTCGTTGTGCAGGGGATAATGCATTAGTACATTCTCCGGTTCCGGGGGTAGTGACAGGTTTTGATTATTTATCCATGCCTAATGGAAAAAGGTCTTTAACTGCAATTATTAGAGTGAATGGTAATTTCACATATACGGGTAAAGCTGAGTCTGTTTCAGATTGGAAACTCTTATCTGCTACAGAATTAATTACTTTATTTAAAAATAAAGGTATCATTAATACTTTTTTTTATAAACCAGAATCGCTAGCAAAGCAATGTATAGATAGTTCTATTATTGGCAAAACTTTGTATGTAAGTTTATTTGATAAACAATCAGATATTTATGTTGATGCTTTTTTAACAAAATTTTATTTAGAAAAGATAGTTGTTGGAGCTCAAATAGTGGCTAAAGCTATTAAAACTTCTAAAATAGTGTTTTTTTATAATGAATCAAGCTCAAAAAAACTTGATTCATGTATAAAGTCATTAATTTCTAGTGATATAAAGGCAGAATGTGTTTTTATTCGGGATGGTCAAAATGTAAATATTGGGAAAGATACTTTTTCAGAAATTGTAAGTAAAAACTTTCCAGAACAAAAAGATCTCAAATCCCCAGCTTTTTGTATTGGGAGCTCTTCTCTTCGTGATGTGTACAATGGGGTAGTATTATCTAAGCCTGTTATTGATCAAATGGTTCAGGTTGTTGGTAGTGGGCTATACAAATCTAATTTATTCCAAGCTCGCATAGGGACTCCAATAAAAAATTTAATATATGAATGTGGTGGAACTCGTAAAATACCAGGTAAGATTATTGTTAATGGATTGGTTCAGGGTATTGATATTGCCGATATAAATACGCCTATTACTAAATTTGTAAAATCTATAACAATACTTGAAAAAAAAGAATTACATAATGCTACTATATCAAGTTGTATACATTGTGGAAGATGTCATACAATTTGTCCTGTTGGCATTCATCCTGATAGTCTGTTTTTAGCATATACAAGTAAGGTTAGCGTTTCTAAAGAGATTCTTGCAACTAAAAATTGGTGTTCAGAATGTGGATTATGTAATACAGTATGTCCAGCTAGATTGCCGTTAAATCAGGTTATCTCTCTATTAAAGGAAGAAAATAATGACTAAGCAATATAAAAAATTAGATTTAGCTCCATATCATTTTTTAGTTCCCTCTGTTGGAGATATGCTTTTATTATCTATTGTATTAATAATACCCCAACTTATAATGCTCTTTGTTACTAAGAGCTTCTCTTCTATTGCTTTAGTTATTATTGCTGTTCTTTCCTCTTTTATAGCAGATTTTTTAGATATTTTTTCTGCGAATAAAAAGTATACATTTTCGTGGGCTCCCATTTATCAAGGGTTAATTATTGGTTTTTTTATTCCTTCAGGTTATCCTCCAGTTCTTGCTTTTTGTATTATTCTATTTATACTAATAATCGATAAATATGCCTTTGGTGGATTTGCACAATCATGGGCGAATCCTGTTATGGTTACAATTATTGTCATGTTTTTTTTGGGGCCTCAATATTTTCCTCCTTTTATTCTTTCCCCTTCTTTTTTACAAGGCTCAAATGCTGGAAGTGAACTTTTTAATCAAGGAATCCTTAATTATGGAAGCTATGATGCTGGGGTTACTACATTCTTAAACGAAAAAATTCTTTCTCATTTTGGAATCTCTATCCCATTGGGGTATGTGACACTTATTTGGGATACAGGTTCTGTAATCCCTGCATTTCGTTTTAATCTTTTAACCCTTTTTGCCTCTTTATTTTTGCTTACGTGCAAAACAATTGAAGGGTTAATTCCTTTTGTATTCTTATTTGTATATGCAAGTTTAGTTTCTTTATTTGGATTATTTCCTTATGGTAGAATGGTTGGTGGAGGAGATATACTTCTTGCACTTTTAACAAGTGGGACTCTATTTGCAACTTTTTTTCTTCTTGAGTGGCATGGTACTTATCCTCAAAGTGTGATAGGAAAGATTATTTATGCAATTTTGGCTGGAGTTATTGCCTTTATAATCATAGGATGTGGGGCTTCTCCTGTAGGAATTTTATTTACAATTCTTGTAATAAATGTTCTTACTCCTTTGATTCAAAATGTAGAGCGTTCTGTTTATTCCTTAAATATTAAGAAACGTATACAAAAACAAACGGTGGAGGAAATAAAATAGAATGAGTGATATAAAAGATTTACGTGAAGGTGGCATTGTTGCTGGTATATTAATTGTCATTTTTTTATTGCTTTTTTCTCTTTCATTTCCAGTGAGTGCAGAGAAAAAAGAAGGACTAGCTGTTGCTATTCAAAATGTTTTTGATTCTGAAAATGATGATAACTTAAAAGTCGGCGAATTTATTCCTATTAATTCACCCTTACAAACTTCCTTGTCAGTTTATACTGTTTTAGGCCAACAGGAAGATATGTATGCATGTATTATACGAATAACTGGAATCTGTGGCCCAGTGCCTGTGGTCTTTATTTATTCTGCGTTGCAAGGAGCAAAATACTTTGGAATCGCAGGAGAATTTAATAAGGTTACAGATTATGATTTAGCTGGCATATCATATACACAAATAAATTATTGGAGTAAAAAAATCCCTACAATAATTGAGGGGAGCTTAAATGAATAAAAAAAATGCATTACAATATATAATTCTAGCATCTTTTTATTGTATTCCATGTCCTGCAAGACTTGGATATGGACTAATATTATTATTAGTTTTTAATATTTTAGTATTAGTTTTAACTTGTACAAAATATTTATTAATTAAAGCTAAGCTAGAAAAATATTCAAAAATATTACAAATTATTATAGCTGTGGCTATTACTGTTTTTTGTAACCAATTACTTTCCTTGTATTCACCATTACATTCTCTTGTTTTAGGTAATATTTTATACATAATTCCTGTGTCTTCTATATTTGGTGGACTAATTATAAGGAAAAGAAAATTATTATTAGCAGCCGAGTTAAAACTTTCTATGAGTCGGGCAGGGGTTTTTACTTTGCTATCTCTTGTATATTTTTGTGTCCGTGAATATTTGGCTTATGGTACACTATCTTTCCCTTCTCATACAGGTTTTTATATATCAACCCTTCCTTCTTTTAATATAGGAGTAGGAATTTTCTGGGCAAGTGTTCCTGGAGCATTTGTATTATTTGCCATATTTATTATTATCATGTCAATAATATATAGATACAAAGAAATAAAATGGAGATCAGAAAATAATAATGCTTGAAACAATTTTTATTTATGTAATAGTCTCTTCTGTGACATTAGTATACGGAATAGGACTTAAAAAATTATATATATTTTCTATTAAACCTCATCATATACTTGCCTATTTTATAAAATCATTGCTGAGTATTGCTGCAAGTATTTCTCTGACTTGGAGTATCACAAATTATTTGCTCGCTCCGTTTGACTTGTCGAAAATATATCCTTTTTTTGCTATTTTATTTACCATTTTCTTTTGTATGATTTTTCAAAGATTTATTTTTGCATCATTTAAAATTGATACTGCAGAGTTTACCCTTACTTTTTTGACAGTAATAGTTGCTGTTGGAGAAGCTGTAAGTTTTCCCAATGCAATGGTCATAGGATTGAGTTGTTGTATTTCTTTTTATTTGTTAATTCCAGTATTAGAAGCGATTAGAAATCAAATAGGATTTTTAAAAAATCATTCTGTTTTTTCAACAGAAACATTAATTTTTATAAGTTTTGCTCTCATTATTTTTGCTTTCTTTTCATGGAATGTGTCGTGGTTAAATTTGGGAGTTTATAAATGATTTTATCAATTTTCTTATGTATATTGACTTGTGTTTTTTCTGTTGCTTTATATTATGTAGCTTTATATAAAAGCGTAGATAATTCTTTAGAAATGCTTTGTTCTAAAGAGGAATATGAGTTAATTGATGAAGATTATATTCTTCCTTATAAAACTGATAATTCTCAGAAAGCTGCTATCATGTGCAAAGATTATAAAGATCCGTCTCGTAAACGATTGGATTATACAGGCTATGCTGATTGTCGTTTGTTTAAGGCAACTTATGAAACTGAATATTTCTGTAAAAACACTTGTTCTGGATTTGGTGATTGTATAGATGTATGTCCTCAAAACGCTATATTTGTTGAAAATGGTATTGCAAAAGTTCTTCAATCTTGTAATGGATGTGGATTATGTGTAGATGTATGTCCACAAAATCTAATTAAGCTTGTTCCTGCTGACAGTGAGGTTTGGATAGATTGTATTGCTCCTGATTGCTATGAAGTAAATGAAAAAATATTGAGCGAAGATAAAATAGATGGAGTTTTTGACCCAATGAGAAAAAAAATTGAATATTCTAAAAAGAAACACTTTAAAATATGGCAATCATAGGTTAACATAAAAAATAATGAATAATATAACAATCTGTTTTGGTTTAACTTTTACTGTTAGGGGAATTCTTTCTTCAGAAATAGAAAAAAAATATCAAAATTATTACAAAAATATATTTTCCTATTTATATGCTCATACGACTCTTAATGTATGTATTTTTTTACCGGGCGTAATTTTAGAATGGTTTGAAAAAAAACACCCTGAAATTCTTGATGTTTTAACAGAACTTGTTAAAAGAAAACAAATTGAAATCCTTGGTGGTGGTTATTATGAACCTTTATTACCACTACTACTCCCAAAAGATAGAGTTGGGCAAATAGAGGCTTTAACAACTAGGATTAGGAAAGCAATAGGGAAGAGACCTCGCGGAATAACTTTGGCAGAAAGTATTTGGGATCCATCTCTTATTTCTAGTTGTAATTCCTGTGGTATAGAATATGCTTTTCTCGATAATAGGCTAATCCCTCGAAATTCATATCGATCTGTTGCATCTTATTCACCTTTAATTGTAGAAGATTTAGGAAGAACTCTCACAGTTATACCTCTGCATCAAGATACTAAGCCGACTGTAAAACAATCTTCTGAATTTTTTTTTGAGCATCTTAAAAATGCTCAGAATTCTGGAAATTCTTTTGTATATGCATGTTTTTTTAGCCCTGAGGAATTCGATGAATTAATTCAAACGGCTTGGTTGGATGAATTTTTAGAATTAACAGCTAAAAATACGAATATTAACCTTTCTATTCCAAGCATTTACTTAAAAGAATGCCAAATAGTAAATAAGACATTTATTCCTGCAGGTTGTATGTCTGATGCTGCTATGTGGACGTTAGAACCTTTTGTTCCTCATGCCAAAGTTTTTTCAGAGGCATTACGTCCAACAGTTCGTGATTTTTTAACTCTTTATCCAGAAGCACAAAAATTATATTCCAGAATGATGAATATAAGTTCAATGATTTCTCAATGTAAGGGTGATAAAGCACGGCGAAAAACTGCTCGTGAATATTTATGGATTGCACAAAACTATGCCGTATATATGTTTACAGGTAAAGGTGGAATTACAGATCAGAAACTTAGACAGTATTCATATAGTAATTTATTGCGTGCAGAACAGCTTGTTCGAGACGCTTCCAATTTTGTAGATAATACAACGTGTTTTGATTTTGATTTTGATGGAATTTTAGAATATGTAAATCGATTTACTACCTACAATGCTTTTATTTCACGTCATGGTGGTATGATTACCGAACTTGATATAATGCATAATTATGCTAATTATTGTGATGTAATGCCGCGAATACGAAAATATGATGGTGTTACAGATTTATATGCTAAAAATATGTTTGTGGATCATTTTATTCCTGCTGAAAAGGATGAGGAGTTAGAATTTAACACACATCTTTTATCTAAGCTGAATCAACAGTTGTATAATCAAAAACAGTTTGAAAGATCTAGACATGAACTCGTTTTAGAAACTGTAGTTGAAATAGGAGATTTAAAACAAAATCTCTCTGTGACAAAAAAATATACACTGAATGAGAACGGCATATTAGTTCAGTATATTTTGAGAAATGAAAGTGAGGAAAATCTTACTGGTTTTTTTGGGGTCGAAAATAATTTTTCTGTTCCTTATAAATCTAGCGCAAACATTCAATTAGAAGTTCTTCTAGAAGGTAAAAAAGAAATACCTTCTAGTGATACGTATTATATAAAACAATCAGACATAGGGCTTTTACAGCTTACAGATACAGACGCAAAAAATAGTTTTGTGCTTGAACCGAATGAAAGAGCTGGGATTTGTATACAACCTTTATATTCAGCTCGACCTGACGAATCTGGTTCTGTAGAGCCTCGTTACGAAGCTAATACCTGTACTTTTTTTTGGAAAATTAGTCTAGAGCCTGGTATGGAAATTGAAAAAACACTCAACATGGCAATAAATACTGCAAAAAAAAAGTCAGTTGCAAAAAGAAAACGAAAATAGTAGTATATCAACTATGAAAAGAAGATTAGTAACCTCCGCATTACCTTATGTAAATAATGTTCCTCATCTTGGAAACTGTATCCAAGTTTTATCAGCAGACGTTTTTTCTCGTTTTTGTCGTAGTCGTGGCTATGATACACTTTATGTTTGTGGTACCGACGAATATGGTACTGCTACTGAAACTAAAGCTTTAGAAGTAGGTAAGTCACCACGTGAACTTTGTGATTATTATCATGCTATCCATAAAGAAATATATGATTGGTTTGGTATAAATTTTGATAATTTTGGGCGTACTTCAAATCCACAGCAAACTGAGATTGTTCAGCAGATGTTTAAAGATGTATATGCCCGTGGTTTTATAAAAGAAAACACTATTGAGCAACTTTATTGTCCAAAATGTGAACGTTTTTTAGCAGATCGATATGTTCGAGGAACTTGTCCAAAATGTGGTTATGAAGATGCTGGCGGTGATCAGTGTGAAAACTGTGGTGCTTTATTAGATCCGACAGAATTAGTAGAACCACATTGTAAGACATGTGGGTCTACTCCTACATTAAAATCAACAAAGCATTTGTACATTGATCTTCCAAGAATTCAAAAAGAATATGCACCTTGGATGGAAAAAGCAAGTGTCGAAGGTCGTTGGGCTAAAAATGCTTTACAGATGACTCAAGCTTGGATAAGAGATGGATTACATGAGAGGGCTATTACTCGAGATTTAAAATGGGGTATTCCCGTTCCTTTAGAAGGATTTGAAAATAAAGTTTTTTATGTGTGGTTTGACGCTCCTATTGGATATATTTCTATAACAAAAGAACTTGATGATAAATTAAAAGCACAAGGCGCTTCTACTCAAATCGATTGGAAATCTTGGTGGCTACCAACAGAAAGTGAAGATCCTTCAGCTAAAAAAGATGTAGATTTATTCCAATTTATTGGTAAAGATAATATTCCATTTCATACTGTCATATTCCCAAGTACTTTAATTGGTTCAGGCAGAGATTGGACAAAATTATACCATATGAGTAGTACTGAATACTTAAATTACGAAAATGGTAAATTTAGTAAATCAAAGGGTGTCGGTGTTTTTGGAACAGATGCAAAAGAATCCGGTATTCCTGCAGATGCTTGGCGATTTTATATTTTTTATAATCGTCCAGAAAAATCTGACACTCAATTTACTTGGAAAGATTTTCAAGATAAATTGAATTCTGAACTTATAGGAAATTTAGGAAATCTTGTAAATAGAACTACCACTTTTATTAGTAAATTTTATGATGGAATTATTCCTCAAGGATCTCGTGACGAAAAATTATGGTCTCAGGTAGAAACTCTTGAAAAGAAAATGACAGATCTTTTGGAATGGGCAAAACTTAAAGATTCTTTTCACGAAATTTTTAAAATTTCATCTATAGCAAATAAGTATTTTCAAGATGGAGAGCCGTGGAAAACTCGAAACGAAAATCCAAAAGCAGCTGCTAACCTTTTATGGAATTTAAGTTATGTCATTAAAGATTTAATGATTATGGCTCATCCTTTTCTGCCTCATTATTCAGAAGAAGTTTTAGGATTTTTTGGTAAAAAAGGTTGTACGGGTAAAATAGGGCAGCCTCAACCAGAAGGTTTTTTAAATTGGTCTGATTTAGGCAAAACGGAAGGACTGTCTAAAATTGAAGGAGCTCATATTATCTTTACTCCTTTAGATGATGAAAAAACTGATGAGTATCGTCAGCGATATGCTGGTAGCCAAGAAGAACGTCAAGAAGCAGAAAAAAAGGGTAAACCTAATAAAAAAAAGAAACATACTCAAGAAAAATTATCATCTGTAGAACTTTTTAATAAGAATATTTCATTACGAGTTGCAAAGGTTCTTTCTGTTGAACGTCATCCTGATGCTGATAAACTGTATGTTGAAAAAGTAGATGATGGAAGTGGTGAAGAAAGGATTATTTGTTCAGGGCTTGTTCCTTATTTAAAGGAAGAGGATATCTTAGGAAAAAACATTGTTATCGCATATAATCTTAAGGGCCGGAAGATGCGTGGAGTTGAAAGCCGTGGTATGCTTTTGGCTGCGGACTATAAGAATGACGATGGTTCTGATGCGGTTGAAATCTTGGAATGCCCTTGGGCAGCTCCTGGTGATGAACTTACACTAGAAGGTTCTGATGTTTCATATGAAAAACCAGAAAGCATTAATGCTGACAAATTTTTTGCAGTGCCAATTAAAGCAGTTAATGGAGTAGTCAAAATTGAAGATAAAGCTCTTGTAGTTGCTGGAAAACCAGTATGTACAACAAAAGCTTTAAACTCTGAAATTAGTTAAAAAATGATTTCTTAAGTCATTTTAATTTATAAAAAGGAAGGAGACGGGCTTTTGTCCGTCTTATTTAATTATGTTTACATTTAAGATTGTTAAGAATGATACCTTAGCTGATAATTTAGATTTTTCTATTCCTACACATTTTCAGCAACGTACTCTATGGGGTAATTTTAAAATGCTTCATGGTTGGGATGTTCTACGATTTAATGTTGAAGCAATTTCTGAAGATACGACTTTTTCTAGTGTCGGTGGAGCGAGTCCTTTAAGATTTACTCTCTCTGTTTTTGTTCGTACATTTAAAAATGTTTTTTCTCTTGCATATATCCCGATGGGCCCTGATTGTATCAATGAAAATTTAAAAAAAGCAATGGAAAGTGTTTATTCAGAGGAAGATATTAAAAAAGTACATTTACAAATAGCTTTTGAACTTGCAGGACAGATAAAACCGTATCTACCTAAAAATACTATTTGTTTAAGAATGGATCCTCCTATAAATTTTATTTCTCCTGAAAGCCGTAATGAATTTATTAAAACTCTGATTACTAATAAAAATTTTGTAAAAAAAGTTTCAACTGATATACAGCCTCCTGATACTGCTGTGTTGGATATAACACAAGATGAAAGCGATTTATTAAAAAATATGAAATCAAAGTGGCGCTATAATATTAAGTTAGCGATTCGTAAAGGTGTCATAATAAAACGATATGGCTCAGAAAAGATAGATATTTTTTATAATTTATTTAAGCTTACTGCAGAAAGAGATGGCATAGCTACTCATGCTAAAAGTTACTACAAAAGCTTACTATCTTTAAGTGAAAGTCAATCACAAAATGATTTAGAAAAAACCAAAGTTATTTTATATATTGCTCACGCGCCTTCAGAAGATCCCAAAAACCTTGGAGACCCTTTGGCAGGTATTATTGTATTACAAGTCAAAGGTAGTGAAGCTATATACTTGTATGGTGCAAGCTCAAATAAAAAACGTAATTTAATGCCCGCTTATGTTCTGCAGTGGACTGCTATTCAAGATGCCAAGGCTTTTGGCTGTAAAAGTTATGATTTTTATGGCATTCCTCCAACAGACGATGAAAACCATCCTATGCACGGGCTGTGGCGGTTTAAGACAGGGTTTGGGGGTACTAATATACATCGCTTAGGAAGTGTAGATGTTCCTATGTCATGGATGTATGTTCCTTACATAAAACTCGAGAAATTACGTGCATGGTATTACAAAGATTTTAAAAAGAAACGACGTTAAATTTACCTTAAATTATAATTTTAACTCTGTAGAAATTGCTGTTTTTAAGCCTTTCGAAGTTGTTTCTTGTAAGAATTTATTGGCGTCTTTTTCAAATCCTTTAACTGGGCTAGTACAGTCAGTTAAAAGAGTAAATTTCTTTGCCGGTAAGTAAACAAGTAAGTCATTTATTGTATTTGCTAGGCAATGAGATAAAGCCTCTCCAACAACAATAATGTTATCTGCTTTTCTTAAAGAATCTATTAATTTAAAATTAATTTTGGTTGATTCATCCCAAGGAATTGGTACTTCAGCTTGTACGGCACTGTAATGTTCTGTGAGTGGATTATCAGATTTAAAAGTATACAAAATATTTTTACAGATATTTGATAATTCCCATTCATGAGCAGCCATAATTATATCTTTTTGAACACACGCACCCCATGTAGCTGTTAAGCAGTGCATAGGCCATATTGTAAGTTGATAACGTCCCTTTGCCTCTAATTCTTGGGCATATTGTTCAACCGAAGATGTTAATTCTTTGTCTACTGGACGATATGTTCCGTTTTGAATATCTTTTGCATTTATTACTGTAAACGGCTTAGGGGAATTCCCCTCAGTGTCTTTCCAAAAGATAGGGTGAGCAATGTGATAACTCGGATGAGAATCAAGGGTAATATGAATATTAGAAATTTTATTAGAATTCCTATTTATAAAATTTACAATATTTTTACAATCCTCTACAGCTCCTTCGATATAAAGGGAGCCATTAGGGTCACAAAAGTCATTTTGAGGATCAATTATCAAAATTTCAGTACGTTTCATATCTCTATGATAATTAATTATTAATATCTGTCAAGATTATTTTTAAAAATAGAACTGTTTTATAATTTTATGGATGTTGAGATAAGTTATATTTTACTGTATAGTTCTTTTATGAATTTAGAAGCTTTTGTTCTTGGATGTGGTGGTATGATGCCACTTCCGTATCGACATTTAACATCTGTACTTCTTCGTCGAGAAGGAGAGTTATTTCTTTTTGATGGTGGAGAAGGTACCCAAGTCTCTCTTCGTAGATTAAACCTTAAATGGAAAAAAATTAATGCTATTTTTGTGAGCCATACACATGCTGATCATATTACAGGTATTCCTGGTCTTATGATGCTTTCGAGCCAAGTTGATAGAAATGAACCTCTTTATATTTATGGACCTCCTAAAATTGCTGAATATATTGAAACAAGTAGAAATGTTCTTGACATGTATATTAATTATCCTGTTATTGTAAAAGAAATAACAGCTCCTTGCGTTTGTTATGAAGGAGATGGTTTTTATGTTCGGGCTTTTCCTTTAAAACATACAAAAACGTGTGTAGGATACACCTTGGAAGAAATTGATCGGCCAGGAGAGTTTGATCCTGTAAAGGCAGAGCAGTTAAATGTTCCTTGTGGTCCATTATGGTCAAAGTTACAGCATGGTCAAACAGTAAAATCTATAGATGGAAACGACGTTCAGCCTAATCAAGTTATGGGGAAACTTCGTCCAGGTAGAAAATTTAGTTATGTGACTGATACAATGTATATAGATTCAATTGCGAAAGAGGTTCGTGGGTCCGATTTATTAATTTGTGAAGGCATGTTTGCAGAAGAATTTAAAGATCAAGCTCGTGAGAAAAAACACATGACAACTAAACAAGCTGCAAAAATAGCAAAAGACGCAAATGTAGATAAAATGGGTCTCATTCATTATAGCCCAAGATATACTGATCGTGAACTAAAACCATTACTTGACGAAGCTCGTGAGATTTTTCCAAATACTGTTCTTACCCGTGATAGAATGGTCTTTGAGATTCCGTATAAAGATTAAATTTTACGTTGTATGTTTTTTATAGGAGAAAGGTAATTAATTGATAGAATTAAAATCTTTTACTAAATGTTATAAAAACTTTGCAGCAGTTAAAAATGTATCATTTATTGCTCCTGATAATTGTGTAACAGCTCTTGTTGGTCTAAATGGTGCAGGTAAAACAACTATTCTTAAAGCTATATCTGCTATGCATTATGCAGATATAGGTTCTGTTTTAGTGAATGGAATTGAGGTTTCTGAGTCTCCTATAAAAGTTAAAAGGATGTGTAGTTTTGTAACAGAGCAACCACATCTTTATGATAATTATACTGTTAGTGAACTTTTAGAAACTGAAATTAAATTAGATGATACAATACCTTTATCTGCAATAAGGGCTAAAAAAAGCATAGAAAATCGGGTTTTTAAAATTTTAAAAAAATTTTCACTTACCACTGTTTCAGGGAAAAAAACAAAAGAACTTAGTAAAGGTTTTAAACAGCGATTGTCCTTTGCCTGTGCCTTTTGTAGTGATCCATCTGTTTTTTTATTAGATGAACCTATGTCAGGATTAGATCCGCAACAGATTATTGAAATGCGAAAACTAATAAAGGATCTTAGCAAAAATAAAACAGTTCTTTTTTCGACTCATAATATGCATGAAGTAGAAGAAATATGTTCATTGGCAATTATTTTAAAAGAAGGTGAAGTTGTAAAGATTGGAGCTCCCTCCAAAATTTGTTTAGAAACGAAATCAAAGACATTTGAAGAAGCTTTTATGAAACTTACAGTTGAGTCACACAATGAAATTATAAAAAAAGGCCCTCACAAATCTGTAAGGAGTCCTTATGAATCATAAGTTACATAGATTTTGGTATCTTGTAAAACATGAATTATTTAATTATGCCATAAGTCCTACAACTTACATAGCTGGTATTATATATTTTTTAGCGCTAGCAAGTAATTTTTATTTTGCACGTAGTTTCTTTTTACTTGGAAGTGGATCGACAGATGTGCGATACTTTTTCTTATTTATTCCTTACATAAGTATTGTTTTTATTCCTGTTTTAACCATGAATTTTGGTGGATCTGGTGAAGAGTTCATAAAACAAATTCCTCATAGTAATTTTTCTATTATCTGTGCGCGATGGCTTTCTGCTAGTATTATTTTTTTTATATGGACCTTATTTAGTCTTTTTATTCCTCTATCGGTAATCTTTTTTGGTGATATTTCTTTAGCACGTCTTTTTTGTGGTTTTTTGTGTATTATGTTTTTTTCTTTTGCTTCAATTGCATTTGGACAATTTGTTGCACATTTGACAAAAAATAATGTTACAACTTTTATTGTAACAGCGATTTCTCTAGCTGTTATAAATTCTATCCATTTATTGCCATTAAAAATACATGTTCCTAATTTTTTGCTTAAAATTTTTAATTTTTGTTCTTTCGCTTGGCACTTTGATGCCGCTTCTAAAGGGATTATAGATACTCGGGATTATTTCTTTTATGGAATTGTTACAGTTTTTCTGTTGATACAAGTTTTATGGATTGACGAAAAACGAGCACATAGTTCTCATTCTGTTTCTGCTAGAAAAGTACATTACAAACATTTTATTGTAAGCGTAAGTCTTTTCCTTTCTGTTTTTTTAATTAACTCTCAGCTATTTTATAAAAGGATTGATGTAACTTCTCAGAAGCAATTTTCGTTAGCTCCTTTGACAAAAGAGTTAATACAAAGTTTAGATGAAAAACTTACTATTACTTATTATGTTTCAAATAATTTACGCAATCTGTATCCACAAGTTAGAGATGTACAAGATTTACTTGGAGAATGTGCTTCTTTTTCAGATTCTGTGAGTGTAGAAGTAATAACACCAGAAAATGAAGATTTACAACAACAATTAAAAGATGTTGGTTTAATAAGTCAAAAAATACAAACGACAGATAAAAATGAAACATCGGTGTCAGAAGTTTTTTCTGGTGTTGTTTTTGAATATGGTACTAAAAAACAAATAATTCCTTTTGTTCTTTCTACTACAACCTTTGAGTATGAAATAGATAGTGCTTTACAATATTTTGTAAGTGGAATAGGGCGTTCTGTGTATATATTTTGTGGAGGTAAAGATTCTTTGCAAGAAGGATATCCTTATGTTCAGTCTTGGCTTTCTGAATCTGGTTTTACAAGTCTTGAATTAACTGCTGAACTTCTAACTGATACACAAAAAATTGATTTACGATCTCCTCTTCTTATATTAGGAAATTCTGAAATAACAAAAGATGTCGCTGCTAGTATAGAGCGTTTTGTTATGGCCGGAGGAAAAGTTTTTTTTGCAGTCTCGACTATACTTGCTGATAGAACAACGTGGAATGTTTCACCGATCGTTGCTAATCCGTTAATTGAAATGTTAGATTATTGGGGTTTTAGTATAAAAACTGCACTAGTAGAAGATCAATCTAATTTTAGAATTACAATGGAAGCTCAAGATTCAAATGCAACACAATATATTGATTATCCATTTTGGATTATTTCGCAACAAGCGAATGTTTCTGATTCTTCACCAATAACAAATTATTTTGGAGGTTTAGAATTATATTGGCCGTCACCGATGGAATTGTTTTCAACAGAGATTTTAGATATTGAACCTATTGTGAAAAGTTCGACTAAATCTAGAATACAAATTCCAAGCATTCAAAATGATAAAGATGTTAATTTTGAAACAGACCCGTTTGCGCAAAGTAGTGGTAATTCTACAAATTTAGATGATGGTTCTTTTGTTCAAAGTACGTTAGTTGCAGCTGCAAAAGGAAGTGTTAAAGGTTGGATTGCGACAAATCAGAGTAAAGATACTCGCATCATAGTTTGCTCTAATCAATACTTTCCATCAGATATGATTGAATATACTAATAGCGGTTATAATTTAGATTTTTTAACAAATTGTCTTTTGTGGCTTAGTGGAGAAGACGAATTGTTACGCGTAAAAGCCAAGGGAAATGTAAATACAAGTTTATATAAGATTACGGATATAGATAAAATGTCTCAGGCAGAAACCATTTTAATAGTTTGTTTATTTATCTATATATTGTTTGTCGTAGGAGGCATTGCATTAAGTGTCTTTATTATGCGCAGAAACAAAAAGAGGTTTTATTGTGAAAAATGATGGGGGTAAATCTGGTTTGAAACAAACAACTCGTTTTTTTTTAATTTTCACATGTATTCTTGTTATTCCTATCTTTTATAAGATTTTTTTTATGTCTGAAAATAAAAATATCGAAACAAAAACAACTGTATTAATTTCTCAAAATAATGTTGGCTTTGTAAATGAAATATATTTACAAGTAGCGAGTGGGGAATCATTAACAGTAAAAAAAATGTTTATTAATGAGAAATCAACATGGGTAGGCCTTAAAAACGGAAATATTTTCCCAATAGATGCTTCAAAAATAGCACAGTTTTTACAATATGCGACACAAGAGAGAACTGTAAAGACTGTTGCAAGTGAAAAATTTGATTATTCAAATTATAATTTAGATTCTAAAAATGCTTTCCAAATTACTTTGTCCGGAATAGACGATTCTAAAAACATACGAACATTTTTACACCTGTATTTTGGATCTCTTGATATAACAGGTCGTAACGTTAATTTTAGAATAAGCACTACAGATGCAGTTTTTAGAATGGTAAACGACTTTTATAGTTTTTGCTCTGTTAACCCCTCAGATTGGATTGATGGTAAATTTTTACCATTTATAAACGAAGAAAGTTCTAAGAATACTCAAGTAAAAAGTCTGTTATATACGGCCAATAAAGGGGATTCTGTATATGTAAGTGATGGTAAGACACTTCAAGATATATCTGATATTCTCTTTTCTATGCAGTCGTCAGTTATTTATAGTGAAGCCGGGTTGCAAAATGCACGTTTACGGTTTACTGTTTTAGTACAGTTTGAAGATAACCGTAAGTCTACTTTTTCTGTTTTTGAACAAGTTTCTAATACAAAATCGCAAGATTCAGTATATTATGTAAAAACAGAAGCAAAAGCACCCTATACTTATGTTCTAAAAATAAGTGAGTGGAGTATGCAACGAATAGAGGATCTTTTTAATAATGCCAAGTAAATATAAAAAACACATTCGAAATCTAAAACATATAAAAATGCCCACTTTTTTTAGGATTACAAATAGAATAATTGGGTTTATGTTTTCTTTTTCTCTTATTTTGTTTTTATTTTATCTTGCGGGAAACTATCAAGGGTTTTTAGCAAAAAATCAGATAATTATACTTACAGTATTATCATACGTATCTGTTTCACTTGTTTTCTTTTGTATTTGTGGAATTGTTGAAATCTTTATATTTTCGTATAAAGAGAAGAATTCTACACTTATGAAATTTATTTTACTTTATATTTTAGTTTCATTAATCGGAGTTATAAATGCTTCGATTGGCTCAATTATAACATTTATTTCACATTGACATTTTTTTTCTCAAGGCATACTATGAGCAATATGCAAAAAAAAATATGTGCAATTAGAGGTGCAATAGACACGAAAAATACGGAACAAGCTATACGAAATTCTGTAAAAGAACTTATAACTTTTTTGTATAACGAAAACAACCTTGTAGAAGAAGATATTGTTTCGATCCAATTTACCGTCACAAAAGATTTAACAGAATTAAATCCTGCTGCAGCACTAAGATCTTTGGGTTTTGCTGACAATGTCCCTCTTTTCTGTTCTCAGGAGCCTGATGTAAAAAATGGATTACCGAATATGATTCGTGTTATGATAACTGTATATCTTGATGCTATTCCTAAGCATTGTTATTTAGGATTAGCAAAAACGCTTCGTCCAGAATTTGCAATTAAGATGAAATAGGATAGCTTATGATTCTATCAAAAAACGATGTTATACAAAATAAAAAAATTTGGCAAATAAGTCGTGAATATGCTGGAATTGCAGAAGCTGGTGGTGTTAAAAATGTTTGTTGTTCTCTAGCAGAGGGATTAATAAAAAAAGGTTTTGAAGTTACCCATTTTATACCGCTTTATGGTTGTACAAATCTAATAAATATACAAGATTTTGATATTTTTTCTGAACTTGAATATTGTTTTAAATTTAAAAATAAAAAATACAGAGTTAATTATGCCCATGGATATAACAATGGGGTTCGAATTATTTTTATTATAAATAGTCAGTTTACACAAAAAAATGGAGTGTATACTTATACAATTCTTGATGAAACACTAAATAACCATCACAAAAAAGGGAATGGGCATGAGGATTCTGTTCTATTGGATTTAATGTTTCAAATGGCAGTTCTTTATTATAGCCTAAAGACGAATGATAAATCTGATATAATACATTGTCAGGATGCTGCAACCTCTTTTATTCCTTTTTTTGCACGGAAGATAGATATATTTAAAAATCATTTTAGCGATGTTAATTTTGTAGTAACTATTCATAATGCAGGGAATGGGTATCATCATTCGATTACATTAGAAACTGCTAAAGAAATAACACATCTTGAAACAAAAGATTTAAAAGGCGGAATACTCAAAGATAAAGTCGAGCCATATTTACTCTCAGAGCCCTATGCAACCTTATCTACGGTTTCTCCGTGGTATGCAGATGAAATAATGGATTCTCAGAATGAAACAACAGGAGGGCTTTCTAAAGAGTTTGCGAAGAGAAAAACTCATATAATAGGAATTACAAATGGGATTGATTATGAAAAATATAATCCCACGGAGACACATAAATCTTTGTTAGATTTTACTTATAACCCAGAAAAAGATGATTTAGAAGGGAAGTTAAAAATCCGAGAAAAATTTATTAAATATTATAGTGTAAAACATGAAACTATTAGAAGTATAATAAAAAATTCTGATTTTATAGAGCAGTATGGTTTTTTAGAATACGATGCTGATGCAGTTTATTTTGCGTTTCAGGGAAGAATGGTTGAACAAAAAGGAATTGACGTTATTGAAGGAGCTGCTAAAATAGTATTAGAAAAATTTAGTAAGTGTCGATTTATTATAACAGGTCAAGGCTCTTCTGCATTAGAAAATAAATGTATTAAACTTGCAAGTCATTATCCTGGAAAGTTTTTATACTTAAAAGGTTATGAGCGGTCTATAGCTCGTCAATGTATAGCTGTAGCTGATTTTATACTTTTACCAAGCTATTTTGAGCCTTGTTGCTTAGAAGATTTTATTGCACAGATTTATGGAACTATACCTATTGCTCATGCCGCTGGTGGACTCTGTAAAATAATTGATGGTAAAACAGGTTTTTTGTATAAGGATAATGTACCAGAAAAGCTTGCAACTATAATAATGACTCTTTTTAAAAATAAAAAAAAGGATTCACAAAAGTTTTTAAACATTTCCCGTTATGCTGCGATGTACATACATAAAATGTATTCTTGGGACAAAGTAATAGAAAGCTGTTATATACCTCTTTATTTTGACTTAGAAAAAAAAGGATAATTTTTCATTTTTTTCTAAAAAGACTATTGACCAAAATAAGTGAAAAGTATATATTATTAATCGTTCGTTATGCCAACTTAGCTCAGTTGGCCAGAGCACGTGATTTGTAATCTCGGGGTCTAGGGTTCGAATCCCTAAGTTGGCTTTAACACATAATGAACAAAAATCGGGGAGTTTCCTGAGTGGTCAAAGGGGACAGACTGTAAATCTGCTGGCTCCGCCTTCGTAGGTTCGAATCCTACACTCCCCACTAAAAGGTACTGAACATGTTCAGTACCTTTTTTTATTATATTTCAATTGTTATGTGTCTTTGTTTTTACATTCTAATAGATAAACGAATATGTATTTTTATAGGAGTTCTATATGCAACAACCATTTTATAAGGATGGGCTAAAATTTACGTGTGAAAAATGTTCTCATTGTTGTTGTGATGATCCTGGTTTTGTATATCTTTCAAATGAAGATTTGACAAATCTTTGTGAATGCTTTAGTTTATCAAAAAAAGAATTTATAAAGAAATATTGTAGATGGGTTCCTTATTATGATAATACTATTGTTCTTTGTTTAAAGGAAAAACCCGGTTATGATTGTATTTTATGGGATAAAGGTTGTTTGGCTTATAAAGCTAGACCTTTACAATGCAAAACGTATCCTTTTTGGTCTTTTTTATTAAAGGATAAAAAAACTTGGGATGCCGAAAAAAAAGAATGCCCTGGTATAAATCATGGGGAGTTACATACTGAAGAAGAAATTAAAAAAAATATCACCCTATATGATTCAATAGAACCATTGCGTTATAATTTTACATGAGACCGATTGCGAGGTAGTAAATGAAAATTAAATTCTGGGGCGTTAGAGGTTCTATTCCAACTCCCCTTTCTCCAGAACAAGTTCAATCAAAACTGAATGCTGTAATTCAAAAGGTGTCTGTTGCTGATTTGAAAAATAATGAAACAAGACAAAAATTTATTACATCGCTTTCTGAGAAAGTATATGGCACTGTTGGGGGAAATACTCCGTGTGTTGAAATTACTACTAAAAATAAAGAAACTATCATAATAGATTGCGGATCAGGGTTGCGTGTTTGTGGAAAAAAAATATCTTCAAGTAATAATAAAACATATCACATTTTTTTATCACATTTCCACTGGGATCATATACAAGGGTTGCCTTTTTTTGATCCGGCTTTCAATCCTTCGGTTACATTAAAATTTTATTCTTCATTTCCGAACATAAAAGAAGTGTTGAATTCTCAAATGAAGAAGCCTTTTTTCCCTGTGCAGATGGATACTTCGTTTACCAAAAATATTGAATATTGTACCTTTGCCGAAGATAAAAAATGCTTATTGGTTGATGGTTTTTCCGTAATGAGCAAGCGTATGTGTCATCCGGGAGGTTCTTTTTCATATTCTTTTAATGAAAATGGACATAAATTTATTTATGCTAGTGACGTAGAATTAAAACCTGACGATTTTAAGAAAACAGAAGAAAATATAGCTTTTTTTGATCATGCAGATGTGTTGCTTTTTGATGCTCAGTATACTTTAGATGAAGCAATAGAAAAAGAAAATTGGGGGCATTCCTCCTTTTGTTATGCAATAGATTTTGCTATAATTTGGAACATTTCAAAATTATATTTATTTCATCATGATCCTGTATATGATGATCAAAAATTATATAAGATTCTTGAATTATCACGATGGTATGCAGACTATGCTTCTAATAATAAATTAGAAGTAAATTTAGCAATTGAAAACAGGGAAATAGAACTATAATGAAAGACGAGCATTTTAATTATACTTTTACAGATGAAGAATTAAAAAATATAGTATTGTTTTTTAGAAAAAATGATTCTATAGTACCTAGTGAGTTAGGAAATTTTAAGGAATCTGTAGAAAGTTATATTTATAATTCAATGAGTATAGATGAGGCGGAAGTTTTTTTTAATGAAAATTCGTAATATATTACTAACTATTATTAGTAGCATTTTTTTATGCATCGTAATTGGTTTTTTATTTTTTATGTTATCACTAACTTCTATAACGTCTTCTGATAGTGATAAAAACCCAGAGAAAATATATAAGATTACTGTGCCATCAGGTGAAACTATTCGTGCTGTTACAAGAGAATTAGAAGAAAATAAAATAATTCGTAATGGTTTTGTGATGTATGTATATGCTAGATTTAACAATTTTGTTTTAAAAGCTGGGACTTATCATTTAAAAAATTCTATGAGCGTGCAAGATATCCTTTCTATTTTGGAATCTGGAGTTCAAGAGTATATTAGGGTAAGTATTCCTGAAGGATTAACTATTACTAAAATAGCGGAAATTTTTGAGGAAAATAAAATTACAACAGCACAAGATTTTTATGATGCAGCTTATGATAGAGAGCTTGTTTCTTCGTATAACATTCCAGCAGAAAACTTTGAAGGTTTCTTATTTCCAGATACCTATTTTTTAACTGAAAATATGGATGCAGAAACTGTTGTAAAACTTATGGTAGATACTTTTTTTGAAAAAATTTCTTCTAATAAAGATTTTGTAAATAAGACAAATTCGGAATTATTTGATATTGTAACTCTTGCTTCTATAGTACAAAGAGAATATCGAGTTGCAGATGAAGCTCCTCTAATAGCGAGTGTATTTGAAAATCGTCTAAGAAGAAATATTGGTTTATATTCGTGTGCAACAGTTGAATATATTATAACTGAAATTTTAGGGCAACCACATCCAAAAGTTATTACAACCGTAGGATCTGATGCAGATACAAAAATTGATAATCCCTATAATACTTATTTATGGGCAGGTTTACCGCCAGGGCCTATTTCAAATCCAGGAATGATTGCTTTATCTGCAGCAGTAAATCCGCCAGTTACAGATTATTATTATTTTAGATTAGTAGATGAAGAAGAAGGCAGACATGTGTTTACAAGTGATTTTAATGCACATAAAGAAATCGGGAAAGAATTGTATACCAAACCAATAGGTGGTAAATAATAGATGCCTAAAATCTCTGCCACAACAATTAATGAAATCAATCAAAAAACAGATATTGTTCAATTAATAGGAGAATATACTCGTTTAGAACGAAAAGGTGGTGATGATTGGTGGGGATGTTGTCCGTTCCATAATGAAAAAACGCCTTCTTTTCATGTAGTACCAGATAGAAAAATGTATCATTGTTTTGGTTGTGGTGTCGGTGGTGGTGTAATTAAATTTTATATGGAAATGGAAAAATGCTCTTTCATAGATGCTGCTAAAGCTCTTGCAAAAAAAGCTGGAATCGAAATCATATATGATGGCAATTATAACGAAGTATCAGAAGCATATGATGATACAAAAGATAAATACATTGAATTATATACCAAGATAGCAGGAACCTATCACTATTTTTTAACGTCTACCGAAATGGGTAAACCTGTGTTAGAATATTTAAAAAAAAGAGGAGTATCAGAAGCCATTATTGAACGCTTTAAGCTTGGTTATTCGCCAAAAGATCGAAGCTGGCTTAAAAAGTTTTTACTAAAAAAAAATTATTCCTCAGAATTTCTTGAAGGAAGTGGTTTATTCTCGAAAAAATATCATGATATATCTTTTTTTTCACATCGTTTGATGTTCCCTATTTTTAATAGAAAAGGTGAAGTTGTTGCTTTTGGGGGACGTATTCTTGAAGGTGAAGGACCAAAATACTTAAATTCATCTGAGATGATTCAATATAAAAAACGTCAAAATTTATATGCCTTTAATTTTGCAAAAAAAACTATTCGTCAATGTCGCGAAGTCATTATGTGTGAAGGATATATGGATGTTTTAGCTTATCATGTTGCTGGTATAGAAAAAGCAGTAGCTCCTTTAGGAACGGCTTTAACAGAAGAACAAGTAAAACTGTTACGTCCATTTGTTGATACTGTCTTGCTTTCGTTTGATAGTGATGAAGCAGGACAAAATGCAACAGAAAAAGCAATCTATCTTTGTCGGAAACAAAATCTTTCTGTAAAAGTTATTCAATTAAAGGGTGGAAAAGATCCTGCGGATGTTTTACTTGATCAGGGACCTGATATATTGACGAAATATACAAAAAATGCTATTATTGATAATGATTACTTGTTGTCTAAATTAGCTTGCAAATATCCAGTGGATTCACCGGAAGGGAAAATCAAAGCAACACTTGATTTTTTCCAATATATTGATGTGCTTAATTCTGATATACAAAAGGAATCATGTTTTGAACTATTGTGTCAAAAATTTAATCTAAAAAGGGAAGCTGTGCTTGCAGATTATCACAACCGTGATGCTGCATCAAAAAGAATAATTCAAACAAGTAAAGATTTGCAACAAAGTAATGAGGTACGGGTTTTAAAACCAAATGCTGAAACAAGGGCTGTACTCGCTGTAATTGCAAATTTAGATTCTTATCAACTTATGAGAAATTCTTTAGTGGCTGACGATTTTGATGATATGTTTGCACGTGAGATGTTCATTGTTCTTGAAGAATGTTATCGTGAAGATGCAGTCAGTTATGAAAATATTTTAGCTCGTTGTAGACCTGAAATTCAACAGATGGTGGCAGCAGCTGTGACTTCTGGGGAATTTTCCTGTAATTCGCAGCAAGCAATAACGGATAGTATACATTTGGTAAAACTTAACAGCCTTTTACGAAAAAGGGAACGTATTATGAATACAATACGCCAGATAAATCCAGTGTCGCTAGAAGACCAACAAAAACTCGAAACATTAGTTAATGATAAAATGAATATTGACTTTGAATTGAAAATGATAAAGGATATCAATTAATGACAGAACAGGAACTGGATCCTGCTGTAGCAAAGCTATTAAAGCTTGCAAAGGCAAAGCAGTTAATAACGTGGGAAGATATTAACGATTTTCTACCACCTGAAATTGTAAATTCCAAAAAAATGGAAGATGTAATGATATTGCTTGAGAAAAATAAGGTTAAAATTGTTGAAAATGAACCTGAACTAGAAGAGCAAGCTGATGATGAACCTGAAAATGATTCTGATGAGGAAGATATCGTAGCAACAAGTATAGAAGATAATTCTGTTGAAAAAAAAATAGAATTAGGGAAAACAGAGACAGAAGTTATACCTGTTATAAAAGTGACTGGTAAAACTGTTGAAAGAAAACGACTTGTTTATAATGAAAAGGAATCAAGTGGCGATGATCCTATTCGTTTATATTTGCGTGAAATTGGTAAAGAGCATTTATTAACAGCAGAACAAGAAGTTATCTTATCAAAAAAAATGGAAAATGGGGAAAATATCATAAAGAGTGTCATTAAAAATTCTGGAATGATGATTCCTGAATTTTACCATATCTTGGATAAAATTGACACTAAAATTGATCCTCATGAAGGTGGCAAACCACGTAAAGAAGTAAATGAAGAGATGGCCGAAAAGCGCCGTCTCCGTAGCTCCTATGGTGATAAGTTACGTCCATTAAAAGAAGACATGAAAAACTATGTGCAACTAAAAAAACAACTTTATGATGCGGATCCAACTCAGAACATTTTTGATGATGAAAAGTTAGTTAAAATGAGAAAAAAAGTTTTACCGCTTCTTCAAGTTATTGATATTCAGTCTGAGGAAATAGAAAACTTTTCTGATCGTTTTATTAACGCTACAAATAAAATTCACGACTATAGACATAGACAAGAAAGAAAAGCTAAAGAAATCAGATTACAGGATTTTAGTGATCTTCGTAGCCTTGGTAGAAAATTAGCTTTAAAATCAGAACGAGCAAAACTTGAAGAAGAGTTAGGTATGCCGGCTGATGAAATTCGTGATATTTATACACAAATTCAAAAGATTGATCGTAAATTGCGTTATTTAGAATATGAATTTGAAAATGATGTAGAAGAAATTTTAGAAATGGCTAAAGAAATCATTCGTGGACGTCAGATGATGGAATCTGCGAAAAACCGTTTGATTAATGCAAATCTTAGGTTGGTTGTTTCTATTGCTAAAAAATATACAAATCGAGGATTGCAACTTTTTGATTTAATTCAAGAAGGAAATATTGGTCTTATAAAAGCTGTTGAGAAATTTGAATATCGTAAAGGATATAAATTTTCTACCTATGCTACATGGTGGATACGGCAAGCAATTACGCGCAGTATTTCTGATCAAGCTCGAACAATTCGTGTTCCTGTTCATATGATAGAGCAAATAAATAAAGTTGTTAGAGAGCAAAGACAACTCATGCAAAAGCTTGGTCGAGAACCTACAGATGATGAAATTGCAGAGCAACTTGGTTGGCCTGTTTCTCGTGTTAAACAAGTTAAGAATGTTGCAAGAGAACCTATTTCGCTTGAAACTCCTATTGGAGAAGAAGAAGATTCTTTACTTGGAGATTTTATAGAGGACAAAGAAGTTGAAAATCCTGCAAGTAAAACTGCTTACACATTATTACAAGAACATTTGCAAGAGGTTCTTTCAACATTACCACCTCGAGAACAAGAAGTTCTGAAAATGCGATTTGGTCTTGATGACGGATATTCACTTACACTTGAAGAAGTTGGTCTCTATTTTAATGTTACCCGTGAGCGTATTAGACAAATAGAAGCAAAAGCCCTTCGACGTCTTCGCCATCCTAGACGATCAAGTGGATTGCGTGATTATATAGACATTTAATAGATTATCGTATATAAATAGAAGTCCATATAACGACATAGATTATGAGGAGTACCGAGATATTATGATGACAGAAGTTTTTGAGAAACTTAAAACATTGCAAGATATTCTTGCAAAAAAGTATAGTCTGGAAGCAAGAATTAATGATGCTCCCAAAGATTTATCAACACAAGAAGAATTACTTGCACGTTTAAAACGAGAATTTATAGAAACGAATGCGAGTTATGAAGAACTCCGCGTAAAAGTATTAAAAATGAAAACTGATCTCGCCGAAGCTGTCTCAAATAGAGAACGTGGTGAAAAAGGGATGGATTCAGTTACTACTCATAGAGAATATGAAGCTCTCGATAAAGAAATACGAGAAGCAACAGATAAAGAACAGCAATATAGAAAAGAGCTTCAAAAAGAAGAAAGTAACCTTTCTGCTTTGGATGAAAAGCTTCAAAGTGATGAACAATTGATTAAAAGTCAAGAAGCTGAATTAAATTCTGGAAAAGATGCGCTTGAAAAAGATATTGAAGCCATGAAAAAAGAATTACATGATTTAGAATTAGAAGAAAAAACAATTGTTCCAGGACTAGATCCTGAAATCTTATTTAAGTTTGAGCGCATAATTAAAAGTAAAAAAACAGGTATTGTAGCGGTAAAAGGAAATGTATGTAATGGTTGTCACATGATTCTTCCTGCTCAATTTGCTAATATAGTACATGATGGTGAGGAAATAGTATTTTGTCCTTACTGTAGTCGTATTTTATATTATGCTGATAAAGATGAACAAGAGGATGAATATTTTCATCATGAAGACGCAGGAAGTCTTGCTGATTTTGCTGAAGATTTAGAAGAGTAATTTTACAGAAGAGATATAACCGCGTGTTGTATTGTCATGATACAGTATGAGGAAAGTCCGGGCTCCTTCGGAAAAAATGCCGGCTAACGGCCGGGCGGTAATTTTTTACTGACAGACAGCGCAACAGAAAATATACCACCACTTTTTGTGGTAAGGGTGAAAAGGTGAGGTAAGAGCTCACCGTACAATTGGTAACAATTGTAGCTTGGCAAGCCTCATTTGGAGCAAAATTAAGCAGTAACTGAAACTCCGATTGTGACTTCTTTGAAGTCACCCGGTTACGGGTGAATTGCTAAAAAAACAGGGTAATCTGTTTTTTAGATAGATGGTTATATGTTTTTCTTTACGGAAAAACAAGGACAGAACCCGGCTTATTGTCTCTTCTGTTTTTTTTATAGAAAACGATTATGAAAAAAGAATATGTAGCAAAAAGAAAAAGAAATATTCCACGTATTTTACTTATACTCTTTTTAGGTATAGTTTGTGTATTAACCTTTTTTTTTGCCGCAGTTACTTTATACAACAAAACAATAAAAGAACCAGGTATTGTCCAACTTAAAAAACTTTGGGAACAACAAGATTATCAACAGGTTTATGATCTTTCTCAAATTATTTTAGAATCGGATCCTTTTAAAACTTTTGCATTAACATACCAAGGTTATGCAACCTTTTATCTTGCTATTTCTCAAACGGATTCCATTAAAGCTCAAAATTTAATAGAAGTTTCTATCAACTCACTCAGAATTGCTCGTTACAGAGCTAATCGTAATGTTGTTCCTCAAATCAATTATATGCTTGGTAAAGCCTATTATCACAAAAACAGTATATGTGCTTATTCTTATTACGCTGATCTTGTTGTTAAATATTTAAATCTTGCTCTACAACAAGGATATACTAGTAATGATATATATGAATATTTAGGGCTTTCGTATGCTGCACTAAATATGACTTCAGAGAGTATATCTGCTTTTACAGAAGCTTTACAATATAATGATTCAGATGTTTTACTCATGGCAATAGCAGAACAATATCATTTGAATGGGCAAAATGCTTCTGCAAAACAATATTTATACCGCATTAAAAAGACTAGTACAGATGACTCACTTGTGTTAAAATGTTCAAATCTACTTGGACTTATTTATATCAATGAAGATAAGTTAGAAGAAGCTACGGATGAGTTTAATTCTATGTTAGAAATAAATCCTAATTATGCAGATGCACATTATGGATTAGGTTTAGTTTATGAAAAACAAGGTGACATGGTAAAAGCTAGATCTGAGTGGCGATTGACATTATTTTCAGCAATTAATCATGCTGGAGCATTAGAAAAAATGGGTAAACAATAAGTATATACAAATACTAAATAATAAAATATTTGGGAGATTCAATTGGGTATTTTCGATAGATTTTCAACTGATATAGGTGTCGACCTTGGAACATGTAATACATTAGTATATGTAAGTGGTAAAGGTATTGTTATTAATGAGCCTTCTGTTGTTGCAGTAGAAAAAGGAACAAACAGAGTTGTTGCAGTAGGGGCAGAAGCTAAAAGAATGCTTTGGAAAACACCTGGAGATATTGTTGCTATCCGTCCTTTACGAGTTGGTGTTATTGCAGATATGGATAGTACCGAAAAAATGATACGGTATTTTGTTTCTAAGATTTTACCTCGTCATCAATTATTTCATTCAATGCGTATGAAGGTTGGTATTCCAAGTTGTATTACAGAAGTTGAAAGACGCGCTGTACAGGAAGCTGCATTAAAAGCTGGGGCACGAGAAGTTTATGTTATAGAAGAATCTCTTGCAGGAGCAATAGGAGCAGAAATTCCAATCCATGAACCTGCTGGACATATGATATGTGATATAGGTGGTGGAACATCAGAAATCTCAGTTATTTCTATGGGAGGTATGGTTGTAACAAATGCTATTCGTCTTGGTGGAGATGAATTTGATGATGCAATCATAAAACATGTACGTTCTGTTCATAACTTAATTATTGGACAACAAACAGCAGAACGTCTTAAAATTGAAATTGGGAATGCTTCACCTGAAAAAACTATCGAAAAAATGGAAATAAAGGGAACTGATGCGATTACAGGTCTTCCACGAAGACTAGAGATTGATTCTGTTGAAGTTCGAGAAGCATTAAAAGAACCTATTACACAAATTATTGAAGAAATAAAAAGTACTCTTGGTCAAACACCTCCAGAACTTGCTGCTGATATTGTAGAACGAGGTATTGTTATGACTGGTGGTGGGTCTCTTTTAAAGGGGCTACCTAAATTAATTTCAAAAGAAACAGGGGTTCCTGTTTTTCTTGTTGAAAACCCTCTTGAATGTGTAGCCATAGGAGCAGGTAAATCCTTTGAACTTTTTAGAGACATTTCAACAGACCGTAGTATATACGATAGCTTAAATTCATAATTATGGTTCAAAAAAGTTCGAAATACTCATTTAAATCTCAACTCATTGTTTTTGTGATTCTAATTATTGGGTCTGGTACATTACTTTCTTTTTCTACCGGTGGATTTATACTAAATTTTAGAACAGCAGGATTCACGTTAATTACCTCTTTACAGAAAGGAGTTCATTTTGTAAGCAGTTCTCTTGGAAGTGCTGTAACAGCTGTCCGTGACTTGCGAAATTTGCAGAACGATTATGATAAATTAACTGAAGAACTGAAACAGTATGAATTTATGTTACGTAATGATGTTCAGTTGCGTCAAGAAAATGAAAAATTGCGTGAATTACTTAATTTTACAGAAAATTATGAATATAAAAACATTCCAGCTCAAATAATTGGAAGAGATATTTCAGGTACTTATACCGGATTTACTATAGATAAAGGAAGTACTTCAGGAATTAAAAAAAATATGCCAGTTATTGCTCTTCAAAATGGAAATGTAGGTCTTATTGGTAAAATAATAACGGTTGGGCATTTTTCAAGTATGATTTTACCTATTTATGATATAGAATGTAATGTTTCATCACGTATTAAAAGTACATCTGATATAGGCATTTGTTCAGGGAATGGGAATCAAGAAATTCCTTTACGACTTAAATATATTCGAAAGCGTGTCATTGATGATCTTCATTATGGAGATCTTATTGTCACATCAGGCGAAAATGGAAATTACATAAAAGATATTTGTATTGGAAGTATTTCTGCTATACGCACTTTAGATTATGATACGAATTTAGAAATTGATGTTACCCCGCTTATTGATTTTGCTCGTTTAGATAGAGTAATTGTGATTGATCAAACAAGTAATCAGGAGGAAATTGAGTAATGAAAACTTTTTTTTCATCTGCTGCAACGCTTCTTGCTTTGCTTTTAGTAGAGACTGCTATTTTATCTAATTGGTATATTTTACCTGTGGTTCCAGATTTATTACTCATAACTGTTATTTACATATCTTATTCAAATGGCTCTATGATGGGACAAACAACAGGTTTCTTTTCAGGTTTAATTTTAGATTTTGTTAGTGCCTCTCCGTTAGGATTACATGCTTTGATGAGAACTATAATTGGGTTTTTATCTGGGTTTTTACACCAGCGAATAGTATTGAATGGAATTTTGTTTCCTATGGTTGTAGGTTTTTTTGGTACTGTTCTTAAAGCAATTTTGTTAACTATAATTTCTTTTTTTTACCAAGATGGAATTCAAACTTATTTTTCATCGGGCAGTGCATTTATAAATGAATGCGTTATTAATGCGGTTTTAACTCCTGTAATGTTCAAATTTTTATCAAATTTTAAAATCCTTCAAGAATCAAATGAAATAGGATTGATTTAAATGGCTGGTGTAATTCATTCTTCAGATTTAAAAAATAAATCAGGGAGTTCTCTGTCCAAAAACAAGAGTATTTTTGTCTTTTTAATTTTAATATTTTTGGTTTTTATCATATACGTTGCAAAACTTTTTTCAATGCAGGTTATTGAAGGGTCTCAATATCGTACTCAATCTAAAAACTTAGCTCAACAACAATCTATAATACCGGCTCAAAGAGGCGAAATTTTTAATAGTGATAGTGATATGGCAATTGTAGTAAATACAGATTCTTTCGCTGTAGATGTTACTCCTGGTGAAATACCTGATGAACATTATGATAGTATTACTGCTCGTTTAGCTATTTATCTTCACATTAATAAAAAGGTAATAGATGATAAAATACCTATATATTCTAGATCTTCATATAAAGCTTTTGAAATAAAATCCAATGTCTCGTTTGATGAAATTTCTAATATAGCAGAAAATATAACTGATTTACCTGGAGTCTCTTGGAGATCAAAACCCATTAGAAATTATCTTTTAACAGGTTCTATGTCTCATGTTGTAGGGTATGTAGGAGCTATAACAAAAGACGAATTAAAAGTGCTTTATAATCAAGGGTACGATTCTACGAGTATTATTGGAAAAACTGGTATTGAGAAAGAATACGATAAACAATTGCAAGGAACTCCTGGCGTAGAATCGCGTATTGTTGATGTACGAGGGCGTTTTATGTCAGATAAACCGGTCGTAGATCCTCCTGTCTCTGGTAATGATATTGTATTAACAATAGATACTTCTATTCAAAAACTTGCAGAAGAAGCTCTTGGTGATAGAGTTGGTTCCGCTATTGTATTAAAACCAAGTACAGGGGAAATTCTTGCAATGGTTTCTTACCCGTATTTTAATCCTAATCTTTTTAATGAAGAAAATTCTTCTAGTAAATTTCAAGCTTTATTAAATGATCCTAAAAAGCCTTTATTAAATAGAACTATAAATGCTACGTATCCACCAGCATCAACTTTTAAAGTAATAATGGCTACTGCACTCTTACAAGAAAAAACGTTTGATAAAGATTCCAAAGTTGAATGTAAAGGATCAATTGATTATGGAGGGCGTGTATTTCATTGTTGGACACCTTTCCCTGGTCATGGCTTTATGGATTTAAAAAATGGGCTTGCACAATCGTGTAATATTTATTTTTGGACAATTGGTCGTGATTATCTTGGTGTTGATTTAATATCTAAATATGCCAAAATGTTTGGATATGGGGGGTCTTTAGGCATTGATCTTCCTTCATCAAAGACGGGCTTTATACCTACTGCAGAGTGGAAAGAACGTCGCTATCATGAAAAATGGCTTGGTGGAGATACAATGTCCATGTCAATTGGTCAAGGATATACAAATGTTACTCCCTTACATGTTGCCGATATGATGGCTATGGTTGTTAATAGTGGAACTATTTATAAACCCCATTTACTAAAACAAATTAGAAATGGTGTTACAAATGAAATTATAAAAAAAACAGAACCTGAAGTTTTATATCGAGCGGATAGTATAGATTCTGATGTATGGAAAACTGTTCAAGAAGATCTTCGATATACAGTTACAGATGGATCTGCATGGTATCCACTACAGAATGATGTAGTAAAATTTGCAGGGAAAACAGGAACAGCCGAGGTTACTGGATATAAAGATAGTTGGCATTCTTGGTTTGTTGCTTATGGACCGTATGATGCTCCTGTTGAAGATCAACTTGTAGTGTGCGTAATGGTTGAAGCTCAAAATCCGTGGGAATGGTGGGCTCCATATGCTTCAAATATTATATTTCAAGGCATTTTTGCAAATGAAAATTGTGATGAAGCTATTGATTCGTTACGTAAAACAGGTGTTTGGTTTCAAAAACCTGTAGGACGAGAGGAGTAATTATGAAACTACATATTTTAGAAAAATTTGATTATTTACTTGTCTTTTGCGTTTCAATTCTGATAATTTTCGGTATTTTTTGTATTTATTCTTCAGGCGTAAATTTTCAAGGAGAAGTGGTATCTTCTGAATATATAAAACAAATAACGTTTGGTGTATCAGGATTTATAATTATGATTATCGTTACTTTCCTTGATTTTAGAAGAGTGAAAAGATTTGCGTTGTATTTATATATAGCTTATTTAATAATTCTTGGATATACATTTTTTTTTGGACGATATGTAAATGGAGCTCGAAGTTGGTTAGGTATTGGCAATTTTGGAGTTCAGCCATCAGAATTTGGTAAAATTATTTTTATTTTATTTTTGGCTATGTTTCTTGAACGTTCAGAAAAATATAGACCATTCAAAAGATTTCTAATATCATTTGGTATTTTATGTTTACCAGCTGGGTTGGTTTTATTACAACCAGATATGGGAACTGCTAGTGTATATATACCAATATTTTTAGCAATGGTTTTTGTAGCCGGTGTTGCTGTTAAATATATAATTTATTTAATTGGTACAGGTATAATTACAATTCTCTTTACTATTATTCCTATTTGGCAAGAAAAAATATTTCAAAAAAGTCTACCTATAGTCACTATATTTGTTAATTCAAAAATAAGGATTATATTATTAACTGCATTATTGGTAGTAACTATTATTGGTGCTCTTGGATATTATATTTATAAAAATAAATATTATTATTGGATTACATATATTTTTAGTATGATTACTTTAAGTTATTTTCTTTCTTTTTTAGCAGGAAAAGTTTTACAAGATTATCAAATAATGCGATTGATTGTATTCATTAATCCTCAAATAGATCCTCTTGGTTCGGGATGGAATATTATTCAATCTAAAATTGCTATTGGTTCTGGTAGTTTTTTAGGACAAGGTTATTTACTGGGGACACAGAGCCATTATCGTTTTTTACCACAGCAAAGTACTGATTTTATTTTTGGTATACTGGCTGAAGAATTTGGCTTTGTAGGCGGGCTTACAGTCTTTATTTTATATTTTTTAATTATGATAAGAATACTGTTTATAATGAAAAATACTAAAAATACTTTTGGTTATTATATTGCTGCCGGGATACTTGCAATGTTTTTTTTCCATTTTGTTGTTAATATAGGAATGGTAATGGGTATTATGCCTATTACTGGTATTCCATTATTATTTTTGTCTTATGGAGGGTCATCACTTTGGACAGCTATGATTGCAATTGGATTACTAATGAGTATTAGTTCTCGTCAATTTGAGCATTAACCAGAGTGTAATTTATTATGTAAAAAAAAGGCCGTTAGTATTTAATACTAACGGCCTTTAATTTTATGGATTATAAAGGAATATTTCCATGTTTCTTATTTGGTGCTATGTTTTTATTTTTATTTTCTAAAAACTCAAAACAACGAACTATTTTTTCTCGTGTTTCTACTCGTTCTATAATTTCAGAAACATAACCTCGCTCAGCGGCTATGCGTGGTGTCATTATATTATCTCTATATTCCTGTTCTTTTTGAGCTTTTAGAGAAGCGTCTTTTTCTTTAGCATACAATATACCGACGGCCCCTTCGGCTCCCATAACAGCAATTTCTGAACCTGGCCATGCAAATACAAAGTCAGCACCTAAATGTTTAGAACACATTGCAATATATGCTCCACCGTAGGCTTTACGAATAATCACAGTTACTTTTGGTACTGTGGCTTCTGAATAAGCATAAATAACTTTCGCACCATGACGAATTATACCTTTTTGCTCTTCATCAGGGCCAGGGATAAAACCAGGAACATCGACAAGATTTAAAAGTGGTATATTATAAGCATCACAATAGCGAATAAAACGAGCTGCTTTGTCAGATGCATCACAATTTAATACGCCTCCTAATCCACAAGGATTATTTGCAACAATGCCAACGCTTTTGCCTTCAATCTTAGCAAATCCAGTAACAATATTAGGAGCAAATTCTTTGCTAACTTCAAAAAAGGTATCATCATCTATGACACAATCTATAATATCTCGAATATCATACCCCTGTGTTTTTCGCTCAGGAAGTACATCAGCAATTTTTTTTGCTTTTTTCTTGGCATCAAATTTAAACTTTAAATCTTCTGCATGATTTTTAATCTTTGTTTTACTGTCATCTCCAAAATAATGAGGAATATAATCTAGAAGTTTACGTACTTTTTTATAACAATCTTCCTCGTTTGGAGATCTAAATTGCGCAACTCCACTTTTTTGTGCATGTATAGCAGCTCCACCAAGATCATCAGCAGAAATGTCCATAAACATAACACTTTTAACAACTTTTGGCCCTGTTATAAACATGTATGATACTTTATCAATAGTAAAAATAAAATCAGTTATTCCAGGAGAATATACGGCTCCACCAGCACAAGGACCAGCAATAATAGATATTTGAGGAACAGAACCAGATGCTCTTACATTTTGATAAAACAAATCACCATATCCAGAAAGTGCATCAACTCCTTCTTGAATACGAGCTCCACCAGAATCATTAATACCTATAATTGGGCAGCGTGCTTCTATAGCTTTTTCCATAAGTTCAGCAATTTTGCGGCCATGTTGTAATCCTAGAGATCCTCCTTGAACCGTAAAATCTTGGGCATAAATGGCAACTTTAGCCCCGTTTATTTTACCAAAGCCAGTTATAACACCATCATAAGGGATGTCTTTTTTTTCCATTCCAAAATTTGTACAATTATGTCGTACTGCAGAATAGATTTCTGTAAATGTATCCTTATCGCACAATGCTTTTATTCGCTCTATTGCGTGAAGTTTACCTTTGGCATGTTGTTTTTCGATATTGTAGTTCAATATATAATCCTCCATAAATATTAGACAAATAATTATAGTAAAAAGTTTCATTCATAGCTTACGAATATTACTATATGACATATTGTGTAAAAATGTCAATACAAGAAGATTAATTCATTTTTAAAAAGTTGAGTATGGACAGTTATTTGTAAATTAGTTCCATTCCATGTAAGCAAACCTTTTTTATCATTTATATTTCTTATCCCTGCTTGTTTTGAAAAAATAATGTTTGATTTTGCTAAACTATAAAATTTAACATTTGTTTTAAAATTTGTTTTTGAAGTATTATGTAGAAATTTAGATACATCATTTAAAAAGGAAGGCATGTAAACATATACAGCGTTATCTATATTATTTTCATCAAAGTAAAGTAAAAATCCATTAGCATATGGTAACTCTTTAATTTGCGTAAGAAAACATGTTTTACCCGCAGAAACAGAATATCCACGTAGTTTATTAGGAATATTTAATAATTGGAAATATGAAATATAATCATCTTTATAAGATGAATCAATTTTTGCATGTGTTTCTGTATATAACTTCTCTTCTAGTTTTTGATAATAATTAATGCGATTTTTTATTAAATTTATGACAGGAGGGTATGTTGCAGATAAATTTTCAGCTAAAACTTGGTACTTTGATGCATTTGTAGAAATAAGTTCAGAACCAAAAGTCGACATAGTTTTAAATTTAGGAAAATTGAGTTTATTTAATAGTGTAACTGACATTAGTAAGTCTGTTACATTATATCCCCATCGTGAAAGTGAAGTTGTGTAATCAGCTTTTTTTATCGATTTAAGATGATTATTAAGTTCAGTTAAATATTCTTTGTTATTTTTAATTTTCTGTTCGATTTCAGGAATATCAATTCCAGTATACTCTTTACATGGATCAAGGCTTAGTTTATTTGATTTATATTTGTTTAATGGATATGTGTAAAAAGTAAAAAAAGTTTTATATAGTTGAGGACTAAAAGCATAGTCTTTCAATTTGCTTTTAGCGAGCTCCAAATTTTTATCTTTGTTAGAAGAAAGAAAAATCGAGTAATTGTTATCTTTTTTTGTCGTAAAATAAAAATAATTATTTGTAACTTCAGCAGAAAAAGAAAATAAAACATTGTTTTTTTCTCCAAATATATTTTCTAATATTTTTTGAAAATCTTTGTCATTAGAAACCAATTCTGACTTATCAAAGTTAGATGTTATAAAATAATATTTAGGTGTTCCATCCAATCCTGGATTGTATCGTACGTTATATGTCCACATTTCAATTGGATATAATAAAAAAGTCTTTATTTCTGACCCATTAGAAATATGCAGAGAACATTGTCCTTCACTGGTCATTGTAAAATCTGAAATATAACAATTAAGATCTTCTATTTTATTATCATAAGCATCATAAATATATCCAGAGTAAGAAATTTCTTGGGAAACTCCTTTATATTGTTGTATTTTTTCTTTTTGTTTATCAGTTAATTTATTTTTAGGCAAAGCCAGTGGCAATAAATCCTTTTTACTAATAGAAAGAGGGGCTTCTTTAAAACTCCATTCTGTATCTGAAATATTTTTACAATAGAAACCTGTTTTCCCGTCAGCTGAAATGCCTGCAACACGCAGTGAACGTGCAAAATTTCCTTGCCCATTTTGTCGTATAGATATAAATTTTGTTAAGCGAGCCATTCCTTTTAAAGGGATAGCGGGCTCTTTCTTCCAATCTTCATTTGGCAATGCCCAACTAGTAAAATTTGAAATATATTCTTTCCCAGTATATGGTTGATTTTCTTTTTTATACGTGTATTTAAAAAACATAGGATCGCAGCCCATGGTGTCAAAATCAATAAGACGTGTATACATTTTACCAGTTTTATCTATAAGAAATAGAGTTGATCCACTAGTAGCAAGATTTTCTGCTATATAGCTTCCTTTTTCTGGTCCTAAAATTGAATTACTAAAATCAACTGGCATTCCTGAATCGGTAAAATAAATTTTTTGCCCATCATTACTAAGAAAATACAAGGTGGCAAGTCCCATGGTTCCATAATGATGTTGATTGCCATATCTATCCTCATACCATAAAATATTTGAGCGACGAACACTAATTCCCCATGCCCGATTATCACAAACTAGATCGTTTAATATTACTTGTTCTTGAACAGGCCAACCGAAAGTAATATCCCACTCAAGAAGTCTTTCCCTAGGAAGTTTTTTTAAATAAATTCGATACATTCTATTATAATTATCAAGAGCCATTAAAGAATCATCATCGCAGCTTATTTCTGTAATATACTCGGGAGTTTCAAACCATTTTGGGCTTATTTTTTTACTTGTAGAAAAAGGTAAGCCCGTATTTAAAAACAAAGACCAATTAGGATTTTCCGAGGTTTTAACACAAATACGACCAGCTCGTAGGATAAATTGATATTCAGAAGTGAAAGTTTGTGAAAGAGTATTGATGTATAGTTCTTTCGGCATAGTTCCATTTACATTGTTTTTTTCAGAAAGAAATATTTCTTGTGTCTTAGATTCATTATATAAATTTGGACTTACAATCTTAGAAGGAGCCGTTAAACAAGATAGAAACAAAATAGGAAAAAATATAAAGAATAAGTTTATAAAGAGACGGTGTATATGTTTATAACAATAATCAATTTTTTTAAATATTGTTAACATAGTAAAAAATATAATAACAGAATATGGATGGGTCAATAAAAAAATAAAGCTTTTTTATTACTCTTTTGCAGTGATAAGATTATGTGATATACTTATATAGTTAATTAATATAAATGAGGTTAAAAGTATGGCTGTAGCAAATGATATTTATAAAAAAATGACAGGGCCTGGGGCAAGTGTTATCCGAAAAATGTTTGAAGAGGGCGCACAATTAAAAAAAGTTTATGGAGAAGATAAAGTTTTTGATTTTAGTATAGGGAACCCTGATTTAGAACCTGTTCAAGCTGTTGAACAAGCAGTTTTAGAAGTTGCAAATGATAGAACAAAAGGTCGACATGGCTATATGCCAAATGCTGGATATACTGAAGTACGCCAAGCAATGGCAGAAAAAACAAATTTTGAACAAAATCTTTCTGGAAAACCAGGAACTGGGCTAGGGGAAGCTTTAACAGCAAAACACATTGTGATGGCTTGTGGTGCTGCGGGAGCTTTAAATTCTGTTTTTAAAGCAATTCTTAATACTGGTGATGAAGTTTTAGTCCCAGTACCTTATTTTGTTGAATATGGACATTATGTAAGTAATCACGGTGGAAAGTTACGTACTTTAACTGCAACAGAAGATTTATCAATTGATATTACTGCAGTAAAAAAGTCTTTAAATGAAAGAACAGCTGCTATTATTATTAATTCCCCTAATAATCCTAGTGGGAAAATTTATACAAAAGAAAACATGAGTGATCTTGTAAAGGTTCTTAATGAACACGGTAAAACAACAGGGCGCTATCCGTATATTATTCTTGATGAACCATATCGTGCAATTTGTTATAACGGTAAAAACCCAGTTTCAATGTTCCCTCTATATAGTGAATCAATAGTAGTAACTTCTTTTGCAAAAAACCTTAGTTTACCAGGAGAACGTCTTGGATATATTGCAGTTAATCCTGCTTGCAAAGATGTTGATGTTTTAGTAAATGCATGTATTTTTTCAACACGTATATTAGGATATGTAAATGCACCGGCAATGTTCCAAAAAGTAGCTGCAAAATGTTGGAATTGCGATGTAGATTATAGCTCTTATATAAATAGAATGAAAGAAATTACAAGAGCAGTTTCTAGTGCTGGAATTGAATTTATTGAGCCAGAAGGAACATTTTATCTATTTTGTAAAGTTCCTTCTAACAAAAAAGGAGACAAAGATGATTTTGCATTTTGTAATCATCTAAAAAAATATAACATCTTAGTAGCTCCAGGAACAGGATTTGGATGCCCTGGTTATTTTAGGATTGCATATTGTGTATCTGAAAAAACGATTCGTAATAGTGCAGGGGCATTTAAAAAAGCAGTTGAAGATTGGATATAGTGATAAGTGTAGATAGGAGTGTTATATGAAAATATTAATGATCACATCAGAAGCTTTCCCTTTTGTTAAAACAGGAGGGCTTGCAGATGCAGTTTCGGCTCTAGCAATAGCTTTACACAAATGTGGACATGATGTCAGAATTGTTTTACCTCGTTATTATACTATACGAAGAGATAGTTTAGAACTCTTAAATGCTCCTCTGAAAATTAATATAGGCAACAAAGTTTATTCAACATCAATTTATAAAACTACAATGCCTGGAACTACTAATAGAACAGATAAAATAGGATTACCTGTATATTTTATAGATTATGAGCCTGCCTTTGGACGTGATGGTGTATATGGCAGTAAAACAGAATCTGATTTTAGAGATAATCCTTTTAGATTTTCTATACTTTGCAATGGTGTTTTTGAACTATGCAAAAAAATAAATTGGTATCCAGATATAATGCATGCTCATGATTGGGCTAGTGCTTTAGTTCCTGTGTTATTGAAGTTTTATAAACGAAAAGAGCAGTTTTCTCAAGTATCAAGTGTTTTAACTATTCATAATTTGGGGTACCAAGGTGTTTATTCAAAAGAAAATTACCCTATTACTGGTATGAAATGGACCGAGTTTTATAAAGCTGGGTTCGAAGATTGGGATAATATTAATTTTCTAAAAGCAGGATTAGTGTCTGCAGATGTTCTTACAACAGTTTCTCCAACTTATGCACAAGAGATTCAAACAGCAGCATATGGTTTTAGAATGGATCCCATTATACGTAATAGAAAAAGTGATGTATATGGAATTTTGAATGGGGTTAATATAGACGTTTGGAATCCTATGAATGATAATAAAATAACTGCTAATTACTCTGTAAAAACAATGGATAAAAAGGCTGAAAACAAAGCAGAACTACAAAAACGAATGGGCTTAAAAATAGATTCAACAATTCCTGTCGTTGGAATCATAACCCGACTTACAGATCAAAAAGGGGTTTCAGAATTATTTGGGCCAACATATGGATGTGTGTATAATATGTGTGTTGATTTTAAAATGCAATTCATTGTACTCGGTTCTGGAGAAAAATGGTGTGAAGACGAATTGCGAAATTTAAATTCCAAACTTCCTAATATGGGAGTATATATCGGATATGATGATGAGTTGAGCCACCTTATAGAAGCCGGAAGTGATTTTTATCTTATGCCTTCAAAATATGAACCGTGTGGATTAAATCAAATGTATTCTTTAATGTATGGAACACTTCCAATAGTTCGTCGGACAGGAGGTTTAGCTGATACAGTTGAACAATATAATGAAAAGACTGGCGAAGGAACAGGCTTTATGCTTAATGATTTAACACCCCGAAGTATTTATGATACTGTTGGATGGGCAATGTATGCTTGGTATAATAAACCAGAACATATTAAAAAAATGAAGATTGCTGGCATGAAAAAAAACTTCTCTTGGGAAATGTCCGCTAAAAAGTATGAAGATGTATATAAAATTGCACAAAATAAAGTAAAAGAATAAGTTGAAATAAAAGAAACTAATCAGAAGGAGACTTTTTATAATGTTCCTAAAGTATATTGTTAGAATCTTAAAATCACTAAATTCCAATGCACATCCTGGAGAAATAGCTCATGCATGTGCTTTGGGTGTATTACTAGGGTTTATGCCTAAAAACAATGCTTTATGGTGGTTAATTTTTATTTTTACCTTATTTATGCGAATAAATAAGGGATCTTATTTTATTTTTATTATTATAGGGTCTCTTTTTGCACCTCTTTTAGATAGTTTTTTTGATGCTTTTGGATATTTAATTCTTACGATTCCAACCTTTGAAAGTGTATTTTCTGCTTGGCTAGAAATTCCATTTATAAGCTTTACAAAATTTAATAATACTGTTGTCATGGGGAGCTTTTTAACCGGAGTTATAGTATATATCCCAATGTATATGATTATTCGCATATTTATAAAGATATGGCGTAAGTATATTGCCTCTAAGTTTAGTAATAGCAGAATAGTATTAGCTTTTTATAAAATTCCTTTTATAAAAAAAATTGCTACTATAGTTGCGGAGGTACAATAAAATGGCTAAAAAAATATCACAACCTAAATTAATAAGCTCAAAAAAAATTCCTAAATTATACAGAAAAAAATATACATCTAAAAAATTAGAAAAAAAAATATATAAAAAACTTTATATAGATAAAGATAGAGAATTTGTTGAGTCTTTTTTTAAAAAAAATGAGAGTGGTTTTTATACAGGTTTCTTTCCTGAAAAAATGATAAAAACAGATGTTTTGCGTTTAAAAAAACTTGCAAAACAAATAAAAAAACAAAAAGGACGAATTAAAATACTCCCATTAATTGCTGTTTTAGTTACTATTGCAATTGTTATGATTACAGTACTATTGGGTAAAAATATTTTTGTTAAGACAATATTGCAAAAAAACTTAGAATCTGTTTTTGAAGCAAAAACAACTATAGAGCAAGTAAATGTTGAGCTCTTTAATTCACGTATTTCTCTAGAAAATCTTAGCATTGCAAACAAAGACTTTCCTATGAAAAATCTTTTTGAGGTTGGTAAAATTGAACTAGATTTTAATTTAGCTCAACTTCTACGGGGTAGGTTTGTCTCTGAGAACATAGAAGCTACAGGTATGCAATTTGGAACAAATCGTAAAATATCAGGAGCTTTATCATCAATAAAAAACACCTCAAATTCTGAAATTTCAAATGAAAAAAATGAAGTTGCAATTTCTAATCAGAAAGACAGTGATTCAGTAAAAATGCAAATTTCAGATTTTTTTGATAATTATGATCCTAAAACTATTATAGAAGAATCAACGAATGAGCTACAAACACCCAACGTTGCTAAAAAAAGTGAACAACAAATAAAAGAAATAGTCTCAAAATGGCAAGAAGAATCAAATACGATACAAACAAAAGTAACTGTATTTAATACTTCTGCAAACAAATTAATTAAAAAGGATTACTCATCTATAAAAGATCCTTTAAAAATAAAAAGTGCACTAATAGATATTAATGATTCATTACGACAAGCAAAAGATCTTAAAAATGAAATAGATACAATTACAAAAGATATTAGTACTGACAGAGATACAGTGAACACTATGGAGAAAACATTGCAAAGTGTTATTAATAATGATAAGGATATTATTAATGATAAAATTAATACAATAAAATCTCTTTCTGTAAAAGATAGTGAAATTTATGTTGTAAATAATGTTCTAGAATCCGTAGGTCTGGGAACATTAATAAAATATTTACCATACATAAATAAGGCTATCAATATTGCAAAAACTCTGAAAAAAGCGAAAGAAGAAAATTCAATAAAAAAAGCAACAAAAGATGAATCTCGTTTATCTGGGCGTGATATATATTATAAACGAAATAGTTTTCCGACTTTTTTAATAGAAAAAATACAGTGCTCGGGACCAGAATTTTCAGCGAAAATAACAGATATTTCAAACGATGCAAATTTATGGGGAAAACCAATTTTTGGTGACGCAGATTTTACACATGCAGGGATATCTCATAAAATTTTAGTTACTGTTGATGCAAGAACAACAACTGATGCCTCTTTAATCAATGTTATGTATACAGGATCTGGTTATAAAATTTCTATTGGACCAGAAGATATACCATATACTGCTGTAGGAATACCTTCAATAAACGGTACCAATACAGTATCAATTAACGCCAATGCAGATACAGATGGTAGTTTTAATGGATCTGGTTTATTAAAAGTAGCAGATTTAAACATATCAACAGACACTTTTGATCCAGAATGGGGATATTTAATCTATAAGAATGCATTGCAAAATATCAATACAATGAATGTTACTGCAAATTTTGCTTTCAAACCTGATAGTGGTTTAACACTAAACATAAAAAATGATGCGGATTCGCAAATACAAAAAATAGTTATAAATGATATTAATTCGGTTATAGATGAAGTAAAAATAACAGCTAAAAATCAAGCTCTTGAAGAACTAAAAAAATATACGAACAGTTTTGATAATCAATTGAAAGATTTTAATAATCTAGATTTACTATTAAGACAAATTAATATAGATTCAACCATTACAAGCTTAAACGATAAAAAAGATGGACTGACAAAACAAACAACAGAAAAAGCACAAGAAGTAATAGAAGATAAAACTAAAGATCTTATAAAAGGATTTAAGTTTTAATTAAAAGAAATAAAAATACATAAGAATAATTTGATTTGATATCTAGATTAAAGATTGTATATCTAGGTATCTTTATATATTTTATACTAGTTTCACTTAATATTAACTTATTATAATGTATATTCTGTCTACCAAACTGTATGTGAATGGTATTTTTGAGAATCCCCTATTGATGTTTTTAGTTTAAAGAAATACGGATAATTCCTTATACCAAATCTGTTGTAATTTTTTTAATGAATATCGTGCATTTGCTGGGCTTGTTGAGGGTAATTGTATGGGGTTTATTTTTGTGATTGGCTCTAAATATTTTGAATATAATTTTGTTGCCAATCCTCCATTTGTAAACACAGCTTTTATATTAGCTGTTTCAAAAATATTTTTAATATTAACTGGTGTTACATTTTTAATGCTGCTGTCACTAGAACCTGTAATTGTACACGAATAAATAACGTCCCAAAGAGCAATGTTATTTTCTAATAAAAGGTTTGTTTTTTCTTCTATACTCGAAGTTTGATTAAGTTTTTGTTCTTTAATTTGATTGTTACTTTTAAAACAAATATATGAGATAACATTCCAGAAACGGTTTTGCGGATGCCCGTAATAAAAATTATTTTCACGTGATTTTCTCGAAGGAAAACTTCCTAAGATTAGTATTTTTGATTTTTCATTATAGATAGGATTCAGCGTATGCGTTACAAAAGTATTTTGATTTGAATTATTTTTTTTGAGCATTATGTTTCTATTTGAAGAACATTAAATCGAATATTTTACACCCTGTTTTTGTTTTAAAAATTTTATTTCGAACAGAGTCAATTTCTTTTTTACCCGAACCACGTTCATAAAGATTAACTAAAAAATCTGCTTCAACTAATATTTGATATTCAATACTATTTATATTTGAATATGTATGATGATGGCCAACTAAATAGCAAACTTTATTAATAAAATTCTCATCAGTATAACCTACAGATTCAAGCATTTTTTTCGCCTCTGACGGTCCTAATTCTTCTTGCAATTTGCCATTACTTTTACCATATTTTTCTTCTGCAATACGGATTCCGATATCATGAACATAGGTCGTTGCCTCTAATATTTCTAGCGTTTCATGATCAAGATTTTCTCCTAACCCAATTAATCGACCATAGCTATGTACTTTTGTAAAATGTTGAATTCTTTCTGCACTGCCTGTATCAAATTGTATCATTGCAAAAAATAATGTGTCAAGTCTATTCATATTAGATTTCTCCTAATGGTGTCTACTAAATTATAATTGTTTTTTTATTATACTATCCCAGTCTTTTTTAGCTTGTTCTAAACCGGTCCAAACAAAACCGTTAATCCCTATTTCATTAGCTGCATCAATATTTTCTTGTAAATCATCAAAAAAAACACACTCTTCTGGCTTTGAATGTAAACCATTTAAACAATTATAATATATTTCTTTCTCTGGTTTTATAAGTTTAACTCTACAAGAAAAACAAGCATAATCTGCTTTAGTAAAAAGAGGGATACTTTTTTCATACAAATCTAAAAATTCATATGGCATATTAGATAAGATTCCTAGTTTATAACCTTGTTTTTTAATATCTAAAGCCCATTTTGTTACATCTTTATGAAAATCTTTCCAACTTTCAAGATCGAGAAGAGCAATTTTTTTCATAAGTTCTGTGTCTTGTGCAACTTCAGTGTATCCATCATCAATTAAAAGTTGCTTGTACATTTCTGCTCCATTTATTGTTCCTCGGTCAAACTCAAAACGAAAACGATCGTAAACAGATTGAAATACTGCAGCAGGAACTCCTGTCATTTTTTGCATTTGAGCACTGCAGTCTCCAGTATTTGTGAGTGAAATTACGTTTCCGTAATCAAAAATTATTGTAGTTATCATAAATTCCTCTTTACAGCATTTCTAGTTTTTCTTTTATATATATTGCTTTATCTTGATTTCCAAGCTTATCTGTTTTTAATATAAGAACATTAGGGGCATTGGTATCCAATGTTATTTTTCCACCATTTTCTTTTATTAATCGAATTACTTTATCAACTGAAATATCAGAAACTTTAGCAAATTCAACACGTACTACACCTTTATGTTCTTTTAAACTTGCTATGTTTAATCTTCTGCAAACAATTCTTAATTCTGCAATTGCTAGTAGACTTGCAACATCACCAGGGATAGGCCCAAATCTATCTTCTAATTCTGAATACAATTGTTCAAGTTCAGATTCATGATTGACAGAAGCTACTTTTTTGTATATCTCCATTTTAGTCTGTAAATTTGAAATGTATGAGTCAGGAATAAAACCTGAATATTCTAATTCTAATAGAACTTCAGTTTGTTCTTCATAATTTTTGTCACTAAGACGTTCTACTGCAGCTTCTAAAAGTTGTAAATAGAGATCAAACCCAACAGAATACACCTCGCCACTTTGATCTTTACCTAATAGATTTCCGGCACCTCTAATTTCCATATCTTTCATAGCGATTTTAAAACCACTGCCAAGCTCAGTAAAATCGCTGATTACTTGTAATCGTTTCATAGCTATTTCAGAAAGAGATCTACTATCTGGATATAGCAAGAAGGCTCTGGCTTTTCTATCACTACGGCCAACTCGTCCTCTCAATTGATACAATTGTGATATCCCGTACATGTCTGCACGATCAATGATAATGGTGTTAACATTTGGTATATCGATTCCATTTTCAATGATTGTGGTAGCAACTAGAACATGGAATCCTCCCATTTTAAACCTTCTAAATATATCATCTAATTGGTTAGCTGTCATTTGGCCATGTGCAATATCAACCATCATTTCAGGGACTAATTTTTCGAGTTTTAATCGCGTTTCGTCCAAGGATTCAACCCGATTATGTAAATAAAAGACTTGCCCTCCTCGTTCGACTTCTCGTCTAATTGCGGCTGCAACACGATCTTCATTCCATGCGTCTATAACTGTTTCAATCGCTTGCCTGTTTTGTGGAGGTGTTGTTAAAAGACTCATATCTCGTATTTTTAATAAACTCATATGAAGGGTTCGTGGAATTGGAGTTGCACTCATTGCTAAACAATCTATGTTTGTTTTCATTGTTTTAAGTTTTTCTTTATCCTTAACACCAAACCGTTGTTCTTCATCAATTATCATCAAGCCTAAATTCTTAAACTTTACATCTTTTTGAATAATTCGATGAGTTCCTATAAGGATGTCAATATCATTAGTTTCGACACGTTCTAAAATCTTTTTTTGTTCTGCTTTTGAGACAAAACGAGATAGCTGTGCTATTTTAACAGGGAAATCTTTAAATCGTTCTAAGCAACTTTCATAATGCTGTTCTGCTAAAATAGTAGTAGGAGCTAAAAAAGCAACTTGTTTTCCACCTGCAACTGCTTTAAAAGCAGCTCTCATAGCCATTTCTGTTTTCCCATAGCCAACATCACCACAAACCAACCTGTCCATCGGAATAGGTTTTTCCATATCTGCTTTAATTTCTGCAGCCACAGTTAATTGATCTTCTGTTTCAGTATAAGGAAATGCAGCATCAAAAGCTGTAATCATCTCATTGTCTTTTGGGAAAGGGAATCCTCGAGCAGCACGTCTTTTTGAGTATAAATCTATGAGTTTTTCAGCTATATCTTCAACTGCTTTTTTTACTTTTGTTTTGCGATTTTCCCAACTTTTAGAGCCAAGTTTATCTAATCTTGGGGCTGATCCCTCATTCCCTATATAGCGCTGCACTAAATTTACTTGTTCTACAGGTATAAATACTGTTTCTTCATCTGCATATTCTAGGTTAATGTAGTCTCGCTCATTACCCATTGCTTTTACACGTTTTATACCTTTAAACTTACCTATCCCATAATTGATATGAACTACATAGTCTCCGGGATTTAATTCTACAAAGGTGTCTATAACTTTACTTTTAGCATGCTTTATTGATTTTGGTGGACGTTTTCGACGGCCAAAAATTTCGTTTTCTTGTATAACTAAAAGTTTAATTTCTGGAATTCCAAACCCAGCCGATATTTCTAACGGAATGATATTTTTTGCTGGAACATAATCTTTAAGCAATTCTGTTATTCTTAGAGCTTGATTTTCAGAACCTGCAAATATGTATACTTTCCATCCTTGATTACTAACATTTTCAAGGGTTTCTTTTAATAAAGAAATATTACCAAAAAAACTTCTAGCTGAATCTGTTTCTAAATGAAGGCGTTCTTTTTCTACAATATCCGAACCATGAATAGTTCGAATTAAAATACGTTTGTTGTGTTGCTCTGACAATTGTTCAAATGAAAGCATTTGATATTGTGGAGCTGGCACCCAGGTTTCTTGTATTGTTTTACGATACATTCCTAAACACTCACGATTAAAACTTTCTTGTGAGTTTTTAAGACGATCAAAGTCAAAAAATATAACTGTATCACTATTATCAAGATAGTCAAATATAGAATATTTTTTATCAAATAGCATCGAATAAAAAAGCTCTTCCCCTTCACTTTCGTGGTTTACTGAAAGCTCAGTTAACAGGTGCTCACATTTTTCTGCAGCTCCTTGCTGATTCTGTTCTGAAACTGCAGTAGTTTTTAAAGTGTTTTCTAATTTTTGAACAAGAGTATCTGTCCATATTATTTCTTTCATTGGATAGATAACAATTTGTTTTAATTTTTCTAATGATTTTTGATTTTCAAAATCAAATGTTTTTATTTGTTCTACAGTGTCAAAATCAAATACAATTCGATGTGGAAATTCTTCTCCAGGCATAAAAAAATCAAGGACTTCACCTCTTAAGGTAAACTCCCCATGAACTGTGACTCGAGGAACCCTTGTATAACCTTGCTCAGTAAGTCGTTCTGCAAGTTTTATAGAATCTATTTCTTGTCCCTTTTTGACAGAAAAGAGAAGATTCTTTATATATGAAGGTTTTGGAACAGGGATAAGCGAGGCTCTTTGTGTGATTATAAAAATGCGGGGAGCCTTTTCTTTTATTGCTAATTTTGCTAATGCAGAAGCTCTTTCTCCAAAAATTAAAGACCCTTTTGTAACGGGTCTATAAGGAATCATTCCCCACCACGGTAATCTCCAAATTTGTACTTTATCCGAAGTTGGAATAGAACTAATTGCAGTACGAATATTTAATTCAAGAGAATCGGCTTCTTGTTCATTTGGAACAATTAAAACAATATCGCCTGTTGCTGTATTTAGATACTCTGAAAGAAAATAACCATCGAGAGCGCCTTGTAAGCCCTCTATTTCTGCAGGAAAATTCTCTTCATGAGGAGCTAAAGAGAGAATGACCGATTGCATGTCATTCCAAGTATGTATAATATTATGTAAGGTATTCATTAAAAAGTCCGATAATGTTAATATTGGAGAACCGGTTGTGAAACGATTACTAATATTTATTATATCAATTTTAACTATTTTTGCCCAGTCTATCATTGCTGAAGATTTTTCGACAGCAGATGTTACTGTAAAATTTTATAACAAAACTCTTTATTATCCTGAATTGGTAAAAGATAATCCTATTTGGGTTCATATCACTATTGCTAATAGAGGAACTAATACTCTGAGATTTAAATTAGCAGATGATAGAAATTTCAGTCTTGATTTTAATGTCTTTACTCCTCAGAATAAAAAACTAACTCAGACAGATAGTATTGTTAGAAAACGAACTACAAATCAGACTGTTTATTTTCGAGAAATAGCTTTAGAACCTGGTGAAGAGTATTCATTTATTGAAAACCTAAAAGAATATATAGTAATAAATAATCCAGCTATGTATTATTTTGAAGTCAATTTCTATCCTGAATTATATAAGTCAAAGATGACTAAAATTGTATCAAATCGTTTAAGCTTAGAAATAAAACCTTCTACAGATGTTGTGGGTTCTACAAAGTTAGCAATTGAATCTGATACAGGTTCAATATTACAGCCAGAAAATTTGTCACCAGATAATGTTGTTTATCAAACTATTGTGGCTCGACAAAAAAGTCTATGGGATCAGTTCTTTTTGTATATTGATATAGAAGAAATGTATTTACGAGATCCTATACGAGCCCGTAAATATAGAAATGAATCGGCACTTTCACGAACACAACTTTTGCAAAATTACAAATTAGATTTATCACAATCTATGTTAGACAATGATATAATTGCATTACCCTCAAAATTTGAAATTGAAAAAACTGTATATACAAAATTAGAAGGCACTGTAACTGTTTTAGAGTGGTTTAATTATACAAATTTTACCGAAAAAAAACGGTATACGTATTATTTAAAACAAAGAGATGGTATTTGGAAAATATATGATTATACAGTGGATAATTTAGGTACAGAATAAAATGAAAGCACTTATAGTGAGCGAAAAAAATACTTTGGTTACTCAATATCATGACGTTTTTAAGGAGAACGGTTATGAAATTATAACCTACAATTGGGTACTAAAAGCTTTAGATAATTTAGAAGAAATAGATCCTGATATTATACTTATAAATATTTCAGATTATCCAAGACAATGGAAAGTTCTTGTTCAATACATTCATACTGTTTTTGGCGATAAAAGTCCTACAGTTTTTATTGCAAGTGATCAAACTATTTCTGAGAAAATAAAAAAAGAAGCTGATGTTTTAGGTTGTAAAGAATTTTCTAAAAAAGAAATCAACGTACAGTCGACTATTCAAGATGATAATAATGTTGAAACATCTAAACTTATTCTCAATACTGATATTATTGAGCAAAAAGAAACAAATATTACAGAAGCAAAAATAGAACAAAACGATATCAAACAAGAAAAATCTAGCATTTTACAAGAGCCGTTAAATGAGATTAAATTTCAACATCCGAAAACAAAGGAATTAATATCTGGGAAAATTAAAAATTATAATGATCCTATGTTTTTATTTATCCCTGATTTTAAAAGTACTTTAAAATTGCTACGTTTTGGAATGAGAATTAATAATGCACATTTTTGCTTTGATGAGAAAACATTAGATATAAATATACAAGTTCAAGGAATAAATGAAGATTCAATAGAAATGTGTATTTTAAGCGAAAATAAATAAAGAATTTTTAGGTATTGCCCGGAACAAGACTTGAACTTGCATGGGCTTTCGCCCACTAGCACCTGAAGCTAGCGTGTCTACCAATTCCACCATTCGGGCTAACTTCTCCATTCTAACAAAATGGAGTTTTACAGTCAAGATACTACCTTTTTTTTAATGTAAGGAACAGTTATGCCAAATAATAATAAAAAAACTAGATTTTTTTGTGAATATTGTAATCACGAAGTAGATAATGATGCTATGTTTTGTCCTTATTGTGGCCGTTTTTTTTCATCTGTAAAATGCCCAAAGTGTGGTTATACTGGAAGCCATGTTGAATTTATTAATGGCTGTTCTAAGTGTGGATATGCTATGGAGGATGTGCAAAAAAAAAGACAGAAAGCTCCAAAAAATAAAAAAAACTCTAAAAAGCTAGGTAAAACTCAAAAACACGACGATTCTCTTCCGTTTTGGGTTTATATTATAGCCCTAATTTTACTTTTAATTTTGCTTTTTATAACTAAGACTTATTTATAGAATTAGTCAACATAAATACGAGGGACTCGAGGCATAATACCTGTAAGTATTTCGTAAGGAATTGTATTAGCTAATCTAGCTTGATCATTTAAAGTCTGGCCTTCTTTTTTATCAGAAAATATTATTACTGTATCTCCGATATTTATAGTGTCCTTTGTACCAATATTAATCATGCATTGATCCATGCAAATCCTACCAACAATTGGATATTGTTTACCATTGATTAATACTTTTAGCCCTGGTGATAAACATCTTTTTAGTCCATCACCATATCCAATTGGAATGGTAGCAATGCGCGTTTTTGCATCGGAAATCCATTTTCTGCCATAGGAAATACTTTCTCCAGCTGAAATTGTCTTTATGCTTGTTATTTTTGATTGTAATTCCATAATAGGATATAATTCGAATCCAGGATGATAATGTTTTACTTTTTTTTCAATTTTTTCATCCGGGAAATAGCCATAAGCAATGAGTCCTGGACGAATCATATCAAATTGAGCTTCTGAATATTGGAGAGTTCCTCCGGTTGCAGAACAATGACAAATTCCAGGGTTTATTCCTTCTTCCTTTATTGAGTTTATTGCAAATGTAAAAAGTTTAATTTGTTTTTTTGTAAACTCAATATCATCAGGGTTTAGTGAATCTGAAACAGCAAAATGAGTACAACAACCATTTAATATTACATGACTTTGTGAAAAAATATATTTAGCTAAGCCAGCAGCTTCTTCTGGTTGACATCCAATGCGCCCCATTCCAGTGTCAATTTTAAGATGCACTTTTACTGGTATATTTTGTTTTATAGCTTCTTCATTAAGGGCTGTTATAAAATCCTTAGTAAATACAAAAGGTTGCACATTTAGTTTGATAACTTCTGGAATTTCTTCTTCTAGAGGTAAACTTAACAGTAATATTGGAGCTTTGATATTTGCTGCTCTTAATTCAGCGGCTTCAGAAAGTTTTGCAACGGCAAGAACATCAACATCGTTTTTGATTAATAATTTTGATATTTCTACTGCACCATGTCCATAAGCATTTGCTTTTACAGGAATACAAATTTTAGTATGGCTGTGAATTAATGTTTTAATGTTTTTAATATTTCGTTCTAAGTTTTTTTTGTGTATAATTGCTTTAGTTGAGTTCATTATTTCGTAATTATAAAATATATAAAATCTAATGGCAATACTTATTACTATTGATTTTAGACAAAAAATGACTTATACTTTAAAAATCATTTTTTTAATGGAGTCAATAAAATTATGTATAGAAAGGTGAACTATAAGTTAAATTTTTTTTTGTTAATTTATGCTATGATTTTTAGTTTTTTTTCTTGTGTATCTTCAAATGAGTCATTACCTGATTCTGAAGTTACTACAAATCCTTCTAATGAAATAACAGTCACAACAGAAGATACAAAAAATTTAGATGGGAAAAAATTGACTGTGGTAAATAGTGAACAACCTATCGAAAGTAATCAACAAACTATTTCTCCGTTAGAAAAGTATAAAAATAAAACAAAAAATATCCTTATATCACCACTCTCTTCTCCTTCAGAAATTATGAAAGGTAAAACATTTGACTCTTTATTTACGTTTGGGCTTACAGATTCTAATAATATGCCTTTAGAGAACCTTTCTGTTACTATTTCCTATCCATCTTTTTCAGCAAATGGAATTGTTTCTTTTGCAACAGAAGAATTAATGACAGATTCTCGTGGAACAGTTTCTTTTAAAGCTCCTTTAATTGAGTTTGCTTGTGATGATTTTGTTTCATGTTATATAACTCCAGAATTGATGGATGATGAAGTAGCAAACTATATACAAAAAACTGCAACAAAAATACCTTTTAAGGTTCATACCGATAAAATTTGGAATGTTTTTTCAGTTTCTATTTTAGATTATACAGAAGCAGGAACTCCAATTACTTCTAACAGTTTAACTTCTTCTGCTATTTTACAAGAAATGTATACAAAACATCTTTCTGTTGGAAATTCAGATTGGGTTTCTGAAATCGATTCTGATGATAATATTTTGCTTTATAAACATGCAAAAAGTTTATTTGGAAATACAATTGGTTATTTAATACATGGAAAACTCACATATTTAGAGGGTGTTACTACAAATGAAAATGGTAATAAAACAGTAAAATTAAATGTTTCGTATGGGGTGATGGATATGAAAACAGGAGAAGATGTTTTAACTGATTCATTTGATGTGACTGGGGAGGATTCAAGCGAATGGAAGCTTTTTGATTCTATTCGTCATAATATAATAGCGCCTAAAATTGTAAATGCAATTTATTATGGACTATAGTTTTTTTATTAATAAAAATGGAGTAAATTATGAAATATACAGATACAAGAGATAAAAATGTTTCTATTAGTTTAAAAGAGGCTGTTCTAGGAGGAATGAACAAAAAAACTGGTGGATTATATATACCAGTTACGTTTCCTTCTTTACCTACGAGTATTCTTGAGCGAAATTTAACTCCATCTTTTCGAGATATTGCTTATGAGAGTGCAAAACTGTATTGTGAGGGAGAAATTGATGATTCCTCTCTTCAACAAATAATTGCAGACTGTTATCCTTTCCCTGCTAAGGTTGTTCCCATTGATCCTACAACATATGTTTTGGAACTTTTTCACGGTCCTACATGTGCTTTTAAGGATTTTGGAGCTCGATTCATGGCACGTATCATGTCCTATTTTAATAAAGATGAAACAGAAAATCTTCATATTTTAGTAGCAACATCTGGTGATACTGGAAGTGCTGTTGGAAGTGCTTTTTCTGGGGTTCCTGGTATTGATGTAACTATTTTATATCCTACAGGTAAAATAAGCCCTTTACAAGAAAAACAACTGTCAACGTTTACTGGTAATGTAAGAGCTTTATCCGTTAAAGGAACTTTCGATGATTGTCAAAAAATGGTAAAAACTGCTTTTACAGATAAAGATTTACGATCCAAATTTAGATTATCTTCAGCCAATTCAATAAATATTGCACGACTTTTACCTCAAAGCTTTTATTATACGTATTCTTCTCTTGTTGTAAAAAATCGTTGTTGGGCAGACAATAAAATAGAAGATCCTTCAATCATTATGGTTGTACCGTCTGGAAACTTCGGAAACATTACTTCTGGGTTAATAGCAAAAGAAATGGGAGCTCCTATTAAAGGATTTATAGCTGCGACAAATGCAAATAAAACAGTTCCCGATTGGTTAGCATCTGGGGAATATAAACCTCGCCCATCTATTTCAACTTATTCTAATGCCATGGATGTTGGAGATCCAAGTAATTATGAACGTATTAAATCTTTTTATACTTTAGATAGTATACGTAAGCTTTTTGCTTCTTACTGGACAGATGATGAAGGAACTCTGCAAGCTATTAGAAATTGTCATAGACGGACTGGGTATATTATAGATCCTCATGGTGCGATAGGTTGGCAAGCTTGGGATGATATGCGTAATGGTGAAATGCAAAATCTAATAAATGGTATACCTGGAGATCCTTCTAAACCCGGATTAACTCCTAGTCTTACATCTTGGGCAAATGATGTCCCAGAGGGTAAGACAGTAGGGATACTTTTAGAAACAGCTCATCCAGCCAAATTTGGAGCTATTGTTAAAAATGCAATTGGTAGAGAGCCTACAATACCAGAAAGACTTGGAAAGGTCCTATCTTTGCCTGACAATTCAATTCCAATTACTAATGATTATAATTTATTTAAAGAATGGTTAATGGAAAACTTATAAATTTAAAAAAAATTATAAAAAATAGCTTTTAAGCTATTGACCAGTTTTTCAGTTTTTGCTATTATATAAGAGTAATTACGAAATGTAATTAAAACAAAAAAACATTTTGTTTTTCAATTGCGGATGTCATATAACGGCTTATTATCTCAGCCTTCCAAGCTGATGACGTGGGTTCGACTCCCATCATCCGCTAAACTTGCCTTTTTTATTTCTTTGTGGTATAAGAAATTAAAAAGGTTTTTTTTGTTTAAATATACTGATGTAGCCAAATTTTTACTGTAATAATGATAATTAATTAAATCTAACGCAACTTCATCGGTTTTGACTTTAACAATTTACTCCTGTTTAAGTCAAAACTAATCGTCTTTTACAAATATGAACTCTATTACCAATAATTGAGAAAAACTTCATAAGTACTTCCCATACTTCCTGCAAAACTATTAAATGATTGAATCCCTGCTGTATCAAATGTCTGTTTATTTAACAAGATATTATTGCCATCTCTTAGATTAAGCTCGCCTAATCCACTCGTTATTCCTGCTCCTGCCATACTGCTTGCCACACTGCCCCAGGTACTTGCACTGCTCATACTATCACTAAATGAGTTTGTGTCAAAAAAGCCTGACTGTCCTATGCGGCTTAAGTCCATGCAGTTTATAGCACTGCTACCGACAGTATTCGCGGCAGCACTTGCTCCTGCTATCCCCATATTTGCGGCTATTTTTCCAGCTCCTGATAACGTTGACACTGCTCCTGTAAGTGCACTAGAACTGGCTGCGCCCCCTACTCCTGCAGTTAGGGCAGTTGTTAATGCTTTTTTACCAAGTACATTACCTACTTCTTCTGCTGTCTTATATCCTCCAGTTAAGTCTAGTCCTGCAAACAATGCATCATCTGCTAATCCACCTACTGCTAATGCTATTGTCGTTCCTATTCCTGGGGCTGCTATTGTTCCAACTACCGTTAATGCTACCGTAACTGCTATATCTGTTACCCCTCGTATTGTCGGTGGTTCTATAAGACTGCCATCATCATCCCACATCTTTTTATCATATACCGGCTTTGCTAATTCTGTATACCCTTGATTGTTCAGCATGCTGTTCCATTGAAAGTCCAACATGATCGATCCCATTTCTCCTCGCCCATAGCTTTTTACATTTTTGCTTCGGCTCGCACTTAAATCAAGTGATTCTCCACTCTTAAATATCGGGGCATATCCTATATGCTCTCCTAACTCTCCATCTCTAACACTTACATATTTATTCGTTAATTCTGTATACTTTTCTTTTTCTGCCTCTGTAAGTTTATCATAGTCTTTATCTTGGAGTGCTTGCAGTTTCTCTAAATCTGCCGTATCTGTATCACTTTGTGCATATTCTGTTAGTTTTGTAGCAGCTGATAAATCTCGTGGTATATTCTGACTCTTTGTACTTCCATCTTCCTCTGTTTCCCCAAAGATTCGCTCTCCCCATTCTGAAAGCTTATTTATTGCTTGTTTTACTGCTAGTAATATCTGTCTTGAACTCAACCCTTCTGTTGTCGTGTTTTCTATACTGTTTTCTGGATCGTTTGTTTCAAAATCTTCATACATATGCACCGTTTGTCTCTTTCGTATTGCCCCACTTATCGTTGCATCTATTACTGCATTTCTATATATGCTTCCACCATCTGCACTGTACCCACTGTTCCGTACCATCTCTATTTCCCAATCTCTCATTCCCTCGTTCTCTGCATTTAATCGCTCTATATATTGAGCTTGTGTTTCTTCGAGTACTTGTTGGGCTTGTTCTGCTGCTAGTTTTGCTGCTGCTACTTCTAAATCATTTTCTATTCCCATCATTACAGCACTTACTGTTGCAAGTTGTTTTACCGTATCTGCATTTAAGGTATAATTTTGTTCTACTGCTAATCGTGAATTTGCTCCTCTATCCTGAATACTTCCTGCATAATTCATTATTGCACTTAAACCGCTTTCTCCTACTAACTCTTCTACATACCCACTGACATCCATTGTTTCTGCTTCCATTTGCTCAACGTTTAAGGTCTTTTCTAACGCCTCTGCTATCGTTGTTTCGACATCTGCTCCTGATTGTTCTAGTACCCCATAATAAGTATTCAGATAATTCATAATTTATATATTATGTTTATTTGGAGGCTACTTCATATTACATGAATAGTTGTTTTAATAATCACGACCAAATAGACAAATTCCATTTGTCATAAATTCTTAAATATGCAGTATAAGTATATTTACTATAATATAACGTCTTTTAGCAAAAATCAAATTTCAGATATATAAATCGAAAAGTAATAATAAATCTTAATTTTTATTACCTTATTGACAGAATATTTGTGGCTATACGATTATGGTGTTATATAAATTTTAATAGGCTTAGCAGTATCGGGGGGGTGTTTTTTCGTGGGTTCGACCCCCATCATCCGCTAAAAAAAGACCTTTATACATTGTACAAAGGCCTTTTTACTTTTTTGAATACTATATTATTTAATAATAATCATTTGTTTTTTAAACAAGTTCAAGATATATTTGATCAGCTAGACCGAAATTAGCTTGTTTTGTTAAATTGGTAGACATTTCATCATAAAGCATGTCTTCATATGTACCTTGTGCATAGCTTTGCTCATTTCCAAACATATCTTTACCACTTAGAGAACTTCGCATGCTTGAGAGCATCATTTTTACCAAATAGTTTTCTAGTTCCATGCTTTTCTCATATAGTTTACTAGTTTTATCAATAGTTTTATTAGTGTTTATTCCATTAGAATTATTAGCGGCAAAGCCAGTTGGTTTTGCTGTTTTATCACTTTCTGAAGTAAATGTATTTGTGAATCCACTATTATAATCACCATTTAATTTATCTGTAGAATTGATTGCACTACTCGAAATAGTGCTTTTGTTTATTGAAGGTGTTTTGTTCTGAGATTGTTCTAACATTTTTTGAAATTTTGTAATATCATTTTCTGTCTGAGTAGATTTTGTTGTATAGTTATTTGTAAGAGAACTTATACTATTTGATATTCCTGTAATTCCAGCCATCATAACCACCTATTTATTTATATATTAATTAAAATCTATTGTGTAAATTTTACTATTTAACGTTTTAGTCCTGTTGCAGTTTGTAACATCGTATCACTTGTTTGGATTGCTTTTGAACTAAATTCATATGCTCTTTGAGCAACAATCATATTTACCATTTCATTTACAACTGACACATTGGACATTTCCAAAAAATTTTGTTCTGTAGTTCCAAAGCCATCAAAGCCAGGGCGTCCTGGAATTGCATTGCCTGAAGCTTGGGAAATAGAAAATAGATTTGTACCATTGGCTTTTAATCCTGCTTGATTTGGAAATCTATATAATTCCAGTTGTCCGACATTAACGGGAGTATCATTTCCCCCTACTTTAACAGTAACTCTTCCATCACTACTAATAGCAAGTGTCTGTGCATCGAAGTTTTCTGGCATGACAATTTCTGGCATTACTCTCAAACCGTTATTAGTGACAAGTTGCCCTGTCGAATCTATTTTAAAAGAACCATCACGAGTATAGGCAAAACTTCCATCATATTGTTGAACTCTAAAAAATCCTTCCCCCATTACGGCAACATCTGTTGTATTGTCAGAGCTTTGTAAAGACCCTTGACTAAACATTCTTTGTGTTGCACCTATTTTTACACCTGTCCCCATTTGAACTCCTACTGGAGTTACAGTATCTTCTGTAGCAGGTGTTCCGGCTAATTCTTCTGTTTGGTACATAAGATCTTCAAATTCAACTCTTTGTTGTTTAAATCCAGTTGTATTTACATTTGAAAGATTATTTGAAATTGTATCTATTTGTGATTGTTGAGCATTCATTCCTGTAGCTGCTGTCCATAAACTTCTAACCATTTTTATCTCCTATAAAAAAATCGATTTAACTTTAAGTATTTATTGCAACTTTTGACCATAAAGTACTCATCATTGTATCTTCTGCTTGGATTGTTTTTTGATTAGCTTCATAAGCTCTATTTACTTCTATCATATTCACCATTTCGTTGACAACATTAACATTAGAAGTCTCAAGATAACCTTGCATTACACTTGCTCTATTTTTACCTTCGCTAATATAAGCTTCTCCGCTTATATCGGTGGATTTAAATAAACTTGTTCCTTGTTTATTTAGATATCTTGAATTATCAAATTGTACTATTTTTAGGCGATCTATCTCATTCATTTCTGAATCAAAAAGGATTCCATCTTCATTTACCGTAAAAGCACTATCCTCTATACTAATTTTCCCTTTTTCACCCATGACAGGATAACCATCTTTAGTTTCTAGAAAACCTTCTTTTCCAATGGTAAAGTTTCCGTTTCTGGTATAACGCTCTCCTTCTGGGGTTGTAACAGTAAAAAATCCTTCATCTGATAATGCCATATCTGTATTACTTGACGTATCTTTAAAAGAACCTTGTTCCAAATTGGTATAGAGCTCATTTGTTTCGACTCCCAAACCAAGTTTTCCTACAATAGGAGCTGCATCTTGAGATCCAAAGCTGTTTTTTGTTACACCATCGGAATTCATTCTACGAATAAGTAATTCAGAAAAGCTTTTACTAATTGCTACGTCTTTTTTATATCCCGTAGTGTCTGAATTTGCCAAGTTATTTGAAATTGCATCAAGCCTATTTTGTTGTGCATTCATACCACTTGCGCCTATATACCATCCTCTAATCATTAAAAACTCCCAATAAATTATTATGAAATGAAGATACTTTTAAAGTAGTCATACTATATATTTCGGCTTTTTAAATAACCAACTTAAGGTATATTGTTTATAAGAGCAAATATCTTTTAATCATTTAGGTTTAATTTTTCATTGCGTATGTAATTTATTCAGGTTATAATTAAATTGATAATTTTAATGAGGAGTTTTTTATGCCAAAAGTGCTTTCAATTATTCTAGGAGGTGGGAAAGGGACTCGCCTATATCCACTTACAAAAGAGCGATCAAAACCTGCTGTTCCTTTTGGTGGAAAGCACAGGATTGTAGATATCCCAATATCAAATTGCATAAATTCAGATTTTAGACAAATATATCTTTTAACACAGTTTAATTCTGCTTCACTACATATGCATATTGCAAATGCATATAATTTTGATAGATTCTCAAAAGGGTTTGTCGAAATATTAGCTGCGGAACAAACATTAGAACATTCTGGTTGGTATGAAGGTACGGCAGACGCTGTGAGAAAAAATTTTGTTCATTTTAAAACTCAAAATCCAACTCATTATATGATTTTATCTGGGGATCAGTTATACCAAATGGATTTACAAGAATATTTTGACAAGCATGTTTCATCTGGTGCAGATATTTCGATAGCAACAACGGCAGTAACAAGAGAAGATGCTAGTGGTTTTGGAATTATGAAAATTGATAAAAATCAAAGAATTACTGAGTTTATGGAAAAACCGGATAAACAATTAAATATTGATGATTGGAAAATTCCTGTAGAAGCTAGAGATCATACAATTCCCAAAAATAAAGAATATCTAGCTTCAATGGGTATATATATTTTTAATTCAGAAGTCATGGAAGAAGCCCTCGATAATGATTTAACAGATTTTGGAAAACAAATAATTCCTAATGCAATAAAAAAATATAAAGTTCATTCCTATATTTATAATGGATACTGGGAAGATATTGGGACAATAAAAAACTTTTATGATTGTACCCTAGATTTAACTTCAATTACACCCAGATTTAACTTTTATAATGAAGAAACTCCTATATATACACATGCCAGAAATTTAGCACCAAGTAAAATGAATAAAGCACTAATTACTAGGTCTACTGCCAGTGAAGGATGTGTAATTACAGAATCTACAATTACAGACTCTGTAATTGGAGTTCGTTCTATTATTGAAGGTAATTCTATCTTAGAGGGAGTTATCTGTATGGGAGCAGATTATTATGAAACAAACGAAGAAAAAATTGCTAATTCAAAAAAGGGAATACCTAATATAGGTATTGGGTATAATACTCAAATAAGACATGCAATAATAGATAAAAATGCTCATATTGGTAATAACTGTTCGATAGGATATGGAGCTCCCCTTGAAGATCAAGAAGATTCTATAATGGTTGTTAAAGATGGAATAATCGTTATTAAAAAGAATGCTATAATTCCAAATGGAACTGTAATTTAAAATTATGTTTTGACTTTTAGAGGGCTTGTTTTATAATTTTGCAACAAGCCCTCTAAAATATTACTGGATTTGTCTTAAAAAGGCATCTTTAAAACCATATGTTAGAAAACGTTTTAGTACAATAGGATATTCATCCCTATTTAAAGGTCCTAAAATAATTCTATAAGCATTTAGTTTGTCATATTTCAGTAGTTTTATTGGATATTTTTCTCCATATTTTGCAATTATTTTTTTTATATTTTCATTTTGTCTATAAGTTGCAATTTGAATGTAATAGTTGTGCTTTCCAAGTTCATTAATATTATCAATTACATAATTTTCTATATTTAAACTCTCATATTCGTTAATGTCTAAAGGAGCTTCTTGTATATCTATCTTTGTAATAGCCTTTTCTTCATTTGGTTCTAAAGCAGGTATAAAAGCATTAGGATCTTCTATCATAGCATTTTCAGTAGCTGTAGCGGTATCATTTGTAAGTTCTTCTTCTTTAGGCAAAGGATTTAAAACAATAACATCTTCGTTTTTTGGAGGATTAGAAGATGTAGGTAGCAGTATATTAGGTACTTCTGATACAGCAGGTTCTTCTTCTACTATTGCAGGTTCTTCTTCTGCTATTGCAGGTTCTTCTTCTACTATTGCAGGTTCTTCTTCTACTATTGCTGGTTCTTCTTCTGCTATTGCAGGTTCTTCTTCTGCTATTGCCGGTTCCTCTTCTACTATTGCAGGTTCTTCTTCTACTATTGCAGGTTCTTCTTCTGCTATTGCAGGTTCTTCTTCTGCTATTGCAGGTTCTTCTTCT
>MLPZ01000005.1 GCA_001885315.1 Treponema sp. CETP13
TGGATAGGCTATACTAAACTAGACAAAAAAAATAAGGGGTCGTACAATTCCATAGGAGAATAAAAATGGAAGAACGACGAAAAAGAAGAACGTTTGACGATGATTTCAAAAAAAAGATGGTTGATTTATTCAACGCTGGAAAACCAAGGGCAGAAATAGTACGAGAGTATGAATTAACAGCTTCTGTTTTGGATAGATGGATAACACGCATAAATAAAACCGGTTCGTCAAAGGAGGCTGACAATCGGAGTGACCTGGAAAATGAGTTATTAAAACTCAAAAAACAAAACAGGCAATTACAAATAGAAAATGATATTTTAAAGCAAGCCGCGCTGATATTCGCACAAAAGTAGAATTTATCAAAGCTCATTCTACAAAATATGGTATTTCAGCGCTAAGTAAAGCTTTGAAAGTAAACAGAAGTACTGTTTATTATAAGTCCGTAGTAAATAAGGAGGAAAAACAAAGAAACCACCAAGAGGATTTGGATAAAGTCCAACGGGTATTTGATGAAAACAGGAAAAAATACGGCTCAAGAAAAATAAAGAAGGTTCTCGCAAATGAAGAAACAGTTTTTTCCAGAAGAAAGATACTGAGACTTATGAAAGAGTTGAATATTAGATCCTGTTATAATACAAAGAAATATAGAAACTATAGTAGTAAAAAATGCAATGAAACCAACTGCTCCAATCTACTATCAAGAAATTTTGACGGTTGGAGCGAAAACGAAGTAATAGTAAGTGATTTAACATATGTTGAGGTAAATGGACAATGGAATTACATATGTACTTTAATTGATCTATTCAATCGTGAAATTGTAGGTTTTAGTGTTGGTAAAAATAAAACGGCGGAACTTGTAAAGAAAGCCTTTGATTATTCAAACATTGATTTATCAAAGATAATGATTTTTCATACCGATCGTGGTTGTGAATTTGAAAACATCAGTATTGATGCTTTTTTGGAAAAAAACTCAATTCTGAGAAGTTTGAGTAGAAAAGGATGCCCTTATGACAATGCAGTTGCAGAATCTACATTCAAAATAGTAAAAACTGAGTTTGTTATGGGAAGAAATTTTGGTTCGCTTGAAAATATGGAACTTGAATTTTCTGATTATGTTCACTGGTATAACAATTGCAGGATTCATGGTTCGTTGAACTACTTGTCTCCTGTCGCATTTAAAAGGCGACCCTTAAAATATTTGTCCAATTAGGTGTTGACAATCCAGATGATAATTTTATAAGAACAACAACGAATATAAAAAAAGAAGATGGTCAACGGATTATCAATACGTCTTTGGATAAAAATTCGACCGCTTACCAATCTATCGTTAGCAAAAAAGCTTTTTATGGTGATGCTATGGTTCTTGGAATCCCCTATTTAACCGTCTATGATCCTATTTTTGATACATCAAAAAATGTAATAGGAATTTTATATCTTGGTATTCCGACTAATGAAATTAATGATTTAATAACTGTTGCAGCAAAAAAGATTTTTGCTCTTCAAATATTTTTATCGATATTTATCTTTATATTTGTAACTATAGTTTCACTTATTTTATCTAAGAGAATTGTTACTCCTATTAAAACTGTTTCTTCAAAATTATCTGAATTAGCAGAAGGTGAAGGTGATTTAACTACAAATATTGAAGTCTTATCACAAGATGAGACAGGACAAGTTGCAAAATCTTTTAATACATTTGTTACTAAGCTAAAAAACTTAATGATAGAAGTTAAATTAGTTATTACAGAAACAGAAAATATTAGAAGTAATGTTAGTTCATCAACCTCAGAAACCTCAGCCTCTATAGAACAAATTAGTGCAAATTTAAACTCTATTGGAAAACAAATTTATGTACTTGATACGAATATTAGTGATACTGTAGCCTCTATAGAACAAATAACACAAAATATAGTTTCGGTAGATGATCAAATTATTGATCAATCAGCAATGGTGCAAGAATCAACAGCAGCTATTACAGAAATGATGGCATCATTAAAAAATGTTAATTCAGTTGCTCAAAGTAAAATGCAAACAACACAAGCTCTTGTTGATGTAGCAAATGTAGGGAAAACACGAATAGATAATACTATGGTAACTTTTAAGAGTGTTGTTGATAGTATTAAACAAATTGATGAAATGGCGTTGACCATAAGTAATATAGCAGCCCAGACTAATTTGTTATCAATGAATGCGGCAATTGAAGCTGCTCATGCAGGTGATTCAGGAAAGGGCTTTGCAGTTGTTGCAGAAGAAATAAGAAAATTAGCTGATTCTGCAGGTAAATCTTCTCAAATAATTAGTCAATCTATAAAAGGAATAACAAATTTTGTTTTAGAGACTGATAACAATATTAATTTAACTGCAGAAACATTTTCTCAAATATCCATTGAGGTAACTGATACTGTAAATGCATTTAGTGAAATTGAACAATCTGTTTCGGAACTAAATATAGGTGGAAGGCAAATTCTTGAAGCAACAAATCAGATAAACGATGTAAGTATTTCAATTCGGGATGGGTCTAGAGAAATAAAACTAGGTACCGATAATATGCTTAAAAGTGCTGAGCTCATAAAAGATGTTTCTGAAACTGTAAAAAATGGTATGCTTGAATCTACAAATGGGGCACAAGAAATAGTAAAAGCTATGGAACTCATGCTTGAGTATGCAAAAGATTTAAATACGGTTGTTGCTCAACTTGAAGAAAATTTTGGTAAGTTTAAAACTGAGTAGAATATTTGGAATGAGCTATGAAATTATAGCATTAGTCTAAGAATATAAACTGGCAAACGAATATTAATGATAAAATTATAAACAGACAAAAATAGGAGTGGAAGGGAGTGGCAAAATAACTGTGTGAGTCATTTTATCACAGCATAGAATTAAGAATATTTTTCTATGCTGTGATAAAATGTTGAATAACAACATTTAGAAAAATTGATTTGACACCTTCTTCTAAATCTAAAACGTAAGCGTCAATCAACCCCCCTCCTTGTAAAAAAAAATTACTTTTCAAAGGTAGAAACTTTAATATTCCATGGCAGTAGTTTTTCAAACTCAGATTCATTATTGCAAAGAGTGGCTTGCTCAAACAAACACGCTTTTATGCAATACCAAAAAATAGCAAAACAGAGTTTCATTACTAAAGTTTTCAGGCCTAAAAATCATTTATATCTTTTTTTGAAAATTACGTGATTTGATTATTGTTTGAATTGATACGGGGTTCCCTACTTTCAAATTTGCAACAACTTGAAAGTAGGATTATAAAATAACTTTTACCGATTTTTACATTCTTTTTTGTACTTTTACAGGCAATAAATTATTTTTTTATTGCCATTTAAACTTTTTCAAAGCAAAAACAGTATTGCTTAAAACAGCTATAATTCATTATCCTGTAAAGAAATAAAATAGTCGGAGAGGTGGGAATTGAACTCACGACCCCCTCGTCCCGAACGAGATTTTGTCTTTTCACAATGTATCACAATCAATCACAATGTATTATACACTATATGTAGTGGTTTCGCAACGATTCATAATGTATCACAAATTTCTATTGCCATTTTATTGCCATAAAAAAAAACTCAAAAGTTAGTTAAAAAGTTGTGCTAATTTTTCATATTGTTCATTAAATTTTGAAACATTAGTTTTTTTAAGTTTTTCGAGATTTTGTATTTACCAACAAACGGCAGGTAATCGTTCAAGATTTGGGATTCTTATCGATGAAAAATCAGGTTTAAGTGAAACAAAATCAAGCAGAAATTCTCTGAAAGGTTGTATTTCTGTTTGAATAAATTGTACAAGTGTATTAAAAACAACATTATAGTCTGCATAGGAAAAGTCTGTTTCTGCTTTTTGGCAAATTCTACACAACTGAGGCTCATACACATATCCTCTAATTATGTAATTGGGTTCTATTTTTATTGTAGCAACATGATTTGAAACAATAACTTTCTTTTTATTACTATTGCCTTGGAGAATTGCAGAATAACCTGCCTTTTTTAAAGCAACAACAATACTATCAAGAGCTTTGTTTATTTTTAAATAAGCTATATCATGGTCATCAAAATTTACATATGTTAAATCTATGTCCACAGAAAGACGAGGCATATTGCGATAAAACAAATTTATTGCAGTTCCACCCTTCAATGCAAAACAAGTTTCTTTTGCTATAAACGGAAGAACTTCAACAAGAAGAGCTACTTTATCTATGTATGATTTTTTCATATTGCCTCTACATTTTCTATAACAATACGATATTTTTTATTGTATTGTCCGCCTTTTGTTATTTCTCTATCTCCAGATCCTAAATCTATTTTTTGTATATCAATATGCTTAATCCAAGCAAGCCCTGCTTGTTCAGCCATATACAAAAAAAGACGTTTTACTTTTATAGAGCAACAATGTTCTAAAAGACTTTGAACTAGAGCCGGTTTAGCTGTATTCAATAATTCTAGCACTTGATAGGTTTCTTGTAATGTATGAACAGAAGGTGTTAAATACACCATTTCTAAAATAGCTCGTTCAATTGTTGGAATTCTTATTGTAAAATTACCGGTATCATAATTTGTAAATCCCATATCTTTGGGCAAAAAAGATGTCACAAAAAGCTCGTATTGTGAATGGTATGTAGAACAGAACCAAGCAGGAAGTTTTTCATTTCGATAACAAAACAACTGAGCTTTTCGTTCTAAAGTAAGATTATGCGTTTTTCCATATTTTTCGTCTAAGGCAGTATAACCAGCCTGATGAACACTTAATCCAAGTTCTTTTTGAAGTGTATATAGTGCACCTTCAAGACTAACCTCTTCACCAAGTACTGTATACGCACCGTTAGATATACGTGTAAGCCAGCCTGATCGAACTGCTGAACGTTGTAATTCACGAGAAAACCCTTTTTTCAACATGCTGTCAGCTGTCAAAATTGTGTTATGTGAATGATTTTTAAGTATATCCTTTATATTTGTACTATTTTTAGTATTCATAATACAAATATTAATACATAATTAAAGATAAAGCAAGCCTTATTCTTTATTCTAGCGCCAACTTAAAAGAAAGCCATCTTTTAAAACGCATTAATTAAGTAATTTGATTATTGTTTGAATTAACACGGACTTCCAACTTTCAAATTTGCAACAAATTGAAAGTAGGATTATAAAAGAATCGGAAAAGAATGTATCACAAATAATGTCATGGTCGGCTTTTCCAAGCTAATAATTCTTCTTCTGTACTTATGACTTTACAACCACTAAATTGAGAAAGAAATCCGATGCGATCAGGTACATTTAATTCTTTATAAATTTTACGCATTTGATTTCGTACTGTTCCTTCTTTTAAATTATAGTTTAGGGCAATATAGGTATATTTTAAATCAGAGAGAACTATTTTAATCCATTCTTTGTCACGTTCTGTTAGGTTAGGATATTTTGTAAGGTTTAAAATTTGGGGCTCTGAAAGTTCCTTCAAATTACGTACTTTTTCAAAAAGAAAAAGAATTATTATTGCAATAACTAATAAATAGCCAGTTTTAGTAACTGCTGAATTAATAAAAATGGGTAATCCAAATCTAATTTCTGTGCATAAAAGTGCAATATAAATGAGTATAATGCCCGTGATTTTACGTTCTGTATGGGTTTTTAATAAACCACGTACATATAATGTAACAATACACAAAATATACATACAGACACTCATTTGACAAGTTGGAACATCAATTATGAGTTCGCTCGAATATAAAAAACTAACAAATCCATACAATTCAAATTTAAGAGGATTAAAACAAAGGTATAAAAAAATCAAACACCCTGTACAATTTAAAATAAAAGCAAAAAGATTGCTAAAAACTTCTTTGTCACCAATTGGTCTAAAATAATCTTGATAAAACAGATGACGAAGAGTACTTGTTAACAGAATAAAGAAAGCAACAATTGCAATTCTACGCCAAATTTGTGTCTTACCAACCACTAGAAGCCCCTTGTTTAAAAATATCCTAAACTATCAAGTATTGGGCAATAAACGTTGTTTATTTCTTTTTCTATAGAAGTTTTTAGAAGACAGTAGTTCCAGGTACCTGCATTTAACGGATTGTAGATATCGTTTTTTCTATCATGTTCACAGGTTTCATGATAATGTTCTAACATAATATAACTAAGTAAATTCATTCCCTTTTCAATAATAGGTTGTTTTCCACCTTCAAAATTAGAAATCAAAGAAAGTCGTTTAAAAAGATTTTTGTCATCAGAAGATATATGTGCACAGTATTTTTGAAATCCTTTAATTTCCGTTAGGTAGATACAAAGATGCGCAATGGCGGTTCTGTTTGCATCTTTACAATCTGCAGAAAATGGAATTACTGCTATAATTTTTGCGGTAATACTATTTTTCAACTGTTGTTGTTCAAAGGCATTCAATCTAAACACCTTTGTTAGTTCAGATACAAAATAGTTCCAGTCTAAAATTTCTTCAATTGTTTGTAGCGAAGTCTTTGAGTTTAATTTTATCTCCATAAAAATCCCCTTTTATTTAATATTACTAAAGTAATTATAGTATTACTTATGTAATATTTAAAGTTATTTTGGTTCTTTTTTATATTACATATGTAATATTTGGAGGTTTTTGAGTTGATTTTTGTAATTTAGGGTTGCATACTAAATATAAATTAAAATTATAAAAGGGTTGAGACTAAGAAAGTGAAGTATTATCAACAGCTTGATGAAACCGATTGTGGGGCAGCTTGCCTTGCTATGATTGCATCATATTACAAAAAACACAAATCTATCACTTCTATTCGTGAGATTGCAGGTACCGATAAAAATGGTACTAATCTAGTCGGGATGGTTCAAGCTGCTCAAACAATGGGGTTTTCTACTCATGCCCTCAAGGGCAATAAAGATGCTTTAACAAAGGAGCTCCCCTTTCCGTTTATTGCTCATGTTGCTATAAAACATAATGATCTTATTTTGCAGCACTTTGTCGTTATAAATAAAATAGCAAATAATAAAATTGAAATCTGGGATCCAGATGAAACAAAAAAAATATATAAGCTTAATATTGATAAATTTGAAAAAATATGGACTGGTTATGTTCTTTTTCTTTCTCCAAATCATAATTTTAAACAAACTAACGAGAAAGGCAATTTACTTATAAAATTTTTACCATTAATGAAGCCGTATAAAAATTTATTAATCATGGCCTGTTTTGCTTCTCTTATTTTAGTTATTTTTGGCATCCTTTCAGCTTTATACACCCGGTATATTATTGATGAAGTTTTGTTTTCGCAGGCAAAATTTACTCTCGCGGCTATTTCTGTAGGTATGTTAGTTATTATTGTTTTACAAGCAGTAATGGGAGCTGTTCGTAAAATCTTACTTACTCATTTTGCCTATAAAATAGACTTAAATCTTGTCTTTTCTTATTTTACTCATGTATTTCATTTACCATTACATTTTTTCGATTCAAGAAAAACAGGAGAAATTCTCTCTCGTATGCAAGATATTGGCAAGATACAACAAACTCTTTCTCAGGGCGTAGTCTCCGTTATTATGGATACTGTTATGGTGCTTATTGTAGGTCCTGTTTTGTATGCAACCAATAAAACCTTATTTGGCATTATTATTGTTACCGTTCCGTTTTCTTCTGTAATATTATATGTCTATTCAAAATTATATAAAAAACAGTATAGAAAACTCATGGAAAATGCAGCTGATGTTCAATCTTGTTTAGTCGAATCGGTAAATGGTGCTGCTACGGTTAAAGCTATGACGTGTGAGAGTACAACTATTGCAAATTATGAAAAACAGCAAATGGAAATGACCCGGACTGGTTGGAAAGCAGCACATTTGCAAATCTACCAGTCAATGTTTACAGAACTTATTAAGCAAATAAGTACAATAGTTATATTTTGGGTAGGAAGTTTGCTTATTATAAAAGGGAATTTAAGCATAGGAACCCTTATCAGTTTTACTGCTCTTGCAGGGTATTTTACAAACCCATTGCAGAGGCTTGTAAATTTACAAGCAGAATTACAAGAAGCTTTTGTTGCAGCGGATCGTTTAGGAGAAATCCTAGAATTAGAAGTTGAACAAGATGATAAAAGCAGATTGTTACAGCCTGACCATTTTTATGGAAAAATAGAATGTACTGATGTGGCTTTTAGATATGGTACCCGAAGACCGGTATATGAACAGTTAAGCTTTTCTATTAATGCAGGAGAGCGAGTAGCTTTTGTTGGGCCTTCTGGATGTGGTAAAACAACTCTTGTTAAATTATTGCTAAAATTTTATGAATCAGAAAAAGGGAAAATATCCTTTGACAATCATGATATACGTGATTTAGATGCATATTACCTTCGCTCTCATGTAGGATACGTACCACAAGAAATATATTTGTTTTCTGGCACCATTGCAGATAATATTGCACTTCATAAAGCTGATGCTACTCTCGAGGAAATTGCAACAGCAGCGATAAAAGCAGGGGCTGATGAATTTATAGAAAAACTTCCAGAACGATATAATACTGTGATTGGAGAGCGAGGGGCAGATCTTTCTGGTGGAGAGCGCCAACGGTTAGCTTTAGCTCGAGCTATAGTAGGTGATCCAGATATATTAATTTTGGATGAAGCAACAAGTAATTTAGATTCTGTTTCAGAGCAACTTATAAAAACTACAATAGAAAATATGAAAGAGAAACAGCTTACAACTATTATTATTGCACATAGACTTTCTACGGTTATCGATTGTGACAAAATATTTGTTATGGATAAAGGCTCTATTGTACAAGTTGGAACACATGAAGACTTAAAAAAGGAAGAAGGTTTGTATCGCCAATTGTGGCAAGGGGTATTAGTATAAAATTTTTACAAGTTATTATCCGCGGTAGTAGCTTGTTAAAAATATGTCTTCGTCGAAGGCAAAATGTCAGCATAGTACGCAAATACTACACTGACAGCGGTAATTTGCAGTTACGCAAAGCAACGTACTGTAAATATACTGCATAAATTAAATTCTTCCAATAAAAAAAGTATTGGAAGAGACTAGGAGTTTGTTATGACAAACGAAATTGCAAAGAAAGAAGAAAATGGGTTTTCTACACTTAAAAGTGAAGAATTATTTGACATTGAAGGTGGCGGAGATATTACTATTGGACCTACTACTGGCCCTGATGGAAATCCTGGTATTAGCATTAAAGGAAAGATTAATAAATAATTAAGTAAAAGCGATGTATAAAGATTTTATGCATCGCTTTTATCTAAATAATATGAAGGAATACAATTATGAAGCAAAAAAATTTATACATAGTTAATTTTATTGTGATTTTAACTATTTTTATTATGTCATGTAAATCGGCTCCAGAACATACTACTAGTATTGATAAAAACTTTGAACCAACCGGCCTGATTGTAATTCCCTTTACGTATAATAGTGATGAATATATGCCTGTTTTTACTATGTCGAATAGTGACGGGGTAAAATTGCGTTTGTGTTTTGATAGTGGAAACTCGTGTTGTTTTATTAGTAAAAAGGGTATTGAAAAAGTTGGTAGTAATGAAAAAGAAATGGAAAGTGGTATATTTAAGCAGTTATTAGAAAAATATCCTGAGCAAAAAGAATCTTTTTTAAGAAAAAAAGCAAAAAAAATGATAAAGGAAGGTAAATGTGGATGGACTTTTGACAGTTTAATTAAAGACAATTATAAAGTAGAAAATCGTTATTTTCAATATAGATCTAATTTTATAAAAGAAACTAATATAGATGGTTTAATTGGTTTGTCTTTTTTTGGAGATTGTAAAAATGTTGTAATAGATTATGTCCATCAAGTAATAGAAATTGATGCAGAAACTCTTGAAGGAAATAAATGGTCAATGACTAAAGTTCCCGATTTAGATTTATATAAAACACAAATTAGTGTTAATGGTATTGAACAATATGCTCTGATAGATACCGGTGCTAAACAAATGGCAATTCGAAAAAATTATACTGAGCCTGATACGATGTTGGACAAAGACAAAGTTGATTTTATTTACAATGGTAGTGCAGGTCTATCTTTTCCTTGGGTTTCTAACACGACTTTTGAATTCGTAAATATTCAAAAAAGATTATCTGCTTATAAATCAACAAACTTTTTAATGCATGCATCGGGTTTTGGGAAACGATGTGCGTATGTTTATAATTTGCTTGGTTATCCATTTTTTTGTGATACACGTATTCAATTTGACTTTAAGAACAGCCAGTTTATTATTGAATAAGGAGAGTTTGTTATGAGTTATTCAATAGAACCTGCATTTACCGTAACAAAAGAGTTGTCAAGACAATTAATAAAAGTAAGCACGCAAGCTAAAAACCAATGGTTTTTTCCCGAAGGTGGATTTTCAAGTAATAGCCTTGATCATATAGGTGACATGTGGGTACATGAGAATTTTGTGGTTATAAGTGATACTGAAATTATAGCTTATTTTGAAGGCCAATGGGCAAGACCTTTGAATATTCTTCTTAATTTTAGATTAATACTTTTAGATGAAAAAAAAAGCTTTTTTGCCTGTAAAGCATTTTTTCAATATTTAGAGTATTTATTTGTTTCGCGAGGATGTGATGTTTTTAATTGGAGTGTTGCGACTGAGAATAGGCATGCTTATTTGTTATATGAAAAATTTGTGAAAAAAAATTGTGGTCACATAGTTGGAAGAAGAACAAGGAGTTTACAAAGTTATTGCGGGAAGATAAGCGATTCTGTTTTATATGAGATATCAAAAGAAGAATATTTTGATTGGAAAGATAGCAATCAGAGAAAATAATATAGTTTTTTTACTAGTTATTATCCGCGGTAGTAGCTTGTTAAAAATATGTCTTCGTCGAAGGCAAAATGTCAGCATAGTACGCAAATACTACACTGACAGCGGTAATTTGCAGTTACGCAAAACAACGTATTGTAAATATACTGCATAAATTAACTTATTCCAATAAAAAAAGTATTAGAAGAGACTAGGAGTTTGTTATGACAAACGAATTATGTATTAATGGATTTTCAGCAGTGTCTGAGGATGAAATGATGGTTATTGATGGTGGTGGTTGGATTTCTTTTGCATGTGGTGTATTAGGTGGAGTAGTTGGTATTGTTTGTACTGCAGAAACTGCAAATCCTGTTACTATTATGGGAGCGACATCTGTTGGTGTTCTTGCAGGCATTACGATTGGTGATAATCTCGAAAATGCTCTTGAAAATTAATTAATATTTATTAGCTTATTCTAGTTACTATGGTAATAGTTTTTTTTATTGCTATTACCATAGTTAAAAAAAGTGAAATGAAAATTATGTTCAAAAAGATGGGGCTAAAGTATTTAAATTTGAAATTTTGTCTTTTATCAATAAGCTTGCTGCTTTTTGCTGTTCTTCCAATAGGAGCAACACAGATTGCATCGGGAGAGGATGTTCAAGTTATAAAAACTGAACATTTTGATTTTATATTTGAAATAAAATCTAGTAATACGGCACAAGTTCTTGCGAATGTTGCAGAGGGTTATTATTCTGAAATTACAAATAAACTGAAACAGCCCGATATGGATTTACATCTTCCTGTTGTAATTTCAAATGATACTGATTATCTAAATGGATATTTTACATCGAATTTGTATAATCGTATTGAATCTTGGAGTCCAAATTTTTTATTTTCCATTCAAAAAAAATGAAAACAAATTTGCTATAACGGCTAAATTGGGAATCTAACATGTTAGTTTTACGAGTAGATACAAAAGGAGATTCTAATGAAAGTGAGTAAAAATTGTTGTTTTGCAGTAATTGCTATTGCAAGTGTATTATTGGGGTTTAGTAGTTGTAGTTCTACAAAACTTATAACAAAAAATGAATTGCCTAAAATGACAGAGACAGATGGATTTCTTGTAGTTCAACTTGAATGCAATAAAAAAGATGATTGTAGCCTTGTTTTGTGGAATACGAGTGATATAAAAGAAGAGAGAATTAATTCCTATGCTAAAACAGTTAAAAGTGTGCGATTAGATTCTGGCAAAAATTTGTATTTGTATAAAATCCCTGCTGGAGAATATGCATTTAAATATTTTAAAGTAGGAAATAAAATAAATCTTGCAATGGAAACAGTTCCTATTAAAGTGGCTGTTGGCGAAATTGTGTATGTGGGTGATTTTAATATAGAAATTATCGATGGAAATTATTTAAAACCAACCGGTAATTATTCTGTTAAATCTAATTTTGATTCTTGCAAAGTAAGACTACAAAAAGAATTTTCACAAATAGCTGCAAAGTATAAAATTATTGATGGTAGTTGCAATTATACCGGTGAAAAAAAAGCTATGTCGCGAATCAATTTTATTACAAAAATTATTTCTCCTACCTCTCAAATTTTATCGGATGGACACTTTGCATATCCTTTGCCACCCAAATATCAGATTTCAGTAGATTATGCAGAAATGGGATATCAGTATGTTGCTAACAAATCGGTAGCTTTCCCTTTGGAAAATCGTTGGCTATTGGATTCTTTTACTGCATTATGTGTAGGTTTAGAAGCCCTAACATTCGATTCAGATACTCAGAGTGAAACTGAACACAACTTTGATATTCTAATGTCACTCGGTAGTCGTTATTATAGTCTTCCCTTGAACGAGGACAATTCGTGGGGCTTTTATTCGAGTGGATATCCTTTGTACAAAGAATCGCTTAATGATTGTTTAGATAAAAACTTTAAATGGAATATTGCGTATGAGTGTGGGCTTAGTTTTATGCTTTCTCCTGCAAAAATGTTAGATATTGCTATTGGTATGAGTGAAAACGATATTATTAGTTCGACTAATTCCGAAGACTATTTGGATAATACTAACTTTTTTATAAGTGCTAAAGTTGGTCACGGAAAGGCGCAACAATAAAATACAATTTAAAACATAAAAAGGGGGGGGGCATGCAAATAGTTGCTAATAAAGAGTTACATTTATTAAATGTAATTTCACTACGTAAAAAAATGACACAAATTGAATTAGGGAAAGAGTCTCAAAATATCAAAAAATTATTTGATGAGAATAATCTTTCTGTAAAAAGTATTACGTCAGTAACTTATAGTGTGACAAAAGGACAAGATGAGAAACCCTTACTTGATATAGAGTTACTAGTAGAAGGTGTTGCAAATAAAATACCAGATATTTCTTTGGCTGAATATGTTGTAAAACCTGAAATTAAAATTGTAAATGCTCTTTATGTTGACTATGAAGGTTCTGCACGTGAAATTCAAACAGCTTATAACACAATAAATGCATATATAGCTGAACATAAATTACAGCCAATAACACCTGCTTATAGTGTTTCGCAAAATCCATTTACAAGTAAACCAGAATCTGTTTGCATGGAAATATATGTTGGAATAAGTCCTAATGTTACATAAAGGATAGTTTAAATGAAAGATGAAAAAGAAACGCTAGTGCATTATGAAGATCTAAAGCTACTCCCAAAAACACGTGATTTTTTTGATACGCAGACTTCAAAAGCTATCCCTGTGTTTATAATTGTGTTGTTTGCTATTCTTGCAGGGTTTCTTATATGGGCAAGTTTTGCAAAGATGGATGATACGATAAAAGCAAATGCAATTTTACGGCCGGTAGATACTATTTCTTCTTTACGATCTTTGGTAAGTGGTGAAATAGTAGAAAAGTACTATACGCAAAATGAACAGGTAAAAAAAGGACATCTTTTATTGAAAATAGATAATGTTTCTGAATCAATAAACCTTGAAAATTGTAAAATACAATTAAAAAAAATAATTGAAGAAATAGAAGAAGAAAACATATTAATTGATTCTATAAATTCCTGTCAAAACAAAGCAGAAAAAAACAGTAATGCATGGGTTAAGGCTGAAACATATCTTGCTGAATATAATAGGCAGCAAAATGTTTTAGAACAGCAAAAACAGGCATTTCAACAAGAAGACAATATGCCTGAATCACTTCGAATACAACAAAAAATTGATGACTGTAAAGCCACTTTAGAGCAATCAACCTTTTCTTTTTCTTCTTGGAAAAATGACCATATGATGCAAGCAACAAATTTGCTCAATAGTTTAAATAAGCAAAAACAATCTTTAGAATTACAAATTGTTTCAAGTCAACGAACTATAAAAAATGCCAATTTGTATGCACCAATTGATGGTTATATAAATGAAATCATGCAATTAAACAGCGGAGATTTTGTAATAGCAGGAAATGAATTACTTCGTATTATTCCAGATGATGATAAAAACTTAAAAGTTGAAATTATTGTTGATGCGGCGCACATTGCTCGTATAAAAACGGGACAAGAAGCAAAACTGCGGTTTCCAGGCTTGCCACCATCAACATTTGGGCAACTTTCGTCGTATATTACAATTATTCCTGCTGATATGATTATTGTTTCAAATACACCTGTTTTTAATGTAGAAGCTGATGTTCCAAATCCTTATCTTGAATCGTTTAATGGTGAAAAAATACATCTACGATCAGGTATTAGTGCTGAAGCGCGTATAATTATTTCTCACGATACTGTGTTGCACATGATTCTGCGCAAGTTAGATTTCTTAAATTGAGTGGTATATGAAAAAGAAAGTATTAATAATAATCGTCTCTATTTTGGCTTTGGAATGGGGTGCTGTTGCACAAGAAACTGAATTAGAGCGCTTGTGGCAAACAACTATGCAAAATAATGGAGATGTATTATCTGCCCAACATACGTACGAAAGTGCCTGTTTATCTCGTAGAACTTTGGATGCTACCTATGCTCCATCGGTAAGTACCAGTACTTCGTCTTCTTTTCCTGATGAATATGAATGGGATGAATGCCCTGCAAGTGTATCTTCTTCTGTAAGCCTTAGCCAGCCGTTGCCGGGTGGTACTACTCTCGGACTAACTGGAACGTATGCGCTATCAACTGCAGATGTAAACTCTGTGCAATATATTAGTCAAGTTCCTACTATTTCTATTACTTTATCGCAAAGTTTAGCTCCTTTTTGGTCACAAGGGACGCTTAAAGATCCGACCAAACTCTCACTCGAACAACAAAAACAGTATTACTATTACCAGCTACTCTATACCAAACAACAAACTTTGCAAACTGTGACGCAATATTATGTATTGTGTTTAATTTATAAAAAGAAAATAGATGTATATAATGCGTCTATAGCTTATAAGCAAAAACAAATAGAAGCTTTGACAGAACTAAAAAAAACAGGTGGGACAAATTTAGCAAAAATAGCAGAATTAAAAACTTCACAATGGTCTGATGAGCAAAGTATGAGTGATGTTCAAATTACGTATCAAGAATATTGTAAATATCTAAAAGATGCTTGTGGAATTGATGCTTTTCAAATCAAAAAGGCTCACTTACCTTCTAATGAAACTAAAATTGCTCTTGCCTATATAAATAACGTTTCAGATCCATGTGGCAAAGCTCTTTTATTAAAAATAGATATGCTTACTACTACATCTCAATTAACAAAACAAAACTCGGCTCCGTTACTTGGCTTGTCATTTACGCCAAGTTGGGGACTAGAAACGTTAGAAACAACGGATTGGAAATCGGCATGGGATAAAGACAAAACCTATTCATGGACAGCAAGTGTTTCGCTAAATTTTACCCCATTTATTTCATCTTTGTATTCTCATACAAAAGATACAGAAAATATTCAATTACAAACAGCACAAGATGCCTATAGTTATTACGTTAAACAAAAAAGGTATGTGAAAGACAAATATCAGACACTTTTAGAGTCTTTTAGACAACAGCAAACACAAGCGGAGCAACTTTGTTCCGAATTAGCCCAACTTGCAACAGATTCTAAACAGCAACTTGATTTAGGAGCTCTCTCTCAGCTTGATTATGATTCGATTCAACTACAGGTACAAAGTTGTAACGCAACACTGGATTATATAAATCTCTATATGTGGCTGTATAACTGGCAGATAGAAATGTTAGAATAAATGAAACAGCTATAATTCACTATCTAGTAAAGAAATAAAATAGTCGGAGAGGTGGGAATTGAACTCACGACCCCCTCGTCCCGAACGAGGTGCGCTACCCCTGCGCTACTCTCCGTAAAATTCTTATAAAAAATTTGTTTTATAATACAATATATAAAGATGTAGTGCAATCACTTTTGTATTATTTCTGTCTACATTTATTTTTCAAAATATTGATAAATTTATGGACAGCAACTTTAATATAATCTATTCTTATACAAAACTTATTGTTCAAATTGTTAATAATGGAATACAAATATGATACGAAAAACAAAAGGAATTAGCATTCTTTCTCTTATTCTGTGTGCTTTTTTATGGAGCTCGGGAGGAATTCTTATAAAACTTGTATCATGGGATGCATTTGCTATATCCGGAGGACGAAGCTTGATAGCTTTTCTTTCCTTGCTCGTTATAGTCGGCAAACCAAAATTTACCTTTAGTTTTGATCAAATAATGGCATCACTCATGTACAGTGCAACAATGATTTTGTTCGTATTTGCCAACAAAATGACTACATCGGCGAATGCTGTTCTTTTGCAATATACAGAACCGGTATATATTATTTTATTTAGCACTTTTTTACTAAAAGACGAAAAAACAAGTTTTTTAGATATTCTTGTAATTGTCGGAGTTTTTGGCGGTATGATACTCTTTTTTCTCGATGATTTGTCTTTTACAACAAATATTGGTAATTTTATAGCACTACTTTCAGGAATTTCTTTTGCCCTAACAGCTATTTTTTTACGCAGACAAAAAAAAGCTCGCCCTATAGATTCTTTTATGCTCTCTCATCTTATAACATTTATAGTCGCAATCCCGTTTATGATACATGCGGGAATCCCATCAGCAAGTAGTTTTGTAGGCATCATGCTCTTAGGTGTTTTTCAGATGGGTATTCCGTCTATTTTATTTGCATGGGGTATTGTCGGTGTTTCAGCTTTAAGTTCTGCACTCATAACTATGCTCGAGCCTATTTTAAATCCTATTTGGGTAGCCATTTTTATTGATGAATACCCTTCTCCTCGAGCAATGGTTGGTGGTGCAATTATCATTTGTTGTGTAACTGTCCGCTCAATTTTTAAGAAAACATAAAACTACAATTGTTTTCCCATTACATATCCCCAAGAAAGTTCTTCTAAAACAGCAAATCCCATTGCTTCATAAAATCCAACAGCGTTACTGTTTTCTTTAGATACCCCTAAATGAACACCACAGATGTGATTTTCTTTGAGTTGATGTAAGAGCGTTTCTATTAATATTTTACCGCATCCCTTTTTTTGCAATTCAGGTAATATATCAATATGAAACTGTGCTGGATAATTTTTTAGAATAGAAGCATTCTTGGTACAAAACCCAGGATGAGTATTGTCTAAAATAAGTTCTTGAATTTTTTCTTCCATCGAAGATTTTGGTAAAAACACCGTTTTAGCATAATGAGGCTGTAAAATAGGTAACCACTGGGATACCATCCATCTAGAAAATGCTACTGTATCAGAACAAGCAATAATATACCCTAAAGGAGCACTTACAGATTTTTTAGGCCCTTGTAATACGGCTGAATAACACAGTTGTGGAGAATAAAAAAAATATGGTGCTGCATAATAGTGGCCAACAAGCAGTGAATCAGAAAATAGAGCAGACGCATCTACTCCATTATTAGCTGTTAATAAACAAATGCGATATAAAGAAGGAACATCACTCATGTGAGTTGGGCGAATGAAAAAATCTTGTAATGCCATAATTCTCGTAAACCACAAAAAATAGTATTTTTTTTATTACATATATTTCTAAAACTTTACCAAAGATGCCTTTGTTCGCTCTCGGTGTGCAAGTTTAAAAATATCATCCCAATCAAAAGCAGAAACTGAATCAATTTGCTTAAGATCTGTTATACAAAATAATTTCTGTAACATCATATTAGCAGCACCCTGTGCAATCTCAAATGGACTTTCAGGAATTATTTTAAAAGTAGTCCCTGTTTTTTTTAAGGCCCCTCTAAACTGAGGTACATCATGTTCAATTACATAATTTATAAGTTGTTGTTTATTAGTATTTTGGCCATGCAAAAATACCATACTGGGAGAGAGTACAGGAATAAGTAAAGTAAGACTAGCAAAAAAATCACGAAGCCAAATTGTATATGCGGCTTTATCATTTAATTCACAATTAAGAACTTGTTGATTTAATCCTGTTTGTCCTTTATTTTCTGGACGCCATGAAGCAGACAAATATTCTCCCACCGAAAATTTACTTCCATACTGTATTCGCCCTTCTAGAACAACAGCAATCCCTATTCCAATACCATTTAATTTCGTTTTATCTGTATTTTTATGATTTGCATCACCATAATTACGTGCCAACACAGCAAGAAAATCTTGTGCTACATCATTTTTATTTTGAGCAAGTTGAAGCCAACCACAACAGTTAGCGTCATTTTCTGCTATAAAAGGAACCCCATATCGCATATCAAAGACTTCTGAAAAGTTAAAATCTTCTAGCCCAAAAGGATCAGAACGGATTATAATCCCTTTATTGGTATCTATAATTCCTGGCATACCACAGCTTATTCCTATCACAGGAAGAGAAAGCTCCGAGATAAAAGGCTGAATATCTTTCATCACTTCATCTACAAAACAAATAAAATCTTTTTCTGGATTACTTGTCATAACAAGACAATTTGGAGTTTTAAGCTCTCTAGAAAATAATTCAGTTCCTTCAAAATCTATAACAAATATTCTATACTGATTTGGATATAACTCTAATCCTATAATGCATCCAAATTTGGGATTTATCGAGAGCGAAACTGGTTTCCGCCCTCCCTGAGCCATAGATTCTCCAGGCTTACCCTCTAGGATAACACCCTTCTCGACCAAAATTCCAACAATGTTTGAAACCGTCGAGCGATATAGATTTATCGTACGCGCTATATCTATTCGGCTAATACCTGGATTGCGCCACACAGTTTCTACCACACGTGATAAATTAGAATTTTTTTGAAAATTATTATTGGTTAATCCCATAGCAAGAATATACTAGCTTTTAACAGTCTTTTTAACAATAGTACTATAATGTTGACAAATTAACCACTTTTAAGTATGTTCAACCTATGGACAAACATATAAACCTTATTCCATTCCCTCATTCGATAATAGAAAGAGAAGGATTTTTTGAATCAAATAACTACAAGAACCACATAAAAAATAATACTGATAGTTCAATCCTCGCAGAAGGATACAGGTTAGAAATTGGTCCGACAAATATTAAGATTAGCGCGTCAGATAATGCTGGTTTTTTCTATGCACAACAAACACTAAAACAACTTGAAACAGAAAAAAACGACACAAATACAGACAAAACAGTTCGTTTCCCTAATTGTATAATAGAGGATAGCCCTGCCTATTCATGGAGAGGGTTTATGATAGACTGTAGTCGCTCTTTTTATCCAGCTTCCTGGCTCGAAAAAATAATCGACGTAGCAGCATTTTATAAACTAAACAGATTTCACTGGCATTTAACAGATGACCAAGGATGGCGATTACCTATCCCAGAATATCCACTTCTAACAGAAATAGGAGCATGGAAATATGATCGCCGTTTTACCGATCGAACCACAAAGATTGGTGGTTATACCTGTTCTAGAGCTTACTACACAGAAAAAGAAATACGCCATCTGGTTGCGTATGCTGCAGAACGTCATATAACTGTAGTGCCCGAAATAGAAATGCCTGGACACGTTTCTGCTTTACTTGCAGCTTATCCAGGGCTCGGTTGCACCGGAGGACCATACAAAGTTGAAGATCGATATGGCATCTTCGATAATGTACTCTGTGCTGGGAATGATGATGTATTAAAACTCTATGAAACGATATTTGATAGAGTATGTAACCTTTTCCCAGGTGACTGGATACATATTGGTGGAGATGAATGCCCACATACTGCATGGAAATCCTGCAATAAATGCAAAAAAAGAATTCAAGATGAAGGTCTCCAAAGCGTAGATCAATTGCAACCATGGCTTACCGTAAAAATAGCATCGATGCTAGAAAAACGAAGAAAGATTCCAATAGGATGGGATGAAGTGCTTGATGGAACTCAAAATATGCCATTACCTAAAAGTATGACAGTCCAGTCTTGGAGAGGAATAGAGGGTGGTAAAAAAGCAGCAGCGCTTGGTCATTTTGTTATTATGTCACCACAATATGATGGTTGTTATTTTGATTTTAAAAATTACGATGATGAATATGAACCTGGAGGTCGAGCAACAAATACAGTTTATAACAGTTATAATTTTTCACCAGTTACTCAAGAGTTGACTCCAAGAGAAGCAAAATACGTTCTAGGTGGACAGGGAAACTTGTGGACAGAAATAATTCCGTCTCCAAAGCTGGCCGAGTACATGTTATTTCCAAGGCTTTGTGCACTTTCAGAAGCATTGTGGCTTTCAGTAGACAAAAAAAACTTTAAAAGCTTTTCTACATCGCTTACAGTACATAAAAAACGTCTTCGTAGTATGGATATTCTTTATTATGATGGTAAACTTGAATAAAAGTCTGGTATAAGAGCTTAGAATAAATTTGCATAGGTAATAAACTGGTGTTAAAGTTATGGCACCTTGCATTTTAATGATAAGGAGAAAGTCTATGAAAGTTTGTTTGCATAACGGAACAATTTTAAACGGTATCTCTCAAATGGAAAACTGTGCAGTATATTTTGACGGTGATACCATAACTGACGTTTTTAGTGAAAAACGTTTTGAAGAAAAAAAATTTGATTCAGACACACAGATTATTGACGTACATGGTAGTTTCATTGCACCTGGACTCATTGATACACACATTCATGGTTTTATGGGTCATGGTACCGATAAATGTAGTACAGATGGAATTCTTTCTATGGCTCGAGACCTTGCACAATATGGGGTAACTGCATTTAACCCAACTATTTATCCAGCACCAGAAGAAGAAATGCTAAAAACTATACGTCAGATAGTAGCAGCAAAAAAAGAACAAGAGCATTGTCACAATAAAGAAGGCAAGTCTGTGGCACGTGCAGTTTGTGGAGCACACATAATGGGAATTCACCTTGAAGGTCCCTTTATTTCTCCAGAAAAACTTGGAGTTCAGCGCCCCGAAACCGTAAAACCGGTTGATCTTGATTTAATGGATCGTCTTTGGGAAGCCTCTGAAGGAACAATTGTTAATATGACTGTTGCGCCTGAATTAAAACACATGAGACACCTAGCCCTTAATTGCATACAGAAAGGTATTGTTCTACAAGCAGGGCATACTAACGCACGCTATGAAAACATGGTAGAAGGTATGCAAGCAGGCATTTTGCATACAACACATTTTTTTAATGCGATGTCACAAATGCATCATCGCGATCCAGGCGCTGTCGGCGCCGTACTAATTCACAATGAAATGACCTGTGAAATAATTGCAGATGGAAAGCACGTTCATCCAGACTTATTTAAACTACTTATAAAAGATAAAACTCCAGACAATATTATACTTATAACCGATGCTCTAACTCCGACAGAACAAAAAAATGGACCTTTATTTGCAAATGGAGAGGAAGTTCTCTTTAAAGATGGCTGTTTCCATCGTAAAGAAGATGATGTAATAGCAGGCTCTGCACTTACCATGATTCAAGGAGTAAAAAATCTAATTAATTTTGGTATGAATCGAAGTGAAGCAATAAAATGTGCAACAGTGAACCCCGCAAAAATTATGAATTACAGAAAAAAAGGCCTTCTTATTCCAGGATATGACAGTGATATTATAGTATTTGATAATAATTTTAATTTACAGATTACCGCAATTTCAGGGAATCTAGTAAAAAGGATATAATAATGAGACTAATAATTAAGAATACGTACAAAGATTGTTCTTTCTGGGCTGCACAGTACATTATGGATTCAATTAACAAATTTGAGCCAACGGCACAAAAGCCCTTTGTTCTTGGACTTCCTACAGGAAGCACAGCAATAGGCATTTATGAAACATTAATTGATTTTTATAAAGCCGGTAAAGTAAGCTTTAAACATGTGATAACCTTTAATATGGATGAGTATGTAGGGTTGCCTGCTAACGATATTCACAGTTATCACTATTTTATGCACGACAATTTTTTTGATCACATAGACATAAATCCTGCAAATATACACATACTAAATGGAATGGCTAAAGACTTAGACTTAGAATGTGCTTCCTATGAAGCTGCAATTCAAAAAGCTGGTGGTATAAATCTCTTTCTTGGAGGAACAGGATGTGATGGACATATCGCATTTAATGAACCAGGCTCATCATTAACCAGCCGTACAAGAGCTAAAACATTAACTCAAGATACTATTCTTGCCAATTCACGATTTTTTGGAGGAGATATTAATAAAGTTCCTAAAAAAGCTTTAACAGTCGGAGTTGGAACGGTTTGTGACTCTAATGAAGTACTTATTTTAATGAGCGGACATAACAAAGCTCGAGCTCTTAAGCATGCAATAGAAGGATCAATCTCTCAAATGTGGACAATAAGTATTCTTCAAATGCACAAAAAAGCAATCATCATCGCTGACGAAGATGCAACAGATGAATTAAAAGTCGGAACAGTAAAATATTTTAAAAATATTGAAGGAGCAATTACAGCTCAGTCTGTTTAAGATACTTTAGCTTTATAACTTATAAATTTCTATCTAATTTTAATGTTTTAAGTAATTTTTGACCATTATTGTAGGCTATTTCTAACTGATTTTTATCTTCTAATATTTTTCCGGCTTTAAAAACATGTAGTACTTTTTGATTAAATACTATTCTATACCCTAAAGAAGAAAAGGCTGCATTAAGCGCAGCAGGAGTAAATCCCATATCCTCAGCAGAATTCTGCTCACAAATAGAAACAATACCAGCAAATCTTGTTTTATTTTTTGTAAGACGACTCACCCATACAGATCTATCGGTCTTATCAAAAGAAAAAAAGCAGTAACAGCGGTCTATAAACTTTTTCATATCTGATGTCATATTATAAAAATAGGTTGGTGAACCTGCTATTATAGCATCTGCTTCTATAATTTTTGGATAGAGATCTTGCATATCATCTTTTACAATACATTTGCCAGTTTTAGCACAGCCTTCACAGCCACTACATCCTGCAATATTTAAATTCCCAGGGTAAATAGTTTCTGTATCATGTCCCTCTTCTATAAATGGCTCAAGTATTTTATTAATTATTGATGCAGTATTTCCCTGTTTTCTTCGGCTACCAGATACAGCAATTATTTTCATTTTTCATCCTTGTTGAGGTTCTTAAAATTGAGGGTTTGAATTGATAAAAAAATCAGGGCTGTCAATTATATATTCTTTGACAGTCCTGAACTTGTATGTAGGTTACAGTTTAAAACTTACTATTGCTTCAGGAGCAATAACACGGAACGTAAAAGACTCTGTCAAGAAAAGTGATACTTCTTCTGAGGTATGATGATCATACCCAATCGCCATATCTTGTCCAACAACCAGTTCTGCATCACCACCTCGAGCCGAAATAAGAATTGCACCATTTACAGCTTCTGAATAGATGACACTTCCACCAATTTGTCTTTCAACTAACGACTTAAGTGTTCCTCCTGGACTTATACGTCCCATAAATTTCCAAATTTCAGGATTTACAACAAAATTACAGTTACCATTAACTCCTTCGGAATGCATACGAGTTTGCGCTTCTGCTAAAGAATCGAGAATTGAATCATTGTTCAATTTTAAAGTAATTTCTTCGCTACTTGCTTTAGAATGCAAACCTTCTATATTTCCAGCTTTAAATCCGTTAAAGATTGCATTTTCTTCAAATACAGCCATTTTTTTTGCCGCAGCCACTAAGGAATCTAAAGAAATGTCTCGAGCTCCTCGCTCAATATTATCTAACTCCCACGTTTTTAGTGAAAAATTTATTCGAGACTCGACTAATGGCTGAACATTATAAATGCCATATTTTACACCATTTTTATCTGGACCTTCTCCCATAGAGAGCCGACCTAAATTTATACTTGTATAATTAATCCCGTGAGGACCATCAAAATCAAGAACCTTACGACCCGAAAGGTTTGCTACCAAAGTATTTCGAGCCATCTCATCAATCTCACTCCATGCAGTATCACTTATTGGAGCTAAATTCTTTTTTAATATATCCATTTAAAAACTCCTTAGTTTTATTTTTTAAGACTTCCAATCCCTAACCCACCAGTAGTGGAAGAATCGTTATTTTGTGATATTTCAGAGTTCTCTTCGTTAGGAGGTTGAGCTCCAAGAAATTCTTCTTCAACTTCCTGAGCCCCTTGGTTATAAAAACCTTGTTCTTTTGGATCAAGTTCTCGAAGCAATCTTAAAAACTCTCCAGCATGCACTTTTTCCTCATCGGCTACGTCGATAAGTACATTTGCTGCAAGAGTATTATCAGTAGAAGCTGCAAGTTGCTCATATAGTTGAACAGCTTCATATTCAGCAGCAACCATCATTCTAATAGCTCTCACCAACTCTCCCTCATTTAGCTTTCTGTCACTATCCATTCCACTAAATGGATTCCCAAATTCTGGCATTTTTTCCTCCTATTTTATTTTAGAAACTCTTTTATAGAGAATATAAATTTACTATTTAAATGTTTCGTATAATTTAAGCTACCACTGAAAATCTTAACCGTCAAGGTTATTGCACACTATATTCTTTCTATCCACCGATATAAACAAAAAACACCCCATAAAATTGAATTTTATTTGTCCAACTTTAGAGGGTGTACTTCTGAAATTTACTTTTTAACTTTTATTACAAAAAAACTATTACAGTAATGATTTATAAATGTCTACAATGTCTTGTTTTGTGCAGTCTCTTGGATTACCAGGTCGACAAGCATCATTAAAAGCACTTTCACTTAAGAAATCTATATCTTCTTCTTTTAGAATACCTTTTAGATTCTGAGGAATTCCAACATCAATAGATAGTTTTTTTACTGCATTGATTGCTGCATCACGATATTCATCCTGACTCATAGAATCAACATTTTTTACGCCCATGACTCTTGCAATTTCGCGATACTTAGTTCCGGTAAAATCTCTATTAAATTCCATAATTGTTGGCAGTAAAATGGCACAAGCTACTCCATGTGGGGTATCATAAAAAGCACTTAAAGGATGAGCCATTGAGTGATCAACGCCAAGCCCTACATTTGAAAAGCCCATTCCAGCAACATATTGCCCTAATGCCATTCCTTCTCGGCCTTCTTTTTCATTATTGACTGCAGCTCGTAATGATCTACTTATAATTTCAATAGCTTTAATATGGAACATATCGGATAATTCCCAGGCACCCTTAGTAATATACCCTTCTATGGCATGAGTTAGCGCATCCATTCCTGTTGCAGCAGTTAAACCTTTTGGCATACTACTCATCATCTCAGAATCTACAACAGCAATCACAGGGATGTCTTTAGGGTCTACACAAACAAATTTTCGTTGTTTTTCAGGATCAGTAATAACATAGTTTATTGTAACTTCTGCAGCTGTTCCAGCTGTTGTAGGAACAGCAATAATTGGAACACATTTTTTGGTTGTAGGAGAAACGCCTTCTAGAGATCTAACATCTTTATTTTCTGGATTATTAATAATAATACCAATAGCTTTTGCTGTATCCATAGATGATCCACCACCAATTGCAACAATACAATCTGTTTTATTGTCTATAAAAGCTTTAACGCCTGTTTGAACATTCTCAATAGTTGGATTAGGTTTTACATTAGAATAAAGAAAATAGTCAATATTTGCCTTTTCTAGTAGATCTGTAACTTTAGTAGCCACTTTAAACTTTAATAAACTAGGATCAGTACAGACGAATACTTTATTAAAACCTCTAGCTTTTATTTCATCAGCTATAACAGAAATAGAACCTGCACCATGATATGATGTTTCATTTAATACAAATCTTTGTACCATTACAATACCTCCATAAAATTTTATCGATATATTATTATAGGTTTTAATTTCTTTAAAAAGCAAGTTACAGTTTTAGCAATTTGTAACTCTACAATATAGAATAAATTAACAAGGTATCTTTGCTTTTTTTACATATTGGTAATATTATTGAGTTTAGATTTGACTGTTAGACATAAAGGAGGCTTTTATGGAGACAAAATTAGAATTCTCATTAGCGGTTAAAGAACTTATGAAAACAAAAAGTTTAGACAAAATTTCTGTTTCTTCTATTTGTAAAAAAACCAATTTAACTCGACAGACTTTTTATAGAAATTTTCAAGATAAATATGACTTGGTTAATTGGTATTTTCAGCAATTGTGTGATAAAAGTTTTTTCTTAATGGGTGTCAAATTAGACTTGCATGAAGCTTTATATGAAAAATTTAAATTTATTGAAGATGAAAAGATATTCTTTTCACAAGCTTTTAAAAGTGACGACTATAATAATCTTAAAAATTATGATTTTGAAATGATTTATAAATTTTATGAAAAATCAATAGTAAATCAAACTAAAAAACCATTAAGCCAAGACTTTTCTTTTTTGCTTGAGATGTATTGCAAAGGCTCTATATATATGACGTCTGAATGGGCAACCGGATATCTAGAAATTTCTAAGGAAAAAATGGTTGATTTACTAATTAAAAGCATCCCAGAACCTTTAAAGCAATATCTTATGAATTGGCAAAATACTAATATTAATTAACAATTAGAATTATTCCTTATATTAGTTTTTCTGCTTCCAAAAGATGTAAAACTTTTTGATGAAATACTATTCGGTAACCTAAAACAGAAAAGATTGCTTAAGATGCACAGAGAAAAATGCCAATCACATCTTTAAATAACATACTTCCTCTGTCGACTACCAAATATTGCAATTCTTTTATTTTTCATTCTTCTTTAATGCCATTAAAAATTTTACAACCTTCAATTTTGATTTTTTTTAAAAATATATGAGTAAGCTATGTTTTTGTACTTTGGGCCTTTCATATCTGTAAGAACTTTTTCTATATCTATTTCTTTTTTTCTGCTAAACAAAAAATAGGTATCTAGATTATCATATTCAATTTTCATATCATCTGTTATAACAGCAATTAATTCATAGTCTCCCGATACATATGCATAGGTTGCATCACCATGACTATCATTTGCCAATAAAATACCATCTTTTTTTAAATACTTTGTGCAATACTTTGATATAAACCCCGAATATTGTGAAATAAGCAAATCAAAATATTCAGGTGTTTCATCTATTTCTTTTGTAAAATCTGTTTCATGAAATTGTATGCTAGGTATCCCTGTATATTTTTTGTTTTTTTTAACAAACTCGATAGTTTCTGAATTAGAAAAAAAAGATTTGCAACGTTTATCTGTATCTAGATAAACGACTTCCTGAAAATAGAAAGAAGGAGCAATATGGGTAAAACTCCCTGGATATAACACTTTCTTACTTTGATACTCTTGTTGTATCAATGCAAACAATTCTTTTCGTTCATTATTATTGTCAACAAAGAATTTCTTATATAATTTTGGCATAGTACTCATAGCATTATATTCCCTTTAAAATCATTTTTATACTGAAATGCTTATTAGCCAGTTTTATATTACTTATGCAGATTTTGAGATACCTCAATTAAAATTGTATTATTATTCATTGGAATCTCTTTACCATTATAATAACAATTGATTTCAAATTTTAATTGACCAACATCGTCAATTCGCATTCTTTCCTGCATTATCGCAATTGAAAGACTTTTATTTCTTGTAGGATTTTTTGTTAAATCGATTTTACCTTCTCCTATTTTATTTTTAATTGAATTTAATTCAGTATGAAGGGTAAAGGTAATATAATCGTAATCAATTCCATCATCATCCATAGAAAGTTTTATAAAAATCCCAAGTCTTAGAGCCTTTGGCCATCTATCAGCTGCATTTTCAGGAACTTCAAAAATAATATTATCACCATAGACACCCATTAAAGATTTTTTTCCACCAATTTCATTTCGTATATCATCACACAACAGAAATGACTCAACATTCATACTTTCTTCCTCCATTTAATTTTATTAGTTTGATTAGAATCAATTAGTTTCATTCTAACACAAGATTAGAATAAAGCTAGTATATGAATTCTTTTCGTATATTAGCTTTAAAGTAGTATATTGTAATAAATACTTAACCAGTAAGGTAAGGAGAATGTCAATGAAACGATTATTATTAACACTTTTATTAATATATACTACGAGTCTTTATGCACAATCTATTAGTTATGGCAGAGCTCAGCAAGGAAAAACAGTGATTTGGGGCATTATAGAAAATGAAAATTTTATCGAAATAGAAAAAGCCCCTTGGATAAGCACTAAAAAAACAGGAAAAGTTTTTAAAACTTTATCACTAAAGCTTTTGGCTCCCGTTAACCCTTCTAAAGTTCTTGCAATAGGTTTGAATTACAGAAGCCACAGTGGAGAATCAGGAGCAAAAAAACCAGAATTATTTGCAAAATTTCCATCTTCAATCCAAACTTCAGGTGATATATCTATCCCTTCGGTTGCAACCAATATTCACTATGAAGGAGAACTTGTTATAGTTATTGGCAAAAAACTAAAAAATGCAACTATAGAAGAAGCTCGAAACGCTATCTTTGGAATTACGATTGGTAATGATATTTCAGAACGAAACTGGCAATCTGAAGATCTTCAATGGATTAGAGCAAAAGCAAGCGATGGATTTGCACCTGTTGGACCTTATCTTATAACTGGAGTAGATTGGTCAGATTTACTGATTAGCACCTATGTAAATGGAAAACTCAGACAGAATGAAAGCACAGCAATGTTAATCCATTCTCCAGAAGAAATTGTTTCTTGGACAAGCAAGTATCTAACGCTAGAACCAGGAGATGTTATTTTTACTGGAACGCCAGGAAGAACACAAGCTATTAAAAATGGTGATATTGTTGAAGTTAAAATTGAAGAGCTTGGCAGTTTAGTTAATCGTTTTGTCTGGGAATAGCTATACGTTTTTAATAAACTTATTTAAAATAAATAAAGCTCATCAAATTGATGAGCTTATGCGGGAGCGACGGGCATCGAACCCGCGATCTTCGGCTTGACAGGCCGACGCGATAACCAGCTTCGCTACGCCCCCGTGATGTTTGATATATTATACAAACTAAAAACTTTTGTCAATATGTAAAATCGGTTTTTTTCAAAAATATTTGAAAAGTGTTTACTGTAACATTGACAGCCCCCAAACATGATGATAAAATTGGCTATTGTCTTCAAATCAAAGCTAATTAAGGATGTATATATCATGAGCGAGAAAAAAGAAAATGTAGTTAATTTTAAAAAAGGAAAGAAAGTAAAATCACATCATAATCATACACTTTTTATGACAGTAGGTGGCATTATTATATTTGTTATGGCTACAGTTGCTTTTATTGTTGCACCAGCCTTAGTTGGAAATGCACAAGGTCAAGATATCCCACCACTCGGTGAATATAATGGACATAAAATAGAATACAAACAAAACAGTTATTTTGCAAATATGGTTTCTTCTATTGGTACTCAGTATCAAAGCCAGGGTCAAACTTTAAATAATCAAACGTATTATCAAATTTTTAATCAAGCGTTTAATTCAACAGTTGTCTATTATGAAGCCCAGGATCAGCTAGAAAATGCAAAATACGTAGTACCTGAATCAGAAATTGGACGAGGAATGCTCCCTTATTTTCAGGATCAAAATGGTAAATTTTCTAACAAAATATATAGCGATACTTCTGACAGCGATAAAATTGCAATTCGCAATGAAGTAGAAACAAGCTTAAGTTACCAGCGTTATATTTCAGATTTATTTGGAACAAACTTGTACGACCAAGAATCTAGCAAATATGGTCTAAAGACATCTGCAGCAGAAACAGATTTTATTTCTAATATGAACAATAAACAACGTTCTTTTACAATGGCTAGTTTTAATACTGCAGATTACCCAAAAACAGAAGCTGCGAAATATGGTAAAGAAAATAGCGATAAATTTATAAAATATAATTTATTGATTGTTACTTTAAAAACACAAGAAGATGCAGAGAGTATTGCAAGTCAAATAACAAATGGAACTCTGTCATTTGAAGATGCAGTTTCAGAAAACTCTACTAAAAATTTCAGTGATGATAAAGGTAAACTTACTAATAATTATGCTTATCAATTAGACTCACTTATTACATCAGAGACCGCAGATGATGATATCGCTTCATTAAAAAGCCTTAAGGTTAATGCAACAACTGGTGCTATAAAAACATCACAGGGTTATTCAGTATTTAAATGCGAAGCTGAACCAGAAGAATCAGATATGTCAGATTCAATTGTTATCGATGATGTATATACGTACATGACTTCTTATGAACGTGGTGAAATTGAGGATTACTTTATAAATAAAGCAAAAGATGTTGCTGCAGAAGCACTTTCTGGAACTCTTGCTAATGCTGCAAAAAAAGAAGGGGCAACAATGTCTGAAATTTCTGCTTTCCCATTAAATTATGGAAACAACAGTCTAATTTCGCCAGTTCCAACAGATTCTGTCCCTGAGCTAGCTAACGCAGAATCAAACGAAACTTTCCTAGAAACAGCCTTTGCTCTTTCTGATGGTGAAATTTCTAAACCAATAACTCTAAATGATTATATAGTTGTATTACAACTCGACGAAGAAAAAACAGTTGAATCAAATAAGGATCAAGTTGCTTATATGTATCCTTATTATACTTCACAATTTGATCAACAATCACTTTCTAGTTATGTTATGAATAGTGATAAACTTGAAAACAACCTGTTCAGTGTTTATTTACAATATTTTATGAATAATAACTAGAAGGCATTCTATAATGGTAACTAAGAAAGAACCCTGTCTGGTACCTGCCGGTCAGGGTTTTTCTGTTGTATACAATAATAAGTTTCTCTTTTCAAAATATGATCCGCAAAGAGCACTAAAAAAAATTATAGATAATCTTGAAGTTAGAGAAAAAACGTTGTTTTTACTTTGTTCACCGGTTCTTTTTTTCCCAATTGAATTATTACAGCAAAAGCTTTTACAAGCCTCACATACTATTCAAAAATCTTGCTGCATCTTAGCTGTTGAACATGATAAAACATTATATGATTTTAGCAAAAAATATATTAACTTTACACAAGAAAAAAAGAAGATACCCGTCGCATATTTGTTTGTTAAAAATTCAAACAGCGCTACTTCTTTTATACACACAGCACAAATAAATAATTTTTTTCCAAAACAAGGAGAATTAAGAAGAATCGTTAAAATTGACTGTTCTGCTGCTGCTCAACAAGACTCTCTCTTTTATGCCAAGCTTTTACATTATGCTGATGATTTAATCGCTGTTTTTTGGAAAAATAGAGTTACCATAAGCCATTTAGGAAAGCTATTTTCTAGTAACTTGTTAAAGAATGTTTCTTTGCTTGATAAAAGCACACCTCTTATACCCCATTCAATAAAAAAATCAATTCTGATTTGTGGGGCTGGATGTAGTTTGGATGATATTATGAACAAGTTAACTTTAACGTTTACTTTAAAATCAGCAAAAATTAATCATGCAACTTCAAATAATATTCATCCACTAAAACGAGAAAATCTATATATTATAGCTGTTGATGTAACTGTAATTCCTCTATTAAAGCGAGGTATTATACCTGATGCAATTATCTCTATGGAAAGCCAACTTGCAATTGAACAGTCTTATGTTGGAATGTTAGATTTATTAGAAAAATGTAAGTCAGAAAATAAGATACCTGGAAATCCAAACCAAATTCACTATATATGTGACATTAGCTCAAGAAATGCTGTAGCTCGCAAATTTTGTAATTTACACTTTACTATTTCATTCTTCATGTCACAATACTGTGACGAGCCTTTTATGACCCGTGTAGCACAAACTAAAATAGTATCACCACTCATTCAACCACTTGGATCTGTTGGATTAGCAGCTGTAGAAATTGCGACATTTTTAAGAGCAAAAGAAACCTGTATTTATCTTATGGGTTTGGATTTTTCATATCCAGCTGGGATTACACATTGCAAAGAAACCCCTGCTGTACTAAAAAGTTTTTATACACAAACACGATTAAGACCTTTAGGATTTCCCTCTACAGCTTACAAAAAAGGTGCTAGACAAATTACGAATACTTATTTTACTGATGCAGCACTAGCTAGTTATGGACAATTGTTTGTCGAACATTTCTCTTCTACTAAAAATATTTATAATCTATCAAGTAATGGATATCCACTAAACATCCCATTTGTACATTTTTATAATATACAAAACACAAATTTTGAGAAAGAAACCAACAAAATAATTTTTTCTGTTAAAAACGTTGATAACATCGCACAAAGATTTTATGCTGATGAAAAAGAGCGCTTAGTTTTAATAAAAAAAATTCTAACAGGAAAAATACCTTGTAAAACAGACAAATTGCTTACTCTTATTGATGAAAGTAGCTATTTGTATTTTCATTTTCCTGATGGATATAAAAAAGCCCGGAACGAACAAGGATTTTTAAATCGAGTTCGAGCCGGGATTGATTATTACCTAAAAATTTGTGATAAAATAAATTAAATTATTTTGTCTGTAAGGCTGCAATACCTGGAAGAGTTTTACCTTCAAGATATTCTAATGAAGCTCCACCGCCTGTAGACACGTGGCTCATTTTATCTGCAAGATTAAACTTGTTAACAGCAGCTACAGAATCTCCTCCACCAACAACTGATATTGCTCCATTTGTCGTAGCATCAGCTACCATGTGTGCAACCGCTTCTGTTCCTTTTGCAAATGCATCGAACTCAAATACACCAACAGGACCATTCCATACGATTGATTTTGCATTGCTAAGAACTTCTTTGTATAGTTTTATAGTTTTTGGTCCAACATCCATTGCCATTAGATTAGCAGGGATATCTAAACTATCAACTGCAACAGCAGGGGCGTTAGGACCAAATTCTTCTGCTCCAATATGGTCTACAGGAAGAACAATCTTTACATTTTTTGCAGCTGCAGATGATAAAAGTTTTTTCGCTGTTTCGATATAATCATCTTCTACAAGTGATTTACCAATTGTATGTCCTTGTGCTTTTAGAAAAGTATAAGCCATACCACCACCAATAATAAGAGCAGAGGCATTTTTAAGAAGACTTTCAAGAACGGCAATCTTAGAAGATACTTTTGCACCACCAATAATTGCTACTTGTGGTTTAGGTGGATTTGAAACCATTGGATCAAGATATTTAACTTCTTTTTCCATTAAAAAACCACCAACTTTTACGTCCATATATTTTGCAATAGCAGCTGTAGAAGCATGTGCACGATGGGCAGTACCAAAAGCGTCGTTTACATATACATCACCATACGTAGAAAGTTCTTTAGCCATTGCATCCATTTCAGCAGCATCTTTGCTTTTTTCACCTTTTTCAAAACGAGTGTTTTCAAGCATCATGACTCCACCTGCTGGAAGAGCATCTACCTTGTCCTTACAACCAAGTACAGCACCCGCAAATATTACTTCCTTATTAAGAAGTTTAGCAAGATATTCTGCAACTGGTTTCATTCTGTTTTTGCCATTGATAAAAGCTTCTTCATCAAAAGGCTTACCCGCATCTTCTGCTTTTGCTTTGGCTTTTTTTACATCTTTTGCAGGATCCCCAAGATGGCTCATAAGAACCAATGAGCGTGGATTATGTTCGACAATGTATTTAATTGTTGGAAGTGCTTTTTGGATACGTGTGTCATCTTGGACAACACCGTCTTTCATAGGAACATTAAAATCAACACGCATAATAATGCGTTTACCTTCTAAGTCAATATCTTTGACTGTTTGAATCATAAGAAATCCTCCATAGGAATTATATAGTTGTTATTAGACTTTATATATAATAATTTATCAATTATTTATTTTAAAGTAAAGCTGATACTTGACAGATTTTATGCTATACTTATTTCATATAAAAGTTGGAGAATAGATTATGAAAAAGTTATTAATTGCATCTACAGATGAAAATATAACTGACACCGTAAAACAAGCCTGTAAACTTTATTCATCTTATTTTGATCCTGAATACTTTACTAACACTGATAAAATTATAAGTTACATTAATTATGAAATCCCAGAAATAAAAGTAATCGATTTTCGATCAACAGAATTTGACAGCGAACTAATTATGAGCAAAATAGACGAAGACCCTTGGCTTCATTATGGAGGTATAATAGCTATTGTAAAAGGTCCTAAGGAACAAAAAAAATTAGAAGATCTCAAAAACCCTAATTTCTTAATTATACAAACACCAAGTGCCTTTAAAATGCACTTTACTCGTCTATTAAAAATACTTTGGAAAAATCAACAATTCTTATTTAATCGCGGAATGCAAGAACAATTAGGAGTTAGCGAATCAGGTTCTTTTATTAGTGAAAACAACCCTCTTGATTTAAAAGTATATACAAAATTTTTAGTAAGTTATTTATATAACACAAACCGCATTACCTCAGACTCTCAATATGCCATACAAACATCACTCATGGAAATGTTATTTAATGCTCTCGAACACGGCAACCTTGAAATTAGTTATGAAGAAAAAACAATTTGGCTTGAAGAGGGAAAAGATATTCTCGAATTAATTGCACAAAAGAATAAAAATCCTGAAATTGCAAAACGACGCATTTATATTTCATACAATATTGGAAAAACAAGATCAAAATTTACCATTAAAGATGACGGAGCTGGATTTGACTGGAAAAGTCATTTAGAAGCAGACCTTTCAGTCGGAACACATGGGATGGGTATGAAAATGTCGCAAAGTCTTGTCGAAGATTTGCGTTACAACGAAAAAGGAAATGAAGTTTCTTTTTCTATAGAAAATAAGGTAAACGATACAAACAGCATTCCAGAAATTATGAATCCATTTGAAATCATAAAATACAATAAAAAACAAATTGTTTGCCATGAAGGAGAGCGCACTAATGACTTATTTTTTATTGTTTCTGGTAGATTTGCTGTTTATTCGGGCAAAAAACTTGCTACTGTTCTGACTCCAAATGATATGTTTATAGGAGAAATGTCATTTTTACTTAATGATCGGCGCTCTGCAACTATCATGAGTGCCGATAATGGTAAACTTATAAAAATACCGAAAGGAGCTTTTATGGGACTAATCAGACAAAACCCTCATTACGGTATTTTCTTGTCAAAACTACTTGCACAAAGGCTCCTTACACAAACACATAAGACAATGAAACTAAGTGAAAATCTAAAAAAGATACAATCCATTGAGAAAGCAGAAGTTGAAACACAGTAAAAAAACACCAATTAATTATCTTGTTTGCAATTGGTACATCGGATCTTTTCCAGGTTGTAATTGAACAACATGATGCTCACAATCCAAAAACTCGGTTGGATCATGAGTGACATGCAAAAGTGTTGTTGTCCCTGTAGCTGCAATAGTTTCAAGTAACGCTAAAATTTTAATACGATTTTCTTCATCTAGTCCATGGCATGGTTCGTCCAAAATCAATAAAGGTGGACATTTTACAGCTGCACGAATAATTAAAATTGCACGTTGTTCTCCATAGCTAAGTGAACTAAAGCTTTCGTGCTCACGACCTGCGAATCCAGCCAAATGAAGCCATTTTTTAGCTGCAATTTGCTCAACCGGAGAACGCTGTTCATATAAACCTATCGAATCATGAAATCCGGACAAAATTACTGCCTCTAAATCTGTTCCTCCCACCATACGGTATTCTATATGCAATCTGTATGATACAATCCCCATTTTAGCTTTTAATTGCCAGATTGTTTCTCCTGTACCACGTCTTCGTCCAAATAAACTGACATCGTTTGCAAAAACTTGCATATTATCACCTGTAATTAATTCTAGTAATGTAGTTTTACCACTTCCATTTGGGCCTCTTAAAAGTGTGTGTTCACCAGACTCTAATTTCCAAGTTAAGTTTTTTAATACTTTTTTATCATCCCAACCTACATTTACATTATTCATCTCTATAAGTGTCTGTGGTTCAAGTCCAAACATGGTTCTTCCAGCATATAATTTTTGACCACTTTCATTTTCTAGACTCATAAGTTCTTTAATAAAATCTTTACGAGCTTGTTCTCGTTGTAATCGTGTACTTTCATTTTTTTTTGATAAATACGCTTCATAATCTGTTCGAGTACCACAGAAAGATTCAATCCCATGTTCGTATGCTATAACGTGATCAACAGCATCTGGAACTTCGACATAGCGTTCAAGAGACAATAAAATATGGGGAACTCCTTCTCCATGTTTTGCAGCAATATCACTAAAAAAATCAAATAAAATCTTACGTGATGCAGTATCGAGGCCTGCAAAAGGATCTGATAAAATAAGCATACGGCACCCAGACAATAAAGCACGACACAGTAAAGTACGTCTAATTTCACCAGTTGATAGATATTTTATTCCCCGATTTAATAGATACCCTATTCCACAAAGCTTTACTTCAGGAAAATCTTGCATTTTACTAAATTGACTTTCTGAAACCAAACCATGTACAGCTTTTCCGTGTTTGTTTACTTTTGTAAAAGAATCTCTTTGCAATTCTGGTAGAACTTCTGCTATAAAAGCTCCGGCAGTTCGTCCTATATCTTTACCACTTTCAACATAATCACCTTCATCTTCGTCACGCTCTTCTTTTATAAGTTTTGCAGCTACTTCGAGTGACACAACTGAAACTGCATTGCCAGGTTTTGCCTTTTTTGCGGCTATAGACGCAGCAGAAAAAGTTTCTGCAAACTGTTCTAGTTTTTTAGCTTTTCCTCCACCATTGGGACCAGTTAAAAGCCAAGTATGTCCTTCATCGATTGAATTAATAAGTTCGTTGTTTTCCATTTTTATAGTATTTCCTTTATTTTTGTCTCTACGACAAATAATGATTTATAATTGTAAGAACAATTCCAAGTAAGATTAAAAATATCCCTACAACTTTGTTAGATTTTTCTTCTGAAATCACATTCGCAAATTTAGATGCTACAAGTGCTCCTACAGTTGCACTAAATACACTCACTACAAGAAATAATAAATTTGTTCCACCAAGCGCAATATGACTAATAGCACCTGTTAAAGCCGCAAATCCCATAATAAAAACACTTGTTCCTACTGCTTTTTTAGTATCGTACCCTAAAATACGCACTAAAATAACTAGCAACATAAGTCCCCCACCAGCACCTATATACCCACAAATACATCCAATAATAGAACCCCACAATACCGATTGAATAATAGGATGTTTTATTTTAAGTATTTTTTTTGATTCTTCATTTTTCCTAAAATAAAATCTAAACCCTAAAAAGAGAGCAAAAACATTCATTAAACTGCCAAGATGTCCTGTATCCATAAACGAAGAGCCATAAGAAGAAACAAAAGTAAAAAATAAGACAGCTCCAAGCATAAAAATACCATTTTTTATATCGATATTTCCATACTTATGATACATTTTTGCTGAAAGAAGACTTGCCAGAACATCACTTGATAATGCTATGCCTACTGCTATGTAGGCATCTACTCCAAGTAAAGTTGTCAAAAGAGGTACGATAATTGCTGCTGCAGAAAGACCTACCAACCCGGTTGCAATACCAGCAAATAAACCACCAAGACAGACAACTATTAATACCATAAAAGACTCCTCAAAATTGTAAAAATAATAGTAGACTGCACAGTATACTACAAAAATGATATCACTTCAAATCATTTAAACTTGCACAAATAGCAGACTTTGTTTTCTAAAACTTGCTCCCTCTCTAGTTTCAGAGTATACTTTAAACCATGTCACTTAATTGGAAAGAAATTAACAAAGTTATAGAAGAACTCGATTTGCCCGGTAGTTTTATTCAACAAATAATCCAGCCAGGATATGATACGATTGCACTGTACACATACAACGCCACTCAAGGATCTCGCACTATTTTAATTTGTCTGGCTCCTGGCGCATGTCGCTTTCATGAAACTCAAAAAAAAATTCCTAAGAACGATAAACCTTTACGCTTTAATGAATTTTTAAAAAAACGAATAAAAGGAACTCGCATACAAAGCTGTGAACAAGTAGGTCAGGAACGAGTTATAAAAATAAAACTTACTAATAGTACTGAAACTTTTTATATGTTTATTCGTTTATGGAGCGGAGCTGCAAATGTAATTGTAACAGATCCAGACTTAAAAATACTTGATGTGTTTTATCGCCGGCCAAAACGGAACGAAGTTACCGGTGGAACTTTCGAGTTACCAAAGTTACGAGAGCCAGTAAAAGATTTTACAATAAGATCTTTTGACGAAATAAATAAGCCAGAATACACCTTTAATCAAAAAGTAGATTATTGGTACAGTGAACATGGCGCAAACCTTTCTAGAGAAGCATTACTTGAACAAGCAGAACGTGAGTATAATACACACAAAAGTCGCTTAGAAGCGGCAATAAACCGATTAGAAACAAAACGCAAAGGTTTTTTAACAGCAGACCAATGGAAACACCAGGGTGATTTAATCTTAACATATGGCCATCTAATTGATGGTGAAAACAAATATCTTGAATGCATAGATTACGATACAAATGCAACAGTCCAAATAGAAATTAATCCTACGAAAAATGCACAAGAGAATGCTGCACTTTATTATGAAAAATATAAAAAAGCAGTTTCTGGTTTAAGCGAACTGGAAGAGGACATTCAAAAAACAAAAAAAGCACTTCTCGATTTAGAAACAAACTATGAGACTATTGTTAGACAGCAAAATCCAATAAAAATGCAACAAATGCTTCGAAAACAAACGAAGCCCCGTCAACAAATAAAAAAATTGCACCCAGGATTAAGTTTTGATATTAAAGGATGGCATATAATTGTTGGCCGTACAGCCGCCGAGAATGATGACTTACTGCGCCATTATGTAAAAGGTCGTGATATGTGGCTACATACTCGTGACTGGCCAGGAGGCTATGTATTTATTAAACAGATTCGGAACAAATCGATTCCTTTAGATATACTACTCTATGCTGGTAATTTAGCTATCTTTTATTCTAAGGGGCGCAAAGCTCGAACTTGTGATTTATACTATACAGAAGTAAAATATTTAAGAAGAGCAAAAAATGGTCCTAAAGGACTTGTTTTGCCAACACATGAAAAAAACTTAACTGTTTCTCTCGACGATAAAAAGCTTAAAGAAATGGAAAGCTTACAAAATATATAGGAGGGAAAGATGGAAAACTTATATCATGATACGCGTAATCTCGATAAAATCGCTATTAATGAATATGGACTTACAGAAGATATTATGATGGAAAATGCAGCAGAAGCCCTAGAAAAATCTGTTTTCGAGGCTATTTTGCAAAAAAAAATGCATACTATCTGTTACCCTATCCCTATTTTAATTGTCTGTGGTGGGGGAAATAATGGAGGCGATGGATACACTCTTGCTCGAAGATTAGCAGGAAATAAAGATCTTAAGATACTATTATGGATTGCAAAACAACCCAAAAGCCCTCAGTGTATTTTACAAGCAGAACGAGCAAAAAAAAATAATGCGATACAAGCTTTTACCCAATTAGATATAGCCACTTATAACTTTGACGCTCATACTTCTCACCTATTAATTGTTGACTGCTTTATTGGAAGTGGATTTACCGGAACAATAAGAGCCCCTTCCGATGCAATAATTAAACAGATAAATATTTTGCATGATGACGGGGCTTATACAATTGCTTGTGATGTTCCAAGTGGACTCCCTGCAGATTGTAGTTACTCCAATGTTGTTGTTTGTGCCGACAAGACAGTAACAATGGGAGCTTTAAAAACATCTCTTTATTGTGAATGTGCAAAAGAGTTTGCTGGAAAAATAGAGTGTGCAAATCTAGGTATACAATCTACGGTATTTGAAAACTCAGATTTTGAAGCACAACTAGTAGAGCTCAACGATACACAGCTACCTCATCGCAATAATCCAAACACTCACAAAGGATCTTTTGGTCACGTAGCAATATTTGCTGGAGAAAAACCCGGAGCAGCGATTATTGCAGGCACAGCAGCATTCTCTTTTGGAACAGGCTTAACAACTCTTGTTTTAAAGCCTACTGACTCATCTGATTTTCATGGCATACCAAACTGTCCGTTTACCCTTATGCAATCGCAGAGTGTCCCTACAAATGTAACAGCTGTTTGTGCAGGCCCCGGTCTTGGTCGTAATTTTGAAGAAAAAAAATCTTTCATAAATCAATTTGCAATATGGTTTTCAAAACATACTAACACACCTTGTGTTCTCGATGCTGATATGTGTTACTATCCCCAACTTAAAGACCTTTTACATGATTGTTCTCTAGCACAAACAGTTATTACCCCACATCCAAAAGAATTTGCTTCTATTTTACATCTCTGCAATTTAGCAACAGAAGAAGAATGTTCTATACCATTTATAAAAAATCACAGTATCAAACTTGTACAACGTTTTTGTAAAGCTTTTCCGAGAATCACTCTTATTTTAAAAGGATCAACTCAGATTATTGGATATTATGAACCACAAATAAATAATGCAAAACAAGAAGACGAGAACCAAAGAGTGCAAATATACCTAAATCCATGGGGAAATCCATGCCTTGCTAAAGGAGGGACAGGAGATGTATTAGCAGGTCTAATTGCCGCACTTCTTGCACAAAACTACTCAGCTCTAGAGGCTGCCATTTGCGCCAGTCTTGCCCTTACTTTGGCAGCTAAACAAGGATTAGACACTGGGATTATAAAAAGTGATTACAGCATGAGTCCTTTTGATTTAATAGACGCAGTTAAAGAATTAAAATAGATAGACTCAAAGAAACAACTTATACTCTTTGACAAGTTGCTGTTGAATTATACAAAGAAACTTGTTATAATAAACTAAATAATTTCAATATTAAATACGAGCTTTCATTTAATCTATGAGAGCTTATGAGATAAGCATCCCGCTTACCCTCGTCAGATATAATGCTTTAACAAGCACTATCAAACAGCATACTATTTACTAATATAAATATACGATATCTCAAATGCAAAAAGCTAATATTAGTAAATAGATTTACTATTCTGGTAACATTTTATATTTAACAGGAGGCTAAATGATAGAATACAAAAATGTTTACAAATCGTATAAGGGAAGTCAAAATGTAATAAAAGATTTAAGCTTTACAATTTCTAAAGGCGAAATTATTGTATTAGTTGGAGAAAGTGGTTGCGGAAAAACAACCACCATGAGAATGCTTAACCGACTAATTGACCTAACAAGTGGTACTATTTTAATAAACAACAAAGATATTAGTACCATAAACCCAATTCAGCTTAGACGACGAATTGGCTATGTTATCCAAGATGTTGGTTTATTTCCTCATTGGACGATAGAAGAAAACATTGCAACTTTATAAACACTAAAAAAAGTAAGCGAAGAAGAAAAAGAAGAAAAGGTAAAACAGTACATGGAACTGGTTAACCTTGATTATGACGAATTTGCAGAAAGATACCCTAAACAGCTTTCTGGAGGCCAGCAACAGAGAGTCGGAGTTGCAAGAGCTCTTATAGATGAACCTGATATTTTACTAATGGATGAGCCTTTTTCGGCTTTAGACCCGATTACTCGTGAACAATTACAAGATGAACTTATTAGAATCCATGACGAATTGCATAAAACTATAATTTTTGTCACTCACGACATTGATGAAGCAATTAAAATTGGAGATAGAATTGCCGTTATGCAAAACGGTTCTATTGCACAGTTAGCAACCCCTGAAGATATTTTAAAAAATCCTGCAAATGAATTTGTAGAACAATTTGTTGGATCTAATAGACTTTGGAAAACACCCGATATGCTAACAGCACGCGATATTATGGAAACAGATTTCCCAGTTATAAATCAGGATAAAAATATTGCTCAAGCAATTGAATTAATGAAGATTCATAAAACACCGTTTCTATGCGTAGCTGATAAAGGACCTAAAAATCATATAAAACTTTTTGGAATTCTCGGACGGAATAGACTTTACGGACAAGATAGTAAAGCTAAGATTAAAGACATTATGAAAACAGATTTTAAACCTATTAATCCTGATACAAGTCTTACGGATGTTATGAACGAGAGACAAGAAAATCAAATAACATACAATCCTGTTATAGATAAAGACGGCTATTTACTAGGGCTTATAACAGACACTTCAATTCTTAATGTTTTACACGACATAATGCCTGGTAAGGAGGATTATTAATGTTAGACTTTATACTAACGCATCACACTGAAGTTATACAAAAAACCTTACAACACATTTCTCTTTCGTTATAAGCTGTACTTATAGCTTGTATAGTAGGAATACCAATCGGATTTTTAATTGTAAACAAAAAAAAGGTTTCAAATATTGTTATTAACATTGCAAATGTAATACAGACAATTCCTTCTCTAGCAATGTTTGCATTTGCACTTCCTGTCTTTGGAATTGGAGCAAAACCTGCTATTTTTGCTTTATTTTTATATGCCTTATTGCCTATATTAAAAAATACACTTCTTGGTATAAAAAGCGTAAAGCCTGCTGTAATTCAAGCTGGACGAGGTATTGGAATGTCAAAACGACAAATAATGTTTAAGATAGAAATTCCATTATCTATTTCTATTATTATGGGCGGAATTAGAATTGCAACAGTAACAAGTATTGGTGTTACAACCATTGCCACATTAATTGCTGCTGGAGGTTTAGGGGACTTTATTTATAGAGGCCTTTCTACTTTTAATATGCCAATGATTTTAACAGGGGCTGTCCTATCGGCAATATTAGCACTTATTGCTGACTTTTTCTTAGGACTTTTAGAAAAAAAACTCACTTCAGAAGGATTAAAAGACATTACACGTAAACGAAAAAAAACAAAAAACATACAAAATATTATTATTGGGATTGCAATAATAATTATCGCAATTATGGGGTATTCTTTATTTAAAAAAAGTGACTCACAAACAGCAAATTCTAAAGAAAAAATCACTATTGTTCATAAAAATTATACCGAACAAAGACTTTTAGGAGCAACAATTGGGCTCTATCTTGATAGTATCGGGTATGAAACCGAAGTAAAAGAACTTGGTGGTACAATGCTTTGCTTTAACGCAATCAAATCGGGAGAAGCCGATCTTTACCCTGAATATACCGGAACTCTTTATGCAAATATGCTGAATCGCAAAACAATTTTGAGTCCAGAAGAAACCTATGAAATTGTAAAAAAAGAAATTGACGAGCAATTTGATATTTATGCCGGCTCTCTCCTTGGATTTAATGACACCTATGTTATTTCTGTAACAGAAGAGACAGCAAAAAAATATAACCTAAAAACTATCTCTGATATCGAACCATATGCAGGAGATATGCTTCTTGGTGGTGACAGTGAATTTGGAACACGCGAATTAGACGGGTATCCAGCTCTACAACGAAAATACGGATTTGAATTTGAAGCATACAAAAGCATGGATCAAGGTATTACCTATAAAGCATTAGTTGATGGCATAATAGATGTTAATGCTTCATACGCAACAGATGGTAGATTAAAAAAATATAATCTTGTTAGTTTAGAAGATGATAAAAACGTCTTCCCTCCTTTTACTTGTTTTCCTATTATGAAAAATGGATTTGCAGACTCTCATCCAGACATAACTAAAACTCTCGACAAACTTAAAAACGTTTGGGACGACAAAGATATGCAAAAATACAATTTAATGGTTGATGAAGGCGGTGATATTAATGATGTTGCTCGACTAATGCTAACAGACAAAGGATTATTGTAAAGTCAGTTTTTTTGTATATGTAACATACTTATATGAAAAACTAGAGTTGAGCTTGTTGGTACTATTGATATTTTTTTCAACTTTAAAAGTATACAAACTTTTGTCAAAAAGAGGAAAGTATCGATCACCAACAATATCAGCATCTACTTCGGTGATGTATAACCTATCGCACAAAGGAAGTACTTCTTTGTAAACACGCGATCCTCCAGCAATAAAAACATCACCAGTTTTTTGAGAGGCCATTGAAATAGCTTCTTGTAAATTTGCAGCAGTTGTGCAATTAACTGCTGCAAACTTTTTAGTAGTAGAAATAACAATTGTATAACGATTAGGCAACGGGTGTCCTATTTCTTCGTATGTATGACGACCCATTATGACAATGTTATCAGTTGTAAGTTTTTTAAAACGACTTTGCTCTCCTGGAATATTCCAAGGAATTTTACCTTTATTACCAATAACGCCGTTTTTAGATACGGCAACAATTAAAGCTATCATTCTTCATCCTTATTAATTGGAAGATCTTCTTCTATTTCTTGCCGTGCTCTTGCTCGCATAATATATAAATATCTAAGAAATAAAAACATACCAAAACAGGCAAATAACATTATACTACTAAAAGTAAAAAGCATTGTATAGTTTACATTATGTATGATTAAGCCACCAATAAAAGGAGCAATAGCATACCCTGAACCTTGTACTATAGAAAACAAAGACGAAAAACGTGCTCGATGCCCAAGTGGAGTATGATTTATAACAAAATAATCCCTATTTGTTGCAGAAAAAGCCTCTCCCAACGTAAACAAAACAGTTAATACAATTAAAAGAGCAAAACTTGTTGTATGCCCCATAAACAAATAACTGAGAGCATATAAAAAAACAGCAATGCAAATCATACTAAGTGGTCGGTGTTTTTTAGAAAAACGAACTACTGTCGTCGTAAAGATAATTACAACCACTGCATTTATAGTCATTAAAAGCCCATAGCGAGAAGCGCCTTGTAGGCCAAAGATGCTAACAGAATATAAAGGGAGCCCAAATGTTACTAAGGAGATGCAAAAACCAAATATGGAACTAATAACTATGTAAATTACTAAAAGAGGGCGAGCTGCAAGGGCTTTAAACACATTTCCCGAAACAGCTTTATCGGTACCACGACTTTTCATGCTTTTTTTAATCATCGCTTTTGTAGGTCGCTTATCACTAACAGCAAAAAACATAATCGTAGTTGCAACTAAGGTTATTAAACCTGTTCCAAAAAAAAGCCAATCTAGATACGAATTAAAAAGAAACCCTGCAATTGCCGGGCCAATTGCAAAACCTATATTCATGCATAGATAAAAAAAAGACAAAACCTCTTGCCTATTTTCTGGTGTAGTATAATCAGCATGCAAAGCATTACGAGCAGGATCTGTAGCACCATCAAAAAGCAGAGCAATTAAAATAAGATACGGTACCATTTTAGGATTTATATGGATAAAAAAGCCACACGAAATCATGATAAGTGCATAAAATATTTCTGTAACAATGACAATCTTTTTTCTAGAAAATCTATCTGCAAGCCAACTAGTAAACAGAGCTCCAGGAACATATACTACCATTGAAAACATTATAAAAAAACCCGTTTGTGCAATAGTATATCCGAGTTTTTGAGTAAGAAAAAGTTCTAAAAAGGGAAACAGAAAGTTCCCCACCTCATTTATAAATGTAACTAAACCAAGAACATATACACCTTTAGAAAGATCCGTATACATTAATTTACGCTTCATAAAAAGCTTCCTTAATCTGACACTTTAGCAGAATATCATATATCGCATATTAGCGATATTTTAACTAGATAGCAAGAAGATTTTTAAATACTTTTATGATCTTTTTTCTCTTTATTTATATAGAGTTTTCTCAAAACAAGAATTAGAAAACAACAAACAAAAAGCAATACACTACTTGTTGTAAAAAGTGTTTTAAAATTATGAGCATCTAAAATTATCCCTGCAATAAAAGGAGCTATTGCAAAACCTGTACCCTGAATAATTGTTAAGATTGAAGAAAACCGCGCTCTGTGCCCAAGAGGTGTATGATTCATAACAAAATAATTACTGTTAGTAGCGGAAAAAACTTCACCTATAGAAAAGAGTATCGTTAATATAATCAAAATTACAAAGCTTGTTACTCTTCCCATGAAAAAAAAGCTAATTGCATATAAAAAAACAGCCAAACTTATCATTGTAAGGGATCTGTGTTTTTTAGAAAATCCTACAATAATGGCTGTACAAGAAACAACAAGAATTGCATTAGCACTCATTAAAAACCCATATTTAGAAGGACCATCATTAGCAAAAATATTTGACACATAAAGTGGAAGTCCAAAAATAGATAGAGAGCGCGCAAATCCAAAAAACGAAACTATTAGAATGTACATACACAAAAGAGGACGTGACAACAACGCTTTAAGAACAGTACCATTTACAGCTTTATCATCAGACTCACTTTTAAGACTTTCTTGTAACATCTCTTTTGTAGGACTTTTATCACGAACAACCCCAATCATTATTGCAAGAGTCAAAACACCTGCAATCCCTTGCCCTATAAATATCCAACTAGGATACGAATTAAAAAGAAACCCAGCTATAGCAGGACCAAAAGCAAATCCAATATTCATACACAAATAGAAGAATGAAAAAGCTTCTTGTCTATTTTCTAACGTTGTATGATCGGTATATAAGGCTTGTCGAGCAGGGTCTGTAGCCCCATCAAAAAACAAAGCAATTATAACAAGCAACGGAACTAATGTAGGATTTAATTTTACAAAAACTCCAGCAATAATTATACTTACAGAAAAGCAAAATTGGGTAAGTACAACTATTTTTTTTCGAGAAATTTTATCTGCAATATGACTTGTTATTAACGAACCTGGAACATATATTGCAGATATTAGCAACATATAATAACCTGTCTTAGTCGCCGAATATCCGAGCTTCTGTGTTAAAAATAGAGCCAAAAAAGGAAAAACAAAGCTTCCTAAGCCATTGATAAACTCTATAAGCCCAAGAATATACAAATCTTTAGAAAAATTTGTATATAATAATTTACGCTTCATAAAACCTTCTTTAATCACTTGGTAAGATGTTTCTATGTTCAACAGCCGTAGAAAATACCATTTCAGTACGTGTTTTGCCAAATTTTTGCAATTCATTTATAAATTTATCTAGCTCCTCAGTTTTTTGAAAAGCAACTTCTATGAGCATAGAAAAATCCCCTGTAACACAATTACATTCGATAACATTCGGAATAGATTTTATATATGGATAAAACTCCGATTTTTGTTTTGGATCTACCTCTAAATTTATAAAAGCTTTTATAAAGTACCCAAATTGTTGATAGTTTATTTTTACCTGATACCCACTAATAAGGTTAGTTTCCTCCATGTGCGTAATTCGTGCAGAAACAGCTGGAGAAGAAAGACAAACCTCTTCAGCTATTTTTTTAACAGGGGTTCTTGCATTTTTCTGCAAAATAGTAAGTATTTTAAGATTTGTTTCATCTAGTATCTTTTCCATAGCAAAATTATATCAAATTATAAATAAAAATGTAAGAACTTAACAATATATTGTATACGCTAATAAAACTTTATTTTATTAATAAATAATCAAAATAAACTATACAATAGTTGTAATTTTCTAAAAAATATTTACACTTTTACTAAATAAACATACACTCCGTTACATATTTTATTGCAAAGGGAGTTTTTTCATTATGATAAACAAAGACGAAAAACGTATCGAGTCAGATTCTATTGGATCTATGGAAGTACCTACAACAGCCTATTATGGGGTTCAGAGTTTACGCGCACAACAAAATTTTCCAATAACAGGAATTGCTTTACATCCTGCTTTTATCCAGAATCTTGCCTTTGTAAAAAAAGCAGCAGCTTATGCAAATAACACAGCTCATGTTATTTCTGAAAAGAAATTAAAAGCTATTATTCAAGCTTGTGACGAAATTATAGAAGGAAAATTTCAAAGCGAATTTATTGTTGATGCCATTCAAGGTGGAGCAGGAACAAGCGCTAATATGAATATAAATGAAGTTATTGCCAATAGAGCTAATGAACTTCTTGGGGGAAAACGTGGTGGCTATGAATTTATTCACCCAAATGATGATGTAAATACATCACAATCAACAAATGATGTTATTCCAACCGCGGGAAAACTTGCAACTCTAGAACTTTTACAACCATTAGAAGACGAACTACTTCGCCTCCAAAAAGCTCTAAGCAAAAAAGCATGTGAGTTTAAAGATGTCATCAAAATGGGGCGAACTCAATTGCAAGATGCTGTGCCAATGACTTTAGGCCAAAGTTTTGCTGCATATAGTAGCATGATAAAACGAAGCATTAAAATAATTAGAACAGCTAAAAAAGAAATGAATACCGTAAACTTAGGAGCTACTGCAATTGGAAGTGCTATAAATGTATCAGATATTTATTTGCAAAATGTTGTTCCAATTTTATCTGAAATAACCGGATATAAACTCGAACAGGCAGAAGATTTATTTGATGGGACTCAAAATATTGATGGGTTTACAGTTGTTTCATCAGCTCTAAAAACGTGTGCTATTAATCTTTCTAAAATGTGCAATGATTTACGATTGCTTTCTAGTGGTCCTCGTGCAGGAATTAATGAAATCTGTCTTCCTGCAAAACAAAATGGTTCTTCGATAATGCCTGGAAAAGTAAACCCTGTTATTCCAGAAGTAGTTTCACAAGTAGCCTTTAGTGTTATTGGAAACGATACAACCATTAGTATGGCAGCAGAAGCTGGTCAAATGGAATTAAATGCCTTTGAACCTATTGTATTTTTTAAGTTATTTGAATCTATTACAACGCTTACTTCTGCTATAACAACATTAATTGATAATTGTATAACAGGTATTTTAGCTAACAAAGAAGAGTGTAAAAATTATGTTGAACAAAGTGTAGGTATTGCTACAGCACTCTGCCCTTTCATTGGTTATAAAAAATCTGCTGAAATTGCAAAACACGCTTTAAAAATACATGTTCCTGTTCGAGATTTAGTTTTAGAACAACATCTTATGAAAGAAGTCGATATAGATTCTATCTTAAATCCGCGGATTCTTGCAAAGGAAGATAACAACCAGCTTAAATTAAAAAGAGCATAATTCTATTATATTGAATAAATCGTTAAAAAACTATATATTGAAAAGCAATAATTAGTATACAAAGCATCAAATTACATAGTTTTTTTGATGGTTAATTCAATAGTTTGCAGGAGATATTCATGGCAGTTGAAGCTTTAAAGAAAATTCCATCATGGAAAGGCCGAAAAGGTCCAGTCGTTTTTGTTATCATGGACGGAGTTGGATACGGAAAATACAAAGAAGGTGATGCAGTAGCTGCAAGCCGAATGAAAAACTTAGATTCTATTCACAATGCTGGATTGTCTACGCAACTTAAGGCACATGGGAAAGCTGTTGGACTTCCTTCTGACGCTGACATGGGTAATTCTGAAGTTGGACACAACGCCATTGGGTGTGGCCGAGTTTTTGCTCAAGGAGCAAAACTTGTTTCTAATTCGATTGATTCAGGAGCTATGTTTGAAGGTAAAACTTGGAAAACAGTAACTTCAAATGTAACTGGCAAGAATAGTACTCTTCATTTTATAGGTCTCTTATCAGACGGTAACGTTCATTCTCATATAGACCATCTAAAAGCTATGATAGAAAGAGCAAAAAAAGACGGTGTAAAAAAGATTCGTGTTCATGCTCTAATTGATGGAAGAGATGTAGGAGAAACTTCTGCCCTAGAGTATATTACTCCCTTCGAAAAATTTTTAGCCGACCTAAGTTCAGACGGATATGATTATCGCATTGCTTCCGGTGGTGGACGTATGTGGATTACTATGGATCGCTATAATGCTGACTGGTCAATGGTTGAACGCGGTTGGCATTGTCATGTGTTGGGTGAAAGTCGTCAATTTGCAAGTGCTACTGAAGCTGTCGAAACATATCGAAAAGAAAATCCAGGTATGATTGATCAGGACTTAAAAGATTTTTGCATTGCAGAAAATGGCAAAGCTATTGGAACTATCGAAGATGGTGACAGTGTAATTTACTTTAATTTTCGAGGTGACCGAGCACTTGAAATGACTGCTGCTTTTGAAACTCCAGAAGGTCAATTTGATCGCTTTGATCGAGTCCGCTTACCTAAAGTTGAATACGCAGGAATGATGGAATATGACGGAGACTTACACATACCAGCCCAATATTTAGTTCAACCACCAGCAATAGATCGCACAAGTGGTGAATATTTAGCCAAAACAGGTATTAGAACTCTGGCTATTTCAGAAACTCAAAAATATGGTCATGTTACTTATTTTTACAATGGTAATAAACTTGGTAAATTTGATGATGAACTCGAAACATACGTAGAAGTACCATCTGATGTTGTTCCTTTTGAACAACGCCCTTGGATGAAATGTGCTGAAATTACCGATAAAGTAATCGAAGCAATTGAAAGTGGCAAATATGATCATATTAGACTAAACTTTCCTAACGGTGATATGGTTGGACACACCGGTGTTTTTAACGCAGTTGTTTGTTCTATGGAAGCAATGGACTTACAAATTGGACGTATTCGTAAAGCTGTAGAAGCTGCTGGTGGTATTTTATTACTTACAGCTGATCATGGTAATTCTGACGATATGTATGAACATGATAAAAAAACTGGTGAAGTAAAACACAAAGATGATTGTTCGCCAAAAGCAAAAACATCACACAGTTTAAATCCTGTTCCAGGCATAATCTATGATCCTGCAGGCAAAGGTGAATATGAATCTAAATTAAACGAAGGACTTGGTATTAGCTCTTGGGCAGCAACTATTATGAATTTGCTCGGCTATGAAGCACCAAGTGACTATGACAAAAGTTTAATAAACATAAAGTAAATTTTTTATAACATATTGTCTTTAAAACACACAAAAAAAGGAGTGATATAAATAACTCCTTTTTTTATCGAACTTTTTTTTAAAGTCTACCTATTCCTCTATTGTGATAGCTTCTACCGGACATCCTTCACTTGCTTCTCGAGCCGAATCAAAATCTGCAGCCTCTGGTTGTTTTATCACTTCGGCAATCCCATCATCATTCATCTCGAAAACGGCAGGGCATGTTGCAGCGCAAGCTCCACATCCAATACATGTATCTTTATCTACTTTTGCAGTCATAAAAGCCTCCTAGAGCTATAATGAAGATCTTATTCAAATAAAATATAAGCCCATAATTCATTTCTGACAAGAAAAATTTAATTTTTTTATACAAGAAATATCTTTTATGTTAAGATTTCTTCTATCTCATCCAATTCTGTGTCCGTAAAATCAAGATGTTCAACAATACCACAATTATCTAGTATTTGAGAAGAATTACTAGCTCCAATAAGAACTGATGTCACTCTATTTTTACGTAATACCCAAGACAAGGCTAACTGTGCCAAAGTTTGTCCACGTGCCTGTGCTAATTTATTAAGTCGTGTTATTTTCGACAAAAGATCTTGTGTTACGTCACTCTCATGTAAAAACTTATTTAACGAGGCTCTACTTCCAGCAGGGATTCCCTGTAAATATTTAGTTGTTAATAGTCCTTGCGCTAAAGGGCTAAAACAGATACAACCAGCACCAAGTCCTGATAAAGTATCCAAAAGTCCATCTTTTTCTATCCAACGATCAAGCATATTATATCTTACCTGATTTATAAGTAGAGGTGTCCCATTTGCTTTTAATATTCTCGCCGCTTCCAAGGATTGTTCTGCATTATAATTCGATATTCCAACATATAAAGCCTTTCCACTTTTTACTATATCTGATAATGCATTCATAGTTTCTTCGAGTGGAGTATCAGAATCCGGACGATGATGATAAAAGATATCAACATAATCTAAATTTAAACGTTTTAAACTTTGATCACAACTTGCCATCAAATATTTTCTAGAACCATGGTCTCCATAAGGCCCTGGCCACATATAATAACCTGCTTTAGAAGAAATTATCATTTCATCTCTATAAGGTTTCATATCTGTAGACATTATTTTACCAAAATTTTCTTCGGCAGAACCTGCTTCAGGACCATAATTATTGGCCAAATCAAAGTGTGTAATTCCTGCATCAAAGGCAGTATGCACCATTTTTTTTTGATTTTCAAAATTATCGTTAGTCCCAAAATTGTGCCATAATCCGAGAGAAACTCTAGGCAATTTTAGTCCGCTTTTACCACAATTTTGATATTGCATAGTATTGTACCGTGACTCATTTGCTTTAAACATACCACAACCTCCTCGATTACAATAAAACACTAACTCTAATACGTCAAGAAAAATATTGATTCTGTCCAAAACATGTGCTATAGTTTTAAGCTAGGAGAATTGAATTATGTATAAAGGTGGGTTAACAGACGCATTGCAATTAACAATTTCCATGAATTGTTTTACCTTGCTCTTAATAATTACGATTACTTATTTTACGTATTTTTTTCAAACAAAAGAAAAAACATTTTTAGCAGGCGGATTGGTTACTGGAAACATAATGCTTTTTATTCTAGCAGAAGTTCTTATCATTATAGCAGGTTGGAAGAACTCTATTCTTTTTGGAAGATATCTGTATAGAGCGGAACAAATTCCCATTTTTCTTTTCTTAGCAAGTCTGTTGTTTTTTATTCAAAACCTTTTACATTTAGAAGGATTAGTAAAAAAACTCTTTAAATATTTAATCTACATTGGTATTTCTATAACAATAATAACAGGAATTCTATCTATTATTTCCCCAGAATCCTTTATTTCGGTTATTTATCCATCAATGACACCTCAAGTTTCTCCAGGTGATTTTGCAAGGGGTTTAGAAGGGCCTCTTTATAGAGTTCGAGATATAATGCTCTGTATCTATATAGTAATTTCACTAGGATACGCAATTTTTCATGTTATTAAAAAAAGTACAGACTTTCAAAGTGTTACTTTATTAGTAGGATTAATAATTTCAGTTCTCGGTGGCTTCGATGATATGCAGTATGTATATAGTGGTAAAAATTACCTACTAAATAACATACGATTCTCTCGGTTTGCATTAGGAACAACTATAATGTTGTTATTTTTCTTTGCATCAGTTTTTAAAAAATATTTTACAGCACACACAATGTTAAAGAAAACTACGCAAGAATTAGAGAATTTCGAAAATAAATATTCCCTTTTATTAGATTCTACAAAAGAATTAATTTTTTCACTTTCTAAAGATATGACTATTCTTTCTGCAAATGCTAAAGCTAAACAAATTCTTAAACTAACAGGAAAAATAAAAAACTTTAGTGAATGTATTTATCATAATGAATTTGAATCTACTATTGATACGAGTGTTTTAAAAGAACAATTTGCAGCTTTGCAAAAATCAGGAGAAGTGCTTACTACTAACTTTTATATTTTAGATCCAATAACAAAAGAACCTGTCGAATACCAATTTAGATTTGACAGCTTTTCTGCTGATGGCAATATCGAAATTTTTGGGAGAGGATGGCCACTAAAACAATCAAAACTAAACAAATATGTTAAAGCTGAAAGAATTTCTCTTGATGTCGAAAATCATATTGTTATGGTCGATGATATTGTAACAAGAATTACATCTAATATTAGCAAATGCTTAGATGATGGTGATATAATGATGATAAAAATGGCTCTTCAGGAAATGGTTGTAAACGCAATGGAACATGGTAATTTAAATATTAGTTTCGACGAAAAAACAAAAGCTCAAGAAGAGGGACGTTTATTTGATTTCATGAAAGAAAGAAGAGAGAATCCTAAATATCGAAATCGAAAAGTTAGTATTGATTATTACTTTGATGAGCACAAAATAGCTTACCGAATTACCGATATGGGAAACGGCTTTAATTATAAAGAAATGATGTCTAGAATAAATAAAGAGGTAAATAAACAATCGATGTCACATGGGCGAGGAATACTCATGACAAAAGCTGTTTTTGATAAAGTAAAATATAATGATAAAGGAAACCAAGTCTTACTAATTAAACACCTTGCTTAAAACTCTTGGAAACCGATAAGAAATTCTATTTATACGTGCGTTCAATAAGAGTAGTCAAGGTATCGTATAAAAACTGTTTTCGTGTATCTGGTTTCATGACAAACCCTATATCATAATGTCCTAAAAAGGATCCTGCATCATAAATAACTAGGCCATCGGCAAAAGGACTATTTTCTAAAATAATACGAGGAACTAGTCCTACGCCTAAATCAAGACGTGCAAGCGCAAAGGCAGCTTCATTCCCTTCTGTTTCAGCAGCAATTTGTGGTTTTATATTCATCAAACGAACCCATTTATCGTAGCGCTCACGCGCAAGCCCAATTTTAGGCAATATTAGGGGAACCGAACTAAAAAGAATCTCTGGCTTATAGCAGTCCTGTAAAGCGGCGGCATATTTCCCTGTTTTTTCGGCTACAAAAACCAACGGTGATTTTGTAATAGAATAATATTTTAAACCTTGTAAATCAGTATCTGGAATTGCATCTACCGCAATTTCTGCTCGTCCTTCTTGTACTGCAGGAGTAGCCTCAGCAGGGTCTCCACTTTCTACACTTAAACGTAAATCAGGTTGTTCAACAGATAAAGCTTTTACAAACCTGGGTAAAATTGAATAACAAGCAGTAACTGAAGCATACATACGCAATATGCCATGTAATTTATCATCATTTTTACCAAGTCTTAAACGTAAGTCATCTCTTCTATGAATTGAATCTCGTGCAAAATCTAAAAATGCGTCTCCAGCTTCTGTAAGCATTGTTCGTCGTGTATCGCGAATAACAAGTTGTACACCTAATTCTTCTTCGACACGCTGAACCATGCGACTAAAGGCAGACGGACTTACATGAACAATCTCGGCAGCACGAGCAAAGTTAAGAGTATCGGCAAGAGCAATAAAAGCTTCTAATTCATGAAATTGCATATTCTTAGTATAACAGATTAAAATATTTATGCTATACTTTAAAATACAACAATTAAGTTTAGGAAAAATCATGAAAACAAAATCTTCATTAAACAAAACCATTGACTTTTCTCTTGAAGAAGGACAAAGATACTTAGAAAAATGTGTAAAATTTGATAACACATTAACTGATATTTTAGTAGAAAAAATACTAGATAAAACAGTGCATGCTGACACCTTTATGCTATTACCTAAAATACAAAAAAATAGTATTGACTTAATAATAGCCGATCCTCCATATAATTTGACCAAAAATTACCATGGCAAAAAGTTTAAGGCAACTGCATCTAGAGAATACGAGGCTTACACACGCAAGTGGCTTTCCCTTGTAATTCCACTTTTAAAACCCACAGGAACTTTGTATGTATGTTGTGATTGGAAATCGAGTCTAATAATTGGTAAAGTACTTGAAGAAATGTTAACGGTACAAAACCGTATTACCTGGCAAAGAGAAAAAGGTCGCGGAACTACAACAAACTGGAAAAACAGTATGGAAGATATTTGGTTTGCTACAAAAAATAAGGATGTTTATACCTTTAATATAGAAGCTGTTAAAATTCTAAAAAAAGTAATCGCTCCCTATCGGGATAAAAACGGTAAAGCAAAAGACTGGAAAAACACTGATAACGGCAATGAACGACTTACTTGTCCTTCAAATTTTTGGGATGATATTACAATTCCATTTTGGAGCATGGCAGAAAATACAGCACATCCAACACAAAAAAGCGAAAAACTTTTGGCAAAACTCATTTTAGCTAGTTCTAATAAAAACGATATAGTACTAGATCCATTTGCAGGATCCGGTTCAACAGCTGTCACGGCTAAAAAACTTGGACGACACTACATTGGCATTGAACAAAACCCACTCTACTGCGCATGGGGTGAATACAGACTAGAAATGGCAGAAAAAAACCCCATAATCCAAGGAATGGAAAACGGGGTTTTTCGTGCTAGAAACACATAAGTTTTATTCAGCTTTTATATTAGCCTGTGCACTTGTATTAGCTGTTTCACTTTTGTTTGTGCCAGAAGTTGTTGAGTCATCATCCTCTGCAGGAGGAGGTGGCAATAAATCTTCTGCAGTTAGAGGGAAATTAGTACCTGGGGTTCCAGCAATTAACACAATATCAGAATCTCCATCTATTTGAGAATACGTCTGAGAACCTGTCGATGATTCTTTGCCAAGAACAAGCGTACGCACTATCTTGTCGTCATGTTTTGCTGTAATAGTTACTGCATTATTTTCGTCAAGTTCATACGTAGAAAGATCATTTGCAGATGATACAGTTCCTAATACTTTTATAGATTCCATAGCTTTTTTGATCATATCTATTTTTTCAGTTGCAGCAACATCTTTGCCATTAATCAGCCATTGCTCAACTTGTTCCCCATCTGGATCATCACTATTTGCAGGAACAGATTTACTAAAAGTAAGAACAATAGGATCAACATCTGGTTGTTCAATAATAAACTCAGTTGCATCCTCTTTAAGTTTAAGAACAGTAATTCCATTTCCAGAATTTTGAACAAGTTGAACTATCCAAACAATTGCGAGAATAACAATTCCACATAATAATGCAATTCTTTTTTTACTCATTGGTATCCTCCTCGGTTGAGTCATTTTTATCTTTTTTTGATTTTTTAGTAGCTTTTTGAGTCTTCTCAATCTTTATTTTAAGAGGTTTTTCACCAAGTCGTTCACTCATTCCTTCTGGATAATATCTAAGCTGAATCTTCTTTCGACGAGCAATTCTAAGACGCCACATGATAAACCCAAAAATTACGATAAGTAGTGGTAATCCATATTGGTTAAATAATTTTGAAAGAGAAGCTCCAACAGGATTTTCAATAGTAAAAGTACTAGAAGCAATACCTTTTGTACGCATAGAACATAAATCGGCATTACCATTTAAGTAATCGATAGCATTACGCAAGAAAGTTGCAGTTGCAGATGTTCCATTCTCATCGATTACAGATGAGGTAGTAATTTTAGATGAACCACAAACAATAATAGTGCTTTTTTGAACACCAGAAGAAAGTCTTGTATTCGCATTAAGAACAGTAGAACTCGAATGTACAGAATTCTCTTTTGACTCTGAAACTTCTCCCTCTGTATATCCTTCTGGAATACTATCAAAGGCACTCGTAAATTTACCATTAAGTAAAACAGACAAACTTTCTTTTTTCAATGATGTTTTAGCTGGGGGTTGAATAGCCATAGGACTTAATACAATATTTTTACTTAAATTCCAGGCATTATCAGATGAAGAAAGCAAAACTTGGGCCATTCGGCCATTTGCATCTTCATCGGTAAAGTTTGGAGTTACAGAAGCAGTATTAAACAGTACTATATAAGGGATATTTGCCGTAATTACAGAATCTTGATTTATTGTTTGTTGTTTAACTAATGGAACAAAATAATAATTTAATTTTCCATACTGGTTATCGGTTTGAGTATAGCATTCTTCGTCCATAATATAACTAGAACTAATATCAACACCATAAGTAGATAATAGTTTTGATATGTTAGAAGGATTAGGCTCATATGTTGGTGGCATTCCATAGGCTGCATATTGTTGATTTTGAACTTCTATAAAAGGATCTGCCATAACAAGTAGGTTACCACCCTTCATTACAAACTGATCTATCTTATACAATTCAACATCGCTAAGTTCTTGAGAAGGACCATTTATTATCAAGGTTTTTACACCGGTAGGAATAGAATCCGTTTCGAGATCAACCCCAATAAAATTATACCAATCTTTAGAAATACTACGTAAATTTGCAGCTCCATTTTGTTTATCAGCAAGACTTAATTCCCCATTTCCTGTAAGATAAGCAACATCAACTTGTTTAGAAACCAAAGAATCTAAAGAATCACTAATCGATGTAGAAAGATCATCAAGTCCAGAAACAGCATATCCAAAGAGACTTCGAACCAAGGTTACTGGGACAATACGAAAAGCATCTTTATACTCTAAAACTAGACCAATTGTACCTGTTCCAGTTGTCCCGTCTTTATTATTCCAATTAACACCAGGAAGACCATACTTATCGACTAACTCTGATATTTCATCCTCGGATGGAACAACTCTGTTAAAAGTAATACGATTATTATTCTGTGCATTTACAGAAGCAATTGCGTCAACAACAGCAGAATCAACTTTGTCAAAATTAGCAATATTAAAATCACTAAGTTCTGGCGTGATATACAATGTCATCTTTACAGAACCACTTAAACCAGCTAAGGATGAAGTACTAGAAATCATCTTGCTCATTGCAGAAGTAAGTTTGTATTCCATACCACTCGATTCGGTAAGTCCATCTACTGTTTCTATGCGATCTGCATACACAAGAACTAGCCCCATGTATGCCTGTTTTACACCTACCTCAGTATCTGTAACCTGTTGAACCTGAACCTGTCGCAAATTATATTCAGCAGCCATGCTTTTATTTTCAGAATCAGACATATCAAAAAATGTATAAGAAAACTTATCATTTGAATTATTCTTGTATTCTAAAAGAATATCTTTTAGATATTGTTCTGTTGTATTGTATGGAGAAGGTAAATTATCTGTAAAAAAAACTTTAACAGCTAATGGTTGTTCTAAAGTAGAAACTAGAGTCTTTGAACTTTCCGAAAGTGAGTATGATTTAGTTTTTGTTAAATCAATACGAAAATATGCATTTGTGCAAACTAAATTTAACAATATTAAAAAGAGTACAACAAGAAATGTCGTATTTTTGTTACTTGCAATCCAGTTTAAAAATTTATTACTGTTCTTTTTTGATCCATTCATTATGCTGTTCTCCTCTGTTCAAGACTTTGCCAAGCAAATAATAAAAAGAGTGCAGTTACCGAAAGAAAATACACAATATCTCGAGAATCAAGAATTCCTCTTGAAATAGATGTAAAGTGTGCTCCTGCAGAAATAAATTCAAAAAAACTTACTGCACCAGTAGGTAGAAACACCAAAAATTGATCAATCAATGCAAGTAATATACAAATTGTAAACGCTACAAAAAAAGCAATAATTTGATTTTTCGTCATTGTAGAAGCCCACAACCCAATTGCACAATACGTTGCAATAAGAAAGATTGCTCCAAGATACCCAGCGATTATTGGTCCCATGTCTGGATCTCCATATACGGCACAGGTTATCACATATGAAATTGTTGGAACTAACATAAGAACACAAAAAATAAGAACCGATAAAAATTTTGCCCAAATAACATCTGTAGAATTAACAGGTAGTGTTATAAGAGTTTCAAGGCTACCACTTTTGCTTTCTTCAGATATCAATCGCATTGTAAGAGCGGGAATAAAAAAAGCAAATAATACAGGAAGCCATTGAAAAAATTGTCGCATTTCTGCTCTTCCCTGTAAAAAAAATACATTAAAAAATAAAAATCCAGAAAAGATTAAAAACAGTGCACCAACTATATATGCTATTGGACTTGCAAAAAAAGCACCAATCTCACGTTTTACCATAACCCAAATTAGATTTTGTGGTTTTGTTTTAGTTAGAGTTTTCATTCTTCTTCACCACCTTTTGTTGTAACTGTTCGGAATACGTCTTCTAAGCTGTTGCGTTTAAGAACGAGTTCGTATAAATCCCACTTATTTTCATTTATCAATTTTGTAATTGAGGTACGAATCTCTTTACCGGCAGCAACGCTTACAACAGCGCCAGCTGCTTCTTGGACTCTGTTTGGGACACTCCACTCCTCGCTTGTAGAATCCATCGAAGTTACAGCCTCTGCTCCTTCAATTTTTTTAAGGGCAGTAACAAGTTCGTCGTTAGTGCATCCTCCAACTTGGACTTGAACACTTGCACTACCACCAAAACGAACCCTTAGTTCATTAGTTGGACTATCTGCTACAAGTTTACCTTGAGCAATGATTATAACCCTGTCGCAAAGCATTTCAACCTCGCTTAAAATATGGGTAGAAATAATAACGGTACGTGTTTTACCAATTTCTTTTATAAGATTACGAACATCTCGAATTTGGTTAGGATCTAGCCCACTTGTTGGTTCATCTAATATTAAGATTTCGGGATCATTCAAAAGAGCATGAGCTAAACCAACACGTTGGCGATACCCACGTGATAAATCGGAAATATTTTTGTGCATAACTTCGGCAAGGCCACAAATTTCACAAAGATATGGAACTTTTTCTTTGGGATTTTGTCCCTGCATTTTTGCAACATAGGCAATATAGTCTGCTACAATCATGTCTGCATAAAGAGGGGCTGCCTCCGGCATATAGCCAATTTTTTGTTTTGCAAGCTTTTCATTTTCAGTAATATCTTTACCATCAATACTAATTTTACCAGCACTAGTACCCAGATACCCTGTAATCATACGCATTGTAGTCGTTTTCCCTGCTCCATTTGGTCCTAACAAGCCTATGATTTCACCAGTTTTAATAGAAAAACTAATGTCATCTACTGCTTTAAAAGATCCAAATGAACGAGAAATATGCGAAACTTCAATCATATTTTCCTCCATAACAATTTAAAATAGTACACTAAATATAATATTTTTTTTAATATTAGACTATTTCTCTTAAGTTATCCTTAAAAAAAATTTTTTTCTTTACTTTCACATCTTTCTTGTTTTATGAAACGTATCATGATACACTTTAATTATGCCAAAAATATTTATTTTTGTAATTTCTCTGTGTTTTCTTGTTTTTATTCATTTTATAACCATAAAAAGGCTACATTATAAAAATAAGACAACACGTTTGTGGAATAATACAAAATTTCTTACAGAATCAGCTCATTTATTAAAATCAAAAACTCAAAATTATGCAATGATACAATTTAATATTGCTAATTTTAGATACTTTAATAATTCGTATGGGCATGACAAAGGTGATGAATTGCTTTTTTGTCTTGCTCAATGCATAAAAAGGAATATTTCAAAAAAAAATGAACTGTGTGGATACATTTGGGGCGATTACTTTGCTGTTTTACTTAGGTACACTTCTACCCAAGAATTAGAAAATCGTATACATATTATTGCAGATATGTTCAAAAAAAATGCCGAATCTATTTGTAATTTTCGTTATGTTTTAAAATGTGGTGTAGCTATTTCTCTTAGCACTTCAGAAGGCTTATTAGAAGAATGTCGCATTTCTCGTAATCTATTAGAACGAACAAACCATGTTCTTAATGAAATGCCAGAACCTTATACAACAGCTATACAATATTATACTGTTGAAAACGAAAAAAATATTTTGTTTTTTAAACAAAATACTCAAACAGTTTCTTTAGCATTAGAAAATCACGAATTTCATGCATTTTATCAACCAAAATATAACATACATACAGGAAGAATCTGTGGTGCAGAGGCTCTTGTTAGATGGATTAATGCAGAAAACATGATAATTCGCCCTGACAATTTTATTCCTTATTGTGAAAACACTGGTTTAGTTATAGAAATAGACAGAACTATTTTCGAACAAGCTTGCATTTTTCTTCACAACAGATTAAAAGAAAATAGAACCGTTGTTCCTATTTCAACAAATTTTTCTCGACTACATGCACAAGATCCCAAGTTAGTTGAATATATTACTAGCGTGATGAAAAAATATGAAGTTCCATCTAATCTTATCGAGATAGAACTTACTGAAACTACCGTGGGAGAACATCAAGATATTGTTTTTAATAATTTTAAGCGATTACGCAAAGAAGGTTTTTTAGTTGCAATTGATGATTTTGGCTCAGGATATTCTTCTCTTGGAATTCTTGATCATTTAGATATAGATGTTATAAAAATGGATCAATCATTTATGGGCCGAAAAAAAATTACAACACGCCGATTCCAAGTGCTTTCATCCATGATTCATTTGGCAAAAAAACTTGGATTAACAGTCGTTTGCGAAGGGATTGAGACTCCTGAACATGTCTTAACATTGGATAAAGCAGGAGGAGAAATTGCGCAAGGATTCTTTTATTCTCAACCTATCTCCTTAAGCTTATTTCATGAAGAATTAGACAAAAGAGATTCATCAGAAGGATTAAAAGAAAATGTTGATAGTTTAAAAAATCATTTTTCTCTTTCATTTTCTGAAAAAATTGACATTGTCGATATCAAAGAATTAGAAACCATTGAAGAAATATAATTAGAGTTCTTCATAACTAGAAATTTGCCAAGGTTCACGCAATAAATACAGCTCTCTCTCGAGTAAAATGCCATTTCTGCGAGGATAATCATACCCTCGGCTAGCATTTATACATTGTGATATAAAATGAACAGAACGATCTATCGATACAGGTAAACTTTCCCCTTTTAACAATGAACCTATCATAACGCTTGCAAAGGTATCTCCTGTTCCTGGATACGAACCAGGAAGTCGATTTGCAGATATTTTCCAATAACTATCTGTATCACGTTGATATGCTGCAGTACATAAGAAATCAGAATTATGTGCATCGGGTAAACTTGTAATTACAACAGTATTTGGTCCCATATCTGAAAGTGATTTTAAGAAAAACTTCATATCTTCATTATGAAAAGCATGTGGTATTTTTTTATCTAAAAGCAAAGAAGCCTCGGTAACATTAGGCACAATGATATCTGCTTTTGCAATAAGATGTCGCATTTGCGGAACCATTGCAGGATCTATTGACTGATATAAACTACCATCATCTCCCATCACAGGATCTACCACAACAAGGGTATCAGAAAGTCCTGTAACCACTTTCCCATTTTGCTTTCCTTTTTTAATCGCAAATTCATCAATAATATTTAATACTATATCTGCTTGTTTAGGAGACCCTAAAAAGCCAGAATAAATTGCATCAAAGGTTAATCCTAATTTCTTCCAATGAGCTACATATTCTAACATGGTATCTGTTAGATCATGGAATGAATAATTAGAAAAACCACCAGAATGTGTCGATAAAATAGCTGTCGGAATAGGACATACTTGTACACCCATACTCGATAAAGTAGGAATAATTGCGGTTAATGAAGCACGACCAAAACCTGATAAATCATGAATTGCTGCTACTTTCTTTACATTAGGTTGCATAATACCTCTTAATTTGCTCTATATGTTATAATTCCTTTATATTCTGTTGCTGTGACAGTTTTGTCGGAATTAAGTTGAGTAAAAACTATTGCTTTTTTTTTGCCTGAAACGTTGCGCGTATCAAGGAAATTTTCAACTTCAAATTTATTCATTGGATGACGCAAAATTATACTATGTAAGGCTTCGAAATCATCTACAATATCACTCGCAAATCCAGTCGAAACAAGTGCATCAATAGCAGTTCCTCCTAGAGCTTCTGCAAATTTTGCAACAACAGCATGTGAAGTAGGTTCAACAAAAGATTCTGCAGGAGGTCTCACCGGAGTATTCACATAGAGACGGTTGTGTTTTATATTTGATATAATACTCGAAAAAGCAGACAAGGCCTCATCTGAATCGTTTTGGCCATGTACTAGCATAATTTCAATCCAGTGTTGTCCTTTGTATTCTTGTCCAAATTTAATAAGACCATCTAATACTGTATCAAAAGCTAACCTCCCATAGGGACGATCAATAGATTTCCAGCTTTTTTTATTATAGCCATCTAATGACGGCAACACAATATCTGCCTTAGCGCTTTCTTTTCTTACCTGGTCATCATAAAAAAGGGCTGCATTTGTAATAAGTGCAACAGGTTTATCTGTAAAAGTTTTTATTAAATCTATTAATTCACCTAATCCAGCATAAAGAGTAGGCTCGCCCTCCCCGACAATGCTTACAACATCAATCGCTTTATTTTTTTCTAAGGCTTTTTTTACTTGATCTGCTATTTCTTTTACCGGATAGAACAGTTCCCGTTTATTAGTCATGCAGTTTGTCCGACCCAACTGACAATATGTACAACTATAATTACAAGTTTTTTCAGGAATGGGACTTACTCCTAAAGATAATCCCAGTCTTCTAGATGGCACTGGTCCAAAAACATGTGTGTTATTACTCATAAACTGAACTTCCTTAGCTTTATATACTTTACGTATTATCTTTATTTTTTAATCTCATACGAATAGTTAAAAACAATTGATCTAAAAGTTTTTTTGTGTTTTCAGTTGTAATAGAATATAAAATAGATTGCATTTTTTTTTGCATATCTGTATTTAACCCCTTACGATCATATATATTTCTAAAAACAAAAACACTAATAGTATCAGATTCCAACTTTCGTCGTAACATGTGCACGGCATCCACTGTTAGATGTTGTCCTTTTATGACTAAATTAATTTGTTCAATTTTTTCATAAATAGGAATCTCAAAGGGCTCTCGGTCAAAGACACATGAAAAATGTGTTATACTTACATCACGCAAATCACCTGTAAAAGTTTCATTGTTATACGCAAAACGAACCGAACACCCACTATCACAAATGGCACGAATATTCTTTCGTCGTCCATTAGCTTGATTAGCATAGAGAACTTTACGTATAAGTAAAAAATTATGTGTTTTTTGATACTCAAGAGGAATACACCCACAAACAAGTTGAGCATCCCACAAATACTGATATTCTAATTCCCTACAATTTTGAGAAGAAGTTCTCTTTGTGTATAAAACACCAATGCGAACCTTGCCTTTATATTTAGCATTTAACTCTTTAATATATTGAGGCCAATAAATGCCTTGTATCTTTCTGTCTATAAAAAAGAATAAAATAATCTCATTAAAAGTTGCAATAAGACCCGCTATTTTTGCTTTTAAAGAACAATATGGATCATCATCAATTGCATAGCATTCATATCCCAATGCAAAATATTCTTCGAGATATTCCTCGGGAAGAAGGGTAAAATCAGGTGCTATAAAAAAAGTTTTTAAACCTTCTCTTACAAGTTGGAGTTTATCTTCAGGAATTTCCATAAAATAACTCGCTTTCAAAGCACGTTACATCATCATGTTTTCCTGTAATAGTAATTTTTTTTGATTCAGCATCAATTTCACCATACATAGATATAACATCACCTCTTCCTGCTTCATGAGCATAATTTATCCGGAAATCTGTAAAGTTATAATCTTGATACTCAGGTGGTAAACTATCAATAATATAGGCTCCGTATCGAGCATTATTCATATGGCCATTTGCATCTAAATCTGAATAACGAATTTTGCGTTTGTCAAATAAAACAGCTTTTTCTGTACTTTTAATTTTTCCACATTCAAGACTATCTACAAGCTTTTCAGAAGAAGGTATATCTCTCATACTAAAATCTTTAGGTCGAATAATACGTTTTGTTGAAGGATTAACTATAAGCCAAGAACTCCTACCAGAAACAAGTAATTCTTTTGTATTTGTGTCAAACACTTCATAATCGCGAAAAACTTGCATTCCTTTTATTCCTCGTTCCCACGTTTTTATAGTTAAAAACTCATTAGCACAAGGGATTCTATGAAAACGCATTGCAACTCGAGAAACAAGAAAAGCGTAATTTTTTTCTTGTAACTTATCAAATGTTATTCCACGTTGATGATAATCTTCTACCCCAGTATCAGCTGTTAATTGGAGCAAATTTACCAAATGTATTTTTTTATTTCTATCACAATCAGCAAAATATAATTTCACTTCTCTTGTGAAAATACGATCAGTTTCTTTATCGTGCCATTCCTCAAAATTCATGTGCTCTCCAAGATGTATGATATTTATTATACCTTTAAAACGCAAAAAAGAGAAGTCTTACGACTTCTCTTTTCATGTACTTTATAAGGATTTAAATTTTTTTAGTGTTTTTTGACAATAAGCTCTTTAATTTTAGCAGCCTTACCAACTTTATCACGAATATAATAAAGTTTAGAACGACGTACTTTACCTGGACGTACAACTTCTATTTTTTCAATTCGCGGTGAATTTACAGGGAATACACGTTCAACTCCCACACCATAAGAATTTTTACGTACTGTAAAAGTTTTACCAATACCAGAGTTTTTAATACAAAGCACTAAACCTTCATAAACCTGAACACGTTCACGTTTACCTTCAATAATTTTAAAGAATACTTTAACAGTATCGCCTACTTTAAAATTATTTACATCATCACGTTTTTGTGATTCTTCAATAGTTCTAATCAAATCTGTAGCCATAGGATTCTCCTATTTCATTGTTATTTTCTCAATCATATTTTCGGCTTCACTACTTAGCTGATTATTTTTACGTGCTTCTGCAATCATTTCAGGTCGCATTCGTAACGTTTTTTTTAGCCGTTCGTTTAACCGCCACTTTCGGATATTCTCATGATGTCCTGAAATTAACACCTCAGGCACCTTCATACCATTAAAAATTTCTGGTCTGGTATATTGTGGATACTCCAAAAGTCCATCAGAATAACTCTCTTCTGTTAGGCTATCAGCTGAAATAACACCGTCTATTAATCGATATACAGCATCAATAATTACTGTTGCCGCAACCTCTCCAGATGACATTACATAATCTCCAATAGAGATTTCATCTTCAACCCAAGTATCTATAATACGCTGATCAATACCTTCGTACCGACCGCATATAAACACAAGTTCGTCTTCCTGACTTAATTCCTGCACTAATTTTTGTGTAAGTGGCTTTCCAGAAGGTGTTACATAAATAACACGCTTACGAGTTTCACCTTTTTTAAGCCTAAACTTTTTTTTCTTTGAGTCAGGTTGCAACTTTTGCGGCCTGCCCATCACACTTTTTAGTGCAGCATGAAGTGGTTCGGTTTTCATTAACATACCAGCACCACCACCATACGGATTGTCATCACAGGTTTTGTGTTTATCATGGGCAAAATCCCTAATATTCACAAGTTCGTAGGCAATAATTCCTTTTTCTACCGCTTTAGCCATGATTGAGTTTTCAAAAAAAGCTCGCGGTATTTCGGGAAATAAGGTCAGCACATGAAAATTCATGGTTATTTCTCCAGAATCCAGAGGTGCATCAGGTAAACCTCTTTGTTTTTTAAATCTATATCTCCAATAAATTCCTTTCTGAATGGTATTAGAACAGATCTTTTTTCAAAAGGTTCAACGCTCTCGGATACGTCAACTTCTAATAAGTCGCCAGCTCCGCCTTCCACTACGCCTGTAATTGTTCCTACATTTCTTTTTGTAGAATCAGTCATTGCTGTCAATTCGTCTTTGTTCTCTGCATATATCAGAGAACAACCTTCTAAATCGTTAACATAAAACTCGTTTTCATTTAAAAAACAAGCCTTTTCTCGTGGAACTAGAATTTCTGCTCCAGAAAAAGCTTTTGCTTCTTCTAGTGAATTAATCCCACAAAGTTTCATGATAAGGTTATTTTTAAAACCTTTTACCTCTTCAACTTTAAAAAGAGTCTCTGTTTTATTTCGCCTTACAACAACTTCTGTCAAATCGAAAAAGTGCTCGACTTCACCCGAAGTGCTTTGTACTTTAAATGTACCCGTTAACCCATGTGGAGCACGGATAATTCCAATAACTAGCACGAATTAATCCAAAATGTCGAGCGAATAACGCTGTCCATTTTTTCCAGCTGAAGCACTTAATACTGTGCGCATAGCTTTAGCAATTCTTCCGTACTTGCCGATAACTTTACCAATGTCGTTTTGAGCAACTTTAAGTTCGATTACCGGACCTCGTTCCCCTTCGACTTCCTGTACTTCGACAGCACTGGGATCGTCGACCAATGATTTTGCAATGTATTCAATCAGGTCTTTTTCCATTCAGTACCAGTCCTAGTTCAGCGAAAGTTTTTCTCTATTTAAGAGTTTTTTTACTGTGTCTGATGGTTGTGCACCATTATTAATCCAGTATTTGATTCTATTAGCATCTAAAGAAACCTGTTTGTCTTCAGCATCGATAGGATGATAATAACCAACTTCTTCAATAGTAGTACCGTTTCGTGGTTTTCTAGAATCCTGCACTACAACGCGGTAGTAAGGACGTTTTTTGGTACCCATTCTCATGAGTCTGATTCTTACCAAGGTAAGCCTCCATATAGTAATTTACACGTGTCACGTGAATATATTTTATATCACAAAAAGCGACCATGGGTCAAGATACACTGTCATTCTTTGTGAGTAAAATAATGAGTTTATTGTTTTAATTTATTTTATAAGATCTATCTTTGAAAAATCTATAGAATCATTTTTATTAAGAAAATCTGCAGGAGCATGAACTTTTTCGACTTTACCAATAAACATTTCATGACTACCTGTCATAATTGAATCCACCACAGTACACTCAATATTTACTGGACAATCAGAAAGTAATGGAGCATTAACAACATCTCCGTTTTCTGTTTTTATATTTTTTACCTTAAGTTTATCTTCATCACGTCGACTGACTTTTCCAAGATAATCATATTCTGCTTTAAAATCTTTTCCAGGAAGATTTACAACAAAACAACCACTTTCTTTTATCATATGATAAGAGTAACGACTTGGAACTATTCCTACCATAACCATAGGAGGTGCAAAACTACAATTTCCACAATATGCAACAACTAGAGCATCTTCTTCCTCTCCTAGACGGCTCGAAACAATTACCTTTGGGCAAGGTTGTAATGCCCCTTTTTTGATTGCTTCTTTTTTTTCCATATCAAAACCTCTTATTTTTATAATCTATATTACTATACCATAAATAAAAGGCTTATGCCAATTAATAAATAGTATATCAATTAGTATAAACCTTTTATTAAATTAGGGTATTTATGCACCACACTCATCTGCATGTTCATGTTCATGACAAACAGAACCTGTTGTTTTTAATTCACCACGAAGATAGGCTTCTACTGCAGTTTTTGCGTCTCCTGATGCACCAACAATAACTTCTACGTCACGTTCATTAAAGATGTCTACTGCACCGCCTCCCATTCCGCCAGAAATGATAACTTTTGCGCCTTTATCTGCCAAAAAATTAGGTAAAAAACCTGGCTTATGTCCAGGATTAGGAATTGTTTCCTGATTTGTAATTTTACCATCTTTGGTTGTAAACAGTAAAAACACTGGGCAATGTCCAAAATGTTGTGTTACATTTGTTCCTTCACTTGCTACTGCTATAATCATAATAATCTCCTATACATGTTGCCTTAGCAACTCTTTAAAATAGTTAACGTATTTTTATAAACTTTTTTTATTGCATTTGCTGCACTACAATCTAAATCTACTACAGTTTTCCCCATATTAATAGCCTTACCCGCTTGCGTATCAAAAGGTATGTTCCCTACAAGTGGAATCCCTTTATTTTGACAATATGTTTCTATATTAGCAGATTTTACTTTATTTGTATCAAATTTATTTATGCAGACGGCTGTCTTTGTACCAAATTTTTGCGCTATTTGTAGAATACGCTCCATATCACTAATTCCAGAAACAGAAGGTTCAGTGACAATAAGAACCATATCAACTCCAGAAAGAGAAGCTATAACTGGACAACCAATTCCTGGAGATCCGTCAATAATTGCCACGGTTTCTGCTGGCAAATTCATTTTGTCTGTTGCTTCTTTTAATTGGCTTTTTACACCACTAACAAGTTTTCCACTCGCACCACTTCCCATTCGAAGCTGAGCCGTCGAAAAAACAATGTTATCTTTTTTATAGAGTTTTAAGTCTCCAGTTAGACTAGGAGTCATAGTAATTGCCTCTGCTGGACAAACCAACTGACAAACACTACAACCTTCACAGCCAAACTCAGAAACTTCATATGTATATTGAGTTTTTTCTTTTTTATTTGCACTATCTATTGGAGTTCGCTCAATTGCGTTAAATCTGCAATTATCATAACACAAGCCACAATGCTTACACTTATCTTGATTTATATGAGAAATAGAAAGTCCTTCAAACGGAGTAAGAGTTGGATCTCCCACATCGTGTAACACAAGGTGCATATTAGGAGCATCTACATCACAATCAGCAAAAACAGGTGTTTTAGAAAGTTTAACAAATGAGCTCGAAACAGTAGTCTTACCTGTTCCACCTTTTCCACTTAACACTAAAAGTTGTTTAATGCTCATTTTATGCCTCCTGCAACCAGTGCCGTATATTGTTTTTCGATTTGATTATATAAACCTTTAAAAAGCAAAGCATATTCGTCTTTTTCATGAACAATAATTTTACCATTTGAATTTAGTTCACCTAAATCGTGCGAAAAAGGAATCTCGGCCAAAATAGGTATTGCATATTTTGAGCAATAGTCTTTAGATGGATTTTCTCCATCTACACCATCATCATTTCCGTCTGCCCGTGGGGCTTTATTAAGTACTGCACCAAAAGGTTTTTTAAAAAGTTTTACAAGTTCATGTACCATAGCAAAATTATGAGTCCCAAAAACTGTAGGCTCTGCAACAAGTACACAAAAATCTGCCTCTTTTATTGCATCCATTGCAAGACATGCACTCCCTGGTGGACAGTCAACAACAACCATACTATCAGATTTATCTTTTGTAATAGCATCGATTTCTTTGTAGATTTCACCAATAATCGGTGTTCCTGAAGTCTCTCCTGGATTCATAGTACCTGTAAGAACAGAAACTGTACCTTTTGCACTGCTGTTTTGAGCCCCGCAAATAGTTTGTGGAACAGAAATCCCATATTTTACATTTCCTACATTTTTTGCGACTTCGGTAATAGCACCAGTTGGACAAACTTTTGCACAACCACCACAAGCATGACAAATTTCTGGGAAAAGCAATGGTTTTTTTATCATTGCCAATGCATTAAATTTACAAAAATCAACACAAGCACGACAACTCGTGCACTTTTCATTGTCAAATTTTGGAACTTTTACTTTTACTGGTGTTTTAACTTTCTCTTCTGGATTAAAAAACAAATGCCCATTAGGCTCTTCTACATCACAATCTGCATAAATAACAGTTTGCAATTTATGCGTAGAAAAATCACTTTTTAGCCCAATATATGAAGCAAGATTAACAGAAACCAAAGTTTTACCAGTTCCACCTTTACCACTTAATACTGCAATTTTCATTATATACGTAAGTCCTTTATAGGTTGCAAATTAATCTAGCCACCATGTCCGTGGAATCCTGGATGAACATCATTAAGAGCAACTAAAGTCCCTGCTTTATACGCTGCAATCATTTCTTCTAATGAATTGCTAGTCGTCTTAAACATAGAAATATTACCAGCTTTTAATACATCAGCTGCATTCTGTCCACATCGAGGAGTAAGAACAACTTCTACACCAGCATCTACAAGTGCTTGAGAAGCTTTAATACCGGCTCCTCCAGGAGCATCTGCTGCGGTATTTTCAATAAAACTCATTTCGCCTGAATCTGAATCTGCGATGGCATAAAGTGGACAACGTCCAAATGACATTGATACTGATTTTTTGTCTTCATCTGCTGGAATAGCAATTTTCATAATATATCTCCTATCTTATTATTGACATATGTCAATAACTATCTATAAAGAAATATATACCCATAAATGACATATGTCAATAACATACATAAAATACATTTACTATTTTATACGTGCCACAAGTCTTCACGAGTAGTTGAGACAGCATCAGCTCCAGCATTTAGAGCTGCAAGTATGTCTTTTTTAGATGAAAGCAACCCTCCTGCAACAAGAGGGATTGTGGTAATTTTTCTGATTTTAGTTATTTCATCAAAGATGGTGCCTGGCATTATTTCTAAAAAGGTTGGTTTAAAATTTTGAATTTGTTTTGTAATAGTTTTAACAGCCATAGAATCGACAAGAAAGGTGCGCTGTCCACCATACAAACCAACTTCAAGAGCACGTTTTACTAGATTTTGTCGAGTACTAATAATACCGTCCGCAACCGTATGTTCATTTATAAAATCGACAGCTTCGTTTTTTGAGGCAAGTCCATTAATTAAATCTATATGAACAATAGGAATTTTATGAGCGTCTTTTACAGTTTTGCAAATGGTAGCAATGTTACACACCGTCCCAAATAGTATAACAATAACATTTGCTTCGGTTTTAATTGCCTTTTCAAGATGAATATGATCTTTAACTGCCGCTATAACTGGGGCATCAGCAAACAAGCTCGCTATATTACGTTTCATTTTACTCATGTCTATAGCATAGATTTTTTTTTATAACTTGACAAGAATTCTATTAACAAACTAGGAATTATATATAATTTTATAAAATAAACCATTTTTTAATTGAATATTAGCAACTACTGCGTTATATTCCATGTATGAGCATACGTTCTATTTTATTATCATCGCGCATAGCACGAGATGTAGATACATTGGCAAAATCCACACGAATTAATGAATCAAAAAATTATATTCAGCACGGAAAAACTTCTGTATATGAGCACAGTTTAAATGTAACAAAAATGAGTTGTGCAATTGCACGCTTTACTGGTTTGCATGTCGATGTATCTTCTTTAGTCAGAGGAGCTTTACTTCATGATTATTTTTTGTACGATTGGCATATTCCATCCCCTGCTCATAAATGGCACGGTTTTAGACACCCAGCATTTGCTTTCGCAAACGCAAATAGAGACTGCAAGTTAACATACATAGAAAGTGATATCATCAGACATCATATGTTTCCACTTACATTACAACCACCCAAAACACGAGAAGGCCTTATAGTTTGTATTGCAGATAAAATATGTGCAATACATGAAATGTTTTCTAAATAATTTAGCATTTTTCGACATTTCGAGTTGCAACAATATCGACACCAGTATCTGCAACATCATGAATAAGTACGTCCCCAATTTTAACGGGAGCTGTTGCTTTTGTAGCCAAAATTTCTTTCATTATCGGAAATATTTTCCCTTTGGGAATATCATGGGCTGTTTTTAAAGAAGCCATTGCATAACACCCTCCTTCTACAGGAATACTCGAAGTTACAATACGTGTTGGAGCTACAATTTCTTTTTTACCATACGCTAAACCACGTGGACAGGTATTGCCTTGAACATCGACATCATCAAGTGTAAGAGTATTTGTTGCTAATTTATTTTCATCATACGTGACAGTTAGCTGGCAGCCAAGTGGACAGTTTATGCAGGTAAGTTCTTTCTTTGTCATAACATTCTCCTTATATGACTTTTTGGATTTTCAATGCTTATTCGGTCTCAGTGCAAATAGTAATGTTTTTTGGGGCATTACCTTCGAAAGTTGATTTTAGCAATACAACCTGCTCCATTTCGCCTGGAGCCAAAACCTTCTTTTTTTTGTGTTGAACTCTCTTATCATCATAATACACACTTATAAAGCGATTTTTGTACACATCTGCTACACGAAATCGCACAATGAGTGTATCTTCCATTCCATCAAAGTCGATTGTTTGAGGAACCGTGTAGCGAACACCATCTTTTGGAAGTACTTGAATTGGATTATTTTGGGTTGATGTAGCTGTATAGGACTTGAGCCCCTCCAGAATCTTCTGTTTGCTAACAAATTTAGCAGCTGATTTGCCTGCCAAAGAAGCTTCTTCTGAAACAAAATCTACTAAATCATGAACATGTAGTACATTCCCACAAGCAAATACACCAGGTAAATTTGTTTCTAGATGGTCATTTACGTTTGGGCCATTCGTAATGCTGTTTAGCGAAATACCTGCATTTTGTGTCAGCTCGTTTTCGGGAATGAGACCTACAGAAAGTAAAAGTGTATCACAACTGTAGTATTTTTCACTGCCTGCAATAGGTTTACGATCCGTCCCAACCTGAGCCAGTGTAACACCAGTAACACGTTCTTTACCTTCAATGTTCACGACAGTGTGACTTAGTTTTAATGGTATATCATAATCGTCCAAACATTGAACAATATTTCGTTTTAAGCCTCCGGAATATGGCATAAGCTCAGCAACAACCTTAACTTTTGCACCTTCTAAGGTCATACGTCGGGCCATAATTAATCCGATATCACCAGAACCAAGAATTACCACTTCACGTCCAACGCACTCACCTTCAATGTTTATTAAGCGCTGAGCCGTCCCTGCAGAAAAAATACCAGCAGGTCTGTAGCCAGGAATATTAAGTGAACCACGAGCTCGCTCTCGACATCCCATAGCAAGAATGACTGTTTTTGTAACAATTTGCTGCAAGCCATCTTCTTTATTGATATACGTAACAAGCTTATCGCTTGTATCTCTTACTTTCGAGATATCAATTACCATAGAATTTAATTTATACGAAATGTTTTGTTGCACTACCATATCAATATATCGAGTAGCATATTCAGGACCTGTGAGTTCTTCTTTAAAAGTATGCAGTCCAAACCCATTATGAATGCATTGATTTAATATTCCACCAAGTTCGGCTGCTCGCTCTAAAATAAGAATATCATTTTCGCCATTTTGGCGAGCACTAACAGCAGCAGCAAGCCCCGCAGGACCTCCACCAATAATTACAATATTATGTGTTATGTTTTGCATCTGCTACTCCTTACCGGCTGTTTTTTTAAGCAAAATATTTGAACCAAGTTCGTTTTTGCATACAAGTTCTTTAGGAATATGGCACTCACGAGCAACAATTTCTATTTGTCGAGGAGCACAAAAGCCACTTTGACAACGTCCCATACCAGCTCGTACACGCCGCTTTACACCATCTAAACTTGTTGCTCCAAGAGTGCGATTACACGCCTCAACAATTTCACCCTCTGAAATACCTTCACAACGACATACTATTGTTCCATATAAAGGATTCTTTTTTACAAGTTTAGCCCGTTCAGCAAAGCTTAAGTTTGCAACTTGCGGAATATCTTTTCTTGTTGCTATAAAATCTGTTTTTTTTGTCGCATTCGCGTTTTTATCAGACTGAGCTTTTGCAACAATCATTTTAGCAACATACGGGCCAATAGCGGGAGCACAACTCAAACCTGGAGACTCAATTCCTGCAGCATCAAAAAAGCCAGGAGCATCTTCACATTCTCCTATTATAAAATCGCCACCAAGTTCATGAGCACGAAGACCAGAAAATGCAGTAATAACTTGTCGATAATTAATGTTTTTTACACTTTTTTTTGAAGATTCTAATGCATAAGACAACTCCTCAGCTGTCGTCGCCGTCATTTCTTTGTCATCTACATCAGTTGCAGAAGGCCCTACAAGTAAATTCCCATGCACTGTAGGTGTAACAAGAACCCCTTTACCCATTTTAGTAGGTAGTTGAAAAATCGTCATACTTACAATGTCACCCATCGCTTTATCGAACAAGCAGTAATCACCTTTTCTTGCTTGAATGCTAATTTTTTTCTTGCTTACCATATTGTGAAATTCATCTGCATATACACCTGCTGCATTTACAATATATTTTGCATGGATTAAACCATCTGCTGGAGCCTCAGTCGATTTTGGCGCTTTTGCAGGGAACGGCACAGTCTTTGTTTGCAAACACCAGGCATCCCCTTCTTTTACAATATGCTTTACCGCTGTATTTAAAATAAAATCGACCCCGTTATCACAAGCATTTTCTGCTAAAGCTACGGTTAAAATAAAAGGATCTATAATTCCACTTGTTGGAATGTATAATGCTGCAACAATTTCGTCACCCAAATTAGGCTGCATTTTACGAGCCTCATCTCCACTTATGATACGTAAATCTGGAACACCGTTTTGTTGTCCTCTATCATACAATTCTGAAAGTCCATCTTTTAGATTTTCGTCAAAACAACATACCATAGCCCCATTGCGTATAAACTCAATATCAAGATCTTTACTTAACTGATCCATAAGTAAATTACCTTCGACATTAAGTTTTGCCTTTAGAGTACCTGGGACAGCATCATGACCACCATGAATAATGCCACTATTTGCTTTAGAAGTGCCAGAACAAACATCTTCACATTTTTCTATAACACAAGTCTTTAACTTATACTGCGAAAGGGATCTTGCTATAGAAGAGCCTGTAACTCCAGCCCCTATAATCGCAACATCATATTCATAATTATTCATATTCTCTCCATTGCCATCTAGGCATTTAAAACAAAAAAAGAGCAGGTATAATCATTGTTTTGTACTGCCAAGCACAATACACAAAAACTCATTTTTGAATCTTTGTAAATGATTACCTTACTCTTAATCTCTAAAGGTATCGAAATTTTTAGCCTCATCAACTAAAAACTTCATATATAAAGTCCAATTGCTTGGAACTTATCTGTCAATAAATTGAATATACCACTGATTGCAGTCTCTGTCAAATTATGAAACAGAAAACTAGTAAAAAATGCTTAATAAACAGAGTAGTTCTTTCTTTTTTACTCCATTGATTATTTATAAACCTGTTTTTGTATGTCCACTATGTTATACTAAAATTTGTATTAAAAGGGGAAAAAATGATTAATAACAAAAGAGTCTTATCTATACCTATTCTTATAGTATCAATACTAGGCATGTCTTCCTGTCCTATTTTACATGACGGATTTTTCTTTGGCGAATCAAGTGAATATACCAATACTGCGTGTATAGCAACTCTTTCACCTGATGGCACAGTAACACATAAGACTGTCTATATATGTCCGAAATCTGATATTCGACAAGAACTAGTTACCAGCGTAAAATTTATTAAACTCGAGGATGACATACTATTAATTACTGAACTTACCAACTATGATTTTGAAGAGGATGATACTGATTATATTACATTAAATGATTCTAGATTTCTATATAGCAAATATTCTGATAAATTCAATACCACAGCTGACTGGCCAGACAATTATAATATGTACAATTCTCTTCTTATAAATGGACAATTATGGCTCTATAACGATTATGACCAATCATATTTTTCTGTAGATGATACATTAGAAATCAAAGAAACCCATGAAAATCCATTTTCAGAGTCAGATGGTTATTTATATGATACCGCTATTGTAGGCAATCATATTTATTGGCTGTTTAAGAAGGAGTATATAGGGCCATATCTGAAAATAACCGACACAGATTTTAAACCAGAAAAGGATCCAGAATATTTCATAGATTTAGATAGCTATAAAAATATTAGCAATATCATAGCAGGAACAGATTCAATATCTGTTATTACTTGTAAAAAAATTAAGGAAGGAAGTTATACAAAAATTGTTACAATAGAAAACATCTTGAATGGAGAAGAACTAGAACAAAAAGAAATCAATGTTGATTTATCAGGAAGATTCTCAGCCTTCTATTCTCAAAAAAAAGAAATTATTTTATTTCAAACCTCAGATACTTTTTATTCCTATAATTCATCAACAAGTTGTATTTATTCTTTACCAAAGAATGAAATAAGTACTCAAAAATTAGCTATAAATAATACATCTATTAGTCTTGATAACAGCAATAATATAATAGTAATTATTCCACAATACGAAGATAGTAATGATAACTACTACTATGACGCAAAAACAATAGAAGTTAGAACATACGATCAAGAATTTAAATTACAAAATACACAAACGGTAGAACCAACAGGAACAGACAATAGAGAACTTCTGTCTACCTATATTTGTAATGATAATACTATTTTACTAAGTTATACTACAAGTTATTAGCATTTACATTTTGGTTTTAGAAATCCAAATAATCTCATAGTGTCAAAGTCACATAAAAAAGCAAAAATAACGCTATATATATTGCTATGTTTATTATTATGTGTTATCATAATCTAACAATATGTAATACGAAAATGATAATAAACTATAGGAGCAAGCAAGTGGAATCCCAAACACAAAAAATAGATGCCATTACATTTCTTAGTAAAGATTTGGATTTAGAAAATTTAAAAACCGTTTTAAACGATATTCAATCGGATTTTAGTGCCCCGCAATATGGTTTAGATTTTCTCTATACAAAATACCAAGCTTTTACAAAACCACAGATGAGTCAAGCAGATAAATTAGCGGCATTACTAAAAGCGAGTACCGAACTCACAACTGTAAAAGCACCGGATTGGGAATTTATTGCTGCTCGATTACTCTATGTACAATTTGAAAATCAATTGAAAACAAATATGGCTCAATTTGGCGTAAGCACCTTATATGAAAAGATTTTATTTTTAACACAGCATAAACTTTATGGAACATACATTTTAGAAAACTATTCTAAAAAAGAAATTGAAGAGGCCCAAACTTTTATTGATACTAGCCGAAACAAACTCTTTACCATTAGTGGTCTAGACTTACTGTTAAAACGTTATGTTATTAAAACACATGATTATAAATATATAGAAACACCACAAGAGTTGTTTTTAGGCATAGCCTTACACTTAGCCATGAAAGAAAAAAACAATAGATTATCTTGGGTTAAAAAGTTTTACGATATGTTAAGCTTACAAAAAGTTTCTATGGCCACCCCTACAATGGCGAATGCTAGAAAACCATACCATCAACTTTCATCGTGCTTTATTGACACTGTACCAGATTCTTTAGATGGCATTTTTAGATCTATAGATAACTTTGCAAAGGTTAGCAAATTTGGTGGTGGCATGGGATTGTACTTTGGCAAAGTTAGAGCAGTCGGTTCTGCAATTAGAGATTTTAAAGGTGTAGCCGGGGGTGTTATTAGGTGGATTAAATTAGCAAATGATACAGCAGTTGCTGTAGATCAGCTTGGTGTTAGACAAGGAGCTGTTGCAGTATATCTTGACGTCTGGCATAAAGATATACCTGAGTTTTTACAACTGCGCACTAATAATGGCGACGATAGAATGAAAGCCCACGATGTTTTCCCAGCCGTCTGCTACCCTAACCTTTTTTGGGAAATGGTAGAAAAAGACATAAATGGCACATGGTATCTTATGTGCCCGTATGAAATTTATAAAGCAAAGGGATATCATTTAGAAGACTATTATGGCACCGAATGGGAAGAAAAATACAAAGAATGTGTTGCTGATCCTAAAATCGATAAACGTACAATTGTTGTAAAAGACTTAATTAGACTAATTTTAAAGTCAGCAATAGAAACGGGAACCCCATTTACCTTTAACAGAGATATTGTTAACAAGGCAAACCCTAATAAACACCAAGGTATAATTTATTGCTCTAATTTATGCACTGAGATTGCGCAAAACATGAAAGAGATAGAATTAGTAAGCAACGAGATAACAACGGAAGATGGAGATACCGTTGTCGTAGAAAAAACAAAACCAGGTGATTTTGTAGTCTGCAATTTAGCCTCGTTAGTACTTGGCAATATTGATACAGATAATGAACAAGATATAGAAGAAACCGTAAGCTCTGTAGTAAGGGCTTTAGACAATGTTATCGACTTAAATATGTATCCATTGCCATATGCACAAGTTACAAATCAAAAATACCGATCCATAGGGCTTGGCATGAGTGGCTATCATCACATGTTGGCAAAACATCACATAAAATGGGAAAGCAAAGAACATTTAGAGTATGCAGATACAGTATTTGAAAGCATTAACTACAGTGCTATAAAAGCAAGCATGAATCTAAGTAAAGAAAAAGGATCATATACCTACTTTAAAAACAGCGAATGGGAAACTGGCAAGTATTTTGAAAGAAGAGGCTATACAAGCGATAAATGGCAAGCGCTAAAAGAGCAAGTTCGCATTAACGGAATACGAAACGCATATCTTATGGCAGTTGCACCAACAAGTAGCACCAGTATTATCACTGGCACAACAGCAGGTTTAGATCCAATTATGGATAAGTTTTTTTTAGAAGAAAAGAAAAGTATGATTATTCCGCGAGTTGCTCCAGGACTAAGCCAAGACACCTTTTGGTATTACAAAAGCGCCCACACAATTGATCAAAACTGGAGCATTAAAGCTTGTGGAATTAGACAGCGACATATTGATCAAGCTATGAGTATGAACTTGTATATAACAAATGATATGACTTTTAGAACAATTTTAGATTTATATATTGCAGCGTATAAAAATAACATTAAAACAATCTACTACTTACGCTCTAAATCTTTAGAAGTAGAAGAATGTGCATCATGCAGTGCATAAAATAGAGGAGAAAGACTATGGACACTAATAAAATTACAAGAAGACCATTATTTAATGAATTTGGCGATATTTCTTTAGACAAAAGACGAATGGTTGGCGGAAACACCACAAACTTAAACGACTTTAACAACATTAAATACAGTTGGGTAAGCGATTGGTACAGACAAGCTATGAATAACTTTTGGGTACCAGAAGAAATTAATATGAATACTGATATTCAAGACTACAGAAAATTAGATAAATACGAAAAAGAAGCCTATGACAAGGTTTTAAGTTTTTTAATATTTTTAGATAGCGTACAATCGGCAAATGTACCTAATGTGAGTCAATTTATTACAGCAAATGAAGTTAATTTATGCCTTACCATTCAAGCATTTCAAGAAGCCGTTCACTCACAAAGCTATGGATACATGCTCGATACTATTTGCGCACCAGAAGAGCGAACAAAAGTATTATACCAGTGGAAAGACGACGCTCACCTACTTGAGCGAAACAAATATATTGGTAATTTATATAATGAATTTCAGGAAAATCCAAACATTACAACTCTTGTTAGATCTATGGTTGCTAACTATGTACTTGAAGGTGTTTATTTTTATTCTGGTTTTATGTTTTTTTATAATCTTGGTAGAAACAATAAAATGCCTGGATCTGTACAAGAAATTAGATATATTAACCGAGATGAGAACACCCACTTATGGTTATTCAGATCTATTCTTTTAGCAATGAAAGAAGAAGAGCCTCAAATGTTTACCCCAGAATTAGTAGATTCATATCGAGAAATGATTAATACTGGTTGTGAAATGGAAATTAAATGGGGTCATTATGTCATTGGTGATACTATTGCAGGATTAAATAAACAAATGATTACCGATTACATCCAATACTTAGGGAATCTTCGGTGTACACAGCTTGGATTTGCCAAATTATATGACGGACACGATACAGAACCTGAGTCACTACAATGGGTGAGCCAGTATGCAAATGCAAACGTTATTAAGACAGATTTTTTTGAAGCTAAAAGCACCGCATATGCAAAAAGTTCAGCTTTAGTTGATGACCTCTAAAAATAGTATTACTTTAGTGGTATACTATTATTTAAATAGTACGTTTTATAAGGAGCAATAAAATGAATATTAATTTTGACTACAGAATACCTACCAGATTAATTTTTGGTGCTGGAAAACTAGAAGAATTAAAAAACATAAAATTACCCGGTAAAAAAGCATTAATTGTTATTTCATCTGGTACCTCTATGAAAAAATATGGATATCTCGAGCGTGTGCAAAAACTACTTAGCCAAAATGGTGCAGAATCGGTTGTTTTTGACAAAATTTTACCTAACCCTATTAGAAGCCATGTTATGGAAGGAGCTGCAATGGCAAACGCCCAAAACTGTGACTTTGTAATTGGTCTTGGTGGTGGTAGCAGTATAGATTCTGCAAAAAGCATTGCTATTATGGCTAAAAACCCTGGAGATTACTGGGATTATATTAATGGTGGAACAGGAAAAGGAAAACCTGTTACACAAGGAGTTCTTCCAATTGTAGCTATTACAACAACAGCAGGAACAGGAACAGAAGCTGACCCGTGGACAGTAATTAGCCACGAAGAAAAAGAAGAAAAAATTGGATTTGGTACAGATGAGACTTTCCCGACCGTTTCTATTATTGATCCAGAACTTATGCTATCTATCCCACCACATTTAACAGCTTATCAAGGCTTTGACGCTTTTTTTCACGCAGCAGAAGGCTATATTGCTAACATTGCAACCCCTCTTAGCGATGCCTATGCTCTAAAAAGCATTGAACTTATTAGTCATTCATTAGCAATCGCTGTAAAAGACGGTAAAAATATAGAAGCACGAACCGATATTGCTTTAGCAAACACCCTTTCAGGATTGGTAGAATCAACTTCTTCATGTACATCAGAGCATTCTATGGAACACGCAATGAGTGCATTCCATCATGCTCTACCACATGGAGCAGGCCTTATAATGCTTAGTGAAGCATACTTTACCTACTTTAAGAGCATTTGCCCTGATCGCCTTGCAACTATGGCTAAAATAATGGGACAAGAAGAAAGTGCAGACGGATTTGTTAAAGGCTTATTAAAAATGCAAAAAGACTGTAATGTTCAAAATCTAAAAATGTCAGATTTTGGCATAAAAGAAGAAGAGCTACCAAGTTTGGCAAAAAACAGTCATGAAACTATGAAAGGCCTTTACGGAATGGATCGAAAAACACTTTCTGTAGAAGATACGCTTTCTATTATGAAAAAAGCATATAAGTAAAAAGGAATTAAAAAATATGAAGACTCTTATTGTATATTACACTAAAACAGGTCATACCCTCGAAGCTACAAAAGCCACCGCAAAGGGTATAAAAGACGCCGGGTCAGAGGTAGATATTCTTGAGATTACAAAATTTGAGCCAGCTCTTTTAAAAAATTATGATAGCTTTATAGTTGCCGCACCTTGTTGGGATGGAGGAATCACAGATAACGGAGTACCTAAATATGTTACTCGCGTTCTAGAATCTCTTCCCGAATATTCTTTACATGATATGCGCTGTGGTGGTATTTCTGTTCATGCTTCAAAGGGAGGAGATACTACGGTAAAAACAATAGGAGATCTTCTAAATGAAAAAGGTGCAACAGATTACAGAGAAGGTCCCGTTGCAATTGCTGGAACACCACTTAGCGTTGATAAAGGTCAATCTGTAAGTTCTGAAGATTTAGAACGCTACAAAATCTTTGGAAGTCGATTTGTTGAATAATTCTATTCTTCTAGATTAACTTCAGCCGTTTTAGAGCATTGTAGACGCCATCTTTTTCGATATCATCGGTAACGTATGTTGCAGACTCTTTTACAAACTCTTTTGCATTACCCATCGCAATTGAGTTTGGAACATACTTAAGCATGCTAACATCGTTACCACCATCTCCAATTGCAACAGCATTTTCTAAATCAAGACCATAGATTTCGAGGACATGTTTAATCCCAATATCTTTGCCACCTTCAATAGGATATACATCAGCAAAACCATCAATCCATCTAACAATCTGACAATCACTAAACCTTTTTTTTAAGTTTTTATCATTATTAAGATCATTAAAAATATTTATGAGCAAGATATCCTTTTTTTGCAACTCAGATGTAGAAATAGGAATTACAGGATGCCATCCTCTCCTTTTAATATCTTTAAGCACATATCTGTTTTTATCATCGACGAACTCAACAAGCTCATTTTCTTGCATGGCATAACTAATAAAATCATTAACAGATTTATGAGAAATAGTATTTTTAAATAAAACTTTTTGTGTTTTATCTACACAATATTGCCCGTTGCAACAAAGATATCCATCAAAATCAAAATAATCGTCCATAAAATTTGCATACCAATAGGCTCGACCTGTAGCAATAAAAACAAGTATTCCGTTTTTGCGCAGTAAATTTAGAGCCTTTTTAGTTGATTCAGGCATTATCTTTTCTGGAGAAGTAATAAGTGTTCCATCTATATCAAAAAAAACAATTTTGTTATTCATCTGTTCCTCTTACTTTTTATTTTATAATAATTACGTTTTAATTAAAACCGTTTTCAATAGCTAAAAGCTGCTGTTTTATTTTAATTCCGCTCGCATAACCACCCAAAGAACCATCACTGCCTATAACACGATGACAAGGAACAACAATTTGTATTGGATTTTTATTATTTGCCATACCTACAGCTCTTGCAGCGTTTGGATTGCCAATTGCTTTTGCAATAGTTTTATAGCTTACAGTTTTACCATACGGAATTGTACACAAAGCACGCCATACTTTTTTTTGAAAATCAGTTCCTTCAAGTGAAAGTGGCAAATCAAATTGAGTGCGTTTGTAATCCAAATACTCATGTATTTGGATTATTGCTCTGTCACATAATTCACATGATTTTGAGTTTTTTGCCTTGGTAGCATCAGATAAAAATTTTATATAGGTAATATGTTTTTCTGTGCAATGTATTTCTATTGCACCAATTTTTGTATTATATACAGATTTTTTTAACATAAAACTCATCCTTTATTAAGAAAATTATGCTACTGTTGGTAAGGTCGGATTAGGATTAATAGGTTCAGGCGGTTGTATAAAACTAAGAATCATAAAAATCTTTTTTGCAGCATGAGGAAGCGCTTCTCTCAATAAAGTTGTCTGATTATTGTCTGGGAAAATCCCCAAAGTTTCTGTAGTAAAAGAACTCATATCAGGTGGCAAAACACCGTATTTTTCAGAAAGCTCTTTGGCACAATATTGTCGATGTTCTAATCCATTCATACAGCTATCTGGCATAAAACGACACGGCCGCCAACGCCGTTCAGCATTTTTATCGTGATCTCCACAGTACCCAAACAACCTACAAATCAGCATACGTCCATCATATATTTGACAATGGGCTTCCTTCTGGGGATCGTAAAAAACACAGCCTTTTGGATGTAATGCAAAATCAGATCTCATTGGACTTATGACATCATAATTTAACAACACATCGAACACTTCTCGTCGGTTAAAATACAACCATGCAGCTGTATACAAAGCCTCAGCCTCTAAAATATCTGGCTCAAAATCTAAACAACATGTACCACACCCAGTTGGACATACTGAAGCACCAACATCACGCCAAGGCTTTTGCGCAACAGTAATATCTTTATATATTCTATCAACAGTAATCAGAGCATCGTACACAGCCGTGCCCTGAAAAATATCTATTTGATTTTGGTTCATGAAATATCCTATATTAACTATTATGTTTTCTTGAAAATATCTCATTTACCTTTTTATTTCAATAGATTTTTTAAGGCATCTACAACTAATTTATCAGCTGGTAACCATTTTACAGTATTAAGATCTTTTGCCGATAGAAATTTTGAATTAGAATGCTCTAATAATGTTAAATTACCCGAAATAATACTACATAAATAACAATCCATCGTTAAATGAAATGTAGGATAATCATACTCTACAGTTTCTACAAAATTATTTACAGCAATTTCTGTATCTAATTCTTCATCTATTTCTCGCCTTAGTGCATCTTCTTTTTTTTCACCAGGCTCTACTTTACCACCAGGTAATTCATAAAACCCTTTATATTCTCCATGTGCTCTTTGGGCTACAAAAACCTTACCTGATTTTATAATAATAGCAGCGACTACTTGTATTCGTTTCATTTTAAATCCTTCGATAAATATCAAACAGTAGTATAGCATTTCCAAGACTATTTAGATAGGCTATTGCAGCTTGTTCTTATCGAGCAACTTAGAATATAATAAAATAAAAAGTACAATTTTAAAATTGGAGAGTTAATGCGAAAAATAAAAAAAGTTATTGTTTTCTCGATTCTTATATATTCACTTGTTACAGCCATTACTTCCTGTACTTCAACCACCTTATATCCAGAAAATAGTATTAGAGTCGCTTGCATAGGAGATAGCATAACCGAAGGTTCTTTTATGCTAAACAAAAAGAAATACAATTATCCAACACAGCTAAATAAATTGCTTGACGAGAGATTCCTCGTTGAAAATTTTGGGGTGAATGGAGCCTGTGCAACAGAGAATTCTAATAAGCCTTATACTAGTCTTTCTGAGTATCATAAATCGATAGCTTTTTCTCCAGATATCGTTTTGTTCATGTTAGGAACTAATGACTCGAAAACATACAATTGGAATAAAGAGGCTTTTTTTATCGATTATAAATCTCTTGTTAGCACCTATCTAAATCTTCCATCTAAACCACGTGTCATTATTATGACATCAATTCCAGCATATTCTAATACATATAAGATACAGGCGGCTATTATTCAAAATGAAATAGTTCCAAGCGTCAAAGCTTTTTGTGAAGAAAATAATCTTGAAATGATTGATTTAAATAAAGACTTTACCAATAAAAAAGAACTTTATATTATTGACGGAATCCACCTTAATCAAGCCGGCGGTCAATACATGGCAAAAACTGTTTTTAAATCGATTGACTGGTAAGACCTGACAACTAGATATGAGATAAAAACGCTTGCTATAGAATATTAGTTACAGTAGAATGATTAACATTTAATACACAAACTTATCTAAATAAATAGAACCAAGTATTTATAATTTGTTCTCTTATAAAGATACAAGGGATTAATATGTCTAAAAAATTAAGCATCAGTGAAGTATTTAATAAAAATTACAGAGTAATGCCGTTTCTACTGTCTGTTACATTATTTGGCATTACAAACAGTATCGCGAAAGGTATTATGAATAATTATCTTGCCGAAATACTCAAAATTACAAAAATAGATTTAGGTATTGTAGAGTTTTTTAGAGAACTTCCAGGGTTATTTTTAATTTTTATTTTAGCATGGCTTTATAAGCATAGTGCTAGAAGAAATTACATGACTGCGATATTAATTTCAATTGTAGGTTTTATTGGCTTATCGTTTATTGGTAGTTCTAAATGGTTAGTAATAGCTTTTCTTGTTATGAACAGTCTCGGTGAGCATATAAGTATGCAAGTAAGGCAGAGTTTATCTATAGAAATGGCAAACCCCAATTTAAGTGGTAATTCTCTTGGCATAATGCAAGGCTTTAGATCTACTGGACAAATTGCAGGATTCTTATTAGTACCTGTGTTTTTTTTAATTTTAAGCCATTTTGGAATTGGTAGATCAGATGCAATTAGTTATAAAAGTATTTATTTTATTGCAATGCTTGTAGGTATTATGGCTTATATCTTTGCATCGAGAATTACAGAAATAAAACCAGAAAATAAAGCTGGCCCCAAAATATATTTTCATAAAAAATATACTAAATATTATGTATTAAGTTTTTTTTATGGTGCTAGAAAACAAATATTTATTACTTTTACCCCTTTTGTTCTTGTATTAAACTATGGAGCAAGTGCTTCTGTTTTAGCAATTTTATTTGCAATTACCGCAGGTGTTTCTATTATTTTTAGTCCAATTATAGGTCGATTAATTGATAAGGTTGGATATAAAAAAGTAATGATAGCAGATACATTGCTTTTGATTATAGTGTGTTTTTTTTATGGGTTTTCTCATTTACTATTTTCGCATGAAGTTGCATATAGAGTAGTGTGTGTAAACTATATTCTTGATTCTATTTTATCCCTTTGCAGTATGGCTTCTCTTGTGTACTGTAAAGACCTATCTTCATCGCAAGAAGAGGTAAGTAAGACAATAACAACAGGGATTTCGTTTAATCATTTAATTAGTATTATTATAGCACTTCTTGGAGGCCTTATTTGGCAAAAAACAGGAATAGAAGTTTTATTCTCTATTTCTGCATTATTAGGTCTTTGCAATAGCATCTTTGCGGCAACTATAAAAAAGAGTAAAGGTTAAAGACTCAAAACATTTTAACGCTGTCGTAGTAAATTTAAATTGAATAGATTCAATCTACATACAAAATTATTATTTATTTGATGATAAAGCATAACCACTCATAAAGGCTTTATACAAAAGAACAAATACTATTAAAGATGGAATTATAGTTACAAGAGCTCCTGTCATTACAAGATTCCATTCTATTGAATCTCCCGCACTCATTATTGCATTCAGTCCAACCTGAATAACCTGTGCACTGTTATGCTGTATAATAATGCGTGGCCATATATATTGATCCCATACATATACAAACTGAATAAGAGTTAATGCTCCTATAGTGTTTGCGCTCATTGGAATAAGAATTTTTACCAAAAACTGAAAGGAGTTTGTTCCATCCATTTTTGCTGCATCACAAATAGATACAGGAATTGAAAGAAAATGCTGGCGAAATAAAAAGACCCCTGTAGCAGATGCCAAAAAAGGAAATACAACAGCCGCTTTAGTATCTCCCATTCCAAAACCAAAAGCAACTGGAGAAGTAAACATTTGAACTGGATTTAGAAACCATTTAAAAAATGCAACAGCATTTGAAGCCGGAGCATTACTAACTACTGAAAAAAGCCCTAATATTAAGATTTCTACAGGAAACATAAGTGTTATAATAATAAATCCAAAAACTATTTTTTTACCTTTAAATTTGAAAAAAACAAGTGCATTAGCTGCAAACAATGATAAAATAATTTTACCACTGGCTATAACTATTGCATAGAATAAAGAATTTATCATATAGGTATGCATATGATATTCATTCCATATAGTTGCTAAATTACTACCAAAAGAGGAACCTATTCTAAGAGAAGGTGTTGTCACCTGCACCAGCGATTGAGTTGATTTCACTACAGTAAAAAAGAGTGGAAACGTTATAAAAAACACAGCTGTCAGTAATATTACATGAATCCAAATTGGATCCTGTTTTGTTTTTAACTTAGAAATCATAATTAACCTTTTTCCCTAAAATTCCAAACTGCAATAATGTAAATACTGCTACAATAATCATAAGAATAATCGTTTCTGCAGCTGCAAAGCCCATATTTGCAGATCCACCAAACCCATCAAGAAAAATCTTATACATAAGTGTTGTTGTTATCCCTACATTACCAATAGGAGACTGCCCCATTGGGCCTCCTCTGGTGAGAACATCTATAATTGCAAAACTATCAAAAAGTGAATAAGTGATATTAGTAAAAAGCAAAAAGAAAGAAGTAGGTGTAAGAAGAGGAAATATTACATGAACAAACGTCTGTAATTCATTTGCTCCATCAATCTTAGAAGCCTCGATAGAATCTTTTGGTATATTTTGTAATGCAGCAAGATAAAATACAATATTAAAACCAAGATTTTTCCAAACAGCTGCGAATACCGCTACAACGAAGGCTAGAATTGGGTTAGTCAACCATCCTGGTTGCACATTAAATAAAAACCTTAAAGTAGTATTTATTATTCCAACTTCAGGATTATATATATATGCAAAAATAGTTCCGGCAACTGCAGGTGATAATGCAAATGGCCAAATGAGTAACATCCTATAAATTTTAGCTCCTCTTATTTTATGATTTGCAAGAACCGACAAAATCATAGAAATCATGAGAGTTAGTGATACACACAAAACACTAAATATAACTGTCTGTATACAAGTCTGAATAAATCCTGGAGCAAAGGGGCCATTAAAAAGATTATGAAAATTCTCCCACCCAATAAATTGATGTGTGCCTAGATAAAAATTCTGGCGGTAGAACGCCATGGCAAACGTTCTTAAAGCTGGATAAAAAATAAAAACAGCTAGTACAAATATTGTTGGAAGGAGATACAACCAAGCAGTTACACTTGATCTATATATGGTATTTTTATCTTGATTCATGTACTAATCCCTAAAAAACTGCTGGAAATAAAAAACTTCCAGCAGTTAAGTTGTATTTTTTTTATTTGAAATTAGCGTTATATTCTTTTAGTTTAGCGTTGCTTAAGACTCTAGCCTCATTCATTGCCGATTGAACATCTGTACCACCAATAATTTTTACTAGTGCTTGTTCAATATAGGTTCTATTATCGTAGACAGTTCCGCCAAGTCCACCAGCTGTTGCAGAATTTGGAATAGTATTCATAAGCTGATTAAATGCTACTGTCTGTAAAGAGCCGCCATCAAACCACCCCTCTTTTTCTAGTTCTTTTACACTACTAATTCTAACTGGGTAATATCCTGACAGTTTATGCCAACTAACCATATTCTTTGTATTAGTCATATAAAGAATAAAGTCTCTTGCTCCTTCCATTTCTTCTTGACTGTGCCCTTTAGTTAGCCATATAGAACCACCACCAATTACTGTACCATTACGTTTTGAGCCATCAGGAATTGGTAACATCCCAACATTAAGATTAAAACCAGCTGCTTTAGCTCCTTCACTAATTACATTTATATCTCCCGTACTAGTAATATGGTACATAGCCTTTTTATTTGTAAAAATGTTATCACTACCTGACCAATCTTCTAATTTACCAGTCCATGCATATAAACCATTATCAGCAAGCTCTTTATAAAACTTTGCAACCTTTATTCCTTCTTCTCCACCAAGAAGCGCTTCTGTTGCACGTCCCTTTCTACCATTCTCGTTGTTGTACATCAGACCACCCTGTTCTGCAGTCATTTCCTCAAAAAACCATGCGTGCATACAATCAGTGTATTTAGCATTTTCTACACCTGCAGCCTTGGCTTTTTTTAATGATTCAATAAGGTCGCTATAAGTATTAGGAGTCCAACTTCTGTCATATCCGGCTTGAACTAGCATATCTGTATTAATGTATAAAACAGGAGAACTACTATTAAATGGAATAGAATTAACTTTCCCATTGATAGTATAATAGTTTAAAACTGGTTCAATATAATCTGAAGTATCAAAATTACCTACATTGCTGACAGGCATAAAAATATTTGAATCATAAGCTTGTTGGGAACCTGCTTCTGCAATATGAACTAGTGTTGGAGCAGACCCTTGACGGTATGCAAGTGTTGCAGCCTGTAAAGTATCTCTGTAACTGCCCTTATTTTCCTGTGTTACATGATATTTACTCTGAGAAGCATTAAATTCATCAACTCGATCTTGAATCCACTGACCTCTAGCATCACCAAAAATGTGCCAAAAACTTATTTCCACGGGAGTAGTACTTTTTACAGACGAACTACTTGAACTCTCTCTTGAGCCCTTTGCAAACAATGCTCCACTAATCATAGTAGTTAGTAATATTGCAACTAAAATCTTTTTCATAAAATCTCCTTTCTAATTGGTAAACCAAAACTACAAGAGATATGTAAAAAAACTATTAAGGCTTTATGAGAATTACATTAAATTGATACAAGCAATTATAGCAAAGATAAGTTAAAGCTCTGTATAAAGTGGTATAATGTCTATTTTTTTTCTGATAAGTATATATTGACAGAACTACTATATATTTATATAGTAGTTATTACTATGAATACGACTGGATTCCCTTCTCCTGCACAAGGATATGAAGAAAAAACATTTGATTTTAACGATATTATCGTAAAGCATCCTGCTGCAACTTTTACAATGCGCTATAAAGGGTCTGACCTTAAACGCTATAATATTTTGTATGGAGATATGATTATTGTTGACTGTGCTATCTCCCCTGCTGTAGGTAAACTTGCTGTTATAAAAAAAGATAGTAAATTTATTTGTCGTGAACTCATAGATGTTAAAATAATTAATAACAAAAAAGTGTATACCTATATAAATGAACACAACAATACCGACACATGCACTGAAATCTTTGGCTGTGTAAGTTCTTTGGTGAGGACGTATGATTTTTCACGTTGATGGCAACGGATTCTATGCTGCCTGTGAAGCCCTTTTTAGACCAGATTTAACTGATAAACCTATAGCTGTACTTTCAAACAATGACGGCATTACGATTGCCTTAAATCAAAGCTGTAAAGACTTAGGATTTAAGCGTGGAGACAGATACTTCGAGATGAAATATCTATATCAAAAAAAAGGGGTAACAGTTTTTAGTTCAAACTACACACTATATGCAGATATGTGTACTCGAATAAACATGATTTATAACAGTTTTTGTCCTGATGTAGAAATGTATTCAATAGATGAGAGCTTTTTATTCTTTCCTAATTGGACAAATGTAAACTGGAATGAGTTAGGTCATACGCTTAGAAACGAAGTTGCCAAACAATTACATTTACCAGTCTCTGTTGGCATTGCCCCGACAAAAACACTTGCCAAAATGTGTAACAAACTTGCCAAACATAGAGGTGGCGTTTGTTATTGGAGAGATCTTAATACTGATGAAGAATTAAAAAAGTATGCAGTGAAGGATATCTGGGGAATTGGTCGCTCAAAAACTCTTTTATTAGCGAGACTAAACATTAAAACCGCGTATGATTTAAAGCATTTTCCACTTCATAAAGCTAAAAAACAATTAACTATTCAAGGATTTAAGACCGTACAAGAATTAAACGAAATTTGTGCAATAGATAAGATACAGGATCCTACAAGAAAAAATATTACTTGCTCAAAAAGCTTTGCCCACGGAGTAAGTTCTTTAATAGAATTAGAAACTGCTCTTGCTGAATATGTGCAACTAGCAGTAACTCGTATGAGAGAAGAAGGCTCAGCTTGTAAATTTGTCATGGTCTATATAATGACAGCTCGTTCTTACGATGAAGATAAAAAAGATAAAGAGTATTTTAATGGAGCAACGACACAACTTCCCTTTTCTACTAGCTATGTAACAATTATTCTTAAAACGGCAACTTCCTTATTACATTCTTTATACCGACCACAATATACATATCGAAAAGTAATGATAAACTTACTTGGCCTTGAAAAAGACATAACAATACAACCCGATTTATTTGAAACTGAAACAAAAGAACAACGAGAAAAGCATAAAGCAATTATGGCAGCTTGCGAACATATAAACACAAAATATGGCCGTGGCTGCTTGCATACCGGTACAAGAAATCAAATTAAAGATACACAAGCTAATGGCAAAAAAGCAGATTGGATTATGCAACGAAACCTTCTCTCTCCAAAATATACCACAAATTTATCTGATATTCCTGTAGTCTACTAATCTGGACTTTTATCCAAGAATATCAATGATAGTTTTTTAATTAGCTTTAGAATTTATTTTGTTGAGGATTCCCTCAACTCGATAGTTTTGAGAAGGAAAAAGATCATCTGGAACATTTTGAGCACCAACTTTTTCGAAAACTTGGTGCCTAGCACATTTAGAATTATCATCCAGACAATAAGTTTCTTTCATTAGATTTGCCATTGCGGGTTTTTCCGACATCATGTCATTAAAAAACGGACATTTGGGTAAACATTCACATTTCGCCATAGTACTCTCCTCTTAGTCTTAAAAAATAACTTCTTAATAAGGTGTATTATAATTCAAGAAATAGAAAAAACACGTTTTATCTGATATACTTAAAATTAAGGAGTATATTATGTTTTCAGAACTAGTAAGAAAAAATAGATCTATACGATTTTATGATGATAAAAATGTTCCATTTTCGAAACTTCGATCCCTGATTGATGATGCGCGTTTGTCCTCTTCAACACTTAATAAACAGTCTTTTCGCTATATATTAATTACCGACACACAACTTACAGAAAAGATTTTTAACATGACAAATTTACCAACAAAAGCAAAAGTTCCACTTCAAAATAGACCAAAAGCTTTTATTGTAATGATTACCAATAAAGATTTGCAACTTTCAGAAAAATTTTTATACTATAATATTGGAATAGCAACACAAAACCTGACATTGTCTGCAACAGAAAAAGGGCTCGGATGCATAGTTCTTCACAGCATTAATTTTGATAATCTTGATAAAGTGCTAAAACTCGATTCACAAAAAAAATCTGTTTCTCTTATTGGTATTGGCAACCCTATACAAAAGGTTGAAATAGCAAACATCGACAATGAGACAGAAGATCTCACATACTACGAAAAAGATGGTATTCATGTGGTACCAAAACTCTCGACAAAAGCGCTTATTTATCGCGAGATATAAGTACATTAAATTGTTTTTATGAGTACACAAGCAAACTAACATAATCTACTACTGAATCTTGTTCAATGCCTCTAAAATAAGGAGCTTCTCCAGAATGCCCTCTCTTTAATATTTTTACCTTTGGTAAAGAAGCTACCTTTTTAGCATATTCCAAAAGAACCATAATAGGTCCATGCCCGCAAATTGAAATTTTTCTTTCACAAATTCGCCTGTAAAATTCTTTTGAATCAAAATTTAACAAGGCCTCTAAAGCAAAATTATCTAATTCTCTTCCACGCTGCGGAGTTTCAAAATGTGTAAAATCAGAAGAAGCAATAATAAGCGGTGATTTTCCCGTTTTAAGATGCATCTGGTACAGTTTTTCTGCAACAAAACAAGCTGCATGGTAAGACGAATCACCCATACACACTGGCAATAGTGAAAAATCTTTTAGAAAATACGTTAACAAAGGCAAAAATACTTCTGCAGAATGTTCTTTTTTTTGGGCTTCAATTTCATGCGTAATAGTAAAAAGATCATTCGGTTCTTTTTTTAAACCTTTACTATCTATTTTTACTTTTCCCAAAGGAGACTCCCATTGCTCATGAGTATCTACAGAAAGGGAAGCTCCAAATCCAGTATGATTTGGATTAAGCAAAACAACTTGATCCCAGTTTTGCTTAGAAAGTTGTAATATTCTAAATAAGTGTACAGCTTCAGGTAAGCTGAAAATGTATCCTGCATGTGGCGAAATTCCACCTATAATGTTTTTTTTTGCTAATTCTTTATTTATTGAATCTTCTTGGTTATTTACTGTAGTTTTAATTGTATTTAAAATCTCATTTTTAGTAGCAGGATAAAATTGCCCTGCAACTGCCATTGGTCTAACTGTCATAATGTATTTACCTCCTGTCTCTTGTTACACATTCCCAACATGTACATAATCTAAAACTGCACTGGCCTGATCTGCTAACTTTTCTAGCGTTTCTATCGGTGTGGGTGGTAGGTGCATCTTGTATTGTGGAAAATAGCGGTTTACATGAAGTGGGACTTGCCGCCCTAAATGAGTAACATACCAGTTAAGCATGTTATTAAATTCCTTAACATCATCATTTAAACCAGGAATAACAAGATATTCAATTTCTAAATGTTTGTCTGAATGAGCAATTAGTTCTAGAGTATCTAATACCGGTTGTAAATGTCCTCCGGAAACTTGTGTATAAAAATCATCACTAAAAGCTTTTAAATCAATGCTAAAAGCATCTATAAGTGGAAATAATTGTTGCAATGGATCTTTGTTAATATAGCCGTTAGAAACCATAACATTTAGTTTGCCTTTTTTGTGAACCAATGCAGCACAATCACACATATATTCGTACCAGACAATTGGTTCATTATAAGTGTATGCAATGCCAAGTGATGTATTGAACTGAGGTTCATCAAGCTTGTTTACAAGTTTTTCTGGTAAAACAAAATTCGAAGCATCTAAGAATTGCTGAGTTGTATCTTTTTTTTCTATCTGTCCTAACCAAGAGAAATCACCTTGAGCTATTGTATGATTTTGACAATGTTTACAGGTTAAATTGCACCCAAAACTACCAATAGAAAGAATTTGAGTTCCCGGATGGAAATGATACAGTGGTTTTTTTTCTATGGGATCCATATTTATTGCAGAAATATGCCCATAATCAAGTGAAACAACTTTTCCATCAATGTTTTTGCGCACCCCACAAAAACCAGTTTTACCCAATTTGAGCTGACAGAGATGAGGGCAAAGACCACATACAATTGTCGAACTTTTTTGCAAACTAATCATTTAATAGTACCTGACAACTTTAAAACGATACAATGTAATTTCTTCATCTGAACTAATTCCAGCTTTACGACATGCAATCGAAATCTGTGTATCTACGTCATCTACCCCATCCAAATCAGGAAGTAAAACTCCTCGGCGAGTTCCGTTTTGAACAATAACACCATAGATCTTAGGATCTAATTGCTTTTTAGATTCAATATGTTCAAAAGGAGCGAGGACATCGACAGAAATTGTCAAATTTTCAAGTTCATTCTTTTGTAATGGCAAAAATCTTGGATCATGAAAGGCTGCAGATCTGGCATTGTCACAAATCTCATCAAATAGCGAATCTGTAACAGGAGAAAGCGTTCCAATGCAGCCACGTAACTGTTTATCTCCATTTTTATCTATGTGTAGAGAAACAAAACAAGCTGCTTTTAGATTTTTAAGTTTGTCAAACTCATATGATTTATCAGCAAAAGGATAATTTACAGATAAGGACTCCATGATTGTCTTTAGTGCCAATTTTGGTTGTAGTGATTGAGGATAATGCATAATTAAACCTCCTAAAAATACTAACTATGATTTCTAAAACCATCTTGTAGTATATCACATTTTATAAAACATACAATCTTTAATATAATTACTTGACACTTATTGGCTAAGTTTGTATATTTGTCGTATCAAAACTTTTTGATGTGAGGTTTATAACATGACACAAGACCCGTTAGTAGTTTTTAAAGCACTCTGCGATGATAAAAGACTTAGAATACTTGAGCTTTTACGAAATGGAGAAAAATGTGCCTGTCATATAACCGATGAGTTAGATATTGCGCAATCTTGTTTATCATATCACATGAAAGTATTGTGTGAGTCTGGATTAATAAAAAGCCGTCACGACGGTAAATGGACTTACTATAAAATAGATTTAGAAGGGAGTAAAAATGCTCAAGACCTTCTAAAAGAAATTACAACAATTAAACCTGGACGCGAACATATCCGTTGTGTTTGTGATTAGTTAATAAGGCTATCATACTAGATAGTTTATTTTTTTATTCTATACATCAAAATGTTTTGATGTATTATGTAGGAGCTAGAATGAATATCTTAAAAATAATATGGGATTTTTTTCAGTACCAAGTATTAGGAATGGCTTGGCTTAATACTATTATTGGTAAAATTCTTACCTCTTTTGGTTTAGATATTTCGGGAAATCTCGGTGGTAGTGTACAATTTTTTCTGTATGATGTAATAAAAATTACTATTTTGCTATGTGTGTTAATTTTTCTTATATCATATATTCAAAGTTATTTTCCACCAGAGAGAAGTAAAAAAATCTTAGGTCGCTTTCATGGAATTTGGGCAAACACCGTTGCAGCCTTACTCGGCACAGTAACTCCATTTTGTTCATGCTCATCTATCCCAATTTTTATGGGCTTTTCTAGCGCAGGGCTCCCTTTAGGAGTAACATTTTCATTTTTAATTTCGTCCCCTATGGTAGACCTTGGTAGTCTTGTACTCTTAATGAGTATTTTTGGTGGTAAAATTGCTATTGTTTACGTAATTGTAGGCCTAATTGTAGCAGTTATTGGTGGCACTATAATCGAAAAATTGCACATGGAAAAATATGTCGAAGATTTTATTACAAATGCTAATAGCACAATCGACATTGAGTCTCCAAGTCTTACAAAAAGAGACCGAGCTCTTTTTGCAAAAAACCAAGTAATAGACACTTTTAAGAAAGTTTTTCCATACATCTTAGTTGGTGTAGGTATTGGAGCTATTATCCATAACTGGATTCCAGAATCTTGGGTCGAAAAAGTACTGGGAAGCAACAATCCTTTTAGCGTTATTTTGGCAACTATTGTTGGAATTCCAATGTATGCTGACATTTTTGGCACAATTCCAATTGCAGAAGCCCTACTCTTTAAAGGTGCTCAACTTGGAACCATTTTATCGTTTATGATGGCTGTAACAACATTAAGTTTGCCGTCTCTTATTATGCTACGAAAAGCAGTAAAACCAAAATTGCTTGGTTTATTTATTGTATACTGTACTATCGGAATTGTTTTGGTCGGCTACTTATTTAACGCTTTTCAATTTTTGTTTGTATAGGTACTGTAATTTTGAAATATATTTTAGTAAGGAGAAATAATTATGTCATTTTTTAGAAAAAAAGAATCAAAGGAAGCTGAATCTGCCTCTGCTTGTTCGTGTGGTGGAGCTTGCTGCGGAGCAGCTCCTACAGCAGAAGAAACTAGCGCAACTATTAAAAGCGCAACTTCTACAGAAGCCTCTGTTAAAGTTCTTGGTTCTGGTTGTGCAAAATGCAATGCGCTCGAAGCCGCTACAAAAGAAGCTCTCGAAGAACTTGGTATGGACACAACTATCGATCATGTGACAGACTTTACACAAATTGCTCAATATGGCGTAATGTCAACACCAGCATTAGTGATTGACAATAAAGTTGTCTCAATGGGCAAAGTCTTAAAAAAAGATGACGTCGTGTCACTTTTACATAAAATCAGAGATTAGTTATAAAAGGAGATATCATTATGGGTAATCCAAAAGTAGCTTTTGTATGTGTTCATAATTCGTGTCGAAGTCAAATGGCAGAAGCATTGAGTAAACTTTATGCTGCAGATGTTTTTGACTCTTTTTCTGGGGGCACAGAAACCAAGCCTCAAATAAATAGAGATGCTGTTAGAACTATAAAAGAATTGTACGATGTCGATATGGATAAAACGCAAAGCTCAAAATTACTTACAGAGCTACCCAAAATTGATATTCTAATAACAATGGGTTGCAATGTTCAGTGTCCATCTCTCCCTTGTAAATATAGAGAAGATTGGGGCCTCGATGATCCTACAGGAAAATCTGATGAAGAGTTTATAAAAACGGCAAAACTCATTCATAAAAAAGTCTTAGACTTGAAAGATCGCATTACAAAAAATAAATTACCGTTATAACTAATTAATTAATTATCAAGCGAGAGGCAATTTACTAAAATTTGCCTCTCCTATTGATAAAATCTAAACCTATACCCATCTGGATCTCTAGCAATAAATTGTTGATGTGTAATAGTTGCTCCGTTCTGCTCAAAAGATTTATTCTCTATTTTTGAACACAGAGACTTTGCAGATAATGTTTTAATTCGATAATATAAATCTTTTATATCATCTACTTCACACGAAAAATCAATATCTGAGCTAAAAAATTTTTTTAGTTTTATCGTATTTTTATGAATATCAGAAGGCAAAGGTTCCTCGAGAATAAATTCCATTTTACCCAAATTAAATCGCGCCACACTTTGTTCTTCATTCTCATCTTTCATATTAAAGCCAAAAACTTTTATATAAAACATTTTTGTAACACTAAAATTTGAACAATACACTTCCGGAACTAAATTAGACACTACAGCCTCCATAAAGCACAAACTATTTATTACATTTCAATCTCTAAATATATACATTATTCTTTTATCAAGCAAATTTTATCCACGAGTTCTTCTAATCTGGGAATTTACTAGTACAGTTGAGACATACTCAATAATTAGAAAACCTAATAATACTATTGGCATTATGATAAAGCTGGTTTTACTTGCAACAAGGCCAAAGAGAGGTGGCATAAGAGTGTTTCCAATATAAGCAGTAGCCATTTGAATCCCCATAACACCCTGTGACAAACCTTTACCAAAACGCACGGGTGTTTCATGTAACATAGCCGGAAAAACAGGAGCATTACCTAATCCGAGTAAAATAAAACCTACAAGTTGAAAAAGTACTGCCCCAGGAATAAACAAAAAAATCACACCTACAATACTTACAATTTGACCAAAGCGAATAAGTTGATTGTTATTCATTTTTATTGCTAAAAATCCTGATAAAATACGACCAACAGTTATTCCAAGATAATACAAACCAACCCATCGAGCAGCGACTTCTGCAGTAATTTTTTTTACATTTACAAGATAGGTAGCACCCCACATCCCTGCTATAAGTTCAACAGTGCAGTAACAAAAAAAAGCTACAAGAGCAGGTTTTGCTCCAGGCAAAGCAAGCAATTGTCCAATACGATTTTTTTTATCTTGGATATCATTATTTACTTCAAAAGATGTTTCCTCTGTCGAATTTAGGGTATCTGAACTATTTTTTGTTCTATTCCACAAAGGAAGAGTTAAAAATAAAACAATAACAAGTATAATTTGAAATAACGCTATAATTCCATAACCAACTCGCCAACCATTATTTTGCAAAATAAATAATGACATGAGCAGAGGGCCAGCAGTAGCTCCAATACCCCAAAAAGCATGAAGCCAATTCATATGCCTAGATTTATAATGAATAGCAACAAAATTATTAAGCGCTGTGTCGACAGAACCCGCACCTAGCCCTAACGGAATTGCAAAAAAACACATAAGAATAAAATTTGAAGAAACTGTAAAACCGGCTAGAGCACAAGCAGTAAATAAAACGCTTAAAACAGTTACTTTCCCTGTTCCAAACTTTATAATAAAACGTTCGCTCATTAAACTAGAAACAACAGTACCTGCTGAAACAATCATAGAAATAATACCGGCATAACCAACACTTATTCCTAAATCTAAATGGAGCTCTGGCCATGCGGAACCTAATATGGCATCAGGTAAACCTAAACTAATAAAAGAGATGTAAATAATAACTAAAAGAGCACTCATGTATTCTTCACATTGTCTAGATCATCGCTAGTTTCCGTTATTTTTCCATATAATAATGGTTTTGCAAGATGAATTATAAAAAACTGAGTAAAAGGCCCCATAAAAAAAGCTGTAATTACAGTACCAATCCCAATAACAGCTCCTGTTGAAAAACCAATAATAACGCAAATTATATCTGTAAACATACGGCAAAAGCGATACTGTCCCCACTTCTTGCCTTCGAGCTTTTCGGCTAAAATAAGACTCAGTGCATCATACGAAGAAACTCCTAAATTACCAACAATATAAAGTGCTGATGCAATACATAAAATAACCAAAGCAATAAAAAGTGTCACAATTTGTATCCATATATTAGACGCATCATATAATAAGTTTAAGCCTTTTAGCGTTATATCTGCAACAGGACCAATAATAACTAAATTAAGAATTGTAGCAATTCCAATAAAATGTTTATCTATAAAAAATACTGCTATCAAAAAAATTCCAGTAAGAATAGGAAACATAATTCCATATGTTGTATTAAAGATATTCCCAACCCCAACGACAAAAGACGTAAAAGGATCTACTCCTAAATTTGCTTTTCTAAGAAGGGCTACAACTACACCTAATATAGACATGCCAAACACAGACATAATAATTCTTTTTGTTTTAATGTTCATAGAAGCGAATATACCATATAAAAAGCTTCCTGTCACCAAGCCTTATTGGAGTAATAATTTTTATGACATTAAAAAACCGAAAATACCAGTTGCATAGCTGTTAGCACCAATAACAAAGAAAGAACAAGATTAACAACTCGTTTTATTTTTTTGTTTCTCATTAGATTGCGAATTATAGACCCACCAAGAGCCCAAATCGAAACAGATAAAAAAGTTACTGCAACAGAGAATATAGCTGAAATAAATAAATAGTTTATATGTCCATGAAGTCCTGCAAGCACCGTTGAATAAAGAGTTAAACAATAAACAATTGCTTTAGGATTCATAATTTGCAAAAAAATACCATTTATAAAGTTCAAAGGTTTAGTTATATTTTTTTCATTAAATGAATAATCAGATCTAAAAGTTTTCCATGCTAAGTATAAAATATAAAGAGCCCCGGCTATACAAAGTACCTTTTCTATGCTTGGGAAAATCGTTAATACAAAGCTTGAAGCAAAAGCCCCAAATAAAAGAAGACAAAACACACCGCTTATGATCCCGAACAAATAAGGCAACGATTGTTTATATCCAATAGAAAGTCCTGTTTGAGCACTTGAAATATTATTAGGTCCAGGAGTTATGTTTGTTACAAGTATAAAAGCAAGCACTTGAGGGATACTTATTAGCATATTTTATCCTATATTTAAATTATTTTTTGTTTTTCGTATTTAATAAACCCATCATAATAAACAAAAGAAGTGTTATAAGTACTACATATAATAAAGCAAAGACATCGGTAAGTTTAGGGAAAATTGCAATCACAATTCCAGAAACTACAGTAAGTCCACCAACCGCTAATGCAAAAAAACCACTTACCTTTCCTATTTGATTATCAAGTATTTTGCCAGATTTAAAGAGCGTTCCAACAATACAAAACACAATACCAACTACGATAAAAAGAATCGACAGTATAATTGACTTCAAAACACACTCCAATATAACTAGATTATTTTATAAAAATAAAGACAAAAATGCTACCATAAAAAAACCCTCATATAGTATATATGAGGGTTTTTAACATTAATTTGTCGGTCTTTGTTTTAACGATTTACTATCAATACAAGCTTGTCCTTCACCAACACTTTGTTGCATCATAGCCCGAACTTTTATTGGTAAACCAAACAAAGCTATATAGCCTTCTGCATCATGATGATCATATAAATCACCAGTCTTAAATGACGCAATACTTTCATTATATAGCGAATATTTAGAAGTAGTTCCTGCTACAGTGATTGAACCTTTGTACAGCTTTAGTTTTACAGATCCAGTACAAGTTTCTTCTGCTTTGTCCATAAAAGCTATGATAGATTCCATACATTGTGTAAACCAACGGCCATTATAAATAAGTTCACTCATTTTTAAGCTGACTTCTTGTTTATATGCATACATATCACGATCAAGACAAAGATGATCAATCTGTTCATGAGCAAAATACATAATTGCTCCACCTGGAGTTTCATACACCCCACGACTTTTCATGCCAACAGAACGATTTTCTACAATATCTACAAGACCAACACCGTTACGTCCGCCAATTTTGTTTAATTCTTCCATTAATTCAATTGGAGAAAGTTTTTTACCATTTACAGAAACAGGAACTCCTTTTTCAAAGTCCATAGTTACATACTCCGGTTTATCAGGAGCATTTTCGGGAGTAACCGTTAATTTTAGCATTGTATCATAATGTGGCTCATTAGCAGGGTCTTCGAGCTCGAGGCCTTCATGTGAAATATGCCAGATATTTTCATCGCGACTATAAGAGTCTTTCTTTTTCATAGGAACAGGAATCTTTCTCTCTTCCAAATATGCAATCTCTGCTTCTCGACTATCCATATCCCACTTATCACTACGCCATGCAGCAATGACTTTAAGGTCAGGAGCAAAAGCTTTTATAGCTAACTCAAAACGTACTTGATCGTTTCCTTTTCCTGTTGCCCCATGACAGATAGCAACTGCACCTTCTTGACGTGCATATTCAACAAGAATTTTACCAATAAGAGGCCGTGCTGTAGAAGTTCCTAAAAGATATTGATCCTCATAAACAGCATTTGCTTTTACTGCAGGATATATATAATCAGTAATGTACTCTTCTCGAGCATCTACTACATAGCATGCAGTAGCACCAGTATCAAGTGCACGTTTTTTAATTACAGGCCAATCATCTTTTTGTCCTACATTAATACAAACAGCTATAACATCATAGTTATAGTTTTCCTTTAACCAAGGAATAATAACTGTAGTATCCAGCCCACCTGAATACGCTAAAATAACTTTATCTTTAGCCATAAAAACTTCCTTAAGTGAATATTTATGCACAAAGTATACAAAAGTTGCATAAATATTGCAAGTAGTTATAAAAAAAAGTCAGTTATATGTAGCATAATAAAATACAAATAACTGACTTTGTTAATAAAATGTCTATATTAAATCTTCACTACTTAAGTGAAAATTTTTGTGTTTTGACGGTATTCCCATTCGTATATACATCAAACCATATATAATCATTATCGGCGGTATCAAGAGCATTAAAAAATTCAGAAAGATTCTTTATTTTTTTATCGTTAACAGCAGTAATAACATCTCCACTTTGTAATCGCAAAGAAGCTGCTGGCGATTTTTCTTGAACGTTAGATACAACTATACCTTTAATCTTATCATCGACTTTAATCTTGCTACGAACATCATCACTCAATGGAACGGCAACAAATCCAGGCCATAATTTTGAACTATCATTTACAACCGCATCATCTCGGTTACCAATTTTAATATCGAGTGTTATTTCTTTTCCACCCCGAATTACTGTAAAACTAGCACTTTCACCAGCTCGTAACGAACCAACATCACGTACTAAGGCATCAACACTTTTTACTTTTTTATCATTTAAAGCAATAATATAATCGCCTGCCTGCATTCCATATTCCGCTGCTGGAGATCCCAAGAAAATTTGCGAAACAAGTGCCCCATTCTTATCACTAGCATTAAGTTCTTTTAAGTAATCATCTGTCACAGAAACTAGAGAAACTCCCATCCAACCATAAGAGATTTTCCCATCTGTAATAAAATCATCAATAGAATCTTTTACATTGTTTATAGGAATAGAAAAACCTAATCCATTAGATCCACCAGATTCAGAAGCTATCCAAGTATTTATTCCAATCACTTCACCATAAATATTTATTAGAGGGCCACCCGAATTACCTTTGTTAATAGCAGCATCTGTCTGAATAAAATCACTAATTGAACCAATTCCACTTCCACTTCTTCCTGTAGCACTAACAATTCCTTGTGTAACAGAAGCAAAATAACCAAGAGGAGTTCCCATTGCAAGACAGATATCACCTGTTTTAACATTATCAGAGTCACCCATTTTTGCAACGGTTATATTATCATCGTCTGTTTCAAATTTGATTAATGCAATATCAATTCGTTCATCTGCACCTACTAATTCTGCATCAAATTCTCGTCCATCAGAAAGTTTAACCGAAATAGAATCGGCAGACCCGGCAACATGATTATTTGTTAATACATACACATTCTTTCCTGTATGTCTCACAATGACACCTGAGCCCAAACCATCTTGCTCATACTCTTGAGGTTCAGAATCTTGATTCTGTGGTTGCCCAAAAAAGAAGAAAGGTAATTGATCCATTGGATTTGTAGCTTTTACCTTCTCTGTAATATCAATTTCTACTACAGCTGGAAGTACCGTATCTGAAATACTTCGAAAAGTCGACTGTAAAGCTTCTGTTACAGCTAATCCCTCTTTAGGAAGTGTTACTGCAGGACTTTCATCTGCAAAAACTGTTTGACCAGAACCCATATCATTTGATATAGCTTTGTTACATGAAAAAGAAAAAACTGAAAAAGTTAACACAGCAACAGCTGTTATACCAATAAGTTTTTTTGAATTAAGTTTCATAGGATACCCTCCAAAACAATATTTTATACAAATAATATAGTAAATATAACTTAAAATATTCTTAATCTATTATTATTTATTATAAACATGCTTAAAATTTAATAATTTTACATTTATAATAAATATAACAACTAATTTTATTATAAATTACAAAATAGCTATCGTTTTTATAAAATCGTAAGTATTTCTGTATGATCTTCAAAAACAGCTACAGTATTTTCTTGATGAGCAGAAATCTTGCCATCTGCGGTAACTACTGTCCACCCATCATCACAATTTTCTATATCTGCTGTTCCTAGATTTATCATTGGTTCAATAGCAAGGACCATTCCAGGCCTAATTCTAGGATTAGGACCACGACTTGGAACATTAGGAATTGAAGGATCCTCATGAACTTGAAGTCCGACCCCATGTCCACAATATTCATAAACGACTCCATAGCCTTCTTTATCAGCTACATCATAAACCGCTTTTGAAATATCTTTTATGCGATTACCAACCTTACAAGCTTTTATTCCTGCAGCTAGGCACTCTTTTGTTACTTTAATAAGTTTTTTTGCTTCAGCACTTCCTTCGCCAATAATTATTGAACGAGCTGCATCACTATAATACCCATTTAAATCTATTCCAATATCAAGAGAGACAAGATCGCCATCTTTTACAAAAACATCTTTTCTAGGAATACCATGAATAACTTCATCATTAATTGAAATACAAGCCGCTCCATCAAAATCTTGACTATACCAAGCAGGAACTCCACCATTAGCTTTTATGAAATCTACACAGATGTCATCTATATCTCTAGTACTCATACCTGCTTTGATTTGAGGAGTAAGTTCTTTAAATAATTGAGCAAGTAACTTACAACTGGTGCGAATACCATTGATTTCTTCTTCGTTTTTTAACATTATCATTATAAATTTCCTTTGTAAAAAAGATTTCTTTTTTACTAATTAATTACATACATATTTTTTTAACAATTTTGGAATAAAAATTTTTGGATCAAAATTTATTGACTCCTGAACACAAATACGTGCTGTATCCGTATCTCCCATTCTATCATACACAGCTCCCATTTTAAGCAAAAATTGAGCATCAACCTTTTTTCCAAACTTAAAATCAAGAGCTCGTTCCCAACAGTCTATTGCTAACTCATCAGGCACATACCCCCCGATTCGATGCAATAATATATCCTTCATAAGAGAAGTAACTTCTGGGAAAAAATGTTTAAAGTATGAAAAGCTATATTCCATTAAAATAATTTGCTCTAAAAGTAACACAGCATCATAGTATTCTGCACGAAAAACTAATTCTTCGGCTAAAATAAAACCATAATCCATAAAATCTTCACGAGTAAACCACTTACTTAAACGAAAACCTGCTATTTCAGTGTTCATTTTTTTAAATGCTTTGACAGCTTCATCTTCGTAATTATGCATTAAATCCCAAAAAACAAGTTTACATTTACTTTCCTCATCCGATCTTTGCAATAGCCATTCTCGATAATTAAATGAATATTCACTTTGACTACCTTTTTCATAACGAGATTGCATACCAAATGATGAATCAAACATAGAACGCTGGTGAGCATTAGAAAGAACTTCATATGCTATAACAACTTTTCTAAAATCTTTGCTTGAATCTTGAGTGTTAGCGGAATTATTATTATTTATATTAGATGCAAAACTTAAATCTGGATGAAACTCTTTAACTTTCCGCCGATAAGCACGTTTAATTTCGGCTGCTGTTGCTGTAGAAGATACACCAAGAATTTTGTAGTAATTTTCTACCACCTATCTTTATCCTATTTTTTTACCTATAGATTTAGCATGTTCTGGGCTTTCAATAACTTGAGAATAATCTATAAAAATACCTTCTTTTTCCATTGCTTTCATTACAAGGGTGTTCATTTTATCAGATGAAAAGCCACCTTTTACGACAAGAGAGCAACCTTTTTTCCCTGATAATGTCCCATGTTTATTGAGTATCTCTCCCATCTGTGATGGTAATTTAGCACCAAACAATTTTGCTGACTTAGTTACAATACATACATATTCATACATAGGAAATTGCAAGTTTCCAACATCTTTTGCATTCATAAGAGTCACTTGATGACCATTATTTTCTGATGCAGCTTGTAAATTTCGTAGAATAGTTATATTTTTTGCATTTCGTGTATCTAAAAAATGTAGAATAAGAACACGCATTAAAAAACTCCTTTTACAGCATAGCTACTAAGTATTTGTATTTTTCTATGTTTTACACTGTAAAAATACTACATTTACACTTGTTTGTATAGTTTTTCAATGTGTTTATTACGAACCATAAGAATTGAACAATGTGCATTCTTCATAATTTCATGATAAGCCATTGTTGCAGCCGCATGTATTTCACCTCTATCTTTCTCAAATCCACCAAGTAAGATAAGATCAGCATTCATTTGGTCTGCTACAGAAACAGTTTCTCCCCAAACAGAACCACTTTTAAGTTCTGTCTCAATTTTTATACCTTTTGCTTTTCCTATTTCTTCAGCATATTGAAGATATTTAGCCCCATCATTTTTTAAGCTATTTTCATAGTCCAAACTTTCTTCTTCTACAAAAAACTTATTTAAAGTCAGCTGCTTTAGTGTTGCTGTATCGACAACATATAAGGCTTTTACATTACATCTACAAGTCTTCGCTAAGATAACACTATACCGAACAGCCTCTATTGCTGCCTCAGAACCATTTACTAATACAAGAACATTTTGAAAAAGTGAATATCCCATAATTTACCCTTCCTGTTTTTTTGCTTTTAAGGCTTTTAAAACAAACACGTTATCTCTATCTCGCTCTTCTAGAACACCTTCTATATACGTTTTTGTTTCACGAGTTTGTGGAATTACCATTTTATCTAGTGCATTTACACGTCGCTGAGTTTTTTTTACTTCTGTAGCTAAACGCCACACCATTGTACGAATCGACGCCATTTCAGTAAGCAATTTTAGCAACTCGAAAAAATCGACCATAACTTTATCGGAGTCTGCAAAAGAATCCATAAAAGAATAAAATAATTCTCGTTTAGGAAGCTCCACACTAATAGAAGAAAAACTCATCCCTGCAGCAGTTACCGGTTTTTCAGTTATCTTAAAATCATACCGTACTGTCTTAGATATACGCTCTACCCTGTCACCACCAACAGTCATAAGCATATTTTTTAGAGCAGGGTATGCAGAATCGAGCACTTTATCTATGTTACGCTCAAGTAACTTAACATGTTCAACCATACGCATTAATTCCATTACCAGAATTTCACGCTTTTGTTCAAGTAAGTCATAGCCTTCTTCTGATATTTCTAGCTGCTGTTTAACCGTGAGAAGATTTGATTTTGTTGGCGCTATATTAAGCCGTGCCATTTATTCTTCCTTATTATCCATATATTTCTCAATAAATTCTGGACTGATACGATATAATTCTTCTTTTGGAAGCTCCTTCATAAGCTCCCAACCAATAGAAAGAGTTTTCTCGATAGAACGATTTTCGTATTCTCCTTGCCCAATAAACTCATTCTCGAATCGTTCCCCAAATTTTAGATACTTTTTATCAGTTTCAGAAAGTTCTTCTTCTCCAATAATAGAGGCAAGATTTCGAATCGATTTAACTTTTGAATAAGCTGCAAAAAGTTGGCTCGAAACTTCTTTATGGTCCTCTCGGGTCATGCCTTTTCCAATACCATCTTTCATAAGACGACTAAGGCTTGGAAGTCCTGCTACTGGTGGGTATAAACCACGTTGTGACATTTCACGATCAAGTACAATTTGACCTTCTGTAATATAACCTGTAAGGTCCGGAATAGGGTTTGTAATATCATCATTTGGCATACTCAAAATAGGAATTTGTGTTATCGATCCTTTACTTCCTTTTATCTTACCCGCTCGCTCATAGAGTTCCGCAAGATCTGAATACATATAACCAGGATATCCTTTACGCCCAGGTACTTCCCCTCGAGTTGTAGATATCTCACGCAAAGCTTCACAATAGTTTGTCATATCAGTTAACACTACAAGAACATGCATTCCTTTTTCATAAGCCAAATATTCTGCAGCAGTAAGAGCACACCGAGGAGTAATAATACGTTCGATACTTGGAGCATCAGCCAATGACTGAAACATAACAACTTTAGAAAGAACACCAGAAGCTTCGAATGTGTTAATAAAAAATTGTGCTACATCATATTTTATACCCATTCCAGCAAAAACCATAACAAATTCTTCGTCAGAATTCAAAATTTTTGCTTGCCGTATAATCTGTGCTGCTAATTTATTATGTGGTAATCCATTTCCAGAAAAAATAGGTAGTTTTTGGCCACGAATTAACGTATTAACTCCATCTATAGCTGAAATACCAGTTTGAATAAAATCACGAGGATATTCTCGAGCATAAGGATTTATTGGACATCCATTAACATCAACTTTTGTACTTGATGTAATTGGTTTAAATCCATCTATAGGTTCTCCTAGACCGTTAAAAACACGCCCTAAAAGTCCATCTCCTACTCTCAACTCCATAGGAGTTTCTAAAAACTCGACCGAAATTTCATCCAAATCAAGTCCATTCGTAGAACCAAAAACCTGAACAACTGCAATTTCTTTATTTAAATCTATAATACGACCGGTACGGATATCACCATTCCTATCACGAACACGAACAATTTCATTATAAGAAACATTTTCACTTCGCTTAACAACAATAATCGGCCCTTCAATTCGCTCTGCACCTCTATATTCTACACCTCTCATACTGCGCCCACCTTGTTGTATAATCTTTCAACTTCTAACATTTGTTGATTTAGATGTGTTCGAACAGTTTGAATCTGTTCCAATTTATCATTAGGAACAGATGTCTTTAGGCGTACTATTTCTTCTCTAACAGGAAGCGAAATTATCTTAAGTAAAGGAGCTCCTTCACTAATAACCTCCAAGGCACGTTTATAAAAATCCATCATAAGAACTAAAATCTGTATCTGTTTATCAGGAACAGAATATACATCTATTTCATCAAATGCATTTTGTTGTAAAAATCCATTTTTAATCATTTCAGCAACAGTAAGAATCAATCGTTGACCATCAGGTAAAGCGTCTGGTCCAATTAAACGAACTATTTGTTCTAGACGTTGTTCTTTTTTAAGCAAATCTAATGCTTCCTGTCGAACAGTTGCCCAACGTGCATCAAGTTTATCCCACCAATTTTTAACTTCATCTGCATATTCAGAATATGATTCTATCCAACCAATAGCAGGATAATGTCTTGCATTTGCAAGATCTCTATCAAGTGCCCAAAAACAACGAATAAACCGTTTTGTGTGTTGGGTAACAGGTTCTGAAAAATCCCCCCCTGCAGGAGATACTGCCCCAATTACAGAAACAGATCCCGTTCCATTGCATAAAGATTTAACAAGACCGGCTCGTTCATAAAACTCAGCCAATCTGGTTGCTAAATATGCTGGGAACCCTTCTTCTGCAGGCATTTCTTCCATACGTCCTGACAACTCTCTAAGAGCTTCTGCCCAACGACTTGTAGAATCTGCCATAATTGCTACATGCATTCCCATGTCGCGATAATACTCCGCTAGAGTAATCCCTGCATAAAGAGATACCTCACGTGCCGCTACTGGCATATTAGAAGTATTTGCAATCAATATGGTTCGTTCCATTAGAGATCTACCAGTTCGTGGATCAATTAATGACGGAAATTCGGTAAGAACATCTGTCATCTCATTTCCTCGTTCTCCACAACCAATATATACAATTAAATCTGCGTCACACCATTTTGCAATAGCATGCTGCGTCATAGTTTTTCCAGTCCCAAATCCACCTGGGATAGCTGCTGTTCCACCTTTACTCAAAGGGAAAAAAACATCGATTACTCGCTGTCCAGTTATCAAAGGTTCTGTAACCATCATTTTTTGTTTATATGGACGAGGAATACGCACTGGCCAATATTGACTCATTGTAATTTCTTCATCAAGTTCGGTTACCGCAATTACATCATTAATGGTATATTCACCTTTTTTAGCAATAGATTTTACAAATCGACCACTAAGTGAAGGTGGAACCATAATTTTATGATTAATAGAAGCTGTCTCTTGAACAGTTCCAAGAACAAATCCTGGGCCAACAGAATCACCTTCTTTAACCACAGGAGTAAACTCCCATTTTTTTTCTTCATCAAGAGGCTCTGTCACTTGTCCTGGTTTTAAGAATGCCCCTTCTTTTTCATACATTGATTTTAGAGGTCGTTGAATACCATCATAAATAGTTCCAACAAGCCCTGGCCCTAATCGCAATGAAAGAGGTCTCTCGGTACAAATAATTTTTTCACCAATATGCATACCAGTATCATCTTCGTATACTTGTATAGTTGCTAGACCTTCTTTTTGTCGAATTATTTCACCCATGATGCTTTTTCCACCAACCCGTACAACATCGTACAGACCAGCTCCATCAAGGCCTTCTGCATAAACAATAGGTCCTGAAATTCTGCTTATTTTTCCTTCAATCATTCAGGCAATCTCCCGCCAAACAGAGTGCTTGTTAGCTCATAACTATATTTATCTGAAATCTCATTAATTAATTCTCCAATAACAGCTCGGCACTCTACTGAGCGATCATCAGTTTCAATAACCGCACCTTTTGTATTTCCCAATTCAATACTAAGAGCTTTTTCATCGGCTTTAGCCATTTTCTTACATGACAAAACAGACCCCGCTCCCAAAACTGTATTTATAAGATTTTCCATCTCGGGAACTTCAAAACCGCTAACAGTTACATGAACTTTCTTAGTATTTAACACGTTTTTATATCTTAAAAGTAGTTTCCTAACTATTGCAATTTGATCTTCTTTTTTTAAAGAATCAATATAAGAGTAAATTGCTTTTGAAACAGCTTCATCCTCAAAAGATACTAAAAACCTTTGTTTTTTTAAAGGGAGTGAAGCCTCAAGCTCTTCCTTAAAATGTTTTATTTTATTTTCATATAAATCATTTTTTTCTTTCTTAATTGCTTCGAGACGGACAGAAACACCTTCCAATACTTTTTGAGCATCCTTTTCTGACTTGACAAGCACTCTTTCGGATTTTTTACGAGCATCCTCAAGAATTTCTCTATCAAGTATCTCTGTAGAACGAAGTTCTTCCATATATTTCACCTACCTAAACATGAACTCCAATAGCCTCACGTATTGCATCTGTCATAGTCTTTCGACCTTCAAGGTGCCCATTCAGCCCTGGTATTTCGACGATAAGAGGATAATCCCCTTTCTTTTGCCACTCCAAAACTTCATCTTGGAGCATATCCGCGACTTCTTCTGTTAAAATCAACACTTTTGATCGTGCCTCTACTGACGGAACACCAGTCGCAATTGAACCACGACCAGTGTGCCGCATAAATGAGTCAAGAGCTTCTGTTCGGTTTACGGCAATATCGCCCTGTACCCCGACTAATCCAAAAGCCAAAACAAGTTCACGTTCACCTATAACAAAATATTGCACGGTTTATTAACCTTAATAAATATATATTATAAAAGGATGATAAGTAGAGAAACAAGAAATCCCCACAAACAAATACCTTCAGCTAGACCTACATAAGGAAGAGCTTTACCTGAAAGGTCTGGGTTTTCACTCATTGCTCCCATTGCTGCAGCACCAATTTTACCAACAGCCATACCTCCAGCAATACAAGCTAATCCAACAGCCAAAGCAGAAGCTATGTATTTTGCAACACCTATCATACTTTCAGCAGCTGCAGCATCAGCTTCCTGAGCAAAAACACTTGCTACACAAGCAATTAGTAACACTACTGTTACAACTAATTTTCTGCGATTCATAAAAATCTCCTATCTTGGGGAATTAATCCCCTCATTTTTTAGTCTTTATATTTTAGTCTTTATATTTGAACTTAAGAGGCTTAAACTCTTTACCAGATTCTGTAAAGAATTTAGAGAAGAACTCATAATACTCCAATCGCAGTACCTGAATTGCAACTATCATACCCTCAAGAACAAGAATTACAACATTACCTATAATCGATATAGAAACGCCCCCAATTCCACCTGATAAATTCTGAAGCGTAAACACTATAAAACCTAATACAGCATGAGCAATAGCAAATGCCCCTACACGAAGAAAACTAACAGAATTAGATAAATATCCCGACAAAGTTTCTATAATTTGTACAAAACCAGATATTAAACCTACCCCTACACCATCAACAAAAACAGGCCGTTTAGAATCAACAAGTCGACCTAAAGGTTCAGAAGCAAAAACACCAAACAAAGTTACACCAATAACAATCCAATCATAAAAATGCATGCCACTGTCTGCAGTTCCTTTTGTGAGCATTAACCGAATAGCCATTGCAACTACATACCAAAAGAAAATAGCTCCCGAAAGTCCATTCTTACCAAACAACGCTTCTCCTTTTCGATTAAGAATTAAATTATTAACAATATTAATTATTAAACCAATAGAATTAATTATAAATCCAACCGCAATGGTAAAGCCAAAAAACAAAAACATTTTATCAAAAGTATCAGAACTCGGCATCGTTTCAAGTATATACTCCCGAGGAGTTCCAAACAAACCTGTAACCCAACGCCCCCAAGGAATTAAGAGTTTATTATTGCAAAAGAACTCTCCTGTTAATAATCCCATAATAGAACTTGAAATACCTATCACACAAAAAATCGGACCAAACCCATTTCCAAGTACAGGAAAATTTTTAATAACTTTTTTAATCATTAATATTCCTAATAATATGAAAACAAGTCCTTGACCTAAATCTCCAAACATTAAACCAAAAAGTAAAGTATAAAAAAATGCTACAAAAGGCGTAGGATCAATTGTACCATAAAGGGGAGCCCCATAACTAAAAACCATTCGCTCAAAATTTGCAACTAAGACACCATGTTTTAATTTAACCGGAACTTGTTCCCGTCCATCTCTAACAGAAGGAACTTCTTTTGGTAAAAATTCGCGTAAAGCAATACGACCTTTTGTCAAATTATCCAAAGCGTTCATAACTTCGGTCGCTTCAAACTCAGGAACCCAACCTGTTATACGATATACTAGTTGAGTTGACTCAAGAGAGCTTTGAAACTCAAAAACTTGAGAACCAAGTGAATATGTTTGTAACAAATGCAAGAGTATTTTTTGGTGAGTTTCAGCAAAATTATGTCTTTCTTCAATCAATAAATCTAGCTTTTTTTGAACATTTATAGTTTCTTGCTTAAGGCCTTCTAATAAATCGTCTGGGATTCCTTTAAAATCACGCGGGATTTCAAGGGGAACAAATCCATATTTCTTTAATTCGCTATCAAGAGCAAAACGTCCTTTTTTCGAAGAAGCTGCTAAAACTCGCGTTTTATCTTCACCTAAAGGTATTATTACAGCACGTCCAGCAACAGAAAACAATAAATCATCAATAACTTTAGGATCTATTCGCCCAATTCGCAAAGACAAAAAAGATAAATGTTCAAGTTCACTATATGGCACTTTTAGATTAGAAAATGCCAAAGCCTCAGAATAGGCTTCTGTAGCGCGTTTTTTTGCCTCTTGAACTTCATTTTCACGATCTCGTAATTCATCAACATTAGACAATAATTTACTAGCAGAAAGGAAATCTTCTTCTGTCGGAATAGAAACTGTTTCATCAAAAGTATTAACATCTTCTATTTCTAAATACGAACGAGTAGCTTCAAGTTTTTCGAATAACTCTTTTGCACTATTATTGCCAGGTTTCACTTCAGCAGCCGAAGTATCAAACTGAACTTTTGATTGCGTTTCGAAGTTTCCATGCTTACCAAGATATTCAATTACTTTTGCAACATCGCCTTTTAGTACCATTAATTCTAAAAGTCTCATCGCTGCAGTCTTTGCCATATTTCCTCCGTTAAAACGTGCTCTATTTAAATACCCACAAAACTCTTTAAATCAGAATCTGATACATTTAATCGTAACCCTTCAGCTGCAGTTCGTATCATATTCAATTCATTTTGTTTCATCTTAAACCAACTTATCAAAACCAAAGTTGAAAAAGGTTGCTCATGAAATTTAGTGCAAGCAATCTTATTTATCTTTAAATTAACAGCTTGTTCAAACCATCTAGGATCAAGTTTCCATTCTGCGTCAGTAGGGGGATTAAGTAACGAAACATACTTCCAATCACTCCATGCACTAAAATCATCTAAAGGATAATCTATAGTTCGAATAGCCTGTCCTGCCAGAAGATCATTTTTAAGCGGTTTTTTTTTATCACATGCCAACCAAGAAATAATCTCATCTCGCTTCATATTATAATAATCACGTAATCTAAAAGCCCATACACAATTTTGCAATTCAATTTGTTGTTGTATAAAATTAACTGTAACGCTTCTCTCTGAAGAAGGTAATTTTTTTGCAGAATTCCACAAATCTTTTGTATATTGAATGTCTAATTTTTGATCTAAATCTTTTTGGTTTTCCCATGAAGGAATCTGATCGTACCAGCTAATGACAGAGTGTCTAGTGATTTTTTTTAAATTGGGCCAAGCAGAATAATTTAACATGGAAAAATCACCGATATCCGATATCTCTGGGATTTGCGTTTCACCTGCACAAAGAGAGGCTCCAAGAGTCTTTATATTACGATAATCATAAGAACGTAACAATTGAATTAAAATATCAGCCGGCTTATCATAACAACTAACGAGCATTTTATAATCTGCAATGAATTGTTTTTCAGCAGTTTGTTCAATCTGCCTTGCCAGCATTACTTCTGGAACTAGTGGAACTTCATCCTTAAAAACTAATTGCCATAATCCTTGTAGATTTTTTACTTCGAATAGTTTATGTGCTCTACTTCCTGTATATGAACGAGCTATCATTCCACTTGCTTTTGCATATACATAAACAGATGCTGCAGATTGATCCATACCTTAAGCCCCTAATAATAATTTATCTAATAAATTATTAAAAGCCTTTCGATCCTGTCCCAGGGCTCCGATTTTTTCTTTATATGCCTGAATTGTATCTTGATGGATTTTAGTTAAAGAATTAGTTTTTAAAACATACTCTCTCTCTAACTCTTCTATTACTTTTTTATACTCTTCTAAATATTGTTTTTCAGCTTTAACTTTTGCTTTATCAAGGCGAGTTTGAGCTTCTTTTTTTGCATTATCTACTAACGTTGAGGCTTTATGTTCAACATCAACTAGATGACCAATTATATCAGATTCCATAGTTCGCTACCTCCAAGCTGTAAAATACAGATAAACGAAAGTCTGTTGTAATAGTTTAGTACTAACAAACTATTATGTCAAACCAAAATTACGGTACATTACAACATAGATCTACGAAATTATAAATTGTAGTGAGAAATTTATTTTAAAGGGAATAAAAAAAATAGTATTTAAAAATTAATCGTATGTTCTTCTTCAAAAGAACAAATTGTATCATAAACCTCTTCAGGAGTTTTCGAAGACATCAACTTTCTAAAAAATCTAGGATCTTCTAGTATTTTTGCAAGAACTTTTAATACCTGTAAATGCTCTTCTCTATTTTCAATAGGAGACACTAGCATAAACACAGCATGAACAGGTTTTTGATCAAGTGCATCATAATCAATACCATCAGATGATAAACCAATCGCACCTTTTATTCCATTAAACGCGGAAGACTTCCCATGAGGCACTGCAATACCAGGCATTATACCTGTAGTCATTTTATCTTCACGCTCTTGAACTGAATTTAGAAGTTCTGTTCGATCAAGATCAGGTTGTAAATAAACAAACTCCTCAATCATCTCTTCAAAAACTTCATCTTTATCTTCACTTACAAGATTAACATTAATAGCTTTAGGAGTAAAAACCTGCCCTAATATCATAAACAATCCTATATTTATTTTTTGATGCCAGATGTAAGTCTTTTTCGATAACGAAGTATCAAATTAATACTATTTGATACTTCATCTGTCATTTTATTCTGTAGCACTTTCTTCTGGCATAGCTGCATCGGATTCTGATGATGTAGCTTCTGTACTGTTCGTTATTTCTTGAGAACTTGTTACATCCCCACTATCTTCTTCATCGAGCCAATACTGAGCATCAGAACCTTCTGAAGACTGAACTTGTTGCGCAGCAGCTTCTAAGTTTGCAACTTCTGGCGTTTTATTTGAAAGAGCAAGAGAAAAACTTACTACAAAGAAAAGAGTTACCAATACATAAGTTGTCTTTGTAATAACAGTCTGAGAACGAGAACCAAAGGTCGAAGATCCTGATCCACCAAAAAGACCACCCATTCCGCCACCTTCTTCATTTTGAATAAGAACAATACCTATCAGTAAGACGCTGATGATAATAAAAACAACAAGAAGGATAATTCCAATAGTACCCATTATAACTCTCCAAATAATTATTACAATTTTATGTAAATGTATGCATTTTTTAGTCGAAATGACACCGTATTAATATATAGAATATACTATAATTAATCAATAGTATCAGGTTATTTCTTAATTTAATACAAAAAAAGGCTTTTACAAAAAGATATCGCCTTTTGCAAAAGCCTTCTAATAATATTTCCAAATTTAATTAATTAGTAAGTTTTACAAATAGGTTCAAAAGTTTCAACTTTAAGACCTGCACCACCAATTAAACCACCATCAATATCTTTTTGGTTAAGAAGTTCTTGACAATTGGCTGGTTTCATCGATCCACCATATTGGATGATTACAGCATCTGCTGTTGCTTGATCATACATATCAGCTATAACTTTTCGAACTGCAGCATGAACGGCTTGTGCATCTTCAGGAGTTGCAGTTTTACCTGTTCCAATAGCCCAAACAGGCTCATATGCTAATGTAACTTTAGCCATGTCTGCTTTCGAAACACCAGCTAAGCCTTTACGTGTTTGTTCTTCACATACTGCATCAGCTTTTCCGGCTTCTCTTTCTTCTAAAGTTTCTCCAATACAAAGATCTACTTCAAGACCTTCTGCAAGAGCAAGTTTAACTTTTTTATTAATCATTTCATTATCTTCACCATAAATATGACGTCTCTCTGAATGACCAAGAATTACAACCTGTACTCCAAGATCTTTAAGCATATGAACAGAAACTTCACCAGTATATGCACCTTTTTCTTCTGTACACATATTCTGTGCTCCTAAAAGGATATTTGATCCTTTTATTACTTGAGCAACTGCATCAAGACTTGTAAATGAAGGGGCAATCATGTATTTATTTTTCCCATCTTTAAGGGCTTTTACTAGTCCTTGAGCGAGTTCTACAGATTCTCCTTTAAGCATATTCATCTTCCAGTTAGCAGCTATATAATACTGTCTTCCCATTGTAATTCTCCTATGGATATAAAATAAAGATACGTACTGATTGTTTTAACCCAAAACAGTAGTAAATTTACTATATAGCATTTTACTATTTCATTCAATATAGATATAATTAGTTATGAGCTATTCAACTACAAAAAAGGCAATTCTAAAATCACTTAAACACTGCTACACAATCGACGGCAATATACGAAAATTTGTTATTCTGTCAGATTTCCATATGGGGATTGCCACTCATTATGATAGTTTTCTTAACAATTCTAAATTAATCGCCTTTGCCTTAAAAAAATATATTCAAGAAGATTATACTATAATTATTAATGGAGATTTCCTTGAACTTTGGGTAAATAAGAACATTGAAACTATAAAATACATTCATCAAGATATATTTAAAATTCTATACAAAGCACATCAAAAAGGAAATTTAATATACATTGCAGGAAATCATGACAGCATGGTTTTTGTTCATCCAGAACGTATAGCAACACGTTTTTCTTTAAGTTTAAGAAAAAATATTACATGTCTGCCAGTTCCTGTTTATCTTAGCGCAAAAATCTTACGAGATAACAAACCGGATATACTTATATTTCATGGTCACCAAGCTTCTTTTTATAATTTTTATGCTATTCCTTTACTTAGATGTGGAATTAGATATATTTTTAGACCCTTAGAAATTATGGGTATGAAAGACACTACCAGAGAACGTTTAAGCCGCGTAGAATTTAAAAAAACTGACGAAAGATTTACTCGATATGCAAAAGAAAATAACTGTATAATTGTTGCCGGTCACACACATTCATCTGTATGTGAAAATACTGGGCATTACTATAATGACGGAACAGTTATTATGCCTCGTTGCTCTACTCTATTAGAACTTGAAAACAATCGTTTTTCACTTATTAGATGGGATATTCATATAAAAAAAAGTGGAACCTTAAAAGCCCGTAGAAAAGTTTTAATAGAAAGGAATGCAGATGTCAGTATTTAATCCTAAAGAAATTATGTTTGCTGCAACTACACAATGCAATCTTAACTGTGCACATTGCTTTGTTGAACGCAGAGATCAATACCTTAGTATACCAAAAGCAAAAAAACTAATTGAAAGTGCATCGTCAAAAATAGAACGCATTGGATTTACAGGCGGAGAACCCTTTTTATATATAGAATTTATAGAAGAAATTACAAAATGTGCTATTGATTACAATCTCATGTTTGATCGCATCATGACTAATGGTGTTTGGTGGAACACTAAAAAACAATTATATACTACTCTTCAAAAAATATACGACGCAGGATATGATGGAAAGTTTGGAATAAGTTTTGACAGTTTTCACAACCAAAACCTAGAAAAACTACTGTTTTTTTTTAATACCGTCTATAAGATATGGCAAGATAACACAGCAATTGAAATTCAATCTGTAATCTGTACTAACAATGCATGTAAACTATCTACTCCAAACAAAGAAAAAGAGGAATTAGCCGACAGTGCCTTCTTAACTAAATTATCCAAATTTGCAAAAGCTTTAAACACCACCATAAGCTCGAATGTAGACAAAAATGGCATTGGATTAATTACCCTACAAAATGAAACTACTTTTATTCCTGTATATCGTTTTCCACAATCACGAACTTCTGATAACCCAGAGCATTGGGACTCAAAATCTTGGTTTAAAGAAGATTTCTGTACAGGCCCAGGTCATGTACTTTACGTGCATTCAAATGGGAACGTTGCTCCTTGTTGTGGCTTTGCAAATGAAAACACAGCTCTTTGTATAGGTACAATTGACAATAGTTTTTCTGAATTAATCGAAAATAGTCATAATAATAAAATGGTACAAACTTGTTATAACACAGGATTAGAAGCAAAGCGCATAGAAATGCAAAATGCCGGGAAGTCTTTCCCCGGCATTACCAATGATATTTGTCTTTTTTGTGATTATCTATGCAAACATAACAATAAGATCAGCTAAGATTTCGCATTTTTCCAGCCATAAATAAATTCTATCATATATTGCTGTATATTTTTAAACCATTTTTGCTGGAACTTGACTGCTGGAACACCAAGATATCGATAATGCCAGCATTCCCATTGATACCCAGTAACATCTTCATACCCCTTTGGAAATGATAAACTCCATCCATACGTAGCAGCATTTTTAGCAAGCCACTGTCCAGCTTTGGTATTTGCATAGTCATCGGTAATAGAACCGAAGTCTACTACTGTACCTAATTGATGCTGACTGGTACCTGGTTGTGCACTAACTCTATCAGCCGCTTCCTTACCCATTTCTGCAACATTTCGATTATATACAGTAATTTGATAATCATAAGAACGATATGTTGAGCTAGCAACAAGCCTAATACCTTCGATAGCAGCCGCAGTAGCCATTTTATTAAGTGCTATTTCTACAGGGATTCGTAAACTTAAATCATTTCGATATATATCATAATTTTTATCTGTATGTAACGATACTAAATCTTTAGGTATAAAATCTTTTGATAAATGAGTATTTTTATCAGCCTTTACAAACAAGTCCTCTGTATCATTTAAAAGAACAGCATTTAAATCTTTGAGGAATTCTTGTTTATTAGCAAGAATTCTATCAGCTATTTCTGACGCTTCACCTTTTGCATCACTTATAATATAAGGCCGTATTGATAATAGAGAAATTAATTTTTTTTCATCTGCCGAATAAGTTTCTTCGTGAGAATTCTTAGAAGCGCGACTTACTGATGTTTTCTCTATTGCCTCCTTAGAATCTACAGAATCAAAGCGAGAAGCATCATTCATAACAGTAACCTTTTTTGAGCATGAAATAAAACAAACCCCAAAACAGGCAATGAGACAAAAAACAGTGAAATATCTTTTCATAAAATTAGTCTACTTCCGTAACAGAATAAATACGATTAAAAGACTCTAAAAAACCAGTAGATTCAAGAGCTTCTGCGACAGCTAGAGAAGGATGCATAATATACAACTTATTGCCTGTTTCTTCAGATTCATTAAAAACGCCTAAAATTACACCAAGCCCAGAAGAATCTATATCAAGTACATTGCCCATATCTAAAACAAGATTGGCTTTTTTTATATACTCATATGCTTTTTTTTGAAATTCACTAAACGTATACGAGTTTATTGTTCCACTTAAATTTAAAAGTATGTAGTTAGAACCTTCTTTTTCTTGAATACCTAGCTGTTCCATATATTTCTCCTTGTATTATACATCTTGTATTTTGATAACCATAGCGCTCACATCATCCTGTAATTCCTGAGAAGTAAAATCGAGTAACTCTTTGTATACAAACTTACAAATTCTTTCAGAAGAAAATGACATATTATCGATAACAGCATGTTGAAAACGCTCTTTACCATATTTTTCATTGCGCAAAGATTTTTGTTCTATAAAGCCATCTGTACAAGTGAATAAAATATCCCCAGGCGTTAGCTCAACTTTTTTAACAGAAATAAGATTTAATATATTTTTAGCAAAACCTAAAATGCGCCCCTTACCTTGGATTTCAATAACATTATTATAAACATGATTATAAACAAACAAGCCTGGCGTTCCACAGTTTACATAATAAAAAATGTTTTTTTCTTCATCTAACAACCCGATGACACCAGCAAAGAAAGTTCCACGAGGTAGGTTATCTCTAATAAATAAATTCAGCTTTTGAACTAATTCTTTAAAATCAGGGGTTTCAGCAAGAAATGTTTTTAATACAGACTTCATAATAACAACAGACATACTTGCACTTAACCCTTTACCACTCATATCACCAAGAACAATCATATGTCGTGTAGGACTTAATCTTACAAAATCTATATATTCACTTCCAATATCATGTGCAGATTTTGAAAGGTACCCTATATCGAATTTTGGATTATTTATAATATCTATATTTTCTTGAATAGATTTTATTACCTGTCCAGAAAACTGTATTTCTCTAGAAATGGTACCAACAACATCTTCGTTAACAATATTTTTTAAATAATAACCAGCAAGAAAGAAATAGGAATATAATTTATTTAATATCTTTAGATCATAATCATTATATAAGTTTCCTAATCGTTTATCCCCAAGCAGGATTACTCCAAAAACATTTCCGCCCTCACGCAAAACAATAAGGACACGAGCTCCATTCATATCCATAAGATTTTTCAAGTCTTGTGCTATAGGAAAAAAAGCATGTGTACCATTTATTTTATTCCGCAAAACAACATTAACATTTTCATTGACAAGATGATTAAATATCATATTATCCAAAAGAATTCCATCCATATGTATTTTATCTTCTGGATCTATAGGTCTCATTATTCCATCACCACTATCAAGCAAGATTGAAACCGAATCAACATTTATATTGCGTTGCAAAGAATTAGTAAAAGTTGTTTTTATATCTAAATCTGGCATAGTATAATCAATGTTAGCCAAATCCTTTTCTAACTGTTTGTCATAATGTGTAGAATTATTTGCCAATACTCTCTCAAACAATTTTGAGGTCTTTACTCTCAAAAAAACTATTAATGTAAAAGTCAAAACCATTAAAAATAAAAACAAACCAAAATTATTTGATAATTTTAAATAGAAAAAAGCAAAAGAAATACCTATCAAAATTGCAGTTAGTAAATAATTTAAAATAAAACGACCTATATCTGAAAAAATAATAGAAGCGTCTTTTAAAACAGTTCTCTGTGATGATATATAAAATAGAAACAAAACAATAGCTTGTACAATTGGTATTAGTCCTATATATAAAAGTTCGGAGTTCTGTTTTGAAACTATCAGAATAAGCACCAATAACAGCTCACCTAAAATAATATCAAAGACTAAATTTAGTATCTGCTGTCGAATTAATTGATTTTTGGCCCAAATTGCACCTATGATTCCACCTATTAGTCCCAAACAAGGAAACGCTATATAGTACAATAAAAAATACAATTTATACCAACTTAAACCAAGAATATCAATATTTTCTGAATTTATTAAAATTCCACTTTTTGAAGTAAAACTAATCTGAAATTTAAAAAACATAATATAAAAGGAAAATATCACAAAGACTAAGGAAAATAATTTCGAAAACACATTACTTTTTTTATCTGGATATAAAAAAACATAATTAGTTATAAGGACAAACAAAAATGCAGTGCCAAATAAATATACGCGGCATAAAGCGATAGCAAATTCAGATTGGGAACCTATAATAAATAACCCAGTACCAATTAGACCATTAAACGCAACTAATAAAATCATATTTACAAGGGAACGAATTGACGATTCCCCAGTAGGCACCACTATTTTACTTGAAAACAAAAATAATAAAATTGCAAGCGCAAGATTGAGTACTACAAAAATCACAATTAACCCCCGATTTTAACAACTAACATGGTAACATCATCTCGAAGTTTTTTACCACCACTATAAGACAATACTAAATCTGCTATATTTGAAACAAACTCTTTTGCTGTTTTTGATGCAGAATCCTGAACTGTATTTATATACAAGTCTGTATCACCTAACTCTATACCATTATCATCCATTACTTCAGATACACCATCGGAAGCCATTAAAATAAGATCTTCTCTAAAGAGTCTTTTTTCTTCAACGATAATTTCAGGAAGATCAATAATTCCTATAACTGAACAATTTGAGGAAAGAGGTTTTATTCTAAATCCATCAGGAGATTTTGTAACTACAATAGGATCAGACATAGAAGCATTTACATATCTAATACGCATCGATTCTGTATTAATAATACCAATAAACAATACTGTATATTTATCTTCCAAATGCATGCGTTTAATACCAATATCTATTGCACGCACGATTCCAGCAAGATCTTCTTTATTATCCATAATCTTAACTATATTCATAACTAAGCCCATAACTAGAGCTGCAGCCAAACCTTTACCTGAAACATCTCCAAGCATAACAAGTGTTTTTTTCTCATCTATTGGGAGAACTGTATAGTAGTCACCAGAAACATTAACCAAAGGCCTAAAATAAGCCGCAATATCAAGTTTATCTATTTCAGGCATAGTATGAGGTAAAAAAAACTTCTGCGTTTCTGCAAGCATTTCCCATTCAGCAGAAAGTTCAGCAATTTCACTCATTGACTCAATAGTTTTTGAACGATTTTGAAAACGAATAAATTCTTCAAAAATAACAGGAAAAACTTCAGGCTCAAAAAGATGTGTATATCGACAAAAGAAAAATAATTGAATAGTGCCATAAACAAGAAAAAAGCCTCTGGCTTTTTTTATATCGGAAACTAAACCAAGCTTACTATCAAAAAAATAACATCCATTTTGCCAAGTGCCTGGAAAATGCAGCTCAAGAGTTTTGGTCGTATCGTCATAGGACGTAATTCTATCTGGGCTATTATATAACACATAATTATTCTCACGATTTACGTATAAGATTCCCATATCACCTTGATCTTCACATGTTTTTTGCAAGGCTCCAACGAAATCGTCTGTAGAATAAGCAGTCCGTACTTTTTCTGAAAAGCGTAATAATAAAGAATTTTCAACCGAACAGAGAGCTTTCTGTTTAATTTTCTCGTTAACAGTATTAACTACACTATCTCTTCCTAAAAGAAGTATAATTAACACTATTACAGAAGTTATAAAACTAATAAGAAAAGATCCACCACTCACAATTGAAAAACTAATTCCAATAAAAATTACCCCAGTTAAAATGTAAGAAGTATAAAAAATTATTTTACGTTTTGTTTTTAGCATATTTTCCTCATACAAATAGTATAGGAAATTATACCACAACATTTAAAAAAAATATAGAAATTTTATGACTTACGTAACTCAGAAAGTAAAACCGGTTTAGGGCTAGTGTTCTCGTCCATAAGAGAAGCATATTCTTGTAAAGCTTGCTTTGCCTTACTACTTAAATGAGTAGGTATCTCTACTACGATTTTTATATAGAAATCACCCTTTCGAGCTCCTCCTGCGAAAGGTACACCCTCTCCTCTTATGCGTAAGAGTTTCTCGTTTTGGGTTCCTGCAGGTATTTTTAATTTAATTTTCTTATCGTTAAGAGTTGTTACAAAGATTTCAGCTCCAAGAGTAGCTTGAGAAATTGAAATGGGAACAGCACAATATAAATCTTGACCACTTCTTTCAAAATACTGATGCCCTTTTACATGTAAAAAAACAATCAAATCTCCAGCAGCTCCACCATTTTTACCACAATCACCTTGTCTTGGTATTGCAATCCGTTTCCCTTCATCTACTCCAGCCGGAATAGTAATTTTTATCTTTTTTCGTTTTTTTTGTAGACCACTACCACCACAAACTTTACAAGGATTATCAATTACAGAGCCAGTACCTCCACACGTTGAACACGTCTGGGCAACACTAAAAAAACCAGCACTTCGTCTTACTTGACCAGCTCCACCACAGGTAGGACACGTTTTCTTTTTCGATCCAGCTTGGCCACCAGTTCCATGACAACTATCACAAACTTCGTTATGTGCAAATGTGATTTCAACTTTAGTACCGTAGACTGCATCCTTAAAAGGAATTTCAAGATCGTATCGTAAACTGGCTCCTTGATTGCTCGTTCTTTGTGATCGAGAACCACCACCCATCGAAGCTCCACCAAATAAATCGCTAAAAATATCGCCAAAACCACTTCCACCAAAAATATCTTCAAAATCATGGAAGGCATGTGAATATCCACCGGAAGTAGCACCACCCATACCTTCTAGCCCATCAAATCCATATTGGTCATATATTTGTCTTTTCTTATCATCTGAAAGAACTTCATATGCTTCTGTAGCTTCTTTAAATTTTTCTTCGGCTTCTTTATTCCCAGGATTTTTATCTGGATGAAATTTTATAGCCACTTTTCTATAGCCCTTTTTAATTTCATCCTTTGTAGCACCCTTTTGAACGCCTAATACTTCGTAATAATCTCTTTTAGCCATATATAAAATCCTTAAAATGTTTAAAAACTTTTAAATTCTAGAAATTTTTTTTCTACCTATGAATATAATAAAAATAACAAACTTAGACAAGAATAATTCATTAATAAATATTTTTAAAATAAATCACACTTTAATCAAAAAAAAAACTGTTACAAAAGTCTATTACCTTTGCAACAGTTTTTTAACAGTAAAGTTAATCTATAAGAATTGGATTACTTGTCATCATCAACAACTTCGTAATCAACATCATCAGCAGAACCTTTATCTGGTCCTTTTTCTGCTGAAGCAGACTCAGCATTAGCATCTGATGTAGAAGCTTGAGGTCCAGCCCCTGCAGCCCCTTGTTGTGCGGCTTGTTGTTTGTAAACTTCTTCGGCAATTTTATAAGAAGCTTCTTGAAGAGCTTTTGTCTTTGCTTTGATATCTTCTGTATCATCGCCTTTTAGAGCTTCTTTAAGAGCGGCACTAGCTTCTTCAATTTTTTCTTTATCTTCCTTAGAAACTTTGTCACCTAATTCCTTAAGTGATTTTTCTGTAGCATAAACCATTGAATCAGCTTCGTTTCGAGCATCAACCTTTTCACGTTCTTTTTTATCATTTTCTGCATTGGCTTCAGCTTCTTTCACCATTCGCTCAATTTCAGCATCGCTTAATCCACTTGAAGATTCAATACGTACACTCTGCTCTTTACCAGTTCCTAAATCTTTTGCAGATACATGAACAATACCATTTGCATCTATATCAAATGTTACTTCAATTTGAGGAACTCCACGAGGAGCTGAAGGAATACCTACTAAATCAAAGTTTCCTAAAGTTCTGTTCTGTGCAGCCATTTCTCGTTCACCCTGTAATACATGAATTGATACTGCAGTTTGACCATCAGCAGCTGTAGAGAATATCTGGCTCTTACGTGTAGGAATTGTCGTATTTTTTGGAATAAGTTTGGTAAATACAGATCCCATCGTTTCTATACCAAGAGAAAGTGGTGTAACATCAAGAAGAAGAACATCTTTTACATCACCACCAAGAATACCACCTTGAATAGCAGCACCAACAGCTACAGCTTCATCTGGATTAACACCTTTAGATCCTTCTTTACCAAAAATACCTTTTACAACTTCCATAACTTTTGGCATACGTGTTGAACCACCAACCATAAGAACTTCGTCTATTTCATTAGCAGAAACTCCTGCATCTTCAAGAGCCTTATGACATGGTTCTTTTGTTTTTTCAAGTAAACTTTCTGTCATCTGCTCAAATTTTGCACGAGAAAGTGACTTCTGTAAATGTTTTGGTCCTGTTGAATCGGCAGTAATAAAAGGCAAATTAATTTCAGTATTAGTAGAAGCTGAAAGTTCAATCTTAGCTTTTTCTGCAGCTTCTCGTAATCTTTGCAAGGCCATTCTATCTGCTGAAAGATCAATACCTGTATCACTTTTAAACTCGTCTACCAACCAGTTCATAATTGTACGGTCAAAATCGTCACCACCAAGATGAGTATCACCATTTGTAGATAATACTTCGAAAACTCCGTCACCTAATTCAAGAATTGAAATATCGAAAGTACCACCACCAAGATCATATACAGCTATTTTACGATCGTTTTTCTGATCTTTATTAAAACCATAAGCTAAAGAAGCAGCGGTTGGTTCATTAATAATTCGTTTAACATCAAGACCAGCAATTTTACCAGCATCTTTAGTTGCTTGTCGCTGTGCATCGTTAAAGTAAGCAGGAACTGTAATAACAGCCTCTGTAACTTTCTCGCCAAGATAATCTTCTGCAGTTTTTTTCATTTTTTGTAAAATAAAAGCAGAAATTTCCTGTGGAGAATATTTTTTACCTTCAATTTCTACACGAACATCTTCACCATTGTCTTTTACTTTATAAGGCATTTTAGTGGCTTCACCGGTAAGTTCTGAATAACGCATACCAATAAAACGTTTAATTGAATAAACAGTATTTTCAGGGTTGGTAACCATTTGGTTTTTAGCAGGTTGTCCAACAATTCGCTCACCTTTTGCAGTAAAACCAATAATTGAAGGAGTTGTCCGTCCACCTTCAGCATTCTGGATAACAACAGGTTCACCACCTTCCATTACTGCAACACACGAGTTTGTTGTACCTAAATCAATACCAATAATCTTTCCCATCTTAGTCTCCTATAGATCCATCGGGCATTGTAACCATCACTTTTGCAGGACGAATAACCCGGTCTTTTAATTTATATCCTTTTAAATATACTTCTGAGCAAGTTGGTTCGGCAACTGCTCCTTCGCACTTTCCAATAGCTTCATGAATATCAGGATTAAATTCATCTCCCTTCTCAGCATAACTTTCAAGATTGTACTTGTTTTCTAATGTTGATTTCATTTGCTTATTAATCATTTTTATACCATCAATAACAGGTTTTAAATCTTGTACCTGCTTGCCATCAGCATCTACCCCAGCAGCTAGAGCACGATCAAAATCATCCATTATGGTAATAAGATCCGTTAAAATAGCAGTATTAGCATAATCATACGTTTCTTGTTTTTCTTTTTGCATACGTTTTCTATAATTATCAAAGTCTGCTGTTTTACGTAGATATTTGTCTTTTAACTCTGCATTTTCTTTTTCTAATAAAGCTATTTTGTCCTCTTGAGACTCTTCTTCCTGTTCCTCTTCTGAGGAATTCTCAGTTACAGAATCTGTTTCATCTTCTGAATTTGTAGTTTCTTCTGTCTGACTTTCAGTATTTTCCTCTATACTTTCAGTCTCTTCTACAGATTGATCTTTTATTTCTGTAGCATCTTGTTTTGTTTTTTTCTTGTTTTTATCGCTCATTCTTTTAATTTACTAAAAAAGACTTATAAGTGTCAAATATTTTAGTGTTTTTTTTTAATCATGATTGCAATACCATTTCTATGAACATTATTCAATTTGTTATTATTTGAAAATCCGGCTCATTCTCTCGTGCAAAGACTTTTATGGTTGTATTTTCCATGCATACTTGATCAGCAAAAGAAATTAGATCCATTGCAAAAGGAGAAAGTATATCATCAGGATAATATGAAATATCTAAAATTTCTTGATTACTTTCACCAGCAGAAACCCTGGAAAAGGCTCCTTGCAAACAAACAAGATCTTTTAATACAGGAAACACATGCAATAAACCCTTTTCTTCAAATTTTATTTGCAAAAAAACTAGTTGCATTTTTTCCAATTCTGTATGAGAAACGTTATCTGGATTGAATTCATTGATTGATGCATGATTACAATATTGCCACTCAGAAAAATCAGTAAAAAACTTAAAAGGTGTTATTCGTAATGCAAGAAGCGCTGCATTAAACCATGGCACCGCACGTCCTGCGGAATAAAAAGTATACACTGCAAATGACAGCCATTTTATTTTTTTTATATCTTGAGTAGTTAAACAGGCATTTGGTTTTAAATCAGAAGTAACAATCATTACATCATTTGGATAAAGTTCTATTGCAAAATTGAGGACTTCACAAAAAGATTTCATTCCCGTATAGCAAGTAGAATTTAATTCAAATCCAAATACAAGCCCTTGATTATTTAATCTAGCAATTTTTTTTGAAAAAGGTTTAAAATAATCTTTTTTAGGAACAGGTATATGGAGTGAACAAAATAATTGAGAAAAAGCTTCGATAGTTTTATCATCTATAACTGAAGAAGGTCCTGCTGCAGCTTCTAGATAAAAATCATAAAAAACAGAGGGAGCTTTTTCTAATGCTAATTGTATAAAATGTAATAAATGCTTTTTATCAGTACAAATAGTTGAATCACATACTCTAAATTGAGTAATTCCTTTTGAAACTAACGTTTCAAGCTGTTTTTCGAGAGAACCTTCATCAAAATAAAAAACTTTATCATCTATATTGGACATATTATTATATGGTTTATAATAACTGAATATTATTTTTTTTGCATTCTTTAATCATATCAGCTGGCCAAGAACTTACTTGTGTTTCCCCAATATGAGCTTTTCGCAAAAAGTACATACACAATCTTGACTGGCCTATTCCACCACCAATACTGTAACTCAATTCTCCGTTTAACAATCGTTTATGGAACATAAGGTTTTTGCGATTTTCAGCATTTCGTATTTTAAGCTGATTAAGAAGCGATTCTGGAGAAACTCGAATGCCCATACTAGAAATTTCAAATGAACTTTTTAGAATAGGATTCCAAATAAGCAAATCTCCATTTAGGCCAACATGTCCGTCCCCACTTTCTGAACTCCAATCATCATAGTCAGGAGCTCGACCATCATGAGGTTTTCCATCAGCTAAATCAGCTCCAATACCAATAAGAAAAACAGCTCCATATTTTTCTACAACTTTATTTTCACGTTCTTTTGGGGCAAGATTAGGATAGTTTTGTTGAAGATCCTCTGTATAAATAAAGGTAACTTCTTTTGGCAGCAATGGTTTTATAACAGGAAACCTATCATAAATGAAAAATTCTGTTCGTTTCAAACAACGATAAATTTTTTTGACAGTATTCTTTAAAAAAGAAATATCTCTATCTTTTTTATCCATACACATTTCCCAGTCCCACTGGTCTACATATAATGAATGTATATTATCTAACTCTTCGTCTGCCCTAATTGCGTTCATATCGGTATAAATTCCAAATTCAGGAGCAAGTTCCATGTCACTAATTTTTACACGTTTCCATTTAGCTAATGAATGAACAATCTCCATTGTTGTATTATTCATATCTTTAACAGAAAAAGAAACAGCTTTTTCTATACCGTTAAGATCATCATTTAATCCGGTTCCTCGTTCAACAAAAAGAGGAGCTGTTACTCGAGTAAGATTAAGCTCTGTAGAAAGTGCTAATTGGAAAAAATCTTTTACCATAACAATAGCATGTTCAGTTTCTTGTCTTGAAAGAAGCAATTTATAGTTTTCTGGAATTGTAAGTTGAGACATAAAATATCCTTAAAAATAAAATAAACACGATTTTTTGTTGCTAGTTTATCGGCGAAAGTTTTCTTTGTCTATAGAAAAGTCCTTATTTAAGTAAAAAACACTGATTCTACTAGACAATACCGTCTATTTGTTGGTATTATAGGGAGTATGCTTAGCGCACTAGATATCGTTTCAAAATAATCAAAACACGATATTATGGAGGAGGATCGTTGGCGGATTCCAGAGATAAAGGATTACGAATTAATAAACAAATTCGCGTAAGAGAAGTCAGATTAATTGATGATTTGGGAGAACAAAGAGGTGTTGTTCCTACTATTAATGCCTATGAGATGGCACAAAATAGAAACCTTGACCTTGTTGAGGTAGCACCAACTGCTAACCCACCAGTATGTAAAATACTAGATTATGGCAAATACAAATTTGAACAAGAAAAAAAGCTTAGAGACTCAAAAAAAAGTCAGAAAACAATTAAACTAAAAGAAATTCGCATGCAACCAAAGATTGGCACCGGTGATCTTGACTTCAAAGCTAAGCACGTTCAAGAGTTTCTTGAACAAGGAAATAAAGTAAAAGTTACGATTCGTTTTCGCGGACGTGAACTTGCTCATACAGAACTCGGATATGGAGTTCTCGATGAAGTTTTAAAACGGCTTGATTGTGGTTATAACGTAGAGAAGAAACCTGCTATGGAAGGTCGCTTCATGTCTATGATATTAACTCCAAAAGCTAAAAAATAATGAGGTAGAGTTATATGCCCAAGATGAAATCTAAACGAGCTGCTGCTAAACGTATGTCATATACAGGCAGTGGGAAAGTTAAGTACAAGAAAATGAATTCTCGCCATATTCTTACAAAAATGAGTAAAAAACGAAAGAGAAATCTTCGTGGAAACTCAATTTTAAGTGAAGCAGATTCAGCAAGAGTTAGAAAACAACTCTTGCCTTACCGCTAAAGTTTAAGCGGAATGTTGATTTGATCCACGGATGGTTTTAAGAACACCTACCGGGACATAAGGAGATTTATATGTCAAGAGCAGTTGACGGAACAAAGCGAGTTAATCGCCGAAAAAAGATTCTTAAGCGAGCCAAAGGTTTTCAGGGTCGTCGAAGAACTAATTACAGAGCAGCTAAAGAAGCTGTTAATCATGCATTAGTTGATTCATATTCAGGACGTAAAGACAGAAAAGGCGATATGCGCTCATTGTGGATTACACGTTTGAACGCAGCTTGTCGTGATCAGGGTATTTCATATTCTCGATTTATTAACGGCCTAAGTAAAGCGGGTATTATTATAAACCGCAAAGCTTTATCAAACATGGCAATTGAAGATCCTGTAGCATTTACTGCAATAGTAGATGCTGCAAAAAGTGCACTTGGAGCATAAAAGATGATATCTCTTTCTCAAATTCAGTTATTGGAAAAGAAAATTGAAAAAGCATTACAATCTATTGTAGCTTTACAAAATGAGAATGCAGAACTTAAAAAGATACGTGCTAATAACGAAAAAACCATTGCAGAATATAAGAGTAAATGTGAAAATTTAGAAAAATCTAATGTTGATTTTCAAACAAAATTTGCAAGATTTGAAAAATCTAATATTGAGCTCACAAAAAAATGCGATGAATTTGCACAGTCTAAGGCTGACCTCGAAAAGGAATGCGCAGACTATGAAAAAACAAATATAGAATTAGCTAAACATCTTTCAGTTTTTCAAAAAGACCAAAACGAGATTGAAAAAGGGATAACACATGCATTAGAACGTCTTAATGCTGTTGAAGATTCTGTATTACAGTCATCAGAAACAACATTAGACATAGATGAACCTAATGCCAGTATACAAGCGACACCTTCTGAAGATTTTTCCCAATCCATAGATACGGAAGAGTCTTCAGATATAACTGAAGAAACGGTTCAAGAAGATAAACCAGCTTCAGAAGACAATAATTCACAACAAATAGAAATATTTTAAATAAAGGTCATCATGGCAACGTTACAGATTGATATATTGGGAACATCCTTTGCAATTGAAGCAAAAGAAGATGAGTTATACCTGAACAATCTGCTAAAATATTATAAGCAAATGGTTGACCAGGTTGAATCGAGTACACATTTAAAAGATCCACATAAGACTGCAATTTTGGCAGGTATTATGCTATGTGATGAACTTTACAAAGAAAAATCTAATAATAAGAAGATTTCTTCTGTAATAAATACAGAAGATTTATATCGAGCTGAGAAATTGACTCTTCAAATGATTGAACAAATCGATAAAATAGTAAAATAAGTGTATATAAGCCATTTATGAAATCAGATTTAAAAGTAAATAAAGAATCTACACAACCTAACAATCTTTTTACTATTTGGATAGATGCAGACTCTTGTCCTGTACAAGTAAGAGAAGTAATTATTAGAGCATCAATGAGACTCGATATTCCTGCAATTTTTGTTGCTAATAGATCCATATCATTACCAAAAAATAAACTGCTATCTATGATAGTCTCAGAAGCAACTCCTGATGCTGCGGATAACATAATAGTTGAAAAATCCATGATAAGAGATATTGTTATTACTCGAGATATACCATTGGCAAATAGACTTGTCGAAAAAAAAGTTAGAGTTATTAACGATCGAGGAATTGTCTATGATGAAGAGAATATACGACAAAGACTTTCTATACGTAATTTTAACCTTGAGTTATTTAATATGGGATTAGTTGGAGAAAAGAGTAGTTCTTTTGGGAAAAAAGAATTACAAAATTTTGCAAACTGTTTTGATAGAGAATTACAAAAAAAAATTAAAAATTTAAGAAAATAAAATGTATCTTTGCACTTTTAAAATACTGTATAATAAAACATTTTAAAATTAATCTTTTTCATCTGAATATAGTTTATTTATTGCAATTAAGCGATCTGAAACTTCAAAAAAACAATCTATTAACTCAGGATCAAAATGAGCTCCTGATTCTTCCCTTAGAATTGCAAACACTTTATCTATTGGCCAAGGTTCTTTATAACTTCTTTTATGAGTCAATGCATCAAATACATCACAAATTGCAACTATACGTGCTGCTAACGGAATCTCGTTTCCTTTTAATGGCTCTCCACCAACCATAGTTTGCGGATTCATAACATCAAAATTATCCATGTTAATATTCCCAGGATACCCACTCCCATCCCATTTTGCCTGATGATGCAAGGCTACATCAAAACACATTTTGTCTAAAGCATCTTGTGGAGGATAAAACAAATGAGCACCAAGAGCAGCATGTGTATTTATAACATCTCTCATCCATGCATATTCACCTTCGAATCGTCCAGGATGGTGTAAAACTTCATCAGGAATACCAACTTTACCAACATCATGAAGATAAGCGGCTATTTTTAAATTATCTCGAAATTTTTCTTTCTCTATTTCTGATATATTATGTTTTGTTGCATAATAATCATAAATTTCAATGGTACAACTTGAAACACGCTCTACATGCATACCTGTTTCTCGAGGATCCCTCATTTCTGCCATTGCAATTTGTCGCATAATTTGAAAACGTGTTCTTTTAGCTCTAAGTAATGTTTGATTTGCGAAAAAAGCAAAAGCTTTCATATAATTTTCAACTTCTTTACTAAATTCTATAACATTTCCTTGTTCATCAAGAGCATTAATAACTTGAAAAACTCCGAGCTTTTCACCTTCATCTGTTACCAAAGGAATTGTTAGCATTGAAGTAGTTTTATATCCTGATTTTTTATCTGGATTACTGTTAAATTCAAATGGGAGATCTTCTCCTAATTCATATGCATTAGAAACATTAATTACTTCATTATTAAGAATTGAATATCCAGCCATAGAATTTTCACTTAAAGGGAAACTAAAACTTTGGTAAGGTAATTTTTTTCCTAGAGCAAGCTTTTTTTGTTGTGTATCATTTTGAGAATATTTTATCCGAATTCTATCTGCATTAACTTCATAAATAGATCCAGCATCTGCATTTGCAATCTTTCGCGCTTCCGTTAAAAGGCGTTCCATTAAGACATCAATATCCTGAATCGAATTAAGAACTTTTTCAGATTTTTGAATACGTTTTTCGACTAATTCTTTATGCATAAACCCCTCATTAATTTACTATATATTACACCTTATCAATCTATCTACAAATGTAAAAATATCTTTTCTACATGTTGTAGCTTTATTCTTAAACATCTATACCCTCTGCAGGAGAAGTTGTACGCATTCCACTTGCAATCCACTCGGCTGTCCATAAACCATCCATAGCAGGAGGTGGGGCAACAATAGAAATTTCTTCTTTAGTAATTGGATGAATAAAATTTAATTTCCCTGCATACAATCTTATTCCTGAAATCGAATCAGATCGACGTGCTCCATATTTTAAATCTCCTCTAATATACATATTATTTGCTGCTAATTGACAGCGAATTTGATGCGTACATCCCGTAAGAAGTTGAATCTCTATAAAACTATAACGTTCAGAATGACCATTACAACGCCATAAAAGACGAGCAAGATTTGCACCTCGGTCTGACTTGCGAGCTATAAAAGATTTTTGCTTAGAAGAACGATAGACAAGATAATTCTCTAGTAATTGAAACTCATTACTTTCCTCATGGACTCCTTCTACAATCGCATAATATGTTTTACAGGCGTTGTCCGCTGCTAATGCTTTTTGTACAAGTTGAATCAATTGAGGTTTTCGGGAAAGAACAACTAATCCAGCAACTGGTCTATCCAGTCTATGACAACATTCGCAAAAGGTTACCCCTTCATATGCAGAAAAGATTTGTTGTGGAATATACACTTCACGGTTTTCTTTTGATCCCGAAGACATATTCTCACAAATATCCCCAGGCATTTTGTAATAAACCATAAGGCCGGCTTTATTATAATACAATCTATTTTCCAAAATATTCTCCATAGAGCCAATCGCCCTTTGTTTTTGCTTCGTTAAAAGCTGTTAGTTGTTTTTGTAAATTATACAATTGTTTAACAGAGGTCGGATTTAGAATATAATTGTTATAATCATCTAGAGTATTTGTAAACAACCCCATATCTATTTTAGCACAAATTATTGCAAATAGGGCACTTTTTATTTTTTTTTCAAACGTACTATCTGAATCCATTTTTTGCTTTATTTCTTCTACAAATTCATGATAGTCAGGTTGTAAAACCATTAAAACTTGAACCCCAGCATCCAAAGAACGTTCAACAGCATCGCTAGGTGTGTAGCCACTATCTGCAAGGGCTCCCATAAGTAAATCATCTGAAAAAATTAAACCTGCAAATCCAGTTGATTTACGCAAATAGGTAGAAACTTTTGAAGATAAACATGAAGGATGATTGATATCAATAGCCGAAACTACAGCATGGCTCATTAATATTCCAGTCGGAATATTTTGGCCAGAATTTGTTGATTCTTCTTGTACAAGTTTTCTAAAAGGTTCTACATAGATAGAATTAAGTTCATCGAGTGTTGCGTTTAACACAGGAAGTCCTCTATGAGGATCAGTAGCTGTGTTTCCCGGAAAATGCTTAAGAACACACCCTACTTTTTGAGTATTATACGCATTTATTGCTATTTTTGAATATTTTATTGTATTTGCTAAACTGCCATATGTGCGTAATCCAAGAAATTCTTCGTTATCTTCTCGCTGAACTTCAACAACAGGTGCAAAATTAAGTTGAAATCCAAGTGCATGTAATTGCATTGCAGCATACGTATACATTTTGCTTGCCAAATCTTCATTTAAAAATTTTGCAACACTATGTTGTGAAGGTAAAGGACTTGCTAGATAACTGAGCCTATTAACAGGACCTCCTTCATGATCTATTGCAAAATATGGTTGAATCTGCTTTTGATTATCATAATAAGTCCGTATATTCCCTATAAGAGATATAACTTGTGCAGCAGAATCTGTACAATTATGTCTAAAAATAATATAACCACCAGCAGGAACCGTTCCACAGTTTTCCCCATCAACATCATTTTTACCCGTTTGTGCATTTACAGAAGTCCCTTCAACACAAACCAAAAAAAGTTGCCCAATTTGCTCTTCTATTGTTAGACTGTCTATAAAATTTATAACAGCCTGTTTTTTTGAAATAGTCTTTAATTTAAAATCGGAACTATTAAATTTTTTTTGATTATCATCTGATATCAATGTTTTATTTGTCTTTGGAGTACAAGATATTATAAATACTGTAAAGCACAATATGCAAAAAGAGGCAAAATAATGTCGTAAAAATCGTAATAACATAGAACGCATTATAGCAAAAAAAAGCCCCGCAATTCAACGATTATATTGAATACAGGGCATTAAAATAATCTTACTATTGGAAATTATCCAAAAGTTGCTATAAATACACCAGCTGCGATTGCAGTTCCAATAACACCAGAGACATTTGGTCCCATAGCATGCATCAGTAGGAAGTTTGAAGGATCATAACTCATACCAACTTTATTAGAAACACGAGCCGCCATAGGAACAGCAGAAACGCCTGCAGATCCTATAAGTGGATTTAATTTTTCTTTTAAGAAAAGATTCATAAGTTTAGCCATTAATAACCCAGCAGAAGTTGCAACCATAAAAGCAACCAAACCTAGAACAATAATTCCCAAAGATTTAGGATTCATCATCTTTTCTGGGGTCATTTGCGAACCAACTCCAAGAGAAAGCAAAATAGAAACAATGTTCATTAATTCATTTTCCATTGTCTTTGCAAGACGATCAACAACACCACATTGTTTTACAAAATTACCAAACGCAATCATACCAATAAGAGGAGCTGCAGAAGGAAGTAACAACAAGGTAAGAATTAATAAAACCATTGGAAAAACGATTTTTTCTATTTTAGTTACATTGCGAAGCTGATGCATTTTTATATGTCGCTCATGATCAGTTGTAAGAGCTTTCATAATAGGTGGTTGAATAATTGGAACCAAAGCCATATAAGAATAGGCTGCAACAGCAATAACCGCCATCATATGAGGAGCAAGCTTACCTGATACATAAATAGAAGTAGGACCATCTGCTCCACCAATAATGGCAATAGCAGCTGCTTCGAACATATTATATTGTGAATCTATAGGAAGTACAAAGTTTAATAAAGCAACTCCAATAAGGGTAAAGAACACACCAAACTGAGCAGCCCCACCAAGTAAAGCCATTTTAGGGTTTGCAATAAGCGGACCAAAATCGGTCATAGCCCCTATACCCATAAAAATAAGCATTGGGAAAAACTCATTTCCAACACCTGCATCATAGATTACTCGTAAAAAACCTGTATTTTGAAAATACATACCAGCTCCTGGTATATTTACAAAAACAGTTCCAAATCCGATAGGAATAAGCAATAATGGCTCAAATCCTTTACCAGCTCCTAAATAAATGATTAAGAAGCCAATTAAAAGCATAATAATTGTTTGCCATCCAGGAACAACTGTTTCAGCAAAAGGATCTTCGGCAACTTCATGACTAACTGCTTCATTTGAAGCTGCTGTAACATTACCATCACCATGAATCATCTGATAAATACCAGTTGTTTTCCCAATATTTTCAATAAACTTTCCAGCAGAAATCCGTGGAACATTTTCAGAACCTTGAATAATTGTCTGTTCACTAGAAGTATCTTTATCTGCGGCGAAAACATTAGAAGTAAAGCCTATAACCATTGCAGCTGCAATAATTGCAAACATAACACTCCATGCTTTTTTAGCACCGTTTGTCTGATTTAACATAGATATATTTCTCCAAAAGGTTTGAAAAATAGTCTATCCAAAACTGAATAAACTATTCTTCTATTAGTTATTTAATTTCAGCTAGAGCTTGACCCGCATTAATCTGAGTTCCACCTTGTACTAAAAAGTGAACAGTACCAGCTGAAGCAGCTTTTACTTCAAGTTCCATTTTCATTGATTCTACAATAATAATGGTATCACCTGATTTTACAGAAGATCCTTCTGCTACGGCATTCTTTAAATACGTACCTGCAACAGGAGCCTTAACTACCTGTCCACCAGTAGAAGCAGCAACCGGCGCTGCAGCTACGGGAGCAGGAGCAACAGGAGCCGCAACTGGAGCAGGTGCACCTCCACCAATTGACCCCAATACTTGACCAGCTGAGATTTGTGAACCAGTTTCGACACAGTAAGAAATTGGACCACTTGCAGTTGCTTTAACTTCAAGTTCCATCTTCATTGATTCAACCATAATAACAGTGTCACCAGCTTTTACATTTGTTCCAGCAGGAACTACATATTTAAGAAGAGTACCAGCTACAGGAGCTTTTATGTCTTCTCCACCACTAACAGCGCCTGAAACAGGGGCTGCAGGAGCAGAACCAGCTGCACCAAAAGCTACGTTATAGGCTGTTCCATCAACAGTTATATTCATGTTGTCAGAAGCTGGACCTGCAGTTACCGCATAACTAGAACCATTAACATTTATAGTATAAGATCCACCTTTATTTTCTGAAGGAGCAGCTTTCTTTTCTATGAAAGATTCTGATTTAACAGGACCCTGACTTCGTTTTTCAAAGAAACTAGATGCTACTTTAGGGAACATTGCATAAGTAAGAGTATCTTCTACACTACCATCACCACCATTCTCTTTAGCACCTTTTACCATATTATCCCATTCCATAGGAATGTTATCTGCAGGACGACAAGTAATAACTTCTTCCATTTTATTTTGTGAAAGAGCTTTTTTAACAAGATCTTTATTTGCAGCAGCAGGAGTTGCTCCATATTTTCCAACAAGAAGATCACGGAATTCTTGTGTCATATTTTCATAGCGACCAAACAATACGTTAAATACAGACTGAGTTCCAACAATTTGACTTGTAGGAGTTACTAAAGGAATATAACCTGCATCTGCTTGTACAACTTGAATTTCTTTAAGAACTGCATCCATCTTGTCAGCAGCACCTTGTTGTTTTAATTGATTTTCAAGATTAGAAAGCATACCACCTGGAACTTGTGCATCAAGAATACGTGTATCAGCTCCAAGAAAAGATGATTCAAATTTAGCATATTTTTTTCGAACATCACGAAAGTAAGCAGCAATTTCTAATAATGGTTTAAGCTCAAGCTCTGTATCAAATGGAGTATTTCGAAGCATTTCAACGATAGTTTCTGTTGGGCTATGAGAAGTTCCCATTGCCATTGAAGAAATAGCAACATCAAGAGTATCTGCTCCAGCTTCTGCAGCTTTTAATAATGTTGCAACAGAAAGACCTGTTGTAGCATGAGAGTGAACCTGAATAGGAACATCAACTTTTGCTTTAATTGCTTTTACAAGATCGTATGCTTCAAAAGGTTTTAATAAACCAGACATATCTTTAATACAAATTGAATCTGCACCAAATTCTTGGTAGCGTGCTGCTAAATCAGCATAAACTTCTTTTGTGTGATATGGAGTAACAGCATATGAAATTGCCATTTGAACATGTTTACCTGTTTTTTTTGCAGCCTGTGCAGCTCTTTGTAAGTTACGAGGATCATTACAAGCATCAAAAATACGGAATACACCTACACCATTATTTGCAGCTGCTTCGACAAATTTATCTACAACATCATCTGCATAATGTCGATACCCTAAAAGGTTTTGACCTCGAAGTAGCATTTGAATAGGGGTATTAGGACATTTAGCATGTAATGTGCGTAATCGCTCCCAAGGATCTTCATTTAAAAAACGAATGCATGAATCAAAAGTTGCTCCTCCCCATCCTTCGAGAGACCAATATCCAATTTTATCAAGCATATCTAATGCAGGAACCATATCTGCTGTTGTCATGCGAGTTGCATGAAGTGACTGGTGCGCATCGCGCAAAACCAGGTCTGTAAGATTGACTTTCTTTGCCATAAAATAAATTCTCCTAAACGTTAGCTGTTTTGTTTTTCACGAACAGCAGCAGCTATAGCTGCAATAATCGCATTATTTTGAGTGGCTGATGCGCTTGCACCAGTACTTGTTCCGGTCGTAATGTCTTCCTTACCAGCTTTTGTTTTTCCAATTATTTTAGACATAATCGTAATACAAAAAATTAAAATTATAAGGAAAGTAAAAACGACGGCCATACCGAGTAGAGTCAATATAAGACTCTGACCAAGCATTTCTGATATTGTCATAAATCCTCCGAGGGGTTGGCCACTCAGGGCCCTAATTAAACCTAATATTTTAGGCAAATTATAGAGATTAATTAAACTTTATTCAACCGTCATTTTTTTCAAAATTTATTCAAAAATACACCCGTCGTCTGTTTTTTCAGGATGCGGCGATTGAACATGAATTGTTGAATCTTCTATATATTTACCAGCAAGAATCTCACGTGCAAGTGGGTTCTCTAAATATGTTTGAATAGCTCGTTTTACAGGGCGCGCCCCAAACTGTGGATCATACCCCATCTTTGCAAGCCATTTAATAGCACTATCACTAACATCAAGTTTCAGCCTTTTATCTTCAAGTCGTTTAGCAAGATGTTCAATCTGAATTTTAACGATACTTTCCATACACGATCGGTCAAGTCGACTAAACGTAATAGTCTCATCTATTCTGTTTAAGAATTCAGGCCTAAATTCTTGTTTAAGCAAAGCATCTACTTGTTTACTTGCAACAGACATTTTTTCTGGAGTATCAGCTTCAAGAATTAGATCACTACCAATGTTACTTGTCATAATAATAATTGTATTTTTAAAGTTTACTACTCGACCTTGGCTATCGGTTAAACGACCATCATCAAGCACTTGTAAAAGAACATTAAATACATCTGAATGAGCTTTTTCTATTTCATCAAAAAGAACTACCGAGTATGGGCGACGACGAACTGCTTCTGTTAACTGTCCACCTTCATCGTATCCAACGTATCCTGGTGGAGCCCCAATTAAGCGACTAACACTATATTTTTCCATATACTCACTCATATCTATACGAGTAAGACTCTTTTCATCGTTAAATAAAAAGTCAGCAAGTGTTTTTGCGAGCTCTGTTTTACCAACTCCCGTCGGTCCTATAAATAAAAAGCTACCAAGAGGACGATTTTCGTCAGAAAGCCCCGCACGATTACGCCTTATCGCATCTGCAACTGCCACAACAGCTTCATCTTGCCCGATAACTCTCTTATGTAAAACGTCTTCTAATTGTAAATACTTTTGCTTTTCAGAAGCAAGCATCTTTGAAACAGGAATCCCTGTCCACGTCGAAACAATAGAAGCAATATCTTCTTCTGAAACTTCTTGCCTAAGTAAGTGCTCATGGCGTTCAGTTACAGTACCATCTGCAAGTTCAGATTCTGCTTCTTTACTGCCCGATTGATTTGCCTCAGCATTTTTTGCAGCTTCATCAGCTTTTATAGCCTCATTTAATGCTTTTTCTACTTCAGGTATTCGGCCATATTTAATCTCTGCGGCTTTATTTAAATTACCCTCACGCGTATATTTAATTTCATCGGTATGCAGTTGTTCTAACTCTTCTTTTAGCTTTCGGCTTTGATCAATAGTACTTTTTTCGTTTTGCCATTGTAACTTCATTGCATCTCGTTTAGAAGTAAAATCAGCAAGCTCACTTTTTAGTTTTGCAAGACGATCTAACGAAGCTGTGTCTTTTTCTTTTGAAAGAGCTTGTTTTTCTATATTCAATTGCAAAATTTTTCGTTCAACTTGATCTAGTTCAGTTGGCTGACTTTCAATCTCCATCTTAAGTTTAGAGGCTGCCTCATCAACAAGATCAATTGCCTTATCTGGCATAAAACGATTTGTTATATACCGGTTAGAAAGTGTCGCAGCGGCAACTAAGGCGTCATCACGAATACGTACACCGTGATGAACTTCATATTTCTCTTTAAGTCCACGTAAAATAGCAATTGTGTCTTCTACAGAAGGTTCTGCACACATAACTTGCTGAAAACGTCGCTCTAGAGCTGCATCTTTTTCTATGTATTTTCGATACTCATTAAGTGTGGTAGCACCAATACAACGCAATTCACCACGTGCAAGAGCAGGTTTTAGCAAGTTAGAAGCGTCCATACTGCCTTCGGTAGCACCAGCGCCAACTAAGGTATGCATTTCGTCAATAAACAAAATAATTTGTCCATCGCTTTTTTGTACTTCGCTAATAACAGCCTTTAAACGCTCTTCAAATTCTCCGCGAAATTTAGCACCTGCAACAATTGCACCTAAATCAAGCGCAAGTAATCGTTTGTTTTTTAAGCTTTCAGGAACATCAGATTCAACAATTCGTCGTGCAAGCCCTTCTACAATTGCAGTTTTACCAACACCCGGCTCACCTATAAGAACAGGATTATTTTTTGTTCGGCGAGATAATACTTGCATAACCCGTCTAATCTCTTCATCACGTCCAATTACAGGATCTATTTTTTCTTGTTTAGCCAGTGCCGTTAGATCGTTGCAATATTTTTCGAGCGATTGCATAGTAGACTCTGGATCGTTATTTGTTACTCTATTATTACCACGAACAGCCTTCATGGCACGCATTACACTATCATGTGTAATACCATTTTTATTTAGCATTTCGGTTACTTTGCCATTGCTAGCACCAAGACCATTCTTAGCCGTCATTGCTAAAAGAATATGCTCAGCCGAAAGATATTCATCTTTAAGATTTTGCATCTCTTTTTGGGCTTTTGCAAGAGTTTTTTGAGCCTCACTAGAAAGAGATAGTTGTGTATTTCCTTGTACTACAGGATAAGCGTCCATAAGTACTTGTGTTTGATCAATTAACGTATTTTTTTGAACACCGATCCGCTCTACTAGCGGCGACACCACCCCTCCATCTTGTTTTAGTAGCGCCATTAACAGATGTTCATTACCAATTTCGCTATGATCATTCTGTTGTGCAATAGAGCTTGCTTCTTGCAAAGCTTCTTGTACTTTCAATGTCATTTTTTCGTAGTTCATACTATGAATTTAGTCATAGTTTATATAAAAAGCAAATTTTTTATCACGTCATATTACAACTTATTGACAATAATGCTTTTTGTCGCCACACTTTTGGAATGAACATAACATTAATAATAGCGGTAACTCTTGTTACCCTGGCACTTATTTTTTATTCAGTTGGATTTTTTTCGGCATCAAAGAAGGAAAGAATTAACATTATAACCCCAATTTTCTACTGGCTTGGCGTAGTTTGTGATATATCGAGTACTATTATAATGTTTTCACTTGCCCATGAAACAAAAAATCAAAGTTCATTTCATGGGATAATTGGTATTATTGCACTTGTGCTTATGGCTGCTTGTGCTATATACGCAACAATTGCACACCATAAAAACATAGCAGAAATAACATTGGCTTTTAGACAACACCGTGTTATTCCCTACATTTTTTGGGTTATCGTATACGTTATAGCAGCTGCTTCTAAAATGATATAACCTCTACTTTAGACTTTCTACTATTTGGGTTGCCAGCGCATCTATCAAATTAAGTTGCTCTGTTTTCACACTTGATTTGATAGATACAGAAGTATCTAAAATAGTCATGTTTTTGAGTGGTTCAATTAGCGCTTTCATTTTTTTACCAGATTGAGGAGCCCAAGTTCCGTTTTCGATAAAAGCCACTGTTCTATTTTGCATATTATGTTCTACTACATCATGTAACAGTGTTTGCATTGTCTGAAAAATCTCTCCATTGTATGTACTTGAGGCAAATACTAAGTGGCTTACTCTAAAAGCTTCGCTAAGAATATAACTTGGATGCGTTACAGAAGTATCATACATTTCGATATTACAAATGCCTTTTTGTGAAAGTTTATTTGCTAATATATGAGCTGCATTTTCTGTATTACCATAAATTGATCCATAGGCGATAACAACTGTTTTATCTTCGGGAGTATAGCTACCCCATTTTTTGTATTTATTTACATACCATGAAATATTCTCTCGCCAAATAGGTCCATGCAAAGGACAAAGTAACTGAACATCGAGAGTGTCCATCTTTTTTAGTAGATTAGTTGTTTGCATACCATACTTACCAACAATATTTGAATAGTAACGACGGGACTCATCTAGCCAATCTCGCTCAAAATTTACTTGGTCAGCAAAAATATTACCACTAAAAGCTTTAAAAGTACCAAAGGCATCGGCAGTAAATAAAGCTTTACTTGTTGCATCATAGGTAACCATAACTTCTGGCCAGTGAACCATAGGAGCCATATAAAAAGAAAATGAATGTGCCCCTGTACTAAGAACATCTCCTTCTTTTACAAGGTGCATACGGGAATCAATATCAAAAGTAAAAAACTGTTTAATCATATTAAACGTTTTATTGTTTCCTACTATTGTCACTTCTGGATATCGTAAAATAAGCTCTTCTAAAGTTGCAGCATGATCTGGTTCCATATGATTAATAACAACATAATCAAGTTTTTTACCATTTAAAGCATGCGCAACATTCTCAAAGAATAGCGCCGAAATAGCTTTATCCACAGTATCTAATAGAATAGTTTTTTCATCCAAAACTATATATGAATTATACGTAATTCCATTTGGAATTGGAATAGCATTTTCAAAAAGTGAGAGTCTGCGATCACTCCCCCCAACAAAAATAATATCATCTGTAATATTCTGTGTGCAAAACATAAAAGCCTCCAAATCTGTTTACTTTATAACAGTTTTGAAGGCTTTTTACAAGAATAAGAAAAATCTTAAGCAAAAAGATTTATAAATTATCGAAAAAACCTTTTGCTTTAAGAAGTTCGGCATTTAAAATACCACCAAGAGCAGCTCCGCGTTTTGTGTTGTGGCTAAGTGCTACAAATTTTATATCAAAAACAGCATCTTCTCTTAAGCGACCAACTGTAACAGCCATTCCTTTATCTGCATCACGATCACGACGTGGTTGAGGACGATTCTCTTCATGACGTACAATAATCGGATGAACAGGAGCAGAAGGTAAATTAAGTTCTTGAGGTAAACCACGAAAGTCAGTAAATATTTTTTCTACATCATCGATAGTTGGTTTTTTACCATCGGCAAACTCAACGCTAACACAAGCTGTATGTCCATCAATAACCGCAACGCGATTACAATGAGCCGAAACTATTGGAAATGCTGAATTTTCAATAGAATCTTTGCCAACAGAGCCTAAAATCTTTAAACATTCTTTTTCTGTTTTCTCTTCTTCCCCGCCAATATACGGAACAACATTATCAATCATATCAAAACTAGGAACACCTGGGTATCCTGCACCAGAAACAGCTTGCATTGTCGTAACAATCATTCGTTTTACAGGATATCCTGCAGCTTTAAGGGCATAAATAGGAGCCATATAAGACTGCAAAGAACAGTTTGGCTTTACCGCAATAAAACCTTTTTCCCATCCATGATGTTTTTGCTGAATTGCTATTATATCGGTATGATCTGGATTTATTTCTGGAATAAGCATTGGAACATCATCTGTCCAACGATTAGCACTTGCATTTGATACAACTGGAATACCAGCTGCCGCATACGATTCTTCAAGTGCTTTTATAGCGTCTTTTCCCATCTCAAGAGCACTGAACATAAATTTACATTTACCTTTTGCGTTCTCTACAATGTTTGCATCTTGTACAATAAGATTTGCAACACCTTCAGGTATATTTGCACCTATATGCCATCGATTTGCCACTGCATCTGCATAGGTTTTACCAGCAGAGCGAGGACTTGCAGCAACATACGTTACTTCAAACCAAGGATGCTGTGCTAAATTTGCTATATATCGTTGTCCAACCATTCCAGTTGCACCTAAAACACCAACGGAAATTCTACTTTCGCCCATTATATTTTCTCCTACAAAGCTCTTTCGTTTTTATATTATTTGAATTTAGTTTTACAACTCACATTTTTTTATAGCTACTTCGATAGTCTTTTTTGCTTCTTCTGTAACTTCAACAAGAGGAAGTCTAACAGCATCAGTACTCAACATTCCTTTTGTTTTTAACGCATACTTAATAGAAGTAGGATTGCCATCACAAAAGGCTGCTTTAAAGAAAGGAAGCAAACGATAATGAATTTTACGAGCCTCAACAATATCATTTTTTAGTGCAGCATTTGTCATTTTTACCATTAATTCTGGAGCAATATTTGCTACAACAGAAATAACACCATCACCACCAGCAGCAACAAGCGGAAAAGTAAGACTATCATCCCCAGAAAGAACAACAAAATCAGGTTTTTTGTTTTTAATTTCTGCAATAACATCCATCATTTGACCTATATCACCGCTAGCTTCTTTAACACCTGCAATATTTGGAAGCTCTGCAATACGTTTTAACAATGGGGTTGAAATATTAGTCCCTGTACGACCTTTTATATTGTATACAATAATAGGAATCCCAACTTTTGAAACTGCTTCAAAATGACGAAAAATTCCTTCTTGTGAAGGTTTATTATAATACGGAGTTACTACAAGTGCATAATCTGCCCCAAATTTTTTAGCCCGTTCTACATAGTAAACAGCATCTCGTGTATTATTACTGCCAGCTCCCATTATTATAGGGATTTCACGTTTGGAGGTCTGTTTGGCATTTTGTACTTCTTCGATAACAATACGAATAAGTTTTTCTTCTTCGTCGTGCTCATTAAGAGTGGGTGTTTCTGCAGTTGTTCCAAGAGGAACTAAACCTGAAACTCCAGCTTTTATTTGATTTTGTACTAATTTTCGGAACCCTTCATAATCTATAGAACCGTCACCAAACATTGGCGTAACAAGAGCTGTAAATGTGCCTTGTAACTTTGCCATTTTTTGCCTCCAATAACAATGTAATAATTATGCAAAGTATTGCATATTTATACAAAAAACTCAAGTAGAAAGATATATAAAACAACACCTCATAAACATTTTGTTTTTATTTATATTACTCGTAAAAAAAAAAAACAAAAAAACCCTTTTAAGCTAGTCAAGCTAAGCTTTTCGAGTTATAGTATTTACTAGCTAAAATACAAAAAAAAATGAAGGAGCGAAATCTAATGAACAAAGTAGAATTAGTAGACGCAATGGCTGCAGACACAGGCCTTACAAAAAAAGATGCAGAAGCTGCATTAAAAGCTTTCACAGGTAATGTTTCAAAAGCAATGGCAAAAGGCGAAAGCGTACAGCTTATTGGTTTTGGAACTTTTGAAGTCGGATCAAGAGCTGAACGACAAGGACGAAACCCTAAAACAGGTGAAGCAATTACTATTGCTGCTGCAAAAACAGCTAAATTTAAAGCCGGTAAAGCGCTTAAAGATTTAGTAAACGGTCGATAAACCTTACTGTTAGAAATAAAAAAACGCATTCAAAAGAATGCGTTTTTTTATTTTAAATATTTTACAAATTAAACCAAATTATACAATCACAATTCGACAAAATTTCTTTTTTCCTGCTTTTAATATAATCTCGTTGTTTTTGTCAACGTTGGCTAAAGTAACAGACATCTTTATATCAGTTACTTTCTCACCATTAATTTGAGCTCCACCACCTTGAATAAGACGACGTATATCACTTTTAGATCCACCGAGTTTAGCAGTTGCATACAAATCGATAATTCCCATACCAACTTCTAAATCGCCTTTTGCTATTTCAACTGTTGGCATAGCTGATTTATCACCACCGCCACCAAAAGCAGCCTTGGCTCCAGCAAGTGCTTTATCAGCTTCGTCTTTGCCGTGAATTTCTTTTGTAACCTCATAAGCTAATTTTTCTTTTGCTTGATTTATATCTCCAGCGCAAATTTCATCAATTTCTGAGATTGGTAAAAAACTAAACAACAGTAAAAACTTTCGGACATCTGCATCTGCAACATTTCGCCAATATTGAAAAAAATCGTACACAGATGTCATATCTTTATTTATAAATACAGCACCTTTTTCTGTCTTGCCCATTTTTTTACCATCAGAACGAGTTACCAAAGGGAACGTAAGCCCAAAAGCTTTTGCATTAGATCCTCGTTTTCGGCGAATAAGATCAATACCAGCGGTAATATTACCCCACTGATCGTCTCCACCAATTTGAAGACAGCAATTATGTCGGTCATACAATTTTAAAAAGTCATACGATTGTAATAGTTGATAGTTAAATTCTATAAAGGAAAGTCCTTTTTCCATTCTCTGTTTGTATGCTTCGTAAGAAAGCATTTTGTTTACAGAAAAACAAGAACCAATTTCACGTAAAAAATTTATATAATTAAGATCTGCAAGCCAGTTTGCATTATTATCTGCAAAAGCCGTTTTACCATCAAAATCAACAAAATTATCTAATTGTTTTTCAAATAATTTTACGTTTTCATCAATTTGTTCATACGTAATCATTTTACGCATTTCAGTTTTTCCACTGGGATCCCCAATACGAGCCGTACCACCACCAATTAGAACAACGCCTATGTGACCGGCAGCCCGTAAATGTCTGAGTGCAAATATGGGAACCATATGCCCAATATGAAGACTAGGACCTGTAGGATCTGTTCCTACATAAAATGTAACGGGGCCTTTATCCATCAGCTCCGATAATCCATCTATATCTGTGCACTGCTGGAAAAAGCCTCTCTCTTTTAAAGTTTCGAGCGCTTTATTCATCTTTTAATCCTTAAAATAAGATTTTGCAATTGTAGCCGGAAAAACAGCTTGTTTCAAGAAGTAATTTATTTTTGAATATAAAGATTGTGTTGCAAAATTGTTCTAATAGAAATAGTGTTTTTCTCAATGTCTTTAATTTGACCAGTCTCTAACCAATACATAACAAGATGAATTAAACCAGAAATACAAAACATAGAAATAACATCTGCAGGAATTTCAAATTTTACAACTGGGCGCATGCGATTTAAAAAATCGTTATAAGCTTTTTCCATTCGATTTGTAAACATAAAATTAGCAAGAGATTCCTTATTGTTTACAACTACGCCCTTTAAAATATCAGAATTTTTTACAAAATACTTCATTATTTGCACAGAAAAAAGCATATACAAATCGATAAGCGTTGTATGTATGTCATTTTCAGAATCATAGCGTAAACATTTTCCACCAATTGATTCAACCTCAGACACAAGCTTACTTAAATAATCATCAAAAAGAGCATACTTATCATCGTAGTGTTTATAAAATGTTCCACGATTCACGCCGGCCAAAGTACAAATATTCTTAACTCGTACATCGTCTAGATTGTGTTTAGACATGAGTTTTAAGAGAGCTTCCCTTAAACTTTTTTTAGTTCGTATCACCCTAGAATCGTCTACTTCAATCATTTTTCCTCCACTATTTAGAATAATAGTATTATGAATTTCTTTAATTGACAAGTGTCTATTTTATACTTGTATTTTCTATGCACTATATTTCTATATTATGGTATACTAATTTTATGAACTACGGATTTTTTAGAGTTGCTTGTGCAAGCCCAAAAGTAACTGTTGCAGATTGCGAAACAAATGCCAATGAAATTATAAAATATTGTTTTACAGCTCATTCTGATGGAGCTGAATTAATTGTTTTTCCAGAACTTTCTATTACTGGATATACTTGTGGAGATTTATTTTTACAACGCACCTTATTAGACAATGCAAAACGACAACTAAAGCGGATTGCAAAAGAAACAACATCATTAGACATTCTTATTGCAGTTGGATGTCCTCTAGAAAAAAACGATAAACTGTATAACTGTGGAGTTTTTATTGCAGGAGGCATAATTCTTGCTTCTATTCCCAAAACACACATTCCAAATTATGGTGAATTTTACGAAATTCGTCATTTTACCTCGGGGAAAGCATTAAAAGACGAAACTGAGAGATCAGATTCTTTTGCTTTTGGAACAAATACTCTAATTCAATTTCATGGAGTTCAAATAGCATGTGAAATATGTGAAGATATGTGGGTGCCTTGTCCCCCTTCTACACAACATGTACAAGCCGGAGCTCAAATTATATGTAATTTATCTGCAAGCAATGAAGTTGTTGGTAAAGCAGATTATCGAAGGATGCTTGTCAAATCACAAAGTGGCCGATGTGCCTGCGCTTATCTCTATTCAAATGCAAGCCATGGAGAAAGCACCCAAGACCTAATCTTTAGTGGCCATAATATTATTGCAGAAGATGGTAGTATCTTAAAAGAAAGTACAATGTATAACACTGGTTATATTCTAAGTGATATAGATATAGATAAATTAGAAACTGAAAGACGAAGAGCAAATACTTGGGTAACAGAAAATACTAAAATAAATTATCAAAAAATCATATATGAAAACATTGCTGCTGATAATGAAAACCTTGTTCAGTTAGATAAAAAAACTAAAAACAACACTAATCTTTCGTATACTCTTTTGCGCACCATCTCACAATCTCCTTTTGTTCCTGCAGACAAAGAAAACAGGGCTATTAGATGTAGCGAAATAATTGCAATGCAAGCCGAAGGTCTTGCAAAACGCTTAAAACACATAGGATGCAAAAATGCTGTTATAGGGCTTTCTGGAGGGTTAGATTCTACGCTTGCCTTACTTGTAACAGCTGAAGCATTTAAGCGCTTAAAACTAGATTTAAAAGGAATTATCGCAGTTACTATGCCTTGTTTTGGAACAACAGACAGAACGTATAGCAATGCCTGTAGTATGGCTAAGTCTATGAATGTGACGTTGCGTGAAATTAGAATTGAAAAAGCTGTTCGACAACATTTTGCCGATATTGGACAGGACGAAAATGATCATTCTGTTACTTATGAAAATTCTCAAGCTCGAGAGAGAACACAAGTACTAATGGATTTGGCAAACAAGAATGGCGCAATAGTTATTGGAACAGGAGATTTATCAGAATTGGCTCTAGGGTGGGCAACCTATAACGGAGATCATATGAGTATGTATGGAGTAAACTCTTCTATTCCCAAAACTCTGGTACGGTATTTAGTTGCTTGGTTTGCAGAAGAAGCAGATACAAATAATAACGCCTCACAAGCTGTAAACAAAAAATTATCAGATGTTTTATGGGATATACTAGATACTCCGGTAAGCCCTGAATTACTTCCACCTCAAAATGACGGAACAATTGCACAAAAGACAGAAGACCTTGTTGGCCCTTATGAATTACATGATTTCTTTTTATACTACGTTTTACGATGGGGTTATACGCCTCGTAAGATTTATATATTAGCTAAACAAGCTTTTGGAACAAATACTCCTAATAGCATATACAACTCAGAAACGATCATAAAATGGATGCGTACGTTTTACAAACGTTTTTTTCAACAACAGTTTAAACGTAGTTGTATGCCAGATGGGATAAAAGTAGGAACAGTTAATTTATCTCCTCGAGGTGACTGGAGAATGCCTAGTGATGCAAGTGCAGCACTATGGCTTAAAGAAGTAGATACTTTATAAATTATAATATTTAGTTTTATACAAGGAGTGTTTTATGGAAAATTTTACCTATCAAGTGCCAACAAAAGTTGTTTTTGGTCAAGATGCTGAATCCCAATGCGGTGAGCTTATAAAAGAGGCAGGAGGAACAAAAGTTCTTGTTCATTTTGGTGGTCATAGTGCAGTTAAATCAGGCCTCATTGATCGAGTTTGTAAAACATTAACAGACAGTGGAATTAAATATGTTAAACTTGGTGGTGTAGTCCCTAATCCACAACTTTCTCTTGTTCGAGAAGGTATACAACTCTGCAAAGCTGAAAAAGTAGACTTTGTTCTTGCTGTTGGAGGAGGAAGTGTTATCGATTCTTCGAAAGCAATTTGTTATGGGTTAGGAAATGACTTTGATGTGTGGGAAATATATGAAAAAAAAGCAACTCCTACAAAATTTTTCCCATTAGGAACAATTGTAACAATTGCTGCAGCCGGAAGTGAAACAAGTAATTCATCTGTTATTACAAACGGGAAAGAAAAAAGAGGTACCAATTATGAAATGTCACGCCCACTCTTTTCTATTATGAATCCAGAATTAACAAAAACTTTACCTATACATCAGACAATGTGTGGTTGTGTTGACATCATGATGCATACACTTGAGCGTTGGTTTGGGGCTGATGGTAAATATTCAGAACTTACAGACAGCATTGCAGAAGGACTTTTATCGACTGTCATGGAAAACGCACTCATACTAAAAGAAACTCCCAAGGATTATGAAGCACGTGCAGAAATAATGTGGGCAGGTAGTCTTTCTCATAATGGACTCACTGGTTGCGGTAACGGAATAGGAGATTGGTCTTGTCATCAACTTGGACACGAATTAAGTGGTATGTTTGGTTACACGCATGGCGCTACATTAGCATCTATTTGGGGAACTTGGGCTCGATACGTTTATAAAGAACATCCAGAAAGATTTGCAAAACTTGCTTGTGATGTCTTAGGTATAGTTCCAGCTGAACAAAAAGAAAATGAAGACTTGTACGAAGACGATCTTACAACAGAAGAAATAGAATCTATTGCACTCGAAGGAATTAGCGCCATGGAAGACTTCTTTAAATCACTAGATATGCCTACATCTATTCATGAGCTTGGAACAGAGTTAACCGATGCTCAAATTGACCAATTAGCAATAAATTGCAGTTTTAACAAAACTCGTACAATTGGACAGTTTAAGCAATTAGATGTAAATGATATGAGACAAATATATAGTAAAGCTCGATGAATTTAAGTTTGCTTTTTTATATAGTAAAGATTTTACATAGAGTCTTTTTTCATTTTCTTAATTAGCTTATTAAGATTTACCGTTGCAAACTTTGTCGCATAGTCACTCACAGCATAAGGAATTATCAGATCATTTCCATGTACCATTGCTCCGCAAGTATAGACAACATTTGGTACATAGCCATCACGCTCTGATTCCTCTGGTTCTAGCAGTGGCTGTGCGAGACGCGCAATGACACGTGACGGATCATCTATATCAAGCAAAAAAGCTCCAATAGAATATCTACGAATAGCCCCAACCCCATGACTAATAACCAGCCAGCCATATTTTGTCTCTATTGGAGAACCACACGTTCCTATTTTCATATATTCCCATGGGTTTGATGGACTTACTAGCAATTTAGTTTCATACCAAAAGTCAATATTATCCGAATACATTAAAAAAATATTTTCATCATCTTGACGAGAAAGCATAGCATATTTACCGTTAATTTTTCGCGGAAACAGCGCCATTCCCTTATTTTGCACAGCCTGTCCATTAAGTGTCGAAAACTGAAAATTAATAAAATCCTTTGTTTTTAGAAGTTGAGGTAGAGTTATTTTACCATCATAGGCTGTATATGTAGCATAATACATATAAGAGCCATCATTTTCTGTAAAACGAACAAAGCGAGCATCTTCAATCCCGTTACTCTGACTCGGGCCAGAAGGGAAAAGAATTCTTTGAGAGAGTTTGCTTTTACCCGTAAAATGGACTTCATAATTCGACTCTGCAAGAAGCATAATAGCTTGACAAGAATGTTCCACATGCATGTCTCCTTGTAAGCCATTTTCACATTCTTGTTTTAATATGGCCTTTAAATCGTTAAGAACAAACACATCGGGGAGTAAACTAATAACATACCGACTAAAATCGTCATTTATACCTGTCTCTTGCAATTTTTGCAAAAACAATTGTTTTTCATATCCACTATTTTGATTTCGCTTTGCCTGTAACGTAAAAGGAACAGGATCATCTAGTTGTATATTATTCATAGAATCTAGTATTCCTGTCCTAAATGTGATTGAAGATATATGCCCTTCTCCTGTTGCACGTAAACTTAAAATAAAACGTATCGAACCTTTTGGAACTCCCGTTTGATCTGGATGCACAACAATAGATGGATTAAATAAGGCAGCTGCCTCTGGAGCATATTCCATTAAAAAATATGAACCTATTAAAGCTTTACGTTTAAAAGAAATCTTTTCATTTATATTCAAGTTTTCTTTTACTTGCTCAAATCGATCTAGAATAATTTTTTCGATATTTTCATGTCGCTTTGCAAAATCATTAATTACTTTGATATACATTTTACTCACTTCACGTTCAGTAAGTGCAAGTATACTATCAACAACGCGTTGAGCACTTTCGTTTCGCGAAGTATAAAATGGACGAAGAAAAACACGATAAAGATCTGGTTTTATTACGATAGAATGTCTGTTAATTTTCATTTATAATCACCTTTCTTATATACTGATTCACTTGCACTTAAAACAGTCTGTAATTCGGTTAAAGAAAGTAAGTATGCAAGAGTTGATTCGCAACCTTCATTTTGATTTATTCTATCTATATGCAATCCATCATGACACCCACCTGTACTTTGGTCATACAGAGGAATTCCTACATCGTTTCGACCTAAAAACCAATCAAAAGCACGATATGCTTCCTGCAACCAATAGCTATCGTCAGTGACCCTATACGCTGCTATACATGCAGAAATGGTAGTTTGCGCTTCAATTGGTTGTTGGTCAAAAATAGCACGATTTTCTCCTCTTTTATAAAATCCATTTGTTCCAATTGGCCTAAACCAACCTTTTTTAGCTGTTTGAACAGAAATAAGCCATTTTAGCGATTTTATACCTACTTCGAGTACCGCCTTATTTTGCATTGCATCTCCACTTCTAATAAGAGCATGTGAAATGCGAGCATTGGCATACGTTAGACTATCTTCAAACCAAAGCCAATCTTTTTTAGAGTTTGTCACAAAAAGATCCATGAGTTTGTTTGTCAAAGATTCACGTAGCTGACTAACATAACGGTCTCCATCAAATCGCGTAAGATATTCATCTATACCAAGTAATACAGAAGCCCATGCACGAGGAAATAAAAAGTCATTAACACATGTAAGTGAATGCTCGAAAAGATCTGTAGCAAGCATTCTCATGCCAGCTTGACGACAATGTTCTATGCAATAACCAAGTGCCCAAATTGCATGTGCATGAGAATCCTCAGAGCCTTGAGACTTAACCCACGTTCTATCAAAATTCATAAAGTTGCGAAAGCGCTTTGTTGTTGGGTCAAAAGCATAATTGATAAAGGCTAAATAAGTTGATATTAGATTACTAATTTCTGGGCTACCATTACCCGTTTCTTGTAGCATCAATGCAAGAATAAGTGCGCGAGCATTGTCATCTGTACAATAGCCTTCAGAAAATCGAGGAACAGTAAAACTAGCATGCTGAAAAATACCAGTAGAATCACTTAATCTAAAAAGATGATCAAGACGTAAGTTTGGAAGAAAATCCGACTGTTCATCAAGGGTTCTAAAAGGAGCTACTTTTCCGCCTATTCGATGATAATCAACCTCTGCCTGATAAAACGAATCCATATATTTATGAGCAACAGCACTCCAAACCATATCTCTTCCAAGCTGATAAGCCTTTTTACGCATTTGCTGACGGGCATCATCATCACCGAGAAGTTTTATAACAGATTCTGCTATTGCATGAGAGTCCCTAAAAGGAACAAGCGAGCCTCTTCCATCTGCAAGAAGTTCTGCTGCATGCCAATACGGTGTAGAAATAACCGCATTTCCCATTCCAAATGCATACGCAAGAGTTCCAGAAGTTATCTGTGTTTCGGTAAGGTAAGGCGTAATATAAATATCAGCAGCCCCAATAAATCTAAGCAATTCATCAAATTCAACAAACCGATTAAAAAAAACAACGTGTTTTTGCACTCCCAATTTTTGGGCAATATGCTTTAAATGTAATCGATATTGCTCCCCTTCATCTCGTAACAAATTAGGATGCGTTTGTCCAACAACAATAAATACAACATCAGGATTTTTTTCTATTATAGCAGGCAAAGCTTCGAGTACATATTCAATTCCTTTATTTGGTGAAAGTAGCCCAAAAGTTAGTAATACCTGTTTTCCACTAACACCAAATTCATCCTTAAAGCGATCTGAATTTGTGAAAGAAATTTCAGGGATTCCATGAGGAATAACATCAATTTTTGATGCTGGTACGTTATATGTATTTAATAAAATCTCTCGACCTTTTTGTGCCATAGTAATAACACGCGTCGACAATCGAATTAACTCATTCATTACTCGACGCTGTTCGGCAGTAGGATTTTGTAAGATAGTATGCAACGTTGTGACTATAGGCATATTAGCTTGTTGCATTAATGCAAGGACGTGACTTCCAGATTTTCCGCCATAAATACCAAACTCGTGCTCAACGCAAAGAATATCTACATCAGTGATATTAAGAAAATCGGCAGCGCGAAGATAGGATGATAAATCTGATTCAGCAATTTCGAAGCGAACTTCTTGTGGATATGCATACCCTGCAGCAGTGTCATTTACTGGCACAACTAAGCATTGTGAGTTTGGGTATGCAGTTGCAATAGAAGTACATAAATCTTTAGTAAAAGTTGCAATTCCACATTTTCGTGGCAAATAATCACCAAGGAATGCAATTTTATTTAGTGATACTTTTTTTTTCATATGATTATCTCCTTCGTATTCTTTTTCTTGTACAAAGTACTAGTTAGAAACGATTAGATAATGTAAATGTACAAGAAAACATTCGTCTGATTAGGCAACCATATATTGGCACGCAACGACAAACTACTGTTAGTATACACTAAAATAGAAAATTGGTTAAGTAACTATACCTTTTGTATAAAAATCGAGTATTTCGAGATATTTCTTACTTATTTTCTGTCATTTTATCTTAAAAATTTGAGTGAATGATTCTCCTACGATTAAAACAAAATTATACTTTAAATAAATCTACTTGCTCACCAATATTAGCAATTGTATTACGTACCTTTTTAACTACTCCAGACAACAGGGTACTATTTTGTTTAACTTTTTTTGCACCTACGCTCATCTGTGACATATTATCTTTCATGTTCAAAGTTGAGTCCTGAAGTCTTCTTACTTCATCAAGAATAGCGCTACTTCCAGTTGCCATTTCTGAAGAAGCATTTCTAACTTCTGCTGTACTATCATTCATAGAATGAAGAGCTTCTGTAATTTGCTTTGAGCCTTCTTGTTGTTCTTCCATAGCATTTTTTATTTGACGTACTAATTCATCCACACTTTCTATTTCTTCAAAAACAGAACCAAAAGTTTCACTAGATTCAGCAGAAGCAGAAACAAGATCGATAATAGACTCGTTTATTAATTTTATTTGCTCACCTATTTTTTTTGACTCTGCAGTCGAGGTTACCGCAAGTTTTCTAATTTCATCTGCAACAACACTAAACCCTTTTCCGGCCTCTCCTGCATGCGCTGCCTCGATAGCAGCATTCATAGCAAGTAAATTTGTTTGACTTGCTATAGTTGCAATACTAGCATTCGCATTTTGTAACTTATCAGAATTACTTTCGATATTTTTAATTTTAACAGTAACATCTTCTTGTTTTTCAGAACCTGTCTTTGCTTTTTCTTCTAAAAGATCAAAAGCGGTAGCCATTTTTTCTACAGATTCCTCTACTGAGCCTATGTTCACCATCATCTGTTCAACAGCAGCAGAAGCCTGGGTAACACCAGAAGACTGAGTTTCTACCATTTTTTCCAAAGAAGAAATATTAGAAGAAATTTGATTTATTGCCCCAGCAGTTTCTTCGACACCCGCAGACTGATTAATAATAGAATCATTTAAAGCATTTATTTGTACAATAATTTGTTCTATTGCAACTCCTGTCTCTTGCGCTTCGTTAGCAAGTTCATTTCCTGCTAAGGCTAATATTGCTTTTGAATCCTTAAGTTCCTTCATAATCGATTGTAACTTTCCGATAAAATTATTAAACCCATCAACTACAGAACCTATTTCGTTATTTGAAGTTATTTCTATCCTTTTAGTAAGATCAGCATTGCCAGAGGCAATCTCAGTTATTAAACTTTCAACTGTTTTAAGAGGTTTTAACGAATAGAAAATAATCAATCCACTAATTAAAAGTATAAATACTAAAACAATAATTCCAGTAACAAACATCATATGCATAACATTAGTTGCTGCTTGATAAACCTGATCTTCAAAAACAAAAAGTCCAAAACTCCAAGAAGTTCCCTCTATAGGAGCATACACTGCAATTTCAGATTCCCCTTGAAACCCAGTCACCCACATATGACCAATTTCACCTGCGGTCATTTTTCTTGCAAGTTCTGTAATATCGGCATGTTCATCACTTAAACTAGTTAGTAAATCTTTATAAATTAAACTTCTATCATTGTGAGAGATTATCTTTCCATTTCCCCCAAGCAACATGGCAAATCCAGTCCTTCCAATTTCAATCTCACTTACTTTTTTTTGTAATTCCATTAATGATACATCTGCACCAAAAAAACCTATTGTTTTTCCGTCCTTTTTTACAGCCCTTATGACTTCTATTATCGGCTTACCTGTTACTTTATCTATGATCGGATCACTAACATATTCATCTTTTCCATCTATAAAAATAGCTTTATAATAATCTCTATCTGAAACAACAACAACAGAACCTGTATCAATATAGGCCAATCCAACATTGTTGCAATAAAAAACAGACATAAAGTCATCACTACGAACATCTGCATGAGACCTTAACCATTGAACAATTTGCTTAGTATCACCAGTTTTAGAAACATCTGCATTCACATATTGACTCATTTCATTTTTTGCAGTTTTTATATACCGTGAAAAATAACTAGAATATGCAAAAGTTGTTTCTGTTGCATCTTGTATATAGGCAGATTCTAAAAAGTTTTTTGATTTATAAGATACAATTAGTAATTGTACCGTCGAAAGTACAAAAAACACTCCAAAAATGGTTACTATAAAAAAAACAATAAGTTTCGTTTTTCTTTTGCTATTTACATCTGTTTTTTGTTCTAAATCTTTTGTTATCATGTTTGTATTCCTCTATGTATAGTAGTAATCTTATAAACAAATATTTTTAATTAATAATAAAAAAATTATTGATACTTATACTATCATACCAAATAAAACATGTCAGTAACATTATTAGACTTTTGGGTAAAATAAGAGGAAAATATTATAATTAATTTTTTTTGATATTGATAAAGTTTCTTTTTTAGCTAGAAAACAATAAATCCGTCTACAATTTGTTAAAAAACATCATGTTCATTAAGAAATGAAGAGTATTTTTTATCAGATCCATTAATATGATTTTGGAGCCAATCACTAAGAAAATTCATAATATCGATAGATAAACCAAATTTTTCGTTTTTGAAGCCTTCTTGGAATTCCTTTACTTTTTTTACAAAAAGAGCATGTTCTTCTTTTTGAAGTGCTAACTCAGGATAATTATATTTTTCTAAAAGAGCTTCTTCTGTGTTAAAGTGAATAACAGTATAGTCTGCAAGTCCCTTTATTATTTCACTAAGTATCTCTTTACTTTTTCCTTGTAGCATTGCCTCGTGTAACTCATTTATAAAATCGACAAGTTTATGATGTTGTTCATCAATTTTACATACATTAACACTAAATGCATCGGACCAAACAATAAGAGCCATATAAGCCTCCTGTAATATTAGATATTATTGTGTGTATGCTAACGTATCTACACTTTTTTTTCAACGATTTAGAAGATTATATTTCCTAGTATGTTTGACGATACCGGCACTAATTGCCATCTAGAAATAGTTGACGATACCTCTATACGATAAGGGGTTTGTTAAATTAATTTTTTAATGGTAAGATATTTATAAGGAGCGTTTTATGAAAAAGGTGGAAAATATAAGTTAGTAGTAAGTATTCAAGATGATAAAGTAGGTTTTTTCCTTAGAGGGGTAGATAAACCAATTATGACTAAAGTTAGAGGCAAAGTAACTATTGAAAATACCCCAGAGATTGAAAAAATTGATTTACTTGTCTGCAAAAGACCAATCGATAAAGACTATCAAGAAATTGAAACAGAAGAAGTCTATATTAGTAAAAGCACTGTCTTTTCGTCTAATCCAACAGAAGAGGAAGCAAATTTCTTATTAAAGAAAAAAGCTCTTGAAATTGGAGCCGATGCCATTATTGATGTATATTATGAAAGTGGAAAAAATATGTCTTCATGGGGATTTCTTACAGCAAATGGCATAGCTATTAAATACATAGACTAAAGCATGATTGGATGTGGTCAAAGTACAATTTATTATATCTGTTTTTTCTTTGGCCACTCTGGAAACTCAACTCTATTTACATCACATTGGTATGGCTAATGCGCCATCATACGAAATTAGCGCTTTTAACTCTGAATTTTCTAGGTCAATCGTAGTAACAACTTCTTGAAACAGCGAGCCATTGTAATCATTTAAATCAATCTGTTTTAAAGAAATATTAAGTGGCTCTTTATCATCAGGCCAAATAAAACTACCAATAGGCAATAAGAATGTTAACCATGCAGGGTATAAATTGGGGCACTAGAAATATAAACTTGATAATTTTTTATTATTTTCCCTAAAAACTAATATTAATAATTTATCAAATTTTATTTGCTGACTATTACTGCAGGTATATACTATTAGTTAGCGAAAGAGGTGTGTTTAACTTTTCATTTTTCAAGATTTATACTCCTCTTTTCTTTTTGGATTCATTGGAAACCACCCTTTTTCTACTCTTTTTTTCTGATGAAATAATTCTCCAATACTCCACAATAATGAAAACCCAAGAATTCCTAATCCCAATCTCACAATGTAATTAGGTATAAATACAGCAAAACCACATGATATTAAACCAAGAATACTGGCCATATCTTAATTCCAAAATAATACTCACCTTTAATAACTACAGGATGTAGTACTCCTATAATCAAAAAAGCTAATAAGCCTATTAGTAATCCATCAATATGCATTTTAATGCTCCTCTCAAAGTAAATTATTTTCTTATTTATATTTATACCCTTATTCTTTTTGGAATGAATCAATTTCAATCATGTTACATTCAAGGTCTGCTATATAATACCTTCTTTGTCCCCAAGGTTCTGTGGTAGGTTCAAGGGTTGTAAAGAAACAAAAAAAACACGGTAAAAAACCGTGTTTTTTTTATGGAGATGGGGAGAATCGAACTCCCGTCCAAGTGTGCGGACCAGAGACGTCTACAGGTTTAGTAATGCGAGGTAGTTGTCGGGCGCGCGGTAGCAGCATCACAAGCATCGGCACCGTATTCCGATATCTAATTTTCCTTTACAAGTGCCGGAAACCTCATAAAGTAAGTCCTGATCAGTTACAAGATATCAAGCCGTTCAGAACGGCACAACTTGAATCCCGTGTTATGCAGCTAGAGCGAAATCTAATTCGTCGTTAGCAGCTGCAAAAACATTGTCATCTTCTTTTTTGAAAGTGGCAATTATAAGTTTGTCTCTTTAGAGTTTGGACGTACTCACCTGCAGTCTAAAACCACGAATCACACCTGTCGAAACCGGTGCACCCCCAAGCTTTAGAACTTCTACCTGAATATACTCAGTTTTTTGGCATCTGTCAAGTTTTAACATTCTTTTGTCAACAAATCGGTATATATTCGTCTTATAAGGATGTTGGTAAAAGTTCGCTTGTTACTGCATCCTTATAGGCGCTAAAGAAAAATTATCTTCTGGAGAAGAAAGTATGACCTCTTTTGTGCCGTATCTTTTTAGAGCCGAAGAAATTTCTTTAAAGCCGTAATCTTAAAGAGGTTCCCACCGGTCCTAAAGGGAGCCTCTTTTTTTATGTTCATTATTCATACAGCGAGCCTCCCGTGTTGTTGTGTGATAGATGATACAAGCAAAATCCTTACTGGGATAGTCCTGGGGCTTAGGTCAATAGGTTTCAGGAACTTTTGCCCTTAATGGGTTAAGGCAAAAGTCGTTAGCGCTGCTTTTGCCTTGATAGGTTCGATTCCTATCAAGGGCATAAGTTTCTCGTATGAGAGACTAACTTAAAAATCATAGAGGATCGCTATGAAAACAATAACATTTGCTTTACAGAAAGGTGGAACTGGCAAAACCAGTATTTCAGTATCAACAGCCGTACAGCTGGCAGAAAATGGTAAAAAAGTATTATTACTTGATGCAGACCCACAGGGTAATGCAACAACCTGGCTTGGAGTTGAAGAGATAACTCTTGAACTTGCTGATGTACTTATGAAAAAAGCTCAGGCAAACGATGCAATTATCAATACTCAGGTAGAAAACCTATCAATCATTCCAACAGCAAGCTTAAATTCCGATTTAAGACTTTATTCTAAAACACTTGCTACTCAGCAGCCATTTATAATTAAACATATATGTCGAGAAGTTAAGGAAAACTTTGATTTCCTTATTCTAGATACTTCTCCGTCATTTGGTGCTCTGGAAGAAAGCTGCTTCCTTGCCTCAGATGAAGCAATTACAGTATTAAACATTGATGAATTTTCATCTGACGGGCTTATTACTTTCATGCAGAACATTGACTCACTTAAAGACCGTTACGACACTGATAAACCTAAAATGGACAAAATTGTGCTTAACTCAAGAGATTTACGTCTTGTTCAGCAGGCAGACTATCTTGAAAAAATCAAAGCTGCAACAGACTCAAAGCTTTACATAGTTCCAGTTGACCAGGGATTCCGCAAAGCACAATCCATTCATGTTCCGCTTCAGTATCTTGAAGGTGTAAAAAAAGAGACTCTCTCTGTAATCACAGAATTAAGTAATGACATTGAGAAATAATCGTTCATATAAAAAATAAGAGGGAATAAACTATGGCAAGTAAAAAAATTTCATATAACGACCTTAAAAAACAGAATGATAATAAACAACTCGCTCAGGCATTTTCAGCAGGAAAAACAGTAGTATCACAGAATACAGGTTTTGAAAAAGTAAAGGTTGAAGATATTGCTGAAGATCCGAAGGGTGATTTTACTGAGATTTTCCCATTTAATGAAGAAATGGCAAAATCCATTGCTGAATCCATGATAGCCAAAGGTTATGATAAAACCCAGGTCATTCATCTTTTCAAAATCAGAGAAGAACCTGAAACAATGGAAAAACCTATCCGTGGGGACGGCGCACACCGTGTAGCTGCAGCAAAAATAGCAGGATTTGAGGAAATACCTGCTTATATTCATACATTTGATACCCGCACAGAAGCCTTAATTTATGCCTATGAACTTCAGATTTTACGGCGTAATCTTGAACCATATCAAAAACTTGATGCAATGGCAAAACTAGATCAACTTAAAAATCCTGGTAAAAAGACAGATGGTGAAAACACAGGTAAATCATCAGAAGAAATTGCAGATGTGCTTGGAGTATCTCCTAGAACAGCAGAAAGAATGAGAAACATCATCAACAATGCTGATGATGAAACTCTTGAAGCCGTAAAAAACGGAGAAATGTCTATTTCTAAGGCTGACAAGATAATCAATGAAAAGAAAAATCCAAAACCTAATAAAGAAAAAGAAGATTTTTCTGATGATGACATTTCGGATGCACTTGAGGATAACGAAGGAAATCCTGGTGGATTAAGTTTTATGCAGGAACACCCAAGGGAGGACCCAAATAAGCTTACACCAGAGCAGGACTCGGAAAGAACGCTTGAAAGAAAAAGAGCTTACGAGGGTGGTTTTACAGAAGGATTAAAAAAAGGATTTGCAGAAGGTTCATATCAGGTTTATGACAAAATCATTTCTATGCTGCATGAAGGCAAAACTGTTGAAGAAATCGAAAACGCTGATTTGTTTTCTGATTTTACATTTTCCGAAATAGCACCAAAGTTTGATATTCCAATAAAAGATGAAGAGCTATTAAAAACATATAAAAAATAAGAATAGGAGAATAAACTAGTTATGAAGTTCAGTGTTTGGGATTATTCCCAAGTCAAAATTGCTCAGTTCAATGAAGCTCATCCAAATTTAGCCATAGATCCGACTGATATATTTATATTCACATGGTTTAAAGGCTTTGCCACTAAAACACGTGCAAAAACATTAAAAAAAGACGGATCCAAAGCAAAAGGTATGTGGTCTAAGACTATAGACGGCGTTGATTATTTCAATGTCCGTTATGGTGCTATTATCAGAGATTATCCAATTTTAGGTGTATGTAATGTTAAAAGTATTCAGAGACGCTTTGACAAATATGTTGAAGCTGGAATATTTGACAAAACAATCGTACATGCCGGGAAAAAAGGAAACTTCACTTATTTTGCATTTACAGAATCTTTTTTTAGTTTTGAATATGATAACGATAATCCCGAACACAAAGAACTGAATAAAAATGTTGATACTGAACAAAAACAGAATGTCCAGACTAAACCAATTGGTGTGGACAAAAATGTCCAGACTAAACCAATTGGTGTGGACAAAAATGTCCAGACTAAACCAATTGGTGTGGACAAAAATGTCCAGACTAAACCAATTGGTGTGGACAAAAATGTCCAGACTAAACCAGTTGGTGTGGACAAAAATGTCCAGACCCTTATATATAATCCTGTTACTAGTTTAAATAATTCTGCTACTACTTCTTCTAATCCTGTAAAAACAATACAAACAGCTCAGTTTGCAGATAAAAACTCAGAAGAAGAAGTTTTTCTTAACATAATTATAAAATTATTTGGTTATAATCCTTGTTTCAATCCAAATCCATATCCGATTTTCGTTCAAAATCTAAAAAACTGTAATCTGTCATTAAACTATCTCGAAGAATATTTAACGTGGATCTTCACCGATTTAAAACCAAGATGTAAAAACAAAGACAATTTTGTCTCATATTTTTTTAAGTCATTTACGCAGCCTGTATATATCTCAAAATTTGCACATATCAAAAAAATTGAAATACAAAAACTTGAAGAGAAAAAAGCACGTCAAATCATTTGTCCAGTATGTGGCTGCGTACATGATAAGAATGATTATTTCTGTCCGAACGAAGAATGTAAATATCCTGGCGAAATGCTCAATGATGAAAACAATATCCAAAAGGAAAAAGCAATTTTTCAGCTAAAGAAAAATGATAATTCCAAGTACCAGGAATATCAAAGAGAACTAAATAAACTCATAGAGAAATATCCAATGACAAAGTGGATTATGAACAAAGAAATCAAACAGGAGTTTGATAATTTGGTTTCTGAACTTGAAATCAAATATTTAAACATAAAAAAAACAGCTTAACTGCTGTAAAAAAAATATGTCATACGGAGGTAAGAAAAATGACAGATTTAAACTCGGTAAACTTGGGAGGACGCATTACTAAAGATGCAGTTCTCGAAAAAACAAAGGACAACCTTAGCCTTGTTCGTGTCTCTATTGCAGTAAATCGTTCTTCCAAAAAAAAGGACACAGAAGAATACATTGATAAACCTGTATTCGTAGATTTAACAATCTTTGGAAATTATGCAGAGACAATGTTCAAGTATTTTACAAAAGGTAGATACATCACTGTTCAGGGGCATCTTGATATGGATTCATGGACCGGAAATGACGGTTCAAAAAATTCAAAACTGAAAGTTGTTCCAGATGTCGGCGGTATCAATCCTTGGGTAGAAAGAATGCCTAAACAGCAGGGTGAAAATGCTCCTGTAGAAGAAGACATTCCAAATACGCCTGAAGATTATACAGGCGAACAGAATGCAATCTTTTAAAAATACATCAACAAGGAAAATTTATGGAAAGCAATAAAATGACTGTTACAATCAAAGTCGAACCTTATGAATTTCAGTCTATCTGCGAAATAATCAACAAGATAGAAAAAACAAACAAAAAGAATAAAGACACAATTGAATTAAGTCTTTCTGAGAAACTGTTTGTATCTTCTGTTTTTAAGCGCCTTGCAAGTTCTGGAAAAAGAAAGGCAGACAGACTTGAAAGTCTTGGTTCTGAAGTAAGAAACAGTTTGTCTTTTGCGAATTGCAAATAAATAACAACAAAGATATAAGGAATTAATTATGAATTCAATTAAAGCAATTAAAACAAATGACAATAATCAGTCATGCTCTAGAGCAAAACAGTTTATCGGTGTACCGATTATCGGAAGAGACGGTAAGCTGCTTAACGGAGAACAGAAGTTCAAGTTTGAAAATGAAGAAGAAGAAACTGTGTGCAGATTCGTAAACGGTTTACTAGACGGAAACGTTTATGACAAGGATGGAAATATTGTAGATAAACTTCCAGCTCTTGAATACAGTTTTGGAGGAACTGAATACTGGACAAAAGGTGCTCCAGACGGATTTCCAGCAATTGTACAGAACTTCGGATATTACGAAGAAGACTGGCAGAATGGAACTATCCAGGAAATCAGAAACGAAATCGAACTTGAAAGCATCGAGTAAATTTTGTTTAAGATGTGTAATTTTCAGTATAAACAACTGAGATTACACATCTAAAAAAAGGAAGATAGTAAGAATGGAAAATTCAAATTCATTGTTTTTAGCATTAAATAACACTGATATACAGCAGTTAGATATTAACGGAAATCCAATAAACGGTACAAGAATTTACGCTGAAGACTTTAAAAAAGGCAAGACGACTGTACTTAGATTTATAGACGGTTTTCTTGACGGAGATCTGTTTGATATAAAAGGAAATCTGATTATGCAGCGTCCGGCTGTAGATAGTGACGGACATCAGGAATACTGGAGAAAAAACAAAATACATAGAGACGGTGAAGCTCCTGCAGTTTATTCAAGAGGATTTACAGAAGAAGAATGGTGGGAATATGGAAAGAAAAAGAAATAATAATAAATATTTACATATTGTAATCTTTTTTATTAAGTGTCTTTTTTTTCCTTATACAAAAGAAGGTGCAAGATATATAAGAAACAGATACACAAATGGATTTTATTTAACTGAAAACGAATCAAAATAAAAATAACGCTAACTTATCTATATTAATTTTTGAGTGGAGTATATTTTTTATGGAAAAAACTTTAATTAAATATAATAAATATCTTGATAATTATTATCAGGATTTCCAAAAGAGGAATTAAAAAGATGAAGTACAGTAATTGTCTTAAAAATGAATATTGGATGTATAATCAAGTATATAAAATATATAAGAACAAAGAAAAAACTTTAGAACATTTGTTTAAAGCAAATGGGAAAACATTTCAAATAGAATGGCAGCTTAAACTTTTAGAAGAAGACATGCAGGGAAATATTTTGCATGTGTTTTTTAAAACAAATAAGCTAAAAGATTTTCTGATAAACACACCTATAAAAGATTATGATAACTTTCATCAATTTCTTATAGATAATGGAACTTTAAAAGACCGTTCAATAAATCGAACGCCGATAAGGCGCAAAGGAGCAATCGATGACAGAGCAAGAAATTGCAAAAGAATTAGGGGATATTCGCGATGGTATGAGAATGCTTGATTCTATAGTGAATCAGGATTATAAAACCGGCGAAGGAAAGCTAAATGAAAAACAGGTTGATATTGTCAAACGACTACTCAAATTGTTTGACAGGCTTTCTTGGCAAATAAACTTCAACAACTACAAAGAAATTCGATACGAAAAAGATGAGGTTATACGTCCCGGTATTTTTAGTGACAAGCCGGGAACTCCAGTAAAGGTTCGCTCATGTAAAGAAAAGCACGGAGATAAAACTTATTTTGGCATCTTAATCGGCGATGTTGCTTTATCAATAAGTCATTCAATTAAAGACGGTATTGTTACCGCTGAACATGCCTTTTATAATCCAGCAATTCTTATACCGGAACTCGGAGAGATTGTTTATGGCTGTGAATCTTGGTGGTGTAAAATCACGTCTGAGGAAGAATTAAAAGAAGTTATCTCCGATGAAACAATTAAAAACGTCTGGTATGTAAAGGCGTTGCAGATAGTCAAAGAAGGCGTATAATAATAAAAAATATTTAATTGGAAGTGCAATACTTAATCGTAAATATATTGGAATTGAACAAGATAAAACCTTTTATGATACGACTGTAAAACGTTTAGAGGAAATTGAAAAAGATAAAAAAAAACTGACATAAAATTGTTCACAAAATGAGTTCAAAAAGAACTCAGAATGTGAACAAAAAGAATCTAAAAGATAAGGGGTATTTTATCTTTCAGGACCGTCATAACCGAGTTTTTTATGGTCTTTTTTGATAGTCTGTTTTTCTTCTTTTGATTTTATCCGTTCATTCTTGCGGATCTGCTCTACAAGATTTTCAAGAGGTAATTTATAGTAAGCTTTTGATTTCTCGTTATAAATCAGAGCACTGTCACCATGCAGACACTTTGAAACTTCAACAATTTTCCAGTCTTCTTTGGGAGTTTTTAAGCTTTTGCCGGAAAACATATCTTTATATTTCATTGCAAAAGAAATTGTATCTCCAATGCTTGTATTAGTTCCTTGTATTTTTCCAGAGCGTAAAGATTCATACATTAAATTCTGTTTATCTACAGATTCTTCGGCATTAAAATGACGGTCTTTTATTTCATCAATAATAATATCTTTTTTCGGATGGAATTCATTAAACTGTTTAATAATATGTTCATCAAAAGTAGGTCCACCGTCAGACTTTGCTTTTTTATCCCAGGCTTTACGCATTTTTAGAAACCTTTCTTTATCTCTTTTTGCCATTCTGTCAAACATAATGCCAGCAACTTTTAAGGCTTCATCTGGATTATGAGTTTCATCACGCATACAGTGTACACGAAAATTATGGATAAAGTTTTCGGCTGTACTCAAGCGGAAAGAATTATCATCTGTTCCCATTTTTTGTGCATAATCCAGATGAGCTTTCATCCATTCAAATGAATCCTGGTTTTGTCCTTGTTTTCGCTGTTCAAATTCCTGCACATTGTTTATAATATCATTATAAGTTTTTTCAGATATTTGAATTGGTTCCTGTTTACCGTTTTCTTTCAATACAAGCAGTTCAATTTTGTTATTTGCCGGATTTTCTTCATCAACAAGAAGCTTTGAAAAGACAGCATTTTTTATAAGCTGATGGCTACCGTCATCCTGCAGAATACCAAAGGTTGGAACTTTCTGGTTCTTTTTATAAGCAGTTTCACGACCGAAACCGTCTTGATTTGTAAGATTTGAATACTCTTGTGAAGACTGACTTCCACCATATCCAACAGAATCGTTAGCGGACTTTTCTTGTGCTTCTTTAGGAGCCAACATCTGTTGTTTTAAGGCAGAAATTTCTTTTAAGAGAGTTTGGTAATTTTCATTAATATTTTGATTTTGAATTTTTAATTGCTCTATTATTGTATCTCTTTTTCTTATTTCTTCGTTTAGTTCAACATAGGAAGAATTGTTTTCTGTAATTTCATCAGATTGATGATTATTGTGCATTTCTTTTTTGTCTTCAGAAATATCTATTGCAGGGTCAAGATTGTTTGTTTCAAAATTTTCTTTTACTTCTTGTTTAGACTCTTCTGAATTTGAAAAGAAAATATCGTCCATTACAGACAAGTCTTCTTCATATTTGTTTTTCAGTCTCTCCTTGTATGAAGAAAGTGCATTTGGTAAATCTACTTCATTATATTCAGTTTTAACTCTGTTTCTTAAATAAGCTCTTTGTTCTCTTGTATAATTTTCAATTAATTCTTTTTCAAAAGAGTCATTAAAATCAATAAAAAGGACCTCACGATTCTTCGTATTTGCTTCTAATGCCAGTTGTGAATAAACTGCATCCATGTGAGAATTAAAATTATTCCATAAATCTTCACCTGTAAGCTTTGCACGCTCTTCATTTGTCATCTTTGCCATAGTATTATTCTCCTTGTTATTTTCTTTATTTATATTCTTATTTACACTTTGTTCGTAAATAATTTTTTCATTTACTTTTTCAATAATATCATTTGTGTCTGTAACAATAATTTCATCTTTACGTAAGTCATTAAAAATATTTCCATTACGGAATTCTGAAACTTCCAAAGAACCATCCTTATTAATAAGAAAAACATCTTTTATTTTCCCGGAATCCTGAGCATATCGCTCACAAATTAAAAACTGCTGTTTATCTGCAGGAAGCATAATGATATTTTCTGAACCATATTTGCGGCCTAAAAATTTTAGCTTTTCAGAAAGAACTTCTTCATTTAAAAATTCAACAGTATTTATATATTCCAAAGAAGTTACAATACCATTTCCTGTTAGTAAAAAGGAAGGAATCCAGTCTTTTGTATTCCAGACTTCTCCAGAATCACAGGATTTTGCGTATTCTGCAAGTTCTTTTAATGACTGTTCAGAAATTGTATAATCATCATTGAACGAAGCTTTCTTTTTATGCTCTGTAAGTTGAATTTTATAATTCTTTGAAATTTCTGAAAGAGGCTTTATTTCATTATTAATCAAAGCTTTCCAGGTACGGTCTATTGAATCATATAAACCGTAAGTACCATGATCCAAGATTATATGACCACAAAAAAGATTTGAATCTTTTGATTCTTCAAAAAAGTTGGTCAGATAATTAGTTAATTCAATATCAGCTTCAGAAGGTTCAACATAACCGGATGGATGATTGTGAAGAAAAACAATTTTTGAGCTTGTTTCTTCTGCATAAGATTTTAAGTCGTATAAAAACTTTTCATCCGGCTTAATGATTGTAGAAGCAGGAATCTGAGCGGTAACAGTCTTATGACGTATTATAACACCATCTTTTACAAAAAGATAACGAGCTGTCTCATAATGCTTGTCAGAATATATTTCCATAGCCTTTGACAGCTGTTTCATTCCTTCTAAGGTAGGTTTCCCTGTAGAATCAGTTTCAAACTGTTTGCCAATAATATCCAAATTGTCTGATTTATTCTGTTCAAAAGAAAGAACACTATCAGAAATTGTTTGGATGGTTCGAGGAATTTGAGAAGCTTTTATTTTTTCATATAAATTGCCTTCTGACCAGGTTTCAAAATCAATTTCACGTTTGATTTCTTTTTTATGTTCAGGTTGAATCTTCTGTTTAAGAAGTTTTCCAAGATTTACATCATTTGTGGCACCGTTATCAAACAGATATTTACCGATGATTTCTTTTTCATTATCTGAAAAACTTTGCAGTGCAATTTTTGAAGACTCAAAGACTTCTTCAACTGCAGTTTTACTTGTTGAAGAAAGATTTTCTTTTACTTTTGAAATATATTCATCAACAAGTTCTTTTTCGGTTCTTGTTCTTTCTCGAATTATTTGAGAAGCTTTTTCTTTTTCCAAAGATTCCTGTTTTTCTTCTCTTTCAATAAGCTTTTCATTGATTTCTTCAAGAGTATCTTTAAGCTTTAAAACTTCTACTCTCTTTTTTGCTGGAATATCAGGATGACCTGTAAGAAAGTCATCAAGAATTTCAATTTCTTTTGTAGTAATACCGCTAGGCATATATGCAGTAATGGCATTACTTTCTTCTGATTCCCAGATGTTTTTCTCACAAACATTACCCAGTTCATCAATAACAAGCGGAGAACCATTTCCTTCAAAATCGCAGATAATCATCTGCGCCATATCTTTTGTAAAAGACTCTTCATTAATAAAAGAATACAATTTGTCAGAAGATAAGAAACTGTATTTTTGTTCCCAATCACGATTATTTGACATTTCAGAGTTTTGTGATATACTATCATTAACCGTTGTTGTAGATGCCCTCAAAGCAGTAGAGGAGACTCTTGTTCTAAGAGTCTGTATTGTGGGAGCAACGCCCACCGCAACAACGGTATTTCTTTTTTCAGAAAAGGCACTTTCTCTATCTACTTTTCCAATTGTTAATAAATAATTTCCAAGTTCATCTTTATTAAAAACAAGTTTGTTTATTTTTGAATCATTATCCTTATCATCAAATACAATTTGGAAATTCTTGAAATATGTATCAACGACTGCAAATGTAGCTTCTCTTAATACCTGTGGTATAAGTCTGTATTCTTCTGTATCAAAAGCTTGTCCATATCCACCTTTTCTATCAGGTCGAATATGTGTCGCACTTTTTTTTAGGATAAAAGCAGAATCTTTTGAAAGCCCCAGTTTTTCTGATAATTTTGAATTCAAATTTGGTAATCGCACCGCATTTGGAATGTGCTTATAATCATTCAAAATAATAGAGTCAACAATATCGGAAAAATCATCATCACTGATAATTTCAAGATTTTTTACATCTTCCTCTTTTAGTATGTGATAAGTTTTTAATTCAGGCGCTTCAGTTTTCTTCTGATAATCAGAAATAACCTGTTCTTCATCCCGAATATCAAACCTAAGTTTCAGATAAGTTTCCAGGTCATTCTGTTCATCGAAAACCTGTAATTTTCCTTCGTTTACTGCATCATAAATATGTCTTTCATCATATTCATACAAAAGGTTTTCAAAAGACTGACCTATAGAAAGCACAAAAGCTTCTTTTAAACCTGTATAAGAACCGCCATTAGAAGCTTCGATATAGGTATCACCAATTTCAAGATATTCAATCATTGAATGGTCAATTCCATGCCATTTAATAGCACCGTCACCATCACATAAATGACAATGGTGAATCTTTTTTGCTTTCTCTAAATCTATTGCATCCTGGTCTGCAACCTCATGGAAATTGGATTCCATTACCATGCAAAGTGAATCAGAAAGACCAAGCTCATTCTTAATACTTATTAAACGGTTACGTTCTACAGAAGTAACATCACCGTCTGCATAAACAAGAGTAAGAGCCTTTTTGTATTTATCAATATTTTCTTCAAGTTTTTTAAGCTCTTCATGAGTCATTTTTTATTCTCCTCTTAGTCCTTTGGGTTTAATGTCTTTGTTGTCAAGATTTTTTCCTTTAGCTTTCTCATTTGACCACTTTGTTAAAATCTTATAGGTAGACTCTTTATCTTTAAAACCTATAGATACCATCCATTTCGTAAATGATTCCTTATTTTCACTTGGAACACGCTGAAGAAGATAACTTACAAGACCTGTAGAGTTATTCTTAAACTGAGGTAAATCGCAGAATGATTGATAAAGCTTTTTAAAGTTTTTTTTCTGAAACTTCGAATTCAAGTTTGTTTATTTTCTTTGTTTTTGACTTTTCCTTTTCAATTTTCAATACGAGAGGAAGAAGGTTTCCTCGATTCTTAAAATATTCCTTATAATTTTCAGGAACAATTTTATTGTAACGTAGGTTTATATAGTTTCTTACAATTTCAAGATAATCTTTTCCTGTTTTTGGGTCAGGAAGATCAATTAAATCTTTGATGCACTTGGCACTGATTTCTTTTTTGAAATCAATTGTACTGTAAATACCATCCATGTTTCCAAAATAATCAAGAATACGCTCATGGGATAGAGAAAGTTCTACATCATTGATAAATAATGCAGAGTTCAGCTGCTTATTCAGTTCTTCTTTAAATTGAAACTCATTTTTTTCTGAATTACCAATATGGCTGAGTGAGTTTTTGCTTCTCCCATAGCAGAAGCTTTTACTGAATGAAGTTCTGTGTTAATGTTTATTATCAGGTTCATAGTTTATTCTCCTTATTGTCAAACTGCGGCATTTTTTACCAGAATCGGGTGGGAGAAAAAATCTCCCAAAATGCCGCTATCGACTTATTTCATAAGATTTTTCAAGCTTCTTCTGGTCACGCTGAAGCTGACGATCTTTTTCCTGGCGGTAGACAAACATCAAAGTAGTATCTAATTTATTCTTATCAGTTTTATCACTCTGATAAAAACATGCACAGTCTCTCTGATTTTCAAGCATTGATGGATTATCCTTCAGGGCGATAGTTACTGCTCTGGCGGCATGTTGAAGATTCCCGTCAAATTCAGGAAGAACCTTTCTGATTTTTGTTTTAAAGTTTTCAAAACTCGCTTCTTTATACTCTGGTGTTGGAGTATTCTCAATTTCTTTCATTACTTCACTATGAATTTCTTTTTCAATTTTACCTGAATATTCATTATTTTCAGAGATGTATTTTTCAACATCATCCGTAATAAGAAAGTTATATCCTACAACAGGCTCTCCCCAGTCCATTGTCTTAGGTTCAAATTCATAGACAGAAACATCATAGACGTTTCCTTCAAGATATGAAGCGTATTCTTTAATTTCAGACCTAAGATTTGCTTCTGCCCAGGCTTTTGTTTCTTCTGGAGTTTTTGCCTTCCAGCGGTTATAAACATTGCCCTCTTTATCACGAGCTTCACCTTTAAGTTCGTTTAATACTTCTTTATTGTCTTTGTCTACATAGATAAATCCGTCATTGTAAATAGCACCGTCATCAAGGTCATTTGTTCCTTCCATAAAATCATGTGCTTCTTTTTCAGAAAGCTCTTCTTTAAAAAATTCATCGAAGCTTTCAGGCTGTTTATCTCCAAGAGTATATCTTCTGTTTCTTTCTTTCGGGAAAACCATTGTTCCAAGGTTTGACTGGTATTCAGGGTCTCTTGGAGAAAAAGAATCCTGAGTATAATCATAATCAAGTTTTAAAAATTTTCTGTCATTTGTCTTAAAGTACTTTGTTGTCATAGTTTATGCTCCTTAATATATTACTATTCTATTTTACACCTTTTTCTAAATTTAAACAATCTAAATCATCTAGTATGAAGAACTTCAACCTTTCTTGGTTTGATTGTCTGTTTATATGTTCTTTCTACTTTTATTTCAGGATTAAGGGCTTCATTTTTCCATTTATCCAGAAGATGTTCCCAGGAATTTCCATCTGTAACACTTATGGACGAAAGTCCAGCAGCAAGTTTTTTTCGTTCCCCGCCGCTCATAAAAGCAAGCATTGTATCAGCTGTTGCACGAGGAATGCAAAGAGGCCCCTGTTCTTTTACAAGCAGTTTAAAGTTTCTTTCAAACTCACTTGCAGAATGCTCCTGTATTTTTTCTTTCTTTTCTGCAATTTTATTTATAAAAGAAACTTTTTTACCGTTTTGCATCTGCAGCTGCTTCTTCTGCTCTTCTCTTGCAATCTTTTCATAAACCTTTTGAATATCCTTTTTAAGTACCTGTCCATACATGGATTTTTTTAACAAATCCAGATCTCCTTTATTCATACGGTTTCCAAAAACAAGAATCTGCTTTGTAGGATTAAAAAGCCGTTCTCCATTATTGATTAAATATACTTCATTACCATTCTCATCCTTCCATTTACAGATGGTTCCCTTTTCTGTTCTTGCCATAAAAGTAAGAATATCCTGCTTTGAACAGTCTTTCATTCCTGTTGTATCAACAAAGTTATTTATAACTTTGTCCATCAATCGAGGATTCTTTTTAGCAATATGATTCATAAGCATAAGAACATCCATTTCATAAGAGTTGCTTCCTTTGTGCCAGAAAGAAGAAGAAGCCTTCTGTTCACGGATTATTTTTTCAAGGAATACATAATACTGTTTTTCTTCAGAACGCTTCATATTAGTTTTCTCCTCTAGGCGGATAGCCGTTTTCTTTTTTACGATTTACATCTTTTTTCTGTTCCGGTTCTTCTTTAAGCCAAGAAGCAAAAACCCTCTTCATGTTTTCTGGTGAATCACATCCCTGCTTGTATTTAAGCCAGTCCATAAGCTTAGGTCTGTCACTTTCATCAACAAGTGCTACAAGCTGCTGACCGAGTTCAAAAGGAGTTTTGTTAAACTCTTTATCAACTTCAGCAATTTCTTTGAGTTTTCTTTCAAAGTTCAGATAATCAACAGGTTTAAGTTTTTCATACTTCAACGGATGAATAGAGATGTATTCGTCTAGTTTCTGAACAAAATTTTCATCACGAGGAGGCATAAAATCTTTCGAGATAAGTTCACGTAAAATGTAAGGTTCATAAGCTTTATTCTCAATTACACTTCTTGAGTCAAAAGAAACAACAAGTTCTTTTAACTCAGAATTAAGCTGCTGCACAATAGAATTATCGATTACAAAATAATTCTGAGCAGAGCCTACACCATTTTCTTCACGGCTTAAAGTTGCCTGATAAACACCATCTGCAATTTTGAAAACATCAATAGCCTTATCTTTACCGACAGAATCACCAATAGTAAGTTCCGGTACTCTTTCTTTAGAAAGAGATTTAGAATACTTTTTTTCAGAAAGCTTTTGAGCTTCAGAAGGTCCAAGCAGATTATTTATAAGCTCAGCTTTAATATCTGTATCATTTTCAGTTCTGATGATTTTATCAATCGAAGCAAGAAAACCATTTAAAGACTGAGTTTCTTTAATACCTAAAGAAGTACAGGTTTCTTTATCACTTGCAAGTGTTGTAAGAGTTTCAACTAATGCAGCTCGTTCAGACCAGTTGTTGCTTTTAAGCATTTCTCTTATAAACTTCTCCTGCCAGAATCCGTCCTTGCCTTCTTTTCCAGCCATAAGAATATAACCGCTTCGGTCAGTATGTTCAAAAGGTCTTACATAAACAGATTTCTTGAAGTTTTTATCTGCTGAAATTTCCCAGCCACGATATGAATTGCGCTGATATAAAACAGCTGATTTAGAAACTTCATTTTCTTTCGGATAGAAAGAATCATAGAGCTTTTGCATATTGGAATTAACCTGTTCACACTTTTCAATACAGGTTTCATAAAGACGGACAAAAATGTTTTCCAAATCCTTTACAGGATGATTCTTTCCAAGATAGTTTTCGAGCATCTGTTTTGAGTCTTCAAGATTTTCTCTTGCACTTTCCTTAGCATATTCAAAGAACTCAGGCAAAGACATAGATGACTTTTCAATATCATTTCCCGTTTTATTAAGGATAACAATATTATCTTTCATATCAAGCCCGATACGAACATTTCTTGTTTCTGCAATAGCAAGTTTTTCAGAATCGACAGCTTTGAGTATAGTAGCAGCTTCTTCTTCTGTAATGGCATCTTGTGAAGATTTTTTGAACAGATGAAGATTGCTGTTGAAATACTGGGCAAAATCATGAGGTTCATTATAGTTTCTGTCAAAGAAGCGGATTCCGTCATAAGGAGATTTTTCTTCTCCAATATCCATTGGTTTTTCCATTCCTTTATTAAGAGATGCTGAATACTTTTCCTGAAGACGGTTTGCAAAATCTTCAGCTTTATTAACAGCATTACCAACAGGGTACCACTGTTTTGTTGAAGGAGCATATTTCCATCCGTTTGCTTTCAATTCTTTAAGGATGTCATTGAACTCTGGGTTGTCTTCAACCGTATCAAACTTAATGTTTACCCTTCCCTTTTCCTTATTATTTATGATGCTGAAAGGTAAAATTTTATTTTTACCATCAACTGCTTCAGAGAGTTTTGAAGAAATCTCATTGAGCTTATTTTCAACTTCTTTTTCTTCAAGCTTCTGGGCATTTGCCTTGATAAGCTGTTCTTCATTTTCAAAGCCTGCAAGGGTTTTAAGATACTGTTCAATTGTTCCAGACTTTTCTCTCGTAATTGGATTAAAGTCAACTTTCATGCCGTTAAATTCAATGCCTTCTTCATTTAAGGCATTGAAAAGCGAATCTTCTCTCCAGCGGTTTTCAGGATTTTTAGAATCGAATTCTACAAGAAGAGAAATCTTTCCGTCATCCGTTGGGTTCCGATACATCTTAACACCAACAAGAGTTAAGTTTTCTTCAGCTTCTCCTGAATCATATTGCTCAAAAAGTGCTACTACATCGTTATGCAAAGATTCTTCAATTACTTTTTATGTAAAAGGTTCGCCGTTAATAATCCATACAGGCTCTTCATCAATATCATTATCAATTTCTGCTTCCTGTTCTTTTATCTGGGCTTCATAATCAGCTTCAATTGCAGCATCACTCATTCCACTGTTAGCTTGTATAGACTCAATTCCTTTATCAATTTCAACTTCAGTATAATCAAGTACAGATATTCCGTTGACATTAATTTCTTTTGGAGTAAATGAATATTCTTTTACTTCTATATCTTCTGCTTCAAGTTCTTTTGCCATAGTTTATTTTCCATTAAAAATCAGCGCCAATTGGCGCTAATTAGTTATAAAATAAGTTTGGAATTATTAAGTGTTGCTTTTCTTAATTCAATCGGGATAATATCTTTCTTCGCATTGAACATAAGAAGTCTTTCACCTGTATTATCATTGAACAAAGTTCCTTTTATTCCATAGTTATAAAGAAGAGCTGATGACTTGGCTTTATCATTGTTGTTGCATTTGCTTACAACAAAATTAAAGAAATCCTGTCCGCTTGGAATCTTTAAGAGAGTATCATACTTCTCTTTTACAAATTCATCATAAACACGATTTGTTTCTTCACGAACATCTTTGCCTTCTATACTTTTCCCAATTTCATTTAAAGTCATTCGAGCTTCATGAATAAACAAAGACATTAAAAATTCTTTACACATAAGAATCTCTAAAATGTCATCGCTTTGTTCATTTACAGGTTTATTAACATCAAGAAAAAAGGATTTTCCAGGAATATTTATCATCATCCAGTTATTGAAAGATGCTACATTTTTTTTTCTTGTGGATTCATATTTTGCAATGTCTTCATCAAGTGTAACTGGAACACCGACACCACATACTTTTTCCTGTTTGACAATATAGTTTTGTAAAGAAATAAATGCGTTCATTAAAAACCTCTCTGATGTGTAATATGACGTGGCTTTACTTCAAGCTCACGTTCACGGATTCTATCAATATCTTTATCTCTTTCGAGTTCTGGATTTTTCTTTGGTTCAAATTCAGCAGCCTTTGGAGCAGTAACTGAAAGTTTTTTATCGTAATCTTCTTTGGTGAAGATACGGTTCTGTTCAAAGTCATAATGGGTCATCCGCTGTGAATAAAGAAAACTGTCTGCAAGAGTAAGTGCCAGACGTGGAGACGGAGTATTTGCAGTTTTTTCAAGGGCAAGAAGAAGTTCGTTTTTTTCCTGTTCAGTCATCGGCTTGTTAAGTTCAAGCCCTGTCTCCTGCTTGATGTAATAATTATTTAATGCAGAAAAGATTAATTTCTGAGAATTGTCATATTCACTTGTTGCATTTACAAATGTCTGCTTAATCTCTTTGAGAATATTTTGACTTTTTAGATTGTTTGAAATATTTTTTCGTTTGTTTTCTCGTAACTGGGCTTCAACAGTTCCAGAATCATATTCAGTAATGTTTCTAATCATGTTCTGGGCAATAGTTCTCTTTTTTTTGTCATCATCACTTCTTGAATAAGAGAGAGCTTTGTTTAAGGATTCTTCTGTGAATTGTTCCAAAAGGTATACGCTCTGTGAATCAACTTTACCACGAACGTTACCAGTAATCATTAAAGGTTTTGCATCAGATTTTTTTTCAAGTCCGATAAAAGCAGCATCAGCGCCAAAAATCCATTTTAAAGATTCAGCTCCCATGCTGGCAGCCTTTAATTCAAGATATACTTTGTTGATGTCACCAAGATGATGTCCGTTTACAACATTTACATCCTGTGGAAGCGGTTTAAACTGAATGTAAGGAACACGATTGCTTTTAATGCAATCACGCATAAGGATATTAATTTCGTTATGAATACTGTCGGTAAGAGCTTCTACAGGATATGTTTTTATTTCATTTTTCATAATCAGTTCCTTAAAAAACATCCTAAGAGGTAAAAGAAATTTATAGTTTATTTTACACTCTTAGGATATAAAGATTACTACATTCCTCTTTCGTAGGAAGGTTCTCTTGTGCGAGGCTTTTTTGCAGCACTCTGTTCAACGTCCTTTTTCTTTTCGTAATACTTCTGAAGGTTTTCTTTTGACTTCAGATAAAGACGTTCAGCCGGGTCACAGATTTTCTTGATTGCAAGAAGATCTGGTTTTCCAGGTTTAATTTCAGCAGAAAGCTTTGCAACAGCTGCGCTCTTGAATGCTTCTGCCTGTTCAGGAGTAACAAAAAGCTTTCTTCCAGACTGAACGGCATTCAAAACCTGTGCAATGTACTGGAAAGGTTCTGTGGTTTTTTCATTTAAAGGAATTACTTTTTCGTTTGCCTTTTCCATAACTCTTTCTGCAGGATTCTTCTTTGCAGCATATTCAGAGTTTGGATGCTTTTCATTGATGTAATCAACATCTTTCTGATACTGTTCTGTCATCTTCTGCTTACAGTAAGCAATAAGATTTTCTGCATTTTCTACCTGACTGATGCTGAACCATGTATTCTTGAACTTGATTTCACCCCAGTTTTTTGAGTCAACAACAGGAATAACAACACCTTTTGAACCTTTAGCAAGCTTGCATTCTACACCGGCTTTCTGAGCTTTCTGAAGTGTTTCAAAAGTTACGAAACCTTTTGAAGGAACACCAAGTTCAGCAGCTTTTGTAAGAAGCATAATCTGTGTGAGGCCTTCTGCTTTTTCGTTTGAATTAATGTTGTAGGCAGGCTGTAAATCTACAAATCCATCTTTGTTAGGAAGAAGAGGACTTGTATCGTTTTTGAGGGAGGCAAGAACTTTATCGCCAAGTTCCTTGAAGTAGTCATAAGATGACTTTGTTTTTTTCAAACCGGAAAGAGGCATTGGAGAAGCGGTCTTAACACTATCTTCAAAGTTCTCAACTGAAACAGGTTCTTTTGTTTCCATAATAAACTCCTTGTGGAGTCAAAGAAAACTTGGGCTACGCAGTAGCCCTAACAATCTCTTTCAGCAGAAAGGCACTTTCTGCAATCGGATTGGTTATATTTTCAATAACCCCATAAAAAATTGAGAATAAACTATTACAAAAGTAACAGCGTAACTGTATTATAAAACAAAAGTGTAATTAAAGCAAGTTGTATTTATATTTATATTATTGTATAATACAAATATGTCATTGACAGTAAAGCTTCCTGATAAAAAGAAAAAAGAAGAGTACTCATTGTATGTAAGTACGAAAATTACATACAAAAAAACTTTTTCTGACCTTGGTACTCTTATAATATCAGAAGGTTCTGGAATTGCATTTTATTCTGCATCAAATTCAAGACGTGCAATAGTTTATTCAGAAATATCAGAAAGCGGTTCTACACTTCCTCTCCTGGAAGGAATACTTCCCTATATCAAGCAGCCGGTAAGAATAATTTATAAGGCTAAAGGCCGCAAAGTTGATCTGCTTAAATTCATGGTATACAACCTTGAAAAAAAATATGGAGATTCGATTTATAGTTTGGGAGATGTTTACTGGCTTAAGCTTGCTTCATTTATTGATTCAGTAAGAAAACCTAAAGGTAAGACAGGTTCTTATAAAAGGCAGATATATATGATAACCGAACAATACATAAAGAAAGGGAAAAAAGATGAAAATCTATAAGGGAATTTTAGATGCACTGATGATTAAATCTGTTTATGTAATTTCAAACGAAAATATATATATGTGCATCCCGTTGGATATACATGACACTAATTGGACTGTTTCCTGCGATTCTGAATACATAACAGGTAAAATCCAGTTGAAAGTGAATTTCAATGGTTCATTTATTTTTTTCAATGCCATTATTGAAAAAAAAGACCAGGAAACTGTAAGTGCTTTTCTTTATGAAATACAAATAGAAGAAGCAGAAAAAAAAGCTGATAATCAGAAAGCCGTATTCTTTATGATACTCTCTGAAATTGAAGAGGACTATAAGGAATATAACAGACGTAAAGAAGAACGATTTGAAATCGGACTTGATGAACAACGCATTAAAGCAATCAATTTTAAGGATGCTGAACACAAGCTCATTATCAACAAAAAGCAGCTTCCGTGCGTGATAAACAATATTTCATATTCAGGTGCAAAAATTACGACAGAAGAAGAAAACTTTGAAGTAAACAAAAGAATTGGTCTTTGCCTTTCATTTATAAATCCTATAGATCAGATATTTTTAATAGGTACTATACAAAACTGTTTTCTTAAAACAATAAACGGTAAAAACATCGTTTCTGTTCTTTCTCTTGAGTTAGAACAGCCGCCTTACGAGTATAATAAAAGACTTCAGCTTTTTATAAAAAAAATATCGGAGGATAAAAAATGATGATTAATCTGTTTTATAAGACCATGAGAATCCTTACATGGATAATAATAATTATTGCAATAATCCTGGTGCTTTCAAAGCTCCTGCCCTTTATAGGTGATATTTTTCAAACCATCACAAAACTTATTAAAGGTTTTGCAGATAAACTGTCTTCAGTAAAAGACTTGATAAAGTAAGAGGCAAAGTGTAAAGAGAATATGCACTTGACAGCCAGGTGTAATTAAAACTATAATTCAACTATGAGTGAATTGAGTGTTACTGACTTTATTAAACAGAAAGAAGCAGAGAATCGATTTGATTATAGAAAGTTTTCAGACGATGACACATACGCATTAAGGGATTTAAAAACTGCTGCAGAAAAGAAACTTTTATGGCAGTATATTGTTGCCCTAGGTATTCCAGATAATGCAGAAAGCAAAAACTCAGTTTATTACTATTACAACGGCAAATTCAAATCCATTGCAAATCCAAATGTTTTCCGCTGCAGGGAAAAGATGCAGCCATCCCGCTGGTATTACAAGGTCGGAGAAAAACTTCCAGAACCAGTAATTTTTACACCAAAATATTCTGTAGAAGACCTTATGTATAAAGAATCTATTGGGCATGTAAAGTTCAGAGAGCTTCAGAAGCAGTACACTGTACAAGGACTTGCAGACAAATATGACCTGAACTTTAATCAGATAAAAAATGTTCTTTATCGAAGAATGAATCCACTTACAGGACGAGAGTGCTTTAAAATACTTCCACAATATACATTTATCATCAAGCTTCGTGATGTAATAAACCCAGATCTGTGGTATATTTTCCCGGAAGAAATTGAATAATTCATTCAATATCCTCTGTTGTAATTGTCGATCTTTTTTTCTGCAAGAGAATCCATTTTATCACAAAACTGCCTTATATCCATTTCATGATATGGATTATAAAGATTTATGATTTTGTTTATATCAGCAGCCCTGTTTATTTCAGAAAAAGTTTTATTTGAAGACCATTGATAATATGCCAAAGACCAGCCAGCCCAGTATTCAGGACTGCGGTGCAGCTTTAACCCGGATTCAGAAAGCCGGTTTCTGTATTCTCCTATATCTTTCTTTGCAATATCAAAAGCAATTTCTGTTCCAGATTTTCCCCACACGGTAAAAGGGTCTCCATTTTCAAATTTATGAGGATAATTACTTTTTAAAAAAGAATCATAAAAATCAGCAGGCTTATAGTCCAAATAATAAACTGCGACATCAATCATCGCTGCGAGAGCTTCTTGTGCTGACTGGAGATATTCCTTGCTGTAAGAGTTTTTTTTCTTCATCACTTATCCTACCTCGTATAATATCAGTTAATAATATATCGTTATCAGAAATCTTTTCAAGTTTGCTGTTAGTATAGATTTCTCTGGCTTTATTTTCTCTTGCAATCTTTTTTTCAAACCAAATAGATGCAGGAGCCTTATGAACAGTGTTAAATGTAAGCTTTGAAAACGCCTTTTCAGATTTTATTGCGTACTGGTTTCCAAGCTCCCCAAGGTACATTGCATTGGATAAGGTTTTATATGTTATACCATTATTCAAAAATGCTTTTGCAAACTGAAAATAAGAATCATCAGCTCTATATCCTACAATAACATCATAATTTTCATAATCTATATTGAAATTATTCATCAAAAAATCTTTTGCAGAGTAAGCGTCAATTAAAACACACCTTGCTAAAAAAATAAGAAGTCAGTTTATTTTTTAAACTTAGAAATCGTAATATTCCAAGGGAGTAATTGTTCGAGCTCAGATTCCTCGTTACATAATGGAGCTTGCTCAAATAAACAGCGCAGATAATCAACAGGTTCAATGTTATTTGCTTTTGCCGTTTCTATGAGAGTGTATAAAAAGCAAGAACTCTTTGCTCCTGCTGGACTTCCCGAAAACATCCAGTTTTTACGTCCCATCACAAATGGTTTGATAGATTGTTCGGCTTTGTTATTATCTGGAGTAAGGGAAGCGCAATCTAAATAAGCAATTAAAAAGGGCCATTGATTTAACGCATATTTGACTGCTTTGCCCATTGTTAAAGAGGGTGGGATTTGTGTCAGCTTTTTATCAAGCCATGTCTTAAACTTTTCAAATAATGGCAATACAGTTTCTTTGCGTTTTTCCAAAAATGTTTCATCAGCTAAATTTTGTTTTCTTAGGTTGTCTTCTGCTTGATAAATCTTTTTTATAAACGACAAAGCCTGCAAAGGACTTTTAGACTTTTTTTGTGTTTTTGAGGCTTCAAAAAAATTACGCCTAACATGTGCTAAACAGCCTGCATGGATAATTTTATCTTCGGGGTGAGTGAATCTATGTTTAGCAAGTGCTGATTCATATCCTTGATACCCATCAGTTTGTAAAAAGCCTGAAAAGCCATCGAGAAAATCTGTAATGTAAGCGGCTTTTCTGCCTGGATGATATTCGTATACAACAACAGGTTTATCTGGTGGTCCTCCACGGCCGAGCCACATATATGATTTTGCCGTATCCGGTCGATTTTCTTCACCCATAACTTGAACGGTTGTTTCGTCCATTTGCATAGCATGTCCTGTTTTTAAATGATTTTTCATCATTTCTTCCATGGGCAAGAGCTTTTGGTACACTTTTTGTTGCCAATTACTCATATTTTGCCGTGAAATGGTAACACCAATGCTTTTAAAGCCATTTTCTTGGCGATAATACGGCAAATACATGCAATATTTATTGGTAAATATAAAACTTAATAATCCGGGTGTTGTTATAGATCCAGGAATAATTGTTGCAGGCGTTGGAGCAATTCTAACTGCAGGTTTATCTTCATCACCAGAGCCTTCACACACTTTACACGCGTATTTTGGTCTGATTATTTCTTCTACAAAGATTTGAGGTGGTACAATGTGTAATCGCTCACTTTTTTCTTCACCTATTTTGACCATCTCTGCACCACAGGCGCAATGTTTTTCTTCTTCAGGAATATCTATAATAGTTGTTTTTCGTGGCAAGTTTTTAGATAATGGTTTTCGGCCAATTTTTTTTCGATTATGACTTTCTACATGAACCGTTTCGTCTTTTTCATCAATCTGTTCACTATCTTCACTGTTGTTTTCTTCTAATTCTGCTTCATCAAATAGTTCTTGTTGACTAGGATCTATTTGATCTGCAGAGCGTCCAAAACGACGCAAAAGAGCGATTTTTAATTGCTCTACTGTCATTTGTAATTTATTTTCAAGTAAGGTATTTCGAGTTTTTAATTGGGTTGTTTTAGTTTCAAGCTGACTGCATTTACTTTCAAGTTGTGCTATGTATTCGTCTTTATCTACAGTCTTTTCCATATCAAAATTTTACTATATGTGCTTTTAAATGTAAATTCTTTTTTGAAAAATAGTTGTTCTTTTTATGTAATACTTTTGTATTGGAGCTCTGTATGTGCTTTCCAAAAATCTATGCCGTGTAAAAAGAGTTTAAGTTGTTCTTCACTAATTTCACGAACAGCCTCTTCTGTCATTGGCCAAGGCCATCGTGCTTTTTCTAATCGCTTTTGAGCGAGCCAAAATCCTGTTTTATCCCATTTTAAGCATTTAATAAGTTTTTTGCTTTTATTACAAAACAGAAAAACACTGTCGGCGTATATATCCTGATCCATTTCTTCTACAACAATTGCGCTCAAACCAGAAGAGGCTTTTCGTAAATCGGTACTTCCGGTTCTAACAAATATTCTGGTGTTTTCTAAAGTACATTTCATTTGCAGCTCACCAAAACATTTATGATATTTTGTAAGCTTTCTGCCACTATATTTAAAGGCACGGTGATTTTTATATCTGCTTTTTCAATTACGATAGTTTGCTTTTCTGAGCTTCTTATTGCTTTTAATGGGGAAAGTTCTACAAAACTATTTTTAGATACTGTTTTTTCGAGCTTTTTAATCCATCGCCCTAAAGATGCTTGCGAATATCCGTTTTCTCGTGCAAATTGATTTATATTTTTATTACTGGCTTTCCAATTTGTGACAACTGTTTTTATCTCTTGTTCTGTGTATCGTTTTTTTGGCATTCTTGTCTCCTTGCCAAATACGATACTCTATTTTATAATCTATTTTAATGTGGGGTTAAATTGACGCTTAC
>MLPZ01000006.1 GCA_001885315.1 Treponema sp. CETP13
AGCCGTGGAGTTCAAGATGTGTTATTCATATCTATGGATGGTGTTTCAGGCTTAGAAGAAGGGGCAAAATCTATCTTTCCAGACGTGGTTGTACAAAGATGTATTGTACATCTGATTCGTAATTCTATAAAATATGTTCCAACAAAAGATTACAAGGCTTATACAAAAGATTTAAAAAATGTCTATAGAGCAAGTTCCTTAAAAGCTGCTGAGACTGCATTTGAAACGTTCAAAAAAAACTGGGGAAAATACCCAGGAGCAGTAGATACATGGGTTAGAAACTGGAAATATGTTGAACAGTTATTTGATTTTACTAGTGATATTCGCCGTGTTATGTATACAACAAATGCTATTGAAAGCGTTAATTCTAGCTTCCGTAAAGTAACTAAAAAAGGGGCTTTCCCGAATGAAGATGCTGTTTTTAAAGTTCTCTATTTACGCATTAAAGAGCTTGAGTTAAAATGGTCAACAGGGCATTATAGAAATTGGGCTAACGTTAGAAACCAACTTTATATTATGCCTGGTATGTTAGAACGCATAGAAAAATATACATAATTCTATGTGGCTGTTGTATGACTTACACACTTATTCTGACATTCCCGGATCAAAGAACACTATGTTATTGATGTGGAAAACAAGGAATTACTTAATAAAGTAATAGAAAAACTAGAAAAAGTAACACCTATACCTATTAAAAAGAATAAGAAAAAAAGTGGTTAACAACCGCTTCAACTTGACCCGCTCGGTTGTCACGATTTTTGCAGTCGCAAAAAATCGCGCCAACCGGCTCGTAAGTTAATCGAATGTTCGGTGGACGCCTTTGGCGCATAAGAATAGGAAAATATAAAAAGGAGAGACAAACGATTTATTGCAAATCATATGGGCGGTCCATTAAGTTTAGAAAAACATCGGTTGTTGATTCATTGGGCAGTCAACTGTGTAAAACATGGAATTGAAATAGCAAATGTAAAAGACATTGATAAAAGAGCTTTTATTGCTTTAGATATTGCTATGTCATGTTTTTGCAATTCGCGCATGGGCGCGGCAAAAACACGTGCCATTAGAGCGCAATAAAGGTAAAAGAAATGTTAACTAGACCCTTCGGGTCGAAGAGACCAAAAGTTGTAGTTTTAACGTGACTGTTTAAGTTGTACTTATTAATGTACAAATCTTAAGAATAAATGTAAGAGGTAATATGATGTATTTTTATCACTATTATGAAAATGAATTGGGCCCTTTAAAAAATTTATCAACATTATCACAAAAAGATGCACAAGAAATTCAAAATAATTTTTACAAACAAAATAATAAATACGCTTCAAAACGACCTACTTGGTATATAGAGCGACGGTTTGAATTGGAAAAAATAGTTAGGTCTGAGTTTATTAAAAAAGGAGGGAAACCAAAAACATTTTATCCTCATTATTTTGTAGTTGAAAAATGCGATTGGTTAGAAAGTTGGTATCATAATCCAACTGAAATTAAAATATCCAGCGAAAAAATAAATAAACAATATATTTCCTTTACCTATGGTGATATGTTTCCAACATTTAGTGATATTGTAAATGACGGAAAGGAATATAGAAAAAAAGTTTATTTATATGATGAAATTACTGAAATAATCACTAAATATGGATTACCACAGAACTGGAATCCTGATGGATTATTAGGTCCAGAAAGATATATCGAAGTTCAAATATGGTTAGAATCTAAAGAAATATTAGAGCTGATTTGAAGTCGAAATAAGTTACAAAAAAAGTGGTTAACAACCGCTTCAACTTGACCCGCTCGGTTGTCACGATTTTTGCAGTCGCAAAAAATCGTGCCAACCTACGCGCCAGTTAACGAGGCGTTAGATTGACGCCGGCGCGGAGAAAAAGGGGAAAATATAAAAATGAGAGACAAACGATTTATTGCAAATCATATGGGTGGTCCATTAAGTTTAGAAAAACATCGGTTGTTGATTCATTGGGCAGTCGACTGTGTAAAACATGGAATTGAAATAGCAAATGTAAAAGACATTGATAAAAGAGCTTTAATTGCTTTAGATATTGCTGGAAAATGGGAAAAAGGAAATGCAACTGTTGGAGAAGCAAGGGAAGCAGCCTTTGCAGCACATGATGCTGCAAGAGAATGTGACGATAAAATTAAACAAGCATTAATGCGTGCTTGTGGTCATGCAGTTGCAACGGCAAATGAACTAATTTCAGATATTAAAAAGCAAACCATAAATGATTAAGACCAAATAAGGTATCTAAAATATATGAAACCGGTACTAATATAATAAGTTGTCTAATTAATGATATTATCATACTGTATGTGGCTTTATTCATATCTTGAAAAGCACTTGATAAAATAATATTAGCTCCAGCAAAAGGAAAATATAATGAGATTATGGTCTATTCATCCTAAATATCTAGATTCAAAAGGTCTTGTTGCTGTTTGGCGAGAAGGTTTATTAGCTAAAAAAGTACTTGAAGGTAAAACTAAAGGATATACGAATCATTCTCAGTTAATTAGATTCAAAAATACAAATAATCCAATAATAAGTATTAACCAGTATTTATTACAAATATATACTGAAGCAAAATTAAGATCGTTCAATTTTGATAAGTCAAAGATTGGCATTATAAATACTAAAATAGTACAAATTCCTGTGACTTCAATGCAAGTACAATATGAGTTTGAATTATTAAAATATAAACTCAGTAAAAGGGATAAGTTAAAATATTCACAACTAAAAAAAATTAATAAATATGAACTGAACCCTTTATTTTACTCAATAATTGGACAAATAGAAAATTGGGAAAAAATTGTACCCGAAATTGAAGAATTAACTATGTGCAAACATTTACAATAATTAAGAAAATACCTAACAACATTTTATCTTGATATTTTTTTTGTTATGTTGTTGATGCTCTCATCTGCGTTTTGGTGAACAGATAGTTCTTTTTTGCATCAAAAGTATTTAGGCTTTATGTGTCCTTGTGGACATACTTTTCTACATAAACTATACTTTTCATTGATGAGCTTTCTCTGTTTGCGGTATTCGTTTTGCTTGTTTTTTTACTTAAGTCGCGATTTGTAACATACTTGGAGACCCATCATATTGTATATAAATAAGGATAATTATGAATATTAAAGCCGTTCTTTTCGATCACGATGGAACAATTGTGGACTCAGAACAAGTTCACTTTGAGATGTGGAGAGATGTTCTTCATAAATATAATGTTGAACTATCTCATGATGAGTACAAAAACCTGTATGCAGGAATCCCAACTACAACAAATGCTAAAACAATTGTAAAGACCCATTCGCTTAAAGTTGAGCCAACAATACTTGCATTAGCTAAAGCAAAAATTACCGATGAATATTTGGCTAAGCAGGCTTTTCCTCTTATGAGTGGTGCACTTGACTCAGTGCGATATTTTTATGAACAAGGTTTAGCAATTGGAGTTGTTACTGGGGCGGGCAGGGATGGAGTCAATTCCACTTTAAAAAACCACGGACTTGAAAAGTATGTTTCTGTAGTTGTTTCTGGAGCTGATGTCAAAAATAGCAAACCTGCCCCAGATTGTTATTTATTGGCGGCAGAAAAATTAGGTTTACAGCCATCGGAATGTCTTGCTATAGAAGACACCTATAATGGAAGTCTTTCTGCTATTCGAGCCAATATGGAATGCATCGGAGTTTCTTCATCACATAGAGTTCGTAATTTGTTTTCCAAAACAGTATACGAATGCAGTAACTTAAATATTGCCACACAATGGATAGCACAGAATTATCTGTTGCGCGCTAATCAAAAATGACATACGTTTAAACTTTACATTTTACTAAATTGTTTCTTCTTTTAGTATGAAAGCGTCTAAGCTGATTGTCTAGTATAATGAGAAATGTTTGTTATCTATCTAGTTCAAGGATAAACCGCTTTCCCTTATAACCGTGTAAATTGCACTTAGCCCATATCTCTACATATGTTAATTCAGAGGGAATATTTATTCCAGATAAACTGCGAGTAAAGGGCTGCTCTGTATCGTGTGGATGGGTAAGCACTCTCTCTGCCAAAATTTCTTTGGTTAAAGGATTTACCACAATCCACTTGTCTGCATAGTGCTTCCAGCCTTGATCGTTATGTTTAACCGTTACAGAGATAGTCCATGTGTCACCGTAGTTTTTTTGTGCAGTCGCTCCCACAACTTGGGCATAATCAATGTTATCAGAGGGAATAAACTTCTCCTCTCCGTATAGAAAGGAGACTAAAATCAGCATAATAAATGGTATTATAATCTTTTTCATTTTTTTAACACTTAACCCAAGCGCCATTCTTACGAGCGGACTCAACAACTTTCTCTACAAATTTTACACCCATTAATCCATCAAAAGAATTGGGAAAGTACATAGCTAAGGGATCAGCTTTTTTACCAGAACGTCTAGCAGCAATTGCTTCTGCAGCATCAGAGTAGAGATTTGCAAAACCTTCATGAAAGCCTTCTGGGTGACCTGCAACCATTCGGCAAGATCTTGCAGCTAACGGTAGTGTCCCTGGCCCATTTGGGGTTCTGTTTTGAGATGGGCCGTTTAGGGGTTTAAATGTAAGAGCTTGAGGAACCTCTTGCATCCATTCCAAGCTACCTTTTGTCCCACTTACTCTTATACGAAGACAATTTTCTACTCCTGCTGCTGTTTGTGTAACCCAAAAGATGCCACGGGCTCCATTTTTCATTCTTAGCAAAGCACCGGCATAGTCGTGAACTTTCCGTCCTGGAACTACAGTTCCAAGTTCAGAACAAACTTCGTCGACTTCTAGACCGGTTATGAATCTTAGAAGATTATGAGCATGAGTACCTATATCTCCCATTACCAAAGAAGGTCCACCTTTTATAGGGTCGTATCTCCACGGGACATCTTTGGATGGATCTTTTTCGTCAGCTTTCCCACCTTGAACATATTCAACTTGAACTAATCTGATAGTACCAACTTCTCCATTTTCTACCATGCTTTTCGCCTGACGAACCATAGGATAACCGGTATAATTATGAGTAAGGCAAAAAATAAGACCTGTTTCTTGTACTTGCTTATGGAGGGCTTCAGCTTCTTCTAGAGTGTTTGTCATAGGTTTATCACAAATTACATCAAAGCCTCTCTCTAAGGCAGCTGTAACATATTTAAAGTGACTATCATTTGGTGTCATAACTGCAATAACATCTGCACCATCTGTGCGTTGAGATTCTTTGTCCATCATTTCAATAGCATCGCCATATATTCGATCGGAAGGCAGTCCTAATTCTGCTCCGGCCTTTCTAGCTTTTTCCGGATTAGAAGATAAAACTCCTGCTACTAATTCATATCTATCGTCAATGCGGGCAGCCTGTCTATGCATTGCACCAATAAAAGATCCCGGGCCTCCGCCAACAACTGCGAGTCTTAGTTTTCTTCCTAATAATGATATTACAGGGTTTAAAGACATTTATAGCTCCTTATTAATATAAGATCGAATAGTAGAAACTACTAATCTATGGTCTTCTTCTTGTTGTAGTCCTGAAACTGTTACAGTTCCGATTATTCCACTACCACAAATAGTAATAGGTAAAGAACTTATTCATATTAAGCTTCTCTAAGAACCAATTCTACAACACAATGCTTCTCAGCGCAACTTATATGCTTTATATTGTTTGAAAAGAGAATTAACAATAAATGCAGAGTTTGTGATTTAATCACCGATTAGTTCTTTCGTAAATAGTAAATTGGCTTATCACAGTTCTAGGAGAATATAATGAAAATTAATGAGCATAGATGTCCAGCTAATCACCCATGCCCTGCGGTAAGAGTATGTCCAGTTAAAGCAATTTCACAAAAAGGTTTTGGGTTGCCTAGTATAAACAATGATGTATGTATTAATTGTGGTAAATGCATAAAGTTTTGTCCAATGAGAGCAATATCAGCGTAACATTTATGGCTTTGCTATCTGATACTCGGTCACCTTAGAGATGGTATCATTAAATTAACCCATCACCTCTTATTTGTTTTACGTGGTCAACAATACTATCGTTTAAGGAATGATATTTAATTCCTAAATCCTCTATACTTTTAGCGTTGTTTGCTTTTATTGAATAACCTATATTATTTTTAACATATTTTCTTGTAAAGCCTACAACTGGAGCTATTAACCATACCAATAATTTCGGAATCTCTTTTTTAGGAACTTTATATATTCCAGGATAGGCTTCTTCAATTATTTTACCTATTGTGACAATATTTCCACTCTCATTAGCAATAATATATCTACCCTTAGCTTTTTGTGTAAATGCAGCTAAAATATGTCCATTTGATATATCTCTTACATCGGAAAAAATAAATCCTAAATCAGGGGCCCCAGTTTAAAACTCACCTCTTACTATTCTAAGAATAGTATTAATACTTGTTGAATCAACTCTTTTTGTTAAAGAGGGGCCCATTACAAAACCTGGATGTATTGTTACTAAATCCCAGCTGTCCTGTTGTTTTTGCATCTCCCATGCAGCTTTTTCAGCCATAGTTTTAGAATAACTATACGCGTTATGTGTTAATGAACTTGTTGTATTCCAAATTGATTCATCTAACGTTTCAAGATTTTGATTAACCATATCTTGGTTATCACCATAGATAGCAGCTAAACTACTTGTTAACACAACTCTCTTAACTGAACTAGACTTATTAACAGATTCTAATAGGTTTTTTGTGCCATTTACTGCAGGGTCTATTAATTTGGCTTTAGTATCACCTTTATCATCTAAAAAAAAGGGGGAGGCTGTATGTATTACATAATTGGCACCTTTTACTGCGTTATCAAAAGAGCCTGAAGATAATAAATTAGCTTCAAATACTTCGAGAGTACCTGTGCTATTTTTCTCTATATCTAATAAATGTTGGTATTTGCCTATATTAGATTTGTCCCTAACTGTAATTCTAACAGTATGTCCAAGTTCTAAAAGGTCCTTAACTATCCAAGATGCAATATATCCTGTCCCACCTGTTACCGTTACTATATTCTTTTTCATGTTATTTCCCCTTAAGTTAGTAAGTGTATTCTAACAAACGTAAGTAGAATTGTTAGTAAAGTCAAGAATAAACAGTTTTTTGTGCAATTAAGGTTATACTGCCGATTTTCGGCACGAACTCTTGGTTATCTAAAAATTTCTTTAACAGCTTCTTTAAACTTAGATCCACGATCAAATTCATTAGCAAACATGCCAAATGATGTTGCTCCTGGTGAGAAAACTACAACTAAATTTGTGTGAGTATCGGATTTCGAATTCGCAGGTCGTTCTAAACTTATCGAAAATTCTGCTATTATAGTTTTCTTAAAGTCATTTAGCATACTCTCGAGGCTGTCAAAGGGGCCTAGATAGTCAACTTTGCGTTTTTTAAGTAATTTAATAAGCTTTTTAGTGCCTGTTCCTTCGAGTAGTCGGATACTTCTAACCCTTTGCGTTTCTATGCTTTCGGTAAGTGCATCGGCAAGAACATCTAATTCAAGTCCTTTGTCGGTTCCTCCTCCCATAAAGTGGACAGGCTCTTTAAATGCCTTTATAGCTGCTACGGCAGCTTCGGGAACGGTTGCTGTTGTGTCATTATAAAATTTAATTTTGTTCCAAGTGTAAAAATATTCTAAACGATGTTCGATGCCAGGATACGATTGCATAATTTTTATTGCATTCTCTTCTTTTACTCCCATCTCGCAAAGGACAAGATAGGCATTATATACGTTTTGTTTTTGGTGCTCACCAGGAACGCAGATATCATTTAGCCATTCTTCATCGGGTTTTATTGGGTAACGTACTACATGAGCAGGAGCTTCTGAGGCAAACTCATTGCCCCAATTATTTCTATCAGCACAGAAAAGTACATCATCACCACTTTGATCAGCATAAATAAGCTTTTTGTCAGCAATATATGGTTCCATGGCATGGTACCAATTTTGGTGATCGGCGACGATTGTTGTGAGTACTGCAATGCGTGGTTTTAATAAGTGACGTCCTCTCAAATCAGACAGTTGCCAACTAGAAAGTTCTAAAACAACTGGTGTTTTTTCTGTACAGGTATCAATAAAAGACAGAGGACTAACTGTAATATTTCCACCAAGTTTTGCGTCAAATCCTGCTTTACATAATCCATAATAAATTGCACTTGCTGTACTGCTTTTGCCTTTGCTCCCAGTAACAGCAATTATTGTTGCGGGGCAAAATTGTAAAAAAAGTGATAAATCGGTTTCTATGTGTTTAGCAACCGCTAAGAACTTATTCCCATCATACTTAATGCCTGGGTTTTTAATTACGCAATCAGCATTTTCAAAATCTGTAATATCGTGATGTCCAAGAATATAAGTTATTTTGCTTGTATCAATACTAGGATCTTTCGAAATTTTTTCTATTGTAGGAGCTAGCTCGGCAGCTGTTTTCATATCTGTAATTGTTAATATTGCACCATGTTTTGCCAAAAAAGTTGCAACTGCTTCGCCTCCACCATTTAAACCAAGACCCATGATGGTAATATGTTTTCCTGCTATGTCCGAAAGACTTTCAAAAATTTTTTTTGTCCCGTAATCATGTTCAAAAGGGTTTTCACTCATTGTATTCTCCATGATTTTATGAATTATCGACTTGTTTTTAAGGCTTTTCTAAAATTGTATCTTTCAATACCTAGTTTAAGTATCAATTCAATCAAGTCAGAATATTTTAGGCCCGCATTTTCACAAAGTTTTGGAAACATACTAATCGAAGTAAATCCAGGAAGTGTGTTTATTTCATTTAAATAAATCTCGCCGTCAGTTTTGTCGATAAAAAAATCAACACGGGCAAGACCTGAACAACCTAAAACGCCAAAAGCTGTTCCTGCGAGACCTTGAATTTCTTGCATAGTTTTGTTGTCTAATTTTGCAGGAATTATAAGTTCTGCCCCGTCTGGATCATTGTATTTTGTGTCATAGTCGTAAAAGCCGTGTTTTGGTGCAATTTCACCAACAGAATAAGCTGTTATTTCACTATCTTCACATGTTGCAGAAATATTTCCTGTCACTGCACATTCTATTTCACGTGCTTGGAGACATTCTTCTATAATAATTTTTTCATCCCATTTAAAAGCTTCTTTAACTGCAGCTTGTAGTTCAATTCTGTTTTCTGCTCGGTTAGCTCCCACAGAACTTCCAGCGCAACATGGTTTTACAAACATTGGATATCCAAAATATTCTTCGGCGGAATCTGCATATTCATCAAATTCATCATCTTCTTTTCGCCCAGGTTTGCACATGGTAATATATGGAACAACATTCAGTTCTGCTGCTTCCCATACTTGTTTTGTTTTTTCTTTATCCATGGTTAATGCACTGGCCATTGTCCCACATCCACAGTATGGGATATCAGCCATTTCAAGTAATCCTTGTAAATGTCCATCTTCTCCAAATGTTCCGTGCAAAATAGGAAGAACAATGTCAATTTCAAGAGATTCCCCATTGCATGCTATTCCATTTTTTGTTCCTCCACCGGGAACAAGTGAAATTCTTTTTTCTAAAGATTCTTCTATTTTAAATTTTGCTGTTTCATCTTCTTTAATTGCTTTTATTTGTTTGTTATCTTGTAAATACCAAACTCCATTTTTGGTAATTGCTATTAATATAATTTCGTGAATGTTATCATTAATATGCCGTACAACAGAAGTTGCAGAAGTAATTGAAACTTCGTGTTCTCCACTCTTTCCACCAAACAATACTGCTATTTTCATTTTTTATACCCCATTTCTTCTAATGCTTTTTTTACCTCTGTTATTTCATCGTAAGGCATAGCATAGTCTTTATAGATTATAGAATTTTCGTGTGCTTTTCCTAGTAATAGAACAATATCACCTTTTTTTGCGATACTAAACATTTTTCTAATTGCAGTTGGTCTGTCTGTAATTAGAAATAATGATTTATCTCGTACAATTGCATCGCTTCCAATAATTGTGTTCTTTCTTAATTCTATCGTTTCGTTTGTTTCGCATCCTGCCGCAATATCTTCTATAACTTTGATAGGATCTTCCTTTCGAGGATCTTCGTCACATAAAAAAACAATATCACAATATTGTGCAGCAATTTTTCCTTGCTCAGGGCGTTTTTTTACATCGCGCTCTCCACCGGAGCCGAATAGACACATGAGTCGTCCACTTTCATTTATAGTATTCTTTTTAATTAATTGTTTACGCAATGGTGGAAATATTGTTCTAAAGCTTGATGGGGTATGTGCGTAATCGACCAATACTTCGAATGGTTGTCCCTGATCTATAAGTGTCATTCTTCCTTTAACAGGCCTTAAATCTTCTAAGCACGAAATAACTGTTTTTGTTGGAATTTGCAACATACCAGCAACAAGTAATATTGCAGCCATTGTATTGTATACGTTAAATGTTCCAGGTAAGTTTATACGCAAATTAGGCTGTGTTATGTTTATTTTGCTTTGTGTAACAGTATCTGGCCCTGAAAATGTAAAATTTACACCGCGTGTATCACTGGAAATATTAGTTCCTTTCCATACGGCTTGGATATGACTGTTAATAGTCTGATTTGAATCTAATTGTTCCTGATCCTTAGACGTGTTTTGATTTTCTATTCCTTGTAAACTTGCTCCCGCTTCTCCATGAGTAGTAAATCCAAACACCTTATGTTTAGTGCTTGAAATAAAATAATTGGCGGAAGGGTCTTCGAGATTAACAACTCCAAAAGCTGGAACTGTTTCAATTATAGAGCCTAGTTCTAGCGATTTGTTAGAACTAGAGGCAGCATTTATAATGTTTTTAACATGTGCATGTGTGTCTAAAGCTCGAAAAAGGTTAGCTTTATCACTTTTGTATTGCTCATGAGTTCCATGAAATTCAAGATGTTCGTGAGTAACGTTCATCATTGCCACAGCATCAAAAAGAATATTTCCTAAGCGATTTGTTTTTTTAGAAAGTCCATGGCTGGACGCTTCAACGACAGCATATTCGCATCCATTATTAAGCATTTTATATAATTGATGTTGAACTATCGGAGCTTCAGGAGTTGTCTGGTGTTCAGGATTATTTATAGCTTCATCTCCAAGGGAATATTGTACTGTAGAGAAAAAACCAGCTCGTTTACCCAAGCTACGTAAAAGTTGCCATACTAGAAAAACAGTAGTGCTTTTGCCTTCAGTTCCGGTTACACCAATGATTTTCATTTTTGATGAAGGATTATCATAAAAATTTGCAGCAATTGGCGACATTGCAAAACGAGTACTTTCAACTTGAAAAAGAGGGACCTGATTTATTTGAGCAATTTGTAAAGCTTCTTTTGGTAATGTATCTTGAAAAACAACTGCAGAAGCTCCAGCTTTTATTGCTTTTGCTACAAAATCATTTCCATGAACATGTGTTCCAGGAAGAGCAAAAAAGAGAGAACCTTCTCTTATTTTTCTTGAATCGAATTCTAAAGAATTAATTGTAGGATTATTTTCATTATTTATTGACTTTATTATTTCTATATTTGAAATAAAATCGTTTAATAGTTTTTTCATAATTTTTTAATTTTAACTTTTATTTAAAACCGTTTCAATGGCAATGAATAAAAAAAAATGATAGACTAAAAAAATAATGTAAGCATCTTTCATGCATGCATATATAATTGGAGTTAATATGTTTCAAGTACGAGTAGAAGCGGATTTTGCAGCCGCCCATTTTTTAAAAGATTATCATGGCAAATGTGAAAATTTACATGGCCACAATTATAAAGTGTATGTCCATGCACAAGGAGAAAATCTCGATGAAGGTGGTATGCTTTTAGATTTTACCCAACTCAAAAAAGCTTTACGAGCCGTTTGCAAACAACTAGATCATACAAATCTTAATGACCTTGCAGTTTTTAAAGATAATCCTAGTGCAGAGCGAATTGCTATGTATATTTATGAAGGGGTTTGTAAAGAATTAGAGAAAACACAGCCAATAAGAAAAGATTTAATTTATTGTGTAGATGTTTTCGAGACAGAAACAAGTCGAGCAAGGTATATACCAAGTAAATAATTCCTTTTGGATTTGCCTTTTAGTTACTTATCTGTTATATTCATCGTATTATGGCAGAATTATTAGCACCGGCAGGAAATGTCGAAGCATTAGATGCTGCAATTGGCGAAGGCGCTGATGCAGTTTACATGGGATTAAAAACTTTTAACGCACGTTTGCGTTCCTCTAACTTTGCTTGGAACCAGTTTGAATCAGCTGTTGAAGCGGTTCATCGACGTGGAAAGAAAATATTTGTTACTGTTAATACCGTTTCAGAAGAACAAGAAATGGAACGTTTATATCGTTTTCTTGAATATTTAAACCGAGTAGGTCCAGATGGATTAATTGTACAGGACTTAGGAACGGTAAGAATGATACAAGAGTTCTTCCCAAATTTACCTATTCATGCATCAACTCAAATGAATGTTGCAAGTGCACAGGCTGTGAACCTCCTCTCTAAGCAAGGGATTAAGCGAGTTGTCCTTTCTCGCGAACTTGGGCTAGAAGAAATACAGGCTATTAGAGCAGAATCGAATGCTGAACTTGAGGTTTTTGTTCATGGTGCTCTTTGTGTTAGTGAGAGTGGGCTTTGTCTTTTTTCAAGCTATCTTGGTGGAAAGAGTGCTAACAGAGGTATGTGTACCCAGGCCTGTCGTCGTTTTTATGAAACAGACCCAGAAGGTGGTTTAAAAAAAGGTTATTTCTTCTCACCAAATGATTTACAATTAATTGATAGAATCCCAGATCTTATTAAAGCCGGTGTGAATTCTTTTAAAATCGAAGGTCGCATGAAAAGTGCCGAGTATGTTGGTACTGTTACAGCTGCATATAGATATGTTATGGATCACTGGGAAGAGGACAAAAAAGGTGCTCTTGCAACAGGGCGGCGCATGTTATCGACAGATTTTGCACGTGCAAAAACAGAGTATTGGTATTCATCTACAAAGGCTGAAAATGTATTAAATCCATATCAGCCAGGTGGAACAGGGTTGTATCTTGGTAAAATTGCAGAAACTCGTCAAGATGGTGAAATGTATGCTAAATTGCGGGGCGGTACATATGAACCAGAACTTGGAGATTCAATTCGTCTACATAAAAAGGATGATACTGGTCGTGTTAGCCATAAAATAAAATCACTTAAGGGAAGTGAAGATGATATTTGGATAGAAATTCCTAAAGGATTTGGAGTAGGGGATGAAGTTTATCTTCTACAAACTAAAAATATGAGCAAACGCTATAACAGAGTTCTTGCAAAGGATCTTTCTAAATATCGACGTCAACCAGGAGGGGCTGTATTACCTATTTTAGATCTTACTCAAGTAGACAAAGAAGATTTTAGTTATTTCCCAAATGGTTTATATATTCAAGTATCAACGGTACGTGATATATTTTCTGTTCTTGGAGAACATCCTGTTCGCATTATTCTAGAATGGAATACTGAAACTCGAAAAGATTTACTAGAAGAAATGGTAGAATTACCTGTTTCAAAACGGCAAACCTATATTTCGTTAGATCCTTTTTGTCCGCCAGATACAGAAAAAAAACTGATTGAAGATTTAAAAGCTTTAAGTGATTTAGGTTATTGCAATTGGGTTGTTAATAATCTTGCTCATGTTAATTTACTTTCTCATATGACTGCGGCAGGTAAGAAAAGTTCTCGTCGTCATAAGATGAATCTTATTGCAGGTCCTTATTTGTATACCTTTAACAGATGGGCAGTGTCATTTTTAGAAAATGAGAATATTTATGGATATATTACTCCTTTGGAAAATTCACGACAAAACATAGAAGCTACCTTCGATAAAAATTTTCGTAATCGTGCAATGATAACAGTTTTTTCTTATCCAGCTTTGTTTAGGATGCGATTCCAACTTCCCAAAGATTATAACTTTGAATTGTTTTATGATAAACAAGGTGAGGAGTTTCGGGCTCTCTCGACACCGGATGGTTCTTTTGTTATGCCAGAAAAACCATTTTCCTTACTCGATAAAGTTGGTTTTATGGAAAAAGCTGGTTTCTCTCATTTCCTTATTGATATGTCTCATACTACTGCAACAAAAAGTGAAATGAGGTTGCTCACAAAATCAATAAAAAATGGATTACCTTTGCCAGATATAAGTAGATTTAACTGGAAAGATGGTTTTTATGATCCAGAAAAAATTGAAAGATATAGGGAAGCAACAGCTTCTCATCGTAATGAACGAAGTTCAAAAGGACAACGTTCATCACGAAATAAAAAACGATACTAAAATACAACTTCAGCTTCACTCGCTACTTCTGCGAGTGCGGCTGCATTTGATTCTTCTTCAGCATCAAAAAAGGTTTTATTTGCTTCTTTTTCTTCCTCATCTGTTTCAGATTTCTTAAAAACAGGACGAAACTCAACGTGTTCAGCAAGAATAGTTATATGTGAATGATTTTTTCCATCATCATCATTCCATCGATTTTGTTTTAATCTACCAACAATTCTAACCCCTCTACCTTTAGTAATCTGATCTTTACATAACTCGGCCCATTTTCCCCATGTTTCGATGTCAAAAAAGGATACTTCCTTAGCAAAGCTGTCTTCTTTTTTGTAGGTACGATTTACGCCAATTGAAAAAGTACATAAAGGAGTTCCTTTAGTGGTAGTTTTAAATTCTGGATCACGAACAACGTGTCCTTCCATCATGATTGTGTTCATTGAGTTCATAAATATTCCCCCTAACTAAATTATTAAAAAGACAAAAGTACAACAAAAAAGTATTTTATCTTTTTATACTGTTTATATAGTTTATGAGGGAGGTTTTAACGTACTAAATTTATGAAAATAATCTAAATATTTTTGATAATTTTTATAATATATAATTTTATGTACATTTCAAGGGCTTCTTTTTCGGGAATGTTTTGAAGTCCAGGCGAAGTGATTAAGGTCTTTGCAATAGCATTTATACGTGTTTTTGAAAATGTAGATCCTTGTAATGTTCTAAGTGTTCTTCTTAAATAATCTCGTATATATGCATTTACATCTTCTGTTAGATTTTCATTTGCTTTTTTATTTAATAGTCTATTCCATTCGTGTTCATAAGAGATAAGTTCTCGCTCAAGAGTAGAGCCCGGATCGACCAGATCTTTTTCTAAATTAAGGGCGCCTCCGCGTAAATCATTTTTACCGGAGAATTTATTTCTACTAGATTTGCTAAAATTAAGTTCATTCTTTTTCTGGATTTTATTATCTTTATTTTTTCTTTTAGAAGAGCTTCCCATAAAAAGTAGCTTTGCTATCCATGAAATAACAGGTATTGTATACCAAAATGGTAACATTATTTTAGTATCGGTAACCATTTCTTGGCGTGATAACATTAGTAATTGGCTATAGGGTAATAGTTTTCCGTTACTAAATAAATTAATGATTTTAGTATTTTGCTGATTGGAAGATTGGGATTCAAAATGAACAAGTGAGAGAAAATTTGAGTGTAATAAGGAATACAGTACGGGCGACAAACATTCTACATCTTTCTCTAGTTTTTTTTCGAATTCAGCTTGATTTTTCATAGTTTCATTAGATATAAAATTTCTACAGTCTGTTGACCATTGTTTAATTAAATTTGTTTTTATGGTTTCTCTTGTGTCATTTAACAAACGAACTATTAAAGGAATAACTTTTGATTTAAAGATATAAAACCTTTGTCCCGATGCAATTGTAAATGTAAGCAAATCTGGTAATTTATTATTTTCGGGTGAGGTTGTTTTGTTGAGTAAAAAACTATTTAATTCTTCTTTTGTATATTGCCCTAATAAAGAGTTCCCATTTGAATCTTTAAATAAAGGAATTTTTGCAGAATCAAAATAATATGGTGGTTTGTTTAGAATAGTTGTAAGCTCTTTAAAAGCATTTTCTTTTTCTGTTTCTTTTTTTACTTTTGATTTAAAGTAATTTAAACAGGTCTCTATTACAAAAACAGATTGTAATAGTGAAAGGTCATCTGCTGTGTAATCTTTTACCTTTTCAAAGTCTTGTCGTATAAAAAAACATAGCTGACTCCAATAATAAAAAGTTTCGCTCCCTTCTTTTATTGCAGTTATAGTCTCTTGTGGACGCATAAGAATTTGGGTAAAAAATGTTTTTACTGATAATTCACGCCCAGGGTTAGAAATTCTAATTTTTTTAAGAAAATAATCATGAAATTCCTCTTTCTGTAGCATTGTTCGTAATTTTGAAATTGATATTTCTAAAAGATACATAACATCTAGCGATCCAGGGAATAACAGAACTGGTAAATTATGCGGTAAAATTAAGCCATATAAAGCATATATGTTAATTTTAATTTTTGTATCTTGTGTTTCTTTTTCGTTTAATCGTTCAATAAGAAAAGAAGATGCATCCCTTTTGTCAACAACCTCAGAGGGTATATTTTTAGGTAAATCAGTTTCTATAGGAAAGGGTATAGTCGGTTGTTTATCCATCTCTTTGTATAGAGTAGCATATTTTTCTGTATAATAAGATATTATAATTAAGGATTTTTTATCAATTTCTGGATTCAGAATAAGTAATAAACCTTCTTTTTCAAGTTGGTCAATTTCTTTTGCCATTGCATTAGAAGGATTAGTTAAAAAAGGAAGCAATTGTGGTTTTTTATCTATATGGTGTTGCGCAAATCGTTTCATGTAGTCACAAAATTCTGCATAACTAATATTTGCACTTTTTTGATGATGTGCAAAAGATCGCAACATTGTATAAATATCTGATTTCATTGACATACATCTATAATAACAGATACTTAGTATTTTCTCAATAAAATTCTCTGTTTATGTGTTTTATTTATCTTGACAGCAATAAAAAAAAAGCGCATAGTTTTTATATGTTTTCACAAAGACTAAATGACTTACACCCATATGTTCCAGGGGAACAACCGAAAGATCGTGAATATATAAAATTAAATGCAAATGAAAATCCCTATCCACCTCCAGAAAGTGTTGCGGGTGCTGTAACTGAATTACTACAAAATGATAGAAAAAAATTTGCTTTATATCCAGATCCAGATGCAAATGATTTGCGAATTGCAATTGCAGATATGTTAAACAAAACGGGAGGGTGTTTAAATAATCCAGATACATCTATATTATCAGACTCTATAACTGCTGACATGATTTTTTGCGGAAATGGTAGTGACGAAGTTTTATCTTTTGTTTTTTATGCTTTTTTTGGTAGTAATCTGCCGGTTGTTTTTCCTGAGTTTACATATAGTTTTTATCCTGTTTATGCTGGTTATTATAATATTCCAACTCGCAAAGTTCCCATGAATAATGACTGGTCCTTAAATATTGATTTATTACTTGATGCTGTAAATGGTACTGGATTGTATTCAGACAAGGGCGAGAGTTCAGGGCTTATTTTTGCAAATCCTAATGCTCCTACTTCTTTAGCTCTTACTCGACAACAAGTAAGAAATATTCTTGATAAATATCCTAGAGATAAAGTATTAGTAATCGATGAAGCATATGTTGATTTTGGACAAGAGTCCGTTCTTTCTCTAGTTAATGATTATAAAAATTTAGTCGTAATCCGAACGTTTTCAAAGTCTTTGTGTTTTGCCGGGATGCGATTGGGCTATCTTGTTGCAGACAAAGACGTTACAAGCCGTATTTTTACTGTCAAAAATAGTTTTAATCATTTTCCTGTAGACGTGCTTGCGGCAACTGCTGGAGTTGCTGCCTGCAAAAATATAACATATTATGTTTCAATTACACAACAAATTACAAAAACACGAGAGTGGTTTATACATAGCTTGCGAAAAGAAAATTGGATAATTCCAGATTCACAAACAAATTTTGTGCTTTGTAAAAAATCAGGTCTACAAGGTGACTTTATTTACCAGAAAATAAAAGAACATGGTATTTTAGTTCGTTATTTTGCTACTCCAGGTATAAATGATTGTGTTCGGGTTTCAATAGGAACACAAGAGCAAATGGAAAAACTTGCAAATATTATGAATTCGATATAGGGGAAGAATATGAAATTTTTAGTACTTTCTGATATTCATGGCAATTTAGAAAATCTTGATCAGTTAGATAATCAATTTACGGTTGCAGATGCTGTCATTTTTGCCGGTGATTTTGCTGCATTAAACAAACCAGAAACAGCATTACCTGTTCTTGAAAAACTTTTAAATAAACATGATGTAATTTATTCTGTTCTTGGAAATTGTGATGAACCAAATTTTTTAGATAAAATAGAAGAAAATGATATTTCTGTAGAGAGTGCGGTTGCATTCCAAAATGGTCTTGCTTTTACAGGGGCTGGAGGCGGTCTTAAATTTACAGGGGACACTCCTTTTGAACGTACTGAAGATGAGATAATGCATGATTTACATATTATAACAGACCACATTTCTGTTAAGGTAACAGATGATGGCATAGTTAACGATTCGGGAAATAAGGACTCTATTGATGAGCAAAAATGGAGTAATCTTATAGCTATTGTGCATCAACCACCTAAAAATACAAAATGCGATTGTATAGAAGGAGGTGTGCATGTGGGTTCCCAAAAATTAAGAGATTTTATTGATAATTACAAACCTTTAGCTTTTATTACAGGGCATATTCATGAATCTGCAGCTGTTGAGACAGTTGGGAGTACAGTTTGCATTAATCCTGGATCTTTAGCTGAAGGCAAATATGCTATTCTTGAAGTTGCAAAAATAGATGGCAATTGGAAAGTTACAAAGGCTGAATTACAAAAAATATAAATAAAATTTGTACTATCACTAAAATTACTGTATAATTACTGTATTATGATATGGAATATAGAAAAAGAATGTATGAATGTAAGCTCTCTAAGGGCTTTACAATTTGCACGACTAAAGAATCTTGTTGAACACTTATATGCAACAGTTCCTTTCTACAAGGTAAAATTTGATGAAGTTGGTGTAAAACCTCATGACATAAAATCTCTTAAAGATATTTCTAAATTGCCTTTTACTACTAAATCAGATTTACGTGAAACGTATCCATATGGTCTTCTTGCTATACCCCAATCAAAAATAGTTGAAATACACATGTCATCAGGGACTACAGGGACTCCTGTTGTAGCCGCTTATACTGCTAAAGATCTTGATGACTGGGCAGAGGGTATGGCTCGAACTCTTTCTGCAGCAGGAGCGACACGTAATGATACTGTTCAGAATGCGTATGGATATGGGCTTTTTACTGGTGGAATGGGAGTTCATCATGGGGCGCGTAAATTGGGTGCTTCCATAATTCCAGCTTCATCAGGTAATACTCAAAAGCAACTTACTCTCATGCGAGATTTTAAAGCAAATATATTTACTTGTACCCCTTCTTATGCTATGTATATGGCAGAAAAAGCTGCTGAATTAGGAATAGATGTAAAAAAATTAGCTCTTCGTGCTGGATGTTTTGGTGCTGAACCTTGGTCAGAAGGTATGAGAAAAAAGATAGAGGAATCATGGAATATTAAAGCTTATGATATATATGGTCTTACTGAAATTACGGGGCCTGGTTCCGCTTTTGAATGTTCAGAGCAGGAAGGAATGCATTTTAATGAAGATTTATGGTATCCAGAAATTATTAATCCTGATACAGGAGAACCATTACCTGATGGTGAAAAAGGGGAGTTAGTTATTACAACTCTTACAAAAGAGGGAACTCCTATAATTCGCTATCGCACTCGTGACATTACCTATATTTATCCAGAACCATGTTGTTGTGGGCGAACTACTCGGCGTATTCATAGATTGTTTGGAAGAACAGATGATTTACTCATTATTCGTGGTGTTAATGTTTTCCCTAGCCAAATCGAAAATGCTCTAGTAGGAATTAGTGGTGTGGAACCTAATTATCAAATTGTTGTTGATCGTGATCCTCATACTCATCTTGACGTTGCTGAATTACAAGTTGAGGTTTGCCCTGATCAGTTTAGTGATGAAACTAAGGGGATGGAATCTTTAAGAAATAATATTTCTTCTGTAATGAAGAGTAAACTAGGTATTCTTTTAAAGATAAAACTTGTAGAACCAAAAAGTATTGAACGTTCGACAGGAAAAGCAAAACGGGTAATTGATAATCGAAAGATATAGTAACAAAAGAATCCGAATTTTATAGGAGAAAATTATGAAGATTAAGCAGATTTCTATTTTTTTGGAAAACACTACCGGTAGGCTTGCAAATGTAACAAAAATCTTAAAAGAAAGTGGTGTAAATCTTCGTGCTATTATGATTGCAGATACTGCTGACTTTGGAATATTACGGGTTATTGTAGATAATCCAGATAAAGCATTAACTGCATTGAAAACAGCAAATTTTACAACAAAAACGACAGAAGTTCTTGCTGTTCCAGTGAATGATAAGGTTGGAGCGATGCATGATATGCTTAAACTCTTTGAAGAAAATTCTATTAATATTGAATATATTTATGCTTCGTTAGAGAGAGCTGGTGATACAGCGATTATTATATTTAAAGTAGAGAATCCTAAAGCAGGACTAGAAGTCTTAGAGGCCAATGGCTTGACAGGAAAGGTTTCTTTTTAAATATGTGATTATAAAGAATAGTTACAAAAGGAATTTGTGCTATTCTTTGGTTGTACAGAATCTAAAGCCCATATAGTTATATGATTCATCGGGATCGAATGCATACCGATCTCCACAGTAACAGTAACTTGCAAAAGGGCTCCAACTACCACCTCGAACTATTCTAGCTGAGCCATACTTTGGACCATCATAATAAATATTATCTGCAAAGGCATTTTGTTTGTAGTATTCTTCATACCAATCGTTACAAAATTCTAATACGTTTCCACTCATATCAAATAAACCCATTTTGTTAGGGTTACCACTTCCAGGAGAGCTTTTAGCACCAAAAAGACTTCCTGTTGTTCCAATGTTTGCTGTTCCTGTGCTGTTTTCATCGTTCCAGCAATAATCATTCTCTAAGTTATTAGAATTAGTATCGTTAGATTCAGCCATAACCCCAGAAACTACATTTCCTGGTTGAAATAAAGCACCGTTTTTTCGAGCAGCATATTCCCATTCGGTTTCTGTTGGTAATCTATATCCATTTGCTTGATAATTGCATGTACATAAATCTATTTGAGCGGCGTTTGTTGAATCGCGGAGTACTATTTCGTTGTAAGTATAGCAAGGAGTGCGTCCTTCAAGTTCACTAAGAGCATTACACCATACAATTGCATCACGCCAATTTATAGTGGTTACAGGTTGCCATTGTGCTTCTTCTGTTGGTGGTTTACCTCTTTTACCTTTTGATCCTTCTTGTCCTGGATTTTGAAAAGTATATGAGAGAGTTTTTTCCGCTTCTGTTCGTATGTTATACCAAACGATATAACTAGTTTCAAAGGCATTCATATAAAATGGTTGAATTTCTCTTTCATCTGTAATAGATTGAACATTCTCTCCAATAATAAATTTTGCGTCATTGCTTAAATGTTCTATTTTTATAAGAGAAATTCCAGTAAAGTCCTTTGTTTGTTGTGAAAAAATAAAAAAACTACAACCTATACAGAGTAAAAAAGATAAAAACTTTTTCATTTTGATTGATCCTTTCTTGTTTTATTGATTCTATGTCGAGTACGTTTCTTCTTTTGTCGGTTAGAACTAGATTCTCCACTCATACGTCTATCTGAAAGAAAGAAATTTGTCACCGTTGCTGTAAGTAAACATATAATACCTATAATGATAACACCCATCCATCCATCGTTTTCAAAAGGAAGAGGAACGTTCATACCAAAAAAACTTGCAATAAATGTTGGTACCATCATAATTAGAGATATTGATGTTAGTCGTTTCATAACAATATTCAAATTATTAGAAATAATTGAAGCAAATGTATCTGTCATTCCGGACAGAATATTAGAATAGGTGTCAGCCATTTCTAAAGCCTGTCGATTATCAATATTAACATCTTCGAGCCAGTCTTTATCTTCTTCATCGAGCGGTAAAACTTTTGTACGTGTTAATTTTTCAAGTAACATCTGATTTCCCTTAAGTGAAGTTTGAAAATACTCTAATGATTTTTGCAGGTTCAAGAGTTGTAATAATTCATTGTTTTTTACAGAGCGTTCAAGTTCTCCTTGAATTGTACTTGCTCGACGATTAATTTCTTTTAGATACCGAAGAAAGACAGTGTCGCTACGACTTAATAGGCGTATAACCATGGCTGGAAAATCATTTAGTGAAAGAGAGCGTATTCTATTTGAAGAAAAATCGTTTAATACTTCTGAGTCTGTCCAACAAATAGTAATGATTTTCTTTTCCATTATTATAATACCTACAGGTAATGTAAAATAACTTATATCATTATCAGCTATAAATACAGGAAGTCGCATGATAATAAGTGTATAATTATCTTCTTTTTCGACACGGGAAAGTTCGTCTTGATCAAGAATATCTAGTATATCTTCTTGTTCTATATGGTATTCTTCTTCTAGGATTCGTATATCTTCGCGGGTTACAGATCTAACATCTACCCAAGTATTTAGGGAAGTGTCTAGTTCTTTTTCATTACGATTTATGACTTTACGGTCTTCTTGTTGCCAAAATGTAATCATGGACAGTCCCTCATTATAATAGTAAATCAAAATGTGGCAAAAAAATAGAACACATAATGCTATGTATTGTAGCTATCGTATAGAAAAAAATCAAGGATTAAATAGAAAACCTGTTCTTTGCAAAAAATAAAGTATCTGATTTAGGTGTTTTTTTCTAATCTGAAGAAATGAAGATTGAAATAAGCGAGAATGTGAGTTATACTATTGTGTATGATTTACGAACTGTCCCTTAATTTACTGCCAGGACAAGAAAAAGATGATAAACTCATTCAAAAACTTATCTTGCGTACGCTTGCAGGTGGTGGCACTCATGTGGCTTCTTCTAAAATAACGGCTGTTATTTGTAAGAAAAAATCTGTTGATGCTCGGCATGGACAAGTTAAGCTACATTTGCGCTATGCAGTGTATGTCGATGAACTTCCTCCTGTTGAAGGTGATTTTTCCGCTAAATGGAAAAAGGCTAATAGTCAAAAACCTGTTGTTATTGTCGGTGCAGGACCTGCTGGTTTATTTGCAGCTCTTCAGCTTCTAGAAGAGGGAATAAAACCTATTATTATTGAGCGAGGTCCTGAAACAGCTGATAGAAAAATAGATATTGCAGAAATATCAAGGACAGGATCTGTTGGTTTAGATTCTAATTATTGCTTTGGAGAAGGGGGAGCTGGAACTTTCTCTGATGGGAAACTTTTTAGTCGTTCTCATAAACGTGGTAATATTGGCCGTATTCTTGCAATTTTTAACTACCATGGAGCAAATCCAAATATTCTCACAGATGCTCATCCTCATATTGGAACCGATAAGCTTCCTGCAATAATTAATAACATTAAAAAAACTATTATTTCATTTGGTGGAGAAATACATTTTAATACCCGATGTACTGAGTTGCTAGTTGAAAATAGTACAATAAGAGGTGTTAAAGCTCTAAACTTACAAAACAACCAAGAAGAAAATTATTTAGGCAAGGCTGTTATACTTGCAACAGGTCATTCAGCGATAGATATTTATCAGATGGTTGCAGATGCTTGTTCTAATAACGGAATCCCTATTTCAAGAGCGCTTGTTGCAAAACCTTTTGCAATGGGGTTACGAGTTGAACATCCAAGAATTTTAATTGATGATATTCAATATCATGGGGCTGAACGAGATAAAATATTCCCAGCAGCAGAATATAAGTTAACCACACAAGTTGAAAATAGGGGTGTTTATTCTTTTTGTATGTGCCCAGGTGGTTTAGTAGTCCCTTCAGCAACGGCTCCAAATCAAATTGTTGTAAACGGAATGTCACCTTCTAGTCGAAATGCTGCATGGTCAAATTCTGCAATCGTTGTAGAAATTAAGCCAGAAGATGTACCTTCGAAATTTGGCATGGATTGTTTAGCCGGTCTTCATTTTAGAACATGGCTTGAAGAGGAAGCTTATAAGCAGAGTGTGAAAGCTCAGAATGCACAAATAGAAGCTCAGAACACAGTTCCTAGTGTTCCTCTGCAACGTAAAATTATACATACACAACGTGCTCCTGCTCAGCGTCTAACAGATTATCTTGCAGGGAAGCCTTCTCATTCGTTACCAAATACGTCATATACTCCAGGCTTAGTATTAACTCGAATTGATGAATGGTTTCCTCCTTTGCTTAACAATCGTTTAAAAAAAGCTTTTCATGTTTTTGATAAAAGTATGCATGGTTTTGTTTGTGATAAGGCTCTGCTTATTGCTCCAGAAACTAGAACTTCAACTCCCGTTCGAATTCAACGAGATAGAGAATCCTTGGAAAGTACAGCTATTGCAGGTTTATATCCTGCTGGTGAAGGGGCAGGCTTTTCTGGAGGAATAGTGTCATCTGCAATGGATGGAGAAAATATTGCAAAAATAATAAGTAAAAAAATGTAATATCTTGCATATTTCTTTTAAAAATAGTTGTTCTCTGCCGATAATAAGGTTACATTTGTATGTGTAAAAACCTGTTACTAAAAGTTGGTTAAGGAGAATTAGTGAGAACAGTTCAAAAAGTTGCATTAAGTTTATTATTATCAGTTTTCATATTTGCAGCATTTACAATTGTTGCCTTCTCTGGATTATTCTCGATTGTAGAAACTCGATTTTATCAACCTTCTAAGACAGAAACCATTCAAAAAAATTTGGAAAAAATAGCTTTATCTCTTGATGATTATACTTCGTTGTATGAGGCTAGGTTTAATTCTTTTACTCAATTAGAATCCTTAGCCACAGTAATGAATCCAATCCAAACAGAACAAGATATTTCAAATCGCATAGAAGCATATGGTCAATTAATAACAGGTGGAACAAAAGGGTTACTCGGAATTAGAGTTGTAAGAAGTGATGGAAAACATCTCGATTATAGTACTTTTTATTCAGATCTATTAAAACAACAATCAACAAAAATAGCTTATAATAATTATACCGAGTTGTATATCAATGGACATTTAGAACTTCCATATGAAACAATTCAGTGTACACAGGATCAATCTTCTCGTATTATTTTTGATACGCAAAATAATAGGATTTTATATGCATACCCTTTCTATGATCAAAATAAACTATATCGTGGAACTGTGTTTTTTTATGTAAAAAGTTCTGACTTTGAACGGTATTTGCGGGATACAAATGTTATTGGCATAACTGATGAATATATTTTGGCGGGCTCTCTTGAGTATCCAGCATTTATAAAAGGGTTTGAGCCATCTTTACAAGAAAGCATGAATGACTTTTTGGTGAAAAATTGGGATCAAGGAATTTTAAATAATGTAAAATTTAAAAACGAAGGTTCAATTTCTACTACTAGCACAGGAAGTACAGAAACACGTTCTACTTCTGATGAGCCAGCGTGGCTACTTTTTACGAATACAAAGTCAAAAACAGGAGTTTATATTTCAGCTTTGTATTCGGAAGATATATTTGTTTTCCCTATCGCTGTTAAAATAGTTCTTCTTGTGTGTGTTTTTATAACAGGGTTTCTTGGCATTTTTTTATTGTTTAATCTAAAACAGGATGATATGACCATAATTAGAAATAGGGTTAAACGTTTTCAATTTGCATTGCTTTCGGAATATGTTACAAAAAACACTGATGATTGGTCTAAGATTAAACAAGAAATTGAAAGTCAAAAGCAAGAAGTCAATAAAAATGTACGTAGAAGTTTAGGACATCGAGCTAAAAAACACAGTAAAGAACTTGATGAATTATTAGATCAAAGTTGGTTTGAATTAATTTCTGCTGTTTCGTCTCGCGCAGGAGCAACTACAGGCAAGCAAAATTATGTTTTTTCAGAGCATGATACTAAAAAAGCATCCTCTTTAGATATGGAAGAAATTCGTAGTTTGTTAGAGCAGCTTATTTCTGGTGGAAAACTTCAAATGCCAGAAAAAGCACAAGTAGTTGCAGAATCACCGAAAAAAACACTAGAAGAAGCCGAAGAAGCCGGTGAGCTAGAAGAAGCAGAAGAAGTCGGAGAGCTAGAGGAAGCCGAAGAAGCTAGCGAACTAGAAGAAGCCGAAGCGGTTGGTGAAGTTGAAGAAGTCGAAGAAGCCGGTGAAGTTGAAGAACTGGAAGAAGCCGAAGCGGTTGGTGAAGTTGGTGAACTAGAAGAAGTAGAAGAAGTCGGTGAAGTTAGCGAACTAGAGGAAGCAGAAGAAGTTGGCGAACTTGAGGAAGCCGAAGAAGCTAGCGAACTTGAGGAAGCCGGTGAAGTCGAAGAGCTAGAGGAAGCAGAAGAAGTTGGCGAACTGGAAGAAGTCGGTGAAGTTAGCGAACTAGAAGAAGCCGAAGAAGTCGGAGAGCTAGAAGAAGCCGAAGCGGTTGGTGAAGTTGGTGAACTGGAAGAAGTAGAAGAAGTCGGTGAAGTCGAAGAGCTAGAGGAAGCAGAAGAAGTTGGTGAACTTGAGGAAGCCGGTGAAGTTGGCGAACTTGAGGAAGCCGGTGAAGCCGAAGCTGTTGATTCTTCTCTTTTGGATAACAAAATTTCTGATCAAGAATTGTCTGAAGTTCTTTCGGAAGAGACATGTATAGGTAAACAAAACGATACTCTTTATAGTTTAGGTACAGAGAAAATATCAAGTGATTATTTAGTAGATTTTAATTTTAAAAGCCCTGACTTTTCAGATTTAGATGATAATGATCAAGATAATGCTGTTTCTTTTATTCAAGATACAAATAACATTGTTACAGAAGACGTTAGTGATGTTGATGATGTTAAAATATTTGATATGCTTCCTTTTAGTTTTACCATCAATTTTGCAGGTGAAAATCCATTACAAAAAATGGAAAAATTTGGGCTAACGTTTAATTACACTGAGAGTGGTGAGAAAATAATAAAAGGGCAAGAATCTACTATCCAAGAAAAAGAAGGTTTATTTACTATCAATAAAAACTTGCCATTAAATGAGGTTAAAATAGATAGTAATTTTAAGAATTTAGTAGATTCTATTTTGCATAAAAATTAGCGGTAACTATGTAAGCCACTCATAAGATAATTTACACCAAAGAAAGTAAACATAGCTACAAAAAAACCTATAACTACAAGAGCTGGCATTAATTTGCTGGTATGTTTTCTTCCTAGTCTTAAATGCAAATACAGAGTATAAACAAGCCATGTAATAAGAGCCCATGTTTCTTTTGGATCCCAGCTCCACCAACTGCCCCATGCATGTTCAGCCCAAATCATACCAAAAATAAGAGCCCCAATTGTAAAAATAGGGTACCCAATTGCTACAGTTGTATAAGTAATTCTATCATATTCTTTCATTTTATTTGTATCTTTTGTGCACAATTGCATGAGTGCCGTTACAAAGGCTACTGCAAAAAAAGATTCTCCAACAATTGTAAAAGAAACGTGTAGGACTAACCAGATTGATTGTAATGCTGGAATAGGTGGTTTTATGTCTGAAGGACAAAGAGGGGAAGAACTAAGCATTATTAATAGAGTAGTAAGTAATGTTCCTCCAAAAATAATATATTTTTTTGAAATCATTTTTTTATTAAATGCATACCAAGAAGTTATGCATGCTATGAATCCTGCAAAGAAAACCAATGTTTCATACATATTTGTAATAGCAATCGAATGGATTACTATGCTTCTGTATAAAATATTAGTTAATAAAAGAAGACCAGTAAGTAATACTAAATATTTTGTTATAGGGTCGAGTTTAGAGGTCTTTTTTAATAAAAAGATAATTTGTATGACAAGTGCGACTATTGTTAGTCCAAATGATCCAAGTAACATGGTTTGTGAAAACATTATGTGCTCCTAAAAAAAAGAAATATATGTACGATGATTATTTTTGTTCAGATGTAATGATAAATTAAGTTAATCAAGTTCTTTTGATGCATCAGTAAACTTTTGAAAATATGTGATTAATACTCCAATTCCTGCAAATATTGCTCCTAAAAGAACCAAGATAAACCCTCTATCTTTTACAATGTTTATGACGGAACTATGGACTGTTTTAAATTCTTTTATTCGATAACCAGAAATTTCATCTCCTGCTTTTACTTGAAGTACATTTTTTGTTTGGTTGTTTTTTACAAGAACGTGGGCTGTTTGATTCTCTTTGTTATATAACATAAATACAATGGATGTATCTTGATTGTTTATTTGATCTCCTTGATATAAATCCCATATAGTATCTGATGAAGAAATATTTTGTAAGACCATTTGAGGAGTTTCACTGTATCCTTGTAAATAATATTTTGAGCCATTTTTTGTATATGGATGATTAACCATTGTTGTTACATGATCCGCAAGAATTTCATTTGAATTCGATTCTAAATTTTTTTGTAATAACGAAAATGTTGCTGACCAAAAAGAAGGTCTATTATCTGAATATAATTCTTGGGTAGCTTCATGTACTTGCAAAATAAGTCCGTTTGCTAATTGTGTTGATTTTCCTTCTTCAAGTTGAATAAGTTCTGTCGTTTTTGTTGTCATCGAAACAATAGCCCCAATTCCGAGAATTAATAAACCTGTATGCATTATATCGACACCAAAACGACGATGTGATGTTTTTTTTAATTGTGTGGTAAAACGGGTGATTGTACAAAGCAATAAATTAAATAAAAAAAGAACTCCTGGAAGCACGAGCCATTTGCTTGTAAAAATATGATCTAAGGAATGACGTGTTATAAATTCTGCTCCTGATTTTCCATATTTATCAAAATAATCAATATAAACGCCATTTTGAGGTATTATTCCACCAATAATACATACACAAGCAATAATGAGTATTAGAGCAATTGCTAATTTTACTGATCTAAAAAAATTAAAGATAGTATTAATATAAGATTCTGTAGTATGAAGCATATAACAACTATTTCCTTAGGAATGTTAGGGAAAAACGTAAAGGGTAGTTAAAAGAAGAAACATTTCCAAATAAAATGGAAATGTTTCTATGATTTACTTAAAAGCAATTATAATTTAGTAGTCCATATGACCGTCATGGCAACTTAAGCAATCCATTTTAGGTTTACCTACAGTACCACTGTGACAACGGAAACAACTTTCTTGCATTGGGCTATAAGCAGCAACATATTTTATAGTTCCTGCAAAATAATCATTTAAAAGCTCTGCAGCTTTTGCAGCAGCATCACCAGTGACACGGGCACAACGTTCAAGTCGTTTTTTATCATTTTCTGCAATACCAGAAGCTTTACACCAGTTTGCAACTGAAGCATGGCATAAAGGTGATGAAGCTACTGATTGAGGTAAATCAATAGCAGGATACTCTTTTGTTGTTCGTGTATAATTTCCAGCTGCTCCTATTTTATTAGCTTCGTCTGTTGGAAGTTGAGCGTTTGAATACCAGTATAATAATTCATTACATACTTTTGAAATATCTTTGTTAGGAACAACGGTAGCAATGGCAGCACATGCACCATTTTCAGCACCACAAATGGTTCCCCATCCAGCAATACCTGCTCCACCATAACGCATTGTTCGATATTGAACGTCTTCATATGGTCCACCAATTAAATCACGGAGTGCACTCATAATTGCATAATAGGCTCCGTAACAACATCCACCGACATAATAACCCTCATGGCCTCGTATTAGTACATCTTTAGTGTCCAGAGTTTTATAAGGAAGGGGGTCTTCAGTTACAACAGGTTCAGCAGCACTTGTAAGTGCGATTCCACCTACGACAGCACCTGTGGCAATACCAGCACCTTTAATAAATGTACGTCGAGAAATTGATTTCTCAAGAAGATTTGTCTCTTTATTAGTTTTGACCATATGTCCTCCAAAATACTATAATATAATTATTTATCTATTATATCGAATCTCTATTTTATTGTAAAGGATTTTGTTCTATAGACTATTCTTTTTTGTAATAATTTAATATATTATACTAACGTATGGAAAAAGAAATGAGTATACTAGAGCATATTCGCGATTTACGAAAAAGCATTTTGTGGGCTTTAGTTTCAATAGTTGTCGGTTTCGTTGTTGTTTTGTATTTTTTTGATTCTGTAATTGTATTCTTGTATACACCTTTGTTACCCCTTGCTGGGAATGGAACAGTTTCCGAAAATGTATCCTCATTAAATGACACATTGTTTATTACTAATTTACTTGAAGGTTTTACAACAAAAATTGGTATTTCTTTGTTTGGAGGAGTTATAATTGCTTTGCCTGTAATAGTTTATGCACTATTACGCTTTATCTTCCCTGCTTTGACAAAAAGAGAAAGAAGTACTGTATTGATTGCTTTAATATTTTGTTCACTTTTTGCATTTGTTGGATTTTATTATGGTTATGTTGTAATTTTACCGTTTGCAGTGAAATTCTTAACAGGGGCAGGATTTATACCCGAAGATGTAGGCGTTCTTTTAAATTATAAGGAAAGTGTTTATTTTATTTTTAAGTTTGTTCTTATAATGCTTCTTGTATTCCAATTTCCTGTTATATTATGTGTTCTTATGGCATTAAAAATATTAGATAGAAAACAACTTCTACACGCATCTCGGTATGTAATAGTGGGAATTTTTCTTGTTTGTGCTATTTTGACACCTCCCGATATTTTTTCACAAATATCAGTAGCACTTCCTCTTATTTCGTTATATTATGTTTCTATTCTTGTTGCATATATTTTTCATTTTGGAATTGATCCTACACAAGAATCTAAGGCTAAAACAAATAATGATAAGAAGGATGAGGTGAATATAAAAAAAATTCAAAAGGATGATGAATAGTCTATGTTTAATATTGGTCTTCCTGAACTTGGAGTTGTTTTACTTGCGGTGATAATTGCAGTAAAACCAGAAAATTTACCGGACTTTCTTAGAAAAATGAGAAAGGTATATAAAATGATTAAAGATGCTGTTATACGTTTTCGAACGGAATTAAACAAGATTGAAAAAGGTATTCAATCTGAGCTTGATGAGCTGGATATAATTGATGCAAAAAATAGCACTCAAAAGGGAGTAAAAAAACAGCAAGTAGAAAAAATATCTGTTCAAACAAAAGCAGATACAAAACTTGAAACAGAAAATAAGCCGTCTGTTTCTATAGAAGAACAAGATACAGTGAAAAGCACTTCTTTGGAAACTGAAAATGGTATCGAAGAATCCAAAGGAGTTAGTGCAAGCAATTGGTACGATGAATAACGTGTCAATGAAATATAAATTAGTATAAGGAGTAATAAAATGATAGGAACAACAGAAATCGTAGTAATCGCTCTAGTGATTTTAGTTTTATTTGGAGCAAGCGCAATACCCAAATTTGCAAAATCTCTTGGTGAAGCAAAAAAAGAATACAAAAATGCAACGGCTGATGATGAGCCAAAAGAAGCTGCAAAAAAAGTAGAAACAGCAAAAGATGATAAAAAAGAAGAATCAAAATAGTATAAAGAGAGAGAAAAATGAAAAACTCAGCAGAATTAGTAGTAAGAACATATGAATGTGATTCATATAGCCATGTAAATAATGCAAATTATTTAAACTATCTTGAATATGGCCGTATGGAATATTTACATGCAATCAATTTCGATTACAAAGGATTAATTGCTGCAGGGTATTATTTGTATATTACACGAATAGATATAAGTTATAAAGTTTCAGCTGTTCTTGATGATAAATTGTTTGTTGAATGTGAACCTAAAAAGTTTGGTAAAGTTTCTGGTAAATTTCATCAAAGAGTAATTAGAGAGGATGGAACTGTTTGTGCAGAAGCTGATGTTTTTTGGGCTATAGTGTCGGCAGAGACAAGACGGCCTGTAAAATTTCCACAAGAATTTTATGTTTCTGGACTTGAACCTGATGACAAATAACGATTTGGAGTCTTAAATGCAGATAAAGCTTGAAAAGCTCGAAAAAACCTATACAACACAAAACAATTCTTCTGTTCATGCGGTAAATGATATTAGTTTATCGATTCCAGAAAACATTATTTATGGTATTATAGGACAAAGTGGAGCAGGAAAATCTTCTTTAGTTAGATTAATAAGTCTTTTAGAAAAACCAGACTCAGGGTTTGTTTATTATGATAATAAACGGGTTGATAATCTTGTTCATAATGAGCTTATCTTACAAAGACGACAGATAGGAATGATTTTTCAAAATTTTAATTTACTATCGTCACGTACTGCAGCTAAAAATGTAGCATATCCTTTGGAAATTTGCAAAAAACCGAAAGAGGAAATTGAAAAACGAGTTGTTGAATTATTAGATCTTGTTGGATTAAAAGATCGAGCAAATGCACCAATCAGTACACTTTCTGGTGGACAAAAACAACGTATAGCAATAGCTCGTGCTCTTGCAAATAATCCTTCAATTTTGTTTTGTGATGAAGCTACAAGTGCTTTGGATCCTCAAACAACACGAAGTATTCTACAATTACTTAAAAATATTCAAAAGAAAATGAATCTTACTGTTGTCATGATAACTCATCAGATGGAAGTAGTTCGAGATGCCTGCGAGCAAGTTGCAGTACTTGATGAAGGTAAAGTTGTAGAGGTTGGTTCTGTAGAAGATTTATTTTCACATCCTAAGACAACAGTTACAAAAGAATTTTTATCACATTTGACTGAAAACACAGAAGGTCTTGTTCGCTGGTCAGATAAAGGAGGACGTTACATTCTTCGCTTTATTGGTGAGAAGACTGGAGAGCCTGTTTTGAGTAATTTAGCAAAAAAATTTGATATTGAATACAATATTCGTGCTGGTGGTATTCAGCATTTGCCAACAGATGATATAGGGACAATGGTTATTGATATTACAGGGGTTCCTCAGGAATGTACAAAGGCAATAGAATATTTAAAAGAAAACGGTGTTCTTGTTGAAGAAGCTCTAGCTAAGGAGAATGCATAATGGATTGGAATCAGTTATTTTCGCTTGTAGGTGTATCAACATGGCAAACGCTTATAATGGTTTTTTGGTCAACAGTATTTTCCGTTGTGTTAGGCTTGCCGTTAGGTATCTTATTATGCACTGCTGATCCTCTGAGTGGTATAAAACCACGACCTATGCTATATCAAGTTGTAACACGTATTGTTAATGTTTTGAGATCTTTTCCTTTTATTATTTTAATGATTTTACTTTTCCCTTTATCTAGAATTATTATTGGAACTAGTATAGGTACAGTTGCTACTATTGTGCCTCTTTCTATAGCCGCAGCTCCATTTGTTGCGCGTGTTATTGAAACATCATTAAAAGAAGTTGACCCTGGAGTTGTTCAAGCAGCGCGAGCCATGGGCTCAACAAACAGTCAAATAATTTGGAAAGTTTTATTGCCCGAAGCAATGCCTTCGTTAATTGCTGGAATTACTCTTACGATAATAAATCTTATAGGATATTCGGCAATGGCTGGAGCCATCGGTGGAGGTGGTCTTGGAGATTTGGCTATTAGGTATGGGTACCAACGTTTTCGAATTGATATTATGATTGTTTCTGTTATTGTTATTTTAGTTATGGTAGAAGTTGTTCAAGTTATAGGAACAAAATTAGCCGATAGACTATTGATAAAACGTTAAAATTAATAGAATATATTCTTGAAAGTGAAAATTTTGTGGAGGCAAAAATGAAAAAATTAGGTATTTTATGTGCAAGCTTACTTTGTGTTGGCTTATTAGTTGTTGGTTGTTCAAAAAAAGATGAAGAATCAAACGTTATTAAAGTTGGAGCTACTCCTGAACCTCATGCTGAGATGCTTAAGCTTGTAATAGATAATTTAGCTGATGAAGGATATGATTTGCAAATTGTTGAATTTACAGATTACGTAACTCCTAATGAAGCGTTAGAAAGTGGACAAATTGATGCAAATTTCTTTCAACATCTTCCGTATATGAATTCATTTAATGAAGAAAAAGGATATCATATGGTAAGTGCTGGGGGTATTCATATTGAACCAATTGCTTTATATTCAAAAAAAGTAGACTCGTTAAATGATCTTTCTGACGGGGCTTCTATAGCTATTCCAAATGATCCAACAAACGAGGGTCGATCGCTACTGCTTTTGCAGTCAGCCGGACTTCTTACTTTGAAAGAAGATGCTGGATTAGCAGCAACTCCTTTTGATATTTCAGATAATCCTAAAAACCTACAGTTTACCGAAATAGAAGCTGCTTCATTACCACGTGTGCTTGATGATGTAGATGGTGCAGTCATAAATGGTAACTATGCAATTCCTGCTGGTTTAGTAGCTACAAGAGATGGATTGTATGTTGAAGGTTCTGATTCTCCGTATGTAAATATAATTGCTGTAAAAGAAGAAAATAAAAATAGTCCTAAAATTAAAGCTTTGGTAAAAGCATTGCAAAGCGATGAAATTAGTAATTGGATTGAACAACGATATCCTAATGGTGAAGTTGTAAAGGCTTTTAACTAATATTTTCAATAATAAAAAAACGCTAGTTATTAAAAACTAGCGTTTTTTTTTAATCCTGTAAAAATAATTTTAATAACGATACAAAGGAATATAATTTTTTGTATATTTCAATTCCATAAGCTTTAATAGGTTCTTGTGAGAATTTCTCAAGCTCTTTCCAGTTGACTATAAGTTCCGATCGTTTTTTATCATAATCTTCGATAAGAGATTTTAAGTTTCTCCCATATTCAATAATAAATTGTGTAGATAATTTTAACAACTCGAAACTTGTATCATTAGCACTTGAAATAAGATTATTTGCTATATTATGAGCTTCGTGGTCACGATCAGCCCTGATAGTGTAATTTTTAAGCTTAGTTCCTATTTCATTGTCTTCTGCTAGTGATTTATCAAAATCTGTTATTCTATCTGAAATATTAAGAAGACTATGGTACGCTTCTGACATGGGGTTTGCCAGAGAGGCTGAGGCCCATTCTCCTCGAACTAATACAAGATCTGAAAATTCACGCATATCTTTTTTGCAAAATTCAATTAAAAATACTTTTAAGAAATTTAATTCTTGAGTATGTGTATAACGATTTAAGCCGTGTTTAATAAAAGGTAGATTTGAATTTTCATTGTAGTTTTTTAATAACTCTGGAACAGAATTACCAAAAACGTCTTTTATTAGAATAGCTGATTTTTCTGTTTTTTGTTGAGATTCTATTTTATGTAATATTTGATGTATAGATTTTTTTATTTTTTCAAGTTGTGATTCTACAATATGTTCATTTGTTGGTATAGTTTTGATTGTGTATGAAGGGTCTTTTAAAGCTAATTGTATTATTTGTTCAAAAACATTTTCCTTCTGTACGAGTGAAAGTTTATGCGTAATTTTATTCCATTGTTGAATATTAATAACATTGAAGTTTTTATATTCATTGAGGAATTTGAAAACATCACTCCAGTTTTCTTCAAGAGGCATTGCCCAAGCTATAGCAACAAAGTTTTGTAAATCTTCAGTTATGTATTCACCTCGAATAGGTTCAAATTTAGGGCGATATTTAAAATCTCTTTCAGGAATATTACTATCACTTTTCTTTAATAAAAAATAATAATCAAAATTACAAAAATCTATAAACATCATAAGTTTATTGTAAGTATTATCAATCTTTTCGATTTTTTCTGGAGTAAATTCTTCCATGTACATTGCAAGTTTTTCATTTGTTGATTCTATAACTTTTTTGATGTTTACAGTACGTGATATTTTTAAGATGTTCTCTTCATTTAGATCATCTAAAAGATTTTGTTGGTTTTCAGTACGTTGGCTTCGAATTATTAGATTTCGAAACATATCTGTATTTGTGTTATTTAAAAAAATACTTTGAGCCGGAGCAATCACTTTATAGATGTCATAAAAAAATTGTGCAAAACTAGGAAGAGCAAAATCTCCCTTTGTTTTATATAATTTAAATTTTGAATGATTTAATTGTTTTGCAATTTCTTTGAGCATATGCTTTTTGTCTGCTTCAGAATCATGTGGTATGAAAAATGCTAATAGTCTTTCAAATAAGTTTAACTTAGCCATAATTATATTTTCTTTTAAAAGGGATAATAAGTCAAGGAGTGATAAAAAACAAACAAGCAGAATAAAAAAATGCTTATTCTACTTGTTGGTTTTTATGTTCTATATTTTATTAGTTATATAGATACTTGTACAATATTTTCTACAAGTTTTAAGACTTTTGTAGGGCAGGCTTCAACGCATTCATTACATGATGTACATTTATCATATTGAATAAGTGGAATCCCGTCTATTACGTGAATTGCATCGTATTTACATGTTCTTTCGCATTTTCCACATTTAATACATGCTGATTTGCACTGTTTAAACACAGCACTTTTTACAGGGTTGCGGTTTGAGCAAAGAGCAATGGAGCCTTTTCTGTCAGCAGGCACTAACGTCATAATACCTTGAGGACATGCTGTTACACACATACCACATCCTGTGCATGCATCGTAGTTTACTATTGGTAAGCCTTCTTTTCCCATATGTAAAGCGTCAAAATTACAAGCTGCAACACAATCACCAAATCCCATACAGCCAAAACTGCATAGTTTAGTTCCATTTATACCTAAAGTTTTTGCTGCCGAACAGCTTTTAATTCCTATATAAGAACCTTTATCTTTAGCTATAGTATTACCACCTTGACAAGTGCGTACTGCAACGTTTTTTACTGCATCTGTTTTTACACCAAGCACTTCTCCAACTTTTTTAGCAACACTTGGACCACCTGATAAACACCCGTTTGCAGGAGCTTCGCCAGCTGCAACAGCAGCAGCAAAACTATCACAGCCAGGATATCCACACGCTCCACAGTTTGCACCAGGGAGTACTTCGCGAATTTTAGCTATTTTTTCATCTACAGGGATATAAAAAATTTTCTTAAAAATCCCAAGCAAAATACCTAATATAAATGCAAGAGCGAAGGATACTATTAGGGTAGTTATTATAGTTTTCATTTTAATCTCCTTAAATTAGGCCTGCAAATCCACCAAATGACATTGACAGTAAACCTGCTGCTATAAAGAGGATTGGTGTTCCTTTTAAAAATGCAGGAATTTCTGCTGTTTCCATTTTTTTGCGAATTCCACTCATGATGACCATTGCGAGTAAGAAACCGCAAGCAGCTCCTAGTGCGTAAAATATAGCTTCGACAAAATTATATTGTTTAGAAATTGTATTTAATGTAACAGCTAAAATTGCACAGTTTGTTGTAATAAGTGCTAAATATACACCCATAGAACTATATAGAGCTGGTGCAGATTTTTTAAGATAAAACTCTACTAATTGTACCAATGATGCTATTACTAAAACAAATAGTAATATTTTAAGAAACTCTACTCCTAAAGGAGCAAGTACGAAATAGTACAGTGGGTAAGTAACAGCTGTTGCAAGCACCATAACAAATGATGTTGCAATTCCCATGCCTGTTGCTTTCCCTGTATCTCCAGTCATTCCAATAAAAGGACATAAAGCTAGAAATTGTATAAGTACTACGTTGTCTACGAAACATGATTTTAGAAAAATACTGATTAAGTCAGACATTAGTTAGCTCCTTCTGTTGTAGTTTTATTAGCACTAACTGTTTTTTGTTTTGATCTTTGATTATGAGAACGAGTTATTGCAACAGTTATTGCAATAAGAATTCCAAATACAAAAAAACCTCCAGGAGCACTTTTAAAGAATCCGATAGTATATTTTTCGGAAAGGATTTGAATCCCAAATAGAGTTCCTGCCCCAAAAAATTCACGAATTATAGAAATTACTATGAGAACCCAAGTGTAACCAAGTCCCATACCTAAGGCATCTAGGGCTGATTGTACAAAATTGTTTTTTGAAGCAAATGCTTCAACGCGACCCATTATAATACAGTTTACTACTATAAGAGGTATAAAAACTCCCATGCTTTCTGAAAGTACAGGGAAATATGCTTGGAGTACAAAATCTACTATAGTAACAAAAGTTGCTATAACTACAATAAATACAGGTATACGTATTGAATTTGGAATGATTTTACGAAAGAGGCTAATGATGATTTCACTCATCACAATAACAAATGTCATACCAATTCCCATACCAATTCCATTAAAAACACTAGTTGTAACGGCTAAGGAAGAACATAATCCAATCATTAATACTAATAAAGGATTTTCTTTTATTAGACCGTTAGTAAAAATTTTAAAATTTTTATTCATTCTGATTCTCCTAATTTGCCACGTACTTGTTATAAGCCTTAGCAGCAAAATTAACTAGGGCAGTTATTCTTGTTGAAGTTACTGTTGCTCCGCTTATTGCGTCTATAGTTTCTGGTACAGAAAGTTCACCATTTGCAGGTTTGCCCGTGAATTGATTCCAGAATGATTTTCCAAGGGCTTTATTTCCAAGCATTGGAGTATCGTTTATTTTTGTAATTCGAATACCATCGATAATTCCATTTGTATTTATCGAAACAAGAACAGATCCGTCATGAGAATAGAGCTTGCCATTTATTTCAAAAGCAATAGCTTTTAGAGTATCATTGTCAAATACTTGTATTCCTTTTGTAATTGTTAAGTTGTCATCTTCTACTGTGGGTAGCGTTTCAATATCTTTTGTTGTCAATTCAGGGTGATTTTCTACATCATAAATATCAAAAATAGCTTCAGGAACTGTATATGTAGATCCCTCTGTAATTGTTATAGTAAATGGATCTGCATTTGGAGATGCTTTTTTACCTTCTGCATTTTCTGCGAGCCATTCTGATGCAGCCCATCCAGCGGCTTGCACAAGATGACTAATCGATTCAGATGTTTTCATTGCATTTTCAATGGCTGTAATTCCGGCTCCTGGACCAAAATAAGTATCTACAGATTTTCCCTTGAATTGAGAATAAAAACTCTTATTTCTTGCAGCAAGGCCAAAGCCTGGGGCGTCATCAAGTTTCATGATTCTAGCTCCAAGAATAGTTCGTTTTAAATTAACACCAACAATAACAGTAGCATCATGGTTGTTTGACATTCCTGTCATAGCTACAATAGCTCCTATTATTTTGTTTGTATTCATATCTACTACACTAAAGGCATGTCCAGTGGTAAAGCTATTTACTGTTTCTGGTAAATCATTAGTAATCCATTCTACTTTTAAGTTCTCGTTGTTTTGAATATCGAATATTTCAAACAGTGCTTGACCAAAAGAAAATGGTTTTTCATATGTTACAGGTCCAGTAGGTGCTGCTGATCCGGATGCTCCTCCGAAATTATTAGCAAGGTAATCTCCTGCAATGTACACTGCAAAGTTAATTAAGTCTGCATATGCATTAGAAGAAATAGTTGCTCCACTAATTGCATCAAAACTTTCTCCTGCAACTAAAGATTCCGAGGCGTCAATGCCAGTAAATTGTTCATAAAATTCTGGTTTGAGTGCTTCTTGACCATAACCTGGAGAATCTGATGTTTCTAGAATTTTCATTCCAGTAATGGTACGTTTCATATCGATACCAACCATAAGTGTAACATGGTCATAAGAAGGTCCATCAACTTGAGCTACTGCTCCGACAACAGAATCTCCATTGTAAGCAATATATAAGCCATCTATATTATTAAGATTCTCTTTAAGATATTTATTTAAACTCTCAACATCTGTATTGCCTTTTGTTACATCATCTACAGTTGTAAATTTAGTAGCATCAGGAAAAACTATCGAAAGTCCTGCGTTTGATTTTTCTGCAGCATGCTCGGCTATAACAGGAGCTGTAAAATTATTTACAATAGCCAAAACAGTACACGAAATTGCAGCAAAAGCTGCAAGGGTAAAACCTAATTTTAGGGTGCTTTTCATTTATTTAGCCCCCTTTTTAGTTACATTACTTGGTGTTATATTATCTCTTTTGTAACCATATTTTCGTCCCATAAGATTATTTAGAAATGGAGAAATTGCATTCATAACAAGAATACTAAACATTACCCCTTCTGGAAATCCACCAAACTGTCTGATAAGGAAGGTAATTAAACCAGCTCCAAAACCAAATATTAAACGTCCATATTTAGTAACAGGTGTTGTTGCATAATCTGTTGCCATAAAAACAGCTCCAAACATTAATCCACCAGAAAGAAGGGCGAGTAATACATCTCCACCTGCAATCCATGTTCCTAAAGCAACCGTTGCAACCATTGCAACAGGAGCTCTCCAATCTATTACTTTAAGAGCTGTTAATACAATAAAAGCTAAGAGGATAAATGCAATAGATGTTTCACCAAGACAACCTGCCCTGTTTCCTAGAAAAAATTGTAAATAGGTGCTTTTTGTAGCTACAACAGTAGTTCCAGTTTTAAGTTGTGAAAGCATTGTTGCTCCACTTAAAACATCTGTTCCTGGTTTTAACCAAGAAAGCCCCATGGCAGTTGGAAAACTTAAAAACATAAATGCACGTCCAGTTAATGCTGGATTAAAAACATTTGATCCTAGCCCACCAAAGAACTCTTTTGCAACCACAATAGAAACAAGAGATCCTAGAATTGTTTCCCAGACAGGAGCTCCAGCTGGCAAGACACAGGCTAACATGAGCCCTGTAACAACAGCAGATAAATTATTTATTCGGATTGGCTGTTTTGTGACTTTCTGAAAAGCTGCTTCAAAAACAACACAAGAAATAACGCTTGTTAGAACAACTTCTAATGCTGCAAAACCGAAAATTACAATTGATGAAATTATAATTGGTAACATGCTGATAATAACTGCCAGCATGATTTTTTGTGTTGAAGATTTACTTTTAAAATGAGGGCTGGAAGAAATGTAAATTTCATTTTTATCTGACGGTGCCATTATTTTCCTTCCTTTATAGTTTTTTTTGCTTGATTAGCGGCTAATTCAGCTCGAAAAGCTGTTTTTCCCGTACGTATTCGCTGTACGAGTTTTATGTTTGCAGGACACGCATATTGACAGGTACCACAATCAACACAGTCCATAAGACCGTATTTAACAGCTGCTTTCATATCACCTGCTTTTAATGAGTTTGCTATTAAGACAGGATAAAGTCTACAGGAACATACTTCTACGCATTTTCCACAGTTAATACAAGGTGTTTCTTCTTCAAGACAAAGTTCTTCCTTGCGCATAAAAAGAACACCTGATGTATTTTTTGCTACAGGAAAATTAGCATTAATAACACTAAAGCCCATCATAGGACCACCAGAAAGTATTTTTGTAACATTGTCATTCAGTTCAATTACTTCCGGAATTAAATCACCAATAACAGTTCCAACAGGAACTATAAGGTTTTTAGATTGTTTGACAGCTTCACCAGAAATGGTTAATGGTCTATCGATAAGGGGTTTGCCTTCTCTAAAAGCTTCTGAAATTGCAATTAGAGTTCCGACATTTTGTACAACGCATCCAGCATCGGCAGGGAGTCCTTTTGCTGGGATTTCTCTACCGGTAGCAGCTGAAATTATGTTTTTTTCACTACCTTGTGGGTATTTTGTTTTAACAAGTACAATTCCCATCTTTTCTGTGAAGCCTGCTTTTTTAATTGCATCCTCTATAGTGGGAATTAGATAAGCTTTGTTTTCTTCTAGCACAACAGAACCAGCTTCTGCATCAACAAGATGCATTGCTATTGATAGTCCATCGATGACAGCATCTGTGTTCTCTTGTAAGTTTCGCTCATCAATAGTCAAGTATGGTTCACATTCTGCAGCATTAACTAATACAAAATCAATTTTTTTACCTGCAGGAATAGAAAGTTTTACATGGGTTGGGAACGCAGCTCCTCCCATACCAACAATTCCAGCATCTTTTATGCGTTGTATTGCATCTTTTTTAGATACAGTAAATGGATCCATCTTAAGCATGAAATCAGTTTTATCTGATCCATCAGCTTCAATGATAATGCATAAATCATCTGTGTTAGTTGCTGTAAGTCTATTTTCGATTTTTTTTATTTTACCCGATACAGAAGCGTGAACTGGTGCTGATATAAAAGCATCAGATTCAGCAATTTTCTGACCGCGTACCACTATATCCCCGACTTTTACGAGAGGTTTGTTAGGGGCTCCTCCCTGAGTTACAGGGATGCTGACAGTATTATTTGAAGGAAAAACAGCTTCAATAGGCATTTTATTGCTTAGCTCTTTTCGCTCTGGTGGTGTGATTCCACCTTTAAAGGATAGCATTTTCATGCCGTTATTTTATGACTATTTAAAATTGTAGTCAATGGATATTTTTTGATTGATTAGGTTATATATTGGTTTTTTGTATTCTTCTAGATATAATTATCTTCCTGATGTATAATTTTAATCATGTGAGCAGAAAAATCTGCACTTTAATTTGGAGGTCATCACATCATGACAAAAAAGAATATTTCACTTCTTGTGATAAGTACATTTTGTACTTTTTTATTTGCTTATAATCCACCCGCAAGTGGGGAGGTTTTGTATGAGTTATCTACACCAGTATCTTTAGCAAGTGCTTCTTCTGTTGCTGGGGGTGGATTATGGAATGAAAATACTGCACAAATTGTTATAAATCCATCACTTCTAGCTACAGAACAACGCATGGTTGGAAATATAGCCTATACTGCACTTATTAATTCAAATGATGAAGATTCGTATGGCCAATCAGTATATGCAGGGGCTAGTATTCCAACCCAATATGGAGTATTTACTTCGAGCGTACAATGGGCTTATATTCCTTTAGATTCAGTTTATTTAGGCAACTCTTGTACTCTTCGAGGTGCTTATTCGAAAGATATAACAGATAATCTTTTTGTAGGAGCTGGACTTTATGGTGGTTTTGGAAGTGACTGGTCTTTAGGTTTTGATTTAGGATTTTTATATAATTTTGGATCACTTAACAAGATCCCGTTTTTAAGTGATGTTCGATGGGGTGGTTCTTTAACAGGAATAGGAAAATCATATAACCCTGAAACAACAGGTTATGTTGATGCAGATGATTCAACAACAGGTATTCCTTCAATGTTTACTCCTCGAACAGGAGTTGCTGCAACTGTTCTTAATGTAAATAAGGTAAAAATGGGACTATCTGCAGATGTATCTTTCCCTACATTTCAAAATGTAATCTTTGATAGCGGATTGCAAGTTGAGATTGCAGATTTTTTGTATGTTAATGGGGGTTGGGAATTTAATTTAAGAGAAACATTGCATGATGTTGCAAGTTACTTGCCATCGGTATCTGTTAGCATGAAATTTGGAATAGCTAGTAAAGATGATTCTTATCTTGCAGAACATGGATGGAGCGAAAGCGAAATCGTTCCAACTGTAGCATATAGAGAATTAACAAATGATACTCAAGTTTTTTCTAGTGGAGTTTCCATGTATCTTGGTTTGCCAGATACTGCTGCGCCAGAAATTACGCTGTGGGAGGAAGAATAATAAATGAAACATATAATAAAAAAAATTGTAATATTTGTACTTACATTGTTTATTGTTAGTGCTGTTTTTGCACAAAAGAATCGTGTCTATATTTCTCCAAATAATGATGGTGTTCAAGATGAGTTGATTATTCCGGTTACTATCTCTGATAAACGCTATGTAAAAGAATGGACATTTATTATAGAAAATGAAAAAAAAGAAGTTGTTCGAACTATTGGAAATAAAGAGACACGTCCCGAAAAAATGACGTTTAAATATTTTTGGAAACAGCTTCTAACTCCAAAGACGGGAGTTGATGTACCTGAAAAGGTTATTTGGAATGGAATTTTAGATAGTGGAGAAACGGCTAGCGATGGCTTGTACTATTACTATTTAACAGCTGAAGATGATAATAATAATGTAGGATCAACAGAACCTCTAGAAGTTTATGTCGATAATACAGAGCCGGAGATAAAACTTATTCAGCCAGAAGAATCTTCAAAAATATTTGGAGCTGGTAATAAACCTACTATAAAATTTAATCAAAGTGGTTCAGAAGAAGATTTATGGACTGCGACAATAAAAGATGTTTCTGGCAAAGCTGTAAAATCTTGGACCTGGTCAGATGGAACTCCCGAATCAATAGAATGGGATGGGAAAAATGATCTTGGTATTGCGGTGCCAGAGGGGGTCTATTCGTATTCGATTACTGCAACCGACAGAGCTGGAAATGTAAGTCCTCTTGCTGAAGTTGACAATATTATTTTTGATGCAATTCCTCGATCTGTTAATTTATTAGTTGAAGGAAGCCCTTTCAGTCCTAAAACAGGAGAAGGACAACAGCTTATTTCAATTATTCCTAGTATGTCTTCTTCTTCCGGTCTTATTAAGTGGGAAATTTCTATACAAGATTTCAATAAAAAAACTGTCAAGACTTGGAAGGGAACAACTGAACCTCCTTCTACTATTGAATATGATGGTACAACTGATGATTTAAATGTGTTAACTGATAATGATTATAAGATTGTTTTTGATACAACCTTTAACAATGGTCAATCAGCTTCTATTTCACGTAATATTACTGTAGATACAACAAAACCTGAAGCTTCTGTTCGTACCGATATGAATATTTTTAGTCCTGATGGAGATGGAAATAAGGATTTTCTTACAATTTATCAGGAAGGTTCCAAAGAAAAAGCTTGGACAGGTACAATCAAAACTGAAGAGGGATTAATTGTAAAAACATTTACATTTGGTGAAATTCCGGATTCAGAAATTATTTGGGATGGTTCAACTGCTAATGGTGATATAGTTGATGGACATTATATATATGAACTTTCTGCTACAGATGCAGCTGGAAATCAAGGAATTGCCAAAACAAAGAGTTTTGAATTGAATACAGGGACAACAGAAGTAATTCTTTCTGTAAGTCCAGACTCTTTTAGTCCAAATGCTGATGGTATAAAAGATGAATTAGTGTTTACACCAATTATAAAGACTGATACCGGTATTTCAGAATATACTTTGTCAATTTTAGACAATACAGGAAAGGTTGTTCGAAAATTTACGGCAAAGCGAAGTTTACCAAAATCTATTGCATGGAACGGAATGGCTGATGATGGAACTAGATGTTCTGATGGTCAATACGTTGCAAACTTATATACATTGTCTAAGAATGGAAGCGAAGCAACCATAAATACTAGAGCTTTTTATCTTGATTCTACGTATCCTGAGGTTAAAATCTCTACAGAGTATACAATTTTCTCACCGAATGCTGATACTAACAAAGATGATTTGCCTATAGACATTTCTACAAGCAATGAAGATTTATGGATAGCCTCTATTACAAATTCTAAAAATGTAAGTGTACGTGATTATACTTGGACTGGTACTGCGAAAAGTTTTAATTGGGATGGTACAGACGAAAATGGAAACATTGTTCCAGATGGTACATACTCATTTCAAATTAATGCTACAGATAAGGCTGGAAATGCAGCAAGCGCAAAGCTAGATAAAATACAAATTGATAATCGTTCAGTAAAGGCATATTTGACTTCTAGTTTAGATGCATTTAGCCCTAATGGCGATGGAAATAGTGATGTCCAAGAATTTAGTATTATGACTAGTGTGCCTGATGGTGTAGCTAATTGGTCATTTAACATTTTAGATAAAACCGGAATATCTGTTCGAAGTTGGGATCAGAGTGATAGTGAGAACGTTCCATCTTCGATTAAATGGGATGGTCTTAATGATGATGATAAAATTGTGGATGGCTCTTTCATTGGTAGTTTAGAAATAAATTATGTAAAGGGAGATGTTGTAAAAGCTGTTACTTCTTCATTTATTAGCTGGGTTACTCCACCTCAATTAACCGTTTATGCAAAACCTGAATATTTTAGTCCCGATAATGATGGTATAGATGATGAGATGTATTTAGCACTTTCTGGTTCTAGTGAAGTGCCATTTTCGTCATGGTCATTTGTAATTAGAGATCCAAATAATAATAATGAGTTTTGGAGTACATCGGGAAAATCTACGATTACAACAAGAATGATTTGGGACGGGCGTGGTAATAATGGCGAATTAGTACAGTCGGCTATGAACTATCCATATGAATTTACAGTAACGGATACTTTAGGTATGACATCTGTCGTAGAAGGTGAAATAAAAGTTGATGTTTTAGTTATTCGTGTTGGAGATGTGCTTAAGATGCAAGTTCCTTCTATAATCTTCCGTGCAGACAATGCAGACTTCAAAAGTAAAAGTGAAGTTTCCAATGGACTTGATCAATCTGTAATAGATAATAACCAAAGAGTTCTAAAACGAATTGCAGAGATATTAAGTAAGTTTAAAGGATACGATGTAACCATCGAAGGCCATGCAAATAATATTTCTGGTACAGAAGCCGAGGAAACACAAGATTCTATACAATATGGTAAGGCTCTTGTTCCTCTCTCTGAAGCTAGAGCTGATTATGTTAAAAAGGTATTGGTAGAATATGGTATTAGTGAGTCGCGATTATCTACAAAAGGAATGGGTGGTAGAGTTCCAGTAGCAGCTCGTTCTGATAAAGATAACTGGTGGAAAAATCGCAGAGTTGAATTTATTCTTAACAAATAAAATTAATTAACAGTTATAACACTGGCGGTTCTGCCGTCAGTGGTATAAGCTCTGTTAGGATTATTCTTATCTATCATTGCTAATGAACCCGAATAGAAATTGTAGTACCAAGTACCAGCTGGTAATGGAATATCAAGTTCATATACGCCAGGGGCTACTTCATTCATCTGATAAATCCATGAATCCCAATTTGTAAAAGATCCTCCTAGCCGTATTTTTTGTCCCGTAGTTCCTCTGTATACAAAATGAACTTTATCTGGTTTTGTTGTTTTTGTATAATTGTCGTCTTTATAAGGAATAGTTATTGTTGAAAGCTCAACTTGCATAACTGGATTAAAATATCTATTAGGATTGATGGGATCGATTGTCCAAAGCCCGTCTATAATTAAGCGATATGAGATTTTGTCGATATCAGGAGGTATCATAGCAATATAAAATAAGATTGAATTGTTAAATACTCCTTCATCATCGTGCAGTTCTGATCTATAAAAAGGATGTATTATAGTAAAATTTTCAAAATCAAAAGCAATTCCGGTAAACCGCGATTCTTTTGCTGCTGTAAATATAATGTAATCATCTACAATACGAGGGCTACTAAGAGTTTTTATATCCGAAATATAATTATTAATAATTTCTTTTGGTGCATCAACTTGAAAATCAGAAGAATTTGCAGCTAAAGAATAAAAAGGAATTAATAAGAAACTAATAAACGTAAATAAATGTAATTTTTTCATAATCATCTTTGTATTGTATCGGCATGAATAATAAAATATTAAATAACTTTTGTGATATACTTATAAAAAGCAGAAAATGTAAAGACTACTTAAAAAACAACCGAAATTAAAACAGTGCTTGTAATAAACAAAGCTTGTGGAGTAAAATAATATAAATGCCTGGCATAGAACAGCTAAAGAAATTTGATCAATTAATAACATCTCTTGGTGACGAGCCAAATCTTCGTAAAGAAAATGATGAAATAGTGCCAAAGGTGGCTTTCCCCAAAAACATTCCTATAGACAATGATTCTTTAGATTTTGAATTTGGCCTGCCAGAAAAAGATTCTACACAAGTAAACGAAAAAAAAACTTCCGATTTAGATTCTCAAGATGGGATAAAAGATCTGGAAAGCGTTTCTCCAGAAGCTGACGATTTTCTTATACCTCCTCAAGAGATAAACGCAGAAGGATTAGAAGATTTGCCTCCTGTCGCTGAGGAGGATACAAGTTATTCTGCAAATGATGGTAACAATTCAGATACCGATTTAAATAGTGAATTAGATGAATTACTTTCAAGCGATGATGATCTGTCATTAACAGCAGAAGAGTCAAATCTAGCAAAAGATACTGCACCAGAGAAAAACGCTGATGAAGGTGAACTGAGCTTAAATTCAACGTTAAAGACATCTTTTAATGAAGGTGAAGCTCCTGATACAAAAAGTAATATTTCCTTAGATACATTGCCAGATATAAGCGATGTTGCGATTGATACAGCAGAAAAAAATGAGAACTTGGATGTTCCCGTACCTCCGTTAAGTGGAGATTTTAATCTTTCCGATTTAGATTTTAAAGATGAACCAGAAAAGTCAGAAGATACTGATTCTTTTAATGATGGATTTGAACCTTCTGAAGAAGATGATTTTATTATACCTGGATTTTCGGATGAGGAATTTGCTTCGTCTTCTCATAAAAGAAAAACAGTTGATAATAATGGGCAAGAACTTTTACCTAATACTATAACAGAAAATGAGTATAAACTTTTTAAGAAAAATTTAAATAATTATCCTTTAAACTTACGGTTAGAAATAGAAAAACTCATTATTAGTGATGAGTTTAAAGATGAAATTATAATGGATGTCGTTGACAAGGTTATAAAAAAAGATACCGCACGTCACCTTGCCTCCTTTATGGAAAAAATACTTAATATTTCAATTCCAGTTCCCTTAAACTATGAGCATAGAACAGTAGAAGAATATAATGAGTATAAAAAGTCATTAGAATATCAATTAAAGAATAGAATTATTCCAGGAGCTATTGCTGGTTTTGCGATTACCGGATTGTGTATTATTTTATTCTTACTAGGAAATAAATTTATATATAAACCAATTCGTTCAGAAGTCATTTATAATCAAGGGTATACGCTTATAGAAAATGCTGAATATGAACAATCAATACTTAAATTTAATGAGGCCGTTTCTATAAAACCAAAACGGAGATGGTTTTTTAAGTATGCACAAGCGTATTCTAATTCAAAACAGTATGTTCGTTCTGCAGATATATATGAAAGATTATTGCGACGCTTTAATTACAACAAAGAAGCAGGTCTTGAGTATGCTCGGATGGAATTAGATAAGCTTCAGAATTATGAAAAGGCTGATTACATTGTACGTAATTATGTCCTCGATTATCATATAAATGATTCCGATGCACGCTTATTACTTGGTGATATAAATCTTGAATGGGGAGATTTTTCTGCTGATGCCACTGAAAAAAGTCAGCATTATGAAGAAGCCCGTTTGCAATATGCAAGCTTAATAGATGAGTATGGGCAAACTGATTTATATTTATCTCGAATGTTAAGATATTTTATTCGGACTGATAATTTACGAGAGGTTTTACCACTAAAAGATTTTTTTACAAAAAGAAAAAAAATCCCTCTTGAACCTAATGATATGGTAGATTTAGGAGGTTATCTTCTTTCTAAATTATTTGGATATCTTTCTCCGGCAGATGAATATTTGCGTGAGTATATTACAGGAATTCGTTCATTGTTGGAGTCTGCAATAAAAGCAGATCCTACAATACCAGAAGCTCATTATAATTTAGGAATCTATTTTGAACATGATTTTAAGATGGATTCTGCTCTTACTTCTTTTCAAAATGCATTAACAATGTTTGAGAAAAAAGAAAAACGAAGTTTTTCTCGTATTCTAAAGAACATTGATACCTATCGTCGGGTGGGAGAAATCTATACAAAAAAAGAAGAATATTTATCGGCAGAACAAATGTATGATAGTGGTATTTCTATGTATGAAAATGAACACACCGCAAACCAACTTGAACCAAATGAAGATATTGGAAAGTTATATAGTGATTTAGCAGATATAGACTATTTTATATCAGGAAATTATTCGGTCGCATTAGCTAATTATAAAAATGCAATTACTAATTCATATGATATTCCTTCAATTAGATACAAAATAGGATATATTCAATATTTAAATAAAAACTACAAAGAAGCATTAGGTTCTTTTATCAAAACCTCTGAAACAGAACATGATGATAGAAATTTACTAATGGCAATGGGAAATGTTCTTGCTCTTCGTGATGATGATTATGCTTCTAGTGGGTATTATGAACAATTAATTGAAATATTAGATAAAAAAATGGCTTTAGAAGAAGTTTTATTACCTCAAGTTAATAGTGATCAAGCTGAATTGGTTAGTGAATATATGAAAGCATCTAATAATTTGGCAGTAGTGCAAAGTAGACTTGCAGAACGAAATGGAGATAGTTCTTTACGTGCGAAAGCGATGATTCAGTTTTCTGAATCTGCTCGAGCTTGGGATGCCTTGACTCGTAATCAGGAAACAATGATACGTTTGGATACAGGTAATTTGGCTATCCAAAATAGTAAATATATGAATATGACAAATAGTGAATATAAACCAGCAATTTATACAGAAATACCTTTTGTTCTTGCAGACGAACCTGTATTAAAACAAAAAATGGTACAGTAGATGCAAACACGAAAAGAAATTATACAAACAGAGTTATTTAGAAAAAGTATTCATATTTGTACAGCATTTATTCCTATATTATTATCTTTGTATAGTAAAAGTCTTATTCTAGGTTTACTTTCATGTGCCCTTGTTGGATATATTGTTAGTGAGTCATTAAGGTATCATGGACATAAAATCCCATTAGTGTCTTGTATTACTGAACATGCAGCTAGAAACGGAAATGCCAAATACTTTGTTTTAGGACCGGTTACTCTTAGTGTGGGAGTTCTAATAACAGCTTTGTTTTTTGAACCTTTACCTGCTAAAATTGGTATTTGGGCTCTAGCGTTTGGAGATGGGTTTGCAAGTCTCATTGGCAAACTGATTGGGCATACTGAAATTCCACATACAAATGGTAAAACAGTAGCTGGAAGTTTAGCTTGTTTTTGTGCAACTTTCATATCCTGTTTTGTAGCTTCACAAAGATTAGTTTTTTCTCTTACGATTGGTTTGTGTGGTGCAATAATAGAATTAATCCCTATGAGAGATTATGATAATGTTGTGATTCCTATTATTATAGCTTTGATTGCTCAGATTTATTTCCACATGTAATACGTATGTAGGTTTTTAATAAAATGAGCAGTAAAGATACTCATTAATAAGGCACTTAAAAAACATAAGAAAAATGAACTTGTGTATAGTAATAAAGAATAACTAATTCCCATAATGAGAAAATCTATAGCAAGATAGAATAATTCTTTTGAGTTTGTTTTTATTCCTGTTACTATATAGCTAATAGTACTTGTACAAATAAAGAAAATTCTAATCATTTGAATTATTATAGAAAATCCTGTTGTCACTCGAAGTGCTTGTGTTATTACGGTTGTATTTATTGGAACAAGTGTTGCAAAAAAAACAGATGCAATTAAAAAAAGCAAAATATTTCTACCGGAATCCTGAACTTCAGAACTCATAGCACTAACCCCTATTCCTAATAAGCAGAAAATAGAAAGCATTTCTCCAAAAAAAGTTATTCGAGCACTGTATTCAATTAAAACGGAAAGCTCATTCCAAGAAACGAAAAGAGGAATAAGTATTCGTGAAGATTCCAAAAAACATCCAAGAAGAAAAACATTATAGTATAAGATTTCAGAAGAATGTGTTTTTTCAAAATTTGAAAGAATAAAAAGACCTGTAATAGGGGCGTAAATCATTAATAATAAAATAGAGAAAATTGCGGCTGTTGTATTTTGGGTAAATAAAAAATCTTTCCAATCTTGAAATTGAAATAGACTAAAACTTCTATAAGTAGAATCTTGTTGAAATGCATGAAATATTAGAAATAGAATAAAAAAAACAGACATAATTGCTGTAAAAAAAGTGAAAATTCTTGTTATTTTGTTTCTTGTTCGCAGAGTCATTATCTAAAGCATACTGATAAGAGAAATTTGTGTAAAGCCTTGTTCCATTAATTCCGATGTATATTATGAAGTGTTTAAATTTTTTATTAATAGGAAAAGGTGATATTTATGTCAAAGCGATTTGCCTTAGTTTTTGGGATTCTATGTTTTTGTACGTTTTTATATGCAGGAGATGCTGCGGCTTTTGTTGATTTAGGATTTTCTTCTGATGGAGCTACCTATATGTTTGGTCAGTATGGAAGTACAGATACGCAATACCAAGCTTATGCTGATATTTATACTATAGATGTAAAATCAAACACATTTGTAAAAGATGGAGTTTTTAGCATAAAACCGTCTGCAAAGACTATTGGGAAAAGTGGCATAAGTGTTTACAATACTCTATATAACAAAAATAAAGATTACATTTTGCAATATAAACCAGAACCAGTTAGTTTAGCCGATACTTTATATATACGATCAGATTCTAATGCCATAACAGATGAAATTATTTTTCAGGATTTTGAGCGCTCTAATGCAAGCAAACAAATTTATTATCATATAAAACTTGTTCCGTGGTTTAGTGATAAAACAGAGACTTCTAAATCTTCATTTTTTATATCTATAGAAAAACAAGATGAAAATAAAAATCTATTACAAAAAGATGTTGCTGGAACTCCAGATATAAAACGCACTGGTGTAATAAAATATGCAATAGAAAAAATCATGTGTGATAAAAGTAATAATAATTTGGTCTTTATAGTTGAAAAAACAATTAGGACCAAAGACGGTCTAAATATTCGTTATATGGCAGAAACTATTTCAATCAAATAATTTTTCTAAAAAGCTGAAAGAGTATTTTTCCATTCTCTTTTAGCTTTCTCATATATACGCAATTATCTAGTCTTATCTCTTGCCACAAACTTTCCAAATGTAAAGCCTCTGCAGCTTCTGCAAATATTAGGTTTTGTTCTGATTCTTCTTTAGGTTGTAAACCTTGTACAAAAAGGTAAGCTCCTTTTGGTATTAAAAAGTCTGTAGGAGCCAATAATTTTGGCTTTCCTGTAGGAATACCAGTCCCTGTAAATGGTTTACAATTTGCCCATCCTTTAAACTCCTTACATACCAAATAGTTCTCTTTTTTGGGATCCATATCTTTTGGTGAAACTGTATTCTTGTATATGGTTAAGGATTCATTTTTAAAGCACTTTTCATCTTTGCTAAACGTTAGGTCTTGGTATAATTCAACTTTTTTTGGTTTATAGTTCATAAAAATACTTTATATAAAATATAAAAAAAATTCTACAATTAATATACGTAAAACTCTTAGTAAAAGAACTAATTAAAGTATAAAGCATTAAAATTCTTTTTTTTAATTTTTAAAAATTAGGAGGCATATATGTATATAATTTCATTTTTTCGAAATCATGTCATATTAACTGCAAAAATTACAGTCTCGCTATTTTTGATTGGAGTTGTTTTGTGTTTTACCTCTATTCAGTCATGTAATATTAGTCCAAGTCAGTTGGTTTTATTATCAGGTGATTATACAACTCCGCAAATAGATTCTTGGAAAATGGAGAGGGCAGATAAACTTAATTTATATTTTTCACGTTCAGTAAGTTTTCCAGAACTTATGGTATATGAAATTTCAGAAGGGACTAACTTAACCGAAAGTTCATCGATTACTGCGAGTTTTACTGAACCGATAACAGACAAAGAAGAAACATCTGAAAATGAGGAAGTTTCTACTGATTTGAGCAATGATGTCGTTTGTATACCCATACAGTTTAGTCAAAAAACTGTAGTTGGAACAAAATACCTATTAGCTGGGGTTGCACAAGACGAGTATGGAAATACACTTGATTTTACTCTCTCTTTTGCAGGATATAATAATGAAATTCCTGCAGTTATTTTTTCCGAAATTCGTACAGACTATAGTAAAACAACGACGGGGGCAAAGGTCGAATTTGTTGAATTTGTTGTTCTTTCGGATGGAAATACTGCTGGAATGCAATTTGAAAGTGGCTATGATGGAAAAGATAAGACATACATTTTCCCAAATATTGAAGTAAAAAAAGGAGAGTATATTGTTTTACATTTGCGAACATTAGATGATAACGCAATATCGGAATTAGGGGACGATTTGTTATTGTCTGGGGCAAAAGATTCTTCTGCTGCTCGTGACTTATGGGTTGATAATACTAGTGCTCGAATAGGTAAAGATGATGTTTTACTTTTACGGAATCGTGAAAATGGGGAGCTTTTAGATGCTGTTATGTTTAGCAGATCAGATCAAGAAGGGTGGTCAAAAGATGCGATGCTTATTGCAGCAAAAGAAGCATATGCTGCGAATATATGGAAAGAGGGATTTTCTTCTGATATTGCGGCTATCTCAGATGGATTGACTCTTACCAGAACCCTTTGTAGACAAAACATTGCATCCTGCATTGAACAATATTCTAAGGGTATTAATCAACCATACAGTGTAAGCGCCTCTGATTGGTTTGTTGTTAATACCAGTTGTGATACCCCTGGAACATCAAATTCTACAGAAAGGTATAGTGAATAAGGTTTTATATGAAAATACAAAAAGTATTACAACATGATGAGACAGATTGTGGTGTAGCATGTTTATCAATAATTTTTAAGTATTATGGTAAAACTGTTTCGTTACGAAAGATTCGAACGGTTGCTGGAACCGATAAGAAAGGAACTTCAGGGTTAGGAATTGTAAAAGGGGCTAATAGTTTTGGTATGTCTTGTAAATGTCTTATGGCAACCGACAAGGAAAAAATTTCAGAAATAGCATTACCAGCAATTTTTCATTTTCACGGAAACACTGATCACTATATAGTAGTGTATAAAATAAAAAACAAAAAAATATATGTTAGTGACCCTGCTTTAGGTTTGTACAAAATTAGTAAAAAAACGTTTTTTGAAAAATGGAGTGGAGTATTTTTCCTCTTATATCCTAATACCTCTTTTGAAAAAGGATCGGACAAAAGAGGTATGTTTTTTCGATTTTTTACACTTCTAAAACCTCATAAAAAAATGGTGTGCAAAATAGTAATTTCTAGTCTATTACTTTCATTTTTTGGCGTTTTTATGTCTTTTTATTTTAGATTTTTAATTGACGAAGTTCTCTATTCTGAAATTAAATCTACTCTAAATTTATGTTCTCTATGTTATTTAATGGTTATTATTTTTCAGACAATTATTACTTTTTGTAGAAGTCAGATTATTCTTTATCTTGGTGAAAAGATAGATGTTGTTCTTTTATGTGATTTTTTTTGCCATTTATTATTTTTGCCTCTTTCTTTCTTTACATCCAGAAAAACAGGTGAAATATTATCCCGATTAGATGACACAGAAACGATAAGAGGAGCTGTTTCATCAACCTCTCTTTCGGTAGTGCTTGATTCTTTTATGATAGTTATAGGGGGCTATTTTCTTTTTAAAATGGGATCAAAGTTACTGCCAGTTGCTATGATACCTGTGTTTGTTTCAGCTCTTGTTGTTTGGATATGTACAAAACCTTTTAAATTACTTATACGAAAAAGAGCTGTATTAGCAGCAGAGAAAAATGCTACGTTATATGAAAGTGTTAATGGAATTGCTACTATAAAAGGATTAGCAACAGAAAAAAAAGCTTTTTCACGAGCTGAAGTTCGCATCGTTGAAACTGCAGAAAAAACCCTATCATTAGGAAAATTAGGCAATATCCAAAAATCGTTACAGACGTTAATTTCAGGTTGTGGAACCTTAGCCTTGTATTGGTATGGCAGTTATTTAATTTTTGGTGGCTTCATGACTCTTGGCCAACTTATTTCATTTGTGACTCTTTCTGGCTTTTTTTTAAGCCCTTTAAGTAGATTGTTAACAATGCAGTCTTATTGGCAAGAAGTTTTAGTTTCTGCTGAGCGTCTTTCGGATATTATCGATTTAGAAGAAGAAACAAAAGATGAAGAAAATAAAAGGACTGTAGATACTTTAAATGGAGATATCCAATTTAAAGATGTTTCTTTTTCGTACGGAACTAGAGGCAAAGCAATACACGATGTCTCTTTTACTATTTCTAAAGGACAGAGAGTAGCTTTTGTTGGGATGTCTGGTTCTGGAAAAACGACTTTACTAAAATTACTTATGCGTTTTTATCCTTGTGATGAAGGCAATATATTAATACATAATACTGATATTACTGAGTATAAGACAGATTCATATCGTGAAAATATCGGGTATGTACCTCAAGAAAGCCTTTTGTTTAGTGGTACGATTTCTGAAAATATCGCCTGGGGTTCACCCGTAGCGACAAAAGAAAAAATAATAAAAGCTGCACATGATGCTCAAGCATATGATTTTATTATGAATCTTCCAGATAAATTTAATACTAATGTAGGAGAACAAGGCACTACTTTGTCTGGAGGAGAGCGCCAACGTATTGCTCTTGCACGGATCCTTATGCGCGATCCATCATTGTTAATCTTAGATGAGGCAACAGCAAGTTTAGACAGTATTTCTGAACATGCAATAATGGATACAGTTTTTAATAAAATAAAAAATAGGACAATTATTATGGTAGCACATAGGCTTTCTAGTATTTGTTCATGTGAAAATATTTTTGTTTTTGAAAAGGGAAAATTAATGGAATCAGGATCACATGAAAAACTACTAAACAAAAAAGGCAAATATTACGAATTATGGAGGGCTCAAAATGAAAAAAGTTATTGTTCTACATCATCAGAATAGTATGTATCTTTCTAAAGAATTTTTTATGTTATCAATACCTAACGAAATAACAATCCTATTTTATTCAATTTGTTTGCTTTGTCTTTTGACAATAGGAATTATTGTATTTGGAAGAATTGATGATGTTATAAAAATAAATGGAATTGTAAGAACAAAAGAAAATGTATCAACTGTAAAAAATGTTATATCGGGTAAAATTATAGAATTAGATTACCAACCTGGAGAAAAAGTTTCTAAAGGTGACTTATTATATAAAATGGATCCTTCAATTTATTGTGCTCAGAATAAAAACTTAGTTTCTGAAAAAACTGATTATATTGTTAAATTGAATGGAATCAAACAGCTTATTGACAGCTACAATAAAAATGAAAATCTCGTCGATAAAAATGATTTTGTATCTTATATGCGCTTTGAAAGTTATTTGAAAAAACAAGAATCTTTGGTTGTAAAAAAGCAGATGGCAAAACTTTGGTATGAAGAAGAAAAAGAAAAACCTGTTTCTTTAATAAATAGTCAAAGTATTTCATCTAAAGAAATAGAATACAAATTGGCTTGCACTGAACTGGAAAGTTTTAAAGCTTCATTTATATCAGATTTATTTAATGAAAAAAGTAATTTAACTTTGGGATTAAAAAAAATTACTCAGAATAAAGCAAAACTAGACAGTCAATATGAATATCTTACAATTCATGCTCCTATAGATGGATATGTGCAAGAAATATCTTCTTTAAATGTTGGAGATTATCTTGAAGAAGGAAAAAATGTCTTAAATATTGTTCCAAATGATTTAAAAAGTTTTCGAGTAGAGATGAGAATCCCGCCAAAGGATATTGGAAAGATAAAGAAAAATCTAAAAGTAAAACATACCCTTACAGCTTTTCCTTTTTTTGAATATCAGGGTGCAGCTGGAAAAATAACTGCAATTGATCCTGACATACGTACGAGTGAGAAGTATGGGTATTATTATTGTGTCTATGCTGACATAGATAGAATAGAATTTAAAAATAGACAAAATGTCTCTTTCCCCATAAGGGCGGGTTTAGAAACTAGAGACCGCATTATTTTGGAGAATAACACAATACTATACTTTATTTTAAAAAAAATGGATTTTCTTTATTAAAATAATAAGGGAAAGTAATTAAACAGAGGAACTTTGTATGTATCAAATGATAAGATTGAATATATGTTTTATACTAGTTTTTTTTATAATTAATCATTTTTGTTTTGCAAACACTGTACTCGAAACATTATGGGCTAAAGCAGATTTGAATAGTCCAGATCTTAAAATTGCAAAAATAGATATTCAAAAAGCAGAATTTAAATTAAAACAAAAAAATAACGCATACGAGCCTACTGTTTCAAGTTCTATAAATTCTAGTTTTAATTCTCTTTATGATCCCCTTACATGGTATCCAGTTTCTGCAGTGAACAGAATAGTATTTTCAAAACCTTTTCCTGGTAGTTTTGTGCTATCTACATCGTTAAATTATGCAATTGACAGAAATTTTTTAAATTTTTTCGAGGGAGGAACTCCAGAGAATGTGGGATATAGTCAAACGCCATCATTCTCGATAAATATATCACAAGGGATATGTCCTTATTGGTTACAAAACTATCCGAAGAATCCGTACGAAGCAAGACTTGAATATAGTGTTCAAGAAAATATTCAGAATTGTAACCAAACAAAGAAATCAATTATATTTTCTATAACTGATTCCTAATTACAAGTTCGCAAGTATGAAAGATTAATACAGATTAATAGAAAATATATAGCCTTGTATGATGAGATAATTGATTCTTTAACACAAAGTTATCGAAAGGGAATTGTCGAAATATCGAGTGTTTGGGATCAAGAAAATATTCGTTGGCAATATATAGAAAGTCTTAATGATTATTATGACTCAAAAAATGGAGCACTAAAAAATCTTAATTTGTATTGTTCTAATGTAAAAGATCTTGATTTTGCATCTGAATTACCCTCAGAAACAACTGTACTATTTAATTTTAATCCTCAAGATAAACTGTTAGAATTACAAAAAAAAGATTTACAAGCATACTATGTTGAAGAAAAACAAAATAATGCTTGTACAATAAGTTTTGGTGGCACTATCTCTAAAAACACAGAACCTGTTGCTTTTTTAAGTCTTTTTGATGAATTAAAAAAAATAGATTCTTTTTCTTGGTCATTAACACTTTCTGCTGATATTTCGAACCTCTTTTCAGGAAAAAACAAAGAATTAAAAAAAGAATATAAAGAAAATAATAGGGTTTATGAGATTAAACAAAAAAATATACAAGAAGAAAAAAAGCAAAGCTTATTGTTTTATGATTATTCTATAAAAATTTGTACTGAACAGTTATTAAATGCAGAGAAAATGAGGGATGATCGATTCCAATTTTACAATGACATGCAAACAAGCTACTTACAAGGAGATTGTACTAAAATAGATGTTCTTGAGGCAGAAAGTGAATATTTTAGTGCAAAATGCATTCTTGATAACATAAAAGATACTCTTTGGTTTTACAAATGGGCTAAAAACCAAATTAAATAAAATAGGGAGACGGTGAAATGAAAGTACTTTTTGTGACTTCAGAACATCCTTCTCATATTATGGGAGGATTAGGTGTTTTTTCTCGAGAATACGTTAGTAAATTAAAAGAATACTGCGAAGTAAAAGTTGTTTTGATTAGTATTAATCGAAACGACAATTTAAAACCCGATGCTTATGTTGATTATGTAATTTTCCCTCATTTTAAGTATATGGCGGTTCAAACAGAAGCATGTGCTCTTGAAAATGCCGCAAGTATAAGAACTCAATTAGAACCGTTGTTAGCCAAATTTGCTCCAGATATAATCCATTGTAATGATAGACAAACTTTTTTACCCTTTAGATTTGATAAGAATGTTGTTTATTCGTCACACTTATTGTTTACTGATATGTTATCTTTGCAATCCCTTGATGATGAATATTTTGTTGAACATAAAATAGAGCGATGTGCTCTTCTTAATAGTGCTGCTGTAATTGTATATTCTCAATTTGCTGCTAATCGTGCCCAAAAAATGGTATCTAGTAAAATCTCTCCTATAGTTCTTCCTTTAGGCTTTAACAAAGAGTCTTTCTATGCAAATAAAGTACAGAACAAAATGAAAATTACCTATTTTGGTCGTTTTGAAAATATGCAGAAAGGTTTTTTAGATTTTTTACATGCAATTAATTTACTTGGTTATGAATTTATAAAAAAATATAACATTGAAATCTCGTTATATGGTAAAGGTGCAATATCACAATCAGAAGATATTTCTCTCATAAAGAATATTGGTTTTATTGAAGGCGATGAATTATATAAAGCGTATGCGGAATCGGATATAGTTGTAATGCCTAGTAAATACGAGCCTTTTGGATTAGTGGGATTAGAAGCAATGGCCTCAGGATGCCTTCTTATGCCAAGCAAGGGAGTTGGAATGGATGAATACGCAATCGATGGCAAGAATTGTATTTCTATCCCGAGTGATGCAAGAGGAATTGCTAAAAAAATAGCCAAAGTAGTACAAAATTTCAGTATGTATAAAAATATTATCCAAGCAGGAAGGCAAACTGTAAAAGTTTGGACTTGGGAACGTTCTGTAAATGCTCATTTATTTGTATATAAACAGATTATTGCTAGACGTAAAAAAAATTTAGATACGGCCTATGCTTCAACTATGACAAAGGTAATTCAAACTTATGGAGCTTCTCCCATAAAAGAAAAAATAACACAAAAGAAAAAAAATATACGTTTCCTAAAATCTAATATTGATTTAAAAACTATAAATACATCACTAATCCTTACTACTGAATGTCTGACGCATGAAAGTACCTTTACAAAAGCAACCATAGTCTCTGTTGTTAATAAAAATGAAGATAGTATAATTATTAGACCAGAATGTCTTCCTTATGCGGATAATGAATTTACGAATGTGTATGTTGCGGGCATCTTTGAAACTGTTTTGAATCCTAAACTAGCATTAAAAGAACTTTTTAGAGTTGCATCTAAAAGCATAGCTGTTCTTGTAAATACAGAAAATAAATTATCATGGCAGACCTTTCTTATTGAACAAAAAAGAGACTGGGTTGAATTGCAAGGTTCGTTAAACTCAGAATGGAGAATTGTAAAAAATACCGGAAATTCTGTGACATGGAAAAATGAAACTTTTTTAAAACCTGAACTGGATAATAACGGATAAGTAGTAGTAAAATATATTTATCCGAAAATTTTAAGGGGGCACATTATGAAGATGTTGCTAAATGATTTTTTGGAACTCGATACAGACGAGTTAATTGCTGTCAATGGAGGATACTCGAGTAGTAGTTCGAGCAGGGGTTACAGTGGAAGTTCGAGTGGAAGTTACAATAGGACAAAACATTATGGAGGTGATAGTAGTTACTCTTTCCCAGTGAGTACAAAAACTCCTGTAAGTTCTACCTCGTATAATACCCTAAGTAGTGGTGTCGATGGAGGAACAGCGTATTATCCTACCCTAACTAGTGGAGGGGCAGGGAATGATACACCTTCTACAACTGGAAATGGTGATACGGTTTTTTTTAGTGATGATAGTGAATATTACAAACAAAAAAATATAGAAGAAATTTATGGTTATGAAGATAATACTATGTGTTTGGCAACTTCAATTATCAATAGCTATGTAGATGAAGGAATTTCAGATAAAGAAATAAGTTCTGTAATGGAAGAAGTTAAAGGTGATAGTGTACAACAAGATGGATATGTAAGTGATTTCGCAGATTTTTCTAAAGAATTAGCAGAATCTATGGGCGAAGATACTTATACAAATTATGTTTATAATCCAAACGATAATTGGAAGCAGGTTGTTTTAAGTGTAGATGAGTTTACAAGTGATGATAATAAATATGATTATGGTATAGCAGAGTGTTATAAAAAGGGAGATAAATCAAAAGACATTATTCATTATATGTTAATAAAAAATACAGGGGAATTGATAAATCCGGGGTGTGATAGTTCTGAAGATCATTATGCAATCTTTGATATAAAGCCTTTGCAACAATGTAGATTATAACAAGGAGGAAAAAATAGATGAAAAAGAGGATTCTAATTTTAGTTGTCATGATAGCAGTTTTGAATTGC
>MLPZ01000007.1 GCA_001885315.1 Treponema sp. CETP13
TTACGTTTAAATAGGAGATGAGTTAAGATTTTCTACGCGAGTTTTAAACATATCTATCAATGGAAACGTATCGTTCAAGAAAACTCGATAGTGAAGGCGTAGCCTGAGCGCCAAGTTGCAAACCTTTTTTCCTATATCTGCCTGCGGCGACTTTTACGCAGTAAAATGTCGATAGCAATCTCCGATTGCTACCTGCTACCTTGTGGCGACTTTTGCGAAGCAAAATGTCGATAGCAATCTCCGATTGCTACCAACTTCCTATAAGCCCCCCTGCGGCGACTTTTACGCAGTAAAATGTCGATAGCAATCTTTGATTGCTACCTGCTACCCTGTGGCGACTTTTGCGAAGCAAAACGTCGATAGCAATCTTTGATTGCTACCAACTCCAGAGAAAGCTGTGCTTTCTCCGAACCTTATTTTTTATTTAAACGTAATAAGCTCACATTAGTGAGCTTTATTGTTTTTAAATAGAGGATGAGTTATTGTTTAATAAATTATTTACTAGTATAGTTTGCTAATTTTTTATGTCTGTTCTATACTTAGAATATGAGTATAAAAAAGACAAATGCTATGCGAATTTTAGATAAACTTAATATTATATATGAAGTTATTGAATATGATGATAATATTGAACACAAATTAGAGCTTGGAGCTGCAGAAAGAGTTGCAGGAAAGGTTGGGGTAAATCCAGGACAAGTTTTTAAAACAATTGTTATGAAAGCCGATACTAATGAAATTTTAGTATTTTGTCAAAATGCTTTACATAAGATTAATTTAAAAAAAGCTCGTTCTGTTGCTGGGGTAAAAACTCTTGAATCTGTAAAACCTGAAAACTTACAATGTATTACAGGGTATATTAGAGGAGGGTGTTCGCCTATTGGGATGCGTAAATTGTATCGTACTTTTATAGATAACAGTGCTTCCAATTATGATGCTATTTTTATTAGTGGTGGTCGTCGAGGTATTCAGATTAAATTAAATCCAAATGATTTAATAAGTGTAGTTGATGCTGAATTTTGTGATCTAATTTTAGAATAGAAGTTAAAGGAGAACTTAAAATGAGTACAACTCAACTTGGAATACTTCTGGCTATTTTTTTTGTAATTGCGATTATATTTCGCATTTTTCGGTTAAAAAAAGATAAAAACAAAGAAGAAATTCCTTCAGAAAATACACTTGATGATCCTATGCAGGATTTATTTTTTAAAAAAGTCTCTAATGGGCATGAGAAAATTCATTTTTTAGATATTAGTGGATCCAGTGCTTTGCAAAATATAATAATATTAAAAAACTTGTTTCAATCTGAAAATATACCGTATTATTCTGAATTTGAAAGATTTAACGCAGTGTATGGAGGAATTGTTACTAGTATAAAGTTTTATATTCTTAAAGACGATTATGCTAATGCAATACAGCTGGTCAATAAATACAAAGAGACTTCTCCTAATAGTATTAAGGTAATAGAACATGATATTTAAGATTTTGCTTATTCTACTTATACTTATTATTTTATATTCTGTTATTACTGCTTTTGCTTTCATTAATATTGCATTAATACGAAAAAAAAAATCTCATCCAATTTTAACTACAGAAGGCCCTCGTTCTTTATATGCCCAAAAAATGAAAGAGAGTGCTGATTGGTTTTTAGCCCAAAATCCAAAGAAAGTATCGATTACTTCTTTTGATGGCTTAAAATTACATGCATATTATCTACCTGTAGAAAATGCGAAAGGTACAATTTTAATGATGCATGGTTATCATAGTTCTGGTTTACGAGATTTTGCATGCATCTATGAGTTTTTTCATAATCAAGGGTATTCTGTTTTATTACCTGATCAACGGGCACATGGATTAAGTGAGGGAAATTTTTTAACCTTTGGAGTTCGGGAACGCTATGATTGTCACGATTGGATTAAATGGTTAAACAGTTTGGCTACACAAAGTGAACTTACGCCTATTTGGTTGATGGGAATCTCTATGGGAAGTGCTACTGTCATGTATACAACTGGGTTTGATTTACCAAAAAATGTAAAAGGCGTTATTGCAGATTGTGGATATACTCGTCCTCGTGAAATGATTAAACTTTCTGTTTTTCGAGATTATCATATTATCACATGGACAATGTTGCCAGTTGCAAATATTATGACTAAACTATTTTGTGGGTTTGGAATGAAGGATGCTTCGACTAAAAAAGCTTTTTCTAAGAATAAATTACCAATTTTGTTTGTTCATGGAGTTAACGATGCTTATGTTCCCTATGAAATGTCCCTTAAAAATTATTCATTTTGCAAAGCGCCAAAAGAAATGCTTACAACTCAGGCTGTGCATGCTTTGAGTTTTGTAACAGTCCCCGATTTATATAAAAAAACAATGGAATCATTTATGCAAAAAAATGGATAAGAGTTCTTTGAAAAAAAGACTGTTCCAAAACACATTATAGTGTATTTGAAACAGTCTTTTTTATGCATTCACACATGTAATAAATAAGTATTATATGTGTAAGATTTTAAGCCTTATTTATTCTCCATATACACAAATGCGTGATGCTTCTAAAGTTATTGTTCCTGTATCAAAAGCTTCAACTGTAATCCATTGGTCAATTTTAACGTCACTTAAAGATATTAGATGTTCCTCTATGAGGTCTGCTTTTCTTGGTTTAGAAAAATCAGGAACCCCTTTTTTGTGGGCTTCAATTCTTTCTTTACGCAATATTTCTTTTTCTTCTTCTGTGGGAGCTAAAACTATCTTTGTTAATGGATTTATACTTACGGAAATTATATCACCATCTGCATTTTCAAGAGTAAGGGAATCATCTGAAATAGATGTTACAATTCCCATTACATTAACATGTGCAAATCTTCCTTTAGCGGAAGGAACCCCTTTTGGATTAGGATCGGAAAACTTTTTTTCTCCGGCAAAAGCACTTGTTGTTCCAAGAATTAGAATAATTGCCGAAATAGCTGTACTTTTTTTTAGTAGTAATTTGTTCATAAACACCTCTTTATCAATTAGATTGGTTTTTATGAAGTTCTAATTGATAATGCAAGTATACTCTTCTTATCTGTTCCAAATCATTAGAAAGATTTTAGAACAAGATTAAAAATTTTTAATATTGTTTTAATAGTTAAAAATCATAATATACTTTATATTTTAGATATGAAAAAAAAATTTCTTTGGATTGCAACTTTTTTACTAGCAATATCTTTAGTTTTAGTGAGCATAAATATAATAAACCGTAATTCTCAGAAAAGTACACTTCTAACTAGATTTGCGTGGATTCCGTCTAGAACTCAAAATATAAGTCGTTCTAGAAATATAATTCAAGGCAAAATTCCAAAGATGCATAGTTTTAAATTGCAATCTTTGATTATTACGCAAAAAGAAAATTCAGTATATGTAAGTGGGAAATTTATAGGAGGAATTGTAAATCCTTATTTACTTAAAAAAAATTTTACAATTAATGATATTCCCTTATTACAGTCAGATAAAATTCAATACAATAAAAAAGGAACTATGTTTCGTATATTTTTAAATTCGGAAATGGCGAGAAAAATCATTGAAAGTAATGAGTTTTCAATAGGTTTAAGAAATGTAAGATCACTAAAAAATGAGCCACTTATAAATGAAGAAATTAAAAATATCGAGATTAATCAACTATACATATTTAAGGAGGACGGGACGTGGTACAAATATTAGTAATCGAAGATGATGAGGGTATATGCAGTTTTTTACAAGTAGAACTCGAACATGAAGAGTTTTCAGTACAGGTTGCTAATACAGGCCGTCAAGGGATAGAAAAATTTTCAGAAGCTACAAAAAACGGGAACCCTGTCGATCTAATTTTACTCGATGTAATGCTACCAGAATTAAATGGTTTTGAGGTTTTACGAAGGATAAGAAAGGTTTCTACAGTTCCTGTTATTATGTTAACGGCAAGAAGCGAAACATATGATAAAGTGTCTGGTTTGGATTCTGGGGCCGATGATTATTTGACAAAACCGTTTGAAATAGAAGAATTACTTGCTCGTATTCGTACTATTTTAAGGCGGATGAAACCTTCTTTGACTGTAAGGGGGCTTTCATTGAATACTGCAAGTATGGAAGTTGAAATAAATGGAGACATAATATCGTTGTCAAAGACGGAGTTTTTAGTTTTGAAATTATTACTAGAACATAAAAATACTGTTTTAACTAGAGATAAAATTATTTCTGAAGTTTGGGGAACCAATCACTATATTGAAGAAAATTCTGTTGACGTATATGTTCGTTATTTGCGTAGTAAAATTGATGATTTTGTGGGAGAGGAGTTTATAACAACAGTTCGAGGATCGGGATATATAATAAAGGATGTTTTATAATGAAATTATACCCTTCTGTTGCGATAAAAATAGCAGCAATATTTGCTTTAAGTATAGCTGCTGTTGTTATGCTATTTTCAGCTTCTGCAACCATTTTAATGCGACAAACTGTTGTGCATCAACAAAACAATGAAATTCAGTTTTTTGCAAACAAAATAGCTATGGAATGGAGTGTTAGTGAAAATGATAATGTCCGTTTTGAGAATAATTTAAATATTCCTTATTATCTTTCTTATACCGTTTTTTCTCAGAAAGATTCTGAGGTTACGGTTTTGAGTTCGAATAATCAGTTTTTACCAGTTTTTGCAGATACAGATGGAAAAATTTTAAAATATACGGATGAAGATTACTTTATTGATGGACGACTTGCTTTATTGTATTTTGTTACTTCTGTAAATGAGGCTGTTGAATTGCCTAAAAAGAACGAAATCCCAGATCCTCTCGGTGCTGAAATAAATGAGGGCGGACGAAATAACACGGATAGAGGTTTTTCAAATAAGATTTATAATAATCGCCCTAATATACTTTTTTTAACAAAACCTACACAATTTGATTTTAATAATGTTTTTGTTCAAGTTTCTATTGATGTAGATCGAGATACTTCGAAAAGAATGATAAATACTATGCCATTAATTTTTTTAATTGCTGCTATTCCGTTACTTATTTTGTCTTTTTTACTTGCCTTGTATTTTGTACGCCGTTTATTAAAACCAGTAAGTGATATGACTCTTATGGCTCAGAAAATAGGGAGCGAAAATTTGGATGCTCATTTACCACGGAACCAAAGCGGAGATGAATTTGATATATTAGCAAAAACATTTAATGAACTTTTTGAACGCTTAGACGCAGATTTTAAGCGTGAACGGCAGTTTACCAGTGATGTTTCACATGAGTTAAAAACCCCATTAGCAGTTATTTCAGGACATGCAAATATGCTTAGGCGTTGGGGAAAGGATGATCCAGAGCAACTATCAAAATCGATTAAAACAATTACTGCAGAAAGTAAAAATATGCAAAGTATTATTGAAAATTTATTAGAACTTTCTCATGTAGAAAATGGCCAGATTTCGGTCAAAATGAGCTCGATTGCGGTTCGTCCACTTTTTGAGCGGTTGGCTAATGAGGTTCAAGTTTTTGCTCCTGAGGTTCATATTGAGATAGATGTACCCAAAGAATTAAATAACATATCTGTTGTTGCTGATGAGAATATGCTTCATGAAGTACTTACTATTTTGTTAACAAATAGTGTTCGTTATTCTAAAGAACCTGCACATATTATCTTAAGTATTATTTCATTAGAGTCTATTGGTAATAATAATGAGATAACAAATGCAAATTTCCCTATTGGATTGCGCGTAACTGATGACGGTTGTGGTGTTTCTTCGGAGGCATTACCTCATATATTTGAGCGTTTTTATCGTGAAGATGCAGCACACACTCGAAATGTAAAAACAGTAAAGAGTGGCACTTCCGGAAGTGGATTAGGGCTAGCAATTGCAAAGGCTCTTATAAGTGTTATGAATGCTCAAATAGATGTAGAATCACCTCTTTCGAGTTCTGGGGGAACTTGTGTAACTTTAAAGTTTAGTGAATATACACTTTAAAAATATTAGTTCTTTTTCTGTGCTTTTATTTTATTAAGTTCTCTTACCATTGCGCTACCTGCTATAGCTCCATCACTTACAGCTTTAGAAACCTGTAAAAAGCCACCTGTTGAGTCACCTGCAGCGTATATTCCTGGAATATTAGTTTTAAAATCGTGTTTGACAACAAGAGATGAGCTATTAGGTCCTTCTCCTGTTTGAAGTCCTAGATGTGCAGCAAAAGAAGCGGCTCCTGCAGTTCCGAGTGCTATAAAAATCCCTTGTACAGGACGATTTCTGCATGCAAATTCGACTCCGTTTTTTGCATCTGGGGCTGTTGCAATACTGCAAACTATGCCACCTTCCGAGGCGGGGGCTGTTCCATTTATTGAATGAATGTTGTCTGTATTAACCGGTACATCGGGAGGCAACATTTCTTTTACGCCTTCTTCTAGTTGTTTTCCGTTGGTGTATAAGGTAATGTCTTTTGTAAGATTGTATAAATAATTAAGCTCGTTTGCAGCAAAAGCTCCATTGCCAATAACAGCTAGAGTTTTACCTTTATAAAAGAAACCATCACAGGTTGCACAAAAACTAATACCGTGTCCTTTATATTCTTCAAATCCAGGAATCTTTAAGCCTGTTCTTTCTTTTCCTGTGGCAATAAGAATTAATGAAGAAGTAAATTCTATTTCTTCTGTTGATGCCTCATTCTCCGATGTCCTTTTTGCTACTTTTACTGTGAAATTCGCGTTTGTTTTTGGATGAGGAGGATATAGCATTTCTGTTGCGGTTACTTCGGCTGTAAGGACAGTAACTCCAAGTTTTTTTGCTTGTTCAACGCCTTGTTTAGCTAGTTCGATGCCTGAGAGAGGTTTCTCCAAACCATAGTAATTATCAATACTGTGTGCTTTTTCTAATGATCCAAAATCTTTTCCTATAACCAGTACATCTTTTTTTGCTCGTACAAGATATAGAGAGGCACTAATACCTGCTGGGCCTTTTCCAATAATAATAGCATCATAATGTTTTTTCATAACTTTTCCTCTTTATTTTGGATTGTAAGTTTTTCACTCACCGTTTTTGTTTAATATACTATATAATATATACTACATTTTTTATAATTTTTATGGAACAATATCACTAAGTGTGGTACGTTTTCTGTAGTATAAAAGAATACATTGATTAGTATAATTAAATGCTAATATAAAAAGGTACAAAGTTGAGTAAAATTAATACTGATATGCATCGAATCCTCAAAGAGCGTTTTAATCATGACACCTTTCGTCCTGGTCAATCTGATATTATTTCTTCGGTATTGTCAGGAACAGATACGCTTGCTGTTCTTCCTACAGGTGGTGGAAAATCATTGTGTTATCAGTTGCCAGCTCTTATGTTTAAAGGGCTCACGATTGTTGTTTCTCCTCTAATTGCATTAATGCAGGATCAAGTAGATTCTCTTCATAATGCGGGAATAGAAGCCTTATTACTTAATTCTGCACTTGATTGGGATACCTATTGTGTTAATATGGATCTTGTTCGAAGTGGAGTTGTAAAACTTTTGTTTTGTGCTCCAGAAACGTTATCTACAGGACGAATGCAGGATCTTTTGGCGGGAATTGAAGTTTCTTGTTTGGCAATCGATGAAGCACATTGTATTTCTGAATGGGGGCATGATTTTCGACCTGATTATAATTCTCTTTCAACTATTCGAAATTTATTTCCTAAAGCTGTTTGTCTTGCTCTTACAGCTACAGCAACTCCAAAAGTTAGAAAAGATATAAAAGATTCACTTGGCTTAAAAAATTGTACCGAATTTGTCGGATCTTTTAATCGGCCTAATATTTTTTTAGAAGTAACTCCTAAATGGCGTAAAAAAGAAGGTGGAGCTAATCTTCAGGTTGAACAGTTTTTAGAAGAACATATGAATGAGAGTGGCATTATATATTGTTTTTCACGCAAACAAGTCGATGAACTTTCGGCATATTTAAAGCGTAAACATTTTTTTGTATTGCCCTATCATGCTGGTTTGTCGAGTGAGAAACGCGAAAAAAATCAACAAAAATTTATATGCGGTAAAGTGGATATTATTGTTGCCACCGTTGCTTTTGGAATGGGGATTAATAAAAGTGATGTACGTTTTGTATTGCATTATGATTTGCCAAAAAGTTTAGAACAATATTACCAAGAAATAGGTCGGGCAGGGCGTGATGGTAAACCAGCTCATGCTTTGTTGCTTTATACATATGCAGACACTAGAAAAATAAATTTTTTTATCGACGAAAAATCTGGAGTTGAATATGATTCTGCAAAAGAACAACTTCGAGGCATGATTGAATATTGCGAAAGTAAGGGATGTCGTCGAAAAGTTTTACTTGCTCATTTTGGTGAGAAATATGAATCTTACGAATCAGAAACGACAAAAGATAGTAAACAAAGTGGATGTCGTAGTTGTGATATTTGTATGGGGGGTAAAAGTGTTAATGTAGATGTGACCATTCCTGTACAAAAGCTTTTGTCATGCATTATTAGAACAAATGAGCGCTATGGAGCGGGATATGTTATTGATGTATTGCTTGGTAGTCGTCAAAAACGAATTATAGAAAATAAACATAACAAATTAAGTACTTGGGGAATTGGAAAAGAGTATAGTAAAGATGATTGGTTTCAAATTGTCCAACTTTTAATAGAAGAGGGGTTTTTGCGTAAAAGTTCAGATTATAATGTGCTTTCTCTTACTCAAGATGCTCGGGATTCCTTATCCGAAAGAGCTATAGTTATGTTGCCCTTTGTTCCAAGTGGCAAAACTGGTGGCCTTAAATAGTATGGTGTTAGATAAACTCATTTTTGTAATATCCTTGAACGCTAATGTCGTTTGTCACAATGACAAAGGATTGGGGGTCAATTTGTTTGACCCCGCGTTTAAGGGCCGGTAACTGATATTTTGAGGCAACTGTCATATATATATTTGTCTCTGTTCCGGTATAAGATCCTTTACCAAGCCACTGAGTGGTTCCTCTTCCTAATGTATGAATAATAAATGTAGGTATTTTATCTGACTTTGAAACTATTAAAACATTTGTTTTTCGATTTTGATAGTGAACTTTATCCATTACAAATATCGATAATGTCGAAAAAATGACAGAATAAATGGTTGTTTCAAAATCATAAAATATAAAACAAAATGCAAAAACAAAAGCATTAAGAATTAAACCGATTTGACCTACTGTGTAATTAGGATTTTTTTGTACCATGTACATACCAAGAATATCAGTACCCCCTCCAGAACTTCCTGCTCGTAAAACTAAACCACACCCAAAGCCACAAACAATACCTCCCATTAAAACTTCTGTTAACGGTTCGTTTATAAGTGACATTGAGGGAACTGGCACAAAGTTAAAAATAAGGGTTTGAATAGCTATACATATAATAGTTTTGGTAATAAAGCGCCGATTGAGTGATTTATATGTTATAACAAGAAGTGGGATATTAATTAGAAGTATTAAAATTCCTAAAATATTTGTTTCAAATCCTGTAAACTTTCTGATAATAGCCATAATTACTTGTGCAACACCTAAAAAACCACCACTATAGCCATGTAATGGAAGAATAAATATATTAAAGGAAGCGGCATAAATTATACTTCCTAAAATGGCAAAAAAATATTGGTTAATAATAAGTTTAAAATTTGGCGATATTGTTGTTTTCATGAAAGTCTCCAGAAAAAAAAGAAAATATAATATGTATAAAATACTATATCATAATAAATGTATATTAACAGGCTGGTATTTTTCTTGTATAATAGCTAAAATTATTAAAATCATACTAAAGTGCATTCCTTGCTAAATTCATTTGCATTGGTGGGGTTTGTTTGCACAAAGGATGTTGTCATGAAAATTGAAAGTAAATGTTTACATGCTGGTTATACACCTAAAAATGGTGATCCTGGAGTAATGCCTATAGTTCAGAGCACAACGTATGTGTTCGATTCTTGCGACCATGTTGCAGAGCTTTTTGATATGCCAACAGAATGTATGTATTCTCGTTTTGCAAATCCTACTTGTGATGCGGTAGAAAAAAAAATAGCTGCTCTTGAAGGCGGTGTAGGGGCTATGCTTACGTCGAGTGGGCAAGCAGCTTCTCTTTTATCTATATTAAACGTCTGTTCTGCAGGTGATAGTTTTGTTTCGACAGGTACTATTTATGGGGGAACGGTTAACCTTTTTGCGGTAACGCTCAAAAAATTAGGTATTGAATGCATTTGGGTTGACGAAGAAGCCAGTGCAGAAGAAATATCAAAGGCTTTTAAACCAAATACAAAAGCAATGTTTGGCGAAACAATTGCTAATCCTGCATTAAAAGTATGTGATATCGAAAAATTTGCAAAAATTGCACATGCTCATAATGTTCCCCTTATTATTGATAATACTTTTGCAACTCCTTTTTTGTGTCGTCCTTTTGAATGGGGAGCTGATATTATTGTTCATTCTACAACCAAATATATGGATGGACATGCTGTTCAAGGTGGTGGAGTTATCGTAGATTCAGGTAATTTTGACTGGACTTCTTCTGATAAATTTACAGATTTTACTACTCCAGATGAAAGCTATCATGGAGTTGTGTATACCGAATCTTTTGGAAAAGCTGCATATATTATAAAAGCTCGTATGCAATTAATGCGTGATTTTGGCTGCTATCCTTCAGCTCACTCTGCTTTTTTATTAAATTTGGGACTCGAAACACTGGCTGTCCGTATGCCTCGTTATTGTGAAAATGCTTTAGCAATGGCAAAATTCTTTAAGAAAAGTGATAAAATTGCCTCTGTTTCATATCCTGGCCTAGAGGGTGATTCTAACTATACTCTTGCACAAAAATACTTACCCAATGGTACAAGTGGTGTTGTTTCAATTAGCATTAAAGGTGGTCGAGATGCAGCTGTTCGGTTTATGGATGCACTTAAACTAGCTCGAGATGAAGTGCATGTAGCAGATATTAGAACCTGTGTTTTACATCCTGCAAGTGCTACTCATCGTCAACTTACAGATGAGCAACTTGTTGCTTGTGGAATTGATGGTGGTATGGTTCGTTTTAGTTGTGGAATAGAAAATATCGAAGATATAATGGCAGATGCACAGCTTGGCTTGGATGCTATTTAATACTTAATCAAGCAAAATATGACTATGGGCAGAGTGTTCTAAGGCTAAATTTATAACACCTACAACATGCTCATCATCAAAAGAGTAGTAAATATTTTTGCCCTCACGGCGGGATTTTACTACTTTTACTTTTTTTAAAGTTGTAAGTTGGTGAGAAACAGCGGAAGGGGTCATTTGTAATGCAGCACAGATTTCTGAGACACATTTTTCCCCATCATATAAAGTTTCTATAATTTTAAATCTGGTAGGATCTCCTAATACTTTAAAAAATGAGCAACATTTTGTTCTGTTTTCTTCGTTTAAATTCATTTTATCCTTAGTAATAAAACTATATTGTTAAATCTTGGTATTAGTCAAGATTTAACAATAGTTATTCAATTTTATTTTGTTTTTCTAAACTTAAATTTTACAGATAAAGAAGTAAGTACAACACAAATAGAAGAAACAGCCATTATCAATGCACTCATCCATGGTTGTAATAGAATTCCTGCAAAGCTAAATATTCCACTTGCTAAGAATATTCCAATAATATTATAGGAAAGAGCCCAAACTAAATTAAGTTTAATAATCTTAGCCGTGTATGTTGAAATCTTATAAGCGCGTTTTACTGTTGATAAATTTTTATTAAGTAAATAAACATCAGAATTATCTGTAGCAACATCGGTACTTCCATAAGGAGAAATTCCGATATCACTTTCAGAAATCGATGGAGCATCATTTACCCCATCTCCTACAAAAATAACCTTTTTGCCAGCAGCCTTTAGCTCTTTAATTATTTTATATTTTTGACTAGGCATTAACTCACTTCTGATATCTTGAATACCAAGTCTTTTGCCAATTCGCTGTGCTGTATCTTTATTATCTCCGGTAAGCATAACAATATGAATATTTTTTTTCTGTAAAAAGTCTAAAAGAGTTTTTACACCATTTGCTTCTGTGTCTGTAAGTGTTATAGCTGCAAGAAGTTGTGTATTAGTAAATAAATATAAAGAATCAGAGTCTTTTTCAACATTTAAAACTTCTGAAACTAATTTATTATTACCAAAAAAATATTCTGTATTGTTTATATCACTTGTTCCAGAAATTCCTTTTGATGAATAATCTGTGAAATTTGTCATTGGTTTGGCAGTAAGATGTTTTTCTTTTGCCGCAAGTACTAATGATTTTGCTATAGGATGATTTGAATTAGTTTCCAAGCCTGCAATGATTGAAAGCACGGAATCTATTGTGATTAATTGCGATTTTCCATCTTTTGTTTCAAGGTTTTCTGCAAGTAATTCAATGTTTTTTATTGAAAAATCACCTGTTGTAAGAGTTCCTGTTTTGTCAAAAACAGCAGTGTCTATTTTTGACATAGAATTATGTATATCTGTATTTTTATAAACAAGTCCGTTTTTTATACTGACGCTACTTGAAAGCACATTTGCTAAAGGAATTGCTAACCCAATTGCGCATGGACATGCTACAACAAGAGTAGCTATAAATCTATTTATGGCAAAAGAAAAATCTTTTGTTATAAAAAACCAAACAATAAAAGTAATAAATGATATTGCAAGAATGACAGGTACAAAATAGTACGAAACCTTATCTACAATCTTTGTGACAGCCGATTTATTATTTTGAGATTCCGAAACAAGTCTTAAAATCGTATTAATTGAGGCATCTCCCATAAGCTTAGAGGCTTCGACTATTATTTTTCCACTCAAAACTGTATAACCACCAAGAACAGTATCATTTACCTGTATATCTCTAGGTTCGCTTTCTCCTGTTAAAGAAGATGAATCAATCTGAGCTGTTCCGCTTTTTACAACCCCATCTACAGGAATTCGTTCCCCTGCTTTTACAACAACTAAATCACCAACTTCGATAAGATTTACACATTTTTCTACTTCTTTACCGTCGTAAGGGGCTTTTGCTTCTGATTTTTCTAAAACAATTGCATCTGTTGGTAAAATATCTAGCAAACCAGAAATAGAATCTCGTGCATTATTTTGAGAAGACTGTTCGATAAACTTACCTAAGTATATAAGTGCAATAATCATAGTAGCTGCTTCAAACATACTGTTTTGTGTGTAAGAAGAATTACCAGTAAAAATAGCTATGAAAAGTAAAATAAGACTATAAATAAAAGCAACAGAAGAGCCTAACGAAACAAGGGAATCCATGTTAGGATAACCTTTAAATAAAAATTTGTATCCTGGAATATAAAAACGAAGCCCAATTACAACAACGGGTAAAGCTAAAATCATGCTGATAACGGTATTAAGTATAGGATTAGGTGTGACAAACCAATTAAACATTGAACCAAAGTTGTATAACAATGAAATGCTTGCAAATACAATTGAAACTATAAGTTCCCATCCTTTATAATAATAATCATTACCAAATGAATAGTTATTATCATTTTTAATTTCAGCTTTAAAACCGAGCTGATTTATGGTATTTAATCCTATTTTCTCGTCAAATTCTTCATTTGCTTCAATAGTACAAAGCCCTGATAATAAGTTGACATTGCAATTTGTAACCCCATCAATAGTGCTAATTTTTTTTTGTACAGCACCAGAGCAGCCTGCACAGCGCATTCCGGTGACAATATATTCTATATTTTTCACGATTGACCTCCTGTAAAAAAATATCTCTGTTTAAAACAATTGAATATCTGTTCAATTGTAATTTACTTCATATTACTGATATTTGAATGTTTAGTCAAATGATAAATTAAAGTGTTTTACAGTTTGACAAATCTTCTATTGCAACTTATTATAGTTGGTAAACCGATTTAGTTTGATGGAGAATATATGTATAATTTGCCCATGCCCCCAGAAACAGAAAAATTGGGGGCTTTGTATGATTCTAATACTAAAAGTGTATGTTTTGCTTTATGGGCACCTAGTGCGTTTGAAGTTCAAGTCAATTTATATAAACATCATGCAAGCAATGTTCCCGATTATGTTTTAGAAGCTGATTATAATAGGTCTTATGGTGTATGGAGTGTTGTTTTTGACGAAGAAGATCCTGAAAATTTTGCTTATGATTTTAGTGTGCGTACAATTCGAGGTAAAAATTTCTGTCTAGATCCGTATGCAAAAAGTATGGTTGCTTTTAGAAATGATGGAACTTCGGGGCGTGCTGTTGTTATAGATATGCAATCAGACTTGTCCGGAAAAAAGTTAACTTCGAATCATTTTGTTACTCTTCAAAAATATTCAGATGCCATAATCTATGAAGTTTCCGTACGAGATTTTACATCTTCGCCAGATTCAGGAACAAAAACACATGGTACTTTTTCTGCTTTTATAGAAAAGATTCCTTATTTACAATCTCTTGGAATTACACATATTCAACTGATGCCAGTTCTTAGTTTTTATTTTAGTGATGAATTAAGCCAAAAATACGAAAATGCAGGTACTGTCAGAAATAATAACTATAATTGGGGGTATGATCCCCATTCCTATTTTTCTCCTACTGGTTGGTTTTCTTCAAATCCAGCAGATCCATATTCTCGAATTCGAGAATTACGACAGTTAATTGTAGCTTGTCATGAAGCTGGGATAGGAGTCATTCTAGATGTTGTGTATAACCATATGGCTACTATTGAATTTTTAGATCGGATCGTTCCTGGTTATTATTTTAGAAGTAATGAAAATGGTTCTTTAAAAGGGAATTCTGGTTGCGGAAATGATACAGCTTCTGAAATGCCAATGATGCATCGACTTATTACTGATTCTTTAGTTTATTGGACTAAAGAATATGGGGTTGATGGGTTTCGGTTTGATTTGATGGGACTTATAGAAAGTTCTACTGTTTTAGATGGTCTTGAAAAATGTCGTGCAATAAATCCTTCTACAATTTTTGTTGGTGAAGGGTGGAAAATGTATAATGGTCCTGAAGACACAAAGGGAATGGATCAAAATCTAATGGAATCTACTACTGGAGTAGCAGTTTTTAGCGATGAATATCGTGATATTTTAAAAGCTGGTGGAATGAATGAAGAAAAAAAAGGATTTATAACAGGTCAGAATATAAATATAAATACGGTATTTCAAAATTGTCTTGGGAATCCTCAAACGTATTTTAAATCGAGTACTCCCGAAAATATAGTAAATTATATAGATTGCCATGATGGACTTACGTTGCACGATGTAATTGCACATAATTGCCGTTTGGCAGACAGCAATCCAAAAGAAAAAGCCGAAATAATTGCACGCATGAAATTGGGAAATTTTATGGTTTTGACAAGCAATGGCATTGCTTTTTTGCATTCTGGGCAAGAGAGAGGTCGGACAAAAACAAATATCTGCGGTTGGAATGAAGAATGTGTTGGTCGTTTTGTTCGAAATAGTTATGATTCAAGTGATAACATAAATAACTTTGTTTGGGAAATAGATGCTGATTATGCAGAACTTTTAGAATATACAAAACGACTTATTGCATTTCGTAAAGGACACGAAGAATTTAGAAATGTGTATGGAAATTCTAAAGGGACAGCAGAATTGGTTGCTGGACTTCCCGAAGATGGACAAGTTCTTGGATATTATTTAAAAAATTTTAATGCCGACTCATATGTTGTTTTGGTAAATGCTTCTATGAAAATGTATAAATTCCAATTGGAAAATGCTAATAATTTTAGTGTTGTATTTGATGCTGCTGGTACTAATAAGAATTTAGGAGTTCAGGTGCATAATAAAAAAAATGGCACTGTAATAGTAGAGGTAAAACCCCTTTCTGCTGTGATTTTGCATGTTCAGAGTTAATTAATTTATTACATGTGTTGTAATCTAAAGGAGATTATATGAAAAAATTAAAGATAGTTGCTATCGTAACATTAGCGACTTGTATTGGTATGTTTGTTAGTTGTATGTCTGCTGCGATTGATCCCCAAAAAGCAGCTACAGAATTGGCTCCTATTACAAGGACTGCAACTAAAAATTCAGAAGGGGTCTATTATTGTATATTTGTTAGATCTTTTGCTGATTCTGATGGAGATGGGGTTGGTGATTTTAATGGGATTACAGAAAAACTTGATTACTTAAATGATGGTGATGATACAACAACAGATGATTTAGGGGTTACCGGTATTTGGTTAATGCCTATTTATGATGCAGGGTCTTATCATGGTTATGATGTAAAAGATTATTATTCTGTAAATCCTGATTATGGAACGATGGAAGATTTTGATGCAATGGTTGCTGCTGCTAGAGAAAGAGGAATTTCTGTTATATTAGATATTACTTGTAACCATTCTTCTGTTAATAACCAATGGTTTCTAGATTCTATGGATCCTGATGATCCTCATCATGATTGGTATCGGTGGGCTCGAAAAGGTGATATAAATTGCAATATAGATAGAAAAATATGGGGCCATGCTGCTTGGCGTTATGCTACAAATGGTTGGTATTATGCAGGTCTTTTTGACTCTTGTATGCCAGACTTTAACTTAGCAAATGAAGATGTAAAAAAAGAATTTTCAAAAATTACGAAATTTTGGCTAGATAAAGGGGTTACTGGATTCCGTTTTGATGCCGTTTCTCATGTGTTTAATGCAGCTGAGTTGCGTAGTGGTGAATCTACTTTCCCTGCTAGTAATGAATGGTGGTCATATATTACAGATGAAATAGAATCAAATTATGCAGATGCATGGAATGTTGGTGAATGTTGGGAAGCAACCCCGTTACGTGCAAAATATGCAGAAAGTTTACAATCTCTTTTCCATTTTGATCTTGGCAAACGTATTTCTAGTGCTTTAAAAGTTGGAAATGGGGGACAAAACGGAATTGCAAAGTTATTTGCAAGTGCTGGAGATGCATATAAAGAAGTAAATCCTGAATATATAGATGCTACTTTTTTAACTAATCACGATCAAACTCGGTTCATGACACTAATAAATAATCCAGATGCCGCAAAGCAAAAGGAACAGATGAAATGTGCTGCAGCAATTTATATGACAGCAGAAGGGGTTCCATTTATTTATTATGGTGAAGAAATTGGGATGAAAGGTGCAAATCCTGGAGATGAGAGAGTTCGGACTCCATTTATTTGGAACGAAAAGTCTAAAACTTCTCCAAGTTGGTATTCTGAGCAATTTGGAACAATTGATACCCAAAATAAAGATACAACTCCTTTAAATGTTCAAGAAAAAGATGATAATTCTATTGTTGAATATTACAAACGAATAATACGAATAAAAACTGCCTATCCAGAACTGTATCGAGGTCGAATGACACCGTTATGGACTGGCTCTAAACAATTAACAAGCTGGTTGATGAGTGATACAGCAGAAGCTGGAGTTGTAGATCCTACAATAGCTTCTGGCAAAACAGCTTTTGTTGTTCATAATGTTTCTAACACAGTTGTAACTGTTGATATTCCTAAAGAAGCTTTAGCTCAAATAAGTGGAACCGATCTTATTTTTAGTGGTAATGGAGAAGTTTCTCTTGTCGGTACGACTTTAACAATGCCTGCTTATTCATCTGCTATTATTGGCGAACTCGCAGCAGTTCCTCAAGTGGAATAAATAATGGTGTAACTTATTTATATAGCTTAATTGTTATGTAGAAAACCGAACTTCTTTAGGAGTTCGGTTTTTTATTGGTGTAAAGATTTTTTTAAAAAACTATATCTGCAACTTTCTCGATAAAAAAAGTGTCAAATATATAGAACAACTTGACATTTTTCGTAATTATGTTAAAGTATAAGCATCTTTATGACAAATAAACAGAAAATGTCGAAATGCTGATAGCGCAGGCTGTCTGAATCAATTAATTAAATGGAGAAATTTATGAAGTATGCTTTTTTGTTTTCTGGGCAAGGGTCTCAGTTTCAGGGAATGGCAGAAGATATTTGTACGCACTCTGTTGCAGCAAAAAAAGTAATCAGTGATGTATCTGATATTACGGGTAAAGATATTCCTGCTTTATTGTGGAACACTGAAAAAGATATTTTATCACGGAGTGATAATAGCCAAGTAGCAATTTCTACAATGTCATTGGCCATTGTAGCAGCTCTTAAAGAAAAGGGGATTGAACCTAGTGCAGTAGCAGGTTTTAGTTTAGGTGAGTTTCCGGCTTTATGTGCTGCAGGTGTTTTATCATTTGAAGACATGGTTAATGTTGTTAACCAACGTGGGGCAATTATGCAAGCTACCTGTGAGCAAATTGCAAAGGAAAATGCAGGTGCTGCTCCGGGAATGGCCGCTGTTATTGGACTTACTCCAGAAAAAGTTATAGAAATTTGCAAACCTCTTACTGATAAAGGTCTTTTGTTTGCGGCAAATTTAAATAGTCCAAAACAAACAGTTATATCAGGTACTTTTGAAGGTATTAATCAAGGAGAATCTTTATTAAAAGAGGCGGGAGCCCGTCGCTATATTAAATTAGCAGTTGCTGGCCCTTTCCATTCTCCATTAATGCAAAGCGCTACAAAAGATTTTAACAAAGTACTAGAATCTGTAACGTTTAATAATCCAAAGATTTCTTTGTTTTCGAATGTAACAGGAAAGCTCGTTTCAACAGGGGAAGAGGCAAAAGCCAATGCACTTTTACATCTTACACATTCTTTATTATGGACAGAAGAAGAAAAATCTCTTGCTGACATGATGTCAAAGTCTGGTGAAGATTGGGAACTTATTGAATGTGGACCTGGAAAAACTCTATTTGGTTTTTGGAGAGACAGCGGATTTAATTTTAATGAAAATGAAGATGGAACTAAAACAGGTTATAAATGTAATTTAGCGGGTACGTGGGAAAATATTGAACTGTTATAACAAAAAAATATTTTCCTTGCGAGATTTGCAATTTGTAACCCAATTTGCAAACTCGTGAGTGTTTTTCGAAATTTAATAAAGTGTCTGATTTAAGTGTAGTACTAAATTTAGGAGTAAATAATGTTATTAGAAAATAAAAAAGCTTTAATAACCGGTTCTTCTCGTGGGATTGGGCTTGGTATTACTAAGCGATATTTAGAAGAAGGGTGTGAAGTTTGGGGGCTATGTACTAAAGATAGTCCTGCAAAAGCTGAAACTGAAGCTTTCGCAAAAGAACATGGGGTTGCTTATCATGAAATCCATGCAAATGTAGCCGAAGTAGAAAACCTCAAACTCGTTATAAAAGATGCATTAAAAGAAGCAGGTGGTTTTGATATTCTTGTAAACAATGCAGGTATTACACGTGATGGATTATCTTTTCGTATGAAATTGGAAGATTGGAATTCTGTACTATCAATAAATCTAACTTCTGCTTTTATAATTTCACAAATTATCTCTGGCGATATGATTAGAAAACGTGCGGGATCGATTATTAATATGGCAAGTATTGTTGGCCTTCATGGTCAAGGTGGTCAAGTTAATTATGCTGCTAGTAAAGGTGGACTTATAGCTTATACAAAGAGTTTAGCTAAAGAAACTGGTGCTCGTGGTGTTCGAGTAAATGCAATTGCACCTGGATTTATAGAAACAGAAATGACAGCTGCTGTAAATGAAGAAGCTCAAAAAGCATGGTTAGAGACTATTCCAGCAAAAAGAGCTGGTAAAGTCGAAGACGTTGCAAATACGTGTGTCTTTTTAGGCAGCGATTTATCAACCTATATTACAGCACAAGTCATCGGCGTCGATGGTGGTATGGGGGCGTAGAATTGCTGCGCAATTCTAGTCGAGTTTGTAAACAAACTCGCAGTCGATGAAGTGGTAAGTGCGGCTTGCGGGTCACACTACCGGACATAGAAATGATAAGTTAAAATTTAGATATATAGATAGAATAGGAGAAATATTTTATGCGTAGAGTAGTAGTAACTGGAATGGGAGCTGTAACTCCCCTTGGCAATACATTAGATGACACCTGGCAAGGTATAAAAGACGGTCGTAGTGGAATTACAAATATAAGTACTTTTGATGCTTCTGAATTTAAAGTTCAGGTAGCTGGAGAAGTCAAAGACTTTGATAGTTCCAAATATTTTGATCGAAAAGAAGGACGCAAAATGGGTCGTTTTACTCAATTTGCAGTTGCCTCTTCTGTTATGGCAATGGATGATGCTGGCTTTACAAAAGAAAATCTTGATGGTAAAAAAGCTGCGGTTATAGTTGGTAATGGTATTGGTGGATTTGAAGTATATGAACAGGCTTTTAAGAAATATTTTGATGCAGGAGCTAATCGAATTCCTCCAATGACAGTTCCTAAACTTATTCCTAACGAAGCTGCTGCAAACATAACTATGAAATATGATATTCATGGACCATCATGGACTCTAGTAACAGCTTGTTCTTCTGGAACAGATGCTCTTGGGTGTGGCCTTGATATGGTTAGATCCGGTCGTGCAGATGTATGTCTTGCAGGTGGTGCCGAATCTACAATTACGGGCTTTGGTGTTGGTTGTTTTACTGTTCTTCAAGCTCTTGCGGCCGATTTTAATCAGTCTCCAGAACAATCTAGTTGTCCTTTTGATAAAAAACGTTGTGGCTTTGTTATGGGAGAAGGTGGCGGAATGCTCGTACTCGAAGAATATGAACATGCAAAAGCTCGTGGTGCACATATCTATGCTGAATTTGCCGGATACGGTGGATCTTCAGATGCATATCATCTTACTTCTCCTGATCCAACTGGAAACGGAGGCGCTTTGGCAATGACTAAGGCTCTTGAAGATGCAAACATAAACCCAGAAGATGTTCAGTACTATAATGCACATGGAACTTCAACACACATAAATGATCCAGCTGAAACAGCTATGATAAAAATGGCTTTTGGCAAGCATGCGTATGACATGAAAATTTCTTCAACTAAATCTATGACAGGCCATATGCTTGGAGCTGCCGGAGCTGTAGAAGCTTGTATTACAATAAAAGCAATTACAGAAGGTTTTTATCCTCCTACAATCAATCTTAACGAGCCTGATATAGAAGCTGGTTGTGATCTTGATTACGTACCTAATAAAGGTGTAAAAGGTGAAATTAACTGCGCCGCATCCGGTTCCCTTGGATTTGGTGGTCATAATGGTGTTGTTGTATTCAAAAAGGTAACAGACTAATGTCAGAAACTAAAGATATAGAGAGTTTACTCCCACATCGAAAACCATTTTTATTTGTTGATGAGATAATCAGCTGTGATAAAGATGGCAGTGTAAGTGAACATACTTTTACAGAAGACGAATTCTTTTTTAAAGGTCACTTTCCTGAATATCCAGTTGTTCCAGGAGTTATTCTTATTGAAACTATGGCTCAAGCTGGTGGAGCCGCGTTATCATATCAAAAAACATTTGCAGAAGGCTCCCTGTTTTTTTTAGGCACGGTAGATAAAGTTAAATTTCGCCATCAAGTCCGTCCAAATGACAAAGTGCGAATGGAAGTAACTAATTTACGCGTGTCACCAAAAATGATTAAACAGTCAGGCAAAGCATATGTAGGCGACGAACTCGCCGCTGAAGCAACCTGGATGTGTTTAGTTGGTTAACTACCGCAAGTTTGCGAAAGCAAACTTGACGCGAATGAGTTTATCTCATTCGCCTGGATGTGCCTCGTAGGCTAGCTACCGCAAGTTTGAGAAACAAACTTGACGCGAATGGTTTTTTTGCCATTCGCCTGGATGTGCCTCGTAGGCTAGCTACCGCAAGTTTGAGAAACAAACTTGACGCGAATGGTTTTTTTGCCATTCGCCTGGATGTGCCTCGTAGGCTAGCTACCGCAAGTTTGAGAATCAAACTTGACGCGAATGGTTTTTTTTGCCATTCGCCTGGATGTGCCTGGTGGGTTCGGCAAACCCACAATAGGCAGCGCCAACTAAACACTCCAGAGCAAGTTTGGCATACAGAGAGACATGCTGCTTTGGCAAACTTGACGCGAATGAGTTTATCTCATTCGCCTGGATGTGCCTCGTAGGCTAGCTACCGCAAGTTTGAGAAACAAACTTGACGCGAATGAGTTTATCTCATTCGCCCTGATATGCTTAATATGTTTGGCTGCTGCAAGTTTGAGAAACAAACTTGACGCGAATGAGTTTATCTCATTCGCCCTGGTATGTAAAACAGACTCTGTTTATTTAGAGTCTGTTTTTTTATTGCGATATAAAAAGTTATAATATAGAATAAAATTATGAATCAAAAAGAAAAAACAAAATTTTGGAACCCTTCTCGAGTAGTTACCTTTTGTGGAACTTGTGCTTTAGGCGCAGCTACTATTATGAATATTGTATGTGGGGTCGATTTTTCATCGATTATTCCTTATGAAAGATTTGTTATTCCTATTGTTAACGGAACCTGTACAATTCTGTGCTTAATACTATTTCTTATGCCTTCTAACTTGTCTTTACAAATGGCAATATTAATTCCAGAATCTATTTTTAATATTTTAAGTGGGTATGATGTATTAGGGAATTTTTTATACATGGCTTTGATTTTATATTTGTTTTGTGATGGGTTTTTTAAAACAAAAATAAAATTAAAAGCGACCTTTTTAGGTGTGTTTTGGGGATTAATATTGCTGACACTGATTCATTTTGGATGGGATCGGGTTGTTTTTGGATTTGTTATATTTATATTTATGTTTACTTTTTTCTTATGTTTATATGATATGTTAAAAGAGCAATTATCTTTTTTGCTTCCGAAAACAGAAATAAATCGATCAGAAAATTCTGTAGTATTACCACCTGCAGGGAGCTCTATACATCTGTCTGATTATGGATTAACTGAACGACAGATAGCTTTTGTATTAGATGCACTTGAATCAAATGTTACGTTTGTAGAGTTAGGGGAAAGATATTATACAAGCCCTTCTGCAATTAAAAAAAATATGGCAAAAGTATATAAAATATTGGGGGTAAAAAATAAAGAAATGTTACGAGTATTATTGCTCCAATATAAAGTATACAAATAGTCATTTGAAATCTATTTAGAAAAAATTAAGTAAATAGCTACTGCAAGTTTGTCATGCAGAGACATGCTGCTTTGGCAAACTTGACGCGAATGAGTTTGTCTCATTCGCCCTGATATGCTTGATATGTTTGGCCACTGCAAGTTTGTCATGCAGAGACATGCTGCTTTGGCAAACTTGACGCGAATGAGTTTGTCTCATTCGCCCTGATATGCTTGATATGTTTGGCCACTGCAAGTTTGTGGATACAAACTTGACGTGAATGAGTTTGTCTCATTCGCCCTGATATGCTTGATATGTTTGGCCACTGCAAGTTTGTGGATACAAACTTGACGTGAATGAGTTTGTCTCATTCGCCCGGATACCCCATGTGTTTATCATCAATTGTGTCGAGCATGTCTTTCCAGTGTTTTATGTGAAATTGTGCGGTTTCAAGGTTCATATCTTGGTAATTGCCACACCCTTTTGCTGTTGCTCCAGGGATAGGACCTTTAAAATCATTAATGAAATCACACATTTTTTTTAGTAATTCAATTATGTCTTTGCTTTCGTAGTTTCCTGCAAGTATAAGATAAAAGCCTGTTCTGCATCCCATTGGGCCAAAATAAATTATTTTGTCTGCCCATTTTGAATCATTGCGTAAAAAAGTGGCGCCTAAATGCTCAATTGCATGAATAGGGGCATTTTCCAAAGCAGGTTCAATATTAGGGCGAGTAAAACGTAAATCGAAAGTTGTAAGGGTTTCGCTTCCAATCGAGTCTTTGCGCGAAACATATACTCCAGGTAATAATTTTGTATGGTCAATAGTAAAACTTGCAATATCCTTCATAGACTTCTCCTATAGCTTGTGTATTTAAATGTATAAGACAATAGTAATTTTATATCATTTTCATTACAAGGTTTTTTGCACTTTTCATGTCAATCCCGCTAATATCTTTTAGTTTTGGCATAATATTGCGAAGAGTGCGATCGTCAGCAGGTAAACTTTCAACTATTTTTTTTACAGCAATTTCTGTTTCTTCTGGAGAAAGAGCTTTAGGAATAAATTCTTGTAATATTTTTTGTTCTGCTTCAAGTTCTGTTGTATCAGCATTTCCTTTTTTGTATTCTTCAATCGTCACAGAATTTTGATCGTACATTTTTTTTGTAGCTTTTTCGATATCGGCTTGTGTCTCTTCTCTATCAAGTTCTCTAATATTTTTTTGCACAGCATCAACAATTAAGCCATATATTTTTGCACGTACAGGTTCTGTTTTGCGACATTTCATTCTTGCTCTAAACATTTCTTTTGTGGTCATCATAATTTTTATCTCCTAATTTGTGAATATACTTTTAATGCAAGGTAACTTTCCAAACTTTATGTGAATAGTTAAACCCTTTTACAGAACTATAAAACTTTGGCTCTCTCTGTGCAAGTCAAACAAAAAATCTGAAAAAATTACTTTTGCTTTTACAACTTGACAATTTTCGTGTTTTTGTCGATAATAAAACAAAATCAGATAAAAATTTGTAAATATATGGAGATATAATATGGTTATAAAACCAATGGTTAGAAGCAATATTTGCTTGAATGCACATCCTGCAGGATGTAAAAAAGAAGTTGAAGATCAAATTGCATATACTAAAAAACGTGCTCAAGAACGAAAAGCTGGCAAAATTGCAGAAGCTGGTGTTAAAAATGCAGGTCCTAAGAATGTATTAGTTGTTGGATGTTCAACGGGATATGGTTTGGCTACTCGTATTGCAGCAGGTTTTGGATATGGAGCTAAAACAGTAGGTGTTTCGTTTGAAAAAGCCCCAAAAGAAAAACGACCTGGAACTCCTGGTTGGTATAACAACCGTACCTTTGATGCCATTGCAAAAAAAGATGGTATTTTTTCAACCACACTGGAAGGGGATGCATTTGGTGATGCAATGAAACAAGATATTATTAAAATTGCAAACGATAATGATATAAAATTTGATGTTGTTATTTATAGCTTGGCTTCACCTGTTAGAGTAGATCCAGAAACCGGTGTTATGTATAAATCGGTTTTAAAACCTTTTGGAAAAACATTTAGTGGTACTACAATGGATCCTTTTACTGGAGAATTAAGCACTATTTCTGCAGAACCGGCAAATGAAGATGAGGCTGCTCAAACAGTAAAAGTTATGGGTGGTGAAGATTGGGAGCGTTGGATTTCTCAACTTTCTAAGGCTGGAGTTCTTACAGACGATTGTACAACAGTTGCATATAGTTATATAGGTCCTGAAGCAACTCAGGCTTTGTATCGAAAAGGTACAATTGGTAAAGCAAAAGAACACTTAGAAGCAACTGCAAATAAAATGAATAAGGCTGATTTTTTTAGTGGAAAAGCCTTTGTTTCTGTAAATAAAGCTGTTGTTACTCGATCTAGTGCAGTTATACCTGTAATTCCACTTTATATTACAAGTCTATTTAAAATCATGAAAGAGGAAGGAACTCATGAAGGTTGTATCGAACAAATGAACAGACTCATGGATTCTAAACTTTACAGAGATGACAATACAATTCCGGTAGATGAAAACAATAGAATTAGACTTGATGATTGGGAAATGAATCCTGAAGTTCAAGCAAAAGTAGATGCATTAATGCCTAAAGTTACGAGTGAAAACAGTAAAGATATTGTTGATCTTGAAGGTTTTAGACATGATTTCTTAGCTACAAGTGGTTTTGATATTGCAGGTGTTGATTACGATGCAGATGTTGCTCGTTGTGACGAATTTTAATCAAAATTTAACATAAATCTTACATAGAGCAAATATATGTAACGTATATTTGCTCTATGAGTAATTTAATAAACTGTTTTAGTGCCAAAAACTTACATTTTTATTATGGTGCCCACCATGCACTAAGCAATGTAAATATGGACGTACAAGATAATACTGTTACTGCATTAATTGGTCCATCGGGGTGTGGTAAATCAACCTTTTTACGCACTCTCAATCGTATGAACGATATAATCCCCCAAACAAAAGTGGATGGTACAATTCTTTATCGTGGTCAAGATATATATTCTGAATGTGATGTATTAGACCTGCGTAAAAAAGTAGGAATGGTATTTCAAAAACCAAATCCTTTTCCCATGAGTATATATGATAATATTGCCTATGGACCTAAATTGCATCGAAGACCAAGTAAACAAGAAATGGATAATTTAGTTGAACGGTGTTTAGTTGATGCAGGTTTATGGGAAGAAGTAAAAGATCGTTTACATAAAAGTGCTCTTGGCCTTTCTGGTGGGCAACAGCAACGGTTATGTATTGCTCGAACCTTAGCTGTAGAGCCTGATGTTATTTTAATGGATGAACCAACTTCTGCTCTCGATCCTGTCTCGACAAATCATATCGAAGAACTTTGTTTTAACTTAAAAGAACGCCTTACTATTATTATTGTAACTCATAACATGCAACAAGCTGCTCGAATCTCAGATTACACCGGTTTTTTTATGGTAAATAATGACAAGTGTGGTGAACTTGTTGAGTTTGGAAAAACGAGTGATGTTTTTTATAAACCTCAAAATGAAAAAACTGAAGCGTATATTAGTGGCCGTTTTGGTTAAATAAGGAGAAAAAATGACAGGGAAAACGATATTTGATTCGAAATTAGAAGCTTATTATCAAGATGCAATTTATTTTGGAACCCTCATTGAAGAATATTTTAATAATTGTATACAGGCTTTTGTTACGCAAGATGTAAAACAAGCTAAAGAGTTGATAAAAGCAGATAAAAAAAATGATGAAATGCAATTAGCACTAGAAGAGAAAAGTATCCGTCTTTTGGCATTACAATCTCCGGTGGCGAGTGATTTACGTAAAATAGTAACTTCTATAAAAATATTTGCCAATCTGGAACGTATTGGAGATTATGCAAAGCATTTGGCAAAGTTGACCGTAAAAACGAACCGTGCATTGTTTCCAGAATTTGTTGAACCAGTTGCTTCTATGGCACAGCAAGCTTCTGCGATGATTAGAGATTCAATAACGGCATACATTAATGATGATGAAATCTTAGCTCTTGATACGGCAAAAAAAGATAATGAAATTGATAAATTAAAAAAAAGTATTATTGCAAAACTTATTATGCTGCAACCAAAAAACGATGTTGAAATGAAACAAGTCTACCGCTATATTTCTATTGCAAAGGATCTTGAACGTCTTGGCGATCATATAACTACAATTTGTGAATGGGTAGTTTTTGCTTCTAGGGGAGAGATTCTTGATCTTGGGCATCTTGTTAATTCGGATGAAGAAGAGGTAACCTAACAGGGGAAAAAGCAAGATTATATTTATTGACATTCAAAATTCTATTTGTTATTATTTGTCCATTAAACAACTTGTTTGTTTAGAATATTTACGGACAATAGCGCAGTTGGTTAGCGTACAAGTCTGGGGGACTTGGGGTCCCGGATTCGAATTCCGGTTGTCCGAATAGTTTATAATCCTACCTTCAAGTTGTTGAAAATTTGAAAGTAGGGAACCCCGTATCAATTCAAACAATAATCAAATCACGTAATTCTCCTCATCATATTACTAGTAATTGCGCTGTTTGTCATCGAAAAAAATTATACGTGATAGATCTTTTCTAAAATATAACTAGACTTTCTTCAATTCTGTTTTTCCTTTCATTTCCAATATCGCTAAAATAATCAATACTCAGGGGTAACCTTGGTTATTTTTGAGGTAACCATGGTTACTTCGTACCTTAAACTCTAGCTCTCTGAGTCTTTCTCGTTTATACTTTTTGTGAGAGAAAAAGCAAAGAGGAGTTATTATGAAAAGGAAATGTATTGTATGGATTGTAGTAGTATTTTGTATTATTGCTACATCATGTTCTAATGTTTCGACAGAAGCCGAAAAAAAACATTAGAAGTGGGACAGATTCAATTGTTTTTAATGCAGACTCAGGTGAAGTTGAATATCGATTTACGACAGATACGAGTGCGATGGCAGATCTTGCATTTTTATCAGACCAAACAGCGCTTACCCGTATGAATTTAGAATCAATAAAAACGCAATGTACAAAACTTGCTTTTGATGTAGATGATTCAAGTAATGGAGCATTACAAATTAGTTTACCGTCTAATCTATTTGAAGAAAGTGACGGAATTACTAGACAATCAACAACAGTTTTATTCGATACTACAACAGAAACATTAAACAAAGTCGAAATAGTAACGGTAGATACCGATATGACGGAAGTAACAACCTCAACGTACCCTGTATATGATGATAGTACCGGAACACCTATAAAAGTAGGACTTGTAACAGAAGTCGTATCAAAAGCAACAAAAATGATAGATGGTATTAATCCTGATGAAATGGAATGGTTTGAATCGCCAGAAGATATACCTGAAATGTCAGACAGTGAATACGAAGAATTAAAAGCTAGTGGCTGTATCGAAGAAATATCAGATATGACATTTGGTAATCCAGCAGATCCCAGTTACACAGAAACAATAGCAGAAGTATATGAAGACGTAAAAATAAATGCTGTTTCTGATGAAACTTTTAAGCTATTAATAGAGGAATAGAATATGAATAAAAAGAGAATTGCAGTAGTAATACTGTGTTTTGTAGTAAGTGTTTTTTGTCTAACGATATCTAGTTGTGGTGACCGTTTTGGAACTAATATGTATGCAACCTGTTATGTGGTAGTTCCTAAAGAATATACAAAGTTGGTTTGCACTACAACAAGAAATGTTGATTCTGATTATTTAGATGAAGAATTAATGCCTTGTAAATTTTCAGAAGTAGCGGGGTATGATTTAGAAAAAACTCTTACTGAAGCGTATCCAGAAGATGAAAATAATATATTTTATTTTTGGACAACTGAACAAAGTTTTTCGTCAACAGAAACGTATGTATTAGATTTGGATTATCAATTTTATGATGAGAACGATGTAGTTACTGAATGTTCTCAAAATATAGTGATTCCATTGGGTAGAGAAAGTTTAGAAAAAACTCTTCCATCGGAAATGGCAGAGGGTATAATTCATATTGAGTATAATTATTCGCAAACAATATAAAAGGAGAAACTAAATGAGGAAAAAGGATAAACTTATTAAACAATAGATAAATGGAAGAGCATTCCTTGAAGAAATGATTAACGATGCAAAAAATTAGATAAAGACGTATAGTCGTATAAATTTTAACACCTATGCTTTATAATATTTTTCAAAAAATAGAGAAAACATGATATAGATAAAAGTTTTGGGCAAGAGTCTCTTGCAGATTTTAGGCAAGTAAAAGATTTTATGTAGATTTAATTGGATTTGAAATTAGGCAATTGAATAACAAAACGAGAGCCTGATGTATTATCTAATCGTGATTTACAATACACCGATCCTCCATGAAGCAAAATGATGTTTTTTGTAATGGCTAATCCTAAGCCTGTTCCACCTTGTTCGCGGCTTCTTCCTTTGTCTATTCTATAAAATCTTTCAAATATCCGGTTTTGTGCCATTAATGGGATTCCAGATCCATTATCTTGAATAGTAATAGACACAGTGTCTTTTTCTATTTTTGTTTCGATTGAGATTGTTGATTTTTCGGGGCAGTATTTTATGGCATTTTGTACTATGTTGCCGATTGCTTGTTCCAATAGCCCAAAATTACCATTTATAGTATCAAGCAGAGCAGAATCCTTTTCATTCTTTGTCTCATTTTTATTAAACTCTGTTTGTTTTAGTTCAATTTTTATGTGTTTTTTATATGCAAAATCTTTGTAGTAAAGGACAACAGAATTAAGTAATTCGTGTATGTTTACTGGTGCTTTCTCTAATTTTGTTTGATCTTGTTCAAGACGAGAAAGGGTAAGTAAATCGCTAATTATTCCATTCATCCGCTTAGTTTCTTGATCCATAATTTCTAAAAAATGTTTTGCTGCATTGTAATCTTCGAGAGCCCCATCTTGTAATGTTTCGATAAATCCTTGAATTGACGTTATTGGTGTTTTTAATTCGTGTGATACATTTGCAACAAAGTCTTTGCGTATTCGTTCAAGTTTTTTAAGACGTGTAATGTCAGAAAATGAGAGAATGTATTGCGAACGTTGTAATGTTCTGTTTATTTTGGAACAACGAACAAGGACATGTTTCGATGGAATACCATTCTTTTGAGGAATAATAGTTTCCAGTTCGTTTTCGCTATTGGATGATTTTATCTGTAGTGAAATAAAATTTATAATTTCGGTGTTTCGTACAACTTGAATAAGGGGCATATTTTGAGGTGTACTTTCTGCAATAAAAAAAAGATCTTTAGCTTTTTCGTTATATTTTACAATTTCTAGATTGTTATTAAACACAATAATTGCTTCTGCTGTGTTATTAAACAAAGCTTCATTTTCGTTACTTTTATTTGCTATCTCTTGAATATTAGTTTCTATCATTGTTGCCATGTCACCCATTCGTTGTGAAAGGTTTGCAAGTTCTCGTGGACTTTCAATCTTGGGTTTATACGAAAAGTTACCATGCTCGTATTCGCGCGTTGCTTCTGTAATGACGTCTAGTGGCTGCAGAATATGTTTAATACTAAAAAAAGATCGCAACAAAATGACTAAAAGAATAATTGCAGTAACTAGAAGAATATTAGATCTGGTTCCTTTTGTAAAAAAAACAGATGTCGCTGTTGGCATAGATACCCTGATTACCAGTTTTTCGTTGTTATAGTAAAACTCTGTAGCATAATAGATTAATTCTTTGTCAAAAACAGAACTAATATGAGTGTCTATTCCTTCGCCTTGACTAAAAGCCGCAACAACTTCGGGGCGAGTTAAGTGGTTCTCCATTTCTAGAGGAATTCCAATTGAATCTGCGAGAACAGTCCCATCTTTATTTATTATTGTTATACGAAAATCTGGATTATTTTTAGAAACGGTTTTTATAAAAAAATCACCGTCTTCAAATGTGCTATTTGTGTTCATGCTACTAAAAGAAATGTTTGGTGTCTGAGATATAAGATTTACAATTGTTTTTGTAAAAATGCGCAGGTTTTGTTTTGATTGTTCTTTGCTAACAGTCCCTAATAGGTTAAAAGTAATAGCAATGTACAAAACAAAACCAAGACAGAGGATGAGGGATGTAGAAATAAATAGATACATCCATGCTGACATTTTTTTTAGGGCTTTCATTATATAAAGTATACCTGTTTACTTTTTTGCACTCAAGGTGCAGTTAGTCGTTAATGATTTTTGCTCATTTTTTTTATTGCTAATTTCGAGAGCATATTTATTCCTAATATAAAAACAATAAGTACTGTTGCTGTTTGAAAAGAGCGGTCTACAGAAATCCCTTCTGCTATAAGCAAGTATAGGTGGACTGACAATGTTCTAGTGGATGCGAATAATCCAGTTGTTAAATTGAAGTTAGAACCCATGGTATAAATGAGGGCTGCTGTCTCTCCAAGAGCTCGACCAATTGCCAAGATTATTCCCGAAGTAATTGCTGGCATAGCTGCCGGTAAAACAACCTTAAATATAGTTTGTACCTTAGTTGCCCCTAAAGCCAAGGATCCTTCATGTAAAGCGATACTTACAGATTTTATAGCTTCTTGAGACGTTCTAATAATTGTTGGGAGTATCATAAGTGCCATTGTAAGAGATCCCGACAATAAACTAATTTTCCAGCCAAGAAGTTCTACAAATACTAACATACCAAATAAACCAAAGATTATTGACGGAATTCCAGCAAGAGTTTCTGTTCCAAGTGTTAGCAGTTTTATTAGTTTTCCTTCTTTTCCGTATTCAACTAGATAAATAGCGCCAAAAAGTCCTGCAGGGAGCGCAAAAAGCAACGTAAGTAAAATCATAAACAGTGTATTAAGTATAATACTTGAAATTCCACCGTATTTACCACTTTCTGTTGGCTTTTCGAAAAGATATCGTAGTTTTAAGTTTTGTCCAATTTCGCGTCTTTTTACTTTTATTGTATCAATGTTGCGTCCTTTAAGATCAAGTGACCACCATGCAGGGGCAAGTCCAACAGCTCCAGAGGTATATTCTAGCTCATGTAAAAAAGATTCTTTATCAGAAGCAAATGTTTCTAATTCAATTGGAATTACTGATAGATGTTGTCCGCCAATTTCGCTCCAATATTTATGATTCCCTTTTAATGCCGAGAACATATCATTTTCGTCGATGCTCCCAAGTGCGGTATTTCCGTATAAGGCTGTTACTGTACCGTTACAAAAAACACTTTGTATTCGAAGATTGGCTAACTCAATTTGCTTTTGTTGCTTAGACGACAGGCTTTGGATTGCTGTGTCGTATTCTGATTGCAAAATAAGAGCTACACCTCCTGGACTTGCAGCTGTGGCTTCTAATGCTTCTTTTGCCGTGTTTGAGTAGGTTGCTAATCGAGATTCTTTACCAAAAATGGTAATTGCATGTTCTTTTTGTGAGGTTTCGATGTACGATTCAATATCTATTTTTCGAGTTGTAAGTTTTTTCCATGAAATTTCTTTTCCTGTAAAAATGCGTTGTAATTCCTGATATGTAAGGTCTTTAGCTTCGCTTTTTTTGTTGACGACTACAACCATGTTATCGATGTTTTGGCTTTTTTCTGAAGTTACGCTGTATTCGTATATGTTACTATACATAAAACCTTTTACAATAATAAAGCCGAGAATCAAAAATAATATTCCTATTGTAATAGCGGCTGCCGAATACACAAAGCCAAGTGAAAGGTATTCGGAAAGGCGTCGTTTGTGTGTTTTCATTTTATTCTCGTCCTTCTTGTTTTTTAGCTGCTGATTGCATGGCAATGTTTATTGTTATGTTTAAAATTAAAATGAAAATAAATAAAACACACCCTGTTGTAAAAAGGGCTGTCATATGATCGTCTGTTGCATAGGCCATATCAGTTATAATATTCATAGTGAGTGTTCTAACCATGTCTGTAGGCAGTTTTGCCATTTGAATAGAGTTTCCTCCAACCATTAAAACGGCCATAGTTTCACCCATCGCTCTTCCCATTCCGAGTACTATTCCAGCAACAATACCAGAGCGCCCTGCAGGAAGCAAAACACCTATAATTGTTTGCCATTTTGTTCCTCCTAGAGCGTAAGATCCTTCTCGTAGACTTGTTGGTATTGTACGAAGTGAAACTTCTGTCATATTAATAATAGTAGGAAGTGTCATAATACTTAAAATAATAGCTGCTGACAAAATACTAAATCCTGTGCCTCCAATATTACGAACAAGTGGTACGATAAAAGCCATACCAAAAAGTCCGTAAATAACTGAAGGAATCCCTGCAAGTAATTCAACCGTTGCTGTTAAAAATTTGCCAAGTTTACGACCTGCTAGTTCAGCTAAAAAAATTCCACATGCTAAACCAACAGGAACTGCAATAACAAGTGCAATTGCGGTAACGTAAAAGGTTCCTACAATAAAAGCTCCTATACCATAAGAAGGATTAGTTGTACTTGTAGGATGCCAGTTTGTAGATGTTAAAAACTCCCAAAGGTTAACTACCTTTAGGAGAGGGGCGCCTCGTGCAAAAATAAAACCAATCATTAATATGACACTGGCAATCGAAATACATGCACATACTAAGAATAACTTTTCAAAAAAAAGATCGCTTTGTTTTATATGTTTATGTTGAATCAATTTTTACCCCTCAAGAAATATGTAACTAGTTTAATGCGATAAATCCAGCATCTTCGACAATTGCCTGGCCTTTAGGTGATAAACAGTAATCGATAAATGCTTTTTCTAGACCTGTTGCTTCCCCCATTGTTGCAACGTTTAATCCACGTGATACTTTGTAAGAACCATCTACAACAGTGTCTATAGAAGGAGCAACGCCATCAATCATAAGTGCTTTTCCGCCACCATTTATAACAGTTTCTACAAATCCAAGCCCTACATATCCTATTGCATTAGGAGTTGATGCTACTGTTTGTGCAACATCACCATTTTCTTTACAGATTTGAGCATCTTTTCTATAATCTACTTTTCCAAGTACAATTTCTTGAAAAGCTCCACGAGTTCCTGATGATTCGTCACGGTTGCAAACTACAATGTCTGCATTAGCTCCGCCAACTTCACTCCAGTTGTTAATTTTTCCACTATAAATGTCTGCAAGTTGGGTAAGTGATAAGTTTGCTACTGTAACGTTTCCATTTACTACAACAGAAATTCCATCTTTTGCAATGACAACGGGTACAAGACCAGCATCTAATTCTGATTGTTTTAAGTCTCGTGAAGCACCACCGAGTGTAAATGTACCAGCTAAAACTCCTTTCATACCAGAAGAAGATCCAACTCCTTCATACGAAATTGTTAAGCCATCATTTTCTTCCATCATTTGTTCAGCGATTCCTTCTGCAATAGGAGCAACTGTTGTTGATCCACCAAAAGAATATGTTCCAGAAAGACCAGTTTCACTTGAACTAGAAGTGTCTTTAGAACCACCAGCAAAAACCATTGCTGATCCTGCAAGTACAATTAATGCTGTAAAAAGCATTTTTTTCATATTCACCCTCCAAGGATAATTATTTGTGTCTTTAACATAAAGGTGATAGGTAAATTGAATGTAAGAACTTTGTTAAATTATGGTTAAATATTTTTAAAATTATGGTATTCAATTGTAAATATTGAATAAGTCATTTATTCTAAGTTTATGAAAACTATATTAGTTGTCGATGATGAATTACCAATTCGTGAATTAATCACGTATAATCTTGAAAAAGAAGGTTTTACAGTTTTTGCTGCAGAAAATGGAACTACAGCTTTAGAATTATCTCGAGAAAAGAAACCTGATTTGATGATTCTTGATTTAATGTTACCAGATATGTCTGGACTCGATATTTGTCGAATTATAAAACACGACGAGCAAACTTCTCATATTCCTATAATTATGGTAACAGCAAAAACAGAAGATAGCGATATTGTTACGGGGCTAGAATTAGGTGCTGACGATTACGTTACAAAACCTTTTTCACCACGAGTATTAATTGCACGAGTACAATCTGTGTTACGGCGTAAAACTCATGTTATTGAAGGTAGTTCAGCAAGTTCAGGTGTTTTAGAGCCTTCAACAAAAGAAAACCAGTTAAATATGCCAACAAAAAAAACTTTTGTTTCTATTAAACTTCATAATGTAAAAATTATTCCAGAAAAGTTCGAAGTTTTTGTTGATGATGAGCAAATTGTTTTTTCTGCAACAGAGTTTGCAATATTGCAATTTTTAGTCTCTCATCCTGGGCAGGTATTTACACGACAGAAAATAATTAACGAAGTAAAAGGCGATTCATATCCAGTAACCGACCGAGCTATTGATGTTCAGATTCTTAGTATACGAAAAAAGCTTGGCGAACGGTGCAAAATTATAGAAACAATTCGTGGCATTGGTTATCGAGTTATAGAAGAGTAAAAGAATACTTTTATAAGCCTAAATTACTAGAAATACTCAATGCTTAACTGGAATTCTACCGAAAATGTAGTATACTCATAATTAAGGAGTTCCTTTGTATAAACAACTGATACGCTACATTTTTAAGTTTTCTCACTTTCGTGTACAAGCAAATTTTCGCCTTCTTGTTGTCTTATGTTTTGTTGGTATTGTAGGTATTAGCGGAGCATGGGCTACGGATTATACAAATCCAACAGCAGCGGAATTAGAATCTTATACCAGTTCCGATACAGTTACATACACTGCAAACACTAGCATAACGCTTTCTGCTGATGTCACAATAGGCTCTTTTTCTGTAGAAAATGATAAGACTGTTTCTATAGATTTAGATGGGCATTCTTTAACTGTTTCTGACGGCAGTGATACAGGTCTTTTTTCTGTTGGAAATTATTCTGGTGGAACTGCCGGTTTTTTAACAATATCGAATGGTACAGTAATTATTGATATTTTTGATGAAGCGGATGATCAAGATAATACATTGGATTTATATGATGTCGATTTTACGGTATCTACGACTTTGTATTGCAATGGAACAGGCACAACAACTATTACAGGGGATAGTGACAGTACTTTTACAACGCCTGCTTCATATAACGATTATGGTGATGATTCAAATGTTCTCGTTTTTGAAGGTGCTATGGAAGTTATATCTTCTGCTACTGCCACTGATCTTATAACATACACAGTTTCTTATAGTCCCGCCCTTGCTGCAGGGGTGACTTCTACAGTAACTGTAAGTGGAGATGGATATTTTGATCCATCTGCATTGACTTATGAGATTACGCAAAATACAGGTTCAACCGAGATAACGATTAATGGAACAACTATAAGTACAACAGTTGGGAAAACTAGTATTGGATTAACGAGCGATTCTGTTAATACAGTAAGTTTTGACGTGTCGCTTGCTAGCGATATGGCTGATGGTGATACAATCAGAATATTGTTGTATGCACCCGATGGAACTACGCAAATAAGCGATACTTTGTATGAGGCAGATGTTTCTGGTACTTCAACTACATGGCAAGGTGCAGATGGTGATAACTGGAATGTAGTGGGTAATTGGACGAATGGGATCCCTTCTGATTTAATTTATGAAGCAATTATTCCTGCTAGTAGTGATGTAAATATAGCGAGTGCTGTCAGTATGAACAACTCTTCTGCTTCTATAACGATAGGAGCTGGGGCAACTTTAACGTGTAATGGGAACTCTATAAATGTTTCAACTGGTACTATAAATAACAAAGGTACGCTTGTTCTTACTGGTACTGAGACGATTACAGCAGGAACACTAACTAACACTTCTGGTAGTACTGTCGAATATACAGGCGATGTTGCTATAGATAGTGCTACTTGGGGAACTGAATATTATAATCTTATTATAGATAGTGGTGTAACAGTAACAGTTGCTGCCACTGATTTAACTGTTCTTGGAACGTTAACAAATAATGGCACGATAAATGTTACTGGAACTGGTGCTGTAAATATAACAGATGAGGCTTCGAGTACAATAGGAGATTTTACTTATTCAGGTAGTTCTACCGTTGTTGAATACTCAGAAAATTATGATGAGCTTACAATAACAGGTGATACAGTTGGGATTGCTTCTGGAGCAAGTTTAACGGCTGATACTTCTATAAGTCTTTCTGGTGATATTACTCCAGCTGGGGACGTTACTTTTGAAAGTGCTGTGACCTTAACTGCAGATACAAAAATTGATACAAGTGCTACTAATGGGAATATAACATTTAGTTCCACTATAGATGATAACTCAGCTGATACGCATGGGTTAGCTCTCAATGCAGGTAGTGGAGATGTTACGTTTAGTGGTGCTATTGGTACCACAAAATTAGGTGCATTATCAATAACGACTACAAGTGGAACAGGGGTTGTTCTTCCTGCTGTTACGGCAACAACTGTAACAATAGATAGTGATGGACTTGTTACACAAACTTCAGGGCAAATTTTTACTGCAACAAATCTTTTGTTACAAGGTGCTGGTTCTTATACATTAACAGAATCAAATGCAGTTGACATAGTTGCATCTAATGCGACAGGGGCTGTGTCCTTTACAGATTCAATAAACTGTGCTGTAGGAACGGTATCAAGTGTAACTGGTATTACAGGTGGTACAAATGTAACGCTTGATATAACCGGAGCACTTGCAATAGACCAAGCTATTAGCGCAAGTGGAGATATTGATTTAGATTCATCGGGGACAACAACTATAAATGCAGGAATTGCTACTTCAGGTGCATCTAAAACAGTTTCTATAGATTCAACAGGGACTACAATAATTGCAGATACAGGATCTATCGAATCTACAAGTGGAGATATAACATTTGGAGCAAGCAAAGTAGGAACACTTACAACTTCAGGTGATGTAACAACGACAGTAGGTGGTAATGTTGTATTTAGGAATGCTGTGACATTAGGAGATGATGTCATAGTTACTACAGATGGAACTTCTGATGGAGCTATTACATTTACTTCTACAATTGATGGTGTTCATGCGTTAACCCTTACAGCAGGAAGTGGAGCTCTCGAATTTGATAATACTGTAAATGTAACTTCGCTAAATGCCTCTGGAACAACTGGTACTACAACAATAAAAGCAGATATAACGACAACAGGCATTCAGTCGTACGGTGGTGATGTAACAATAACAAATACTTCTGGAGTTGCGATTGAAAGTACCGGAGATGGGACAGGAAATGTTTCAATAGCTGGCACTACGACCTTGAGTGATAATACGGATGTAAGTATTACAACTCTAAATTCTGCGATTACAACAGGTGCTATAAAAGAAGTCGGAACTGCAAAAACGTCTGGAATGACACTAACTAGTGGCTCTGGTGCAGTATCGTTTGGGACAATTGGTGTAAGTTATGAATTAGAGTACTTTAAAGTTGTTTCTTCTAATGCAACAGCTTTAGCCTTGCCTACAATTACAGCGACAACTGTTGCACTTAATTATGATGGGAATGTAACACAAACTTCAGGGCAAATTATTACTGCTACAAATCTTTTGTTACAAGGTGCTGGTTCTTATACATTAACAGAATCAAATGATATTGGAAAAATTGCAGCAAACACTACAAATGCAGTGTCTATTGCTAGTACAATTGCAACTTGCACTGTTGGAACGGTATCAGCTCCTGTAACTGCAAGTACAACAGATGGAATTACCGCTACTGATGTTACATTAAATATAACAGGTACACTTACAATAGCCCAAGCAATTAGTGCAAGTGGAAATATTGATTTAGATTCATCGGGGACAACAACTATAAATGCAGGAATTGCTACTTCGGGAGCATCTAAAACAGTTTTTATTGATTCAACAGGGATTACAACAATTGCAAGTACAGGTTCAGTCTCTTCAACAAGTGGTAATATAACATTTGGAGCCAGTGAAGCCGGGACTCTTACAACTGCTGGAAATGTAACAACGACTGCAGGTGGTAACGTTGTATTTACTAATGCTGTGATATTAAGTGATGCTGTCATAGTTACCACAGATGGAGCTACTGGTGGAGACATTATATTTAGTGACTCTATAACAAATGCATCAGCACAAGAATTAGAATTAACAGCTGGAACCGGCAATATTGTATTTGGCGGAAATGTAGGAAGTATTGGCACATATCTTGGAGCTATAACAATAAGCTCAGCAAACAATGTAAATGGGGATACAACAAATGCAGGTGCTACGACAGGAACCGCAACAGGAACAATATATGCTGCAAGTTTAACACAGAGTGCGGGAACTGGAACAACAGAACTTGGGGACGTAACAACAACAAATGAAGTAAGTTTAACCGGAGTAAATCTTGTCTTAAATGGTGCAGTTACAACAAGCACTGCTGGAGCCGTAACGTTAGCTGAAACGGGCACAATAGGTATTAATGCTGCAATTACAACAACCGGTGGAAATGTTTCGATAAATTCAACTGGAACAACAACAGTAGCCGCTGCTGCTGATATAACGACAAATACATCTGGTAATTCTGTAACATTTGGAGATACCACTTATACGGGAAGTCTTACAACAGCTGGAGATATCACCACAAATAGTGGAATTGTAACATTTAATAATGCAGTCACACTTAGTGGGGGTATAGCTATTGATACAACAAATAGTGGTGGAGCTACTGGTGGAGACATTATATTTAGTGACTCTATAACAAATGCATCAGCACAAGAATTAGAATTAACAGCTGGAACCGGCAATATTGTATTTGGCGGAAATGTAGGAAGTATTGGCACATATCTTGGAGCTATAACAATAAGCTCAGCAAACAATGTAAATGGGGATACAACAGGTTCAGGTTCAAATACAGGAACCGCAACAGGAACAATATATGCTGAAAGTCTAACGCAGAGTGAAGGAAGTGGAAGAACAGAACTTGGATCCGTAACAACAACAAATGCAGTAAGTTTAACCGGAACAACACTAGTGTTAAATGATGCAATTACGACAAGCGATGGGAATGTCTCGATATATTCAACAGGAACAACAACCATTACCGATGCTGGTGATATAACAACAAATACATCGGGTAATTCAGTAACGTTTGGAGATACCACTTATACAGGAACTCTTACAACTGCCGGTGATATCACAACAGATGGCGGAGCGGTCACCTTTAATAATGCAGTAACAATTAGTGGGGGTATAGCTATTGATACAACAAATAGTGGTGGAGCTACTGGTGCAAATATCGTATTTATTTCAACGATAGATGATGATGTTGATGCTGATACACGCACACTAACATTAACCGCCGGAACCGGTAACATAACTTTTGGAGGCAGTGTTGGCTCAACCCCTCTTGCAAGCATTACAGTCCATTCTTCTACTTTTGTGTATATGAATGGAGGTAGTTACAAAACTTCTGGTAATCAAACCTACAATGCTACAAGTGGGGTCGTCTATCAGTCTTCTGCTGGTGGTACATGGACAGCAACTGAAATTACTCTTACAGAAACAACATATACAGATCTCTATTTAGATTTTACTGGCACCCTTTCTCTTAATGCAAATTTATCTTGTCAAAACCTCTATTTTTACAACGGCACACTTGATATGTCGGGACAAACCGTAACAACAACAGAAGACTTTGTTGTATTTGGCTCTGACTATAGCGCTAATGATCTTAACTGGGATGGCGACAATGACAGCGATACAGCTGACGACGATGATACACGATGGGCGTATTATTTTGACTCAGAACCAGCTTATAATCCAACGGGAGTTTCTTATAATACGTCGTCTCATATTCTTACATTTACCCCTGACCCAACTGCAAGTTTTGGAAATCTCGATGGCTCCACAATAACAGTCGGTGGTAACTTCTATAACAATGGGGCTGACATGAATAGTGGTTCATTTACTCTAAATCTTGCAGATAGCAGTGCAAGTGAACCTTCGTTAAATACAACTAATACAGTAACGTCCACTCAGTGGGGAAGTCCGTATGCGGTAGCTTTTAACATGACAGTAGCAAATTCAACAGCGACAACAGGTTATGTTGGCGCTGCAACAACTCAAAATATTACTGATGGTACAGGCAATACAAATTGGCAATTTGATTATCCTCAGATAGTCACAGCGTATACAGTGTATGATGATGTAATATACGTTGAGTTTGACATGGACATAGAAAACTCAAATGGCAAAATAAATAATACAATAGCTAATATGTATTGTATTGATAATGATTTGACGGCAACGGATTCGACACCTTCCTTTGAAGGTGCCTATTCAGATGCTGATTGTAATTCTCCTCTGAGTTCTGGCGATATAGCGGCTGTAACAGGCTTTTACATAAAATGTACAACGACTTGGAACACCGATGCAACAGGAGATTCTGTTGGAGATTTTGAGAGTACCAATCGACAGGGCGAGCATAAAGATGTAATCCCTAGTTTATCAATGCTCGAAGGTGTTTTTTATGCAGCCAATGGTAAGACAATGTGTGCTAATTATGGTGTAAATGGTGAAGAGGCTTATAAAGGAACAAGTGATCATTGTGCCCCTGTGCTTGTGCAAACTTTACTTGGGCAAGAAGAACATGTTCTTCCTGGTGATACTCCATCAGTTACACAACCAACCTATGATTCTCATAACTTTATAGAACTTCGCTACTCAGAAGCAGTAACGATTGGGTCCACAGATGGTTCGGAGTCACTCGATTCTAGTGCAGATAATATAAAAGCAACCTCTACTTTAGGTGAAATTACAAGCTCGAGTGGGCTTACTATAGCAGGCTTAGCAACTATAAGTGATGGAAGTCTTTCAACAGGTTCTTGTTCAAAAGATGGAACCAAAACAGAAACAGATACGCTTGTTCATAGTTTGTATCGTACTTTCCCCACAACGTTAACAGGAGATGCGGAAGCTCAAACTCATCGAGTTCGTGTAGGAATTGCTGCTTACGTAAGCACTACTATTGAGGTAAATGGTTTAGATTATCATTATTGGCCAGGGTATATAGATTCAATTGATCAGCCTGCAACAGGCTCAACAGTAACTCCAGAAATGAATAGTTATATTGTAGATACTTCAGAAAATGCTAATTCTGTTGATGCAAATGGAACTACAACAAATCATGATTTACCAGAAGTGCTTGTAGAATATTCTGATGGCTCAACAGAGGCCGGTTTATATACAGGTTGGGATTGTTCAAAACCAGATATAGCTCCGTATTTTCAATTGTTTGTAGATGACGATGGGACTAAGACGTATGACTGGGATCAAGATGATGTAGGTTATTATGAAATTCAAGTTGCATCAGCAGATAATACAAATGTAAGTAGTGTAGAAATCCATTTTTTTGATAATAATTATACCGATATGAAAGCAGATTCTACTATTTCAAATTATAAATGGGTTGCTAAACTTGGTTGGTATAATAACGATACATTAGACTCACCAACCGCTCCTTTAGACACTCGAGGTGGATCACGCTTTGAGCAATCGGGAACAAGTGGAACAGAAAATGGTTTAAGTGGAATACGATTTAGTTCTTTGTATAATTCTATAGATCAATTTTCAATATATAACAGTTCCGAAGGGGATTACTTAAGTATTATTGATACAGATGCATACGAACAGACAACAACGCGATCGGACTTTTTTGGGACTCATGGTTCTTCTGTAGCAGATAACGCATATTTAAAAATAGATGTTACAGAAACTTCGACAAACCAACTGGATAATGATTATACGCTTTCTTATTCGGCAGATTCCGGTTTTATTACCGATTTAGCAGGTAACAGACTTGATGATATCGATGAATATGCTACTCCTAGTAAAGTTCCTCCTCAATTTATGTTAACGTTAGCACCTGTCGATTCAGATGAGTTATATGTTAGTTTTACAAAATCAATTAGATTTACTGGAGAATCAGAAACAGGGTTCAATTTAGAAGGCGATGGAGATTCATTCAAAGAATGGGTAGTAAAATCTCTAGTAATTACAAAAGATAGTGAAAATATAGTCGATTGGGAAAATTGGGATGATGCCGAAGCTATTTATGGAATATATGAAGTTGGATCTAATTATCGAGGCTCTTCTATTAAAGTCCCTCTTACCCAATCAATAACCTATGAGGATCTTAAAAATTTACAGATTTCTGTGCAAGAATATTCTACGCCAGGTGTAGATGTAAGTAGTGTTAGTGGTTTAGATACTACTCAATCACGAATTTATGATAAATATTTTAACGCACTTGAGTCAGATGATATTCATTGTTTATCAGACTTTGCCGTTAATGTGGTAAATGTTCAGTATGCTTATGATAATAGTTATTCGGTAAGTTCGGATGAAACTTCAGATTTAACACCTATACAAATTCCAGGTTTGTATGGAGATGGTACCTATGCAATACGAGATTTTTCTGGCTCGGGAAATAACACAAATACAGCTATAGCAGATCATGATATAACAATTGTTGCAAACATAAATGGAGGCGAAGGAGAAGCAACTCCAACTGATAGTGTTGTTATGATTTGTGATAACGATATAGAAGCTCAATCAATATCAGAAGATTATAATAAAGCGCTTGATGAAAATTTACGAGTTTGGGTTCCACAGGTTATACAAGCAATTAGTCAGTTTAAAAATAATGGATCTCAATTTACAAAAGAAGAAACAGAGGATGATGATCAGGAAACTCGACGTTTTATAATTCCAAATAGTTCAGATAATCCAGATTCTTTTGACTTTGATGCAGGCACAGAAGTTCAATTTTTATTCAAGTTTCAAGATGAAACAGAAAACGATATTTGTGTCGATCACAATGGAGATGGAGTTGATGATGTTCCTTTGTATGGGCTTAGATTATCAGATTCATCTGATATTTCAAGTATGGATATATGGTCCTTTTATCTGAGTGATATTACTCGGCAGCGAGGTGGAGTTACTATTCTAAATAATGTTATTAATGTAGCTCAAAAAGAAAAAACAGTTTTAGAAGTAGAAACTGCCGAGACAGGATTTTTAAAAGTGAGTGTATTAACACTTGATGGAGATATTGTAAAAGTACTCGAAAGAAGTCGCGTTTCTACAGGCTTACATTATTATTATTGGGATGGTACAAACAAAGCCGGCAATTCAGTAGCTCGGGGAATGTATTTTATTCGAATAACAGGTGCTGGTATTGATGAAACTCGTAAAGTAATGTGTGTTAAAGATTAAATTTTGTATCAAATACTATTATAGTAACTTAGCTTGACAATCGTTCATTATGCGTGCAAACTGTTTCCATGTTAAAAGAGATTCGAAAAAATACCAGGTTTGAGACAATTGGCCGAGTGAGTGCTCAATCTCTTTGCCTCTTTCCTGGAATTATTTTAAATATAAGCTTAGAAGGGTGTCGTGTTCGTTTCCCAGCAATAGTAAATCCAGATATAGATAAAGATTATGAATTAACAGTAAGCTTCTCAGAAAAAGATGCTCCCGATGGGTTGATATTATTAGGGCATATTAAGTGGTTAGAAACAACAGAAGAATCTACAGAAATAGGAGTTAATTTTTTACATTCCCCTAGTTCAAAACCTTTTGCAGATTTTATAAACAAATTACAACTAGAAGATCAGGAGTCGGTGTGTCTGACATAATAACAAAGCTTCCTGGAGTCGTTTTTTTAGCGTTTCCTCAAATGAAAGCGCGTTTGCTTCGCGAGTTAGAAACTCGTTTTTCTGTAACTGCTGCCGATTTTACAGAATATGAAGATTTAATATATTGTCCTAATTGGGAACTACAACTAGGGTCTACAAAAACTTCTTATGGTTCATATTCTCTTCCCTATTGGAGTCGTACAACTTTATTAGAACCCTTTACTGCTCATTTTGAATCGATAGGTGAAGCTGCCCGATTGTTAAAAAATATTCAACGTAGTTGGGCTCCGTATCAATTTACACAATTTAGACGTGCCGCTCTTATTCAAGAAAAATTACCATATATAAATTTAAAACCAAAAACTTTTCCTTGTTCAATTCCTGCTTCTGCTATTGGAATGTATACGTTGCTTGATAAAAACACGCTCATTGCATCGGCAAAGACGACGAGCTTTTTGCCAGCAGGAGCTCTAGAACTAAAAGAAGATCATGAAAATCCACCAAGTCGAGCCTATTTAAAAATAGAAGAAGCCCTTATTAGAGCGTGTAGTCTTGGTGGAGGGTGTTTTACCGATTCAGAGAATCCGCAACCGTATTGTGTTCCTTTCCCTTCTAAAGGGCAACGGTGTTTAGATGCGGGAGGCTGTCCGGGTGGATGGACATGGGCTTTACGACAACTTGGTTGTGATGTAGTGGCTGTTGATCGATCTGAATTAGCTCCTTCGCTTATGAAAGACGAGCACGTAACATTTTTAAAACATGATGCCTTTACACTTACGCCAGATGAGCTTGGCTCTTTTGATTGGGTGTTTAGTGATATCATTTGTTATCCAGAAAAGCTATTAAAATGGATACATATGTGGCTTGAAAGTGGTAAAGTAAAAAATATGATTTGTACTATTAAGATGCAAGGTGAAATTAATTGGGAAACGATTGCACATTTTAAAGAAATTCGACATAGTGCAGTTATACATCTTAATTATAATAAACACGAATTTACATGGATACATACTAAATGAAAATGAATTATTATTTGTCGCGAGATTTAATTAAAGAACTTAAAGAAAATTTAACAGAGCATGCAATTACAAAAGAAGACTTAGAGTTATTAGAGTCAAATTTATCAATCTTCTCAGAGGCTTATAATACTACTTTAAGGAGTTTAAAAAAAACTGTTTGGCTTTATGACTATAAAACAGATTGTATTTATACTACGCCAAGTTCTGCAAGTTACTTTAAAAATCAGAAAAAATTAGAAAATGTACCACAAGATATTTTCTCCTATAATTTAGTTCATTCAGAGAGTTACGAAGTTATAAAAAATGTTTATGAGCAATTAAAACGACATGCTCGTTCCGGACAATTCGAAGTTCGCTTAGAAGATATAGATAATCAACAAGTTTGGGTACAGATTAAGTTCGAAACTATTTTTGACAAAGATAATGAGCCTTCTTTTGTCGTGTTTATGGGAGATAATTCTAGTCAATCTAAACAATTGCAATTTCTTAATCATAAAGAATTAGATATGTTACTAGTTGTTTCTGATGATACTTTATGGACGGCAAAAGTAAATGTAACAAAAAATATAACTGAATATTTTGCTCGTCATTCGGACAACATGAGAAACTCTGCTAACAATCAAACATTAGAAGAGCTTTCAGCACTTTTTTTGCCACAAGTAAATGGTCAAGTTGATCAAAAAAAATTATCTCTATATTTTGATAAAGATTTTCTCTTAAAAACAGCCGCTTCTGGAGTGCAAGAAAAAAAATATGAGTTTCAATGTACAACAGATGGTGGATTTATAAAATGGATGGAAGGATTTATACGATTTTTTCATACTCCCGCAGGTCTATATTGTTATTATTATGTGCGTGATATAGATCATCGTAAACGTGTTGAACAAGATTTAGAAAAACAAGCACGATATGACAAGCTAACAGGTGTTTATAATCGTGAAACAATTTTAGATATATCAAGAGAGCTAGTAGATAAAGAGCATGACAATTTTTGCGCCCTGCTTTTATTTAATATAGATAACGTTACTCATCTTATTCGAAACGATGGATATGAAGCTGCAGAAAAAGTCCTTGTTGGTTTGTCAACATTAGTAAACAGGTTGTTTAAGGGCGAGAAAGTTATTGGTCGTTCAGATGGTTTTGAGATTATTGTTGTTTTAACAGGAAAACGAGAAGTAGAGGATGTAAAAGATGTTGTCAACAGAGTTCTTAAAGAATGTAGGAATAAGTATCTTTTTCAAGATGTTATATCACATGTAACAGTTTCTTGTGGTATTTGCTTTGTTAATACCAAAAATCCTAAAAATTTTACATGGTATTATCAAAATGCGCGGGTTGCTTTGGATTCTGCTAAACAACACGGGAAAAACAGATTTGAAACGTATAAAGGCTTAACAGAACAATATATTAATAAAAATACGTTAGTTAATGAAAAGGTGATAAGTAAGTATGAAGATGATGAAGCTTCTCCTTATAATAGGTTATCTCCAGAATTTATAAAATGGCAATGTATTCAATTTACTCAAAATGATTTTGAAGAAGCTGTTCAAGAGCTATTAAAAAAAATACGGCTCTACTATGGTGCAGATAGAGCTTTTTGTGTTTTTAATAAAAAAGGAACATCTAAAATTGATGTCACTCAAATATACGAAGAGATTAGTATTGATAATGCTCCTGTACTTACAGAAGCAGAAATGCAAGTGCTTTTTAAATATTGTCTTGAGAAATCTAAAAATGGTGATACTTTATTTATAAACTCGATCGATTCAATAAAAAAAACGAATCCAGATGTATATACTCTTTTTAAGAAATCTGAGATTAATTGTTTTTATGATTATCCTATTTATGTAGATAATGAAGTACGAGGGTATATTGGTGTTGATAATTACCGACATAATAAAAACCATTTTGATGTTCTGTATATTGGAGCAACTGTTTTAGGTCAAGAAAAATATATTACATCATTAAAAAAACAAATAAAGCATCTAGAACAATATGATATTCTTTCTGGGGTTCAAAATAGGCAAAAGTTATCTTCTTATCTAAAAGACTTAAAAGTGAATAAGTTGTCGTCTTTGGGAATAGGTGTTGTGCGTATTAGCAAACTTAAAAGCCTAAATAATTTATTTGGAAGAGACAAGATTGATTCTTTACTAGAATTTGTAGCAAAAGTAATTTGTACTCAATTTGATCGCTCTTCAGTATATAGGCGTTCAGGTAATGAGTTTATAATAATCCAAGAAAATATTGCTTTTAATGCTTTTGAATCTCGGTTAGAAAAAATTCAGCAAAAATCTGTTAATCCTTATCAAGGTATTGTTGCAATTGGATCTGCTTGGAACGATAATGAGATAGATGTAGATGCTCTTATTTATTCTGCAGATAATTATTTGCAAGAAAATGTTTCAGACTCTCTTATAGAGAAAGGCTTGTTTGATTCTAAGCTGGTAGGTGATAATTTTAATAATTTAAGAAATGATATTGATGCTGGGAAATACTATTTATATTTACAGCCAAAGGCAGATTTTGCTACTCGTTCTGTAATTGCTGCCGAAGCTCTTATTCGATATAAGAATGAAAATGGCAATATTATAACTCCAGCAAACTTTGTTCATAAGTTTGAAAAAACAGGGGTTATTTATTTAATAGATTTTTATGTGTTAGAAGAAGTATGCAAATTTTTAGAAAGACAAAATAAGCTTGGTAATAAAAAATTTATTATTTCATTAAATTTTTCACGTCGAACACTTTTGGTTAAAAACCTTATTAAGCGCATGGAAAAAATAACTGATAAGTACGATATAGCTCGTAACAGGATAGAAATTGAAATTACAGAATCTGAAGGTGATATTGAGCAAAAAACAATTAGAGCTCTAGGAAAAGAGATAATTGAAGCAGGATATCGGCTTTCGTTAGATGATTTCGGTTCTCGTTTTTGCAATATGGATGTATTGTCTAATATGGAATTACATGCGTTGAAGCTTGATAAAAGTCTTGTAAAAGATGTGTATGCAAACGAGCGATCTCGAAAAGTTATTGCAAACTTTTTAACCACATGTCGTCAATTACAAATAGAAAGTATTGCAGAAGGTGTCGAAACAGAGGATCAATTTAGAATTCTTAAAAATATGGGATGTGATGTTGCTCAAGGATATTTGTTTAATAAACCATTGCCATTAAAAGAATTTGAAAGACAATACTTGTAGTCTTTTCTTGCTCATTTTTCTTTTTATTGTTATTATATAGGCTATGCTAAAAAAACTAGAAGAAATGGCTAAGCGGTATGAAGAGGTTAGTAAATCTATTCAAGATCCGGATTTAGTAAAAGACGTAAAAAAATATAAAGATACTATGCGCGAATATTCTCATCTTGGGAAAGTAATGGAAGCGTATAAAGAATATAAAGATGTACTTGCTGGTATAGAAGACTCAAAACACCTTCTTACAGAAGAAGATGATCATGATATGCGTGAGATGGCTCGTGAAGAGTTAAAAGAACTTGAATTGCGTCAACCAAAAATCGAAGAGAATCTAAAAGTTCTTCTTATTCCACCGGATCCTCTTGAAGAAAAGAATATTATTATGGAGATTAGAGGTGGAGCCGGTGGTGATGAAGCATCTCTTTTTGCTGCAGATCTCTTTAAAATGTATACCCGATATGCTGAAAGTAAGAATTGGAAGTATGAAGTCATAAATGCCAGTGAAACTGAAGTTGGTGGGTATAAGGAGATTTCTTTTTCTATTAGTGGAAAATATGTGTATGGTTCATTACGTTATGAAGCGGGTACTCATAGAGTCCAACGTGTTCCAACGACAGAAACTCAAGGGCGTATCCATACTTCTGCTGTAACGGTAGCGGTATTACCAGAAGCTGAGGAAACTGAAATCAATATAAAACCAGAAGATTTACGTGTCGATGTTATGCGCGCAGGTGGTCCTGGTGGCCAATGTGTTAATACAACAGACTCTGCAGTTAGATTGACCCATCTGCCAACAGGAATTGTGGTTATTCAGCAAGATGAAAAAAGTCAGATAAAAAATAAAGCTAAAGCTATGCGTGTTTTACGTGCACGTCTGTTTGAATTTGAAGAATCTAAAAAAAATGCAGAACGTTCTGCTGCACGTAAGAGTCAAGTTGGAACAGGAGATCGATCTGGTCGTATAAGAACTTATAATTATCCACAAAATCGTGTAACAGATCATCGAATTAATTTGACACTTTATCATTTGGATCAAATTATAGAAGGAGATCTTGATCAGGTTATCGAACCGCTTGTTATAGAAGCTCGAGAAACAGCCTTAAAAGATTCTCAATATTAAGATAAGCGCATGACCATTCGAGAGGTTCGTGCAAAAGCAATAAAACAGATTAAAAGTCAAACTCCTCAATTAGATGTAGATGTTTTATTGCAATTTATTTTAAAACGCAATCGTAGTTGGCTTTTATCTCATGACGATGAACAAATAACAAATGAAAATTTATTTTGGGCTCTTGTTGAAAAACGGAAAACTGGAGTTCCTATAGCATATTTGACTCATTCAAAAGAATTTTATGGGTATGATTTTTACGTTACACCTGATGTTCTTATTCCAAAACCAGATACAGAGCTTCTTGTAGAATTAGCTTGTCAAACGATTAAAGATAAAAAAAAGTTGCCTTTAATTATGGCCGATATTTGTACAGGAAGTGGGTGTGTAGCAATATCTGTAATTAAATCCTTTTGTAAGACGGCTAATAAAGCTAAATTTGATTGCTATTGTACAGATATTTCTAAAGCAGCTTTGGCTGTTGCAAAAATAAACGCAGAAAATTTACTTAATACCGTAGAAATACTATCTGGGACGGATACGAGCAAAAAAGATTCTAAAATTCATTTTCTTCAGGGTGATTTATGTGAACCTATAGCTCAGAAAAAATTTGATCTTATTGTTAGTAATCCTCCGTATGTTCCTTCTACTTTGACCGACAAAATGTTACAAGATGGGCGTTCTGAACCTCGTATTGCACTTAATGGCGATATAAATTCTTCGACAGATGGCATGGGAATAATTCGAAAGCTTGTTCCTCAGGCATATAGCATATTGAACAAGAATGGTGTTTTTTTAATAGAAACTGGTGAATATAATGCTGATGCGACGGCTGTTTTATTTGAACAAAATGGTTTTAGTCAAGTACAAACGGTATGTGATTTAAGTGGGCAAAAAAGGGTAACCCGTGGAATAAAAGCAAGTGAGTAAAATTATTCTTCGTTGATCGAATATATTTGATAAAAAAATCGTGACTTGAATTGAGAAATTCGTTATAGTTATAAGTATGGCAAGTGATTTTAGTTTAAATACAACTATAATAGATTCTTCTCAGTTATTAGAAAGATTTTTTAAAGAGTTTCCCTCATATAAAAGTGATGAGGATAAAATTTCAGCTGCGTGGAATTATCTTGTCGAGAAAACAGGAATGTTGAAACGTTCCTGTGGCCGACCATATATTTTACATCCCATGCGGGTTGCCTGTGTTCTTGCAGAAAATAAACTTGATGCAGATACTATTATTGCAGGTTTTTTGCACAATATTCTTGAAATCGAGGGGAATAACGAAACCGAGATAGAAGAAAAGTTTGGAAATTCAGTTTTAAGCATCATTCAATCCTCGGCACGGATAACAAATTTACGAATTAAAAATCAAACATTACAACAGGCTGACTCTTTTAGAAAAATGCTTTTTGCAATGGTTGACGATATTCGAGTTATTCTTGTAAAACTTGCTGATCGCCTTGATCGGCTTCGTAATATTAGTTCTCAAGATGCGGATGTTCAAAAATCTATTGCTCAGGAAACTATTGATATTTGGGCTCCTCTTGCAAACCGTCTTGGTATGGCATCTGTAAAAGTCGAAATGGAAGATTTAAGTCTTAAGTTTACAAATCCAGATGTATATCAACAAATAAAGAAAATAGTTGACTTAAAAAAGAATGAACGCTCTGAATATCTTGCGACAGCAGAAAAAGAAATTTATAAAACGACAACTCGTGCCAAAATTGAGGTTTCCGTTAAGAGTCGCGCTAAGCATTTTTATTCTATTTATCAAAAAATGCGAAAGCGAAATAAAGAACCTGGTGAGCTCTATGATTTATTAGCAATTCGTATTTTATGTAATTCTGTTCCAGATTGTTATACATTGATTGGTCTTGTGCATAGTCTTTGGAAACCGATGGAAGGTCGTTTTAAAGACTATATTGCTATGCCAAAACCAAATGGCTATCAAAGTTTGCATACTACGGTAATGTGTGGTGGAAAACCACTCGAAATTCAAATTCGTACCTATGAAATGCATGCCGTTGCTGAACATGGTGTAGCAAGTCACTGGTTGTATAAAAAAGGTACTAACAAAGATTTAGTAGATGTTAATAATCTATCGATTATTAATCAACTTAAAGAATTACGAAAAGATCATCTAAATGATGATGAATTTTTTAATGAGATTAAGTCTGAACTTTTAGGAGATTCAATTTATGTTTTCACCCCCAAAGGAGATGTTCGAGAATTGCCAAGTGGCGCGACTGCTGTTGATTTTGCATACTCAATTCATTCTCATATTGGTGAAACAATCGTTGCGGCCAAGGCAAATGGGCATATAATTCCATTGTCTAGTCCGCTCGAAAATACTCAAATTATAGAAATAATTACAAGTCCACAGGCTCATCCAAGTGTTAATAAACTTCAATTTGTAAAAACAGCTCGTGCTAGAAGTAAGATGCGTGCATGGCTTGCTGCAAATGATCCAAACTATGAAGCCGGAGTTACTCAAAAACCTACTTTAATTGAAAAAAAAGTTAGTGGTAAAGATAAGGTGCATAAACCGGGAGTAGGTTTAGAAGAGTTAAAAGATACTACAAATAATAAAAAAAAATCTAAAACATCGGCTTCGACAGTTGATGAAGACGCAGTACGTATTCGTATAGGTGATACTACTAATTTTATGATTTCTCGAGCAAAATGTTGCAATCCAAAATATGGTGATGATATTGTAGGATATGTTTCTCGTGGTCGTGGAATTATTGTTCATAAAGCAAGCTGTTCTAATTTTGCTAATATTCCAAATGTAAACGAGCGATCGATACCAGTTGTGTGGGATGAAAATCCCTTAAATTTTGAAAAAAACAAAAAAAAGAAATAACTCGATACTAGTTATCGTTTTCCGACAGGTTTACGTATACGTTGTAACTTTGAACGAACTATATACCCTTCTTTTACAGGTTTATTAGTGTATAAATAACATTCATGACCATGGCTAATCCATGTTCGTATACAACCTGTATCTGGATCTATTAAAACAAAATTATTATCTTTAATGTCAAGAGTGTCTGGCCCAACATATTCGAGGATTCCAGGCATACTAAACTTATTACGTGGAATCCATGGATATAATTTATACCCGTCTCTTATTTTTGTTGCATGCGGAATTTTTTCTGGATGATCTGCATTGTCTTTTTCACGTGCAATACGGGCTTGTGGGTGTAAATCGTTCATTTCTTTAGAAAATTTTGTAACAGCATTTATGCCTCGAGTAATAATTGCCTTTGCTTCTAAATCTGGTAAGGCGTGTCCCAGTGTTGCTATAAAATCATATTCTCCATCGCTTTCGCCTATTGTTGTCTTGTTAGCATCTTCTTTGTTATAGAAAAAGCCAGTAGCAAATTCACGATGTTGCGCTTTGTAAAGTTCGTTAATAAAGGGAGTTGCTTGTGACTGTGTAATACGACCTTCTACTGCATCTATGGCTTTTCGATATGCACGTGTAGTCATTGCCGCATAATACAAGCTTTTCATTCGTCCTTCAATTTTAATCGAGTCTGCACCTGCTTTTTTCATGTCGTCTAAGTGATCTACCATACATAAATCTTTAGAAGAAAAAATGGCTGTAAAGTTGTCCCCTTCAAAAACGGGATAGTATTCTCCAGGTCTTTTTTGTTCTTGCAAAACAAGATCTCCACTTTCGGCAATGCGTTTAAAATCTGCATCTGTTGCAGTATTTAATAATTGCCAGTTCCAACGGCAAGATTGGCTACAAAAACCTGCATTTGCACTTCGTCCACTCATGTATGCACTAAGTAAACAACGTCCAGAATACGAAATGCACATTGCACCGTGAGCAAATACTTCTAGCTCCATGTCAGGTACTGCATCTTTTATTTCGGAAATTTCTTGTAAACTTGCTTCTCGGCCCAGTACAACACGTTTAAAACCCATGTTTTTATACATCTTGACGGCTTCTTTGTTTACACAATTTGCCTGTGTACTTAAATGTAAATGGACGTTTGGAAATTCTTTTTGTAAAAGAGGCACCATTCCAATATCTTGAACAATAAAAGAATCTATTGGATATGATTTAAAATAATCAATATCAGATATAAAATTTTCTATATCTTGATTATGAAAAGTTATATTTAAAGCACAAAATAATTTTTTTTGTGGATATTTTCTTTTGAGTTCAATAATCTTTTTATATTCGTCTTCATAAAAATTGTCCGCTTTTACTCGTAAAGAGAACTTTTTAAGTCCTATATACCCAGCATCTGCACCATAATCGTATACATATTTTAATTTTTCAATATTTCCGGCTGGAGCAACTAATTCCATGATAAATCTCCTATTGGGAGTAAATTTTCTGTTATTTCTGTTCGTTTTATATGATTTCCAACAATTTCCATTGCTAAATGTGATTCTTCTAAATATTCATCTGCCATTTGAAACATATAGATCATATTTTTCCATATGTCTATAGTACAAGGAACGCCAGCTCTTTTAAGTTTACTTTCAAAAACTTCTACATCAAACAAAAGCAATTCTTCTTGTCCTAGTTGAATATATACTTCTGGTAAACCTTTTAGCATTTCTTCTGAAGCATACATTGGGGATACATAGGGTTGATTTTGATTTGAACCGTATGTGTATAATTCTGCACAACGACGTAATACTTCAGGTGATATTAATTTGTCTTTATTTTTTTTTTGTGAACATTTAATTGCTTCTGAGTCTGCAGAAATATCAAACCATGGTGAAAAAAGAATAATTTGTTGTAATTTTGTACGGAATTTGCATTTGAGTGAAAAAGCTAAGGATAGAGCGATAGATGCTCCCGATCCATCTGCTCCCAAAAGAATTTGAGGATCCTTTCGATAAAGAACCTGAAGAACTTTTTTTAAATCTTCGAGGGCTGCAGGATAAGGATGTTTTGGTGCAAGTCTTATTTGTGGAATTATAACTTTTGTGTTTGACGAAAAGGCGAGGGAAGAACAAAATCCACGATATGATTTCGGGGATCCTGCTATGTAACAGCCCCCGTGAATATAAAGAATAACACGTTCTTTGGAATATATATCTGGCGTTAAGACATCGCAAGCAATGCCACCGATTGTTGTAGATTCACATTCTACTCTATTTGGCAAAAAAGGTGTCTCTAGAGTTTCTTCAAATTTTTCTCTAAAAGAAGCAATTGACTGTTTAGGATTATAAACTAATTTTTTTAATTTTTTAATAGCTTTTTTTTTGTCGTTTTCTGCCATGAAAAAAGTATATCAAAAAGTGGTGAAATTTGCTATACTTTGAATTATGCCAATAAAAATTAGTTCAGAATTACCTGCTGCATCAGTTTTAGAAAGTGAAAATATATTTTTTATGACAGAACAGCGTGCAGCAACTCAGGATATTCGTCCGTTAAAAATCGCTATTGTTAACTTAATGCCTACAAAAATAGCGACGGAAACTCATTTATTACGTCTTTTGGGTAATACTCCCTTGCAGGTAGAGATTTCTCTTGTTCGAATGCAAAGTCATAAATCTAAAAATACTGGAGAGACTCACCTTGAGCGCTTCTATATAACAACAGAAGAAGCTGTTCGTCGCAAATTTGATGGTATAATTTTTACTGGTGCACCTATCGAACAAATTCCTTTTGAACAAGTAGATTATTGGCAAGAATTGGTAACTCTTATGGATTATGCAGAAAAAAACTCTTTTTGTACTCTGTATATTTGTTGGGGAGCACAAGCAGGTTTATATCATCATTATGGCATTCAAAAAAAGTTACTCAAACAAAAATTATTTGGAGTTTTTAAAAATAAACGAATTACACATGCGGATCCTTTGTTGCGAGGTTTTGATGATATTTTTTCGGTACCACAATCTCGACATACAGAATTTAAAGAAGAAGATGTACTAAAACAAAAACAACTAGTTATTTTAGCAAAATCAGAAGAAAGTGGAGTTTTGCTTGTAAAATCAAAAGATAACAGACAAATATTTATGACGGGACATCTAGAATACGATGCAGATACTCTTGGTAAAGAATATTGGCGTGACAAAAACAAAGGTCTAGATATAGAAGTTCCCAAAAATTATTATCCTAATGATGATCCTACAAAAGAGCCTATTTCAAATTGGCGCAGTTGTGCTCATTTGTTTTATTCAAATTGGCTTAATTATTATGTATACCAAGAAACACCATACGATTTTTCATAAATTTCTTTACTTATACTTTTAACTCTTATATGATTAATTAAAGGAAAATAAATTTATGACAATTCAAAAAATTTACGAAGTATCACAAAAGATTAAGTCATCTGCTAATGCTGTTTTTAAAGGTAACCCTATAACTATAGATTTGCTTTTAACAGCTCTTTTTGCGAAAGGGCATGTCTTACTTGAAGATGTGCCAGGAACAGGAAAAACTGTACTTGCTAAGACTCTGGCAAAAAGTATACATGTTCCCTTTTCTCGTATTCAGTGTACGCCAGATTTGTTACCAGCAGATATGACAGGAAGCTCTGTATATTCACAAAAAACACAAGAGTTTGAATTTCATCCTGGACCCCTTATTACAAGCTTTGTTCTTGTAGATGAGTTAAATAGGGCTACCCCTCGAACGCAATCTGCTTTGTTAGAAGCTATGGCAGAAAGTCAAGTTAGTGTTGATGGTAAAGCTATAAAGCTGGTTCCACCATTTTTTGTCATTGCAACCGAAAATCCTGTCGAAAGTGAAGGTACTTTTCCTCTTCCAGAAGCTCAAAAAGATAGATTTATGATGACTGTTTCTGTTGGATACCCTGAGTTACAAGACGAAATAGCTATTATAGAAGCGCAGCGTTGTACTGTACATCCTGTAGAAAAGGTTTTAAATGTTACCGATGCACAAACAATTTGTGATATTCAAAACGAAGTTGTTACTGTTCATGTAGAACCTTCTGTTGTTAAGTATCTTATGGATATTGTAACAGAAACTCGAAATGATGCACGAATAGAAGTTGGTGTTTCTCCACGTGGATCGATTGCCCTATATAAAGCAGCTCAGGCACATGCAGCAATAAATAATCGAGACTATGTTGTTCCAGAAGATATAAAAATGCTTGTGTTGCCCGTATATCGCAACAGAATTATCTTAAACCCAGAATCTTATATGCATGGATATACGTGTGACAACATTTTGCAAGATATTATAGAAAAAATTCCTGTTCCAGCATACGAAGGAAACTTATGATAGACAGTAAAGCTCAATCTGATTCTTCTGGAGCTTTAAATATCCTAATTATACTATTTTCCGCTGTAATGTTTTTTATTGTTGCAGATCGATTAGTAGAAATAGTATCGGGATTTGTGTTTATTATTTTTACGTTTTCGTATTGGTATAGTAACCATATAAAAAAAACAATAAAAGTTCGGTATCTAGTTCCTTGTGTGCGCATAAATTGTGGTTCTTCTTTACAATTAGAACTAATTGTCGAAAATAAAGGTAGGTTGCCTGTTTTTTCAGGCATTTTTGCAGTTCAAACAGGTTCTTTAGCTCATCCTACAGGAGTAGACAATTTTGTACTTAGACTCCGTTCTCATGAGCGCGTAACTTTAAGGCCGGATTTCTTTGCATCAGAGAGAGGTCTCTATGTTGTTGGAAATTGTATACTTAAGAGTTCTGACCCTTTTGGTCTTTTCCCTTTTACAGTAAAAATTGGATCTCCGGTAAAAATAATTGTCTATCCGGCTAACTATTCTAGTTCAGTTGACTGTATAAAAGGCTTACCTCAAGGCAAAAAATATATTTTAGATACAGCGTATCAAGATGTTACTCAGCAACGTTCTGTTCGTAACTATTTACCAGGTGATGAAGTAAGACACATTAACTGGAGAGTTTCTGCTCGATTTAATTCATTGTATACTAACGAATTCGATAATACATTAAATGAGCCGTGCTTTGTAATACTTAATTTGACGGATAATGATTACCCACTTCATTTACGGCACTATATTCAAGAAAAAGCAATTAGAATCGCAGCCTCTCTTGTAAAAGAATCGGTTAGAGCTCAGCAAGTTTGTGGGTTTGCAACAACAGGTTGTATAAAAACACAAAGTTTTGATGGTAGCGAGGAGGAAGTATCTCCTCTTTTTATACCCCCTAAAAAGGGGAGTAACCAACTTATCTTGGATAAACTTGCATGTATTAAAGCTCAGACTAGCGAGGAAAGTACGCAACAAACAAATGGTTCTAGTAAAACAGTTTCTAATGAACTTTTAGTTCAAACTTGTTTACATACTTGTAAAACTCGCAGTCATATTTTTTATGTTGGACCAGAAAACAGTGAAAATCCTATGCCAGAAAACTATTTAAGAAAACTGTTTTCAACACAAGTTTCAAAGTTTGTCATAGAAACCTATTTTTGTGGAGATGATCAATGAACTCTCGATTATTTACTACAAATTTACTACATCGTGTATTTATAATTCTTGTTCCATGGCTTTTCTTTGCCGGCATTTGTGCAGGAGTTTATACTTTATCCGCAACACTTACATCTATACCAAATGTTTTTTTTATTGCTACATTTTTTGGTTCAATATATAGAATGTGTGTTCATGATATACTAAATCAAGAAAAATCTGATAAGTATTTTTTACAAGCATATAGTATTTCTTTTATTCTTTTTTATTTTATTGCACAACTTATTTATAAAAATGAAATATATTGGTGGATGCCAACGAAACTTTCTGGAGCCATATTTATATGCTTGGCGTTAATTTGGGGAACAGCACACAGAATACAAACCGGATTTTTAGACTATGAAAAATTACTAAAACAAATAGAAGGGCTTACAGGAAACAAGTTATATGTATTTCTAAAACGAGATAAAGCTCTAGTTTCTGATGCAAACGCAGGTTTAAAAAAAGTCATAGAAACAATACCAACAATGATTGTATTCCTCTTTGGAGTTTTATTACTTCGTCTTCTAAGACATTCCCCTGCTCCTCTTTTTTTAATACTTGTTTTCGGATGTTTTTTTCTCACTTCGTTGTTATGCTTTGTGTATGCAAAAATGGAAATCTCAGCTCTTTTTTGTACTTCTTTAGGGCTTCATAAAGTTTTTAATGTCCAAAAAAGTCAAAAATTGTTTGTCTTTCTTTTTATGGTAATTATATTAGTTTTTTTGTTTTTTATATCATCAGATAATGCAATTCTAAATATAAAAAAAGGATCCTCATTTTTTATAATGATTTGGGGCTATATAAGTGCCTTTATTTCTTTATTTTTTAATGGGACACATACTTTTACAGAAGAAGATTCAAAAATACTAGAGCCAAAAATGGATATGCCAGATTTAACAAAAACATTAAATGATCCTATCCCAGAAGTATCAACAAATATTTCTGTAATACCTTTATTTTCGATATTAAAGTTTTTTTTGCTTGGGATTATTGCTGTTGTTATTTTGTATTTTGTGTTTGCCCCGCTATTCAAAAAAGGGTGGTTTATGTTTTGGCGAGATAATCGTTTGTTTCAATATATAAAACTTTTTTTGCAAAATACTAGAATCTTTTTTCATAATATTTTTCATCATTCTCAAAGTGAACCATACACCAAAATCTCCTCTATGAAGCAACAAAATGCATTTAAACAAAAGATAAATGATCTTTCTGAATCTAAAAAAGCTTACAAAAAACAAAAAGAAATTGGAATGCTTACTAAATATTTTTTACGTTTAATAGAGTTTGGTAACGACCATGAATGTCCTTTTATTATAAGTTTTTCTCCTTGTGAGTATACAGAGCTTTTAGCGAAAATTTATCCAAATAGTAACTTAGAACTAGTGGGGCAACTTTTTGAAAAAGCACTTTACAGCACTAAATTGTTAAGTAAGATCGAAAAAGATCAGTTTAAAATATCTATCAAAAATGTGATACGTTTATAATTGACAAAGACTCTCTAAATAGTAATACTTATGAGCTAATACAAGGATTTTTTTTATGAATACGAAAATAGATACAGAATATCGTGGCTTTCATGCAGCATTTGATGTAGCAGTTGTGGGAGGCGGTCACGCTGGTATAGAAGCTGCTTTGTCTTGCGCACGTCGAGGACTTAAAACAGTTCTTATTACTCAGAGCATAGATGCAATTTGTAGACTTTCTTGCAACCCCAGTATTGGTGGTATTTCTAAGGGTAATATAGTTAGAGAAATTGATGCTCTTGGTGGCGAAATGGCTCATCTTATAGATAAATCTATGATTCAGTTTCGTATGCTTAATAAGAGCCGAGGACCAGCTGTTCAAGCCCCTCGTTCTCAGGCTGATAAGATTGTATATTCACAACTTGCACGGCAAACCTTAGAACAAACTCCCAATTTATATACATTACAAGATTGTGTAACAGATATAGAAACTGTCGTTAGTTCGAAGCCTTTGCCTCCTCATAGTGAGGGTACTTTTGAAGGTGAAATACCTGGTATACAAAAACCAGTTTGTTCCAATGGTACAGATAACGATTCTCAAAAGAAAGATATGCGTCAAAAGTTAACGGCTCTTATAACAGAGAGAGGACGACGCATTCCTGTTCGCTCAGCTATTCTTACAACAGGGACTTTTTTAGGAGGACGTATTTTTATAGGAGCCTATGATTCTCCTGATGGTCGTCTTGGAGAGCGAGGTGCTTTTGGTTTAACTCAATCGCTCAATGACCATGGATTCACTACGGGGCGCCTTAAAACGGGGACACCTCCTCGAATTCTAAAGGAATCAATCGATTATTCAAAATTAGAACCTCAAAAGGGAGATGATGAGATTGTCCCATTTTCTTTTGACACTCAAAAAATAGAAAGACCAATGGTTCCTTGCTATTTAGTGTATACCAATGAACGAACTCACCAAATTATACGAGATAATATGGGGAAATCTCCTCTTTTTAGTGGAAAAATAAGTGGTATAGGACCTCGATATTGTCCAAGTATAGAAGATAAGGTAAAAAGATTTTCCAGTCGAAATAGACATCAATTATTTTTAGAACCAGAAGGTCTGGCAACTGATGAAATGTATTTAAATGGTTTGTCTTCATCTCTACCAGAAGAAGTTCAAGATCACTTTTTACGTACTATCGAAGGGTTTGAAAAAGCAATTGTTGCTCGGCCAGGTTATGCTGTCGAGTATGACTATGTAGAACCAACGCAGTTGTTTCCATCTCTTGAGACAAAGCGAGTAGCAGGTCTTTTTTGTGCGGGGCAAATAAATGGTACTTCGGGATACGAAGAAGCTGGCGGACAAGGTTTGATTGCAGGTATAAATGCAGGTACCTATGCAAAAGCGCATGAAAAAGTTTGTGGTTCTCTTTATTCTGATAGCATCGATACCTTTGCAACAGAAACCCCCTTGTGTGCTGGACATCCAGATAAAATACATGAAATTCCTGAATGGAAGGCTCTTGTGTTAGGACGAGATGAAGCTTACATAGGAGTTTTAATCGATGATTTAGTAACACTTGGAACTCGTGAACCATATAGAATGTTTACGGCTAGGGCAGAATATAGACTCAATTTACGTCATGATACCGCAGATGAGAGGCTTACAAAATATGGGTATGATGTTGGATTAAAAAATATACAACAGATGGCTCGTGTCGAAAAAAAGATAGCTGATAAAAAAGATATCATTGATATACTTACAAAAAACAGTAAGGCTATCAATTCTGGGTATGAACAAAAAGTATGGGATGAGGCTGTTGTAGATAAGCAATATGAATTTTATATTAAACGACAAAATCGGCAAGTTGAAAAACTTCACAAATTAGAGCATTTAAAGATTCCTGCAGATTTTGATTATAGTAATATTGCTGGTTTTAGTACTGAAAGTCGACAAAAACTCGAAGAAATTAGGCCTCTTACTTTAGGACAGGCAAGTCGTATTTCTGGTTTACGCAACTCTGATGTAATGCTTTTGATGGTGTACCTAAAATAAGATTTCAAAATCACGCTTTAAGGTGTATTTTAACCGTATCCTAGCTTATAAGCTAAAAGAGCAAGTTGGGTGCGGTCCCTTTTGTCAAAACTCGCAAGAATATTGGTCATATAATTTTTAATAGTCCCTTCTGTTAAATCCATTTTTTTTGCTATTTCTTTGTTTGTCATACCACGACCAAGATATTCAAATATCTTTTTTTCTCGTTCAGATAATTTTTCATAGCATTCTTTGATTATATCCAATGCAGAGGTATCTATTTTTTCTGGTTGTTTTCTTTCTAAAATAGACGCGAGCCTCGTAACGACGGCTTCTGTTGCTTGGAAGGTACCACCACTCACTTGTTGGAGTGCACGTACAAGATTTTCGATCGGAATATCTTTGAGCAAATAGCCTTCTGCTCCAGCTTTTAAAGATTTTACAATGTAATCTTGATCATCAAATGTTGTAAGCATTATTACACGGATATTATCTTGTTTTTCTTTTATCTTTTTGAGTGCTGTTATTCCGTCCATAACTGGCATTCGTATATCCATTAAAATTATATCAGGTTTTAATTCTAGAGAGGCTTTTATTGCACTAAGTCCGTTTTCTGCGGTTCCAACGACTTCGACTTCTTTTCTAAAGCTAAGTAAAGAGGAAAGTCCGTCTCTAATAAGTGTCTGATCGTCGACAATAAGTACTTTAATCAAGGCCAACTTCTTCTCCTATTAATTTAACAGGGTCTTTTGGTGCATGTGCTATAATTTTAGTTCCTTTATTTTGAAAGCTTTCAATTTTTATGTTCCCACGAATTAATTCAAAACGTTCGATTAAACCATGGAGTCCCATTCCATTTTTTACGTCATTTATTTGTTCTTTTGTGTTAAACCCTATTCCGTCATCTTCGATAATTAATTCTGCTTCGTTTTTTAAATAAGATAATAAAATAGATACATGTTTTGCTTTTGCATGTTTTAGAATGTTAGTTGTTCCTTCTTGCACTAATCTATAGAGAGCGACAAGTGAGGCATAATTAAAATTTTCATCATCGTCTGCGATTTGTAATTTTACTATAATTCCAGATTGTGACAGAGTTGCAATAATAGGGGTGATTTTTTCTTTAAAAGAAAATTGTGTTTCATCTTGTCTAAAATCGCTTAATACATCGCGAATGTCTTGTAAACTTGATTCTGCTACTTCCAGCGCAGCATTAATTGATTGCTTTGTTTTGGTTATGTCTACGGGTATAAAGGCTAGTGCAGTTCTAAGTTGTATTTGAATAGTTGTAAGAGAATGTCCTATACTGTCATGCATATCACGAGCTATTCTTGTACGTTCTTCTAAAACTGAAGTTTTGGCAATTTCGCGTGCATATTTTCTAAGATTTTCTTCTGATTTGTTTAATTGTTCCAAAAGTTGTTCTTTTTCTTTTGATTTTTGGATGTCAGTTTGCCAAAAATGTCCAAACAAATAAAATATTATAATGATTATAATTCTTTGAAATACCAATAAAATAATATAATAAATTTCGAGATTTTTTTGGGCTAAATCGGTGATATCAAACCATACTGAGATAGTACTTATAGTGATTGTAAACAGTATGCTAAAACTTCTTGGTATCACAAAAAAAGAATAAAATGCAAGAAGTGGAATAAAATTAAAAAGAAATGGTTCTACATGCCCGTTGTTATAAAACCAAAGTAAAAAAGAGCCTAAAATTGAAAAAAGCCGGATTCCAAATAAAACTTTGACAAGTATTTTTTCCCCATTAGGATAGGCAAGACAGTATTCTATGAGTTCGAAAATAATAAAAATAGCAAAAATAATAAATTTAATGACCAATTCCAGTTTTGTATTTTGTCTAAAGTTATGCATAAAACTAAATTGTATAGGGATTGATATTAATAGATAAAATAAAACAATGAGCAGGCGAATGTTTTTTTTCCCTGCATTTTTTTTTGCATTCATTAGTGTAGTTTTACACATATTATCGATTATTTCTATGACTTTAGTCATTTCTATAAATTACTATTCTCATTATTATTTATTTGTAACTCTATTAGTCTTACAATAACAAAATTAACATAAAGGAAAAGGTAAATGAAGAAAATAGTATATCTGTTTCTAATAATGGTAGGGATTGCGCAATTTGTAGTTGCAGAGCCGTTAGTGTTGACTGAAGATTTGTCGGTTCAGATGGCGCTTGAACAAAATAAAGCATTAAAAGTCTCTTTACTTGATTTAGAAAAAACTGAAGACCAAAACGATCATAGTTGGAACGTTTTGTTACCAGATTTTTCCTTGAACGGTTCGGTGTCAGGAGATGATTCTGTTCTTAACGGGAGCTCTTTAGACAGTGAGGATTTAACGATTTCTGGTTCTTTTGAGTCTAGTGTGAGTTTAAATCCATCTGCTCGCTATTATATGAATTTTGATAATTTATCGTATGAATCTCAGTCTATATTATATCAGATAGATGAAAAAGAATTAAAAGTAGCGGTAAAAAAAGCTTTCTATTATTTAATAGCCTATAAAGAAAGTCTTGATCTCGAAGAAAAAAATCTTGATTTAGCAAATAAAAGATGGTTACAAACAAAGAATAATTTTCAAAATGGGTTGGCCTCAGAACTTGAAGTTTTAGAAGCTCAGAGTTCGTATGAAAATATGAAACCTTCTTATACAGAAATAAAAACCACTTATAAAACTAAACTAATGTCATTTAAATCTTTATTAGGGCTCGATCTAGAACAAGAAATTAGCATTGATGGAGAATTAGCTCCTGAAATTATTGAACTTAATTCTACGGATCTTTTAAAAAACTTTTTATTAAAAAGGTTAGATGTACAAAGTGCATTAAAATCGATTCAAGCAGAAGAAGCTTTGCTTGCCATAGAAAAATTAGATGATAGAGCTCCTAAATTATCTTTGAGTCTTGATTGGAGTAATTCTGCATCTGACATGAATAATATCGATTGGACTGATGATGCTTCTGTATCAGCTTCTATCTCTATTCCTCTTAATGGATTTATACCTGGATCCGAAGAATTGGTGGCAATTTCTGATGCAAAAAAAGCTGTTGAACAAGCTAACTTAAATTATGCAGATATTGTTGATAGTGCTGAACAAGAAATTAGAACTCTTGTTATGGAGTTGGATGGCTATCGAGAAAAAATAGAGATTACAAAAGCTAACGTAGAAATTTCACAAAAAACATATGAAATGACAGAAGATGCCTATAATAAAGGAACTAAAGAGTTGCTCGACTTAGATGATGCTCAAAATACATTGTTTTCTGCAAAACAAGATTTACTCCAAAGTAAGTATGACTATTTATCGGCTTTCCTAGATTTAGAATATGCACTAAATGCAACAACAGAAGAAATTAAAACAATAAATAATTAAGAAGGATATTGTAATGAATAAAAATGTAAACAATAAAGATGATTTGATTAAAGATCAAAATACACGTAAGAAAACTTCAAAACGAATGGGAATAGTTTTAACAGTTCTTATTATTTTAGTTGCTGGAGCAATCATTTTTTCTCTTGTTGCAAAAAATGATTCTCAAGGAGGTCCAAGAGGCCCAGGTATGGCTGGCCAATCTAATGAATCTATGACGTATTCAGTTTTAGCCGAAACAATTGAACCCATAGTAATGCAAAACTATTTAAAATTTAATGGCGATGTTATTGCTGAAACAAGTGTCGATATTTATCCAGATGTTTCAGGTAAATTAACAAAACTGTATGTGTCGCTTGGAGATTATGTTAGAAAAGGTGATACCATCGCAGAAGTGGATCCCTCTCTTCCAGGTCAAATATATTCAACAAACCCTGTAAAATCGACAATAAATGGGACAATAACTGATTTGCCACACGATGTAGGAGATACTATTTCTTCTTCACAAGAGCTTATAGCAACGGTTGGCGATTTAGGTGATTTGGAGTTAGACTGCTTTATTTCTGAAAAATATATGGCTGATATTGAGCTAGGTCAAACTGCAGAAATAACATTCGAACCGTATCCTAATCAAATTTTTACAGGAGTCGTTGTAGAAATAAGTCCTGTTCTTGATAGAAGTTCTAGGACTCTCGAAATTAAGATTTCATTAAATAATAAGAATGGAATGGTTAAGTCCGGTATGTTTGGTTCTATTAAACTTATTACCGAAGTAAAACAAAATGCACTTACAGTTCCAGAAGAGAGTTTGCTTTCTGGTAATGAAGGCTCGTTTGTATATACGGTTTTATCGTCTAATATTGCAAAAAAGACTTTAGTTGAAACTGGATTAGAATTAGATGGTAGGGTAGAGATTCTTGATGGGCTATCTAAGGGTGATAAAGTTATTTATCGTGGACAAAGTATGATACAAGACGGGTCTTCCGTTAAAATTACAAACGAAGGAACTGCTGAATGAATTTAACTAAAACAGTTGTAAATCGACCTGTTGCGGTCGTTGTTATATTTGCACTTTTTATAGGATTAGCTGCTTTTCTTGTGCCGTCAATTCCTGTAGAACTTTTTCCAGACATGGATCGACCAACTATCATGGTAAGTACGACCTATACTGGGGCAAGCCCAGAAGATGTAGAACAAAACCTTACAGAGCTATTAGAAGAAGGGCTTTCTAATGTAAGCGATTTGGAAAGTATTACTTCCTCTTCTTCGGAAGGGTCGTGCCTTATCAATCTCGAATTTGATTATTCTAAAGATCTTGATGATGCAACTAATGATATTAGAGATAAATTAGATCAATTAACAGATAGTCTACCTGATGATGCGAGTACTCCTGTTGTTTATAAAATGAGTAGTGATGATATGCCAATAATGCACCTTGGACTTGAAGGAGATCTTTCTCAAAATGAACTTCGCGAAATAGCAGATGATAAAGTGGAATCGTTGCTAGAAAGATTAGGTGGCGTTTCGTCAGTTAGTGTAGGAGGTGGGCAAGATCAAATTGTCAAGGTTGATGTATCACAAAATAGGCTCGAAGCATACAATTTAACATTAACAGATGTTGCAGCTGCTCTCGATAATCAAAATTATCAAATTGGTTCTGGCGATATGCAACAGGGGAAAACTAATTATATTATTCGTACCGATGAAGAATTTTCTGATGTAGAAGAAATTGCAAATGTTGTTATAAAAGATAATGTTCTCTTAAAAGATTTAGCAAATGTGCATCTTGGATATGAAGATGAAGAAACTCGGGTATATATAAATAGTAAAGCTGGAGTTAATATTTCTATAACAAAAGAGTCTGATGCAAATAGTATAGAAGTTTCGAATGAAGTTAATGCAGCACTTGATTCAATTAATGCACAATTACCTGATGGGGTTAATCTTGTTATTCTTTCAGACGATTCTGATCAAATTTCTGCTATTATGAATCAAACCTATTTAGCACTTGTCGAAGGAATATTACTTTCAATAATTATTTTATTTCTTTTTTTACGAACATGGTCAAGTACTCTCATTATAGCGATGTCTATTCCTATTTCAATATTTATTACTATTTTATTTATGTATTTTATGGGGCTGACATTAAACTTAATGACGTTAACCGGGCTTATTCTTGGGCTTGGTATGGTTGTTGATTGTTCAATTGTTGTGCAAGAAAATATTTTTAAATTTAGAGAGAGAGGCACTAAGTTAAAAGCATCTGCAATTTTAGGTACGCGAGAAATGATGATGTCTATTAGTGGTTCTACGCTTACCACTATTTGTGTTTTTATTCCAATTATTCTTTTTTCAGACCAACTTGAAGGTTTTGGAACTATGTTGGAAGCTCTTTCATATACTATTGTAATTGCTTTGATAGTTTCTTTGCTTGTAGCGTTAACGTTTGTTCCTACCATGTCGTCTAATTATCTTAAAGTATATACAAGAAAGCAAAAGCCTTTAAAAAATAAAAAACTTGCAAAAATAGATACTGTTTTTGAAAAAGGTTTTGCAAAACTTGATAAAAAGTACGAAAAAAATCTTAATCTTTTATTCGATTATCGCTGGCAAGTGTTATTGCTCGTTGCTTTAATTTTTGTGTTATCAATGATAAAATTTGGGAATATGGGTATGAATCTTGCCCCGACTATGAGTGATGATTCTTTAACAATTTCATTAGAACTTCCAACTGGAACCCCGTTAGATGAGACTGAGCATGATACTATGCAACTAGTAAAAATATTTGAAGATATTGGTGGGTATACTAATATGCTGGTAACTGTCGGTGAATCAAGTCATTTTTCGAGTAGTACATATACAAATAAATCTTCTATAGAAGTTGTTTTACCAGATGCTCAAGATCAGACAGTTACTGTTGCGCAAATGAAAACTATCTTGCGAGAGCACTTTAATGACTTTGCTGGAGCGACTTTGGAATTTACTTCGCATGGTCCTGGAATGGGAAATGATGATCCTATAGATATTCTAATAAAATCTGATGATCTTGATGCTGCAAATGATTTTGCAGAAGAATTAAAAGAATTAATAGAAGAAAAATTACCAGGAATAACCGAACCTACGACAGATATGGATGATGGACTTCCAGAGTTAGAGATTAGTATTGATCGTGATAGAGCGTATAATCTAGGGCTTGATATGTATACTGTGGCAACAGAAATCGCTGCAGGTTTTGATGGTACAACGGCAACCGAGTATCGTCAAAATGGTGATGAGATAGATGTCCAGGTTATATTACAAGAAAAAGACAGAAGTTCTACTCCCGATTTAAATAAAATATTTGTTACAAATGATGACGGCACTAGAATTGCTGTTTCTAATGTGGCAAGTTTTGTAAAAACTACTGGGCCTACTTCAATTAGTCGAGAAGATAAAACCAATGTTGTTCATGTTACCGGTGGACTTGTTGATGGCTATGCTTCTACAGAAGCTCAAGCCGATATACAAAATTTATTAGATAACGAAGTAGTTTTTCCAGATGGAATTACGTATTCTCTTAGTGGAGACGCAGAGGATATAGGTACAATGGGAGAAACTATTCTTATTATTGCAATTATTGCATTATTGTTGGTTTTTGGTATTATTGCAGCTCAGTTTGAGTCTTTAAAAGATCCTTTTATAATCTTTTTTACCATACCTCTAATGCTTATTGGTGTAGTATGGTTTTATACGCTTACCGGCTATACTTTTAGTATGATGTCGGCTGTTGGATTGGTTGTTCTTGTAGGACTTGTTGTTAATAGTGGTATTGTTTTGGTTGATTATACTAAATTGCTATTAAAAAGAGGTTATAAGTTACGAGAGGCTTGTATCGAAGCAGCTGGTAGTAGATTACGGCCTATTTTAATGTCCGCATCTACAACTATTTTAGGTATGTTACCATTGGCATTTTTTGGTGGTGCAGGTACAGAACAAGTACAGCCAATAGCACAAACAATTATTGGAGGCCTTTTGGTTAGTACCTTGATGACTTTGTTTGTAACACCACTTCTTTTTGCAACATTAAATAAAAGGAAATATCAATGATTAGAATAGAAATAATTGCAAATAATACTGTAGAAGAAGATATTCAAGAAGCACTAAATAAAATTGAACCAGGCTTTTACTATACTAGATTTAATAATGTTCATGGACGGGGAAGTTCTTCTCCTCGTATGGGAGATGCAGTTTGGCCAGAAGAAAACTTTGTATATGTTATTTATACAGATAATGAAAAAGCAAAGTTGTTTATCGAAGCTATTCGGCAAATAAAGATGAAATTTACACAGGAAGGCATCAAAGTTTATGCTATTCCTTTTGAGGATTCTGTAGAATTGTAATCTATCGGGTTCCGACTTGTAGATGGGTGGGAGAATGCTTTTTCTCACCCATCTAATCTAAAGAAAAAAGAGCGTATTTTATTATGTTTTTTTTCATTAAAATTATGTAAGAAGCCCTTGTTTTAGTTGGTTTACAAGATCTGAAAAGGTCTTACATGCTTCTTGTACCGGTTCGGGTGAACTCATATCAACTCCAGCAATTTTAAGAGACTCAATTGGGTATCGAGATCCACCGGATTTTAGAAAGTTAAAATAATCGTTCCTTTCTGTTTTTCCCCCCTCTGTTACTCGTTTAGCGAGTGCAAGAGAGGCTGAAATGCCTGTTGCATATTTATATACATAAAAAGCGTTATAAAAATGAGGAATCCGAAGCCCTTCGAGATTACTCGTTGTTTCAAAATGCATCTGGGGACCAAAATATTGGGCAAGTAAATCTCCATAAATAGCGCGACAAGAGTCTGTTGTAAGTGGTTTGCCATTTTCGACACTTTGATGAGTTTTTAATTCGTATTCAGCAAACATAGTTTGACGGTAAAGAGTTGCTAAAATATCACTTACTCTCATATTGATAAGATATATTTTTTCATCTTTGTTACTTGCATTTTTTAACATATACTGGAATAGAAGCTGTTCGTTAAACGTAGAGGCTACTTCTGCTTCAAAAATGGTGTAGTTGTAATGCATTATTGGATTATTATGTGCCGAATACCATGAATGCATAGAGTGGCCACCTTCATGAGCCAAGGTAAATACATCACGAATATTGTTTTCGTTATAATTTGTTAAAATATAAGGATATCCTTTAGAGCATCCACAAGAAAAAGCGCCACTTCTTTTACCCTTGTTCTCATATTTATCTACCCATCCATTTTTTAAACCTTTACATAATATATCTGTGTATTCTGTTCCTAAAGGACTTAAAGCTTCTCTAATAATTTCTACAGCATCATCAAAAGAAGTGTGTTTTTGAATGTCTTTTACAAGAGGGGTATATACATCATAATGGCGTAAGTCTGGAACTTTTAGAGTCTCTTTCATTATTTTATAATAGTCATGAAGAGGTGAGAAATTTGCATGAATTGTATTAACAAGATTTTCATATACATTTTCTGGTACATTATCTTTATAAAGAGCCCTTTCTAAGGCGTTTTTATAGCCACGAGCTCGAGCTTTATAAACATCCTGATTTACTGAGCCGGCATACAAAGCAGCAATAGTATTTTTATGTTTATCATATGTATGATAAAATTTTGTATATGCCTCTTTTCTAATTTTTCTGTCTGGGTTTTGCATAAATAGCGACCAAGTAGAATTCGTAAGAGGTTTTTCTCCTTCAGGGGTAGTCACATTGTCAAAAGTAAAATCAACATTTGTAAGTTGCTCAAACGACTTTGATGGTGTTTCCATACTTTCTGTTTGAAGGGCAAAAAGGCGTTCTTCTTTTTCACTAAGGGTGTAAGGTTTCATATGCAACATTTTTTTTAAATAGATGCGATATTCTGTATAATCCTCACGTTCTAAGCGTTTTTCCATTTCTTTTGTATCAATTGTTAAAATTTCTGGTTCAAAAAAACTTATCTTAGCTTCTGCTTCTGATGCCGCCATCATAAAACGGCCCATTCCTTCTTGTGCTTTTGAATCACTTTGGTCCCCGGCAGTTTTTAAGAATGCGTAATTACCGGCTACATCAAAAATTTCTGTTAATTCTTTTATAAGGTTAAGGGCTTGCAACATTGTTTCTGCACTGGTGGCAAGTTTTCCTTTGTATGCGAGTACTTTTTCTGATAAAGGAATTATAGTAGCAAGTGCTTTTTCCCATTCAGCATCAGATGTATAAAGTGTTGTTAAATCCCATTTATCTTTTGCAGGAACTTCGTCCCGTGTTCTTATAGTTTCTTGTTGTTTCATGATAGTAAGTATACCAATCTTAGATAAGAATGAAAAGGAGTTTAAAAGTTCTTGTAAATGTGCTACTGTTTTAGCTATGAAACTTAAATTACGTTTATTCCTTGCAGTTTTTTTTGCTGGGATGTTATTGACTTCTTGTTCAAATATTATGGGGTATGGAGTTTTATTATGGTCTCTCCCAGAAAAAAATTTATCAGATGGTGCTATTGTACCTGTTTATATTCTTTCTAATATAAATAATGTGTATGTTATTGGAATTCCTGGAACTGATGAGAAAATAGAGATTCCTTTATGGCAAATTACATCTCCCGAGTCTAAGAAAAAAGCTATACAAAAACAAGCTGTCTATGCAGAATATCAGCATAAATATGCAAAGGTTATGTATGATGGACTTCCAATACGTGAGGATGTTGTGAATACATCAAATCAAGTATATCGGTTGCGCCGTGATGAAATAATAAAAGTTCTTTATAAAGGAGAAGGGCAATCTCCTATGACTGGAGGGCAACCACTTCCTGGAGATTGGTTTAAAGTACTTGCTTCTGATGGTACTTCTGGTTGGTGTTTTTCATATAATCTAAAGATTTTTGATGAGCGAGAACAGGATGTTGCAGTAGAGCAAGTTCAAAAAGAGGACGATACTGTTTTGCAATCTGTTCTTGCAAAACGGTGGTGGCCAGAAAACTATGCTCCACTTATAAAAGCTGACACAATCAATTTAGAAATCATTAAACAAGAATATGGGTTCATTACTGGAGCTGTATCTGGAATAACTCGATTGAATATGCCAGACCCTGCGTTAAACGTATCCGCACCATTTGTCGGTGTTACAAATGTAAATGCTAACGTGTATAAATTTACAGATTCTCCTTTTACAATGACTATTCGAAATGAAAATGTAATTGTAATACAATATACAAATGAAAAGGGGATGCCAACTTCGTATACCCTTGTTGCTTTTTCAGATAGTGTTGATAACATAATTGCAAAAGAACTAGCTCGCCGTCAGTCTGTGTATAACACTATTGTAGGCTTTGGTCCTGAATTTAGAAGTAGTAATTATGGGATTCTTAATTTCTTAGATGATAATAAATTTACGTGGAATGGTTATTCTAAACTGGTAACATCAAAAATTATTCCTTCAGGAACAAATGGACAGGGGTCTATTGCTGTAAAATACTTTATTAGCAAAAATATAGGAGTTACATTTGATGGTGTTCTTACGTTTTCTTTTGATAAATCTAATAAAGAAGTAAACTTTTTATATAAAATAGAAGCTGATGGATTGCGATTAGAATCTTTATCTTCATATCAGATAAAAACAGGGTTTGTTGAATCTCGTGATACAAATCCTTTGGTTATGTTTTTTGCAAAATCTGTAACAGATAATGTGAATACACAAAATTCTGCAAAATCAACCGATGAGGCTGGTAATTAATGGGATTTGTTCAGTTTTCTAAAGTTTCTCTAGCTTTTGGTGACCGAGACATATTAAAAGACGTGTCTGTTAATTTAGCCCCAGGCTCTCGTGCAGCTCTCGCCGGTATTAATGGGTGTGGCAAGTCAACTCTTATGAAAGTATTTGCTGGTATTCAAGAAGCCGATAGTGGAGATCTTGCTGTTGAAAAAGGAACTAGAATTGTTTATTTACCTCAGTCAGGAATTGTTCATCATGGAAGAACGTTAAGAGAGGAAACAGATACTGCATTTGCTTACGGTTATAAGATGAATCAAAAAGCCGAAGAAATTGGAGATCGCCTAAAAGATACTACACTTGATGAAAAAACTCAGCAACATTTAATAGAGGAACATTCTGTTCTTTTGACTTTTTTGGAGGAATCAGGTTGGCATAGACGTTCGGTTCTTGCTGAACAAACTCTTATAGGGTTAGGTTTTACAAAAAAAGATTTAGATCGAAATTGTGAAGAATTTTCTGGTGGGTGGCAAATGCGTATTGCACTTGCAAAAGCACTATTGCAAAGTCCAGATATTCTTTTGCTTGATGAGCCTACAAACTATTTGGATATCGAAGCCCGCGGGTGGTTAGAACAGTTCCTAAATGACTTTCAAGGTGGTTTTTTGCTTGTAAGTCATGATCGATATTTTCTTGATGTTACTGTAAACGAAGTTTATGAACTTTTTAATGGGGAATTGCATCGATATCCTGGAAATTATAGTCATTATGAACAAGTGAGAGAGCAAGAATTAGAATCTCTCATGCATCGCTACGAGTTACAACAAATAGAAATAAAAAAACTCGAAGATTTTGTAAATCGTTTTCGTTATAAAGCAACAAAGTCTGCCCAAGCGATGGAACGACAAAAGCAACTCGATAAAATTGAACGTATAGAGATTCCTGAATCACTTAAAAAAATCCATTTTTCTTTTCCTCCAGCTCCTCATTCTGGAAAGTTAGTGATGACAACGGTTGGGCTTGGAAAAACCTATATAGCAGAGGACGGTCGTCAAAACGAAGTTATTAAAGATTTAAATATTGTTGTAGAAAAAGGTGATAGAATGGTTGTTGCTGGTCGTAATGGGGCTGGTAAATCTACGTTATTGCGTATTTTAGCAGATATCGATCACGATTATACAGGCTCAATAAAACCGGGGGCAGGTGTTAAAATTGGCTATTTTAGTCAAGATAATGCAGAAACAATGACCGGGGATATTTCTATTCTAGAAAAAATAGAACAAAATGCCCCTTTGGAACTTATTCCTCGGGTGCGTGATATGCTTGGAGCTTTTTTGTTTCGAGGCGATGATGTTCATAAATCACTGAATGTGCTTTCTGGTGGAGAGAAAAGTCGTGTGGCTTTATTACTACTTTTATTGCGACCTGTAAACTTACTTATATTAGATGAACCTACAAATCATTTAGACATGCATTCAAAAGATGTGCTTTTAGAAGCTCTTGAAAGCTATGGTGGAACAGTTATTTTTGTATCTCATGATCGTGATTTTATGGATAGTTTGGCGACTCGCGTACTCGAATTAAAACCAGGGCAAAGCCGAGAGTTTGTTGGTAATTATGAATATTATATGCAACGTCTCGAAGCCGAAGCTAATGGAGAAATTGCAGCCCCTGATATTGGTTCTTCAAATGGTGGTAATTTTACAAATTCTTCTGGGGTAAAGAAAAATTTGCAAGCGGTAGAGAGTGACAAATCAAAAGGGGCTCTTAGCTACGAAGAAGAAAAACGACAAAAGGCAGAACGTCAAAAACTAGAGAGAGAACAGAATCGTTTAATGGAAGCTATAGCACATGCAGAAGATAAAAAAGCTGAACAGGAAACGTTACTTGCAACTCCAGCTGTATATTCTGATGGTGCAAAATGTACAAAAGTACAAAAACTTATTGATGATTATGAAAAACAGATAAATGAGATGACAGAAAAATGGGAAGAAATAAGCGAAGAACTTGAAGTCTAATGTTTCTTAAGCTATACTCTCATTCATGAATGCTATAATGACTGTTGTCGGTTCCGATCAAGTTGGAATCATTGCTAATGTTAGCCAGGCTCTTTCTGGCTGCGAAATTAATATTGTTGATATTAGTCAGACAATTTTGTCTGGTAATTTTGTTATGATGATGATGATAGATTTGTCTAAAGCGAATCTTCCGCTTGATCAATTACGTGAAAAAATGAACGAGCTTGGTGATGCTTTAAGTGTTGATATCAATATAATGAATGAGCGTGTTTTTTCTGCTATGCATCGTATTTAAGTTACAAAATTATGTCTTTTTAGTTAAATTTATCACTTTGTTTGAGGTTAAAAAATGTTATTTACTCCATTAGAAATTCAAGAAACAGTTAATATGTTTATGAAGCACAAACTTGATGTTCGTGCTATTACAATGGGAATTTCTTTACGTGATTGTGCCTGTGAATCAGGCAAAAAAAGTCGTCAAAAAATGTACGATAAGATTATGCGGTATGTAGAAAATCTTGTTCCGGTAGGACGGCAAATAGAAACTGAATTTGGAGTTCCTATCATAAACAAGCGAGTTGCAGTAACTCCTATTTCTATGGTTGCAGAAGCTAGTGGAGAAGAGAGCTATGTTGAATGGGCAATCACTCTTGATAAAATTGCAAAAGAGTTAGAAATAGATTTTATTGGTGGTTTTTCAGCTCTTGTTCAAAAAGGCATAACTCCAGGTGATAAAATTTTAATGGATTCAATCCCAGAAGCTATGGCAGTAACAGATCGTGTTTGTGCTTCTATAAATTGTGGAACGACAAAAAATGGTATTAACATGAACGCTGTTAAATATATGGGTGAGATTGTTAAAAAAACTGCAGAACGAACGGCTAATAAAGACGGTCTAGGTTGTGCAAAATTAGTTGCACTCTGTAACGCGCCAGAAGATAATCCCTTTATGGCTGGTGCTTTCCATGGACCTGGAGAAGGAGATGCTGTTTTAAGTGTTGGTGTCTCTGGTCCTGGGGTTGTAGCAGCTGCTTGTGAAGAATATAAAGGTAAATCTATAGATGAACTAGCCGATGGAATTAAAAAAACTGCTTTTAAAATTACTCGTGTTGGAGAATTGGTAGGCCGAGAAGCGGCAAAACGTCTTGGAGTCAATTTTGGTATTTTAGATCTTTCTCTTGCTCCAACTCCTGCTGTCGGTGATAGCGTTGCTGAAATTTTAGAAAATATGGGACTTGAAAGTGCTGGAGGCCCTGGTACAACGGCTTGTCTAGCTATGCTTACTGATATGGTAAAAAAAGGTGGCGTTATGGCAAGCACTTCTGTAGGAGGTCTTTCTGGTGCATTTATTCCAGTCTCTGAAGATGCGGGCTTTATAAATGCCGTAAAATGTGGTTCTATAAATCTCGAAAAATTAGAAGCAATGACTTGTGTATGTTCTGTTGGACTTGATATGATTGCAATTCCTGGAGATACTCCTGCAACAAGCATTAGTGGGATTATGGCCGATGAGTTTGCTATTGGCATGGTAAATAATAAGACAACCGCTGTTCGCGTTATCCCTGTTCCTGGAAAAGCTGCCGGTGATTGGGTTGAATTTGGAGGCTTGTTAGGTGGTTGTCCCATAATGAATGTTAATCGTTTTTCATGTGCCGAGTTTATTAACCGTGGGGGGCGTATTCCTGCTCCTATTCATAGTTTTAGGAACTAATGGATAAAAAATTCTTAAAGACTCTTGCTATTATAGCAGTTCCTATTACATTACAAAATTTATTGCAAACGCTTGTTAATCTTGTTGATAATGTAATGATAGGGCAACTTGGTGCGGTTCAAATTGGTGCCGTTGGTCTTGGAAATCAAGTTTTCTTTGTTCTTAATTTAATTCTCTTTGGAATTTCTTCTGGTGGTGGAGTCTTTATTGCGCAGTTTTGGGGCAAAAAGGATTTAAAAGGTATACATAAAACAGTAGGCCTTATGCTTACTGGAGCAATTATTGTGGGTCTAGTTTTTGCTCTTTTGTCACTGTTTTTACCGGGATGGCTTTTGTCCTTATATACAAATGATCTGCAAGTTATTACTTCTGGTATTGGTTATCTTCGTATTTCATCTGTCGGATTTTTAATTTTTGCAATTTCGTTTCCTTTAGAAATGGTACTTCGTTCAAGTGAAGAAGTAAAAATACCATTATATGCAACAATTTTATCTCTTATAACAAATATTGTTTTTGATTATGTGTTTATTTTTCTTTTTAGATGGGGTGTAAAAGGAGCTGCCTTTGCTACTGTTTTAGCCCGTCTTGTTGAAGGCCTTTATGTATATGGTATTGCATATAAGAGAAAATTACCTCAAATAGCAAAATTGTCCGAATATTTAAGTTTTCAAAGAAGCTTTGTTGCAAGGTTTTTTAAAATTGCTTTTCCTGTTGTAATAAATGAATCATTATGGGGTTTGGGTATTACTATAGAAAACGGAATCTATGCTCATGTTGGTACAGATGCTCTTGCAGCCTTTAATATTACTTCTACTGTGCAAATGCTTGTGTGGGTAATATTTATTGGTATTGGGAATGCTGCATCTGTAATTCTTGGCAATGTCATAGGTTCTGGAGACAATAAAAAAGCTCATGAATATGCATTCAAACTAGTGCGAACTATGGTGTTACTGGCGCTTGCAACCGGTTGGCTCTTAATTCCAATCTCAAAATTATTGCCTCTCTTATATAATGTAGATCCGTATATTTTGGACCAAGCACGTCTTATGCTAATGGTTATTGTTTTTGTATATCCTTTTAGAGCTTTTAACATGTGCATGGTTGTTGGAGTCATGCGCTCTGGTGGCGACACCGTGTATGGTGGCATTGCTGATATAGGTGGACTTTGGGGATGTGGACTTGTTTGTGGTACATTGGCTGCTTTTGTTTTACATCTTGAACCATGGCTTATTTTTGCAGCTTTTAGCATGGAAGATTCTCTTAAATTTATTATGGGTGTTATTCGTCTTAAAAGTGGAAAATGGTTGCACAATGTGGTTGATAACGAAGCAAGTTAACAATAACCCTTTTTTTTCTTTGCTATAATCTGTTATAATCACAGTATGAATATTACAACATCTTCACACACTCTTTCTGGTTCTATTACTGTTCCAGGTTCTAAAAGTCACACAATTCGAGCTCTTATTTTAGCTGCAATGGCAGAGGGTACTTCAAAAATACATAATCCGTTACCAAGTGCGGATTGTCAAAGTGCAGCAAATGCAATCCCTTTGATGGGTGCTCATGTTAATTTTGGTGACACTACTTGGACTGTGCGCGGAGCAGGCAAAAATATTCATTTACCTGAAAATGTTGTAAATGTAAATAATTCAGGATCAACCTTATATTTTTTGACACCTGTTGCAGCTTGTTTTAAAGGCTGGAGTGTGTTTACTGGTGATGACTCTATTTGCAAGCGTCCCGTAGCACATATGACAGATATGCTCGAGCAACTAGGAGCCCAGACACAGATAACACGTCCTGGTTGCAATGCTCCGCCTCTTTTAGTTCGTGGACCAATAAAAGCTGGGCATGTAACTACAGATGGACGTCTTTCGCAATATATAACAGGTATGATGATGGCAGCAACTCTTTTAGAGGGAACTACTAGTTTTACACTTACAGATCCAAAAGAAACTCCATATCTTACAATGACAAAAATGTGGCTCAATCGTGTTGGGGTACCTGTTCAAATGAGTGAAGATTTTACAAAAATTAGTGTAACGGGGCCACAACAAATAAAAGCTTTTGATACAATAATTCCTTCTGATTGGGAAGCTGTAGCATTTCCGCTTATTGCAGCTTTAATAAGTAAAAATTCTAAGATTACCATAGAAAACATAGATGTTTCTGGTTCGCAAGGCGATGATGCAATTGTTGAAATATTACAAGGCGTTGGGGCTGATATTAGACTTGATAAAGAAAAACAAACACTTACTGTTTTGGGCTCTAAAACGTTAAAGGGAGATTCAACTATTAAAATGGGTGGATTTCCAGATGCTATTTGTGCGCTCTCTGTTATTGCCTGTTTTATTGATGGTACAACTACTTTTACTGATATTGCAATTTGTCGTAGCAAAGAAACTGACCGTATAAAAGTAATGACAGAAGAACTTTCTAAATTAGGGGCTGACATACAAGATTGTGGAGAAACTCTTGTTGTGCGGGGCATTTACTCTGAACACGCTGACATGCCTCATGGCATTCATGGTGGAACTGTTCAATGTTATGGAGATCATCGAGTCGCAATGGCTTTAGCCTGTGCAGGGCTAGGTTTACCAAAAGGACAATCTATAACTGTTAATGGGGCAGAATGTTGCGCTGTTAGTTTTCCTCATTTTGTAGAAACAATGAACCAGCTTGGGGCGTGTATCAAATAAAGCTAAAAAGTTACTTCTAAATTAAAAGTGGGTTGACATAGTATGAATATTAGCATATTGTAATATATACCGTGCTCGAGCACGGTATGGAGGTTTCTATGACTATAAAATCTGTTTTTGATCAAGAGTTTGTTCGCTATGGTAAAGTAATAACAGGCTACAATGTTCAGCCTTTATTAGCAAAATTAATGGAGGTTTCTCCACGTCCAAAAGAGGGTACTGTTTATAAACCGGGAGATACTCAGCTCGAGAATGTTCCTGTTGCAGCAGAAATTGCAAAGAATTTTTTTGGAGGACAAGAAGTTCAAATTGGATATTGTAATGGATACAATGTAATGTTGAACTGTTTAGAATATCATCGCAACTCCGAAATTAATATTACTGCAGATGATATAATTTTATTAGTGGCTCCATTACAAGAAGTGCATGAAGGGACATTAGATACATCAAAAGTAGAGGCTTTTCTTGCTCCTGCCGGTACAATGGTTCAGTTTTACGAAACAACACTTCATTACGCACCTTGTTGTGCTGTAAAAGATGGGAATGCTTCTGATGGTTTTAGTGTGATAGTTATGTTACCTGCTAAAACAAATACTGCAAAACCAGAAATAGAAATACATACTGCAGAAGATAAGCTTTTGTGGGCAAATAATAAATGGCTTATAGCACATCCAGACACTGCGGAAGCAAAAGCAGGAGCTTTTGTAGGTTTAACTGGTAAAAATATATCTGTTTTGGACAAATAGAATAGTATTAACTAACAAATTAAAACCATATAAGGAGATAAATTATGGCAAATATTCCAGAAGTAAAACTTGGTATTATAGCAGTTTCTCGAGACTGTTTTATTATTTCATTATCTGAGAGACGACGAAAAGCTGTTGTAGAGGCCTTTAATGCAAAAGCAAAAAATCTATATGAAGCAAAAACAACTGTCGAAAACGAAAAGGACATGCTAAAAGCTCTCGAAGAAGTTAAAAATGCAGGTTGCAATGCACTATGTGTGTTCCTTGGGAACTTTGGTCCTGAAACACCAGAAACTCAGATTGCAGAGTATTTTGATGGACCAGTTATGTATGTGGCAGCTGCAGAAGAAACAGGAAAAGATTTAATTAATGGGCGAGGGGATGCATATTGTGGTATGCTCAATTGCTCATACAATTTAGGTCTACGTAATATTCCTGCCGTTATTCCTGAATATCCTGTTGGAACAGCTACGGAAGTTGCTGACATGATGTTAGACTTTGTTCCTGTTGCACGTACTCTCATTGGACTTTCATCTCTTAAAGTAATTTCATTTGGTCCTCGTCCTCAAGATTTTTTTGCCTGCAATGCACCTATAAAACCTTTGTATGATATTGGAGTTGAAGTTCAGGAAAACTCAGAACTTGATCTTCTTGTTTCGTATAGAGAACATAAAGATGACAAACGAATCCCTGCTGTTGTAGAAGATATGGCAAAAGAACTTGGAACTAAAGGTAATACATATCCAGATTTATTGCCTAGAATGGCACAATTTGAACTTACTTTACTTGATTGGGCAGAAAATAATAAAGGTTCACGAGATTATGTTGTATTTGCCGATAAATGTTGGCCTGCATTCCCAACAGAATTTGGATTTGAACCATGTTACGTAAATAGCCGTCTCTGTTCACGTGGAATTCCAGTTGCTTGTGAAGTTGATATTTACGGAGCTGTTTCTGAATATATTGGTTATTGTGTGACTGACCATCCCGTTGCAATTCTCGATATTAATAATTCTGTTCCTCAAGATTTATATAATGAAGATATTAAAGGTAAGTATAATTATGATTTAAAAGATACCTTTATGGGCTTCCATTGTGGAAATACTCCAAAAAGTTGTATGGGGACTTGTTCTCTTAAATTTCAGCTTATTCAAAATCGTTTACTCGAAGATAGTGGAACTCCAGATATTACTCGAGGAACTCTCGAAGGTGATATTAAACCTGGTGAAATTACATTTTATCGATTGCAATCAACTGCAGCAGGTGAATTAAAAGCTTACATAGCAGAAGGAGAAGTTCTTCCTGTTCCAACTCGTTCTTTTGGTAGTATTGGTATTTTTGCAATTCCAGAAATGGGACGTTTTTATCGTCATGTACTTATCGAAAAACAGTATCCTCATCATGGAGCAGTTTCCTTTGCACATTCTGGTAAAGCATTGTATACTATATTTAAGTATTTAGGAATTAAAGATATTGCCTTTAATCAGCCAAAGGGGATGATGTATCCAAGTGAGAATCCTTTTGTTAAATAATTAAAGGTAATTTTATATAGCGACTAATGTTGTATTTTATTAGGAACAAACAATGGCAACTATAAAAGAAATTGCAGAAAAAGCGGGTGTTTCAAGAGGGACTGTAGACAGAGTCCTTCATAATCGCCTTGGTGTGAGCGCGGAAGTTTCAGAAAAAGTTCGCGCTATTGCAAACGAGTTGGGTTTTGTTCCTAATAAAGCAGGAAAGATTTTAGCTGCATGCAAACAGCCTATTACAATTGGCTGTTTGCTTCCTGATATCGGGAATAAATTTTTTTCTGATATCATAGATGGATTTAATTTTGCAGAAAAAGAGTTATCAGATTTTGGTGTATCTGTAAAGGTTGAACATATAAAAGGATTTGATGATTCAGATCACATAGCAGCCATAAAAAAACTGGCATCAGAAAAACATGCAGCCCTGTGTTTAACAACCCTTGATTTACCAGAGGTTCAGTCTGTTGTACAAGATATAATTCAGAAAGGAACCCCTGTAATAAGTCTTAATACCGATATTCCTGATACTGGTAGATTATGTTATGTAGGTTCAAATTACTATCAGGCTGGAGCAACGGCAGCAGGTATTTTGTCTCTTATAACAAAAGAGCCTCAAAAAGTGTTAATCATAACAGGGTCGTATCATATACGAGGGCATAACGAGCGTATTCAAGGATTTACAGAACGATTAAAAGAAAAAAATATTCCTTTTGTTAAAATGCAAACAGTTGAATCTTTTGATGATGATACACAGGCTTATGAACAGACTCTAGAAACATTAAAGTGGAACTATACTATAAATTGTATTTTTATTGCAGGAGCCGGTGTAGCTGGTGTATGTAGGGCAGTTTCAGAGTGTGGCCTAGAAAAAAAAATACATATTATTGTTTTTGACGATATACCCATAAGCCGAAAACTTCTAAAAGAAAATGTTATCGATTTTATAATATGTCAACAACCTTTTATGCAAGGATACATGGCAATAAAACATTTATTTGACTATCTTATTGATGGCAAGAAAGTATCTCCTCAAAATTATATTACAGAAACAGTTATTAAGATTGCAGAAAACATAGATACTGTCTAATCTTATAAAGCAAATTTTTCAATTTGCTCTGATAAGAGAGGAATTAACTGTTTTTTGCGTGAAACAATATCTTTTACAGTGTAAATTGAATCTTCCCGTTTTGGAAATGTTATGTAAGGGATAAATGCCGGATCTGCTGAAATAATAAGAATACTGGTAAGTTTTGTAATATTTGTTACCATTATTGCCGAGAAAAGAGCTTTGCGGCTTCTTCGCTCAATTTCAAGTTCTTTTACGAACTCTTCTCTTCGAGTTCTAATTTCGCTGGTAGAATCAACTTCAATTTGACTTACAGTGAATGTTTGGTTGTCTTCTGTGTATTCTTTCATATCTTGATGAATAACTTCTGTTGCTGTTCTGTTACCAATATTACTTGCGGCTGACATGATATCTAATCCAAGCTGTTGAATGTCTAAATTTGTTATGTTAGACAAATATTCTGCCGTTTCTTTGTCAATGTTTGTAGTTGTTGTTGATTGTAAAATAAGTGTGTCTGCTAAGATACCACAGAGCAAAAGAGCAGCTATGTTATGAGGAATTGACACACGATTTTCACGGTATAAATTTGTTATAAGGGTACAGGTTGCTCCAACGGGTTTATTAATGAATGTAATTGGATTCCTTGTAGATAAATTACCCAGTCTGTGGTGATCGATAACTTCGCGTATTACAAAATTCTCTGTCCCTTCTACTGCTTGAGTTATTTCATTATGATCAACGAGAATAAGTTCAATATTTGCTTCTTGTATAATGTTACTTTCAGAAATAATGCCTATTACTTTATTGTTATCATCTACTACTGGTAGGCAACGACTTGGTGAAGCTTTTAAAAGAGGTTTTACCCGTCGAATAGTATCATGGCTTTTAACAGGTTTTAGTTCTGTGTCGGCCATTACGCTTACAGGGGTTGAATACACAATGAGCATTGAAGTGGCTGCTGTATCATATGGACTAATAAGTACAGAAACGTTATTAGCGAGAGCCTTTGTTCTTAATTCTTTTTTTAGAATAGAACCTGAGGTAATTACAAGAGCTTTTACTTTATTGTCTATACAATATTCTTGAACATCTGGACGATCACCAGTAATGACGATAACATTTTCACTTTTTCTTACATCTAAAAAACTTTTAAAAGTATCAAATTGTGCAGCTCCTACTAATATTGAACATTTAAAAAAATCTTGTTCGTTCGAGGTTACAATTGGTTGTGCTGATAATGTTTCTTTTACCAAATCAATGCTTGTTTCAATGGCTGTTTCTTTTTCTGGATTTAATATTTTTAGCATGTTTTGAGCGAATGCGTTGTAGTGAAGCAAGGCTTTATATGTTCCTTTTTCATCAACAACAGGCAGAACTTTTAGATTTGTTTCTTCCATCTTTGAAATAGCACGCCATAACGATGTGTTTTGATTTACTGTATCAGGTTTTGTATCCATATAATAAGCAATTTTTGGCTGTAAGTCTGGAATGTATTCCGGAACTGGAACTTTAAATCTGTCAAAAATATATTCAGTTTGAGGTGCAAGTTTACCAGCTCTTGCTGCTATGTGGTTGGTAAATCCCATTTTAATTTTTAAATGCGCATAAGTTGCTGCGGAAATTACGGAATCAGTGTCTGGATTTTTGTGTCCTATAACGTATACTGTCTTATTCATAGTAAAAACAGTATACAGTATAAAAGTTTTTTTTTGTAAAAAAAAGCCAGAAAAAAATCATTTTTCTGGCATGACAAATTTGTTATTTTCTTTTTAAGTATTTGAAGCTATCTAATGATACTGCAGCAATGATAATTAAACCTTTAAATACAAATTGAAGATTACTATCGATTCCTAAGAAGGTTAAACAATATGTTAATCCGGTAAAGATTAATACACCTGCAACAGCTCCCTGTATTTTACCAATACCACCAAAGAATGAGATACCACCAACAACACAAGCAGCTATAGCATCAAGCTCATATCCTTGTCCTGTACCAGCACTAGCATTTGCACGGAACGCTTCAAAGAAAGCACCAAATCCATAAAAAACACCAGCCATGATAAAAACGCCAAGTGTTACTTTAAATACGCTAATACCACTAACACTAGCTGCTTCTGGATTTCCACCAACAGCAAAAATATTTTTACCAAATGTTGTTTTATTCCAAATAAACCAAGCTACAAAAATTGCTATTATAGCAGGTACAATTAGTTTTGGGAAAGTTACTAGTTCTCCATTAACAAAACCAAGTATCCAACGTCCTCCCAACACATCTTTAATTCCACTGTCTATAGATCCAACAGGGGTACCACTTGTACCAAAGAATAATAGACCGTAGATGATTAATTGCGTGGCTAATGTAGAAATAAATGGATGAATTTTAAGTTTAGCAGAGAAAAATCCTGCAAATGCACTAAAAGCAACACACAAAGTAATAGATAACACTAGAGCTAGTATTACACGTGCTGTCATAGGCATAGCTGTAAAATCCCAAGGTCCAAGACTAAACATAGTAACAATATTGACGCTTGGATGAAGTATAAGTCCAGTTGTAACAGATCCTAAAGCTACCATTCGTCCAACACTAAGGTCTGTACCGGCTAATAATATTAATCCTGCAACACCAAGAGCATAAAACATACGAGTAGAAGATTGCTCCAAAATTGTAAAAATATTTGGAAGTGTTAGAAGATGTCCATTACCATGCATAGGAGCTATAATAATACAGACTATAAAGAAAATTAAAATTGCAATATACAATCCGTTTTGTAGAAAGAATTTTGAAGCAGCAAAGTTATACAAATAATTTTTTACTGCTAATTGGGCATTTTCGCTAAATTTAGTTTTATTATTGCGTAGACTAATATTAGTTTGAATGTGGTTTACAAATTCGGTGTGTTTAGTGTCTTTGCAGGCTCCTATTCTAGAAGTAAATTTATTTTTTGCATCAAAGAGGGTGGCATTTAGTTCGACTTTATTTGCATGCAACTCAAATTCTAAATCTTTTCCTGAATATTTTTTTTGAAGTTGCTCTTTTTTTTCTATAGAAGCTTTTTTTATGTTTTGAATTTCAGCAACATAATCTTTTTTTGCTTTTGCAATTTTTTCATTTTCAATTGCATTTACTTTTTTTAGATACTCATTGCTAATAGTGTTTGAATATTTGACGGCTTCTTTAGTAAGTTTTGCATCCTTAGCCTTATTTTTTAAGGCAATTTCTTTAGCTACAATTATTTGTTTTTGGTAATCGGCAATCAGTTTAGCTTTTTCATCTTGCTCAATCATTTTGCTTTTTTTGACTGCAACAATCTCTTGTTTTAATTCTAAAACTTTGTTAACACCCTCGCAACGTAAATTATCTAGCTGGTTAATGTAATCATTAAGTTTTTTATCATCGTCTAAAGCTACTAGTTCTGTTTTATTTTTATTCATAATTTTACACTCCTAAGGATTATCATAAATATTTAGCAGAAAGTTTTAACAGTTCTTCCTGGTTAGTTTCTTTTGTATTTACTATTCCGGAAAGTCTGTGATTTGACATTACAGCAATACGGTTTGTTATACCCAAAATTTCTGGCATTTCACTTGAAACAACAATTATTGTTTTACCTTGTTTAGCCATGTTTATGATAAGTTGATAGATTTCACTTTTTGCTCCAACATCAATACCTCGAGTTGGTTCATCCAAAAGAAATATATCCGGTTTTCTTTCAAGCCATTTACCAATAATAACTTTTTGTTGGTTTCCACCACTTAACGAAGTTATCAAATCTTCGACAGAAACACATTTTGTATTCATTGTCGCGGCTTCTTTTTTTGCAGCTTCTAACATTTTTCGCTCGGACAAAATGCCTCCACTTTTATAGCTATCTAGATTGGTAATAGTTGTATTAAATTTTATAGTCGCAGTAGCAAACATTCCATTTAATTTTCTTTCTTCTGTTACGAGTGCAAAGTTATGATCCATTGCATCTTTACTTGAATTAAAACGCAGTTTCTTTCCGCCAACCATCATGGATCCAGAAGAAATTGTTCTAATACCAAATAACGATTCTAAAAGTTCACTCCGTCCAGCTCCAACTAATCCATAAAGACCGAAAATTTCACCTTTTTTTACGGTAAAAGAAATATCTTTAAGGTGTGGTTCATATTTTGTTGACAGGTTTCTGACCTTAAAATAATCTTCACCCACTACATTATCAACATCAGGGAAGCGTTTATCTAATGAACGTCCAACCATTGCAGATATTAATTCATTCATAGTAGTTTCTTTAGTTGATTTTTCTAAAACCATTTGGCCATCACGTAGTACAGCAACATCGTCACATATATCAAAAATTTCATCCATTTTATGAGAAATATAGATGAATGAAATTCCTTTTTTTCGTAAATCACTAACAATTGAAAACAGTTTTTTTACTTCTCGTTCTGTAAGAGAAGATGTAGGTTCATCTAAAACAATAATTTTTGCATCATAGGAAACAGCCTTTGCAATTTCTACCATTTGTCTTTGCGATACGGACATGTTTTTCATTACTGTTTTAGGATTAACATTCATATTTAATGATTTGAACAGTTGCACACTTTCTTTGTAAATCTGTACTTCATCAATTATTCCCATTCTTGTTGGGTATCGACCGAGAAAAAGATTATCAGTAATTGTTCGCTCTAAGCACTGATTCAATTCTTGGTGAACCATAGCGACACCATTTTCTAGTGCTTCTTTAGGTGTTTTAAAATTAATAAGTTTATTTTCTAAAAAAAATTGACCTTCATCTTGTGCGTAAATGCCAAATAGGCATTTCATCATTGTAGATTTTCCAGCTCCATTTTCACCCATCAGGCCTAAAACTGACCCTTTTTTTACAGTTAAGGTAATATTATTAAGAACTTTATTTTTAGCAAATGATTTAGATAAACCTTTTATTTTAAGTACAATATTATCCATAAGCCCTCTATGAACAAATAATGTTCATTAATTATAATTATAAAATCAAAATTTTGACTTTTTACTATTGAAAAAGAGGACATGCAACAAACATGTCCTCTTTTATTTCTTATACAAGCTTAATATTTAAGTTTGTAGGTATAATCTGAACCAGAACTTGTTTTGACCATATTAATTGCATAAGCATCAAAGTTGTTAAGGTTTGTAAAACGATCAAGACATACTGCTTCGTTTTGTCCATCACCCTGAACTATTAAAAGATCAAGATTTAAGAGTGGAGCATAATATTTAAGAGCAGGAAGGTATGAAGAAGAAAGGAAGTTATCAGCAGAGTTATAAACTGTTAGCATGATTTTCTTAGCTGCAGCATCTGTTTGACTGATACCTGCATCGCGTGTACCTGCTTTATAATCCATCCAGTTGTCTGCATTAACACCAGAGTTAAGAGCTAGTAAAGCTTTTGTTTCTGCTACATATTCAACAGGAGCAGAGATTTTGTTTCCATATTTGTCTGGTTCTGTGATACCAATAGTATAAACATCTTTACCTGTATAACCGTCAAGAAGATTTCGTAATACTTGAAGTGTTGCAGTAGCTTGTGCATCAACGTTCTGTGATACTGTACCTGTTAATTTACCAGCTCCAATTGCTTCGATAGCATCAGGGTTAGCATCATAACCAAAAATAGGAACACCTACAGGGTAGTTAGAAGCTTGTAAACAGCCCATTGCCATACCATCGTTGTTAGAAAGTACTAAATCAATTGCAGTGTTAAATTTAGTAGCCCAACCGCCCATAGCGTCAGTTGCAGCATTTGCATTCCATGTTGAACCATCAGTACCAGTCATTGGTTTACCTTCAAGTTCTACAACTTTGTATGTTTTTCCTGAGATTACTACTGAACCTTCTTTATGAACTGTAGGGTCTGTCGATCCATCCCAAGTACCAAGTGCTTCACGAACACCTTTTGTACGAGCTTTAGAATCATTGTGACCTACATCACCAATACAAAGAACATAACCAATTGTTCCGTCACCGTTTCGGTCAATAGAAGCATCTGCTGTAGCCAAATAATCTGTAATAAGTTTTCCTTGAACTGCACCACCACCAGCTGCATCAAAACCTACATAGTAAGTTTTATCATTCCAGTTCATAACTTCCATATCAATGTCACCACTAACAGGATCAGATGGTTGTCTATTCCAAAATACTAATGGTTTATCTTTATTAAGTGTAATATCTGTATCTTGGGCACCACCAGCAAATACTGTACCAGCAACAACGGCTAATACAATTAAAAAGGAACAAATTCTTTTCATTATAAATCCTCCGAAAAATTAACATAATTAGATTATGTTTTTAATACTGTTTGTTTAAGCTTTATAAAAAAAGTTGGCCACGGCCTAGGATTTTGCGCCAACTACTTTTTAAGTAACTAAAAGTAGTATAGAGTCCAAAATATGTGGTCGTCAAAATAAAAAAAAACTTTTTTGCATAAAATTTCTAAATCTAAAAAAATTTCTATATAACCTAAAAATATTTATATAAATAAAAAATATGTTTGTTTTTAATACTATTTTTTTTAGTTTTCAAAAGATAGAACACTGTATCTTTTTTTTATGAGTGAAAAAGCTATACTTTTCTAAAAGGAAGGTATGATGTCAGAAAAACTTTGGTTCGAAAATGAAAAATTTTGGGAAGTCTATGCCCCTATTATGTTTGATTCTCAGCGTTGGTCAGAAGCTCCCGATGTTGCAGAAAGTATAATCAAAATTGCAGGGTTACCTAAAGGGGCAAGAATTCTAGATGCTGGATGCGGGCTTGGAAGAATTTCTGTTGAGTTAGCTGCTCTTGGTATGGATGTTACAGGTGTCGATATGATACAGCCTTATTTGGATGCAGCAAAAGAATCTGCTCAAAATGAAAATGTTGAATTAAATCTTGTAAAAGCTGATTTACGTGAGTATAAAGCAGAAAAACCTTTTGAGTGTGTTATCAATTTATATACGTCGTTTGGATATTGCGAAACTATGGCAGAAGATTTACTTATCCTAAAAAATATTGCTGCTTCTGTAAAAAAAGATGGTTGGTTTATTATGGAATGCATAAGCAGAGAGCGTGCGGTGCGTGATTTTACTGAAGGTGAGTGGTTTGAACGTGCAGGGAAAACTGTTTTAACAGAATTTTCGGTCGAAGGAGCCTGGGAAGGGCTACGTTCTCGATGGATCCTTATAGATAATGCAACAGGGGAACGTATTGATCATACACACATTCAAAGGCTATATTCAGCAATTGAATTAAAGCGTCTTCTAATAGGTGCTGGATTTTCGAGTTGCGAAATATATGGTGATTTTGACTTTTCTTTATATAACGAGAAAGCACGAACAATGGTTCTTGTTTGTCGAAAATAATTTGCAACAATGTTTATTATATTAGAGGAAATAGCTTTCTTTGTATCTTAGGATTGAACATATTTTCTTTTGTTACAATTGCATAATCAATAGGGGCATTGGTAATTGGAACATTATTAAGTAAGTCGATGGCAGCATAAATTGCTTGGTAGCCCATTGCAAAAGAATTTACAACTAAAATTTTATCAACAATACCAGTTTCAAGACTTTCTATGTTTGTAAGAGAATGAGAATAAGCAATAAATTGTATGTCATGATTTTTATTTGTTTGTTTAAGAATGTTCAAAATTGCTTCTGATGTATCGTTATTAAGAGCTATTATCATATTTGTATGTTTGTTCTTCTGTAAATAGAGTTTAACTTTTTCTTTTATTTTTATAGAATCATATCCAACATACATGCTATCAGTAGTGATAGAAGACTCTTTAGATAAAGTTTCTCTGATACCTTCTTCCATTTGTTTTTCTGATGATATATATTCTGAACTGCCAACTATGACGACATTTAGATTTTGAGATCTGTTTTCGGTAAGTAAAGATTGCGCTAGAGATATGCCAACAATCTTTGCATTTGTCATGTAGCTGTGAATAATAGTATTTGTAAAGGTATTGTCTTTTCTGGTTGTTTCGTTTAGAAGCTGAATTACTTTTATGTTTGCTTTGGCTGCTTTTTTTAATGGTTCTTCCATTAATACTGAATTACAAGGAGTTATAATGATACAGTCCACAGAATTTTTAATAGCTTCCTCTACAAACTCACATTGGCTTGAAACATCCGAAGCCATTACTCCAGAATAAAAATCAACGATACAACCTGTTTCTGTTCGAGCTGTTCTTGCCCCATTTCTCATTGTACTCCAAAATTGGCCTCCTTCTTTTAATCGAATAAAAGCAATATGGTAAGGATCGTTATTTGTATTATTATAAAAATTATAGGTTAGAGGTACAAAAATAACTAGAAAAGTAAGAACTAAAAGGATAATAACAGATAAGTTTTTTATATGTATTTTCATTTTTTTGCCACCTTTATTGGTTCTATATCGTCTTGAATAGGGAGTCTTAAGGTTACTGTTGTGCCTTCATCAAGTTCTGATAGTATACTAATACCATATTTGTCTCCGTATGCAAGTTTTAAACGTCTGTTTACATTATAAACGCCAATGCCTGTTCCTGATTTATCATGTTCTGCTTTTTTTGTAATTAGCAAGTTATTACATGTTTTTTCATCTATTCCGACACCATCATCACTAACTGTAATTTCTAAATCGCCTTCTACAGTTATTTTTGCAGATATGGTAATATGTCCGGGATCCATTAAATATTTTATACCATGATAAATAGAATTTTCTACGATTGGTTGTAGAATTAATTTAATGACAGGTTTGTATCGTAATTCTTGGGGTAGCGAAAACTCATAGTCAAATTTGCCTACATATCGTTTTTGTTGAATTATAAGATAATTTTTTGCATGTTCAAATTCTTCTTCTAAGGTTATAATCTCATGATCTTTAGAAATTGAAATTCTAAATAATTTTGCAAGAGCTGTTACTAATTCTATAACTTCTCGATAGTTACCTTCTTCGGCAAACCATATAACAGAATCAAGTGTGTTATATAAAAAATGTGGATTAATTTTTGCCTGTAAAGCATCTAATTCGCTTTTTCTTTTTTCTTCTTGTTTTATAACAATATCTTGCATTAGGGATTGTATTCTTTTTGCCATTGTTGTATACGATTTTGCTAAAGATCGTACCTCTAAGCTTGCATGACCTAATTTTTCTGCAGAAAAATTGCTGTTTTCGATATGCTCCATTTCCTTTTCAAGTTTTCGGATAGGAGAAGTAAGATAACTTGCCAGAACATTAGCCAAAAGAATAATAGTAATAAAGCTTACAAGAAGAATAGGCAAAAGAATATATAAAAAGGATTTAATTGCATTTGTGATTGTTTCGTTGGTAAAAACTATTCCTACTATGCGCCATCGAGAGAATTCAACGGTTTCTATCACTGTCCATCGCTTTTCTCCTTTATATGTTGAATAATAAGAACCAAAAAGATGTTTTGTATTACTTTCTAGATCTTCTGAAAATTGTTCTAGGTTTATAAGCGTTTGTTTTGGATGATATACAATTTGTCCTGTGTTATCAATTAAATATACATATCCTGTATTTCCAATTGTGGCAGATTTTAAGATATTCCCGATAGTGCTGTAATTAATATCTATTAGCAGAATCCCTTTAATTTCATTACCGTCGGAATCAGTAAATACTATAGCTTTTGAGTAACTGATTACCCAAGGATAATGAAATTTTTCTAGTTGTTGGACATGAGGCATTGAAAAATAATAGCCTTCTTTATTATAAAAAGCTTTATGAAACCAATCTTGACCAATAATTTCAGTTTGTGTACGTAAACGCGAGCTACTAGTTCCATATAAAAGCGAGCCGTTTTCAGAAAAAATATCTATTGTAACAATATCTTTTCTAGAACTTTTCATAACAGAAAGACCGTATTGAATTTGATTACTTGCATTTGTTTTAAATAATAAATCTTCAGTTGTTTCTGCAATTTGCATAATATCGGAGATATATGAAACTAGATGTTTATTTGTTTGTGTAACAGTTTGTCTAGTCGAGATTTCTGTATTAGAGCGGATAATGGCAATATATTGAAATGTAAAAGTCATAAAAATAACAAGTACAATTGCAATTGTCATTAAAACCATTACTTTAAAAAATATCGAATTTATACTTTTGTCTTGTTTATTCATTCTGTTCTAAACTTTTTCGATACATTTTAGGGGAAATCCCAGTTATTTTTTTAAAACAAAAAGAAAAATAATTTGAATCTGTAAATCCTACTAAGTTTGCTATTTCATAAGTTTTTAAGTCTTTGTTTGCCAACAGTTTTTTTGCATGCTTAATACGAGTTTCTGTTAAGGCTTTTACAAAAGCGGTTCCGGTCTCTTTTTTAAAGGTTGAACTAAAATAAGCATTACTCAGATGTAATTTATCACATATTGTATCTAATCCAAATCTAGGGCTCTTATAGTTTGCTTCTATAAGGTTTTGAGCTTGTTCAATAAAGGCAATCCCACTTTGTTTACGTTTGTTTTTTAATTCTAAGTTTAGTTTATGTAAAGTATCTTTTAAGTAAATTCTAATTTTTTGAATTGTATTTGCTTCTGAGGCAGAAGCAAAGTTTTCTAAAATTGTGTTTTCATTTTCTGCTATTTTAAGTTCTGATGAAATCGTAATTATTGTAGTTAATATCTTAAAAAAGTATGATTTCAGCTCGAGTGGATGTAGGCTCCGTTCTTTAGAAAAAAGCGAATCGACAGCGGCATCAATAGTGTTTGAATTGCCTGTAGTAACAATTGTTATCAAGTTTTGTACTGCTTCATCTACATTTTTTGTTGTTAATGAAATAAACGTATCGTCCTCAAAATCTCCAATATAGAGTACATTTTGTTCTGGATAATATGTTTTATAATTAAGAGCATTTATTGCTTGTTTCGAGGCTATATTTAAATCTGCAAAGTTATATATAGGTTTACTTACTCCAATATTGCAATTTATTTTTGTGTAAAAATAAATAGACTGATATAAATCTTCTATTTTTTTTAGAGTATTTTTTATAAATAAAGGTTCTTCTTGCTCCTTATCCATTTTAACTTTGTAAAAAAAGGTGATAGTTGCTTGATCCTTAAAGCAAGAAGTAATTGCTGTTTTGTCTTCTTTAAAATAATTATCAACTATATTTCGTACTGCTAAAGTATCTAATTTATCTGTGTGATCTTCTATTTCAACAATCGAAGTTATGTATATATCTTTGTCTATTGGTAAGTTATATTCTACTGCTTTTGCAATGATTTCTTTAAACTTTCCTGCATAAATTTCATTCATTAATTGCTCTTGCATGTCAGGAATCATATTATCATAAAGTTGTTTTAATTTTTGGCGATCTGTAGCTTCTTGTATTTTTTTATCAAGATTTACTTTTATTTTTTTTAGTAATTCTATGATATCTTCTTTGTTTACGGGTTTTAGGACATAGTATGATATTCCCAATTCGATTGCATTTTGCGCATAAGTAAACTCATCGTATCCGGATAAAATAATGACAGTTTTTTCAGGGTAAATTTTTCTTATTTCTTTTACTAGTGTAAGTCCATCCATATATGGCATTTTAATATCAGTTATAATTACATCAGGGTTTTGTTCTTGAATAATTTCAAGAGCTTCGAGACCATTTTCTGCTTCATCACTGATTACAAACCCGTATTCTTCCCATGGTATTTTTGATTGAATTACACGGCGAACCATTGTTTCATCGTCTACTAGTAATATTGAATACATATCTAGTATTATATTATATAAATTACGAGAGAACAATGGAAAAACCGATTGTTGGAGGATGTTCTTTATGAAAAAAACTATACTGATTTTTATTTGTAGTGTGTTTTTTATGGTTGAACTAGTTGCTATGGGGGCTCAAGAAGATGAGGCCTTACCTGTTATTGGATGTACTATATATAAGTATGATGATACCTTTATGACAGGCATACGTAATGAATTGGTTAATTTTGGACAAGGGAAAGCAAACTTAAAAATTGTTGATTCTTTGAATAACCAAGATACTCAAAATGCTCAAGTTGATACTTTTATAAAACAAAATGTTTCTGTTCTTGCAATAAACCCAGTTGATCGGGCTTCGGCTGGTATTGAAATAGATAAAGCAAAAGCTGCCAACATTCCTATAATGTTTTTTAATAGAGAACCTTTTGTCGAAGATATGGCAAAATCGGACAAAGTGTACTATGTGGGAACTCAGGCAAGCGATGAAGGAAAACTAGAGGGTGAAATTATTTCTGATTATTGGAATACTCATCCAGAAGCAGACAAGAATAAAGATGGAATCTTACAGTATGTTTTGCTAAAAGGAGAACCTGGGCATCAAGACACAAAATTGCGTTCAAAAAGTTCTATCCAAAGCATTAAAGATAGAGGTATTTTAGTTGAAAAACTAGCAGAAGATACTGGTATGTGGGATTGGGTAAATGGGCAGCAGAAAATGTCAGAATTTATTGCTTCTTATGGGGATAGAATCGAAGCTGTAATATCGAATAATGATGATATGGCTTTGGGTGCTATCGAAGTTTTAAAAGCTTCGGGATACTTTGTTGATAATAAATACATGCCTGTCGTTGGGGTTGATGCAACAGCACCTGCTCTTCAGGCAATAGAAGAAGGTTCTTTACTTGGTTCGGTCCATAACGATTCTAAGAGCCAAGCCCGAGCTATTTTTAATATTGCATATCAATTAGCAATTGGGGGAGATATTACAGAAGAAACAATTGGATACCCGATTACAAATCATCACTATGTTTGGATTTTTGGGGAAAAGGTTACTCAGGAAAATTATAAAGAATTTATGTAAAAATAGGCAATAACAGATTTGAACTGTTGACTTCTTCCATGTGAAGGAAGCACTCTACCACTGAGTTAATTGCCCTTACAAAGAGCGACGGAAGCTTTTCTGCTTCCGTCATGGACGTCCTAACTTACGAGTGGAAGTTTACAGCGTTAGCTAATCTCACTTCCACAAGTCCCTCTATCGTCTGCTAATATGCGACAGAAGCAGAGCTTCTGTCATGGACGTCCTAATCCACTTTAGCAGTTCTTACGTCCATACTTAGTACATGCCGCCCATACCGCCCATGCCACCAGCAGGTGCTGCAGGTGCAGAAGGTGCTTCTGGTTCAGGGATGTCAGTAATTGCACATTCAGTTGTAAGTAGAAGACCTGCAACTGATGCAGCATTCTGTAATGCAGAGCGTGTTACTTTAGCAGGATCTATAATACCTGCTTCAATAAGATCTTTCCATTCCATTTTATAAGCATCAAAGCCAGTGCCTTTTTTAGCATTTTTAGCTTTATCTGCTACAACACTACCATCAATTCCTGCGTTTTCAGCAATTTGTCGGATAGGTTCTTCAAGAGCTCGTTTAACAATTTTAAATCCAACTTGTTCGTCATCAGTTAAGTTCTGCATATCTGCTTTTTCAAGAGCTTGAGCAGCCTGAATAAGAGCAAGTCCACCCCCAGCAACGATACCTTCTTCAAGGGCAGCTCGAGTAGCGGCTAAAGTGTCTTCAACTCTGTGTTTTTTCTCTTTCATTTCGGTTTCGGTAACAGCGCCAATGTTTACTACTGCAACACCACCTGAAAGTTTTGCGAGACGTTCTTTAAGTTTTTCTTTATCGTAATCTGAAGTTGCGTTTTCAATTTGTGATTTAATCTGAGCAACACGATCTTTAATTGCTTTTTCATCTCCAGCGCCATTTACAATAATTGTGTTGTCTTTGTCTATTTTTACAGATTTTGCAGTACCAAGTTGATCTATTTCAGTTGTTTCAAGTTTTAGACCTAAATCTTCTGTTATAACTTGAGCTCCAGTAAGAATTGCAATGTCTTCTAACATAGCTTTTCGACGGTCACCAAAGCCAGGCGCTTTTACAACACAAGTTTTTAGAGTTCCACGAAGGTTGTTTACAATAAGTGTTGCAAGTGCTTCACCATCCATATCCTCACAAATTATAAGCAATTCTTTTCCTGTTTGAGAAACTTTTTCTAATAAAGGAAGTAAATCTTTCATGTTCGAGATTTTTTTATCATGTATTAGGATATAAGGATCATTAAAAGAGGTATCCATGCGTTCTCTATCAGTTGCAAAATAAGCGGAAATATAACCACGATCAAATTGCATTCCTTCTACGAAATCTGTTGTTGTCTCCATTGTTTTTGATTCTTCAACAGTAATAACACCATCTTTTCCAACTTTTTCAATTGCATCAGCTAAAATATTACCTATCTCAGAATCATTGTTTGCAGAAATAGTAGCTACTTGAGAAACATCTTCTGGTCCTTTTACTGCTTTGGAATTTTTTTTGATTTCTTCAACTGACAAAGCAACAGCTTTGTTCATTCCACGTTGTAATTCAATAGGAGTCATTCCTGCAGCAACAGCTTTAAGTCCTTCACGAACCATTGAATATGCAAGAACTGTAGCGGTTGTTGTTCCGTCACCTGCAACATCATTTGTTTTTGAAGCAACTTCTTTAAGTAATTGTGCTCCCATATTTTCAAAAGGGTCGTCTAATTCTATTTCTTTTGCAACAGAAACTCCATCTTTAGTAATAGTTGGGGCTCCAAATTTTTTATCGAGCATTACCAATCGACCTTTAGGTCCTAATGTTACTTTTACAGCTTGTGAAATTTGTTCAACACCTGAAAGCATTTTTTTTCGAGCTTCATCATTGAAAATTAGTTGTTTTGCCATTTTTTCAAAATCTCCTTATCAATTTGCCTCAATATTTTATTTTGTATTATGTGATATTGAGTGTTTTTATTAGAAAATAACCAGCAAATGCTTATTTGCTTAATACAAAATATACTAATATTGAAAATAAACGGCAACCTTTTTTTCTGTTAAAAAAGCATTTCTGTGATAGAATGATTATAGACAATTATGTATTGAATTTAGATATTTTCAGATAGAGAGGTACACATGAAAACTGTGCGATGGGGAATTATTGGAGCTGGAAACATTGCTGCTAGTTTTGCAAAGGCTTTAAATGGTATACAAAGCAATGATATTGAGTTAGTAGCTGTTGCGTCTAGAGATGAAGAACGTAGTAAAGCATTTGCACATAAATGGAATTCTAAACGATATTATAGTGCTGAAAGTGCAACAAAAGCTGGTTTTGAATCTGCATACAAACAGCTTTTTGCAGATAGCGAGATTGATGTTGTATACATTGCAATTCCACATCGTTTCCACGCAGAAATTGCTATTCAAGCTTTAGAAGCTGGTAAACATGTTCTGTGTGAAAAACCTGCAACTGTTAATGCTCAAGAATTACAAGAAGTACTTGCTTGTGCAAAAAAACAAAATAAGTTTTTTATGGAAGCATTATGGACTAAATTTAACCCATCTGTTCAAAAAGTCTTGCAGTGGATTCAAGACGGTAAGATAGGCGATGTTTTGCATATAAAAGCAGATTTTTGTTTTGCAACTCCGATGTATGGAGAAAATGTATTGGGAATTACACCGACTCAATATGATAAGACAAGTCGTTTGCTCAATCCTTCGTTGGCAGGAGGTGCTTTTTTAGATGTAGGTGTTTATACAGCTTTTATTGCAATGATGGTTGCAGGAAGTGCTCCTAATATTCTAAAACAAAAAACAAATAGTGTTTTACAAAATAGTTCAGAACCATGTCGTCTTCCGGATGCAATCCATGCCGTAGCACGAAAAAATAAAGATGGAATTGATTTATGGAATGGTGTTACGATGCAGTTTAATACTTGTTCAGATTCTAGTATAACGGCACAACTTTCCTCTGCAATAGATTTTGGTGGAGAAAAAGGTTCTCAAGATGCATGGATTTTTGGGACAAAAGGTAAAATTAAAATTCCATTATTTTGGATGGCACAATCAATTGAACTTTATGCTACAGAGTATAATACAGACACTTTGGTTGAAAAAATTGAGATGCCGTTTAAAGTAAATGGATATGAGTATGAAATTCTGCATGTTGTAGATTGTATTAATAAAATTTCAAAAAGTTCTATTTCTTTGACAACAAAGGAATCTTTAATAGAAAGCCCAATTCATACATTTGACGATATGGTAAATATAAGCAAAGTTTTAGATGAATGTCGTCGACAGACAGGGATACTGTATCCTTTTGAAAACATACAGAATAATAAAATGAAAGATAATTCTGCTGAAATTGCACAAAAGACAGGAGATGAGGCTGTTTCTCAGAAAAGTACCGGTGGAGAAATAATTATGTATACCGATGGGGCTTGTTCTGGCAATCCAGGCCCGGGAGGTTGGGGCTGTGTTATAATTGCTAGTGGTCGTGAAATTCCTCTTTCTGGTGGTGAGAAACTTACAACAAACAACCGGATGGAACTAATGGCAGCTATACAAGGGTTTGAACGTATTCAATCTGTTCCAGAATGGCGAGTTAGACCAATTAAAGTATTTATAGATAGCCAATATGTAAAAAATGGTATTACCAAATGGATAGATAATTGGAAGATAAATGGGTGGAATACTGCTGCCAAAAAGCCTGTAAAAAATCGAGATTTATGGATACAGCTTGATAGATTAAATGGAGAACTTGATGTAAATTGGCACTGGGTAAAAGGGCATGCTGGGAACAAATATAACGAGCAATGCGATCAATTAGCAGTAAAAGCGGGAAATAAAGCAAGGTAAATCTAACAAAATTTATAAGCTGTAATAACTTATAGATAATTAAACTAAATAAGAGGGTATACTATAGATATGATAAATATTAAGAATTGTATACTTTACTATGGGTTTTCAAAAGAAGAATATCATAGTGTTGAACAAGTAATTGATAAAGGTAATTTTCGCAGTGGTCGAAGTCTTGCTTTCCTTATGACACTTCTTTTGGTTTTTCATAGTCTTTCCACGTTTTTTATACATCATTATGATATTTATCATTTTTATACTTTTACTGGTTTTTTGATAGGCAGTATTCTAATTGTATTTTTTTTATATCATCCTCATATAAAAAGGTACGTTCTTGCTACAAAAATAATGCTTATAGTTATGTATGCGTATGGAATTTTTATAGGTACTGTCAATACTTCACAGTCCAATGCCGTAACCATAGTTGTTTTTTTGGTCTTACTTCCGTGCATGAATAATAATCGATTTATAGAGACTTTTTTACTTGAAATAGTTGCTTCTGTGATATTTTTACTGCTTTGCGCTTATTACAAAACAGGTATTTATTTTCGTAATGATGTTGTAAATGTATTGTCGTTTATTTTTGTAGGTATCTTATTTCATTATATGCTTTCACGTAATGTAATAAAAGGGAAATTGTTTCAATTAGAAAACGAAAAAGTTCTAAAAGAACTTAGACTCGCAAAAGATTTAGCCGAAGCTGCAGCCGATGCAAAAGAGAGTTTTCTGGCTAATATGAGTCATGACATACGAACTCCTCTTAATGCAATTCTAGGATTAACTCAGCTTGCATTAACAAAAGTTAATAATCCTGAAGGAGTAGATTATTTTAAAAGAATACAAAATTCGGGTAATTATCTTTTAGGTGTGCTTAATGATATTCTGGATATGTCAAAAATACAAAGTGGAAAAGTCAACATTTTGCTAGATACTGTTAATTTTAAGGAAATGATCGATGGAATTTTAGAAATTATAGAACCAAAAGCTGAGAAAAAAAATATTCACATACGTGTAAAAGTTAGTGGAAATGTAAGTAAGTATCAAAAAATAGATAAAGTTCATGTTATGCAAATCTTGGTAAATCTATTAAGTAATTCAGTAAAATATACACAGCCATCAGGAATAGTAATTTTTTCGATTGAACAAGTTATACATGATACTGGAGATTCTTTTGTCAGATACACGATAGAAGATAATGGTATCGGGATGAGTATTGATTTTATGTCTCATCTCTATGAGGTATTTAAACGTGAAAAAAATGAATTTGCTTCTTCTGAGGAAGGGACAGGATTAGGACTTTCGATTGCAAAAAAGTTAGTCGATTATATGGGTGGTACAATATACTGTACTAGTGAACTTGAAATAGGCACAACTTTTGTAGTCGAATTACCCCTTAACAAAATATCAACGACTTCTTTTAGAAAAGGGACTTTTGCAGAAGAAAGTAAAAACAATTTGGATCGATTGCAAGGAGGAAATTTAAAAATACTTCTTGTTGAGGATAATCCAATAAATTCTGAAATTGTAATTCAGTTATTAAAAACGAGAGGCTTTGAGGTTGTCCATTGTGAAGATGGTCAGCAAGCTGTTGACTACATAGCTAATAATGATAACTCAGAAATGTTTCTTATTTTGATGGATACACAAATGCCAATCTTAAATGGACTTGAAGCGACAAAAGCTATTCGAAATCTTCCGTCTTTGTATGCAAAAAAAATTCCAATTGTTGGGTTGTCTGCAAATGCTTTTACAGAGGACAGACAAAAAGCTGTAGCTGTAGGCATGAATGATTATTTAACTAAACCCATAGTTGCTAAGGATTTATTCGAAACAATTTCAAAGTTTATTTAAAATAATTACTTATTCAGTTGTTATTATTAACGTATATCAGCTACACTTCCATAGGTACATTGGAATCCTTTTGGAGTAACATTTACTCGGCAAAATGTTCCCGTGTCTCTAAAATCATCTAAGTTAATATAGGGAACATTTTTTGCGACGTGACTGTACAATCTATGACTGTGACCGGTGAATACTGCTTGTACTTTATTGGCACAAATATTTATAAATTTTGAACGCTCTGTCAGATTCGAAAATTGTTGAGCAATTGTTTCACGAGGAATAAAAAAATTACAATGACTAAATACAAAAACATGTTTATTAGGGGTTTCTAATTGTTGTTCTAGCCATTCAAGTTGGTGTGAACCCAATATCCCATTTGCAGAATCGAGCATTAAAAGTGTTGTTGATCCTGAATCGATTCTATAAACACTTTGTCCCATATATTTAAACCATGTTTTCCAATTGTTGTGATAAATATCATGATTTCCAATAACTGGATATACAGGAATAGGCATTTTTTGAATGTATAAATTAAAAATAGCTAGTTGTTCTTCTGTTCCTTTTGTGGTGGCGTCACCTGTAAAAACAACAAATGCATCCGAATCTAGACAGGCATTAGGTAATTTTTCTAGGTTTCGATGATTCGTAGATTTTATATGAGGGTCTGTAATTATCAAAAAACTATAGTTTTCTAAAAGAGGTTCTTCATTTAGATCTTGATGTATTGGATGAGGTAGTTTCTTTAACTGGTAGAAATTTACACAAGAGCGGGTGTTTTCTTCTGCTGTTCGATTTTTAAAGTCTGAAAGTAGAAAAGAAAGTCTTCCTCCTATTCTAGATTTTTTACCTCTTGCATTGCTAAATCCTAATTTGAAACGTACACCATAAATTTTCTTAACCTTAGAAATTCTTTCTTTTTCAAATGGGATTCGTGCATATTTTCTGCGTTGGTTTTTTCTCATAGTACTAATATAATACTTGAAACAAACATAAAATAGTTGTTTTTTGTGTTTTTTACAAAAAATGGCTTCATTTCTGAAGCCATTAAGAAAAATTTATTTATATAAAGGAGTGAGTTGTTGTACAAGATTATTATATTGGGTATACGCTTCATTATATTTTTTGACGTTTTGTAGAACAGGATCTGTGTTTTTTGTTTCATCTAATGAAATATGAGTTTTACAAAGTGTCTGTATACTCTCACTTGCTTCTTTTGTTGTAATAGTAGGATTCTCTTTACAATTTAAACACCATAGAGCCTGAACTGCAGCTCCTAAAGCAGCAGCTTCTGCTTTTTGTGGAATACGAATAGGTAAATTTAAAACATCTGCAGCAATTTGTCGCCAAAGTGGACTTTTGGCTCCTCCGCCTATAAGACGTATTTCTTTAGGTTGGAATCCTAATTTTCTAAAAGAATCTAACCCTCCACGCATTGCATAAATTGCAGATTCCATAGCAGCTCTACAAATATTATTTCTGCTAGAGTTAGCTGTAGTAAGCCCTGTAATACTTGCTCGTCCGTTAGGAAGATTTGGACTTCTTTCTCCGTTAAAATACGGTAATACCGTAACTCCATTTGCTCCAGGAACACTTTGTTCTGCTAGTGCGTCAAATTCTTTTACTCCAAGCTCAAATAGAGTCCTAATTTGTTCAGTAGCAACGGTACAATTCATGGTGCATAAAAGTGGTAGCCATCCCCCAGTCGAAGAACAAAAGCCTGATAACCCTTCTTGTGGATCGGAGATAGGGGTATCTGAATAGCCATATAGTGTACCTGAAGTTCCAAGACTCATTGTTAAGAATCCGTCAGCGACACTTCCGGTCCCAATCGCTCCCATCATGTTATCCCCACCACCTGATGAAACAGGAATTCCTTCTGGAATACCGTATTCTTCTGCTGCTGATTTTTGCACAGTTCCACATTCAGTATGAGATTCTATAATAGGAGGAAGCATGCTATAGAGTGTTTCATCAATTGCATCACAGGTGCTCTTTGACCATTGTTTTGTTTTTGAATCGAACAATGCTGTTCCTGAGGCATCACCAGCCTCCATAACATATTGATTGGTTAGTAAAAAATTTATGTAATCATGAGGTAATAGTATATAATGCAATTTTGCAAAAGCTTCTGGATGATTTTCTTTGAGCCATAAAATTTTAGGGGCTGTAAAACCTGGGAGCATAAGATTCCCTAGTTCCTTGATAACTTCTTGCTCTCCACCCAGAATAGTTGTTATTTTAGAACACTGTGCCGCTGTAGAAGTATCATTCCATAATTTTATATTATATAAAGCATTACCTTCTTTATCGAGAGGAACAAAACCGTGTTGCTGACCTGAAACTCCTATTGCTTTGATTGTTTGTAAATCAGAAGATTTAAAAGCCGAAAAACATGTTTTTAAGGCTTCTTTGTACCATTCAGTTTTTTGTTCTCGAGTGCCGTCATTTTCTGCAATAATAGAAAGAGAGCATGACTCGTTGGCAATAATAATTTTATTATTAAAATCATACAGAACAACCTTTATACTTTGTGTCCCTAAATCAATTCCTGCAACTGTTTCCATTCTAAATACTCCTTTATTGCGTGCTCGAGCACGATACAATAATCATAAGCTTCTGTTTTCAATTTGTCAAGGTCAGTTACTGTTGTTAAATTATTGTTTATTGTTTTTTTCAGCAACATCAATTATATCTTCTTTTGAAGCAAGTTCTGCTAATTGTGCTGTATATGATTTTGTTGTCGAAGTTGCTGAAACAGACTTAGCTGAAGGTACCTTATCTGATTTATTATTTTTGTTTTTTAGTGTTCCGGTTTTGCGCTCAAAGATCGTTTTGTTTCGCTCTTTTTTCACTATTTGTGCCGCTGCTAAAATATCATCTGCGTGTGAAATTGGTATGGTTAGTACGTCTGCTATTTCTTGAGGGGTTGCTAGTAGTAATTTATTAAGTGAAATATAAGTGTCAATTAAAATAGCAGTACGTTTTTTTCCGACGTGTGGCAATTGTTCAAAAACGCTAACCACATTCTCTTTTGTACGTAGCCTCTGATTTCGTGTTGTTGCAAATCTATGTGTTTCGTCACGTACTCTTTGCATAAGACGAAGAGCATCGCTTCTTCTTTCAAGGTGAATTGGCGTTGAGTTTCTTGGTAAGTATATTTCTTCATCTTGTTTAGCCAGTCCTGCTATAGGAATATTTAACTCTAAGCTATCTAGAACTTCTTGGACAGCATTAACTTGTCCAATGCCACCGTCTATAACAATAAGATCTGGCATTTCTGCCTGTTCATTTAAAAGTCTTGTGTATCGTCGTGCTGTTGCTTCTTTCATACTTGCAAAATCGTCAACAATTCCGTCTGTAGTTTTTAGTCGAAAGTAACGATATTGTTTTTTATCAGGATTCCCATTTTTAAAACTAACAAGGCTTGCAATTGGGAACCTTCCTCCAATATGTGCGATATCGAAACCTTCAATATGAACAGGAAGAGAGTCTAAATGTAAAACTTTTTGTAATTCTTTCATTGCAGGAATATCTCCCCGTTCTCGAATGCGACGAAGGACATCTTCTTTTGCATTAAATATAGCCATTTTTTGTGATGCTTCATGGTGAACATATCCTTTTAAGCGTGAAGAAACTTTCATAATATGTGTTTTAATACCAAATTCTTGTTCAAGCCATTTTTCACAAAATGTATGTTCTGTGGTGTTTTGTACAAAAATACGAGGGGGAATTAGTTCTTTTGATGTGTAATAAGCACACACAAATTCGCTTAATAATTCATCATCTGATCTGATCGTTTTTGTGCGATATAAATCACGCATAACCATTTTGCCACTTCGCATTTTTATAATTGCAAAGCTTGTAAGCATTCCACTGCGATAATAGCCTATGTAGTCGCGGCTTTCGGGATTAAAGTCGACTACCGCGTTTTGCATTCTTAGTTCTTTTAGTGCATTCATACCATCTCGTAAGCGTGCAGCTTTCTCGAATTTTAATTCTTTTGCTGCTTCTTTCATTTTTAATGCAAGTTTTTTTGTTCCTTTTTCTGGATTGTCCTCAAGAAAAGATCGAATCTCACCGATAAAAGAAGCATAGTCTTCTTCACTGATTTTATTACAGCAAGGAGCACTACATTTTCCTATATGATAATACATACAGGGCGTCGTTCTTTTATGCATGTTTTTGCATCGAACTAATGGATAGATGCTATTAAGAGCTTCTATAAATAAGAACAGTGCTGTTCCGTTTGGGAATGGTCCGTAGTAGTTAGAACCATCATGAATAATTCGTCTGGTTCTAAAAATACGAGGGAACTTTTCTTTTGTAATTCTTAGAACAGCATAGGATTTGTCGTCTTTTAGTGCAATATTGTATTTGGGTCTATGTTGTTTTATTAAGGTGTTCTCAAGATTAAATGCTTCATATTCATTTGCAGTAGTAATATATTCAATTGAGTATGCTTTTGAAATTAAAGTACGCGTTTTTATATCTTTTTGACCTGAAAAATAGGAGGATAGCCGGTTTTTCAAATGCTTAGCTTTCCCCACGTATAAAATGGTGTTTTCTTTATCTTTCCAAAGATAAACTCCACTTGATGTTGGGGCTTTTATAGCTGTGTCATGTAACTTTTGATATGTCGAAGTATTTGTATTCATGGTAATTAAATGAGAAAAAAAGATCTATGCTTTTTTATAACAGTTTTGCTACTCCTTATAAACGTAACCTCTCTTTCAGCCGAGGAACATGCAATAGAACTCGGCGGAGAAGATGGGTGGGATAATTTTTCTACAGAAAAAAATATCCAAAAATGTTTAGGCCGTTATGGATATGAATCAATATGCATTGCTAGTGCAAGTTTAACTCCATCCAAAACTACTGATATGTTTCTTTCTTTTGAGAATGGAACTATATCAGATATTACTGATAACTATAATGTAGTTTTTTCTTCCCTTACCGTCAACAAATCTTCGATAATGGGGGGGTATTCTGCATTGAGCCGAGGGACACAAAAAGGTCTAAAACTGAAAGGTAATGAAAACTCTATATTTGGGAAAAAAGGAGTTGTTGGTTCTTTTAGTATTGCATTTTGGCTTAATCCTTCATTGGCAGAAAATGGAGAAACAGTCCTTTCTTGGCAATCTTCTCGTAATATCAATTATGAGCCTTTATATCAGATGATTGCAGGTGCTTTTTATAATAACAAATTTGAATGGACTTTTACAAATGTTTTTTCAAGTCCAGAAGGTTGTGAGTCAGATATTACTTTGACTAGTTCAAATATGGTAGTGCCATCTTCATGGTCGTATCATGTCTTAAATTTTGATGAAGAAACCGGTCTTCTTGAATATTATATAAATGGTCGACTAGAAAATCTTACTTATGTGACTTCTTCTGGAACGCAAGAGGGAGTTGTTTATCAGGCAGTTCTTGGAGTTCCTGCAACGATAGAAATTTGCCCTCAATTTACGGGATATATTGACGATTTTAGTATCCAAAAAACACTTATAGAACCGAAAGTTCATCAGCCAATGTATTATCCAGATGGTGGAAGTTTTGAGACAAATATACTAGGCCCTTTTACAACTAATTCTGAAATTACAAATGTTCAGAGTATTTCAACAATACCTGAACAAACAGACATTCAGTTGTTTGTACGTGGAGCTGAAAATTGTTTTGGTTGGACAGATGAGACTCCTGAGTGGATTCCTGTAAATGATGGTGTTTTATCAAAAAGTGTTGTCGGAACCTATTTCCAACTGGGAGCTAGATTTTATACAGATGGGCAGAGTAAAAAAACTCCATTGTTAACAAGTGTTACTATTTTATATAATGAAAAAGATCCTCCGTTGCCTCCGTTTAGTGTATTCGGCGAGAGTGGCAACGGAAGTGCTAAGATAAGTTGGCTTTCATCTGTAGATGAAAGCACAGATGGATATTTACTTTACTATGGTACATCTCCTGGCGAATATTTAGGACGATCTGCCATAGAAGGAAATTCTCCTGTAGATGTTGAAGATGCAATAGAATATGTTCTTACTGGATTAACAAATGGTAAAATATATTATTTTGCGATTTCTTCGTATACAATAACCGATTCAAACAGTCGTATAGAAGGTGTTCTTTCCAAAGAAATTTGGGTTAGACCACAGAGGAATAAGCCATGAGTGAACAAAATAATGTAACCCTAAGACGGGCTAATAATGCTGTGATGTCAAGAGATTTTAATCTTGCAAGTAGACTGTATAGAAATGTACTTCGAACTGATTCTAAAAATTTAGAAATTTTGCTAAAACTAGCAGATTGTTATGTTAAAGGTAATAATGATAGGAAGGCTCTAGAAACGTATCTTAAGGTTATTGAAATAGAACCTAAGAATTTTAAGGCCTTAAATAGTTTAGGTGGCATTTATCGTCGTCTTGGGCAATATGATAATTCAATAAAAGTTTTGCATACAGCACTTGAATCTGGTGGAGATGTAAATACTATTAATTATAATCTGGGGCATACCTACAAGATGAGTGGCGATTATGATAACGCTTCTGATTGTTTTATGGCAGTTATTGATGAAAATCCCAATGATGTACTTGCATACAATCATTTAGGGTCAATTAATGCAGCACAGGGTAAACATGAAAAAGCTTTGCTTGATTATCGGCGGGGTTTGCAAATAGACCCAAATCATCCAATTTTACATTATAATGCTGCATTAAGTTTTGTAGCACTTAAAAAGTATGAGCAAGCAAAAAAAAGTTTTGAAAATGTGTTACGTTCAAAACCGGGTTGGGTAGAAGCAATGAGTAGTTATTCTAATCTGCTTTTGACCATGAATGAAAAAAAAGAGGCTAAAGCTCTATTAAAACAAGCCGTTTTACTTAACCCTCAAAATATAAAAATAAAGAATTCTCTAGGAGAAATTTATACTAGTGAAGGGAAATATCATGAAGCAGCAGTTATTTTTAAAGAAAATTTGAATGCAGAAAAAAATAATATAAATGCCTTGGAGGGCCTTGAATCTGTATACGAAAGTCAAAAAAAATATCTTGATGCAGCACGAATATTAAATAAACTCGAAAAAATTCATCCAGAAGATAATGAAATTGCATTACGCTTTGCCCGTGTACTAATGAATTTAGGAAGAATGCATAATGCTGGTGTACATTTAAAAGAAGTTTTAAGTCGAGATTCTGAAAATACAGATGCATTAAACTTACTTGCACAATATTACATTGCTAAAGGGAAAATGAAAAAAGTAGGCAGCTGTTATAAACGGATTTCTGAAATAGATCCGTATAATGTTACTTATTTGCGAGATAGTGCTATTCAGCTTACAAAAGTTGGCAAATATGAAAGTGCCGAAAAACAACTTAAAAAATATCTAGAAAAAAAACCAGATGACAGTGATGGATGGGTTGCTTTAGGTCAAAATTATGAAGGTATGCATAATTGGAAAAAAGCTTTAGAAGCATATAAAAAAAGCATTGAGCTTAATAATCAAAATGAAATTGTTTTCCAATATGTTGCGAATCTTTCAAAAATGTTAGCTGAAGATAAACAGTCTTTAGATACAATTACTAAACTACTTGATGGTACGGGGATTGATATTGCAAGTGGAGATTTAGATTTACTTCAGAATTCTATCCAACGTCGTGAAAGAGTTCTTGATTCTCAAAGTGACAGTTATAGTTCTTTAGGGGAAGATGCAGAAGATGTCGAAGAAGTTGACGAACCAAAGGATATCTTAGAACTAGAATTGAGTAAAGATTATGAAGATGTTGACGAAGATTTTGATGAATTTCTTAATGTAGAAATATCTCCAGGAGAGGATGATTCTTTTGTCGACGACTTTGCCAATCTAGAATTAGAAGACTCAGATATGGTTCCTGAGGATATATTTGAAGGTGGAGATGAAGAAAATTATCATCAACTTGATGGTCTTGTTTCTACCAATGAACAACCAATAGACACAGATTTAAGTGATTTTGAAGCCGATCAAATTGATCCATTTGCAGATCGTGGACTGGGCCAGAGTGGGCCGAAAGAAGCTGATGCAATACTCGATGTTGATGATGATGGAGATTTAGATTTCTTTAATGATTTAGAAGAAGAACCGGAGGACGAAGACAATTCTTTAGAAGAAAAAGAAATAGAAAAAATTAAAGAACCAGTAAATGAGGAAAGCCTTGATAAAAAAGGTTGTTCTGAAAATCCTGAGATGACTCCTCAAGGGCAAAATTTTCAAATGCCGCAACCACAATGGAATCCGCAATATATTCCTAACTTTCCATTGCAAAATTCACCTCAGCAAGCTGTAGAAGAAGACTCTCTATCAAAAAAAGATGCAATGTGCAAAGCTGCGAAAGAAAAAGATTTTGAACTACCAATAGATGATGAACCAGAAGAAGAACAAGCAAAGCAAGCAATAGAAGAGCCAGAAATAGATGATGAACAGGAACTAGAAGAGGAGCCAGAAATAGATGATGAACTGGTTTTAGAAGAAGAGCCAGAAATAGAAAATTGTGACTTAAAAATGGATGATGAAATTTCAGAAAATAAACAAGACTTCGATTCAGATCAACTTTTGGAACCTTCAGATGCTATTATAGATGACATAGAAGATGAAGACCTTATTAGTGATGAAGAGCTTGCTATTCCTAAGGAAGAGCTTTTAGATGAAGACGAGATTATGATGGATAAAGTACGAATAGTTTTACACGAAGTTTGGGAAAACCCACCTGTAAAATCGTTTAACACTGTTTCTGCCATGTTTTCTGATTTACGTGATTTATGTGAATATTTACCAGAACCAAAATACAATGAGTTTTTGGAGGGGTTAACTGATATGAAATTAGATTATGTAATTTCACGGCTTTCCGGAAAACCCGGTTTGTTATCAGTAGCTAATCTCCTTAGAGATCGAGGGGCTGTCAAAATAGATACTCTAAAAAATAAAAAAAATAAAAGTATCCGTGAAACAGTTTCCTACATGCAAACTTTAGTAGAAGAATTGCCACCTAAAAAAGGAAATCAACAACTCAACACTAAAGTTTCGGGTTTGTTAAATAGACTTAGTCAATCTTAATAATTCGTGAATGAGTGAGGATTTCGTGCCCATCATCTGTGATGAGTACGTCATTTTCTAATCGACATCCGCCTATTTTTGGATCATATAAACCAGGTTCACATGTTTCAACTACTCCGGGAAGTAAAATAGTCGTGTTATCACCAATAGAACGCATTACCGGAAATTCGTGGCATTCTAAGCCATAACTATGTCCTAGACTATGCGGCATTATACGTTTTTTTGAGGCAAAAACTTCATCAGCTTTTATCGCGGCTTCACTTACTTTACATCCTGGTTTATAAAATTTTAAGGATTCTTTATACGCTTTTTCTACAAGTTCGAGCTGTTCTTTTTGTTCTTGTGTGAGAGGTCCTTTTGCAACTGTTAAGGTTGTATCACTTGTATATCCTTCCCAAACGACTCCAAAATCGAGGATTGATAAACCTTGTGTTCCCCATGGCCCGTCAGTATATCCAGGAAAACAATGGATTCCCCAACTGCGAGAAGGACCTGCAGCTAGTGTGTCAAAACCTGTTCTTTCACAACCTGCTTTGCGTAATTCTTTTTCTATAAGAAGTGCTACATCTGTTTCTGTTTTTATGCTGCCATTACGGATATCTTTTTCTATAATGTCAATAATTTTATCACCAATTGCAGCAGCCTTTTTAATACAATAAATTTCATAATCGTCTTTTACAGTTCTCATTGAATCAACAACTGTCATAGATCCTTTTTCACGGCAAATAATCTGCATATCTGCTAGTTCGTCAACATAATGTAAAAATTGTGGGTAGGGTGTATTACTCGGGATTTCTATTTTAGAATTTTGGGGAACTTTAAGAATTTTCAATAGTCCTTTGAGTGCTTGAATTGGAGTTCGTCCAAAATCGGTGTATGGTATGATTTTATCAACGTGGGCTTTTATATTAGCTAAATTTATATCCCAAGGGCATAAAATACTAGACCCATTAACAGTTAGAACAAACATAGCATCCATTGGATGTCCTGTAAAATAACGAACATTGGGTGTTCTCATTCCTTCTGTATCTTGAAACATTAAGGCACCAATTCCTTCTTGTGCCATCCAAGTTGCCAAACTTGCACGTCGCAGAGCATAAATGGCATTTAAATCAAATTTTTTCATTCTATAACTCCCATTCTGCAAAGTATACACTATTGATAATAAAAAGTGAAATAAAAATCGCCTAATACATATCTGGAAATCTTGTAACATATTACTAGGTAATCATTTTGATCTTTCCATTGATAATGCAATGCCAAACACTTGACACGTTTGCTATACTACAAATATGAAAAACAAATATTTACATCATTTTAATTTTATGGTCGCGATTGCTTTGATTGCATCATTGGTGTTGGTTTCCTGCTCGGAAAAGAAAAATTCATCTCAGGTACAGTCTGAACAACAAGTAACAACCCAAAAAGAGACAGCTGAAAAACCTATTATTGCAGTTTCGATTGTACCAGAGCAGACTTTTGTACAAAAAGTGTGTGGTGATGATTATGAAGTGGTAACAATCATTCCGCCAGGATATAGTCCAGAGTCCTATGATCCGACTCCTCTTGAGGCCGAAAAGTTTAATAAGGCAAAAATTTATTTTACCATTGGGGTTCCAGCCGAAGAAAATATTCTAAAACGAATTTCTTCTGATACTAAAATAGTGCATCTAGAAGATATAGTTTCTAAAGCATATGAGGATCGTCATTTTGGTGATACTCGTGATCCCCATATTTGGTTGTCACCTAAAAGAGTTAAAGTTATGGTGAACACGATTGCTGAAAATTTAGTTATATTAAAAGAAGGCTCGGCAGACTACATGGAAAATGCAAATCAGTACATTGAAGAATTGTCACAGTTAGAAGTTGATATTACACAATTACTTCTTCCAGTAAAAAGTATGTCTTTTGTTGTTTTCCATCCCGCGTTTGGTTATTTTGCTGATGAGTTTGGTTTAAAAATGTATGCATTAGAAGAAGAAGGTCATGATGCTACGCCTAAAAATCTTATGAATTTAGTAGATTTTGCAAAAGAAAATGGAATTAAAACTATTTTTTATCAAGATGAAATTGATAGTGCACAGTCGAAATCTTTTGCAGAAGAGATTGGTGGAATATCTGTACCACTTTCTCCATTATCTGCAGATTATACAGCTAATCTTCTAAAAATGGCAAAGACGATAAAAGATAGCCAAGTTACTAATTAAAATAAGGATAGTAAATAGGAATGGGAATAAAAAAAATTGGTGAAACGTCTAAACTTGCAACTAGTGTTGATTTGACTAAACCTGCAATAAAGATAAAAGACATTTCTGTATCATATGGGAAGACTCAAGCTTTACAGCATATTTCTCTTTCGGTAAACGAAAAAGATTATTTGGGGATTATGGGTCCTAATGGGGGAGGAAAATCGACCCTGTTACGTACTATTTTAGGATTTATAAAACCAGATAATGGAATAGCAGAAGTTTTTGGGTGTTCTTGTGCAAAAAACAGAGAAATATTAGGGTATGTTCCTCAGTTTTCTTCTGTAGATAAGAATTTTCCAATTTCTGTGCAAAAAGTAGTAGAAACAGGGCTTTTAAAAGGGAGGGCTCATCCTTTCCATACATATTCTAATGAGCAAAAAGAACAGGCTATGCAACAACTTGAGCGATTGGGAATTGCTGATTTGGCAAATCGGCAAATTTCGGAATTATCAGGAGGGGAGTTTCAGCGATTACTTATTGCGCGCTCTCTTGCTGCAAATCCTAAGATTTTACTTCTTGATGAACCAACTGCAAGTGTAGATCCTTCTTCACGAGAGAAGATTTATAGTCTTTTGGCCGAGTTAAATAAAGAAATGACTATTGTTTTGGTAACACATGATTTAACGGCTATTTCTTCGAGTATAAAAAAACTTGCTTGTTTAAATCAAACCCTTGTATATCATGGGGAGCCTGTTCTTACAGATGAAGTTGTAGAGGCTATGTATGGTTGTCCGGTCGATTTGATAGCACATGGTGTTCCTCATCGTGTTTTAGCTGATTCGGCGCATCAATGTGTGCATGGAATTGGCGATAATTGTCCTGTTTGTAATGGAGATTCTAAACATGTTTAATGCGCTTTTACAATATAAGTTTTTACAAAATGCTGTTGTAGCAAGTTTACTTGCTAGTATTGTGTGTGGCATTATTGGTGTAATTATAGTAGAAAAGAAAATGCTTATGATGAGTGGTGGGATTGCTCATACTGCTTTAGGTGGAGTCGGATTGGGATATCTTCTCGGGTTTGCTCCTATTTTAGGGGCAGTTGGCTTTTCTGTTGCTGCTGCTTTTGGTATAGGAACTGTACGTAAAAAAGGTGGAAAATATGCTGATGTGGCCATTGCTTTATTTTGGTCTCTAGGAATGGCTTTGGGGATTATTTTTATAGGAATGACGCCTGGGTATCCTCCAGATGTTAACTCCTATTTATTTGGCAGCATTCTTTCGGTAGCTCGTTCTGATTTGCTGTTAATACTCGTTATGACGGTAATTGTTTTAGCCGTTATTATCTTGTTTTTTAATGATTGGGAAGCATGGCTTTTTGATGAAGAATTTTCTGCCGTATCTGGGTTAGCTGTAACTTTTTTAGAATATACAATGTTAGTTCTTGTTGCTCTTACCGTTGTAGCTCTTATTAGAGTTGCCGGAATTATAATGGTTATAGCATTACTAGCAGCTCCGGCTGCAACTGCAGGACTATTTGCAAAAAAACTTAAAAGTCGAATGGGTTTAGCTATTGTATTTGGTATTATAAGTTGCCTTGGCGGGTTGTGGTTATCATATACTTGGAATATAGCTTCTGGGGCAGTAATAATTCTTTGTAGCGTTGCGCTTTATGTTTTATGTAGTCTTGTGATTACTATACAACACTATATGGCAAAAAAAAGATTAGCAAAATAAAATAGACATGACTTAAGGGACGCCTTAAGTCATGTTAAAAAATTATGATAAAAATCCGTTAATAATTTCTTGTTCTGCTTCTTTTTCTGTAAGACCTAAAGTCATAAGTTTTGTAAGCTGAGCTCCCGCAATTTTGCCGATTGCTGCTTCATGAACAAGTCTTGCATCTACATTGTTTGCAGTAATTTCTGGAATTGCCGTAACTCGGCCTTGATCCATAATTATCCCGTCACATTCTACGTGTCCATAGCATTTTGTGTTTCCATTTATTTTAGAAACAAACTTTTGATAACTTTTATCTGATGCAATAGAACGCGAAACAACTTGCACGCTTGATCCTTCACCGTTTAAATCAACATCAAATTGAGTTTCTGCATATTGTTCTTTATGTGTATGTATTTTTTCTATAACTGATAAATTTGCGCCTTCCCCAAGTTCTGCTTTTGTTTGTCGAACAGTATAATCAATTCCTTTAATTTGTTGACTTTCCATTTGCATACTAGAATTTTTGCCCATGTGAATTTCAACTCGCGGATTCATTTTTACAACGCCTGCGTCAGAATGCCTGTTAGCATGAGTTTCACCATAATGTTTTTCTAAATAGGTTACTCGAGCTCCTTCTTCTATAAAAAAGCTATGCTGGCCTCTATGTTCGGTTTCTTTGGTGTTTCCGTTGTGAATAGCGCAGCCTGCTACAATTGTTACATTTGCATTCTTGCCAATATAGAAGTCATTATTAGCAATATCTGTCATACCACTTTGTGTAACTATTGCGGGGATATAGACAAATTCCATTGGAGTATTAGGTTTTACTTTTATAGTTAGAGCTCCTGTTTCTTCATTTGTGGTAATAGAAACATTTTTTGTAATTATGCGCTCTGCAACTTTCCCATTTTCTCGAATATTGCAGGCTACAGTAGGAGAGGCTCCTTTTACGCCATTATTTTCAAAGTCTCCATTTTTTACATCGGTAACTCTCTCTAACAATTCTTTTACAGTCGTATCTAAAGGATGTTGTGTAACTTTTTGTGCCATTATTTTCCCCCTCTTGTTGAAACAGTTTTCGATGCTGTGTAATTTTTAGCTGCAAATTCTTTTAAATCAGGTGTGTCACCGGTCATACATTCTTTTAAGTGTCCATCTAGTGAACATTTACGAGGATCTCTTGCTGTGATATCAATACGGTCACCTTTTGTAGAAATTGACTGAACTTTTCCTTCGTTAAGCATAACTATTTTATCTGCAATATTCAGAATTTTTTCCTGATGTGAAATAATGAGGATAGATCCTTTTCTGGTGCTTTTTATGTCGTTAAAAACTTCGATAAGATTTTGAAAACTCCACAAATCAATGCCTGCTTCTGGCTCATCAAATAATGAGAGTTGAGGGTTTCTTGCAAGAACTGTAGCTATTTCGATTCGTTTAATTTCACCACCACTTAAGGTAGGGTTAACTTCCCTTTCTACGTATCCTTTTGCACAAAGCCCCACGGTTGATAAATAGTCACAACATTCACTTGTTTTTAATTTTTTGCCTGCTGCAAGATTAAGAAGAGTATGAACTTTTATACCTTTAAAGGTGCATGGTTGCTGAAAACTAAATCCAATTCCCATTCGAGCTCTCTCATCTATTGTTTTATTTGTTATGTCTTCCCCGTTAAAGATGACTTTTCCACTATCTGGTTTTTCAATACCCATAATAACTTTAACCAAGGTAGATTTTCCCGACCCATTAGGCCCAGTAATTGCCATGCATGTGAGGTTATCAATTTGTAAATTAATACCATTTAAAATATGTCTTTCACCTCTAGTGAGGTAAATGTTTTCAAGTTCTAACATTTTATATCCTTTTTGCTACATATAAGTCTTAGCTATATGTGTATGAATTTACCGATTTTGTAACCTATAGTCAATAAAATATAAGTAATGGGAAAATAATACTGTTGGAAAAACAACAAAATGTCATTCTGTTAGGGGGGTATGAACTCTCTCTTCTAGAAGACTACGATCTTTTATCGTTATAATACCTCTGCTTAGAGATATAGCATTTTCGTCCTGCAAGTATTTTAATAAGCGAGTGATTACTTCTCGAGCAGTGCCTAAATGATGAGCAATTTGTTCATGAGTAATTTTAAGTATTTCATTGTCTTCTCGATTAGTTTCATCGAGTAAAAACTCTGAAAGACGTTCATCCATACTTTTAAATAAAACTTGCTGCATAACCCACATTACATCAGAGAAACGAGCACTCATAAGTTCGTTTGTATACGTACAAAGGGGCAGTGATTGTGCCATAAGTGTTTTATATGTTGTAGAAGGAATAATCCAAAAATTTGAATTTTTTTCTGTTTCGACAATAACTTCAAATTGAATACTACTCAATATACAAGAGGCAGATAATAAACACATATCGCCGGAAAAAAGACGGTATAAAGTTATTTCTTTACCTTCATCAGACATCATATAGACGCGAAGTTGTCCAGAATTTACTAGTACAAGTCCTATACAATGGTTTTCATCACTTTGCAAAATAGTTCCTTTTTTTGCAGAGTGAAAGCTTGCTTGACTGTGAAGGATTTTTTGTACATTGGGTTCAAGTTTATTCCAACGTGGAAAAAGGTTATCAAATTCAGATTTATCTGATATGGCTGATCTAAAACTCATAGTTCTAGAATAGTACAATATGAAAAAAAAAACAAATAAATCAAGGGGTTTTGAATCAATGTTTAAATTTTTTTTGTAGATAATTTGTAATCTTTTCTCCGTTTTCTGCAAGAACAATTGCAGAAAAAATAATAATGCATCCAATTGTCATTTTTACTGTTAGTTGCTCATTTAGAAAAATAACACTGAATATCATTCCAAAGGTTGATTCTAAAGACAAAAAAAGGGTTGCAAGTGATGATGAAAGGTATTTTAAGCTAAAATTTTGTAGAAGATAAGCAATTAACGTACTAAATACTCCAATATATAGCATGGAACCAATTACAGATGGATTTTTAAGAGCTTCAAAAGGAATAGGGCCTTCCATTAAAGGAGCAGCAATCCATGAAAAAATTGCTGAAAAAAACATCATTACTATAGTAAGTGCTATGGTATCGTTTTTTTTACTAAATTCTCCGGTAAAAATTATCCCAATCGCAAATCCAACACCGCAAAGAAGACTCATCACATCTCCTTTGTTCATAGTTAGAATGGTTTCTATTCCTCCTGATAAAGAAAGTAGAGCAATCCCTGTTATAGATAAAAAAGCTGCAATAAACACATACCAGCCTGGTTTGTGTTTTGTGAGGGGCCAAGCAATAAGAGGAACGAGCACAACATATATTGTTGTCAAAAAAGCATTTTTCCCAGCCGTTGTATATTGACAACCTATTGTTTGTAATGCAAATGCAAGAAAATTGAAGAAACTAATAATAATGGCATATTTTATGTATTCTTTGTTTATTAATTTTAGTTTTTTGTGAAAAAAGATAACAAGTCCAATTGATGCTATTGTAAACCGGAATGCAAGTATGTAAATAGGGGAAACATAATCTAAGCTGTCTTTTACTACGACAAATGCAAATCCCCAAATGCAAGCTACCATAATTGCACTAAAGCTTGCAATAAGCGCCATATTCTTATTATTCAATTAATATACTCCAAAAAAATTATTGTTTGCGTATTTTTTTTATTGTTGTTTTTAACATAGGATCATGGGTTATCACAAGTAAAACAATACCTATGGATGCAAAAATCAATGCACTTATAATCAAAGGAATCCCTTGATCAAAGATTATATTTCCACTCGAAAATAAACTAAAAAGTTTATCATGTAAAAGAAACGTAGGAGCAGCAGCTATAATTGAAAATAGTAGCATTTTTAAACTGTATTTGACTGTTTTACCTACGATAAGAGAAACGTCAACTGTTTTTGTTTTGCCAAGCATCATAATGAGTATAATTGTATTAACAAAACTAGCAATGCTTAATGCAAATGCAATTCCATTACCTTGCATTGGGATAACTAAAATACACGCTAATATAAGGTTTACTATAACCCCACAGATACCAGCGATAGTTGGTAATTTTGTGTTCCCCTGTGCATAAAATGCTGGGGCGAGGATTCTATTAAGTGCAATGAATACTAATCCTATAATATGAAAATAAAAAATAGGTGTTGTCATTGCTACTGAATCTTCGCCAAAATTGTGTCTTTGAAAAATTAAACGTATTATATTTTCACCAGTGATAAGTGAAAAGAAAGTAACAGGAATACATATTAATGTAACAATTTTTAGAGAAGTAGAAAGCAAATCATTAAATTTATACCAATCTTTTTTTTGAGCTAGTCCCGAGAGATCGGGTAAAATTACAGTTCCAATAGATACTACAAAAATCCCTAAGATAAGTTCTTGTAAGCGTAATGAATAATCCAAACTTGATGTGTATCCAATTCCTGCATGACCAGCTAGAGCTGTCGAAACAAGATCGTTTACTTGATATGCTGCCATGCCAATAATTGTTGGTCCAATAAGGTGCAAGACAGTTTTTGTTCCTTCATTTGAAAATGCTTTTTTTATACTTGTAAAATGTATTGCCCATCCATTTTTTATTACAAAAGGTAGTTGGAAACCCGCTTGTATAATTCCTCCAACTAAGACTCCAATTGACATAGCTCGTGCTGGATTTTTCACAAAGGGTGTGAGAGCAAATGTTCCTCCAATAACACAGATATTAAATAAAATTGGTGTAAAGCCAGATGGTGAAAAAATTTTTATTCCGTTTAATATGCCCTGTAAAAAAGCAGCAATAGAAATAACAAATAAATAGGGAAACATAATTCGAGTGAGTAAAGTCATTTCGTTTAAAACAGCTGCGTGTTCTTTTCCTGCAAAAATGCGTACGAGTAAGGGTGAAAATATCATGCCAAGGGTAACAATAATGGCAACAACAAATGTTACGAGTGTAAGTGTTGCATTAACAAATTCTTTTGTTTCTTGTTTTGATTTTGTTTTTAGATATTTTTGAAAAGTTGGAATAAAGGCAACTGAAACAGAGTTTTCAGCAAAAAGTCGTCTAAATAAATTAGGAATTTTAAATGCAATACCAAAAGCATCTCCGAGCGCACTCGTCCCTAAAAAAGCCGCTTTTACTATTTCACGAATAAGTCCAAGAAAACGGGAGATGAGAGTTAATAGGGTAAGACTTATTCCAGATCGTATGAGAGATGATTTTTCTGTTTCTTCTGACATAAAATTGAGCATAGCAGGTAATTTGATTTCGAGCAAGACAAAGTAAGGTTTCATGATAAAACTGCCGATAATGAATTAATGAAATTTAATAGTAATAAAATACATTTTTTATTTTTTTTTGTTCTCTTTTTAGCGTGCCCTGTTTTACTTTTTGCATTGCCTTTTTCGGATATTCCAGAAAGTGCTGATTGCCGTTTGCAATTAGTAAGTGATTGGTTTCAAAAAGATATTACTGAGGTTTTAAATAAACCCTCTGAATTTATAGAAAATGAATGTGGCCAAAAATTCCTTGTACGTGTTGAGGATATTTCAACAGATACTCTACTAAAAGCAAAAATAATTATTGCTCCGTGTGTGCAAATGGAAGGGAAAATTATTGAAGAGGACGATACACAATCTGTTTCGTTTGAAACCTGGCCTGAAAAAGGTGCGGGATCATGGGTTTTATATCGTGGCGAAGATTCCAATCAAGATACTATACGAATATATTTTCAAAATAATGAACAAGTATATTTGCAAATAAAACCCTTTGGAACAAGGACGCATGCTGAATTAGTAATATTTGGTACTAAGGTTGTTACGAATGTGACTGTCGGGTTGCCATTTGAAAATATGTATACATTATCGCTCCATCAAATATATGAAATTACGAAGAAATTAATACCTTGGCAGTATGTTTTTATCCCCGATGGTAGATATGAGGGAAATGAACAGATGATTAGTATTATTCGAAAAGATCTTCCGTCTATTATATATACAAAAGATGCAGCTTATGATGAAAAAGGTAATCCTGTATTTGCCTCAACTGGTAAAGTTCGAGAAGTTACTGATAATGAAAAAGTTCTTACACTAGGATCTTTAGGCTTTGTAAAATGGATTGCCGACGGGTTGATTGAGCCAATTATTGGATCGGGGTGTTTAATAGAACCGTTGCATACTCCAACAGTTATTCCTAATAATGGAAGTTTAGCTGCAACAGTTTTACAAGATTTTAACATATATGAAAGTTTAGATTGGATACGAAATCTTGCAGCAGCAACTGTTTCTGCCCGGTATAATAATACAAGCCTACGATACGACAATTCTGGGGTTGGAGTTAATAAATTGGAAATGCCAAATTGCCCCTATATATCAAAAACTGGATATAAAACAGATTGTATCACGGCTCTTTTATATGTACTCGCTACAACAGAACCCGATCTGTTCTATTTTGGGGCTATAGCAGAAAAAATGCCTGGCAATAAAGATTTACATATTTATAAAAAGGCCGTTGCTATATTTCCTTATTTTACAGTTGATGGTAAATTTAATGTGGTTGTATTTGAAAACGGAATGGAATATACTTTAGTTCAATTTATAAAAGATAATCCAAGTACGTATATTGATTTAGTGCGTGTAAAATCGAGTCTTAAATTTATCCCGAGGTTATAATGCTAAAATGCAAAAGATTACTAATTTTTGTTATTGTTGCTGTACTTATTGTTCCCACACATGTTTTTGCTAGTAAAACTCAAACAGAAGGCTATTTGTATGCCGAAATCCAATCAGAGCTAGTTTCTAAAGCTTATCCTGCTGTTCTTGCAACGTCAAAAATATTTATAGAAAAATATTCTCAGTCTGTTTATCTTGATGATATTCAACTTTGTTATGGGGAAGCTCTATTTTTTACCGGGAGTGCAACGAAGGCTCGGGATGTTTTATTAAAATCAGAAAAGTCACAAGATCCCAAGATACAAAGTGCTTCTCAGTATTGGCTAGGTCGTATTGCATTTGCAAAAAATGATTTTAACACAGCGGTAAAATATTTTTATTTAGCTCTAGATGTATTGCAAGACTCAAATAATATGTTATTAAAAAAAAGTTCGTGGTTTTATACTGGCAAGTCATTATATGAACTCAACGATTTTGAACAAGTAGAGAAAGTTTTACGTTATTATTTAGCTACCTTTCCTCCAGATGATAATTATCAAGAAATTTCACGATTGTTGTGTGCAACATATTTTAAAAGCGAAGAGTATGAAAATCTGATTGATTTTTATAATGCAATTCCTTTAGAAAGTTTTTCGAAAGATTCACAAGAAATATGTAAAATTTATGCTGCAGGTGCATATGCAGCAATAGAAAAATACCAAGATGCATATGCATTATATACTGAAATTTTATCATCTTCAAACAAACAACGTAGTCTTGCTGCTTTGCAACGTGCGTATAGTATAGTGAATAAAAATGATGTTGAGAGTGAACAAGAGTTACTTGACCTTGCTACTTCGTATTTGGGAAATGAGTCAGATACGTTGCAAAATTTATGGGTTCGTTCTGGGATAACAACTTTTCAAGAAGGTGATTTTGATACAGCCTTACAATATTTTGAACGTTCCGAAAAAATAGGAGCAACGACTGGTGAATTATGGGATTTATGTACACTCTATCAAGCAAAGATTTACGCATACCAAAATGATGCATCAAAAGCCTTAGCTTTTTTACAAGAACGATATAATGATGCTAGTTCATTTGCTCCATGGTTTTTGACTGCACAAGCTGCATTAAGTGCACAAATTGGTGATTGGTTGACTTGTGAAGCGCAAGCGACAGATGCTATAAAAAAATTAGAAACTTCTAGTCTTAATAACAAAGCCTTATATGATGAAGCTTTGTATTGGCGAGGAGGGGCTCTTTATGCTCAAAGTAAAATACCTGATGCTGTAACAACTTTATCTAAAGCTTCAAATAGCGAAACAGGTGGGGCGACAACCTTTTTATATGCACAAGCTCTTTTTAGTGCAGGAAATCGCAAAAAGGCATTAGAGCTTTTTACGACTTTTTTCCCAAACAATAAAGATACTGCAATAGCTCAATTAAAAACTGGTGATTATTTAAGTTCTTGGAAAACAGCCATAAATGCTGATGACCAATATATAAGTGGATTAGATGCATATTGTTTTTCAGATTGGGAGAGAGCTTCATATGCTTTTCAACAAGCATTATTAAAAGAAAAAGTGCCTACAAACAAACTTTCTTGGGCAAATTACTATTATGCCGATTCTTTATATCATCAAGGAGAATATGCAAAATCGCTTGAGCGTTTTGAGCTATTTTTAAAATCTTGGGCTACTCATATAAAAGCTTGGGATGCAAAAATGAATGTAGCAAAATGTGCAATTCAAATTGGTGGAGATAAAATGGGGAATGTAGCAATGACTTCTGTTGCAGAAGCCTCTACAATCGCGACTACCAATGAACAAAAGATAGAAAGTGCAATTTTAGCAGCTAGTTTATATACAGACGCTCATCGATATGGTGATGCAGAACAGGTTTTACTCCCTCTTGCAAAATCCTATTCACCAGATTCTGTTCCTGTTCGATTTCAGCTAGCAAACATTTATGCTGCAGAGGGAAAATTAAATGCTGCCGATGCTGAGTTAGAAAAAATATCCGAGGTATTTAAGACGAGTGATTTTGCTCGAGAAGCTGCGTATAGACGAGGAGAAATCTTTTATCGAGCTGGCGAGTATGAAGTTGCTGCCCAAAAGTTTGCTGATTTTAGACAAAACTGGCAGAGTGGGAACTTTTCAGATGCGGCTTTATTTTTCGGTGCTGAAAGTTTAGCAAAAAGCGGTAGTACTGGAAGGGCTATCCTTTTATATAATGATGAAATAGAACGCTATCCTAATGGGACATACACTTTTGCTTCTATGAGTGCACTTATAAAATTATATCGTGAAAATGAAGAATATCAAGAAGCTCTGCACATGGCTAATAGAATGTTGGAGGAATTTGATGACCAAGCCCGAAATGCAGGAGTAGTGGCAGAAGTTTCGGAGCTACAACTGTTAGTAAATGGTGGGGATGAGCAATCGGCACAATTATATGCAACGTGGACAAAAAATAAAAAAAATCAAACATCCACAGGTCGTGAAGCTGGATTCAATTTAGCAATAAAATATATTTCAATGCCAGAAAAAAAAGCTGAGGGTATTCAAATGCTCAAAAGCTTAGCTGCAAGTTTAGAATCGTTAGGGGCAGCAGATACTGTAGAATCTAGTTTATCAACACAGCAAAAAGCTGATATAAACTTATATGCTCGGGTACTCGAAGAACAAGCCAAACTAGAAAGAGATACTGGTTCTGCTATAAATGCTGCAAATATATATATGAAAGTAGCAGAACGCTATTCTGTGACAGAGTATGTAGATTCTCGCGAAAAAGCAGCACGGGCTATGTACGGGGCAGTAGAAGCTTTTGATATAGGACGTAAATATGCTGACTCTAGAGCAGTATATAATACAATGCAAGATTCTTTTGCAGATTCCGAATGGACTGCAAAAGCTAAGAAGATAATTGAGTAACCTCCAAATAGGAAAGGATTTATGAAAAAAATAAAACAACATTTATATAAGATAAGTTTTACATTTTTAGTTTTTTGTTTGATGTCAAATGCATATGTAGCAGGAGAAGACAGTGTTGCTATTTCCGATGATACTTTAGACTCAGCCATAACAGATGATCAAATTGCTTTGCCAGATGTAAGTACAGAATTAAAATTAGATAGACAAAACATTGAAGATGCAGCAATTCCAGATTTTACCCAGTTTTTACCTCAAACAGATACTGCTTTTTCCGGTTTGCCAGTTCTTAGCGATGGAACAGATGAAAAAATAGCACTTGAAGCGATAGTCCAAGAATCTAATAATAATGACAATTCTCCTATCTACCTAGAAGGCATAATAGGAGGTGGATATCCTGGAATATTTATTGGCAATTTTAATGTATCGCAAACTATCGGTGATAATCCTTTCTCTTTGAGCTTTTTACATGAAGCAATTAATGGGTATGGAAGTCATAATGCTTCTGAAGGGTATAACAATTCAGAAACTTCCCTTTCTGGTGTAAAAACTTTTACACTGTCAGATAAACTTGCAATAAACGGGACTGCATTGTATAACACTTCAACTTGGGGGCTACAAAGTAAAAGCTCCTACTTTTATAATATGTCCCGCCAATATATAGGTGGGACAGGTACTATGTCATACCAGATAAATGATGTAGTTCAGCTTCAAACAACTCTCGATGCTTCTTATGATAATCGTTTTGCAGGTTTTACTGTTGAAGTCCCAGATACCGTCCTCACAGGACCCAATTTATTTACAGTAGCTCCTAAGCTTAATGCTAGTATAGAAAAGGGTAATTTTTTAATTGATTTTTCTGGCTCTTATAAGTTTGCATCGATGGACTCTAGTGTAGATAGCAACGATGATATTATGCATCATGCAGATATAAATGCAGATGTGTCGTATTTATTTAATGATCTATTTACTTTAGTCGGTGGTGTTGGAGGTTCCTTTACAGACCCTGCTATCTCATCTGTTGTTGTTCCTTTTTATATTGGAGGAATAATAGAAAAACCTTTTTTAACACTTACAGCAAAAGGTGGATTACATAGTACTCAAACTGATATTGCTGCATTGCAAGAATTATATCCTTATGTTCAGTTTGAAAAAGTTCCAACAGAAGAGTCTAAATGGTTTGGCCTACTAGATGCACAAATCCCATTTATGCAAAAATATGTTACAATCATTAATGTAGAATTTAATAAAACTGCATTTGGAAATGAAACATTATGGCCTGATTATACAACACAAAATGCTAGTGGTTTATATGATAGCGCTTATTATGATGTTACTGAATTAATAACAAAGATGGCGTTTTCTGCACAGTTTAACAAAATAGGGAGTACTATTGGCTGGGAAGGCAATTGGTTAGATAAAATTGAAGGAACTAATACCCATGAAGTATATACAGATATTTCTTATACTACAGCAGATAAAAAAGGATCGTTACAGTTAGAGTTAGTACAATCTATAATTTCTTTTGAGGTTCCTCAAATAAGTTTTTCTTCATTTTACCAGTTTGCAAAACCTTTTCAGTTAGAGTTATCTCTCGAAGATATTGTTTACCTTTTTACTGGGGATGATCGACTCATTGCAGGTGAGTATTGTGATCAAGGTGGTTCTGTTAGTCTAAAAATGAAGCTTTTTTTCTAATTATTCAAAACTGTACTAGATGAGTCGTTACTTTTATTTGCGATATTTGTTATTTTTAGTATAGCTATTTAAAATAAAGGAGTTTTTATGTTTAATTTATTGTCAATTGGTGGACTTATTATGCTTGTAATAATAGCTTGTGCACTTATTGCTACATTTATTATTTTTGAAAGAAGTTTATATTACTCAAACCTAAAAAAGAAAGATATACTTATTTTTCAACATGCCAGAGCTTATGCAAAAGTAAAGCAATATGATAAAGCAGCTATGTACTGCGAAGCACAAAATACACCAACTGGAAGTGTCTTGGCAAAAGTTTTTAAGACTCGATTTATGGAATCAGAAGATGCAAAAGAAGCGGTATTAGCTGAAAGCAGTCGTCAACTTCCTAAGTTGGAGCATTTATTAACTTCTTTAGGAACAATTGCAAATATTTCCACGTTATTAGGGCTTTTAGGTACCGTAACTGGTAATATAGAAGCTTTTGGAGTTCTTGGTTCTGCTGGCTCTACTGGAGATCCATCTATGCTAGCTGGAGCAATCGCACAAGCGTTAATTACAACAGCTGCAGGGCTTGTAATTTCAATACCTTCAATTGTTTTTTATAATCATTTTACAAACCATGTAAATAAAACAGTTAATAATCTTGAAAATGAGATTACCGATCTTATGTTGCTTATTCGTGGTAAGGAATCTGATGTATGAAACTAAGGCGTGCAAAAAAACCAAAGGCCATAGTTGATCTCATTCCAATGATAGATGTTGTATTCCAGTTAATTTTATTTTTTTTGGTTTCTACAACTTTTTCGCTCATGCCAGGAATTACGTTAAATTTGCCTGTTTCCGAAACGGCAGAATCAACTGTAACACAAGGAATAACCATAACAGCTTCTGCTGAAGGGGATATATGGTTTAATGATACACAAGTAACAATGGATGAACTTTCCGTTGCACTTGATACCTATGAGGAAAATGGAGAACCTATTACTGCAGAAGAAAAACTTGAGTTTCCTGTTAGTTTAGAAGCAGATTCGCTTGTGACAAATGGAACGATTGTCAAGATTTTTGATGTTTTGAGAATGAATGGTTTTTCTGCAGTAAATCTTCGAACAACAAAAAATGATAAATAAAATAGAAAAACAGGCCGGATTAGCAACGTTTCTTTTATGGCTGGTAATTATTACAGTTGTTGGAATAGCGGTGCTAAAAGAGCAAAATAAAACAAAGTATAATAGTATCTCGATTCGGTTAGAAGTTCCGAGTATTCCTGAACAAAAAAAATTAGAAACTACTCCTGTCCTAAAAGAAAATACCTCTTCTAATACGCAGTCAATACCAATCGAAAAGTCAGCTCCGGCTGCTGCTCCAGCAAACACACAAGCACCTAAACAAATAGAGACTGTTCCAGCTAAAACTCAACCAAAGACAAAAGCTGTTCCGTCTCAAACTAAAGCAACAGAAAAAGCTCCTGTTCCTCAAAAATTGCAAAAAAGTATGGAAGAATTAATTGCAGAGCAAAATGCAGCAAGTAACAAAAAAAGTGTTGACGAGGTTGATTGGGATAGCTTGTTTGAAGATTCTAGTGTTGTTGCTACATCTTCTAATAGCAACGAACCGAGTTCTACTTCTACAGTAATAGACGATTCAGAAGCGCTTTCTGGTTCTGTCGCAGCTGTTTCTAAAGATTCAAGTGCAAAGGCTTCTTCAAATAAAAGAACTAATGAGGATGTTTCTATATCGACCTCGAGTGTACTCAATACGATAAGTAGTGCAAAATTTTCTGATTCAGGAACTGGGAGTGGAGTCACTTCAACTGTAAGTGTTGAAACTAATTCAGGAAGTTCTGGAGGAACTTCAATTAAAATGAGTGATGGAAGCATGCGTAAATTATTAGATCCTCTAAAACCTGTTTTAACAATCTCGCCTGAAAATGAAAAACTTATAGATTCGTCTATTACTGTTAGCATTCAATTTACTGTCAAAGCTGATGGAAATGTTTTACCTACAACAATAAAATTTACTCCTTCTGGTCTTTTGCCTCTAGCAGTTCAATCAGATTTAGGCTTACAAATTGCAAAATGGAGATTTGAAAAAGGTTCAGGTGATGGACAGGCAGAGTTTAATTATAGTATAAATAAAAAATGATGAAAGAAATAAAAGCTGTTGCCTTTGATATTGATGGTACATTATATCCTGATTATAAATTGAATTTCCTTGTGATTCCTCATTTCTTAGCCCATATATATTTTTTTATATGTTATGATATTGTACGACACCAATTAAGAAAACATGCCCAATTACAAGATCTTCTCGTTTTTCAGTCACAATTACTTGCAAAAAAACTACATACAACACCTAAACGAGCATATGAAAAAACAAATGAAATTATTTATAAAGGTTTACGGCCTTATTTTAAAATCATAAAACCTTTTAAATATGTTACAGAGACCTTTGATGCATTTAAAGAGGCTGGCCTTAAGCTTGGGGTACTTTCTGATTTTCCAACAGAACAAAAAGGTGATATTTGGGGACTCGCACAAAAATGTGACGTTGTTATCGGTACAGAAGAAATTGGAGCGCTTAAACCTTCTCGATATACATTTGGAGTGTTTGCCGAAAAATTAGGGTGTAAGCCTCAGGAAGTCTTGTATGTTGGAAATAGTAAAAAAAATGATATAAAAGGTGCGAAGGCTGCTGGTATGAAAACAGCTTTTGTAATGTCGCCTTGGCGACGTCTAATTCATAAGAAGCTTTCAATTGCAGACATTTCCTTTAGTAGCTATCGCCAATTGCAAAAAATTGTGTTAGACTAAAGAAAATAAGATTTTCTGGGTGGAAAAAAAATGTTATTGAATATTCTCACAATGACGGTGTGCTTAACGCTTGTTTTGATTTCTTATCAAATAAATAAGCAGAATAGCTCGCTAGGAAAAGTAAAAAAATTTACTGATAAAGTGTTTGCTGATTTTGACGCATATTTTAAAGATCAAACACAAAAGACACAAAATGCAGGAGTTGAACTTGGCGTAAAACAGAGTCAAGCAGTAGCTGCAGTAAAAAGGCTTGAAAATAATATTGAGCTTTTTGATGAACATAGCAATGACATAAATCAACGTATGCGCGTCATTGATGAAATGGGAAAAAGCGCTGAAAAATACGAAAAAAAAATAAAAGATCTTATGGAGATGACTGATAGGGTTGAAGAAAACCTTAATCGTATTAGAGTAGCTTCTAAATCATTCAATAAAATATCGCATACAATTGAAGATCATGACGTTTATTTACAAAAACTTGATATGCAAATTCCTCAAATTGTACAAAAATTTGCAGTAGAAAATCACAAATCTTTAGATGCTCTTGGTGAAGAGTACAAATCTGAGTTAGCAAAAACTAAGGAAGATTTTCTTGATTCAGCAAATACTTCTAATTTACAAATACAAGAGCTAACGGATCAATCTATTCAGAAGATAAATTTGTTGGTTGAAAATGCAACTGGAAATATTACACAATTAGTCGATAATTCGACGCAGGATTATAGCCAGTTAGCGGCAAATGCAGTCCAAGAATTTTATCAAGTAACAGACCTTTCTACCCAAACCTATAAACAATTAACAGAAGAATGTAAACAAGAATATAAACAGTTGTCTGCTGGTTCTATAGAAAATTATAAGAACCAAATTAGTGGCTCAGAAGATTCCTATTTGCAATTAGCTGATAATGCTAGTAAAGATTTTATCAAACTTACTAATGATTCGAAAGAAGCATTTACAAAATTAACTTCGGGAGTTGAACAAAAAATTTCACAAGTTGTGAATAATTCAACTAAAAAAATTACTGAGGTTGCTGTAAAAGCTAAAGAAAATTTCGAAAAATTAACTGCTGAAGCCGTGTCGGATATTAAACAACTTGGCGAGAATACAACTAATAATGTTTCAGCCTTAACAACAGGGATAGCAGATAGTATTAAAGAAGCTGCTGGAGAAGCAACAAAAGATTTTAGTCAGTTAACTTCTGAGGCTACTAATAGTTTTAAGAATTTAACAACTAACTCAACTCAAGATTTGAATGTTTTAATTACAGCCTCTACTCAATCATTCAATAAATTAGCTGAACGTTCAACAGAAAATCTTAACCTTCTGGTAAGTGAGTCAACCGAAAATATTAACCAACTTGCAACTGAGTTTAAAGAATTAACTTCTACAAGAATTGCGAATGTAGAGCAGCTTGCAAGTAGTTCGACACAAAATTTTACAGAATTAGTAGCGCAATCAACAGAAAACATACAAGAGTTAGCACAAGGTTCTGAAGATCACTACAAACAGTTGGTTTCAGGAACAACAGATAAAGTACAAGAAATAGCCGATACTGCAACAGCAAATATAGAGCAGCTTGCAAGTAGTTCAACTGAAAGTCTTGTACATCTTACAGTAGAATCGACAGAGAGTATTAAGCAATTAACTTTGGATTCTACAAATTCTTTTGGACAATTTATTGATGCTTCGAAACAAGATTATAACAATTTAACGAAAGCTTCTGTAGAGAAATATACAATTCTGGCAGATGATTATATTCAAAAAGTTTCTAATGTATCAGAAGGAATTTTTCAAGATATTACTAATTTGACAGAGGATTCTTTAAATGAAATATCGCAAATTTCATCTGATTCTACAGAATCGTATTACAGATTAACAACTGATTCTGTAAAAGAATATAAAAATTTAGCGGCAGAATCGACAGAACAGTTTAAGACAAGTGCAGCTGAAAAAACTGATATGTTAAACAAACTAGCTTTTGAGGCAACAAACCACTTTAGTACTTTATCTTCAGAAAGAATAGAACAGTTTAGTTCTCTTTGTTCTGAAGGGTTTGATAAGATACAAAATCTTGTAACTGACAGTAGTGAAAATTTAAATATGTTTGTATCTCATAATACAGATAAATTTAATGAACTTGTTGATTCCAGTAGTGAAAAATTCCATTCCGAGGTTACTGGTAAAATACAAGAAATTAATGATTTGGTTACAAATGGCTCAAATCAACTAAAGACTCTTCGTGATGTGGCAGTTACTAAAAACCAAGAAATTTTACAAGAGATAGATGAGGTTTATAAAAAATCTAAAGATTTTGCTTCTGAAAAAGCAAAAAAATTAGAAGCAGATGTATTTAACAGTTTTAAAGCAAAAACTGATGAGAGAATTACAATTTATGAAGCTGAACTTCAATCGAGTACAGATACTATTAATGAGTTATTAGAAAATGGTTTAGCAAAGATTAGGACTGATGTTGAACAGAGTGTGACTGATTTACAAGCAAAACAAGATGTGATTTCTGAACAAAGTGGAAGTCTTGTCGTTGCTTTAGATGCTCGATTCAAGGAAATAAAAAATACATTTGAACAAAAAATTGAGGCTATGAATAATGATCTTGATTTTGCAAAAAATGAGATAGGAAGTAGAAATACCGAAAAAGCAGATAAATTCTTTACTGAAATGGATAAGAGGTTAGATGCTTATAAGACTGACATGGAGTATCGTTTCGAGCGTATAGAAAAGGTAGGTGAGGATATAGATTTATTAGAGAGCAATTTTAAGTCTATAATGAAAGTTGCCGAGCAAAATGTATCGGAATCTTTTAACCAGTATAAAATTGGACAAGAGAGCAAAGAGCAAGAATTCTCCGAAAAATTACAGATCTCTTTTGATCAACTTACTCAAAAAATGTCTACAATAGAAACAGATTTAAATGAGTTAAAACAACATGCGTATGATAATGTATCTGAAAAATTACAGATTTTCCAAGATGACTTTTTTAAAGATTTAAATGTTCGTGGTGAAAAGATAAATGATTCTTTAAGTGAGTGGCAAAATAATCTTGATGCCAAAATGGTTGCAGTTACGCATGATTTTGATGACAAAACAACTGCATTGGAAAATAGCTATACCATAGAAATGAAGAAAAGATTAACTTCTTTACGTGATACATTAGCCGAAAATTCTTCTAAGATAGAAGAAGCTTTTACGCATAAAGAAACAGAAATGGAAGAAAGGTTAAATTCTTTTGATAGCCAAGTGCGTTCTTTTATGGAGCAAGAAAGAGCTCAAGTAGAAGAGGTTAGAACAGCTGCAAATGAAAAAGTGGTTAAGGAGCTTGAAGCTTATTCAGATTCCCTTCAGCAACAATTTAAGAAGTATGAACAGAATATTAATAACATGCTTGATGATTTAACCCAAGCTGTAACAGCAAATAAAGAGGATGCAGCCAGATCCATAGCAACAACTAAAAATGATATGAATACATGGAGCGAACGTCTTGCTGGCCAATTTGAAGAAGCGAGATTAATGTATAATTCTAGATTAGAGACGCTTAATGAATCTGCAAATGAAAACATGGCTCAGATACAAGAAACGTTTAAATCTGAAGTCCAGAATTATGTAGAAAAATCTCTCGAAGAAACAGAGACTGTTAATAATAATGTTGCAGAATTAAAAGAAAGAATTGATTCTGCTCTTAAAGGATATGAGATTCGCTCTGCTGAAATGATTTCTGAATTTAAGAAATCATATGAAGCTATGAGTAAAAGTTCCCAAAAGATTATTCGAGATGAAAATGCTGATGCTGATAAACGTGTTCGAGAAGTTAGAGCGATTGTGCAAGAAATAGAAGAAAAAACAGAAGATGCTCAACAAAAAATGCTGCTTAAAATTCAAACTGAAGCTAATAATCTCAAAGTTAATATTGATGATATAGATAAACAGGTAAAAGAATTTTTGACTCAAACTCAACTTTTTGAGAAAGCAGAAAGTATGCGTAAAAGTTTGGAAGAGCAAATGAAAATACTTGATGTAAACATGAGTAAATATGATAATACTGAAAAAATCGCTGCAGAGCTTAAAGATCAGTATGATCATTTATTACAAATGGATGAAGATATTAATCATAAAATACAAAAATATATGAACGAACAAGTACGTGTTGAAAATATTGAATCTAAGTATAATAGACTAATATCTCTTTCTGCTTCTGTAGAACAAAAATTGTCGGAGTTGACAAGTACGAACGATGATTTGCAGGTTTTTCAAGTAGAAGTACGTAAATTTCAGGATACCTTAGATGAAATTAGTAATAGATATGACAGGCTTGAAAAAAAGAATGCTGTCTTGGAAGGTACAATAGCAGGGGTAGATAAGTCATTTGAAAATCTCGAAGCTCTCGAAAAACGACTTGTTGAATGTGATGAAAAAACGTATGGAATGCCAGAGAAGGTTAGGGATTTAGAAGCTAATCTTAATAAGCTTACAGAACATAGTGCTAAACTAAATGAAGTTATGGAAAAAATAGGTTCTTTGGATGATGTACTAGGTGAAACGGATAAGAAAATAGAAGCTGTCTCTAAAAATCGAGAATGGATTGCAAATACAGAAAAACGTCTTAACGCTATGACAAAAGAAGCAACTGAACAAGTAAGATTGTATGGGGCTCTAGTTAAAGATAGACGTAATAAAAAAGATGATGTTGGGGCTCCTCCTCCGGCAGTACGTGAAAATGTTATAAAATTAGCACATACTGGTTGGAAAATGCAGGAAATTGCAGATAGTTTGCATCTGACACTTGGAGAAGTTGAGTTAATACTTAATTTTTATGCAAGTAATGATAAGTAGATATACATTATTTAGACAGTAAACAACTTGCCCAAGCTTCAATAGCTTGGCAAGTTCCAACTGAACCTAGATGTTCACCCGTTTTTGCTTTTACAAAGATTTGTTCTTCGTTGACATTCAGTATTTGTGCTATGTTTTTACATATTTTGGTTCTGTATGGTAAGAATTTGGGTTTTTGTAATGCTATTACGCAGTCAATATTTTCTAAATGCCAACCCTTTTCACATACTTGATGCCAGGCAGTATTCAGTAAATCGGCTGAATTTGCATTTAGCCATTTATTATCATTAGGCGGGAAGAATTCCCCTATGTCACCAAGAGCAGCGGCTCCGAGTAAGGCATCAATAATAGCGTGTAATAAAACATCACCGTCTGAGTGTCCTGCTTCGCCTTTTTCTGAAGGAATATGTACTCCTCCGAGTATTAGCTGTCTATCTTCTACGAGTCTATGTAAATCATAGCCTAAACCAGTTCTAATCATGTTAAAGAAAATTTATTCATCGTCATCTGGAAGTTCAGGATCTGTTGAATCAGAATTTATACTATCTAAGTTATCAAAGATTGTTTCTGGAACTTTTTTTTCATGTTTAATTTCAACTGCTGGTTCTAATCGTGCATGAATCATTTGTCCAACTTCTTTCTGTGGCTTTTGAAGCGCAAAAGAAATTTCATCTTCAAGAAGTTTTCGAGCAGAGTCATAGAGTTTTCTTTCTAGAATAGGTAATTCTTTTACTTTACTACGGTGATATAAACAACGAACAATTTCAGCAATGTCATTTATAGTCCCTTGTTTTAAAAGATCAAGATTCATTTGATAGCGAAGTTTCCAATCAGACGTAATTGGTTCAAAGTCTTCTCCTATCATTTTAAGAGCTGTTTTTGCTTCTTTTTCAGAAACTATAGCGCGAACCCCAAGTTCTTCGCAACGATCGACAGGGATCATTACAGTCATGTCAGAAACTTCAATATAGACGACATAATATAAAACAGATTTATTCTTAAATTTTTTTTCTGTAATTTCAGTGATTGTACCAACGCCCTGACTCGGATATACGATTTTTTGGTTAACCTTAAAGGTTGTATCTTGCTTACTCATAGTCAATCATTATAGCATAAATTGAGGGTAGGGTCAAAGCTCAGATTCATGACAAAATTGAGAAAATTTGAAGGTTCTTTAAAGTATAGGCTTTTTAAGGGATGAATATCTAAGACATTAGAATACCATCCTCCGAGTATATCTGTATCGATGCAATCTGTTGCTACAGGGTGAGAAATTGGTACGATTATGCCACTGTCAATTAAAACTTGTTCAGCTTGTGATAATTTTTTATACCGTGCAGTGGTATCTGTAATGGCAGAGGCTTCTGTAATAAGTTTTTCAAATTCCTCATTTGTCCAATTTGTTTCTCTAAGAGTTGAGTCTTTTCTAAATAGTTCAAGAAATGCAAGAGGATCTGCAAAATCTCCTATCCATGTATAGGTCAACATATCAGAATCAATAGAATCGAAAGAGTCTAAATAAGATTCTGGATCACAAAGTTCTATTTCGACAGTAACGCCAATTTTAGCAAGTCCTTCTTTTATAATGTTTGCCTGTTGTTCTGAGTGTTCATAATTTGGAATTGCTAATTTTAATGTCAGATTGTCTTCTGCAGAATACCCAGCATTAAGCATCATTTCACTTGCTAAATCAGGATCATAGTCAGTTAATCCTATGATGGATGGATAATTTGTGAGAGGAAGAATTAGTGTTGTTGCTAAAACAATATTACCAGATCGTAATTTATTCCAAGGAATAGCGGTTAAAATAGCGTTTCGTAATTCTGGATCATTCCATGGTTCTCTGTTATCTCTAAAAAACATAAATTCAGTACCATATTGAGCAGATATAATTAATTGTTGTTGATTATATAGTAAGTCTGTAGAAAAAATACTACTTAACCATTGGGCTTCTCCAGTATTTAATGCCCACGTAGCTGCAGCAGCATCTTCAGTACCTCTAAATTCAATGCGTTCTATATTTACATTTTTTGCATCATGGTAATTTTCATTTTTTACAAGAACTGTTTTTGTTTTTGTTTCTGATTCAAGAACATATGCACCACTGTAAACATTGGGTGTTTGAGACATAACGCTAAATGCATGATGAGCTAAAATACTAGAAAAATGGGCAGTAGGTTCTGTTAATGTTATAACTAAGGTAGTGTCATTTCTTGCATGTATTTTTACTGTTTCAGCAGGGGCCTCTCCTTTTCTATAGGCAGCTGCTCCTTCTACACAATCAAGTAATGACGCAAAAGGAGCTTTTGTTTCTGGAGCAATTTCAGTTAAAAGAGAGCGTTTTACATCATTTGCTGTTATAGGCGTTCCATCGCTAAAAGTAATATCATCTGGTAAGTAAAAAGTCCAGATTTTACTGTTGCGAGATATCTTAAAAGATTTTGCAATTCCTGTTTCTGGTTCTGCGGTAGCGGCATTAAAAGTAAATAAGCCTTCATATAAACCATTTAGAACTTGGGCATCAGAACTATAATTAGCAGTATGAGGATCTAGATTATAATATCGTGGATATCCTATGATAACTAATGTTTTTTGAGGCTCAGATTCTGTTATTGAAAGATCTGGTTCATCTGTAATTTCTATGTTTTGTGCTGTACAAATTAACATAGAAATAGAAAGTAGTACAAAAAGAGTTGTTAATTTTTTATTCATCTATTATCCCGAGTCGTTTCATTTGTGCTTGTTCTTCGATATAAGAAGTATATTCAGCTTTGCGTTGTTTTGTTTTAACTAGAGTATTTTTCATAGAAGTAATTTCTATAGACCAGTTTTTCAATTTTTCTCGTGTAAGAGGTCGTACAGATACCTTAAAAAAATCAGTTAAAGCTTCAAGTATAACAATAATATCAGTACATTCTGCTATTTGTTTTGTAATAAAATTTAAAATATCTTCTTCTGATTGAGATTCAATTTTCATAAATCCGGGAGTGTTCCGGACTGAAAAAGAAGAATAAGTGTTAGCACGTTTTGTAAGTGCAATTACAAGAGAAGAGAAATTGATTAATTTGTGTTTTTTTAAGTGGGTGAGAGGGTCTTCTATAGAAATTCTATATTCAACTTTAGGTTTTTCAATATGAAAAGCTTTTCGCCATAAGGAAGAAAGTTTATCCCAAAAACCTTTAGTTTCATTCTCTAATAGCATTTGGTTTTCATTCATTTTTTTGAGTATTTCTTCTAATTGGTTTGAAAGAGATCCTAGGGCTCGTACAGTGTTCATTAAGAGTTCTTTTGTATTAACTTGTTTAGTTTTTTTCTCTGTTTGTTTTACTTTAACTGAAAGTGAATCTAACAAAGTTCTTCTTTTAATTTCTTTTGTAGCAGAAAATTCTTCTTCAGCAATTTCAATTATAAGTTCCTTATAAAAAGGTTTTTTACCCATTGCGGAAGGGAACGCTTTTTTAATTTGGGAAAAACCGACAGTTTCATTTGGAGCTTTGTTTGAGTAGTTTGGATTTTTTTCAAGGGCTTTTCTAACTGATGCTTTGTAAACTTGTTTTTGGAATGCTAAAAGTTCTTTGAGTTGAATATTTATTAGTGCAATAGTTTTTTTTGCCACTGCGGTAAAGTCATTTAGTACTTTTATAGACATTTGATCAGAACCATTACGAATAACTGCAAATAATTCTGCTAGAGCTCTTGTATTAGGATGTGTAGAAACTGGTTGAAGTGAATTCCATTTTATATAGTTATTTAATCGGGATAATGTTTTTATTCTTTCCATCGGAAAATTATTAATTGAAAATTTACAATAATTGCACAAATAATCGAGAGATGTTTCGTAATCAGAAAGTCTTTTTCCCATAATAGAGGCTTTATCATTGTCTAGAAAATCTGAGTCGTCTGGTACAAAAATATCTGAAACATTTCGATCTTTTTTATAAGGATCTTCTATGATTAGTCCCTTTTTTACGAGCATGTTAAACATATTTTTAATTAAGGCATGATAATTTCTGTATTCTGTGAGTATTTCATTAAGTCCAATGGTATTGTACCATTGAGCTTTTGTATCAATCTTGTTGTATAATGTCTTATTAAAATTAAAATCTTCTGGCATAGTATTATTATCGGATACTCCCTTTATTAGTATAGTGTTATTTTCGTTGTGGAAAAAACAAACGGCTAGAAATTGTGCAAATAAAATTTTGTGGAAAGTTATTTTCTGTAAAACTTGATATTGGTACATAGGCAGAAGCTGATAAACCAATTTTAATACCTGATTTATAGAAATGATCAAAAGAAATTCTTAAAGATGGATAGAAAAAATGCAAATCACTGTAAAACCATGAGTTTATATTTGAAATATCTTCAGAAACATCTTCTGTAACGTTATGTGCTGTGTAGGCGTAGCGCAGTAAAAAAGAAAGCGCTGGCTGAACTCCTAAAATAAAAGATCCAAAAGTAAAATTAAATGTGGCTGGTACATCTAAAAGAATTGCAGGGACAGAAGCTGTTCTGTTTTCTACGGCTGCAGGAAGTGCTTGTTCATTATCAGAATCCCATAAATAATAGTTTGTAAAAAGGTGTATTTGAGGTGTACATGAAATTAGAGATGTAATTGGTATATCATATCCAACGCCTAACGAAAAAAGTATGGGAGAGGGAGCACTATCATCATATGTATTAACTTTTATCAGAGTTCCCATTTGAAAAAATAAATTGCTAGATGTATCTATAAGGGGGGTGTCATTTTCAGTATTTTCTATGCTTTCTGTTTCGGGGGAGGTGTTAGTGGGTGTATCTAGAGAAAAAACTACTGTTATACTAGTGAAAAAGACAATGCAGCATAGAATTTTTTTCATTTATTATTCTCCGTTATACAAGATTTCTTCTAAATTTACAACAATAAATCCACTTTTTCCTGTTTTATAAAAATCATGTTCTTCCCAACTGACATACAAATTTGAACCTGCAATAAAGGAGTATCCATAGATATAATTGTCTGGAAGTAATGGCAATTTAAAAGCAATTGTCTTGCCGTTCTTTAGTACTGCTTTATATGGTAGTTTACCCGCAAAATAGGTTGTTCCGTCGGCAAAAACAGCAAGTGAACAATCTGTGGTACTCATTGCATACCCTTCAAGAACATCTCCTTGTTTTGTGGATTGTGAAAATACTGTAGTGTTGGAATCTGAATCTTCTAAATATCGAATGTAAAAAGGAGTTGTTTTTGGAATCATATACAATAAATCTTGTATTTTTTTTGGCGCAATACTAAAAGGAGTTGGCTCTGTTCTTTCTCGAAATTCTTCTTGATTAATTTTTTTGCATGCCGTTGTGGTACTTAGTGATTTTATATTTTCAGGTTCATTAGAATATGTTTTGGTAAAAAGAATTGTTGTTTGATTGTCTAATGAATTTTTAAAAGAGGCATACCATTTTTTGTTTATATACTGCAATGAATTTAGATTTAGATCTTCAAATTGAATTGCCTCATTACTAGGAACAAAATCATTTTTATATAAAAGAGTTTTAAATTCATTAGAGAGAGGATTAAATTCAATTAAAATAGGAATAGAATTGGTATCATGATTTTGGTTTTTATCAAATATTGTGTTTGTATATAAATTAAAGGCTGGTTTATCATTTATACAATACATATTCCCTGCAGTATAATTAGTAAACAAGGAAGAATCTTTGACAAGATATGTTTGAGATGAAATCCCATCTGATTGAAGTCCTGAGACAGCTGGGCAAACAAGAATTCCTAATTTGTTAACGGTAAAAAAGACTTGGCCATTTATGATAGTGCCAGAAGTAATTCGTGGTTTTTCTGTCCATGGCTCAAGAACTTTATCTGGAGCAAGAGAAGGGCTTTGTGTTTCTAAAAAACCGGTGTTAGTAAAATAAAACCATCGATGATTAATAGTGGTAGTAGTTGAATTTAACAATTTTGAATACGAATTTTCGGATATATTTTTATTATCATCATTGCAAGATAAATTCAAAAAAGATAAAAAGATAAAGCTACAAATACTTATGAGCAGTGCGATTGTTTTACAAAATTTATTAGTGTTGTTACAAGTTCTCATTACTAACAGTGTAACCTTGGTTTACTGTAATTTCAAGGTACAAAAAACTTGTTATGTTAAGTCATATACATTAAATGTTCCATCAGCGATTTTGGTTAAAATTTTTTCGATATTACAATCCCATATTACTTCTTCTATTGAAGTGTCTGGGGCTTCTTCGATTGCATTATTTGTTATTTTTTTTAGTTCTGCTTGAAATTTTATCCAATTAAAGTGTTCAATAAATGTAGTGATTTCTTCTGTTGTCCCGTATGATTGATTATATAAACTATAGGCAATAAAGGCTGTAAATCCACCAATAATTGAGCTTTCTGTAAAATAAGGATACAAACAACCTTGCGGATGAACATCTAATTGATTTCCGTAAAAAAGGACAGGGGTAGGTTTGTTCTTAGTGACTAGAAAACTAATTTTTGATATCCCTTCTTTGTTTAACAGATTTTCTTGTATTGTGTTGTCTGAATTTATATACCGATAGAATCCCGTTTGTTTTGAGCCTACTGTTTGTGGTGTATATTTTTTTGGTACAGAAATTTCAATTTCTTCAGCTTGATTTTCTTTTGCAAATGGTATGTGAGAACACGAACAAAGGATATTAAATGAATATAAAATAGAAAAAAAAATCAAAAAAGCAAAATATTTGCTCCTCTTTTTTGAATATATATTAATTGTTTCCATACCTAAAAAATGCTAAGGTGGAATAAAAAAAACGTAAAAACAACTATATTTTAATAATCTAAGTAAAAAGTGAGTACAAAAAGGGCCAACTAATGTACAAAGAGAATATTAGTAAAATTGAGAATCCAAACATTTGAATACTATAAGCAACTTTTGCTGCAGTAGTTTGGTTAGCCTTTAATGTATGAAAGAGTCCAGATCTGCCACTCCATGCAAGGTATCCGGCAATCATAATAGGAATTGACATTCCCAGTGACATAGCTATTACGGAAAAGGCACCTAAACGCAATAAATGTAGTGAAAAAGAAAGTACTAATATTAAAATGGCACCGGGGCAAGGATAAATCCCAGATATAAGAAAGGGAATAAGACCATATTTTTGTAGTTTATCTGTAGGGGTGCTTTTATGTTTATCTTCTGATTGGGTTGCAAATTTTTTTTGTTGGGTTAGGTATTCTCGACTCTCGTGTATAATTAGCCAGATTGTAGTAATAATAAGCAATAGATATGTAAAGCCTTCCATGTACATAGTTACATTATCTGTATTATAACCAATAGATCCTGCAACTCCTTTAAAAATAAGCATAATAATAATTGCGCTACAACCGTGCAAAAGAGCTAAAAATAACGAAACCATTAATGGCTCCCACCAAGGGGAACTTCGAGTAAGATATAAAGAAAAAACGATTGTTTTTCGATGCCCTGGACCAGATGCATGTAAAATTCCATAAGCAAAGGATAATGATAAAACAAGCCACAAAAGATGTAGATAGGAACTTTTAGACACACTTTTTGAATCGACTTTTTCTGCATTTTTTATTTTTACAAAAACATCGGCTATTTTTTCACGCAATACACCTTGTTTTTTTATTAAATCCGGATTTCCTCCCGCTATACGTACTGGTAAAACTTCTGGAGCGCCTGTAGAAATAACTTCACCGGTTGATGGATCGGTAATTGTTTTTGCATTTTTAGGCGTGTATATAGGATTTGCTATAAGAAAATAAGGGAATACAATTAAAAATAATAAAAAGAATAGGCTTGTTTTTTTCATACATACTACCATGTAAGGTGAATTTCTTTGGGATAATATGTATATAAACCTGGCCCTGGTTTGTAGTAAATTGTGGTATCTGTCGCAGCTCCGACTGGATTGTAATAAACCGGATAGTTTTTGTTTTCTACTATTTCATATGTCGGTTGAACAACAGTCTCATCGTATGTAAGGGTAATAGGTTCTTTGTATTCAATATCACAAAAATAGGTGTAATCATAAACAGCAAAGTATATATTATTACCAGTATAGGAAGATAAATCGATGTAAAATGTATAAGTCATTATACCGTCTTTAGCATGAGATCGAAATTTTGTTACAGAAGCAGGGTTTGTTCTCTCGTTCCCTTGGCGAATGAATGTATAATAGTAGTAATGTTGTAAATTAATAAAGGCATTGTTGTAAACCTGAATGCTTTCATCAGCACTAAAATCGCCATCTTGATTTACGTCGAGCCAAGAAATAATGTCTGCACTAAATACTCTGTCAAATTCCCATGTTTCCCAAACTCCATCAAGTTTATTTTCCTTAAATACAAATTCTGATGAGTTTTTTATAAAGACGTGAGGATGAGCAAAAAGAGATGTTGCTGGAATTATACAAAGTATAATTGCTATGTAGGTTTTTTTCATTATAGAAGAATTTATTAGTTTCATATTATATATTCTGACTAATTATTAAAATTAAGGCAATAGAAATCAAATTTTTAAATATAAATTATGGAATTAAGCTATTCAAAAAGAGTTAAATCACGGTATGATATTTATATGGAAATTAAACTTAAAAATTTAACGAAAGTCTTTTCTAACAAAGAAAAAGTTGAAACTGTAGCTGTAGATAAATTAAATGTTACAATTCCTTCCGGCCACTTAGTCGGATTATTAGGCCCTTCTGGTTGTGGAAAGAGTACAACTCTATTTATGATTGCTGGACTTTTAGAGCCTTCAGAAGGTAAAATTTTTTTTGGTGATGAGAATGTAACAGAACTTCCCCCAGAAAAAAGAGGGATAGGGTTAGTTTTTCAAAACTATGCACTATATCCACACATGACAGTTTTCGAAAATATATCATTTCCATTGCGCAATTCAAAAAGTTTTAGACTTACTTATCCAAATGCAAAAAATCGTCGAAATCAGATAGAAAAAATAGTAAAAGAAACAGCTGAAGTCGTAGCAATACAAGATTTATTAAATCGTAAACCGGGGCAACTTTCTGGAGGCCAGCAACAAAGAGTTGCCATCGCTCGCGCTCTTGCAAAAAAACCTAAGGTTCTTTTATTGGACGAGCCTCTCTCAAATTTGGATGCAAGACTTCGCATTCAAACGCGCGAAGAAATTCGACGAATTCAGCAAAAAACCGGAATTACAACTATTTTTGTTACACATGATCAGGAAGAAGCTATGAGTATTACGGATGAAATTGTTGTTATGAAAGAGGGAGAAATACAGCAAGTAGGAGAACCTCAAGCTACTTATAACCATCCTGATAATGCTTTTGTAGCAAAATTTTTAGGTAATCCTCCCATAAATCTTTTTGATTCCGAAGTAAAAGATGGATATTTGTATATCAATAATGAAAAAGCTTTAAAAGTGACTCTCCCCGACGGAGTAATACAGACAGGAATTCGTCCAGAAAGTTTTAGGATTTGTAAAGAAAATGAGCAAGGGTTCGATGTGAAAGTAGATTTTAAGTCTACTATAGGCCGAGATATTCTTATTCGTTTTAATTTAAATGATGTTTATTCAAAAGCGTTAGTTGAATCAGATAATCATATTAACAAAGGTGATACTGTAAAAATAAAATTAAAACCAAACGGAATCCATCTTTTTGAAAAAAATGGAGAGAGAATAGAAAAATGGTAGGTCAAAATAAAAAGAAAACAACAATTCAAGCTTTTTTCTATGTTTTACCCGCATTAATCATTATTTTTGCTTTTGTTATCTATCCGCTTATTCACACAATACGGATGAGCTTTTATTCTGAGTTTAATATTTTTAAACGTGAAGGGAGTGGTTTTGGACTTGATAGTTATATACGTGTTCTAAAAGATAGCTCTTTTAGAAAGGCTGTATTAAATACTCTTATTTATACATTTGTAACTGTGCCAATATCTCTTATTTTGGCACTTTTATTATCCCTTTTACTAAATAGTGGAATAAAAGCTTCTAAGTTTTTTCAAACAGCATATTTTTTACCGTATGTTACCAATGCCATTGCTATTGGTTTGGCGTTTCGTTTTATTTTTCATAGTCAGTATGGTATTTTAAATAAGTTTTTAGGCTTATTTGGTATCAATGCTATTCAATGGTTAAACGATCCTAATTTGGCTATCCCCTCTCTTTGTATTTTTGGCATTTGGTCAGGAATGGCTTTTAAAATTGTTATTTTTCTTGCTGGGTTGCAGGGGATTGATAAACAACTATATCAGGCAGCACGTATAGATGAAGCGAGTCGCTGGAGTCAATTTATACATGTTACAGTCCCACAGTTGGCTCCTATTATTTCATATCAATTGGTCATTGCAATTATAGGGGCTTTTAAAACTTATGTAGAAGTTGTTGGTTTGTTTGGTGATGCAGGACCTATTGATTCTGCTATGACTATGGTGTACTACATGTTTGAGCAGTTTTATGCTGAAAGTCATTATACTGAGGCTGCTGCTAGTGGAGTTCTAATGTTTCTCCTTATTATGGTATTTACACTTATTCAAATGAAATTAAGTAATCGTAAAACGGATCAGTAGGGGATACTTATGAATAAAGCTATAAAATTAGTAATATATGTATTACTCATTGTTGGTTCGATAGTAATGCTTTTCCCGTTTTTTTGGATGATTACAGGAGCAATAAAAACATATCGTGAGATTACAGCAACTCCAGTTGTATGGTTTCCTCGTGTCCCTCAATGGCATAATTTTTACGAAGTTTTAACAATGAAATCAAATCCATTTAGCCTTTATTTTGTAAATTCTGTTCTAGTGGCTGTTTCAAATACTGTTTTTACATTGATTACGACAATTCTTGCTGCTTTTGCTTTTTCAAGGTTAGAATTTTCAGGAAGGGACAAACTTTTTAGTTTTTTACTCACAACAATGATGATTCCTAGTCAAATGTATTTAATTACAAATTTTATTACTATTACAAATTTACACTTATATGACAATCTTATAGCCCAGATTTTACCTTATACAGCAAGTATTTTTTACATCTATCTATTGCGCCAATTTTTTAATCAAATTCCAGAACAGCTGTATCTGGCAGCAAAAGTTGATGGGTGTTCTGATTGGAAATATCTATGGACAATTATGGTTCCAAATGCAAAGAGTTCACTCGTTACGATAGGGCTTTTTAATTTTATTGCATCGTGGAATGCCTATTTGTGGCCAATTATGGTTACGGGATCAGTAAAAAAGCGAGTTCTTTCTATTGGATTAATGTATTTTGCTGGAGAAGCAGGTACAGATTATCAGCTTATGATGGCAGGAGCTACAATAGTAGTTGTTCCTCTTGTTATTATATATTTATGTTTTCAACGCTACATTATTCAAGGTATAGCGCGTGGGGGCTTAAAAGGCTAACAAAAACATGTAAACTTGGTTTCGTGTTTTTTATATTTTTTTCTACAAAGAAAGGAGCGTAGAATGAAAAAATTATTGTCGTTGATTGTAGCTGTTACATTACTTGCAGCAGCAGTTTTTGCTGGTGGTTCTAAAGATAGCCAGACAACATCTAAAAAATCTGTTTCTGCTGAAGAGCTCAAAGCTGCAAATGTAACTCTTGAGTTCTGGCATGCACAGACTAAATCGAATGAAGAGGCTATGAATGAGGTTGTTGATCTTTTTAATGCAACTAATGAATATGGCATAACTGTAAATGCAACATCACAAGGTGGTTACACAGATTGCCATAAAAAAGTTACTTCAGCATTAGCTGCTGGAAGCCAACCTAATGTTGCACAGGCATATAATAATAACATTCTTACCTATATGCCTTCTGGTTTATTATTAGATATAACTGATTATTTAAATGATGAATTTGGGATAAGCGCAAAAGATAAGGCTACAATCGTTCCTTCCTATATCGAAGAAAATGCAGCTTATCCTGATGGACGCTCTTATTCAACTTCGCTTGGAAAATCTACTGAGGTTTTATACTATAACAAGACTTTTTTTGAAGAACATAATTTAAAAGTTCCTACTACTTATGATGAACTTACAGAAGTAGCTAAAAAGGCTACAGAAATTCTTGGTAAACCAGCTTTTGGATATGATGATGCCCAAAATCTTTCAATTTATGGGCCTCAAAATTTTGGTGCACAATATGCCACTTCGGATGGTACTGTTCTTTTATTTAATAAAGACAATATTGATGCAACAATGGCTTGTTATGAATGGTGGCAAAAAGGCATACAAGAAGGATATTTCCGTATCCCAGGAGAAGATGGATATTTGTCAGGCCCATTCGGTTCTGGACAAGTTGTCATGTTTATAGGTTCTATCTCTGGTGTTTTTTATGTAAACCCTGATGGTTTTGAAGCTGCTGTTGCATCAATACCTTTTGGTAAAAATCCTACTGTTATACAACAGGGAGGTAATTTTTGCGGATTTCAGAGTGGAGATGCTGTTACAGATTTAGCAACTTCTATCTTCTTAGAATTTTTGTATACTCCAGAAGCTTCAGCTCTCTATGCAGCGGGAACAGGATATGCTCCTGCAAATGCAGCCGGTGTAAATGAGCAAGTGTACAAAGATTGTATAGCAAAAGGAGATTTAAATGCACAAGCTAAAGATGTAGCTTCAAATTATCCAGAAGATGCACGTGGATTTGATCCTGTTTTTGCAGAAAGCTATGCAACCAGAACCGAATTAGGTAAAGTTATTGAAACAATTTCACTCGATAAAGACGCCAAAATAGAAGATGCAATAAGGACTGTTGCAGACAAACTTGGTTGTGAGTACGCTGAATAATAATATTAAGTAACATAGTTTTTATATATCCAGCAGAAATGCTGGATATATTTTTTTATGAATAATTGAGAGCTGCTTTTTGTCCTTCTGTTACTGCCTGAATATTTAAGTCAATAAGATTTTTTTTTGACTCTGTAAAAAAATCAGCAAAAATTGTCGTTAAATTTACAAGAGAGACAGCCTTTGTTAAATTTGCAAGAGCTCCGAGCATAACCATATTTGAGGCTTTTTCGTTTCCAATTTTTTTTGCAATATCAAATGCCGGTATTTTTGCTATTGTAATATCTTTTCTAGTTGGCAATTCTAAAATAAGAGAAGTATTTAAAAGCATTAATCCCCCCTCTTTTAAAATTGTTTCTGCAACGAGAAGGCCTGCTTGATCCATAACAACAACTGAATCTGCTTGGGTAACAATTGGGCTTGCAATTTCTGAATCTGAAATAATTACATTAGCTTGAGCCATGCCTCCACGTTTTTCTGCTCCGTAAAAAGGGAAAAACGTTACTTCTTTTCCTTCTTGCATAGCACAAAATGACCAAATTTTTCCAAGCGAAACAATACCTTGTCCTCCAAAACCTGTAAAAAATGTTTTTTCTAACATTGAAAACTCCTTATGATTGTTGCGTCAATGCTTTTGGCAACGTGTTTTTGATTTCTCCAAGTGAATAAAATGGTATCATCTGCTCAGCAACAATCTGAGTAGCTTTTACCGGAGTAACACCCCAGTTTGTAGGACAAGGAGAAAGAACTTCGACCATTGTAGAGCCATAACCTGCAAGTTGTGCAAGAAAAGCTGTTCGTATATATTTTTTGAGCAATCTAATATGAGAGGCGGTATCAGTAGCCCCTCTGGCTAAGTACATTGTTCCCTCTAAAGTCGAAAGCATTTCGAGTACTTTTATTGGATATCCCATTCCTGCAGGAAAACTTGGATCACGTCCCAAAGGTGCGGTTGTAGCTTTTTGATTAACAAGAGTAGTCGGAGCCATTTGTCCACCAGTCATACCGTATATTGCATTATTAATAAAAATAGTTGTGAAGTGTTCTCCTCTGTTTGCAGCGTGTACTGTTTCTGCTGTTCCTATAGCCGCTAAATCACCGTCTCCTTGGTAACAAATGACTAGATGATCATCTAACACACGTTTTATAGCAGTTGCGGCAGCAGGAGTTCTTCCGTGTGCTGGCTGGACTGAATCAAAATCAAAATACAGGTCAGCCCAAATGGCACATCCTACTGGATTTGTAATAATTGTTTTTTCTTGTAGCCCTAATTCATCGACAAGTTCAGCTATAATGCGATGAACAACTCCATGTCCACAACCAGCACAATATTTTGTTTGTAGTTTATTTAGCGATTTTGGATGTTCGTATGTTTTTTTCATTGTTTCTCTCCTTTAAGTATCTCTTGGATACGAGCAAAAACTTCATCTTCATTAGGAACAACGCCTCCGGTATGAGGTAAAGAAATAACAGGAACCGTATCATGGACTGACAAACGAATATCTTCTATCATTTGCCCCATACTCATTTCAACGACAAGAAAAATAGCTCCAGTCTTAGATATCTTTTTAAGTTCGGTACTTGGAAAAGGCCATAAAGTAATAGGTCTAAATAAACCTACTTTTAACCCAGCTTTTATAGCCATTTGTTGTGCTCCTTGGCAAACTCGAGCAGAACTCCCATACGCAACAAGAATAACATCAGCGTCCGAACAGTTTTTTTCTTCAAATAGAACTTCTGTGTGTTGTATTTTTTTGTATCGCTCAAATCTGTCGAATACTTTTTTTTCTAATAATGTTGGATCTAAAATAATAGAAGTTACGTGATGTGCTTTTCTATGATTTTTATACATTCCTCCAACTTGCCAATCTGTTTTATCTATTAAACTTTTGGGGTCATAATATGGAGGAAGTTCAACACTTTCCATCATTTGCCCAATTAAACCGTCCGCTAGAATCATAGCTGGCATGCGCCATTTATCGGCAAGTTCAAAGGCTTTGTAGGTTAAGTCTGCAGCTTCTTGGACACTTTTTGGTGCAAGAACTAATACATGATAGTCTCCATGTCCTCCCCCTCTTGTTGACTGAAAATAATCACTTTGTGCTGGAGCAATAGAGCCTAGTCCAGGGCCTCCGCGAACCATGTTCACGTACACGCACGGTAAATCAGCTCCTGCGGCATACGATATTCCTTCTTGTTTTAGAGATATTCCAGGACTAGATGAGCTAGTCATAGCTCTTATTCCGGTACTGGCTGCTCCGTAAACCATATTAATAGCAGCAAGTTACTTTCTTGCTTGTTTATAAATTCTATTTTTTTCGCGTATGTT
>MLPZ01000018.1 GCA_001885315.1 Treponema sp. CETP13
AGTTTACCACATCGGGACATTTTCCCTTCGTTACATCGAGACATTATCACTTTCGTTTCACACAGAAAAACCTGGGATTGCTATTTTTTTGACAAAACACTCATTTGTTCGTATACTAAACTTAATAGACGTGATTTGTAAGCCAAATTGCAGCGTCTTAAAATAAATCGCTAAAAAGGAGTCAAAATGAACAATCCAAAAAACAAATTTATTCCTTCTCATGAATGTATGTTTTGTAAAAAAATCTTCGATGAAGTTGGTGGACGAAAAATCGTAAGCAAATATGATCTTTCTATAAGCTGCTCTACAAAATATCTTGGTGGTGGCAATAAAGAATACCCGTATCTTTCTATCAAAATTGATGACGAACACTACATAAATTTTCGAGGAAACAAAGATTTATGGACAAAAGAACTTGAAGAATATGTCATAAAAGAATTTGTAGAACATCGACATCCATGGTATTGCCAACAGTGCGCGGGCAAAGTGTGTAAACTGTGTGGATCACCCGTACAATATCTACATGGATGCGACATACTATACGATGACGGTCGCATAACTCATGTTGGCATTTTTCCTATTCCAGCAGGATGCATAAATCCTGAGTGCAAGAACCATCGCTAACATTTTTAATGCTCACTTGACAAAACCGTATTGTGGTATTAGAATACCACAATACAAACTGATTTTACCATAGAGGGTTTTATGAATCTGATAAACGTTTCAGAAGGTGCTTTTCTTGCCATGCACAGTCTAGCTTTGATTGCTAAAAAACAACCAGACAGAGTAACGGTCAAACATTTAGCCGAAGAACTAGACGCATCTCAAGCGCATCTTGCAAAAGTTTTTCAAAAATTAAGTAAAGCCGGCTACGTAAAATCTGTTAGAGGCCCTACTGGTGGTTTTATTTTAAATAAACCTGCAAAAGAGATTAGTTTTTTGGACATTTATCAAACAATGGAAGGAGACATTTCTTTAGGACATTGCCCTCTTGGCAAAGACACTTGTGCTTTTGAGAGCTGTATTTTTTCTAACAATCTACACAAAATATCTAACGAAATTTATGACACGTACAAAAAAATCACTTTAGCTGATTTTTAATCACAATATAGCTGATGTTTTATTATATTTGATTCTGGTATTATGGTACCACTTTAGGAGTTTTATACAGATGGATTACTTTACAAAAGACACAACCCTTTGGGATATCACAGAAAAATATCCACAAACTATATCGGTCTTTACCTCTAATGGGTTTCAGAATATGGAAGATCCCGCTCAAAGAGAAAAATTTGCCAAATCGATTAGTTTGCAAAATGCTTTAATGCTAAAGCAAATAAATTACGATAGTTTTGCAAAATTTCTAGTCGATGCAATTGAATCGAAACAAAATAATGCAGATATAAGTTTATCAAATACTGCTACAAACAGTTATTCTAAAGCGCTTAACGTGGTAGGACTTCTTCCCTGTCCAGTAAGGATTCCTCTTTTGGAACAATTTAATACTTTTATTGAATCATACAAAACCGAGAATCAAACGCCGATTAATTATGAATTAAAGGCTGCTTCTATGGGACTCGATTGGGTAGAACAACATCTAAAAGGTATAAAAGATGCCTCAAAACTTCCTGATTTATTCATCTCCGCCGGGTTTGATATGTTTTTTGACGAAAAGATGATAGGCCAGTTTAAAAAACAAGGCGTATTTAAAGACACAACGGGCCTTTCAACATACAATTCTTCTTTTGATGACATTACATTAAAAGATCCTGCTGGCCATTATTCAATGATTGGAGTAGTTCCTGCTGTTTTTCTTATTAACCTTAAAGAACTAGGAGACCTTCCGCTTCCTCAAAGCTGGGAAGATATTCTTGATCCTGTCTTCAAAAACCGAATTTCATTACCTGTAGGTGATTTTGACCTTTTTAACGCCATTCTATTAAATATTCACAAAATGTACGGAGACGAAGGCATAGCAAAAATGGGTAATAATTTGCTCGAATCTATGCACCCTTCTCAAATGGTTAAAAGCGATCGTAAAAAAAATAATAAACCTATTATTACAATAATGCCATACTTTTTTACAAAAATGGTTAAAGAGGGTGGAACTATGAAAGCTGTTTGGCCAAAAGATGGCGCAATACTCAGCCCAATTTTTATGCTTTCAAAAAAAGACAAGCAAAAAAAACTACAACCGGTAATCGATTTCTTTGCTTCTAAACCAGTAGGTGAAATTCTTGCACATTCTGGCCTTTTTCCAAGTGTGCATCCAGAAGTAGATAACCAAATTGCTAAAGAAAACAAATTTATGTGGCTCGGTTGGGATTACATTTACTCCAATGATATTAGTAACCTGATTACTCATTGTGAATCAGTTTTTAACAATAATCTTAAACCATCTATCTAAAGGAAGGTACCATGAATCTAGTAACAATATCCGGACCGCCATCTTCGGGAAAAACAGCCGTTATATTAAAAACAATAGAAGCCTTAAGTAAACAAAAGATTAAAACAGCGGTAGTCAAATTTGACTGCCTATATACCGATGACGATAAGCTTTACGAAAAAGCTGGAATTCCTGTTAAAAAAGGCCTTTCAGGCGCTCTCTGCCCAGATCATTACTTTATTAGTAATATCGAGGAAGTCACTAAATGGGGTGTCGAAAACAACTTTGACTTGCTTATAAGTGAATCTGCTGGCCTTTGCAACCGCTGTTCCCCGTATATAAAAGGAATAAAAGCTGTTTGTGTTATCGATAACTTGAGTGGAATTAACACTCCGAAAAAAATCGGCCCCATGTTAAAAAGTGCAGATATTGTTGTCATTACTAAGGGAGATATTGTTTCGCAAGCAGAAAGAGAAGTTTTTGCCAGTCGCGTAAACACGGTAAATCCACGTGCAACCATACTCCATGTAAATGGTCTTACCGGTCAGGGCAGTTATGAGTTATCCACACTGCTATTTGATAAAGCAGAAGACATCAATACCTTAGTCGGAAAAGAACTTCGATTCCCTATGCCAAGCGCACTATGTTCATACTGTCTTGGTGAAACAAGAATTGGAGATAAATTTCAGATGGGTAATGTCAGAAAAATGGACATGAAGACAAAATAGAGGAGATAGAATGACACAAAATTCAACAGAAATTCGCAAAAAGAAAATAGGCGAACTAATAACCGAATTCCCTTTTATTACTTCCTATTTTAATGATAACAATTTACCACTTGATACAGCAGAACAAACTAAAGATTTACCCCTTACTTTAGAAGAATATTTTGCACGTTTTGACGCTGAAGAACTTGAAGACAAGGCAATAGATATTGAACTTCACTACCAACAAATGGCTGAGTTCATTAATCAGATGAACGCATTTCTTGGCAAAGACACAAATAAAGTACAATCGGTAACTATTCTTCCAGGCACAGATAAATCGGGCAACAAAGAAGGCTTTGAAAGCCTAGTTATTAATCAAGGAGAAATTATTTGCATTGTTGGCCCCACAGGATCTGGTAAAAGCCGTTTACTCGGTGATATTGAATGGGTAGCTCAAGCTGATACACCAACCTCACGACGTATTTTAATAAATAATGACATACCAGACACAAAATGGCGATTTTCTACCAGCGACAAACTTGTAGCCCAGATTTCACAGAATATGAATTTTGTTATGGATTTGAGTGTTTATGAGTTTTTAGAACTCCACGCAGAAAGTCGCATGGTAGAAAACAGAGAAGAGATTATTCAAAAAATCATTACCAATGCAAATGCCCTCGCTGGTGAAAGTTTTATCTCTTCAACTCCTATAACTAGTCTTTCAGGAGGACAGTCTCGAGCATTAATGATTGCAGATACCGCCATACTCAGTAAGTCCCCTATCATCTTAATCGATGAAATTGAAAATGCAGGAATTGATAGACAACAAGCACTTAAACTACTTATTAGTGAAGATAAAGTCGTTCTAATGGCAACTCATGATCCTATACTAGCACTTATGGGTGACAAAAGAATCGTCATTAAAAACGGCGGAATTAGCAAAATCATCGAAACAACAGATGAGGAGAGAAAAATACTTACAACTCTTGAAGCAATGGATAAAAAAATTCTTGCATATAGAACTAAATTGAGAAATGGTGAAATAATCACCGAAATTAAGGAGTAAAATAATGGCTAATGAACACGATGGTTGTTTAGGAACGTTTAATAATGGTAAAGAAGTAGCAGACAAGGTTCGAGCAATGGGGTTCTCCGAACAACCTATGCCAATGCCATTAGAAATGAAATGCGTTGAATGCAACAAGGATTTTGAGATGGAAACCTTCGAGGCAAAATGTCCTCATTGCAACATGGTTTATGCTGTAACTCCCTGCCACGCCTTTGATTCAGAAAATGTACAGGCTGCAGGAATAAACTATTAAGTAATCACAATGAAAAAGTACCACTATTGCGCTAGATAATCCATTTTTTACCATGATTATATTCTCTATATTTATTGTAGCTTTATTTTATGTAATCAAAAAATATAAAGAAGGATAATAATGAATAATTCACGCATAGATTTACTTGAAAATGCACCAGTAAAAACAGCAATTATTAAATTAGCACTACCAACAATGCTCGCAATGGCAGTACAGTTAATTTATAACTTAACAGATCTTTTTTTTATAGGAAAAACAGGTGATCCACGATTAATTGCAGCTATATCACTCGCAAGCCCTATAATGATGATTATACAAGCAATAGGAAATATATTTGCAACTGGTACATCAAGTTATATTTCAAGGGTTATGGGTGCAAAAAAGTATGATGAGGCAAAAAGAGCTAATTCTGTTGCATTTTATACTATGTTCTTTTCTGGACTAGCTATAACGGTTCTCCTATACGTAATAAGAGGCCCGTTACTCTCTGTCATTGGCACCAGTTCTGACACCATAAATCCAACTTCAGACTATTTTACTATTATTACAGCTTTTTCTATCGCTTCCATTTTTCAAATAGGTTTATCTGGACTGGTAAGAAGTGAAGGAGCAACAACCCATGCAATGAAGGGAATGGTTATTGGAATAGGACTTAATATCATCCTAGATCCAATTTTTATCCTAGTATTACACATGGGAACCGCTGGCGCTGCATTAGCAACAGGGATTGGAAATTCAGTTGGTGCAATATATTTTATTGCGTATTTTTTATCTAAAAAATCTATTCTTTCAATAAAGATCTCTGATTTTAAACCATCTAAAATAATTTACTCAGAAACATTCAAAATAGGAATTCCTGCCGCACTTTCTTCTTTAGCTATGAGTATTTCAATGATTCTTGTAAACGTTCTTGCTGTAGCATACGGTGATTATGTTGTCGCAGGTAATGGAATACACATAAGAGTTATGAGTATGTGTATTATGCTAATTATGGGGTTAGCACAAGGTTTTCAACCATTTGCAGGATATAACTTTGGTTCAAAAGCTTATCATCGCTTAAAAGAAGGTTTTCTAATAACCTTACTCTACAGTACCTTACTTGCCCTATTTTTTACGCTAGTTTTTGGTTTCTTTGGAAATGCTTTAATTGGATTCTTTATAAATGATGCTCAAACTATTCAAGCAGGAACACAAATTCTTCATGCTTTTAATTGGTGCGTTCCTTTTCTTGGTATTCAGTTAACAATGATGGTTACCTTTATAGCTACAGGAATGGCACTAAAAGCCATGATTGTTTCTCTTGGCAGACAATGTTTAATATATTTACCACTTCTTTTTATTTTAAATGCTGTTTTTGGGTTTAGTGGTTTTATTTATGCACAACCAATAGCTGATATTACAACAACAATTATCTCGGTATTAATGAGTATTTCTTTCCTTAAAGACTTAAACGAGAAAAACAAAATTGAAATTACAAAAAACAAATCTTTACCTATTTAAGATAGTTATGTATTATAAGGAATGGATAATAAGCAAAAAGAGATTCCTTTGCAATTATACAATAATGGTCCCGGTCAAAAGACCGGGAATTTTCATATAAAAAAACTAGAAGAACTCCCTCTTAAAGCATATAGTCCAAAAGCTCATAGGCATGATTTTTTTGAAATCATTTATATAACCGAAGGAGAAGGAACCCACGTCATTGACTTCAAATCATGGAATATTGAACAAGGTTCTGTTTTTTTAATACATCCTGGACAAGTACATTATTGGCAAACTAAATTTGTTTCCGGATATGCACTTATTTTTCAAGAAGAGTCTTTCATTTCTTCTTCAAATTCAACAGCTCACAATCAATCAATTGATCTTCTTTTCCTTCTTGGACAACAAAATACCATTTATCTAGATACACAAGCACAACTTGCATTTGAAAAACAGTTAGTAACTATAAAAAAAGAATATGATAGTGAAAATGAATATAGAAATATTCTTTTTCAAGCATATTTAAACATATTAATCGTATTTCTCTCTCGCATTAAGGAAAAAAAGAGTCTTATAAAGCCTGAAAAAAAAGACATTTTGCTCAAATTTAAAAAATTAGTTATAGAAAATTATAAAACCGAAAAGTCTGTTTCTTTTTTTGCTGATCATATGTGTATGACAGTGAATAATCTAATTAAAACTATAAAATCTATTACTGGTTTTTCACCAGGACAAATTCTTAGACATGCACTCTCTATGGAAGCAAGACGTTTATTAGTTCATACAGACTTAACAACAGCACAAATCGCTTATGAATTACATTTTGAAGACCCCTCGTATTTCAGTCGCTTTTTTAAACGTGAAACAGGACAATCTCCTTCTCAATTTCGAAAAAATTTTTATCTTACAAGTTCTTAGACTCTTGATATCACTTAGCTGTCATTCAAATATCTCTTAAGTTGAATCTCATGATTTCTATATGGCACTTTGACACAACAAAAAGTAGATAACATGGAAAAACAATATCGCACTGCACACGACAAAAACACCGATATTGTACTAGTAATTGATTCTTCTTGTGATTTACCAGCAGAACTTCTAGACAAAAGCTTTGTACATTTAATCCCTTTAAAATCTTATTTGGCGCACAGAACTATCTTGATAAAGTTGCTGGACGCGCTTCTTTTTATATTATTAATACATACCTATTTTTTTTTAGCAATAATAATGTAGTAATAGGTCTACCAATAGTAGTATTTGTTTATAAGAATGTTTTTTCATAGTTTTACCGGCTTTCTTTCTCTAGAATATCTTTTAATAGATATCTTTCACCTTTAGAGAATTCATTTTCAGAAAAAGAAGGGTTTCTTTTGTACCAAGAAAATCCTTCGTATAAAGATCTTAACTCTTCTGATTTAAATATATATCCATGTTTAGCGTAAATAAGATTTCGTATATACTTTAAGCTTTCTTGTGGAATTCTCCATGCATTAAAATTGGGATAGTCGGCCTCTTTCCAGTAAAATAGAGGAAATTCTTTTATGCAATTTTTAGAAACCACACTTGTATGCCCTTCTTTTTTTGCTTCATATAATCTTGCACCAATTCCATCTGACACTAGGGCACATAGATTTTCTGGTCCTCTCAACCAAAGAGAGATGTTTTTCGTTTCTAAAAAGAATGGATCAAGAATAACTGCATATTTTACATTGTCTATTATTACATTACTTTTATCTAACGTTATATAGTCTAGTGCTTGTGCATCTTGAAAAATAACTTTTAGCACATACGAGTAAAAAGCAACATATCCATCATTTCCAATACTGTTACTAATTTTTCTGTACGAATTACCATTGTTATCAATAATGAACAAACCTTTCGTATTAGTAACAAATCTATAATCTTCAAATTCTTCCTTTTTAATTGCATACCCATCATGAAAACCTACATTGCTATAACAAATATCCTTGTTCAAAAGAAGAATATCGTGATATTGTTTCCTATTTGAAAGCATTGCTTCATAATGGCTTCGAGATGATTTTAAAACATTATCATATTGCACTGGTACATAAGTACCTATAAACTCATCTGGAACATTTGTAAGTTTGAAATCATCCGAAAATGCAAAACTTGATAAAAAGAAAAAAAATATAACAACACAACGTTTAAAATAATCTTTTTTCATAAACTCTCCTTGTATTATAATAATTATAACACAATTTTTGTAAGCATCTATTAACTTGAAATTGAAATTGAAATTGAAATTGAAATTGAAATTGAAATTGAAATAATTTTTTGTTCTTTTGTGACAAACTTAAAAGAGCGTTATATAATTTTGTATGGTTCTCTTAAAAATTTGTACTAAAACTTTTCTACATACGTATATACTTTTATCCGCACATGAAAATAAAAAGGAGTTTATTTAACCATGGCCTATGTACACCTTGCTTTAATTGTTTTGATCAGTTACCTTGTTGGTTCATTCCCTACCAGCATAGTAGTAGGCAAAGTTTTTTATAAAAAAGACATTCGCAATTATGGATCTGGTAACGCTGGTGGTACAAATGCTGTACGTGTTTTTGGCTTGCCAACAGGGATTGCGGTTATATTAGTGGATATTTTAAAAGGTATTCTACCGGTCCTCTGTATTGCAAATATTCCCAATTTATCCAGAATGCAGCAGCCTCTTTTAAGCCAAGAGCTAACAGCTATTATAGCTGGCTCATCAGCCGTCATTGGACACATCTGGACAGTCTTCGCCTCTTTTCGAGGAGGGAAAGGTGTCGCAACAGCTGCAGGCATGCTAATGGTTTTGTATCCAATTGGGTTTTTATTGACATTACCGGCCTTTGTCATAGCTGTCGCTATTAGCGGGATTGTATCGGTTGGTTCACTGACCGTAGCTTTTGTTTTTCCAGCCATTCTCTGGACTCTTACTTTTACAGAGATTTTGCAAACAGCCCCATCCCTTTTGTATTTTTCAATACTCATAGGGCTTCTTATAATCTTCACCCATAGAAAAAACATAATCCGTTTAATCCATGGTGAAGAAAAACCTCTATTTAAAAAAACGATAAAAAATTTGTTTTCTTTTATTGTAGTTTTGGCAGGAAGTCCTCTTTAAAATCCATTACTAACAAGATACCAAGAAGATACTTATCATTTTATTTTTAGATGTTCTTCACAACAAAAATGGATCCTATGCATAAAGACATTAACTCCATACTTCCAACAACATAATTAATAAAATGTAAATTTTGAAAAGCAATACCTTGTATAAGACCTAAAACTATAAAAGGAATTAACCACAACGGTTTTCTTCTACAAATAATATCAAGTAATAATCCAATATATATCATTATTGATGCAAAATAATTATGCAAAAATAAATATTCTGGAAAATACGAACTAAATGCTGCTAAAGAAATAAACCCAATACCAACTAAAAAATGATTATAAAGGAGCCAACAACCAATAATTATTAAAAAGAAAGTATAAAAATATACTCTAGTAATATCCAATCCCATAATGGAAGAAAAAGTTACTTGATTCTGTAATAAAGCATCTATACTTCCTATTACTATAAAGGTAACCAACATTATAGCTGTACCAACTTTTTTTATTGTGTCTTTTTTATTTGTATTTTTTTCCATATTTACTCTGCAAATTGTCGTTCTAATTCTTTTTTAGTAATATCTCTTTTTACTATTTCTTCGCCATCTTCGTCTGGAACAAGAGTTTCATATCCGTCCTTATCATCATTGTTATCATACACAATTGTTTTCTTAAAATGTCCGTAAACATTAAAATCATAATTTGAAAAAGTATAAATACCATTTTCTAATTTAGTAAATACTAATTCTGTTGTCCCAAAACCTGCAGCTCTAGCAGCTCCATATAGCTGATAATCATATTTTAATTTTATAGATTCTGCGTTTATTTCTGCTTTTAATAATTTAAATATTGGCCCTTTTTGATTTCCTTTTTCTTCTGGGTATTTCATAACTTTAAGAAATTTACCATTATTAAAATTTAAAATTATTTTTCCTGAATCCCAAGATGAATTTAAAGTGAACTGATTTTTTTTGTTTCTTTTATATTTAACAACTATAATGTTATTCTCTATAGAGTCAATCTCTAGAATATTACAATTTGCACTATAAAAGCTATCAAGAACTTTTCCATCCCTTTTTGCAACTAAACAATTATTTGTTATATCTTCTGGTAAATATTCATTATCACAGTTTATCGTATTATCTGTAATAACTTCAAAACTTATACTTAAATCTTGACAATACAAAGTATAATTAAATGTTAAAACACAAAAAATAAACAAGAATGTTTTTTTCATAGTTTTTCTCTCTTATTTTTTTTGTATACTATAAGTTTATTTATTATAACACACTAAATATATTTTACCACTTATCTGTGCTTTTGTCCCCCAAAAAGAGCCGTGCAACATTTAGCTACAGCTCTTTTAACACAATACTAGCCAACGGATATTTTATTTTTCTCTTTTTTGGATTCATATAATGCTTTGTCGGAATTTTTAATAACTGGTGCTAGTATAACATAGTGGACACAAAAAACGCTACATACTATTTTATAAGAAGGATGTGTAGCATGGAAAGAAAAAAGAAAAGGTATACAGAAGAGTTCAAACAGCAAATAGTTGAACTGTACCAAAACGGAAAGTCTGTAAGAGAACTCTCAGGTGAATATGGCTTAGTAGAACAAACAGTGTATAAATGGATTCATCGGTATGAACCAGTTAGCAAAAATGAGAAAGGAGAGACTGTAACAGAGCAAGATATCCGTGCAATGCAGAAACGTATTGCAGAACTAGAAATGGAGAACGAAATCTTAAAAAAAGCTACAGCCATATTCGCCAAAACAAAGTAACAGAGAAAGTATCGTTTGTAATGAAATACAGGGAAGCCTACCCGGTAAAAATCATGTGTCGGGTAATAAAACTTCCACGTAGCACTTTTTACAAGCGCTTAAAATGGAAACCAAGTATTGCTATGAAAAGAAACGATGACTTAGATTCAAAAATCCTCAAAGTTTATTACGAAAGCTTGCGACGGTATGGAGCCCCAAAGATTTATCACGTTCTCCAAAAACAAGGAGAAAAAGCGAGTCTAAAGCGTATCCAGCGAAGAATGGCTATTTTAGGAATAAAATCAATCGTCGTAAAGAAATATAGGCCTGTAAAAACTGAAAAGATACAAGAACAGAAAGAAAATATACTGAATCAAGATTTTACAACAACTTCAATCAATCAGAAATGGTGTACAGATATTACATACATCCATACAGAAAAAAACGGTTGGACATACCTTGCTTCAGTAGAAGATTTGTATTCAAGGAAAATCATCCGATGGGCATTTGGTCTTACAATGAATGCAGAGCTTGCAGTAAAGGCTTTAGATAATGCATGCTTAAATGTAAAAAAAACAGAAGGGGTAATTATTCAGTCAGATCTTGGTAGTCAGTATACAAGCACCTTTTTTGAGGCAAAACTTGCTCGATATAAAATTCGCCACTCATACAGCAAAAAAGGCTATCCATATGACAATTCCTGTATCGAGTCATTTCATTCTGTTTTGAAAAAGGAAGAAGTAAACTTGAAGAAATATAAAGATTCAAAACAAGCATATGATGCAATTTTTGAATATATTGAGTCGTGGTATAACCGCAAAAGAATTCACTCAAGTCTGAATTACAGAACTCCGGAAGATGTTTATTTAGAATGTGATTTCGTTGCGTAAACTCGCGTTTTATGTGTCTACTTTATTGACATAGGTCCAAAGGTTAGACTTGACCAAAAATGTAGCACCCTATAATATTTGAATTACAAAAAGACTTTACAATAAAAAAAAGGGTAACAATATATGTTATATCAAACTTTTATATATCCAATAGAATTAATAATAGAATTTACATTCACTCTTTTTCATAAAATTTTAGGTAATAATGGTCTTGCCATACTGGGAGTTAGTGTTGCGGTAACTATGCTAGCATTACCATTGTATGTTTTAGCAGAACGATGGCAGGACAAAGAACGTAAAGCAATACAAAAGCTCGCTCCAAAAGTAAAAAAAATTAAAAAAACTTTTTCTGGTGATGAACAGTATATGATTTTATCTACCTACTATAAACAAAATCATTACCATCCAGTATATGCATTACGTAGTTCTTTTAGTATTTTAATTCAAGTACCTTTTTTTATTGCTGCGTTTCATTTTTTATCTCATCTTACCAGTTTACAAGGTCAAAGCTTTTTATTTATACAAGACTTAGGCGCTGCTGATGCACTTTTTAAAATAGGCAGTTTTTCAATAAATATTTTGCCTATTACTATGACTATAATTAATATTATTTCGGGTATTATTTATACACGAGGACACCCAATACAAGAAAAAATACAAATAAATGTTATGGCGGCACTTTTTTTAGTGTTGCTTTATACTTCCCCTGCAGGACTCGTTCTGTATTGGACTATGAATAATATCTTTTCGTTAGTAAAAAATGTTTTTTATAAACTGAAACATCCAATAAAAGTTTTGTATGTTATTGCAGCAACAGCTGCAGCTATTTTAGGATTTTATGTACTTTTTTTTAGTGGTTTTACTAAAGCAAAGACCTTTTTACTCCTTTGCTTTTCTTTATTTATTATTTTTATATGGGTATGGGTTCTTTTAGGTAAATGGCTTGTAAATAAACCTTTAATAAAGCTTAATAGTCACCCAAAAGATCGCACAAAGATTTTTATACTAAGCACTATTGCCTTAGCTTTACTTACAGGATTAGTTATTCCAAGTTCACTTGTAGTAACATCACCTTCTGAATTTGCAAACCTTACCCCTTTTGCAAGTCCTCTTTCTTTAATAGCCAATCCGTTAGAACAAGCAATTGGTATTTTTGTTTTTTGGTCCATAGCTATATACTTTTTGTTTCCGGATAAAATTAAAACATTACTTTGCTATATCTATTCAATCTTTATTATAACCGCAGTAATTAACGTCTTTATAAAAACGGGCGATTATGGATTAATTAGTTTTAATTTACAATTTAGCCGAGGATTAGAAAAGGTTCCTACACTTTCTATACTATTAGGCGATGTACTTATTACCATTACGGTGGCCATAGTATTACTTTTTGTTTTTAAATACATAAAATATTCGATAGTACATTCTCTTGTTGCAATTAGTTCTTTTGTATTTTTAAGTATGGGTATTTATAACGACGTAAAAATAGCACACAATTATAAAGAATATACTATTGAACTTGCCGCAAATGACAAATCATTTACTAAAACAAAAGATACTCCTCTGTATCATTTATCTAAAACAGGTAAAAATGTTGTTGTTTTTATGCTTGATAGAGCAATTAACGATTACGTTGAACCAATAATGAATGAGTTACCAAAAACTGCAAAACAATTTGACGGCTTTACACGCTATGCAAATTCTGTTTCTTTCGAACAAATGACACTTATAGGTTCACCTCCTTTATATGGTGGCTGGGAATATTCACCCGATAATATGAATAAGCGCAGTGACATGGCTAACGTCGATAAACATAACGAAGCCTTAAAAGTCATGCCAGTGCTATTTTCTAATGCAGGTTTTAAGGCAACAGTTACAGATCCTTCTTGGGCAAATTACAACTGGGTACCAGACACTCGCATTTATAAAGAATATCCAGAAATTACCGTTACCAATGTAGAAGGTAAATTTACCGACCGTTGGGAAACAGAACATAATTATTCGCATATATTACAAGGGACCTTATTAAAACGAAATTTTATTTTGTTTAGTTTATTTAGAATACTTCCCGCTACGTTGAGAGGTGGTTTATATAACGATGGAATTTGGTGGAACCCTTCTTACCCAAGAACTAAAAACGATGACTTTATAAACAGTTATTCATCTCTTTATTATTTAAGTGCATTAACTGATACTGATAGTTCCAATCCAGGGTTTTCACTTATAGTAAATAATGCAACGCATGATCCGGCATTTTTACAACATCCGGAATATGTACCTGTAAACAAAATAACAAATTCGGGCACAAAAACATTTCCAAGCGAAAGAGAGCGACTTCATTACGACGCAAATGCTGGAGTACTTATACAATTAGGCAATTGGTTTGATTATTTGCGCCAAAATGATGTTTGGAATAATACAAAAATTATACTTGTTTCTGATCATGGCTATGCATTAAATCTTCCAGCTTTTGAAAGTTTTGCCGGAGACAAACAAAGAGCAGCCTGGCATAACTGTTTTTTAATGGTTAAAGATTTTAATGCAGAAAATGCCATACACACTGACTACACATTAATGTCAAATGCCGACACTCCGTACTTGGCAACAAAAGATGTAATAAACAATCCTACAAACCCATTCACCAGCAACGCAATAACCCAACACGATAAATCAGAGGGAATTACAATATACTCTAATAGTAGGTTTGCACCGGAATATCATCCTAAAAACACGTTTAATTTAAAAAGCAAACAAATTATAAAAGATAGCATTTTTGATGCTAGCAATTGGAGTACCATAAATGATAACAACTAATTTACTTTTATACATAGATCCAGGAACAGGCAGTATGCTTTTTTCGATATTGTTGGGTCTTTTTACTACTTTATTTTTTGTTATGCGCGCAGTGCTTATAAAGTTTAAGTTTATAGTTACCGGTAAAAAAGTAACCACTGATACTAAAAAATATGATTTTGTTGTTTTTTGCGAAGGGCCTCAATATATAAATGTTTTTTTACCCGTTTTACAAGCATTCGAAAAAAAACACATAACAATACATTATTTTACCTCGGTAAAAGACGACCCAGCTTTTGCAAAAAACTATAATTATGTACTTCCAGAATACATCGGAGAAGGCAACGCTGCTATTACAAAACTTAATATGCTTATAGCAGATATTTGTCTAATGACAACACCAGGTCTTAATGTGTATCAATTAAAACGCTCAAAAGGCGTCAAGCACTATGCCCATGTTTTACACGCAGCAAGTGATGCAACTATGTACCGTATGTTTGGCATTGATTATTTTGATTCAATTTTACTCTCGGGCGATTACCAAAAAAAAGATTTACTCAAACTCGAACAATTACGTGGTACTCCCAAAAAAGAATTTGTTACCGTTGGATGTCCATGCCTCGACACCTTACAGCAAAAGTTTGAAACAGCAAAACAAACAGATCAACCAACAAACTTTACTGTTTTAGTATCTCCTTCTTGGGGTCCAAACGCATTACTGGCAAAATATGGTACAAAATTACTTGATCCATTGGTACAAGCCGGGTTTACTGTAATAGTCCGCCCTCACCCACAATCTAAAAAATCAGAAGCAGGGATGCTAGAAGAGTTACAAGCCCATTACAAAGACACAGCAGGTTTAGAGTGGGATTTTGAAAGAGACAACACCATAGCAATGGCTAAATCTGACAGTATGATTTCTGATTTTTCGGGTATCATTTTTGACTATATTTTCTTACGAGATAAGCCATTTTTATATGTAAACGCAGATATAAATCTCGATTGTTACGACGCAGGAGACTTACTCGAACTTGAGCCACCAATACAAGCATGGCAATTTGCAGTTTTACCAAAAATTGGCAAAGAAATACAAGAAAAAGACTTTCCTAAAATTGGTGATATAATAAAAGAAATGAGCGATAGTAGCGCTTTTGCAAACGCTCGAAAAGAAGCAAAAAATACCGCTTGGATGTATCAAGGACAAAGTGGCCAAAATATAGCAGATTTTATGATACAAAAACAAAGCGAATTTTCTAAAGGGGAATAATATGCAAGCACTTATGTTAGCTGCAGGAATGGGAAAAAGACTTGGAGAATATACTAAAAACGCTACATATTGTTATTAAAGTATCTCTTCTACATTCTTCTTCTCTAAAAATTCTTTCATAATTTTTGTTATTGCAACAGATATATTAGAATCAATATAAGAAAAATTCTTGCTAGTATTAATACTTTTCAGGAACGAAACTATTTCGTATCTTATTCCTTCTCCATCCAACTGATAAAAATATTTTTTATTGTTTTGCGGATTTTCGTATCGTACTTCAAAATAATCAGTTTTCCACCATGGTGCCGGTACATATATATACCCATCGGTTCCAGATATTACTAGATCACTTTCGGATTTCATTCCTTTTGCAACCTTTATATTTGCAACTGCTGATTCATATAAAAAATTTATCTGAGTAAACAAATCAAAATCATTGTGTTCTTTATCATACTGAGTTATTATAAATTTTTTATCATATTCCGTTCCAAGTAACTGAAATACCGGTAATAAAGCTACTGGACCCCAAGCAAAAAAACTACCCCAGTCATCAGATTGAATCTCATCTTTAAGCAAACTCGTACATCTCGCATCTACAGAAATAACCCTTCCGATAATTCCACTTTTTATTAATAGTTGTAACCGTGCATACGCTGTTGAGTAAGCTGTTTTATTTGATTCCATTAAAACATATTTTTTTTGTTCTGCTAAAGTAAATAGCTCTTTACTTTCTTCATCATCAAGAGTAATTGGTGTTTCGCATAAAACATGTTTCCCTTTATTCAACGCTGTTTTTATTTGTTCGTAATGATTTTTCGGATGAGATATGATATACACTGCATCAACTTCTTCAAGTAATTTTTCGTAACTATCTGTTACCATATCTAACTTATTTAACATTTCAGGAATTAAGTTTAAGTTATCTGAATAAATACCTTTTACTGATATTCCATTAACAAACCTGCATTCTTTTTCAAATTTTAACAAAGAAGCCGATCTACCAACCAATCCTACGTGAAGTTCCCTCATATCAGATCTTAACTGAGAACTTGAAACACCTTTGGTTCTATCTAGATAGAATACCTTACAAAATTCATTTAAATAATCAAATTTGCCAATCCAGTCTGAACCAACAGTAAAAATATCTACATCATACCTTTTAATATCATCAATCTTTTGACCTATATATTCTTCCACGATAATTTTGTCAGCCAAACCTGTTGCTTTAACCGATTCTATTCTTTCCATCAAAGATTGTTGAACATTAATTTTTCCTCTGGTTTTATCAAAAGAATCAGATGTAACTCCAACTATCAAATAATCACCAAGTTCTTTCGCCTTTTCAAGTAAATTTAGATGGCCATAATGAAACAAATCATAAGTACCATACGTGATTACTTTTTTCATTTTTATAGTATTTCCTTTTTTTATTTCAAATAATTTTTATAAAACTATATAAAAATTAAAGTATTCCTCTTAAATTCATATCTTTTAAAGCATCTATCAATTTTGTATTGTCTTCTTTTGTCAATGCTCCTATATGTCCCACCCTGAATATTTTATCTTTTAACTCTCCACCATTAGGACAAATCCATATTCCATATTCATCTTTTAGTGTTACGAATATATCATGTGCACTCGCATTTTTTGGTGCTAGCGGAGTTACTGCATTTGACATAGATGATGAAAAAATAGTAAATGGCAAATCTTTTATTTTGCTTCTAAAATCTTCAGCAATTTTGATAATTTTATTTGTTTCAGTTTCTATCCCACCATTAGATTTTATTTCTTTTAATCTTGCATTAATTTGCAGCAATATACTTACTGCTGGAGTAAAAGGCGTTTGTCCATGCTCTGCCTGCTTTAAAGCATCTTTTAAATCAAAGTATAAAGATTCTACGCTTTGTAAATTTACTTTATCTACTGCCCGTTCTGATAATACAATTACTGAAATTCCGGGAGGACAAGCTAATGCTTTTTGGGACCCTGTTATCATAACATCTATTTTTGAGTTTTTAATATCTATTGGATCAGCAATAAAAGAACTGACTGCATCAACGACAAAGAAAATATTATTTCGTACACAAAAGTTGCTTAGTAAATCCATATTATAGTGCATGCCTGTAGATGTTTCATGAATATTAACAAGCAATCCAGTGTAGCCAGCTTTTTCAAATTTTTTTAAATCTTTAGCATACAATTCCTGTCCAAAATCTAATTTAATTTCTGTGTAATTTAATGTATGGATTCTGCACAAATCAACAAATCTTTGACCAAATGACCCTCCATTAATAACAAGCACTTTGTCATTTTTATCGAAGACATTCATAACAGTAGCTTCCATAGCTGCTGTGCCTGATCCTGTTAAAAATATTGTCCTGGAATTTTTTCCAGCTTTAGTAAACTCCAGCATTAACCTTTCATTTTCTAACATTATTTCTGAAAATTCACTTGTTCTAAAATAAGGAGTCTGTCTTGATCCAATTTCTAATACTGTTTCATTTGATTGAACTGGCCCCACTGTAAAATTAATCATACAATCCTCTTTTTATTTTTTTGTAACTCATAGTATCAAAATCATTCATAAATGCAGTCCTTTAATTATTCTTCTCCAAAATCATCTCTATCAACCAGCTCAATTAATTGTATGCTGTTGCAATCAACTTCTAATCTACTATTCCCGTTCTCTGCAATAAGTACCAAGTGTATGTGAGTCAGGACTTGTTACGCTGTCGGCTTTTGCTACAATAACACACCACGTAATTAAATCCCTTTTGTAACTATATTATAAGATTCCACCAAGCCAAAAGATATAATTAAAGTACTCCTATAACAGCGATAATTCTATCACTTAATAGGTTAATATAAAAGTTAAAATTTTTCTTTGAGCTTAAGTAATTAATTACAGCATTAGCAGAATACACAGTTTTAGATTAGTAGAATATTTTTTTGCAAAATGCTATTACCTACTGCAACTTTTTCATCCTCTGGAATGGCAAAAATAATATCGATAGTGTAATCCTGATTCGTATGTATAAAATTCTTGCACGCAGAAATAGCCCGTGCCCAAGCATCATAAAGCGGATAACCAAAAATTCCAGCAGAAATTAAAGGGAATACTACTGAATGCAGCTTATTTTTCTTGCAAAGTTGCAAGGTACTCGTATAAGCACTGTACAGAATATCTGGTTCACCGTGTTTGCCGTCAGAAAAGCGCGGCCCAACGGCATGAATAATGAATTTTGAAGAACAATTAAATCCTTGAGTTATTACAGCACTACCTTCATCACAATGGCCAATAGCTTTGCATGCTTTTGTAAGTTCTGCAGAACCTGCTGTTCTAAAAATAGCCCCACAAACACCGTGACCTTCCCTTAGGGCTGTGTTAGCTGCATTTACGATTGCATCAGCTGGAATATTTGTAATCCCATTCTGTTGAATTGTTATTGAACTCATATCTTCACCTCTGTGTAAAATTTACCTCTTAATCATCCTCGAAAAGACCGATGGCTACACTTTTCTCTATTGTTTCAAGAGTAAAAGCCCATAATTCCTCGGAGTATTCTTTAATGCAGCGTTTTTTATTAATAACTTGCGATTTTTTAATCTTTTTACCTTTTATGTTCTGATTTCTCGTATAGTAATGATTCAATATTGGTTGTAGGTTGTCCAAAACCAAAGCATATTTTGCTTCTTTTGTAGCGGCCTGTTCATATTCATTCCAAAGCGCAGTAAATTCACGACTTTGATTAGCAGGTAATAAGCCAAAAAGCTTATCTGCAGCTTTTTTCTCCTGAGTTTTTATTTTATTTCTGCCAGCATCATCATATAAAAAGACATCACCTGCATATATTTCTACTAGATCGTGAATAAGTAACATCTTAATAACTCTTAGTATGTCTATATCTTTCTCTGCGTATTCTTGCAAGGTAAATGCCATAATAGCAATGTGCCATGAATGTTCAGCACTGTTTTCCTGCCGAGCTCCTCCGACTACTCCATTTTGCCTATATACTATTTTTAATTTTTCTATTTCGTTTATAAAGTTCATTTGTTGAACTAATTTTTCACTAATCATATTTTTACCTCTAAATACCTTTGTTGTTTAATGATGTGCTTTAATCCCTTTATCTATTTTTGTATTAAAGCCAGGCATTATTTGCTTTACTCCTTATATGCTCTTAGCCAATATGTTTAGACATATTGTAGCCTGTAATTTTAAACCCAACTTCATCATACAATTTTAAGGCTCTCTTATTTTTAAAAGCAACTCTTAGTTTAATTTCAGATATTCCAATTGTGGATAGCCTCTTTTCTAAGGCACTTATTGTTAATTTTCCATACCCCTGACTTCTATTTCTTTTCAGTTTTTCTATATGTATGGATATTGTATGTAACCATACCAAACCCTATAATAAGTACTATAATATACCTGAGAGTTTCGGGAATTGGCAATTTGACATATTCAAGAAAAACAAACCCTCCTGGAACCAACATCAAAAAATTCATTAGATGTAACTTATTTATTCTACTCATTCTTTTTCCCCTTAACTGTATAAATATTTAAATCTTTTAATAATCGTAAGTTATAAGAAATTATTGATAATAGCAATTGCCTGATCCGGTAATTCCTCTTGAGGGGCATGTCCACAATCATCAATGATAACAAGTTTAGAATTTACGATATTGCGATTTAGTTCTTCTCCTATGCTCTTATCAATAACAGTGTCAAATTTTCCCCAAATAATTAATACTGGAATAGTAATTTTATTATAACTTGCAGTCAGCGCCGCTGTTTCTGGTGTATATATATTTTTTGCAGTTTCTATCAGAGCATTATGAACAGGAGAACCTTTTAAAAAACCACCATATGTGGTAATCATCTCATCTGTAATCAAAGATTTATCATAGAAGAGTTGTTTTAGAACAAATTTTGAAAGAAAGTTTTTATTGCCAAAAGTCAAAATCATTCTATTTAATACTGGAGTACGTAAAAGTGCCACATATCCAGGAAATTTTTTTGGAAAATATGCCGCAGGGTCTAATAAAATCAATTTTTTAATAGAATTTTTTATATCGGGCTTGGCTTCAAGGTACGATGTCAAAACAACTGCTCCACCGTAAGAATTAGCAACAAGAATTACGTTATTAAGATTCTTATTTACTATGAAACTGTGAATAATTTTTGCCTGATCCGAAACTAAATAATGATCATCTATTGGTTTAGATGAATCTCCAAAACCTTTTAAATCTAAACTAATTACATGATAGTTTTTACTATAATATTCATATAGATACCTCCATGTAAAAGATGCAGCGCCGAGTCCATGGACAAATAGTATAGTTTGACCACTACCAGTTTCCGTATATTTAATAGAAGAATCTTCATATTTAAAATGTTTAACATCATAATCTATAAGAAGTGCATCATATTGTTTTGGTAAAGTTGTACAGCTTGTTATGCATAAAAATAGCAAATTCACTACAACCATAAATAATCTGTTCTTTGTTTTTTTCATTTTATTAAAACCATTGGAACAGTATATATTATTTATTAATACCTGTCGATTTAATATCTATTCTAGATTTTAAATTTGCTTCACAACAAATATAGTTCCTAAGCAAAAAGAAGCTAAGTAAGCGTCAATTAAAACACACCTTGCTAAAAAAATAAGAAGTCAGTTTATTTTTTAAACTTAGAAATCGTAATATTCCAAGGGAGTAATTGTTCGAGCTCAGATTCCTCGTTACATAATGGAGCTTGCTCAAATAAACAGCGCAGATAATCAACAGGTTCAATGTTATTTGCTTTTGCCGTTTCTATGAGAGTGTATAAAAAGCAAGAACTCTTTGCTCCTGCTGGACTTCCCGAAAACATCCAGTTTTTACGGTTATGTTCTATAGCACATAATCGTAATTATGTGTTCAACCAAGTTATGTGCTATTGATTTTTTACTGTGATATCATAGATTCCCTGTTATATAACAAGGAGAAAAACTATGAATCATCCATTTATTCAAAAGTATGTTCATTTTCTTACTGAAAAAGGATATTCTACCCAAACTATTCATGCCTATTCAAAAGCAGTGGAACGGGTCCCTCAAATATGGGATTCCGTTAAATCACAAGATTTATATGAGCACATAAATAATGTTCTTGCAACAAGAAATAAATCTTTTACCGTGAATGTCAGCCATAATATAAAACCTGCTTTAAGTTTATTATTTCTAATGGTCACTGGAATAACATTTAAAGAATATGTTGCTAAACTTCCTAAAAGAGATCAATATTCAATAATTCTAAACGAATTTTATCAGTATTCAACTGGGTTTAAGGGTATAATTACAACATCAGCCAAAGCTGAATGCAATCACGTTTCAAAGTTTCTAAATCAATTTATTAATTTACCAGATGCTTGGTCATTAATTACAGCAAATGACATTAGAGATTATGTTATGAATTCTTTATCAGAGTTGAAACCATCAAGTAAAGGTAGATATATTACATCTTTAAGAAATTTTTTTAGGTTTCTTGAATACAAAGAGATTCCTGTAAATCAATCTATACTTAAATTGCCATTAACACCTGCAGATTGGAAAAAATCAAATATACCCGTTATATTAACAAACGAGGAAGAATGTCGTCTTCGTAAACATTATGATTTAAATACAGAAAAGGGTAAGAGAAATCATATAATCATTTCATTAATGCTTGATCTTGGCCTTAGATGTGTTGAAGTTACAGGCTTAGAGCTTAGCGACATTAAATGGAACAATGGTATAATCCTACTGAAAAATACTAAAAACAAGCGCATGCGCGAACTGCCAATTCCACAAAAACTAGGATCTTTATTGGAAGAGTACGTAATTCATTGCCGTCCTAAAACAGATGACAAACATTTGTTTTTACGTAAAACCATTAATAATAAGCATGTTGCTATGTCTCGTGAAAGTATAAGAAGTGTTATCAGATATGCGTTTAACCAAGAAAATATTAAGGGATGGTGGAAAGGAACCCATGCGCTTAGGAGAACAGCTGCGTCGCACGTATACAATACAGGTAACGGTCTTAAAATGACTGCTGATTTGTTGGGGCATAAATCACTCGATTCAACAAAACAGTATGTAAAACTTAATTTTGAGTCGCTACGAAAGATTCCATCTTCATGGCCAAGAGGTGAATCTAATGAAAGATAACAAGATTCTTCAACAGCTAAACAATTACATCAATTATAAACATAGTCTTGGCTTTAAATTTAAACATGTAGAAAGCGTACTACGGAACTTTGCAAGCTATACTCTTAGCATTGACTATAACGGTTCTATAACGCTTGAAATTGTCCTTAAATGGATTTCCACTGGTAGACAATTTGATAAGACCATGGGAAGAAAACTCGAAGTAATTCGGCCTTTTTCAAAATATGTTACAGCATTTGACAATAAAGCTGAAATCATTCCTCTTGTATATAAAAATGTACATGACCGTCCGACTCCGTACATATACACTGAAGATGAAATCATAAAGCTTATGGCTGAATGTCAAAATATTTATTCACCTGACGGGATCCGTGCAACCAGTATTAAAATTGTTATAGGCCTTTTGTGGGCAACAGGACTTAGACCATCAGAACCCGTAAACCTTACCAACGCAGATGTCAACTTAGATAATCTTGTGTTGCATATAAAAGAGACCAAGTTTTCCAAAGAACGATATGTTACATTTGATAATTCGGTAAAATATCAGCTGTATAAGTATAAGCTTTTAAAAGAACAGAAATTTGGAATAAAAGGTCTCGAAGAGCCCTTCTTTTACACTACTGGTGGTAAACCTTTAACGGAAAGAGCTTTAGCCTATGCATTTAAATTAATTCGACCTTGTATTGCTGCGAAACCTATTGGATATTCTCATGTTAGATTATACGATTTTAGGCATACAAAGGCTTGTAATACTATTAAATATTGGACAGAACAAGGCATAGATGTTAATAAAAATCTTTATATATTATCGACATATATGGGGCATGTTAAACCTCAGGATACTTACTGGTATCTTTCAGCTACTCCAGATATGTTAGAATTATGTTGCTCTAAATATGAAAAAATGTTTGGAGGAGATCAAATCGATGCTTTCTAAATCAACAACTCTTCAAACTCTTTTGCAAAATTTCTTTTTACAGAGAATGATTCAACAACGCAAGGTTTCAGATAAAACTATTAGCTCATACAGAGATACATTTCGTATTTATATTAAATATATGATGGATATATATAAGATTTCTGCCATAGATATTTCTATCGAAGACTTTGATATGAAGCATGTTGAATCATTTTGTAAATATCTCGAAAAAAATCGTGGCAATAAATCAGTTACTATAAATAATAGAATTGCAGCTATAAGGTCATTTATGAAATACGTAACTGAAGTTGCTCCTGAATTCAGCGATATTGCAAAAAAAGCTTATTTAGTACCGATGCAAAAGTATGAATCACCAACAATGTGCTTTATCACAAAAGACGAGTTTGAAATAATGCTTAAAGGCTGTAATACAAATTCATTTATTGGTGCAAGAGACAAGCTCATGTTACTGCTTTTATACAATACAGGCTCTAGAGTATCAGAGTTGTTATCACTTAAATGCTATGATATTAATAATTTAGATATGAGAAAACATAACAACGTAAAGATACACGGTAAAGGTCGCAAAGAAAGACTTGTCCCTTTATGGGAAAATACATCTATATATGTTCAAAAATATATTAAAACCAACCATCTTAATTATGCTGACAACCTATTTATTAATAAAAATGGTGATAAGCTTACACGTTCAGGTGTTCGTTCACGTATAAATATCATCGTAAATAAAGCAGCTTCGGAAGCTCCAGCATTAACTGAAAAAAATATTACACCTCATACTTTTAGGCATTCAGTAGCAATGAATCTTCTTGTTGCTGGCGTAGATATTTCAACAATTGCTATTTGGCTTGGACATTCAAGTATAGAAACAACGCATAAATATATGGTAGCAGATATGGAGCTTAAGCGTAAAGCAATGGAAAAAGTGGGTCAATCGGGCAATTCTTCTTATAACTATAAGCCTTCAGCTGATATACTCAGTTTTTTAGATTCTTTATAAGAGTATTGGCTAATAATTATGTGCTTATAAAATGTAACAACTTACGCTGTTTTCAGGTAGGGAGAGTTGTTGCTGCACATAACTTGCTTGAACACATAATTACGTCCCATCACAAATGGTTTGATAGATTGTTCGGCTTTGTTATTATCTGGAGTAAGGGAAGCGCAATCTAAATAAGCAATTAAAAATGGCCATTGATTTAACGCATATTTGACTGCTTTGCCCATTGTTAAAGAGGGTGGGATTTGTGTCAGCTTTTTATCAAGCCATGTCTTAAACTTTTCAAATAATGGCAATACAGTTTCTTTGCGTTTTTCCAAAAATGTTTCATCAGCTAAGTTTTGTTTTCTTAGGTTGTCTTCTGCTTGATAAATCTTTTTTATAAACGACAAAGCCTGCAAAGGACTTTTAGACTTTTTTTGTGTTTTTGAGGCTTCAAAAAAATTACGCCTAACATGTGCTAAACAGCCTGCATGGATAATTTTATCTTCGGGGTGAGTGAATCTATGTTTAGCAAGTGCTGATTCATATCCTTGATACCCATCAGTTTGTAAAAAGCCTGAAAAGCCATCGAGAAAATCTGTAATGTAAGCGGCTTTTCTGCCTGGATGATATTCGTATACAACAACAGGTTTATCTGGTGGTCCTCCACGGCCGAGCCACATATATGATTTTGCAGTATCTGGCCGATTCTCTTCACCCATAACTTGAACGGTTGTTTCGTCCATTTGCATAGCATGTCCTGTTTTTAAATG
>MLPZ01000008.1 GCA_001885315.1 Treponema sp. CETP13
CTCAGTGAAAGACGATTATCATCTTTATTGCTAAAATTAAAAGGAAACGTAAATTTTTCACTGTCAATATCAATGTTAGATTGAAAAAAACGATTAAAAAGTACAAAGCCATCTATGCCAATAGCATCTATTTGTTTGATAAAGCCACTAAAATTTGTGTAATAAGGACTAAGTTTTACACTTATAGGTAAGTCTATAGCTTTTCTTATTTTTTTTATTACAGAAAGTTGTTCTTCTTCTATATTTGAAGAAGTACTCAGAACAATATCAGGAGAACTATATAAATTAAGCTCTATCCCATCCGGAATATGTCAATATAGATGCTATGATTTAAGTGTTGGGTGAAAAGTGATATCCTAATCTGACGGGATCAGGAAGCCGACGGAAGGTTCAGCGACAAATTGAGAAACCTATTATAACTAATAGCAAATCTCGTAATATAGATAAACCTAAACCGACCGCCGTATAGAAAAAGGTGGCTAGACAAATGTCTAGACCGCGAATAGGAGTACGGTGTTTCACTTCACCTAACATTGCTACTGATTCTAATTTTATATCAAAGGAGAAAAAATTGGAGTACAGAAGATTTGTAGGAATTGATCTTGGGAAAAGAACTTATGAAGTAAAAGTAATCAACCCAGACAAAAAGGTAACTGGTTGGAACGGGAAAACGACCAAGCAAGGAAGAGCCGAACTTTATTCTAAGCTTTTAACAAGTGATAGAGTTGCAATAGAAGCTTGTTCACTTGCAATGATAATAGCAAAGGAAATGAAGAAAGAAGTTGGCTGCGACTTGATAGTGTTGAATTCTAGTAAATTAGCTGTAATTTATAGTTCAACTAAAAAAAATGATAAAGAAGATGCCCTAAAATTAGCAAGATTAGTAAAGATTTATGAAGATGAAGAGCTACCGGTTGTAAGAGTTCCAACAACAAAAGAAACTCAGCAAAGAGAAATACTTACCGAATATCGTCAAATAAAACAAGACAGAACAAAAGAAATAAATAGATTACATTCTTTATTTGTAAGTGCTGGTTATACAGAAATTGTTAAAAAAAATCTAGCAACAATAAAAAACAGAGAAGAATATATTAAAATTCTCAGTGGATATCATAAAGAGCAAGCTCTGCGAATATTAGAAATTCTAGCCATATTAGAAAAACACATAGAAACTATATTGACACAGAGGGTTATCAGGTTTTGTCTAATAATATTAATTATTTAAATAATTCATTAAAAACAACAATAAATGATCTCTATCAAATACAACAAGAATTATCAAATACTCTTGACGATAATAACAACTTAAGCCCTGATTTTAAAACCGGAACAAATGGTAATCCATTCGCATCAATTAATGCTTTGTCGGAATTTTTAATAACTATAGATGGTGCTACTCCTCTCTCATAATGAGAGACTCCAAAACTTAGACTAATAGGTTTTATCGTTTTAAAATCCTTAATTTAAGTAAAAAAATCTCTCTAATATTATCACAAATCTCAAGGACCTGATTTAAAGATTTATTTTTAAAAAGAATACAAAACTCATCCCCCTCCATATCTAAATAAATCACAATCACAGCAAAATTTTTTCATAATTCCACTTAACTCAATTAAACAGTTATCACCAGCCAGATGTCCAAACTTATCATTAAGAAGCTTAAAATTATCAACATCTATCATTACAAAAATATACTCTACACTCGAAGTATCTTCTTCCATATTTCTAATAGCCTTTCTAAAAGCTATACGGTTATATAATCCTGTTAAATCATCAATCTTAATCTTATGCCTCAGTTTCTGCCTTTCTAGATCTTTGCATAATGAAGCATCATTCTTTTCCCTTTCAAAGTAAATAATAACAAGACTTACCGCAAAAAAAGCCAGTAAAACAAATAATGACACGATAAAATTACCCATTCTGATTCCATCAGAAAAAACACTAATCTTATCAACATCCCATTGTATAAACAATTCAGATACAACCAATGAAATTATACTTAAGATTGCAGTAATAGAAGATAAAGCATAATCACCATAAATAGAGGTAAGTAATATTGGAATAGCAAATATTATAAACAGTGATGATAACCCAGTATGAATGGTAAAAACAGTAAAACAAATAGCGACTGAAACTAGCGAAACAGTAAAAATTTTAATTTTTGGAGAAAACACATTGGGATATATAACTTTGTATTCTGCAAAAATTAACAAGGCATTTAAAGTGCTGGGAATAATAAGAAACTTTATCAAATACACGGGGATAGTAGAGCTTATTTCACCAGTATGATACATCAATAATCCTAGCAGACATTCTAACAAAAAAGTCAGAATGACAGAATAAAAAGAAATTTTAAAATGCAAATTAAGCCATTTTAAATTTATTTTTTTATATTCTTCTTCAACTTCTTTTTGAAAAACCGTATCCATGATGTCTCCAATATTACCTGACTTTATAGTCATTTAATTTATTGGCAGTAGTATAACATAAGAAACAAAAAATACCGCTATTTATACAGTAAAATAAGCATACAATTTAATTTTTTTCCAAAAAAAAAGAGCCGTTGCAACATTTAGCAACGGCTCTTCATACTTTATAACAAATCAGTTTTATGGCATTTGTTTAGTATCTATTTTGTTTTGTATTTCTTTTAGTGCATCTTCAAAAGCTAGACCATTTTTCTGTTCACCACTTCTAATACGGAAACTTACTGTATCATTTTCTTGCTCTTTAGCACCCAAAATACACATATAAGGATATTTTAGTTCTTGAGCTTTTCTAATTTTAAGCTTCATATTATCATCGCCAGTGTCTATTTCTGCTCTAATTCCTGCAGCACGAAGTTTTTTCCATACTTTTTTAGAGTAGTCGTCAAAATCATGACCAACTGGAATAACTTGTACTTGAACAGGACAAAGCCATACTGGATATGCACCACCATAGTTTTCGATCATTACACCAAAAAATCGCTCAAGTGAGCCAAGTAAGGCACGATGAATCATGTATGGACGTTTTTCAGTTCCATCTTTATCGACAAAGGTCATCTTAAATCGCTCTGGCAAGTTAAAGTCAAATTGAATTGTGGACAACTGCCATTCTCGTCCCATCGAGTCTTTTACTTTTAAGTCAATCTTAGGACCGTAAAAAGCTCCGCCACCTTCATCAACCTTATACTCTAAACCAGCTCGCTCAATTGCGGCTTTTAATGCTTCTTGCGCAGCATTCCAGTCTTTTTCGTCTCCTACACATTTTCCTTCTGGACGAGTACTTAAATATGCACTTACATCGGTAAAGTCAAATGATTTGAGCATGAATAAACTAAAACGCAAAACTTCTGAAATTTCTTCATCCATTTGCTCTGGTGTACAAATAATATGTGCATCATCTTGGGTAAATCCACGAACACGAGTTAAACCATGAAGAGTTCCTGATTTTTCGTATCGGTAAACAGTTCCAAGTTCAGCCCAACGGCAAGGAAGATCACGATACGATTTTTTACTGTCGTTATAAATCATAATATGAAACGGACAGTTCATTGGTTTACAATAGTAATCGTCTTTATCCATTTCCATTGGATTGTACATAGATTCTTTATAAAAACCTAAGTGGCCAGATGTTTCCCACAACCAGCTTTTACCAACATGAGGAGTAAATACAATTTCGTACCCATTCTTATAATGCTCATCACGCCAAAAGTTTTCGATTGCAACACGCATTCGTCCACCCATTGGATGCCAGTACACTAATCCAGGGCCTGCTTCTTCATGAAGAGAAAATAAATCTTGTTGCTTACCAATAAGACGATGATCTCGTTTTTTTAATTCTTCAAGATGTTCTAAATGTGCTTTTAATTGTTTAGGATCACCAAATGCTGTAGCATAAATTCGCTGTAGCATTGGGCGTTTTTCATCTCCTCGCCAGTAAGCACCAGCAACAGAAAGAAGTTTAAATCCCTGAGCGTTTAATCGACTAGTAGATTCAACATGAGGTCCTCTACATAAATCAACAAAATCTCCCATTCTATAAATGCTAATTGTTGCATCTTCTGGCAAATCGTTAATTAATTCGATTTTGTACGGTTGATCTTTAAACATTTCCAGAGCCGAAGCACGTGAAAGCTCTTCTCTTTCAAATTTGCGGTCTTCTTTAATAATCTCTTTCATGTTTTCGGTAATTACTGCAAGATCTTCTTCTGTTATATTACGAGGAAGATCAAAATCGTAGTAAAAACCACTATCAATTGAAGGACCAATAGCAAATTTTGCTTCCGGAAACAGTTTTTGAACAGCTGCTGCCATAACGTGAGACATGGAATGGCGTAAAAGTGCCAGTTTTTCCAGTTTTTTCTTTTCTTTGGATGTTAATTCAGCCATAATTTGTACCTCTTATATGCTGAAGAGAATTTGGCTTTATTGCTATATCTTAATCATATAAATACATGATATTTAGATTGCACAATAAAACAAAAGGACGAAAAACCACACAGGCTCTCCGCGGTACCACCTTTATTCACGCTGATTAGTTTTTTTACATCAACGTGCCCTTGGCTCCCCTTTATCGCAGGGTAACGGTACGGTCTACTTAGATTTCTCTGTTCGGCGTACTGCTCAGGAGGGGTTTTCTGAACTATCATGGTAGTTTTCTTGCAGCCTTGTGTTTTTCTCTCAAAAAAACACAGTGAAAAACCTCTCTGAACCATGATGGTGTTCGTACTCGTCTCCATCAATGCTTTAGATTAAGATACTCTTTTGTCTTATTTTTGGCAAGTATGTGAAAACTCAATATCTTTTATATTTTTGTTACAGATTTATAGTAAATTTATTTTTTTTTATTTATTGTAACAACAATGTTATTATCTAAATAGGAGATAGTATGAATACGATTGGAAATAACATAAAACAATATAGAGAATATAATTCGATAACTCAAAAAGAATTATCTGATTATCTTGCATGTTCTAGAGAAATGATCAGATATTATGAAAACAATACGAGGGTTCCTTCTGTTCATATTCTTAATAAGATTTCTGATCTTTTTGGTATAGATTTGTGAGACTTAATAGAAGAATCTTCAGAAATTCATAAAGAAAATCTAGTTCTTGCTTTTCGCAAAGATACAAAAAATGCAGATGACTATGAAATTGTCGCTTCTTTTAAAAAAATTATTAAAAACTATATGAAAATGAAGAGGCTTTCAGAAGAACATGAATTCTAAATTGGATTTAAATAACAAAGCTTCTAAATTTAGAATGTGCCACGGACTTGGAATAAAAGATCCTGTCCCTGTTAAAGCTTTACTCAACAAATTAAATATACTTTGTGTATTTAAACCTTTATCTGAAAATACCTCTGGTATGGTTGGTCAATTAAATGGTTTAAATTTTATGCTTATCAATGCAAATCATGCCATAGGTAGACAAAATTACAATTCAGACATTATTTAAAATTGAGCAATTCTATCAAACTTCAAGAATTGCATTATTGTTACGACTAAAAGGTTTAAATTTTATTACAGAAAAGTACATTGCTAATAATACAAATAATATTATTCAACAAGCAAAAATGCTTGGTTACGATACCAGTCTATATGAAAAGGGAAATAACAATGTTGTAATTGGTGATTATGCCTTAAAAGCAAAAACTCTTTATGATAAAGATATTATTTCTGAATCAAATTATGTTGATTTTTTAATCGATCTTGGTATAAAACCAGAGGATATAAGTTTGAATGTTTTTAGTAAAGAATGACTTATTGTTGAATATCGACTGCTTCTTAATAATCAGCAAAACAAGGCTTCATTTGCTTAATAGCAGATGGTGATAATCCATAATGAGCCGCAATAGAGTGCCAATTTTGAACAATTGCGAAAATTTCTGCAACAATTTTTACTGCTTCCATTTTAGAAAGTCCAAAAAAGGGCGCTACTTTTAATGCAAGCGATGAGTTTGCTCGGTTGTCGTTTTCGGTTATGTTAAGACTCAAAGTTGCATTACCGATAGAGCCTGCAAATGGATTTGGGTTTACATCATACATGGGAGAAAGATGCCAGCCGTCATTCTGTAAAATAAATCCGTGATTACGCAAATGGTCATCGGTATTGGTAACTGCAATACTAAAAACAATACGCTTCCATAATTCAACTAAATCTTTTTGAGGCTCAGCTCCGTTACTGCGAATAAATTCTGCTATATCAAGATAACTTGTACCGTCTGCACCAGATGCGCCGTCTTGTTTTCCAAGAAGTGTCATTGCCGATGAAAAATGAATCCGCTTACCAGAATAAATTGCAGAATCTGGTTTGCGGTCAAAACGACGGACAAGAAAGGTAGAACCATATTTAGAAAAAGTTTCCATTTTTGCGTCCGGCACATTCAGACCACATTGATCTGCTAAATCATGCACTACCATTTCCCACGCGCCTGTATTTATTTCATCATTTTTGGAAGGAAATTTTGCTATCCACAAATTACCATCTGTATCCTGTACCGTAGCTTTTGGTCTCGCCCCACCTAAAGATGACCCTGGAGCAAGCAGAATAGAAAGCCATTCACCAAATTTCTGTGTATTTTGATTTTCACCTTCAAAATTATATGCAGCATATTCAAGATCCCTAAGTGTTGCCCACGGAGGGGCTGCATTTTCCGATTTATCTGAAAGAAACGCACCAGACGTCTCAGTTTTATATCTAATTGCACCTATTCTTGCAATGTCATGTACACCAAGAAGAAAATCGCTTTCTGTTAACTCTTTTACTGAACGTTTTTCTTTTTCAGCATATAATGCTTCTCGGCGACGCATAAGAAGTCTGCCCCATCGGTCAGGTGAGGAATCCATAAAAACACCAAATTGGTTTTTGCTATCAGGAAGATATTGTCTACCACGATATAAATATAAATCGGGGTCAAGAAATAGACATTTGGGATTTTTAAGCCATTTGGAATCGTATTCAAAAGAAAAAAGTTCTTTTCCATGTATAAATTCTGCACGAAGAGTGCCTATAAAAGAAGTTTCATCTTCAAAGTAGACAAGAATATTTTTTGCGTCCCTCATATATTTTCTTCTTTTTTCGGAGCGCGTTTGTTTATAGGTAAATCTAAATCCTGAAGCTTACGACCAAGAACGTCATCTTTTGCAATAAGCAACAAATCTTTATCTAGCCCGATTGCAAGAAGAACTGCAGCGTAAATTCCGATGGCAACAGACGGAGAACCTTTTTCCACAGCCCACAATGTTGTGCGGCTTATATCGGCACGCTCGGCAACAAGTTCAGTACTGAGTTTGCGACGTAATCGCGCTAGCTTTATGTTCTGTCCAAGTTCGGTGAGTAGTTTTTGTGTTTGCGGTAGTAAAACGACTGCTTTTTTACCCATAATGTTTATTATTATAGACTAAATCGTGTATTTGTCAATAAATATAAACGTTACTCAACAACAATAAGAGGAACCATCATTTCCTCGCTTGTAAGACCTGCATGCATTCCTCGTTTAACTTTATTTCTTTTATTAAAGATTGTACGCTTGCCCGTTGCAAATGCCACATAATCACCTATAAAATCGGTATAGTCTTTTTTATCTGGAAATTGTTTTTTAAGCTCGTCTTCATTTCCACCAGCACCAAAAATATGCTTATTAATAACTTCTTGTTTTGAAAGCAATATGTGATCACTACCAAATTCTTTTTTAAAATGAGTACAAAACTTTTCTCCTAATCCTTCTTTTACAAAAAAATTAGGGGTTCTACTGTCAATACTTGGAGATCTTTTTAAACAAGCTGTTATTTTAGAATAATCAGAAAGCACAGCTGGATCTACATCTATATGTCCATGATCTGCTGTTATAATAAAAACGGTATCATTTGCTTTTTTAGCCGTTACAGATTTATATAAATTCTCTAACGCAATATCGATTTCTTTCATTTTGGTCTTTACGGTTTTACTACCAACACCCAATTTATGCATTAGTACATCTGGTTGATTATAATAGCATTCAAGATAATGATGTCCTGGAGTTGCACACACATTTTCTATCGTATTAATTATTTCTGACAAATCAAATTCTTTGGTTTCACCTAAATGCTCAAGTGATTGTGCCTGAACAATTTTTAACAAACGAGGATCTGTTATTTTGCCATCTTCAAATTGTTCACATAAATCTTCACTATGTTTATTTATTAATCTTACAAATGGTTTATATGGACAAAATTTTTTCATTAAATCATATTTTGCAGCAGGAAGCCCTTGCTCATCTGAGTTAAAATAGACAGTAACGTTTTTATCTACTTCGCTAAAATATTGTGTCCAACCAAGCCATCCCGTTTCACACGGTTCAAGCCCAGAATACATTGCCGTAGAAGCAGCCGCTGTTGTTGGTGGATACACCGATGTAATTTTCTTTTTTAGATGGGTACGTAAAAAACTATCTGGTGGTAAGCATTTTTCAAGATTATACACCCCCAGTCCATCTAAAAAAAGAAAAACAACATTTCTATACTCTTTAGCAAAAATTGTATCTAACTCTGGTAATGTTGAATGATATGGCGTTAAACCATAATGTTTCATAATCGAATTGCTTACATTTACTAAGCTATTTGTATAATCCGGAAATGTTGTTTTAATAATTTACCTCTTTTTTATCGTGCTAAACTGCCCATTGGATCCCAAGGTTTTAGCATAATAGGTTTTTTTTCAAAATCTTTGTTTTGTGTATCTGTTAAATATTTCTTGTTTACTACTACCTGATACACATATTCATCAAACCAGTCGTCGGTCATAATAAAAAAGCCTTTTTCGCCTTTATCATCACCCCAACTGTTTTCTACTCTCCATCGGTTAGGTTTACCTTTTTCATCGAGATTAACACCAGTTAATACCATAGCATGGGTCATTAAACTTTCGCCGTAATCTAAACGCTGAGCTTTAGTCATTGGAAAGGTTGTCGAAAATAAGTTTTCAACATCTAAGGCTTTCATATCCATTAAACCTTTATTTTTTTCACTAAACTGGCCAACATCACTTCCAAACCAAACGGCTTTTCCGTCTTTTAGTTGTTTAATAGCAACTTCTTTAAGCTCTTGTATTGGTAGATTAAGATATTTAACCTTTCTACCTTCTTTTACACTACCTAAGTACTGCACGCTATAGGTATTATTATATGGCTTGTCTGCAGTAGGCGCATTAATTAAACTTATATAGTCACTCAAATCCCAGCCAACATAGTCCTTAAAAAATTGCTGCGGAGTAGATTCTATTCTAATAAACTTATTATCTTTATCCCGTGTCTCGTACACAAAATGTTTAGGTGGTTTACCAAGTGAAATAACAAGCATGTTATAAATTGTTTTAAGCATGTCATCTTTTGCTTCTTGTAGTTGTTTTTTTGTTTTTCCCTCTTTTGCTGCTGTTCGTAGAGTGCAGGCAAATTCACGTAATTTTAGTGTCAAATATTTATCCATAGCACTTGTTGCACTCGATGAAATGGTTTCTTTCATACAATCTTTTGGAACAACGCCGTACTTTTCTACCAAACCTGCAAACATATCCCACTGACCACCGTCACCTAAAGGGTCTTTTAATAAAAAAGAAATTAGCCGTGAATCAGTCTCTTGATCTGTTGTTTCTATAATATTTTCTAAAAAATAATTTGATTTTTCGAGTTTATCCCAAAACAATGGATAATTTTGACTTAATTCCATGTTTTTTAGGTTTAATTTTTTCATCACCTCAAGACGCATTACATTTAACGAAGCAAACATCCAACAACGTCCACTTTGTTTTTGATTTGTAATTTCACCTGCATCAATTAAAATCGAAAAAGAATGATTGTCTTTTTGTACTCTATCAAAATTAATGGCACTTTCATTTATACCATTTGCGGTAACTGCATTTAATGCTAATCTATTTTTGTCATTTGAATCAAAATCTTTCTCAAATTGAGCAAGATTTTCTTTTGTAATTGTAACCATAAAGCCTCCATAGTACTCTTTTAACATAATCAAATTTTATAGGTTTTACAAATTTTTAGGAGGTTAATAATAAATCAGTTATTTTAGACAATAATAAGAGGTATCATTATTTCTTCTCTTGTAAAGCCTGCATGAACTCCTTTTAAAATGCTTTTTTTGCTATTAAAAAGAGTTCTATTTCCTGTAGCAAATGCTACATAATCACCAATAAAGTCTTCATAGTTTTTTTTATCTGTAAACTGTTTTTTTAGTAAGGCTTCATTTCCACCATTGCCAAAGATATGCTTATCAAGTACTTCTTGTTTTGTAAGCAAAATAAAATCATTCCCAAATTCATGCTTAAATAACTCACAAAACTCTTTATGCATACCATCTTTTACAAAAAAGGTGGGAGTTCTAGATTCTAAACTGGGAAGCCGTTTAAGACAAGCCATAATTTCTGGATAATCAGTTATAACAGAAACTTCTGAGTTTATGTGTCCATGATCAGCACAAATAATAAATACTGTATCGCCTGGATTTCGTTCATTTATTGTTTTACACATTTTTTCTACAGACTTGTCTATTTTTTCAATTAAAAGCTTAACTTCTTTACTATCAACGCCTTTTTCATGCATGGTAAAATCAGGTTGATTGTTATAGCATTCAAGGTAATGACGCCCTGGTTTTGAGCAATACGTCTCAATGGTAGTAAAAAGTTCATCAAAATTTGAATACGGCACATCGCCAAAAGGCGAAACAGCATGAGCTTCTACTCTTGTATCTAATTTATTATTGCAGTTTTTGCACTGTTCATTTATTTGTTGAACAACAGGCTTAAAAGGGCAATATTTTTGAGCAATGCTCATTTTTGATTCATCTGGATAATTTGAAATTTTATTACCGTCATCATCTGTATTCAAAAAAACAGTATCGTTTTTATCTACTTCACTAAAATATTGCGTCCAACCAAGCCAGCCACTTTCACATGGTTCAAGGCCTGAATAAAGAGCAGTTGTTGCTGCAACTGTTGTCGGAGGATATACTGATGTAATTTGCTTATAAACATGAGAGCGTAAAAAACTATTTGGTGGTAAACACATTTCTAGGTTATAGATACCCATTGCGTCAAAAAACATAAACACAACATTTCGATAGTTTTTTTTCAAAACTAAATCTAATTCTGGTAATGTCTTATGATATGGGGTTAATCCATAATGTTTAATAATCGAATTACTTACATTTACTAAGCTATTTGTATAATCTGGAAATATTGCCTTTGTAATTTCTTTCCTCCAAAACTAAAAAAATCAAACTACCATCAAATTTAAACTCATTTAAACTTGATTTATAATAGAATTGTTTAAAAAAGCTTTTACATTGTTTACACCAATATCCAAAAGACGCTCTCTAGTTTCCTTAGCTGCCCAGGCAATATGTGGTGTCAAAATACAATTTTTTGCTTTTAATAGAGGGTTTTCTTTATTTATAGGCTCTACTGATACAACGTCGCAGGCAGCCCCTCCAATTTTCCCACTGTTTAATGCTTCAGCTAAATCGTTTTCATTAATTAACGGTCCCCGTGAAGTATTTATCACTAAAACTCCCTTTTTCATTTTTGCAATAGTATCTTTATTTATAAGACCTTCATTCTCTTTTGTTAAAGGACAGTGAAGAGAGATTACATCAGAACGTTTCAATAAGTCCTCTAAAGATACAAATTCAAAATTTGAATTATCAATTTTTTTTGGATGTGGAGTATATACAATTATCTTTAATCCAAGAGCAGAAAATATTTCTGCTGTTCTTTTACCAATTCGTCCAAAACCAATTATTCCTGCAGTTTTACCCGATAGTTCTATTAGCGGAGAATGCCAATAACACCATTCTATGCTATTTTCCCATTCACCCTTGTATACAGAATGTGAATGTTCCCCAATATGATGACACAGCTCCAATAATAAACCAGTAGCAAATTGTGCAACAGCGTTTGTACCATAATTTGGAATATTGCATACTGGAATTCCTTTTTCTTTTGCTGCATCTATATCTACAACATTATAACCAGTAGCTAAAACTCCAATATATTTAATATTCTTACATGCTGTTAACGTTTCTTTTGTAATAGGAGTTTTATTCATTAAGACAATTTCAGCATCTCCAATTCTTGGTATTATATCTGCTTTATTTAGTGTTCTGTCATATATTGTCAAATCACCTAATTCTTCTAATTTTGCCCAACTGATATCTCCAGGATTTAAAGAATATCCATCTAAAACAACTATTTTCATAAAACAACTCCTAGCCATATTTTAATATAGTATATGTCATTAAATAAAACCCGTATACTCTATAAAGCATACGGGTTATTATTAAACTACAAATATTAAGTAATTATCTAAACTGCTAAATTAAAACCAAAAACGAAGTCCAAAATTTAAAGGACATACAAAATCACTGCCTATTCCATTGCCAATATTTATTGCTAATCCAGGTGCCATTTGTAAATAGAGTTCCAAAACGTTTTTTGCAAAAAAGGTATTAATACCAATGGGAAGTCTTGGTCCTATATCAAATCCAGAATAGCTATCACTTATATATAAATCAGCAAAAGCTCCTACACCAATATAATAATTAAGTGGCCCACTAATATTTTCGTTAACAATCCAATAATCACCTGTTACACCTATGGATAAAGGATCAAAAGAAGGAATTCCAACAGCAAAAATCAATGGATATTGATCTAGCTTAAATGTAACATCTAAGCTACTATTTCCACTGTTTGCTACATCGGATCCTGCCTGAATTCCAATTCCTGCTGCAAATATTGCAGATGTACTTAAAATACAAAATGTTAAAACTAAAAAAATTTTTTTCATACATGGCTCCTATACTAATCTCTGCTTACATTCTACAAATTCTAGCAATTAATACAATACAATGATACCTAAATTTGAGGTTTTATACTTACTTCTCCCGATAATAATTCCATTTTTTCACCATTTTCTTTTTCTACAATTAAATGAGCTTTAGAAGTTATATTTACAACTTTAGCCCTAAAGTTTTTTTCACCTTGAAAAACAGTAACAAACTTTCCTTTAACCATTGAATATTCAGAATATTCATTCATAACAACAGGCAGCTTTTCAGGATGCAAATATATAGCACACACTTCATTTAAAATTTTTGCAGTAAGTTCATTACGATCTGGTACAGAAGAATCGTTTTGAGAAAATGCAACTCCGGCTATTTCTTTTAATTCTTTAGAAAAACTTGCTGTGCTATAAACATTTATTCCGATACCCAGGACTATTGCATCTATTACACCAGTTTCTAAGTTTATTGTACCTTCTGTTAAAATACCACATATTTTTTTATCATTTATATAAATATCATTAACCCATTTTATTTTTGGTGCAATGTTGTATTTTTCTAAAACTCTACACACCGCAACAGCAGCAGCTGCAGTCATAACTGTCGTATCTATAGTTTTTGAATTAGACTTAAAAATTATACTCATATAAATTCCATTATGTCCTGGAGAATAAAAACTACGTCCTAATCTTCCCCTTCCAGCTGTTTGTTTTTCTGCTATTAAAACAGTTCCATTTAAAGATTCAGAATTTGTATTACTTGAAAGTCTTTTTTTTGCTTCTGTATTAGTTGAGTCAATTTCAGAAAACAATTCAATTTTTGTATTATTTGAACCAATAGCAGAATTTGTTTTTTTGCAAAAACTTAAAACTTCATTATTTAAATTTTTTTCTATTTGTTTTAAATCTAAAGAATCAACAAAATTCAATAATTGATAGCCTGTTTTTCGTTGAGCTTTAATCAAATATCCTTCGTTTATAAGTTTATTTATAGCTTTCCAAACAGACGTACGCGAAATTTGTAATTCTTTTGCAATTTCTTCACCAGAAACAGCAGATCTTTTATGTTTTTTTAATAATTCAAGAACTTTTTCTGAAGTTTTCATCTAGTTACCTAATTTTTTTAATAAATGTTCAACAAGAAACCCTGAATATTTTGCAGCTTTTTCTTCTTCATATACTTCATCTGTATTTTCAGCCATATCAGAAATTGCTCTTATTATAATAAATGGAACTTTATTTAAATATGCAACTTGTGCAACTGCCGCTCCTTCCATTTCGCAACATACAGGATTGCAAATATCGACTATTTTTGCTTTAGCTTCTGCTGTAGAAACAAAGACATCTCCAGAAGCAACTCGTCCTTCTTTTATTTTTTTGTCAAAACTACCTTCTTTATAGGCTTCTTTGGCTAGTTCAATCATTTTTTTATCAGCAGGAAATGAAATTGTATCTAACCCTGGAACTTCGCAGATTTTATATCCAAAACCAACAGCATTCATATCATGATGAATTACATCTGTTGAAACTACTATATCAAAAATAGATAAATCTTTACTCATGCCTCCTGCAACACCTGTATTTATTAAATGTGTTACTTTAAATGTTATTATAAGTATTGTTGTCACCATAGCTGCATTAACTTTACCAACACCACTTTTAACTAAAACGATATTTGTTTTACCAATTTTACCTTCATAAAAAACTAAATTTCCTATTTTAATTTCTTTACAATCTTTCATAATGGTATGCAAATGATTAATTTCAACTTGCATTGCTCCAATAATTCCTATTTTGTTCATTTTAACACTCCTTTAATATTTTATTTTTAAGATTTTTTTCTCAATTTTCATCATTATACATATATTCTGTAAAGAACCGCAACAAATGCGAAATAATGTTGACATTTTTTAGATATTTAACTATATTAATTTTAGCAGCAATAATAACGAAATCGGGAAGCTTTTTTCTCCTCCTTTAGCTTCCCGATTTTTTTATTTAAAATCTACCTTTTCTAATTATATTTCCTAAGTTCTTTTGTAATTGTATCCATATATTTTTTAGGATCATAAAAATAACTTCCTATATGTGGTGCATTATTTACTTTTACAATAGTATTTTTTGTTATGGCTTTTTTTTGTGCAGCTAAATAAAGTAAATCTGCATTTTCAGGAAATACTAACTTATCTTTTGTTCCCTGAAAAATTATCAAAAAAGGCCGATTAGCATTTTGATTCTTATCATTTAATTCGATATTAAAATTTTCAATCACTTTTGTTGGAAAGCTTTTACCTATAAAAAAACCTGCATGAAAATAGCACGAAAAAGAGCACCCTAAATATATCATATTTCCTATTACTTTCTGTATTCGTGAAAAGCCTAAGCTTCCTTGAATTTGTAAGCTAATTTGATCTTTAAAACATGAAAAACCACAATCTGCAACTGCACCAATAATCTTACATCCATCTTCGTTCCAAGTTTTTTTTGAAAACAAAGTCTGAACTACCGTACCTGCTCCCATACTTATCCCATGAATAATTATTTTAATATTTTCACCAAATTTTTCTCTTAAATAGTCTATCCATAAATTTAAATCCTTTTTATCTAAATAACCTAGACCAGGATATTCTCCTGAACTTTGTCCATGAGCTCTTAAATTTATAGATAAAACTATAAAATTTAATTTATGATATTCCTCTGCAAGATATCCCATACCATCACTTGAATCAGAAAAACCGTGTACAATTATTACTACAAAAGATGAATTCGTTACCCATAATTCTCCACATAAAATTGGAACTTTATGCCATTGTATACTTTTTTTAACAAATCCTTTTATTTTTACACATTCAATATTTCTCACACTTTTTTTTAGTGTCCATTGCTGCTTTTTCTCAAGTAATGGTTCCATTATTATGGGATCTTTTACATGTGCTTCATTATTAACAAAAGATTTCTTTTCATAATTACTTCTTTTAAATCTAGATTTGTAAATATAATTGCCAGCACTTAGAGAAAATACTACTGTGCCAATAATCACTAACAATACCCATATCATCGGTTAATTCCTTTACTTAATATTAATTAAACAAGTTTTCCACAATTTATGCACAATCAAGAATTTAATCGCTTTATTTTATTTTTCAAATAAAGTAAACTCATATAAACAGTACACTTAGAGGGTTATATATGTCAAAAAAAATTTCGAGTTCTCCTCGCTCTAATATTTTTTTTATATCTTTATCTATTGAAAATAAAGAGTATATAAAAAATATGAATTCCTACATGAATTCTCCAATAAATCTAAAATCTTTATTAGATTCACCTATTTTTAAACAAAATTTTGCTCAAATTCTTATTTTTGCAATAAAATTTCGTATCATTATACAACAATTATATGATTCTTTTAGTGCGCTTGCCTACTGTGTATATTATACAAATACCACATATACAAGCTACATAAACAAATTTTTCGATGTGCAAAACTTAGATCTTATTCTAAAAGCGAATAGAAGCTTTCTTCAAAAGTTTTTAACAATTAATGCATCTCTTCTCATCAGTTTTTACACAAGTTATCCACAATATGAAATCTGAACAATTTATACGCACAGAAAAACTCATAGGTTCAATCTCACAAAAGAAAATACAGGAATCTACGATTGCTGTATTTGGACTTGGAGGTGTAGGTTCTTTTACTGTAGAAGCACTAGCACGTGCAGGAATAGGTACCATTATTATAATTGATAACGATACAATAAACGAAAGTAATATAAATCGCCAATTGTTTGCAACACATTCTACAGTAGGAAAACTTAAAATAGATATAGCACGAATGCGTATTTTAGATATAAATCCCAATTGCATTGTAAAAGCTTATCCAGTCTTTTATAAACCAGAAGAAACAAATATTACTAATACTTTAAACAAAGATTTAGCACAATGTTCATATATCATTGATGCAATCGACACCGTAAGTTCAAAATTAAAACTGTATGAAACTGCACAAAATTTAAATATACCAATTATAAGCTGTATGGGAACAGGTAATAAACTTGATGCTACAAAATTTTGTATTTCTGATATATACAAAACCTCTGTATGTCCCCTTGCAAGAGTCATTCGACGAGAATGCAAAAAGAGGCGAATAAAACATCTAAAAGTGCTTTATTCAACAGAAACACCAAGAACTTCTATAATAAAAAACGATCAAGAAGAGTCTAGAAAAATTGCTCCAGCAAGTATTAGCTTTGTTCCCTCTGTGGCAGGACTTTTACTCGCTGGAGAAGTTATAAAAGAAATAATTAGTAAAGATTAGTTTTTTAACAATTCTACATCAAAACAAATAAATGAATTCTCTGGAATAACACCAGGAACTCCTCTGGCACCATATGCAAATTCAGGAGGTAAAATAATTGTTCTATTTTCATTTAATTGCATATCTTGAACCATTATATCAAATCCAGGAATCATTTGTTTAGCTGCAGTTGTAAAATCGAGAGGAGCTCGTCCAACCGAAGTATCAAATACGTCACCATTAAGAAAATAGCCTTTATATTCAACAGAAACAGCTCTGTTTGCACCTGTCTTTGAGCCAGTACCTACTTTATTAATTTCGTAAAAGATACCATTTTCATTTTTTTGAACATTTGGAAATTTTTTTTGTATTTTTTTTATAATAGATATATATTTTTTTTCTTTTTCAGCTTTTTCATCTTCTGCTACTTTAGCTGATAAAGCATTAAAATCTGATTGTTCACATTTAAAAGACTCAGCTTCTTTGCCTTGTCTTATTATAGTAATTTTTATGATTTTATCATTTTGTTTAATTGCATTAACAACGTCTTGACCCTCTACAACTTCGCCAAAAATTGTATGTTTGCCATTTAACCATGGAGTCGGAACATGAGTAATAAAAAATTGGCTTCCATTTGTTCCTGGTCCAGCATTTGCCATTGCAAGTTTTCCAGGTGCATCAAATACCAAATCGTCTTTACATTCGTCTGCAAATTTATATCCTGGTCCACCACGACCTGTACCTTCTGGATCTCCACCTTGTATCATAAAATCTTCAATAACACGATGAAACAACAAACCATCATAAAAAGATTCACCATCAGTTACATCTAAATTTCCTTCCGCTAAGCCCACAAAGTTAGTTACAGTTAAAGGTGTTTCTTTATAAAATAATTTACAAACGATGTCACCTTTAGAAGTTTTCATTACTGCAAAGATTCCATCTTTACCTTTTATTTCTGCACTAGTACTCATAAATAATCTCCTATCTTAATTTGTTAATAGTATAATATCAAAACAAATATAAGAATTACCCGGAATAGGTCCATAATCTTGTGATCCATATCCCAATTGCGGTGGTATAATAATAGTTCGGTTTTCGCCAACTCTCATATTTTGAACCATAATATCAAAACCTTTAATCATTCGCCCTGCATCAGTTGTAAATTCTAGTGGTTGTCTGCCACTTACTTGTGAATTGTCAAAAACCTTTCCATTAAGAAAATAGCCTTTATAATCTACTGTTACAGTCTTATTTGATCCGGTAATAGAACCTGTACCCTTTTTATTAATTACATAATAAATACCGTTTTCATCTTTTTGAGCATTAGGAAATTGTTTTTTTATTGTTTCAATAACATCAGCAATACCTTTATTTACTAATGTATCAAAATCTTTTTGCGTACAAGAAAAAGATTTTGCATCCTCTCCATTACGTACTATAGTTACAGTTTTAATTATATCATTTTGCTCGATTGCATTAACAACGTCTTGACCCTCTACAACTTCGCCAAAAATTGTATGTTTGCCATTTAACCATGGAGTCGGAACATGAGTAATAAAAAATTGGCTTCCATTTGTATTTGATCCAGCATTTGCCATTGCAAGTTTTCCAGGTGCATCAAAAATTAAATCATCTTTAAATTCATCAGCAAATTTATATCCTGGCCCACCACGGCCGGTACCTTCTGGATCTCCGCCCTGTATCATAAAATTATCTATAACTCGATGAAAAGTAAGTCCATTATAAAACGGTTTTCCATTGGTTGCATCTAATGTTCCTTCAGCCAAACCTACAAAGTTAGTTACAGTTAAAGGTGTTTCTTTATAAAACAATTCTAAAACTATTTCACCTTTCGAAGTATCCATAATTGCAAAGATACCATCTTTATCTTTTATAGAATCTATGGTTTTTTGAGATGCCTTTGTTTCATTACATCCAACAAAACTTAATAAACTTGAAATTATAATAAAAATAGCTGATATTTTTTTTACGTTCATTTATTTAATACCCTTATAAATAACCCGTACTTGTTTATATAAACCATCTCCATCACTTTTTGTTTCTACATCACTAATATCATTTAAGGTTGTATGTATAAGTCTTCTTTCAAATGGATTCATAGGTTCTAACAAAACAGATCGTTTGTTAATTCGAACTTCATCTGCTGTATTATATGCAAGTCTAACTAGAGATTCTTCCCGACGTATACGATAATTTTCTGTATCAAGAATTACACGTATATCTTGTCCACCAATTCTACTTGCATATACATTAGTTAAAAGTTGAAGGGCATCTATATTTTTACCTTTGCGACCAATTAAAATAGAAGAATTATTACTATTTAATTTTATACCTATCTTATGATCTTCTCTAAATTGAATTTCTACAGAAGTTTCATACCCCATTTTTCTAACTAATGATGCTACATAATCAATTATTTGTTTTTCAAATTCATTTTTTGGAAGAGGATCTGCAAATAATCTTTTAGGAGCTTCATTTACATTTTCTTTTTTAACGTTATCTTCATCTTGGGTGTGAACTCTAATTTTCACATAGCCTTTTTTAAATAAAGTATTTTTTTGTGTCTCAAGAATTTCAACATCAAATTGATCTCTTTCTAAATTAAGTTCTGAAGCTGCAATTTCTATAGCTTCTTTTTCTGTTTTTCCTTCATATTCATATTTCATAAACGCACCTCGCGTATAAATTTTTTGCTACATTTTATATGTAAATTTTGTCTTATCGTTTATTTTTTTTTCTTGATGCTGCTTTTTTTTTGCTTTCTTGCATTTTTTTAGCACTTGGAGGTAGTCTTACCTCTTTTTTTGGAACAGCAACACCTTCTTCTTTTTTTTCTTTTCCATGAACAAAACCATTTATTATTGCTTGTTGAATTGTCATAAGTACATTACTTAATATCCAATAAATAAGTAGTCCAGCAGGAGCATTGTAAAAAATAAAGAAGAACATTAATGGCATACCATACATCATTATTTTCATAGAAGAACCAGAAGATCCAGCTGTATTTTGTGTCTGGGTAAATTTCATAGATAAAATTTGTGTAGCTACATAAATTATTGGTAGTAAATGTAATTCATTTCCTAAAAATGGAATATTAAAACCAAAAGTAGCAACTAAATCTGGATTAGATAAATCTGGAATCCAACCAGGAATAAACATTGCTCCACGAAAATCAAAATAATTATTAAACAAATTATACATCGCTATAATTATTGGAAATTGAATAAGCAATGGTAAACAACCTGACATAGGATTATAACCAGTTTGTTTATAAAATTTTGCTGTTTCTTCGTTTAATTTTTTTGGATTATCTTTATATTTAGCTTGTAATTCTTTTATTTGAGGCTGCAATTCTTGCATTTTTACTGTACCCTCTGATTGTTTTTTTGTCAAAGGAAACATAAATATACGGAATATAATTGTCATCAAAATAATAGATACACCCCAGTTAGGAATAACTTTATACAATATTTCCATAAACCATTTTAATATAACTTCTAACCAAGTAAGAATACCTGAGGTTCTTAAAGCATCATCAAGATGCAAATTAGAAACGCCCCATGAATTATTAGAAGCACTATTATATTTTTTGAGGGTATTATTTGTTCTAGGGCCTACATATATATAATAAGTATCAGAATTTGCAGCATTCGTTTTTAATGGATTTCTAGTAACTTTTACCTGAGCATTTGCATAATCATCAACTTCTATTTTTGTAGAATATGTAGAATGCGAAATAGTTGTTGTATCTGAAGGAACAATTAATTCTACAAAATATTTATTAGCAATACCTGTCCAAGTAAAGGAATTACCATATATTTCAGATTTACCTTCACCGAGAGTCTTTTTCTTTTGTTTTCCATCTGTATACGACATAAAAGTTCTATTTTCATATCGATCAGCAGATTTATCCCAGTATGGACCTATTTGTGGAGAACCACGTAATGTATATGAACTATTATTATAATTAATACCAACATAGTTTTCTGCTGGTTCAATATGAATATCTAATTTAAATAAATATTCATCTTGGTGAAAAGTATATTCTTTTACTAAAATAAAATTACTTTCTGTTCCATCAGAATTTTTAATTTTAAAAGCTTTATAAAATCCTATTCCCTTATCTCCAAGAATTGTAGGATCAGGATCGTTAATTATTTTAGCATTAAATATTTCATTTATAATTGAATTATCTTCAGTCCCAAAAGCTAAAGAAAAAGCTCTATTAGCTTCATTAATATTATCTGCCATTTGAACAAATTCTTCGCCATCTTTGTGTTTTAATAACTGATAATCAATTATATCTCCTCCGCGATTTGTAAAAACAACTTTCACATAATCGGTAGTAATAGTAAAATTTTCTTCTTTTACATCACTTTCATCAAGAGGCATTTCTGTACTTTCATCAGCTTTTTCAATTGCTGTTGAAAGTATTTCAGTAGTATTGTTTGGCTGATTTTTTTCTTCTTCAATTACTGATTCGATTGGGGTTTCACTTTCAGTAGCTACTTCAGTTGGAAAATATGTAGTTTGAATCCACATAAATGCACCAAGCACAATGGCAGAAAGTAAGATTGCCCATACAGTATTCTTTTCCATAAAATTTTCCTGTATTTAGAGATTACGGAACAGGATCATAGCCTCCATGGCAAAATGGGTTACAACGTATGATACGTTTTATTGCCAACCATAATCCTTTAATGGCTCCGTATTTTTTTATAGCTTCAAGTGAATAACTTGAGCAAGTTGGATAAAATCTGCAACTAGGAGGAAAAAGAGGTGAGATATTTAACTGATAAAACCTAATAATTTTGCATATAATAAACGATGGTGTTATTTTCATACTAATTTTTCTATTGCAAGATTAGACTTTTCGCACAGTTTACTAAATTGGGCACACCGCGTGCGGAACGAATCATTTCCTGGATATATAAGTAATAATAAATCATATCCAGTGTTCAAGTGTGTCTTATAATATCGGTATACTTCACGGCTATACCTTTTGCTGAGATTGCGTTCTACAGCATTACCATAACCGCGGGGAATTGCAAATCCAATACGATTAAATTGCTTGTCGTTTTTTAGCACAAAAAGTTTTGCTCCTTTTGTACTATAACGTTTTCCCTTTTTAAACAGATTCTGAATATCTGCAGAACGTTTAATCCTTTCATCACGACTAAAACGTCCAGTTTTATTCAAGGTTCATACCTCTTTAAAGACTACAGATTAATATGGTTTTTTTTCGTCAGAAACTGATAGTTTTGAGCGACCTTTAGCTCTTCGTCTTTTTAATATCATTCGACCACCATGAGTCTTCATTAAAGAACGAAATCCAAATTTTCTTGTACGTTTAGTTCTACTTGGTTGAAATGTCCGTTTCATGAACATGTCTCCTTATAATACAGAATTTGCTTAGAACAAATTCTTTTAATTTTAATAGTATTGTATATTGGTTTGTTAAATTACCATAAATATTAATGATTGGTCAATATACTATTTCGTAATTTATCAAGACATTTTTGTAATTCAGGGTTTATTTCTTGTTTTTTATTTACATTATCATTTTTTATATACTTTTTGGTATATTTATCTGAATCTTTAACTCTTTCTGTAATAACTTTATCCATTGATTCAAAAGATGGTTTTTTTTGACTATCTGTAGTTTCAAAATTATCACCTTTAAGTTTAAAACCAATAGTAGATATTTCTAAATCTGGAAATTGTAATTTTAAACCTTTTAATATATACGAACGTCGCATTTGTAAAAGCTGTGTCCATCCTGGATGATCTGTTTCTACTAAAAGAATATTATTTTTTAAATCAATTATACGGCTATGCGCTGCTAATTTTTCTCCATCAGGTTTTATTTTTGAAACTATGTTTTTCCAAGCATTTACAACAGAATTTGTTTTTTTCATTTGAGCAGAATCGATATTATCAAAAACATTAGTAAGTAATTCTGCTGCAGAACTATAGTCCACTGGTAACTTCATTCCACATTCCTTCTTCAATGGTATAAATTCGTGTTTCCGAGTGTTTATAACGTTCATATGGTTCACCTGGTAAAAAAGTACAAAATAATTGATCATATTCAGGTAATAGAGCCGTTATTTTTTGTCTTTTATCAGGATCTAATTCTAATAATACATCATCCATTAGTAAAACAGGTTTTTTATTTGTAATTTCACTATAATGAATAGCCTGACATATTCTTAACAGTAATGCAGCTAAGCGTTGTTGTCCAGTAGATGCTGTAGATATAAATGGTTTTTTGTCTTTTATAAATTTTATTCGATCACGATGAGGACCACTCATTGTTGTATGCATTACTTTATCCACTTCTCTTTTAGAAATTAATAAATCGTTAATTTCACTTTCGGATTTATTCTTCCAAGAAGAATCATATTTAATACTTACATTTTTAATTCCAGTTATTTCTTCATACAAATGTGGATAAATTGTATTAAATTGTAAAATTGCAGCATTACGTTTTTTGACTATTTGTATTCCAGTTTGAATCAATTCTGAGTCATAAACAGAAAGCATTTGTAAATCTGCATTTTCATTTTTTAAAATAGAATTACGGCTTTTTAGAATTTTGTTATATTTACGGGTAATATCAACATATAAGATATCATACATCGATAATGACTGGTCAATAAAAAATCGTCGTCGTTCAGGAGCTCCAATTGCAAAATCTAAATCATCATGTGAAAAAAGTACACAAGGAATTGTATTTATTATTTCTTTTCTGTCTTTTATGATTTTTGCATTTTTACGAATTTGTTTTTTTCCACTTTTCCATGTAACATTTATAGAATCTGTTTTTTCATTTGATTGTTTATAGAGTGCTCGTATAGAATAATCTGTATGATTATTTTTTACAATTTCATTTTCTATACGAGTTCTAAAAGAAGAACCATAGGCTGAAATATAGAGAGCTTCTAGTAAATTACTTTTGCCTTGTCCATTTTCGCCTATAAAAAATACTTCGTTTGCTAATAAATCTATAGCTTTATCTTCGAGATTTCTATAATTAGTAAAAGATAAAGAAAGAAAAGGCATTTTAAATAATTATTCCATTTGCATTGGCATAATTATATGTAAAAAATCTGATTCAGGATTTGGTTTTAAAGTTACAGCTTTCATAGCCTCTGTAAATTCAAATTTTATTTGATCTGAATTTATTACTTTTAGAGGTTCTAATAAATACAATAAGTTCATTGCAATAGTAATTTCATCACCAGAATATTCACATGGAATTTCTTCTTTTGCTGTACCAATATCACTTTCTTGTGATGTAATTGTAAGCATTCCATCAGATAATCCAAAATAAATTCGACGGGATTTTTGTTCTACTAACAAGCCAACACGTTTTAGAGCTTCAAGTAATTCTTGGCGATTAAGCATAAAATGATGATCTTGGGCTTCTGGTATAACTCTAGAATAATTTGGAAATTGTCCATCTATGAGGACTGATGAGAAACTATAAGAGTCAAATTTAAAAAATATCATTTTTTCTATAATTGCAATTGAAATATTACCTTCTGAAGAGGCATGTTTTAATATACTAGATAAAATTTTAGGAGGAACTATAGCTGGTTCAAAAGTATCAATACCTTGAAAAACTGGTTTTGAAATAAAAGCTAAACGACGACCATCTGTTGCTACTAGAATAAGATTATCATCTTTTTTTTCAAAATAGACACCATTCATAAAGAATCTTGTTTCATCATCTGAAACAGCAAATATTGTCTGAGTTACCATATCTTTAAATTCTTTTGCTGGAATATCAAAATAAGAAATATTTTCTTCGGATGCAAATTCAGGAAATTTATCTGTAGCCATACTTTTAAGAGTAAATTGTACTTTTTTTGTAGTTGGTTTAATTTTTATGTTTGTATTTGATTGATTGAATTCAACTTCTCCTGAAGGTAATGAATTAAGTATACTTATAAATTTATCACAAAATACAGTTGTAGAACCTTCTTCTTCAACTTCAATAGGAATTTGAGTTACAAAGTTTACTTTTATATCTGTTGCTTTAATAGTTAAAGTGTCATTTTCTGCAATTAAAAAAACATTAGATAAAATAGAAAGTGCATTTTTAGTTGCTATGATTTCTTGTGCTATTGCAATCTCTTTTAGCATTGCATCTTTATCAAAAATAAATTTCATTTTTTCCTCCAGGTTATATCTATATATATTTAAATATAATAGTAATAGTAATAATAAGGGTTGTGTAAAACTGTATAAGTTATATAAACCTTTATAATATAAATAAATATATTGTTAAGAACTAATGCATTTTATTAAAATTTTATACACAATATTAACAATCATAACTATTTTTACTAATGTATTAACAGTATAGTAACACATTTTACACAATTAGAAAATATATTACTTTTTATAATCTTTTACCGCTCTCATTAAGGTTTGTAAAGTAGATTCTAAAGTAGAATCGGATCTAAGAAGTTCTTCTATCTTTTGACATGAATGCATGACTGTAGAATGATCTCTACCTCCAAATTCAATTCCAAGTTCTGTTGTTGAATATTCAGTTAGTTCTCTTGATATATACATGGCTAACTGTCGTGGAAGTGTAACATTTCGAGTTCTTTTTTTACCTTTTAAATCTGATATTGATATATTAAAGTAATCTGCTACTACTCGTTGAATATTGTCTACGCTTATATTTGCTTGTTTGGGGGAACTAAAGGTATCCCTCAATTGTTGTTGAGCTATTTCAAGAGTTACTTCTTTTCCTACTAAGTCTGTATATGCAATTATTTTTGTTAAACAAGCTTCTAAATCTCGTACATTAGTCGCAATATTTTGAGCAATTAAATCTATAACATCATTTGGAATTTGTTTACCTAAAGATGTTAGTTTTTTTTCTAAAATTGCATGTCGTGTTTCATAGTTTGGTGGTTGAAGATCTACATTTAATCCTCTAACAAATCTAGAACGTAATCTGTCAGATAATTTTTTTAATTCTGATACTGGGCGATCACAGGTAAATATAATTTGTTTTTTCGCATCATATAATGCATTAAAGGTATGAAAGAGCTCTTCTTGTGTTCCGTCTTTACTTTCTAAAAAATGAATATCATCAATTAAAAGTACATCAGCATTTCTATATTTATTTTTAAAACTTTGTGCTGCATTTCTATCTGATCCTTTTATAGATCTAATAAATTCATTTGTAAAATTTTCTGCAGTAATATAAATAATTTTAGAATCTGGAATATCTGTAGTTTCATATATTTCATTACCTATTGCTTCCATAAGGTGAGTTTTGCCTAATCCAACTCCACCATAAATAAGCATAGGATTATATGCTTTACCTGGGTTTTTAGAAATTGCTTTTGCTGCATTATAAGCAAAGGAATTATTATCTCCAATTACAAAAGATTTAAATGTATATTCTTCTTTTAATAGAGGATGTTGTTTTTTTTTGATAGGATATTCTTTTGTTTGTTTATTTTGAGGTGAAGAATAAACATTTTCATTTACTGTTTTTTGTAATGAGTTGCTAACATATACATTTTTTTTATTTTCTGTAGAAATAGTACTAGAAAGAGGTTTAACAATCATTTCAATAAATAAATCTTGTCCAGAAATTTCTTTTATTTTAGAAATTAATAGTTTATAATAATTACGTCTTTTAAATTGATCTGTAATAAATTTTGAAGGTAATGATATAATAATTGAGTTTTCTGTCGATTCTTCATATTGAACTTTGAACCACATAAGAAATTCTTGTTCACGTTTTTCACTTTTAAAACTTTCGTGAATTTGCGATAGAGCTTCGTCTAAAAATACTTTATAATTCCAATCTGCCATAGTGACACATTATAACTCGCCTTTACTTTTTTTAGCAATACAGATATAATTATTTATCTTTCCTAAGGTGAAGTAATTAAAAAAAAATCTTCACAAATTTAAGGGTTATCCATGAATTCCACATATTCCGCAACTAATATACAGGTTTTAAAAGGACTTGAGGCTGTTCGTAAACGCCCAGGGATGTATATCGGTTCTACTGGTCCTAACGGACTTCATCATCTTATATATGAAGTAGTTGACAATTCTATTGATGAAGCAATGGCAGGTCAATGTGATCAAATTACTGTTGCTCTCGAAAAAAACGGCTATGCGAGAGTCGAAGACAACGGGCGAGGTATACCAGTTGATATGCATCCAACTGAAGGTATCCCCGCTTTAGAATTAGTTCTAACTAGGCTTCATGCAGGGGGCAAATTTGATAAAGGCTCCTATAAAGTCTCTGGAGGCCTTCATGGTGTTGGTGTGTCGTGTGTAAATGCGTTATCAAAACATCTTGAAGCAACAGTTGCTTTAAACAATAAATTGTATCGCATGAATTTTGAATGCGGTAAAACTAAAAGTAAATTAATAGAGTTAGGGTCTACTGATAAGCAAGGAACAACAATTCGTTGGCAAGCAGATGATACTATTTTCAAAGAAACTACTGAATATAATTATGAAGTACTTTTAAATAGACTTCGCGAACTTGCATTTTTAAATAGTGGCATTACAATTATTTTTCGTGATGAGCGTTTAGAAGAACCTAAAGAAACTGTTCTTAAATTTGATGGTGGTATTAAACATTTTGTTTCATATTTAAACGAAAATAAAAAAGTTATTCCTGCAGAGCCATTGTTTATCGAAGGAACTAAAGATGACATTCAAGTTGAAGTTGCTATCCAATATAATAATGGCTATTCAGAAAATATACTTCCGTTTGTAAATGATATTCATACTCGTGAAGGTGGTACTCATGTTGAAGGTTTTAAAACTGCACTCACCCGAGTTATGAATAAGTTTTTGGATAAAAATCCAAAATTGCAAAAAAAAATGTTTAAGGATGAAAAATTAATTGGAGATGATGTTAGAGCTGGATTAACGGCTGTTCTTTCTACTAAAGTTCCTGATCCTCAGTTTGAAGGTCAAACAAAAGAAAAATTAGGGAATAGTGAAGTAAAAGGTATTGTTGATTCAGTTGTTAATGAATATTTAACATTATATTTTGAGCAAAATCCTAAAGTTATCGAAAGTATTTTAGAAAAATGTATTGCAGAAGCAAAAGCTCGAATTGCTGCAAGAAAAGCAAAAGATGCAACACGTAGAAAGAGTGGATTAGATAGTTTTGGATTACCTGGTAAGCTTTCTGATTGTTCGTCAAAAAATCCTAGTGAATGTGAAGTATATATAGTGGAAGGAGACTCGGCAGGAGGTTCTGCAAAGAAAGGTCGGGATAGCAAAACTCAAGCTATTTTACCACTTTGGGGCAAAATGCTTAATGTTGAAAAAACACGTGTAGATAAAGTTATAAATAACGAAAAACTTCAACCAGTAATTGCATCATTAGGTGCTGGAATAGGTGCCGATTTTAATACAGATAAATTACGATATCACAAAATAATTATAATGGCAGATGCAGATGTTGATGGATCTCATATACGAACATTATTACTTACTTTCTTTTTTAGATATATGACACCTTTACTTGAAAAAGGATTTGTTTATTTAGCCATGCCTCCTTTATATAAAATCACTCTGAAAAAGAAAGAATGGTATGTTTATTCTGATGAAGAAAGAATTGCTATTCTACAAACCTTAGGAGATGAAAAGGATAAAGCATCCGTTCAACGCTATAAAGGTCTTGGTGAAATGGATGGAAATCAATTATGGGAGACGACCATGGATCCATCTAAACGACGAATGATGAGAGTTTCTATTCCGGATGCTGTAGAAGCAGATAAAATGTTTACAACTCTGATGGGTGAAGAAGTTGAGCCACGTCGTAAATTTATTGAAGAAAATGCTGTTTATGCAACTTTGGATGTTTAACAGTTATAAAATTTAAGATTTAGTTATTCCTTTAACTGGGAGATTTATAAATGGAAGAAATAAAAACTGAAGCAGGTGGTGTTTTAATACCAATGCCAATCGAACAGGAAATGAAAAAAGCTTATATTGATTATTCAATGTCAGTTATTGTAAGCCGTGCACTTCCTGATGTTCGTGATGGATTAAAACCAGTTCATAGACGTATTTTATATTCAATGGAAGAAAAAGGACTTAGAAATTCTGGTCCTACCCGTAAGTGTGCAAAGATTGTTGGAGATGTACTTGGTAGTTATCATCCACATGGTGATGCATCTGTATATGATGCTCTTGTTAGATTAGGTCAAGATTTTTCTCAAAGATATACAGTTATAACTCCTCAGGGAAATTTTGGTACTATTGCTGGTGATCCTCCAGCAGCTTATCGTTATACAGAAGCAAAAATGGCTAAATTAGCCGAAACAATGGTAGAAGATATAAAAAAAGATACTGTTGATTTTATTCCTAACTTTGATGAAAGCACTCAAGAACCAACTGTTTTGCCTGGTAAATTTCCATTCTTATTATGCAATGGTGGATCGGGAATAGCTGTTGGTATGGCAACAAATATGCCACCACATAATCTTACAGAAGTAGGGCAAGCAATTGCTGCTTATGTAGATAATCCTAATATCACGATAGATGAATTAGAAACATATATTTCTGGACCAGATTTTCCTACTGGTGGTATTATTTATGGACACAATGGTATAAAACGAGCGTATCATACTGGTCGTGGAAAAATTATTATTCGTGGTCGTTTTACAATTGAAACTGAGGATAAAGGTAAAGAAAAAATAATTTTTACAGAAGTTCCTTATCAGGTAAACACAACCACTCTTTGTGAAAAAATTGGTGCTCTTGCTAGAGATAAACAAATTGAAGGAATCTCTTCTATTAATGATGAAAGTTCTGATCGTACTGGATTGCGAATAGTAATAGGTCTTAAAAAAAGTGCAATTGCAAAAGTTGTATTAAATCAGTTGTTTTCTAAAACCCAATTACAATCTTCCTTTGGAGTAATTAATCTTGCTTTAGTAAATGGTCGACCACAAGTTTTAAATCTAAAACAAATGATTAAATATTTTGTTGATCATAGAGAAATTGTAATTACTCGCCGTATTCAGTTTGAATTAAAGAAAGCAGAAGCAAGAGCTCATATTTTAAGAGCGTTAATAATTGCTATTAATAATATTGATGAAGTTATTCAAATTATCCGTTCATCGCGGGATACTCAAGCTGCTAAAAATGCTTTAATATCACGTTTCGAGTTTGATGAGATTCAATCTCAAGCAATTGTTGACATGCAATTAAAACGCTTGACTTCTTTAGAAATAGAAACACTTAAAAAAGAATTAGAAGAACTCGAAATTTTTATTGAAAAATGTAAGGATCTTCTTGCTCACCCAGAAAAAATATTAAAAATTGTTAAAACAGAAACGCTTGAACTTGTAGATAAATTTGGTGATAAAAGAAAAACCGATATTGTTCCCGATGAAATAGAAAAAATTGATGTTGAAGATTTAATTAAAGAAGAAGATATGGTTATTTTAATATCTCGTCTTGGGTATATTAAACGTATACCGATTACATCGTATAAAAATCAAGGGAAGGGTGGAAAAGGTTCTAATTCTGCAAAACTTGTTGATGAAGATTATGTAAAACAAATATTTATTGCTTCTACTCATGATTATCTTATGTTTATTTCTAATGAGGGAAAAGCTTATTGGATTAAAGTGCATGAAATACCAGAATCTAGTCGTACTTCTCGTGGAGCTCATATTAAAGGCCTTTTACAAATTAGTTCAGACGAAAAAATAGCTACAGTTGTAAATCTTAAAGATTTTTCTGAAAATGAATTTATTTTTATGGCTACTCAAAAAGCAGTAGTTAAAAAAGTTAAAACCTATGATTTTAGAAATGCTAAAACGCGTGGTATTTTTGCTATTAATTTGGATGAGGGTGATAAAGTCGTTTCTGCATTACTAACTTCTGGTAGTGATGATTTATTATTGTTTTCAAAGAACGGTAAAGCTCTTCGTATGAATGAGGCTCAAGTTAGACCGATGGGAAGAAGTTCTCATGGTGTAGGTGGTTTACGACTTGCACAAGGAGATTCTCTTACTGCTGCTATTAGAGTTGAAGATGATAAGAAAATGCTTTTACTTACAGAGTTTGGATATGGTAAAAGAACAGAATTCTCACAATATTCAACTCATTCACGTAATACACAAGGCCAAATTGGTTATTCTATAAATGAAAAAACTGGTAAAGTTATTGGTGCTATTACTATAAGTGAAGAAGACGAATTAATGTGTATTACTAGTCAGGGTAAAACATTGCGTGCAAGTGCTAGTACAATTAGTATTCAAGGGCGTTCAACACAAGGAGTAAGAGTTTTAACTATTAATCCACCAGATATGGTAATTGGAATTGATAAGATTGATGCTCAAGATGTTGATAATGAAGCTAAAACTAGTGAGTCTATTGATGAAAACCTTGATAAAAGCAAAAGTAATAGTGAATAATATGCATAATAATAAAGTATAAATAAAGGCCGTTGAAAAACATCAACGGCCTTTATTATTTTAAATATGTTTCACGTGAAACAATTTATTTAAAACTTATTCGAAAAACTTTACTTCCTCTTTGAGGAGTCCATTTGTTTTTGCGTTCTAAAGGAAGCGATTCAATGGAGTCTTCATTAAATCCAAGTTGTAAAAACCAATCAGCGGTTTGTGTAGTTAAAACAAATACAGAAGAACAGTTTTTTTCTTTTGCTCGAGCTATTAAATAATTTACTAATTTTGGTCCTGTACCAAGGTGAAAAATAGATTTATCAACAGCTATAGCAGCTATTTCTGCTTGCATATCTTTGTATATATGAAGGGAGGCACAAGCTTTTATTCCTCCATCCATTTCAAATACTATGTAATCATTAAGTTGTGAACTAATTGTTTCTGCATTTCGATATAATAAAATTCCTTTTTCGATAAAAGGTCGCATTAAATTAAGAACATCTGGTATATCATTTGTTTGCATATTACGAATGCCACCATAGTCACTTTTATAAATCATTGTTCCAGAGCCAATTCCACTAAAGATTTCACAAGGTAAAGCTCCATCTAAAGATCCATTAATAATATGAACTCGAGTAACACCTTGCAGACATGCATTATATGCTTTTGTAAGTAACTGTAACTTTAAATTACAAGTAAGTGAATCTTTTGCTTGATTTGTTTCACGTGAAACATTTCTAATTTTTTTTAATTGTGAAATATATAATTTAACTTCAGTTAAATCCATTGCCGGAATGGGAATTTTAGAGTCAGCAATAGTTTCCGCTGAAGTATTAGAAATGAGCATATCGGAGGTGACAAAAAAGAGCTTTTCGGACGAAAGTCTTATTGCAAGTTCTGTTGCTAAAGAAGTCGACAAAATATTATAGGCAATCCCAGTAGAGTTCCATCCAACACATGGGAAAATAGGAATAAAATTTTCTTCTAAAACACGTTCAATAGCTGAAATGTTTAATCGTTCAATTTCTCCTGATGAACCGTAATTAACACCATTGATTATACCTTTTGCCCTTGCTTTTACCCAATTTCCAATAAGTGCGGTTTTCCCTTCACCTGCAAGTGCTGTCATGGTAATATTTGCAGTATCAAAAGCAGCCATTTTAATTAATGACATTTCTTCTGGATCGGTAATTCGTATCCCATTATGAGTTTTCCAAGAAATATTTGACGAAGTAAGAACTTCATCAATGCGATTTTTTGCTCCAGGGACGATAAGAATTTTTATTCCAGTTTCATGAATGTAACAAATATCTTTTATTATACTTGGGAAAGATGGAGAATAAATTACTTTGTCATCCAATTGAATAACAATTCGTGAGTTCTTAAACTTTTTAAGATAACGTAATACATCACGAATATTACCTGCTTTTGTGTAAACTTGTTCGGCTGTTGTTTCTGTAATATGATTATCTATCTTTCTTTGTTGCATTGTTTTCTCGCTGTTTTTCAGTGTTTATTTTTGAGTATATACATCCACAGTAATCTTGTCTGTACATATTATAGGCTTTAGAAATTTCTGTTGATCGTTTATAGCCATTTTTTTTCTTAAAGTCAGAAAATAAATAACGAGAAATAAATGTGTCTGTATTTTTCCCTTTTGTTTCTAAAGCTAGTTTATTTTCAATTTCTTTACCTAATGTATTCAATTTAAGTGCATCTTTATAAGGACTAATAGAAAGGGTTGTTGTAAAAAAATCGAAATGGTGTTCTTGTGCATATTTTGCTGTACGTTCTAGTCGTAAAAGATAACATCTACTGCAACGAATTCCTCGTTCAGGTTCATTTGCAAGCTCTGGTTCTTTAGCAATATCAATTGCTGTATAAAATTCTTGTGGATCATAAGGTACGGTAGCAAGTTTGACGGAACTTGCTAAAGGAAAGGTTTGTATAAATGTATTTTGTTCTTTAAGACGAATGTCAAATTCTTCTGGAGGATAGATATTTGGATTATAGTAAAAGATTGTAATATCAAAAATAGGGGCTAGATATTCAATCACATAAGAACTACAAGGAGCGCAACATGAGTGGAGCAAAAGGGAGGGGCGACGACTAAGATTTAAGAACTCTTGTTTAATTTGTGCAATTTGTTCTTCTTGCAAACGTTGAAAGTTTTGTTTAGTTGAGCCGTGGTTTATTTTATTATTTTGATTATCTACCATAATATTAGTATAACGAGAAAACATAAAAAATGTGAGAGGTCTTATATTGTTTTGCGTCCAGTGCGCGCTATAAAATTCCAAATATTAATTGTATAAATGACAGGCGAATGAGCATCTAAGTTAGATTTTCTTACAAAATGAGTAAAATTTTTTATAGATTTATTTTCTGGTTTTTTAAGTAACGAAGTCAATGCTGTCTTGGCTACATTGGTTACAGTATGTTTTGCATTGTTTTTTAGAAGATTTAAAATATTGGAAGTTTTCTCTGCAGAAATTCGAGAAAGATTTCTATTTTGATCGAAAAGGAGTAAATCACCACAATGAGTAAAAAGATTTTCTTTCTGAACTCCAAGAATATTAGGAGGAAGAAAAGGAACAGGATCACCGATATTAATAAACTGAAATCGTTTTTTAGTTACATGTGTTCCAAATAAATAATTCCCTACTCGTGGAGATCCAAAAGTTGTAAGTATGTGCGGTTTATTTTCAAAATATGCAGAGGCGAGTGTTGCAATAGCACCACCTAAACTGTGTCCAGTAAAATGTAATTCATCAATGTTTTCTTGTTCCATGATTTTATAAACATACTTCCATAAGCCTACTTTTTCTGACATAGTTTCTTCAAAAGCTAATTTGAATCCTTTATGAACAAGACCTTTATTATAAAAATCTACCATTTTAAAGGAAACATCGCTCATTAAATCTGCTATTCCGTTAATATGTTTTACTTCTGTTCCACGAAAAGATACAACACATTTATTTTGAATAGTAAATACAAATGCTTGAGTGATAATACCAGAAAAAAACTTATAATTGTTTGCTCCAATAAGACGCATTGCCAAATGAATAAATCCAGGGTGTTCGTAGGCTATTAAAGAACTTTCTGCTAACCACCAGGCAGCTACTAAATTACAGGAGGAATCATAATTGGGAAAAGGAAAATCTTCGAATCCATCAAAATATGCGAAGTTCATATTTGGTGGGAATAGAATGCTAAAATCGACATTTTTTTCTTTCATTTATAAAATTATACCTTTTGATTTCTTAGTGTGCAATTCATATAATGTTTTTATTTAATATTTAAAGTATACTAATAAAGAGAAAGAAAATGAATAATCCGTTTGTAAAAAATAATTGTTTAGGTAAATCGCAAAAAACAAGCGTTTGTAATTGTAAATGAGTAAACAATACTATTGAACACTTATAATTTTTGTAGCGATTCTCTTTTTATTAGTAATATATAAAAAATATATTGTATTAATAACAGCACGCACTGTTTCATCTGCGAGAACAGTGATAAAAATTGCTGCAAGACCAAAGTTAAATAAATTTATTAATACATAAGACATGATTATGACCAAAGCAGTTCCAATAATTTGTGTGTACAACATCCATCTAGTGTTTCCGGTTGCCCGTATTCCGTGACCTATAATTACATTAATAGATTTTGGATAAAGGGTTATAAGAATATAGATAATTAACGGTAGTGCTAATCCAATTAATTGATTATCGTTTGTAAATATTTCTAGAATAGGTACTGTAAAAAGTTTAATTAAAAAGGCTAATAGAGTAATTACTACAAGATTATACAGTATGCTTCTTTTTATAATAGGGCGAGTGCTATCATAATCTTTCGCACCTAATTGTTGTGCGATTAAAGTCATAGAAGTTTTTGCTATTCCTAGATAAATTATCATAACAAATCCATTTATTGTCGATACAAGTACATACACCGCTACACCCATGATATCAATCTTGTTTAGAAAACTAATTAGTACTATGTTCCCAAAATGCCATAGAAAAAACTCCATTCCTGAGGGTAACCCTATAGCTGCAATTTGTGTATATAATTTCCATTTATAATCAATTAACTGAGAAAGGTGCATCTTAATTGGTAATCCCTGTGCGTTAGTAAAATAAAAGATTACTATGCAACTTGTTGCAATATTTGCAGCAAGTGTTGCAATTGCAGCACCTTCAATACCCATGGGAGGCAATCCAAACTTACCAAATATTAATACCCAATCTAAAAAAATATTAAGAAATACTTTTACTATTCCTGCATACATGATTGGTTGAGTCTTACCAAAGGCTTGTAACGCTCCTTGTAAGGTTCCATCAATTGCAAAAAAAGGTAAGTACATAACTATAATTTTAATATACGTTAATGCGTAAGGCAAAACAGATTTATCTACATTTAATAGAATAAGTATTTTTTCTCCAAAAATAAACCATATAGACATTAAGATTAAGGCAAAAATAATACTATAAGTAATAGTAGAAGCTATAGATTCTTTCATCTTTTGCATTTTATTTGCACCATATTGATGTCCAACAATAATGCTTAAGCCGGTAGAAATAGCCATTATGAGAGTCATGGTCATATGAAAAGGAGATTGAGTAACTCCGATTGCGGTAAGATATTCTGTTTTTAGATTACCTAAAAAAGCTTTATCAACAATGTTTTGTAATTGAAAAACTAATCCTTGAATCATGATTGGGATTGCAATACTAAAGAACATAGATACACTATAGTTTTGTTTAATTTTTACCTTTTCTAATTTTACCATTTGTTCCTCAGCAAACATTGTATTTAACAATAATTATAACATAATTAACGAAAAGTAGTCGTTTACAAACAATTAAAGGAATGTGCATTAGTATTGCATCTAATAAAATAGAAAAAAAATAATATTTTACAACATAAAAACACTGTATCATGCTAAAATATTTTACCAATAAAATAGGAGATATGCATGAGAAAAAATTTAATGCTACAAATAATGATAGCATTCATAGTTGGTCTAGTTTTAGGAATTGTTCTTTGGGTAAGTGGAATTGATGTAACTACTTATATTACATGGGTTTCACCGTTTGGAAATGTTTTTGTTTCTATGTTAAAGATGATTGTTGTGCCTGTTATTTTTTTATCGTTAATAACAGGGGCTGCTTCTTTACCAACAGGTCAATTTGGTAAAATTGGTCTGAAAGTAATTATTTGGTATTTTGCTACCTCATTAGTTGCTGCAATTTTAGGTTCTTTTTTGGCGCTTGTATTTAATCCAGGGGCAGGAAGTTCAATGGCAGCATGGTCAACTTTAGCGGCGTCAGAAACACCAAAAGTAGCGGCAACAACTACTTCTACAAGTAGTGCATTAATCGATGTCTTTCTTGGAATGTTTCAAAACCCTTTTGCAGCACTTGCAAATGGTTCTTTTCTTGCAATAATTGTTTTTTCTATTGCTTTTGGTTTAGGCATTAAAATATTATATGACAGTGAAAAAACAAGTGAGTCGTTACGATCAAAGATAACAGGAACTTTAGATTTAATAGAAGTCTGTAAAGAAGTAACATTCAAAATGGTAGATTGGATATTGGCTTATTCCCCAATAGGTGTTTTTGCTTTAACTTCATGTAATTTTGCAAATTATGGGTCAGCTTTATTTGGTCCGTACGTAAAATTGGCGGTTGGAGTAATTGCAAGTGTATTAATACTTATTTTTGTTGGTTATCCTATAATGGTGGGGATATTTACACGAACAAATCCTTATAAAATAATGAATAAGATTAAAGATGCCTCATTGACAGCTTTTGTTACTCGAAGTAGTGCTGCAACACTTCCTGTTTCAATGAAAATTTCTGATGAAAATTTAAATGTAGACCCTGCGCTTAGTGCTTTTTCTTTACCTTTAGGGGCCACAATAAATATGGATGGTGTTTGCGTACATTTACCATTTTTTGCTGTTCTTGCCGCAAATATGTTTGGTATTAATTTAGGACTACCTGGTTTAATTATATTGGTTGTAACGACTGTATTAGCTTCAGTTGGAGCTGGAGGAGTCCCTGGTGGTTCTTTAATGTTACTATTTATTATCTTACAAAACATGGGATTAGGAACAGATCAGACTGCAATAATAGTCGGACTTGCTCTTGGAATTAATCCTATTTTGGATATGTTCGAAACAATGAATAATGTAACTGGAGATTTAATTTGTACCTACGCAGTTGCAAAACAATCAAACATGATTATTAAAAAAGAAGAAGAGTAAGAATGTTACAGTGTTAATTAGGTCTAGGTAAGTAAATTTCTTGGAATGGACCTAATTAGCATAAAAAGGTGATATTGAGATTTTATATGTAATGGTATATACTTTTAAAAATCTATTATGACATAGTCGACAACGAATGTCATAATGACGGTAAATCAATTTCAAGAGGTATTTTATGCCAACAAAAAATCAAAAGAATATCCCAGTAAACTCCTTACCAGAAACACTGCCTAAGATGTTTTCAGAAGTGGCAGCAAAATATCCAAAAATTGCTGCCCAATGTTATAAAAACAAAAATAAAAATTATACATATATTTCTTATCAAGATGTAGAGCAAATTTCTCTTGATTTTGCAGCTGGTTTATTATCATGCGGAGTTCAACGTGGCCAATTGGTTGGGCTTATTTCAGATAGTAGATTTGAATGGCAACATATTAGCATGGGTATTATGACTATTGGGGCGGTAGATGTTCCAAGAGGATCTGATGCTAATGAAAAGGATTTAACTTTTATTCTTTCTTTTGCCGAATGCGAAACAGTTATTCTCGAAAATGATGATCAGGTTAATAAAATATTAAGAATCAAAGATTCTCTAAATAATTTAAAAATAATAATTGTTATAGATTCTATAAAAGAAGAAACAGTTAAAAAATGTGAAGAAAAAAAACTTCTAGTTTTAACCTATGACACTATTCTTGCAAAAGGAAAAATTTTTCGTTCTCAAAATAATAATAAAGTAGAAGAGGAACGTTCAAAGGGTCATTCTAGCGATCTTGCTTGTGTAATTTTTACTTCTGGAACAACGGGACAACCTAAAGGCGCAATGTTAACACACGGTAATTTTATAACGCAATTAGATGAACTTCAAGAACGTATATATTTGAACCCAGGCGAGAAAGCCTTATCAGTTCTACCTGTATGGCATGCATTTGAAAGATTATGCGAGTATGTTGTAATGATTCAAGCTGCAACTCTTTGTTATTCTAAGCCTGTAGGACAAAGAATGCTAGAAGATTTTAAAAACCTAAATCCACAATTGCTTCCTGCGGTTCCTCGGGTATTTGAAGCTTTATATGAAGGTATTGTTCGTGCAATGCGAAAACAAGGAGGAGTGGTATATTTTGCTTTTAAGCTTTTTTTGTTTATTGGAAAACTTTATAGAAGAATCACACGAATCTTATTTAGAAGAAAGGCTCGTATTCAAGAAGATAATTTAATCTTAAACTGGATGATTTTATTTATTCCTTTTATTTTACTTTGGCCTTTTAATAAGCTTGGAGATAAAATAGTATTTTCGAAGATTAGAGATCGATTAGGTACTTCTTTTAGGGCCGGAATTTCAGGAGGAGGGGCTCTTCCTCCGGCTGTAGATGAGTTTTTTTGGGCTGTAGGGATTTGTGTTGTTGAAGGGTATGGATTAACAGAAACAGCACCTGTTATTTCTGTTAGACCAATTAAAAATCCCATTTTTGGTACAATTGGAGCTCCTATTCGAGGTGTTGAAGTCAGAGTTCTTGATAATAAGGGGCGTGAACTTCCTGCAGGAATACAAGGGGTTATTGAAGTTCGTGGTGGTACCGTTATGAAAGGATATTATAAGCAGCCAGAATTAACCAGTAAAGTAATTAATAAAGAGGGATGGTTTAATACCGGAGATATTGGTTTAAAAACTATAAACGGGGAATTAATTCTTAAGGGGCGAGTTAAAGACACCATCGTCTTAAGAGGTGGTGAAAATGTTGAACCTCTTCCAATCGAAATGAAATTAAATGAATCGAGATATATTTCTCAATCTATTGTTGTTGGACAGGATCAAAGACATTTAGCTGCTCTTTTAGTTCCAGACGAAATTGAAATTAAAGAATATGCAGAAAAAAACGAGATTTCGTATACGACTTATGATGAATTATTAAAGACCACTGAAATACATGATCTACTAGAAAATGAAATTATAAATCTTATTAGCGCTAAAAATGGCTTTAGGATGTTTGAAAGAATTAGTCATTTTGATTGTATAAGTAAAAAGCTTGAAATTGGGGTAGAGCTTTCAGCTAAACAAGAAATAAAAAGGTATGTTATACGAAAAATGTATGCAAATGTAATTAAAAATTTATTTTTGTAATATATTCAATAATTTTTCTTTAAATATATGTACTCGTTTGTGATATACTATAATAAGTGTTTATTAAAGGATTTTATCAATGAGTTATGATTTAAGTAGAAAATTAGTTGTGGCTATTTCTTCACGAGCTCTTTTTGATTTAGAGACAGAAAATAGAATTTTTGAAGAAAAAGGTGTCGAAGAATATGCAAAATTTCAACTAGAACATGAAGATAATGTTCTTAAAATTGGCACAGCTTTTCCATTAGTAAATGCGTTGCTTTCATTAAATGATAAATTTGAAGAACCAATTGTCGAAGTTATCGTTATGTCTCGAAATTCGCCAGAAACAGGTTTGCGTGTTTTTAATTCAATTGATTCTCACGGTCTTAATATAGTTAGAGCTGCTTTCACTGGGGGAGAAGCTATAGCAAAATATATAAGTGCCTTTGATGTTGATTTATTTTTATCAAAAAATGAAGAAGACGTTCAAGATGCAATAAATAATGGCTATGCTGCTGCATTAATTTATGATAATCCTAAACATTTTGAACCAGATAATAATCAAATACGAATAGCATTTGATGCTGATGCGGTAGTTTTTTCTCCAGAATCCGAGAAAATATTTAAAGACGAAGGGTTAGAAGCTTTTCAACAGCATGAAAAAGATAATGCATACAATGATTTGCATGAAGGACCTTTTGCTAAATTTTTACGTACAATCTCGCTTATAAAAGAAAAAGATCCAAATCTAATAAAGATTGCTATTGTAACCTCTCGTGATAGCCCTGCACATAAAAGAGTTATTTTTACTCTACGACATTGGGGTGTAAAAGTTGACGAAGCTTTTTTTTTAGGTGGAGTAAATAAAAAGGAAGTACTAAAAGCTTTTAATGCACATATATTTTTTGATGACCAGGATGTCCACGTAAAACCAGCAAGTACAGTTATACCTGCAAGTCGAGTTCCTATTCGACAAGATAGAACAAAAAACCCCTAATTACCAAAAGGTTTAGGGGTTTCTGTTTTTAATAATAAAATTTTGTAGAAAAGAACTACAATTATTTAACTAATAATTTATTCATTCTTTTTATAAAGTCAGAAGGATCTTTTAGTTCTGCTCCTCCAATTAAGAGAGCCTGGTCTAAAAGAATGGCCGAAATATCAGCAATAGTTTCTTCGTCACTTGTATCAGCGATTTGTTTTATAAGAGCATGGTCGCCGTTGACTTCTAAAATTGGTTTTAGTTCCATTCCTGGCATTCCTTGACCCATTGCTTTCATCATTCTTTCCATCTGAATAGAAGGATCATTTTCATCTACAACTATACAGCAAGGTGAATCAGAAAGTCTCTTTGATAAAACAACGTCTTTTACCTTATCTCCTAAAGCCTTTTTAATCTTTTCTACCACAGGTTTAAATTCTTCGGCTTTTTTTTCTGCTTCTTTTTTGTCTACACCGAGTTCTTCATCACTACCAGCACGATTAACTGCTTTTAAATCCCATTCTTTGTATTTTGCAAGGGCTGGAATGACAATGTCATCTACTTCATCTGACATTATAAGAACTTCAAAACCTTTTGCTTTATAGGCTTCTAAAAGAGGAGAATTACGCAATTGTGCTTCATCCGTGCCTGAAATATAATAAATTGCTTTTTGACCTGTTTTCATTCTTTCGACATAGTCAGCAAAGCTAGTCCATTTATCAACGCCAGTTCCTTCTTTATCAGTAGATTTAAATCGAATAATTTCACAGAGGTCATCTCGGTGTCCAAAATCCGAATAAAGACCTTCTTTTAGAGGACGGTTATACTCTCGAACAAATGTTTCCCATTTATTGATTTTAGCTTGATTTTTTTCATTCTTTTTCTTATCTGCATCGGATAATTCTTTACCATCTTCGACAGTTATAAGCTCGTTTTCGGCTTTTTCTGCAGCTTTGGCCATTTTCTTAAATTCACCAAGAAGTTTTTTTACAGAAGCTTCTTTTATATTGGATAGAATACGATTTTGTTGCAAAATTTCACGACTTACATTAAGAGGAAGGTCTTCTGAATCAATAATACCTCTTACAAATCGTAAATAAGATGGAAGAAGATCTTTTTCATCATCTGTAATAAATACTCGTTTAACATACAATTTCATGCCACTTTTATAGTCTGCTTGGTACATATCAAATGGAGCTTTTTCTGGAACATAAAAAAGTGTTGTGTATTCTTGTGTTCCTTCTGCATGTGTATGAACATACATAAGAGGATCGTTCATATCGTGAGAAAGAGTTTTATAAAATTCGTTATAATCTTTTGGTTTTAAAGTGCTTTTTTGTTGTTTCCATAAAGCACTAGCAGAGTTTACCTGATCGACGGTTGGTTTTTTACCAGTTTCTTTCCCTTTATCATCATATTCTGTTTTAATATAATGCAAAAATATTGGGAATCCAATATGGTCTGAATATCGTTTAATTAGTTCTTCTATCTTCCATCTAGAAGCATATTCACCACTATCTTTATTTAAATACATTATAATTGCAGAACCTGAAGATGATTCATCATCAAAACCATAGGCTTTTGCTTCTTCACTTGTTGCATCAATTTTATCTAAATCATAGTCGTTTGTACCTTCACTAGCCCATTTAAATAAATCTTTTTGATTTGCTTTACGAGAAATAACTTCAATCTTACTTGCAGCCATAAACGCGGAATAAAACCCAACCCCAAACTGTCCAATCAAATCAGAATTCTTTGCAGCATTTTCTTCGAGTTTAGCTAAAAAGTTTTTAGTACCAGAACGAGCAATTGTTCCAATATTTTCGTTTAAATCTTCCTCGTTCATACCAATTCCGTTATCACGAACAGTAATTGTTTTTTTCTCTTCATCAAAGTATAAATCAATTTTACCGTCAAACTTGATTGTTTTGTAATTATCATCAGATACAGTTAAGTATTTTAGTTTATCAAGTGCATCAGATGCATTGGAAATAATTTCTCGTAGAAAAATATCTTTGTTAGAATAAAGTGAATGAATAATAAGTTTTAGAAGTTGATTAACTTCTGTTTGAAATTGATGTTTGGCCATAATGTTTAGCAAAACTCCTGTATTTGAAATAGTTTTTTATGTGTCAGAAAAAACTGACCAAATAAAATATACTAAAAAGCAGTCTATATCGGCAATAATTTTTTACCCACAAACAAATAAAAATTAAGTTGTCAATAAAATGCAAAGCATATTTATTGACAAAACTTACTTGTTCTGTTTTAATAATATTGTAATGAATAAAGCAGTACTACATCTACACATCCATCATTCTCATAAAAGTACCCGAATGGGGGATGTGTTAGTTTTATAGCTGTAAAAGACAGCACTATAAAATGAAGCCGCTAACCTGTTCGCTTATATGCGAAATAGGGAGCGGCTTTTTTTATTAATTGCTAAAAATTAGGAGACAATTATGGACAAACTTAAAATCTTATTACCAAAAGGTAGAATTTACGAAAACGTTGTAAGCTTATTTAGTGGAGCAGGAATTAAAATTTCTCTACCAGATCGTGCATATCGACCAACTGTAAACCAAGATGATCTTGAAGCAAAGGTTATGAAACCACAAAACATTGGCAAACTTTTGGAACTCGGAGCTCATGATGTAGGGTTTACAGGACGTGATTGGGTTGAAGAAACAGGTGTAGAAGTAGAAGAAATCCTAGATTTAGGATTTGATAAAGTTCGCCTTATAGCTGCTGTCCCAAATGAAATTGATGATAGTTTTATATATAGTAAACGAGTAATTGTTGCAACTGAATATGATAAAATTGCACAAAGATGGCTTGATAAACAAAAAATAAACGCTCTTGTAGTGCACACAAATGGAGCAACAGAAGTTTTCCCACCAGATGATGCTGATATGATTATTGATAACACTTCGACAGGACGTACTCTAAAAGAAAACGGATTACGTATTGTAGATACAATTATGACAAGTTCTACACGAATGTTTGCATCTAAAGAAGCAATGAAAGATCCCGCTAAAAAACAAAAAATTATGGAACTCAAAATGCTTTTTGAAGCAGTTTTAGATGCTCGAGATAAGGTGATGCTCGAAATGAATGTTACAAAAGAAAATTTCGAGCAATTAGTCAAAGGGATTCCTGCTATGCGTAGCCCTACTGTTTCTCCATTATATGGGAATGATGGATATGCGATTAAAGTAGCTGTATCTAAGGGTGAAGTTCCTGTGTTATTGCCACAGCTTAAAAAATTAGGTGCAACAGATATTTTGGAATATGATTTACGTAAAGTGCTTGCATAGGATAAGTGCAATTACGGTAAAAAACAGGAGAAAAAGATGGCACGAATAGCAACAATAAAAAGAGATACAACAGAAACACAGATAACCCTAACCCTTAATCTTGATGGGACAGGTAAATGTTCAGTAAAAAATCCTATAGGATTTTTTAATCACATGCTTAGTGCTTTTTGTAAACACGGTATGTTCGATTTAAGTGGTGAATTAAAAGGTGATTTAGAAGTTGACCAACACCATTTAATCGAAGATACAGGAATAGTTCTTGGACAATGTTTTATTAAAGCGCTTGGAAACTGTGCAGGTATTTATAGAAGTGGCTCTTGTTTGTATCCTATGGATGAAAGTCTTTGTCGTGCTGCTGTCGATTTTGGTGGCCGTCCGTATTTAGTTTGTGAGGCAGATTTAAGTAATATACCACTTGTTTCAGATGGTAAATCATTTCAGACGGATTGTTTTGAAGATTTTTGGCAAGGGTTTGTTTCCCATGCGCAATGCAATTTGCATCTTGATATTTTACGTGGCCGAAATGATCACCATAAAATGGAAGGACTTTTTAAAGCAGCAAGTCGAGCCATTCGCGAAGCTGTGACAGTTGATGAGCGACGGAAAGGTCAAATACCTTCAACTAAAGGGATAATCGTTTAATATTTTGCTCAAAAGTAACTATATGTAGTATCTGATTTCTTTATGGACGATTAATTTTTGTTTGTATGCAATAAGATAACTACAGAACATTGCAACAAGAGCATCCATAGCTGCTGCGAATGAACAAATGATTCCAGCAGCTGGTTTTAGTAGCAAATAACCTGCTTCAAAACCACGTCCATACGAACTAAATAATAGAATAAGAGCAACATAACTTCCTCCTGTGGGAAGTGCTCCCAAGCAGAATGAAAACAGAAATCCCATAACTGCAATCCAACAAATATCAAAAAAAGAAATACTTAAACTTGAATACGATCTAAGAACAACTACAAATGATATAACAATTGTTAATGCTGAGCCTGCCCGCAAAAAAGTCGAAAAAACAGGAAGAGTAATAGTTCCACTACTACGGCGTACTCCTAGACTTTCATGAAGATGTCGTATATTTAAAGGTAGAGCAAAATTAGCATCACCAGAAAAGAATGCAGCAAAAATGGACGTTAAAGATGCATACAGAACTTTGTAAGGATGCATTTCTTTACAGGTTAGTCGAAGAATTAGTGGTAAAATCACTGTTGCTGTAATTATAAAATCTATTAAAAGCAAAATAAATAAACCGTTGTATGTTCCTGATATTATAATGTCAAAGAAATTAATTGACCATGTGCAAGTAATTGCAACCATACCTACAGCAATAATATCTGTAAAAAAACAAAGTATTTGGTAAGAAACTTTAGAAAGAGAATCAAAAACAGTAAAAGCAGCTTTTGATTTTGTTCGGTCAGAAGCAAATCCAGCGCCTGCAAAACCTGCTAACACATACAATGGAAGCAAAAAAGCACCATCAAACAAACTGCCAATTCCATTATACGGAAATATTTTTAAGATGTTATCAATCAAATTAAGACTAACCGTTCCAGAAACTTTTTCTACAGAAATTGGAATGCGTGGAAGTGTAACAAAAATAACAGAAAGAATGCCTATAATTACAAAAAGTGCTGTAACAAAAAGACTTATTAAAATTATATACAAAGAAGTACTTAATAATTTTTTAGCCTCATACAATTTACAAACTGCAACAGTCATACTAAAAAATACAAGGGGTAATACCATGTACCGTCCAGCTCGAATAGAAATTTCTGTAAAAAAACTAAGAACTTCATTCGCTTGAGTGGAATCGAATGAAAAAACAAGTGCCATTACTATACCAAGAATACAGCCAATTAAGTATTTAATCCAAATTTTCATACAAAAAAGAATACCTTATGGGACTGGTACAGTCAACTAGATTGTGTTATTCTTTTTTACATGATTAAATCTGTAATAATAAGTGGAAATGAATATCCTGCGACAGTAGCTCTAGTTCAAACTGCCATTGAAGCTGAAAAAAATGTACTTGTTTCGATATCTGAAAAAAAAGAAGCCAAAACACCAGAAAATGGAGCTCTTACTTATCCATGGTGTAAAAATTCACCTATTTCAGCTCGCTCAATGTTATTAAAAGCAGAAAGTTCATTCGAAAATTTAGACTGTGGTTTTATTTTTTTTGATTCAGAAGATTTTGTTTCAAAATTTGAAGGTTTATCGCTTGAAAATATATCTCGAGCAAATGATGAGATGTTACTTTCTATTGAATATCTCACCTATGAATTTTGTAAGCGGTTTGAAATGACAAAAAAAGGACTTCTTTGCTTTGTGCTAAATCCAATACATTCTTTTGCCGACACAATGCGAAATCCACATCTTAGTCCTAATATATCTCATTTTTCAACCTTAACATCAGTAGCGCAGGCTGGTTTTCGTTCTTTTGCAGAAAATATTTCTGCTACTGCAAGTGTATCAAAATCATATAAAGTTCTTTTACTTGAAAAAGGAATAGAATCTCGAGATGAGTTTGCAAAATGGGTAATTTCTTTTGCTGATTCTTATAGTGATTCAGAAAAAATATATACGGGAAAGGATTGTGTAAAATGGCATCATATTGGGGCTAAACTACCAGCTTCGCGTTCCTTTTTTGGACACTAAAATAATTAACGTATTGAAGAAATATCAATTGCAATCTAAAATAGTAGATTATGCAGAATCCTCAATTTAATCCATTAATGGTTCAATCAGATAAGACTCTTCTTCTTGATGTCCACGCGCCTCGAGCAGAAGAATGTCGAAATGCGCTTATTCCCTTTGCTGAATTAGAACGTTCTCCGGAACATTTACACACATATAGATTGACAGCTCTTTCTTTATGGAATGCAAGGAGTGCTGGGTTTACTGCGGATGATGCAATAAATGTTTTGCATGAATTTTCACGGTTTGAAGTTCCTCAATCTGTTTGTATGTGGATTGAAGAAACTTCAATGCGTTTTGGTAGGCTTAGACTCGTTCCAGACGAGGATTGCTCTCCTCTATCAGTGAAAGAAGAAGATAAAGCAGAATACTTAAATTTAATTACAGATAAAATGCTTATCTATAAAGAAATAAGTGCAACAAAAAATATGCAAAAATATTTAGAGCCTATTGGATGTAAAAAAAACGAGAACGGAGATCCGTGTGAATGGAGATTCAGATTACTTCTTACTAATAGGGGAACGGTAAAACAAGCTCTGCTTTCTTTGGGGTGGCCGGTAAAAGACGAAGTACCTCTAAAAGAGGGAGAGGCATTAGATGTTTCTTTGCGAACAAGAACTTTAAGTGATAATGAACCTTTAAAAATAAGATCATACCAAAAAGAGGCAGCAGAATCTCTTGTTGGGGATAAAGGTCCAGGAACTGGATTTGGCACAATAGTTTTACCTTGTGGTGCAGGAAAAACTATTGTTGGTATGGTAATTATGGATATGCTTAAAACAAATACTCTCATATTAACAACAAATATTTCTGCTGTGCACCAATGGATTGATGAGCTAATTGATAAAACGAATCTAACTGCTGATCAAATAGGAGAATATACAGGAGAACATAAGTGTATAAAACCGGTTACAGTTGCAACGTATCAGGTTTTAACTTGGTGTCCTAAGACGGAAGGACCTTATCCTCATTTTAAGATTTTTCGTGATAATCCATGGGGTCTTATTATCTATGATGAGGTTCATCTGTTGCCAGCTCCTGTGTTTAGAGTTACGGCAGAGCTTCAGGCTGTGCGACGAGTAGGCTTAACAGCGACGCTTGTAAGAGAAGATGGTTGCCAAGGTCATGTTTTTAGTCTGGTTGGACCAAAGCGATATGATGTTCCTTGGAAAGAACTTGAAGCTACAGGATGGATTGCAGAAGCTGAATGCATAGAACTTCGGCTCGATTTAGACGAAGAAAAAGAAATTGAATATGCAATATCAACTCCCCATAAAAAGCAACGCATAGCAAGTGAAAATTCACTCAAAATTGATGTAGTCGAAAAATTAGTAAATCGATATACAAAAGATAAAATATTAGTAATTGGTCAATATTTAGATCAGCTCCATAAGATTTCAGATAGATTAAAAGTACCAATAATAACCGGAAAAACACCAAATGTTAAACGAGATGAAATATTTGGTAAATTTCGTAATGGAGAATTGCGAGTTCTTGTTGTATCTAAAGTTGCAAATTTTGCAATTGATTTGCCAGATGCAAGTATGGCCATTCAGGTTTCAGGAACTTTTGGAAGCCGTCAAGAAGAAGCGCAAAGGCTTGGTCGTATCTTGCGACCAAAAGAAAGGTTGTCCAGATTTATTACGCTGATTACACGTGGTACCCTTGAAGAAGAGTTTGGAGCTAATAGGCAGAAGTTCCTAGCAGAACAAGGATACACATACAGAATGGTTAGTGCTGTAGAAGATATTCCAGATTATTTGGAGAGTGACAATGATTCCTAACCCTTATACAAATGATATATTGCAATGGCGAGATTCATTAAGTCGTATGCCAGACCATCATTTTTTTGAATTGTTGCGTATGTATTTGGGAGATATTAAGACTCCATACAATAAACAAAATTTAATTGAACAATTAAGTGCATTTTTACGGCATGAAGATAATAAAAAAAATATAGCAATGTTACTATCTCCAATAGATGTCCTTATATTGGCATCTATTGATGCTCTTCCAAATCCAACCCACGAAAAGTTAACTCAATTTTTTGAATTTGATTTTTCAATTTCTGAATTATATGAGAGATTGATGAATCTTGAAGAGCGTTTACTTATTTTTAGAGTATATAAAGATGAAGTGGCTTTTTCATTTAAGATTAATCCTTTATTGCGTTCTGTTATAAATCCTTTATTAACAAAGAATGTTCTTATTCCTTCTTCACAAGTAGTTGGTGCTAATACTTTTTCAAAATCACGATCAAATAATAATGAACCTCGATTATCACCTTCTTTGTTAGCAGGATGGATTTCTTTTATCTTTTTGCATAGAGATTTATGTAAAGCGAGTGGGGATTTTAAAAAGAAAACAGTTATTCAAATACGTGAAGTTTTTCCACAAATACACAATACAGAGTTTTTTTTATATTTGACAACGGCTTTGTATAATTTACATCTTTTAAAACTCTCTGAAGGTGAATTTAACCCAGATCTAAAAAACTTTCGTAGTTTTGCATCGATGACTGAAGAAGCTCAATTTTCGTATATTTGTGCAGCAGCTTGTGGACGATGTTCTCGAGATATTCTTCATGTTAAAGCACAACTTGTATGTGATTTATTAGCCTGTATAGGTGAAAAATCTTTCACAAAAGCAGTCTTAGTAAGAGCTGCTTATTTGCAACTACAAAAAAAAGGAACTGCACGTGAAACAAAAAGACGAAAAAGTCGTTTTTTGACTATACTAGAAAAAGAAAGTGTTAATAGTTCTAACGAAAGTAAAAAGAATTTACAAGAAGATGATGATTCAGACAATTTACAAAAATTAGTTTCTGTTATGCATATTTTTGGGTTGTTACAATGGGTTGGCAAAAATGAATCATCAAATGATGTTTATAGATGTGCTTCTTGGGTGAATGAAATACAAAAGGCAAAAAATAGTTCAATTGTACAAAATGAAACATCAAATGTTTTTCAAGGATCAATTGTGATTAATGCTGGTTTTTCTGTTACTATTTTACAAAAACTTTCTCTTTTGACTCTGTTGGATGTAACAGAATGCATGGAAATTCAGCGATTAGATGGAATTGCAGAATATAAAATTACTCGCAACGCGTGTATGAGATGTTTTGATACTGGAAAAACACCAGAAGAGATAAAAAAAAGTTTATTACCTACTTTGGCACATAAAATACCGCAAAATTTAGAATTTTCTTTAGATGATTGGTATAAAAGTTACTCTTCTGCCTCATTGTATAAAGGCTATGTATTACGAGTTGATACTGAAAAAGAAGGCGCTATAAAAAATATTCCAGAAATTTCTAAACGAATTAGAGAGGAACTAGCTCCTGGGATATATTTAATAGATTTTTTAAATGATGAAGAAGCTTCTAAAATTATAAACAAAGCAGGTCTAGATTTTGTTGGTGCTGTAAAAAAAATGCCATATGAATCTAAATCTTTTTCTTTTCCGCTAGTTTCTTTAATAGACCAAAATAAAGTTCAAGAAAAAAACGAAAATGTAGGGCTTCCTGATGGTAAAGGTGTAAAGAACTTTAATGATAATAATGTTAAAAAATTCATGGATTCTCTAAAAGTTAAACTTAAGACATATGATTTTGAGAGTGATCAAGCAGATGCTCTCTTATCTCGAATAAATAGAAAAGTTATTGTAAATGAAGCTCAACTAAGAGCTGATTCTGTTCGCCCAGAAAAAAATGAAGCCTCTGGAATGGATTTTTTGGGGAAGATTCATGTTGTAGAACATGGGATCTTATCTAAAAGCTTCCTAAAAATTACAGTTAGTGAAACTGCTGCTATCGATGGAGTCACAGAATTTTTAGGAACTCCTCTTTCTATAGAAAAACAAAATGATGATGCACTCGTTCGTTTTAGACTTGAAAGTTCGGATGAAATTGTCATACTGTCAATTGGCCAGGCACAAAACATAAAACGTATTCGAGGGTCGATTTTTAAAGAAACTAAATATTAAAATTTGGACAAATTCTGGTTTTATTAGTATTATTAGACAATATTCTACATATATTAATATTAAATCTGGAGGGAAAATGAAAAACGGAACAAAGAGCTTAATAATTGTTATTGGTGTAATTGCAGTTCTCATTATAGGAAGTTGTAGTTTTTATTCTAATTCATATAATTCAATGGTTTCACAAGATGAAGCTGTAAAATCTGCATGGAGTCAGGTTGAAAATCAATATCAACGTCGTCTTGATTTAATACCTAATCTTGTATCAACTGTAAAAGGTTATGCTGAACATGAAAGTTCTGTGTTTACTGATGTTGCTGAAGCTCGAGCTTCTGCTGGTGGCGTAATGGAAATGAGCTCTGATTTGCTTGACGATCCAGAAGCTTTTGAAAGATTTCAAAAAGCACAGGCTTCTTTAAGTGGAGCATTAACAAGGTTGCTTTCTGTAACAGAAAATTATCCAGAATTAAAAGCAAATGAACAATTTTTAACTTTGCAAGATCAATTAGAGGGCACTGAAAATCGGATTTCTACAGAGCGAAAGAGATTTAATGAAACAGTTCAAAGTTATAATACATACATAAGGATGTTTCCTAAAAATATAATTGCAAATATGAGTGGTTTTAGGCAAAAGGAATATTTTGAATCTCAAGAAGGCGCAGACAGTGCCCCAAAAGTAGAATTTTAGGAGGATTATATGACTGGTTCTAAGTATATCGAAAAGGTATTAAAACGTGCCCATTTAACAGAGACAGATTTAGATAATATAAAAAAAGCTGTAAATAGTGCCGAGAAAAAAACAAATGGCGAGATTGCTATTGCATTAACTCCTGCAAGTCATGATTATTCGTTTTGGGAATTACTTTTTTCTCTTGCTGCTGGGATAATTGTCTTTTGTGTGATGTTACCATTTTCAGATTCTATTGTTAATTGGATATCTGCTCATTTATGGGCTAAATGCCCTGCTTGGTATCTACCTGGTTTTTTTGGCCTTGTTTTGGTTCTTATAATCGGTCTTGTTTTCTTATTGGTAAATATTCCTGCGATAGATAGATTTATTGTTCCTGTTGACGCAAGAACTTCTGCTGTTACACATCGTTCTGCTCGTCATTTTACAGAAAGTGGTGTATACGCTACAAAAGAAAATTCAGGGATTTTAATTTTTATTTCGCTTTTAGAACGTGAAGTACGTATTGTAGCAGATTTTGGAATTTCATCAAAAATAGATCAACTTGAATGGGATACCTTGGCTGCAGGATTAGTTAATGGATTTAATTATAAAAATAATAAAGTAACGGCAGGAGAAGCCGTAGTAAATACCATTGAGAAATGTGGTAATTTGCTTGCTAAATATTTTCCCCCACGAGAGGAAAATCCAAACGAATTGAATGATGGTCTGGTTATTCTTCCATCTGGAGAATAAAATGGATTATATAAATATGAAATCAAAAACAATTCGAAAAAATATGACTACTTTATTAGTTATATTTTTGGGTCTGTTTTTTATTACAATTCCTTTTTATGCAGAGCCTCAGGTTCCTACACAAACTGCATGGGTAATGGATACGGCACAAGTGATGTCGGAAACTGAAAGAGCCCAACTTGAACAGTATTTAGTAAATTTAGATACACAAACTGGTATACAAATAGCTGTCTATACAGTGAACTCTTTAGAGGGCTATTCTTTAGAAGATTATTCAATGGCAGTAGCTGAAAACTGGCAACTCGGACAAAAAAATGCTGACAATGGCGTTCTTGTTTTTGTTGCAATGAATGAGCGAAAAATACGTATTGAGGTTGGCTATGGGCTTGAAAGTTCTTTAACCGATGCAAAAAGTGGATTAATTATACGAAAAGTTATTGCCCCTTATTTTCAAGATGGTCAATATAGTGCTGGAATTATAGCAGGGGTGCAAACTATAGCAAATGTTGTGGTAGGTGAAAATGCTGGATATGTAGATACAGAATTGGCAACGAGCGTTCCAGAAACGGAAAGTGCAGCCCCTTCCTCAGGGTTTTCAGCAATTGTACTAATTTTGTTTTTAATTTTAATGCTCGTAAACATGTCACATCGTGGAGCTAAATCAGGTAAATATAAAAGAGACTCAACTGGAAGGGTTATTAAAGATATTATTTGGTTAAATATACTGTACAGTATGTTTGGCCCGCGTGGACCACGAGGCGGGGGAGGTCTCGGCAGTGGTGGCGGAAGTAGTAGTTTCGGTGGTTTTTCTGGCGGCGGTGGCGGTAGTTTTGGCGGCGGCGGTGCTTCAGGAGGATGGTAGGATAATAAGTCCTATTTATTTTAGAACAGTTTTATTCTCTTTTCTTTTTATATAAATTACGTTATTCTTACAATATGGCTTATGAAGTAACAGCGACACGCCTTCGTCCGCAAAAGTTTTCGGATTTGGTTGGTCAGGATTTTGTTGTAGCGACACTTGAAAACGCTATAAAAAGTGGAAAAGTAGCTCATGCATATCTGTTTTCGGGACCACGAGGTTGTGGAAAAACATCGTCAGCTCGTATCCTTGCAAAAATGTTAAACTGTGAAAAAGGTGTTGAACAAGCTCCTTGCGGTGAATGTATTGCTTGTAAAGAGATTGCAAAAGGCTCTTGTATGGACGTGATAGAAATCGATGGTGCATCAAACACGTCTGTTAATGATGTTAGACAAATAAAAGATGAGATTCTTTTTCCTCCAAATTCATGTAAATATAAAATCTACATAATAGACGAAGTGCACATGTTATCTACAAGTGCATTTAACGCTCTTTTAAAAACAATAGAAGAACCCCCTCCATACGTAATTTTTATTTTTGCAACAACAGAAATACATAAAGTTCCAGCAACTATAAAAAGTCGTTGCCAGCAATTTAATTTTAGGCTTGGTTCCGTAGAACAAATAAAAGATTTATTAACTAAAACTGTAGTGGAAATGGGTATTAAAGCTGATGAAGAGGCTCTTTATTGGATATCTCGTGAGTCTACAGGTAGTTTTCGTGATGCATATACTTTATTAGACCAAGTTGCAGCCTTTAGTAATGGGTATATTACTTTTGATAAAATTCGTGAAAAACTCGGAATTACTGGTGTTGAACAACTTAATAATCTTTGCGAAGTATGTATAACTGGAAATACGTCAAAAGCACTCGAATTAATTGATGAAATCCTTGAAGTGGGAGTTTCTATTGAACAATTCATTACTAATATTACAGATTATTTACGAAATTTATTACTTATTAAAAGTGGTATAACAAAAGAGGGCTTATTAGGTCAATCGTCAAATAGATTTTCTAAACCTGTTATTGATGCCTGGTCTTGTGTGCAAATTGAACATGCTCTTTCTCTTTTTTTGCAACTTTATAGAGATGTAAGATATTCTCTTAATCCTCGTTATGAATTAGAGCTAAATATTTCTCGTCTTTGTTGGTTGACTGATTGGGTTTCAGCAAAAGATATGAAGAATGCAATAGCTCAGGCTAAAAATTTATTAAACGCGGGATCTGATTCTGTGACTCCTACTGTAACTCAGATGCGACCTTCTCAAATGCAACAAAATGAAAGGAATTTATCTCGCCCTTTTGTTAATAGCGGTGACTTAAATCCAGTTACCGCACAAACTCAAAAAAAAGAGCCAAATAATAAAATCCAATCAGAACAGAAGCCTTTTATTTCGGCAAAAGAAACTTCCTCTATAAAAAAAACCGAGGATGTTTTTTCTGATATCACTGTTGATTCTACTTTGAGTATACAAGAGTTGCGAGATGTTGCGATTAAAGAATATGGAAGAATACGTCCTCTTGTTGCTGCAGCTCTTATGCAGACTAGTGAATGGAGTGTCTCGGGTTCAATAATCACAACAAGTATAGAACAACCATTTACTAAAAAGCAAATTACCGAATGGAATAAAGAAATAAATAATTTATTAAGTCACATTTGGGAAAAAAGTGTTACATTTAATGTAGAGTTGAAAAAAACACAAAAAAAAACAGAGTACATTCCTGAAACGGTAGAGTATATATGCCAAGTGTTTAATGGGAGTGTTACTTCCGTAAATAAAACTAAGAAGTTACAAGGAGAAGATAATGAACATTAATCCTTTAGAATTTATGAAAAATGCGTCTAAAATACAAGAACAAGCTAAGCACGCCCAAGAACAGTTAGATACTATATCTGCTACAGGTTCTGCTGGTGGTGGAATAGTAAAAGTTACTTTTAATGGTAAGATGGAAATGACAGACATATATATAGATCCAATTGCCGTAGATCCACGAGATGTTCAAATGCTTCAAGATTTAATAGTTGCGGCAAGCACTGCAGCGAGAAAAAATGTACAAGATGAAATTAAAGTAAAGTTAGGCCCTATGGTAGATGGCTTAAATATACCAGGATTATCTGGCATGCTTGGAAATTTAGGATTATAGTCATATATGAATGCAATTGATGAATTAACAGATAGTTTTTCTCGTCTTCCGGGAATTGGTAAAAAAAGTGCTTCTCGTATAGCTTATAGTTTGCTAAAGTGCGACCAAAAATTTTTAAAACAATTTGCTTCTGAATTAATGACCTTACATGAGAGAATAACTACCTGTTCAATTTGTGGTGCATATACAGAAAGTGATCCATGCGCTATTTGTACAAGCCCGTTAAGAGATAAACATATTATTTGTGTTGTAGAACAACCACAAGATGTTCAGACAATAGAAAATTCACATGAATTTAGTGGTCTTTTTCATGTTTTAGGTGGAGCAATTGCTCCGTTGGAAGGGATAGGCCCTGACCAGCTTACAATTAATAAACTGGTCAATCGGGTACACAAAGGTGATATTACTGAATTAATAATTGCGACAAATCCTACGGTAGAAGGCGATACTACGGCCCTCTATTTACAACATATATTTGCTGACACAAAAATTAAAGTTACTAGATTAGCATCCGGACTCCCTGTTGGGGGAGATCTGGAATATGCTGATAAACTTACTTTAGCTCGTTCTTTTCGAGGCAGAACAATATTATAAAGTATAATACTAGTAAATTAGCCTTGTAATAAACTAAGAACCCCTTGTGTTGATTGATTTGCTTGAGACAGCATAGCTGTACCAGCTTGGCTAAGAATATTATTTTTAGTCATTTCAACCATTTCACTTGCCATATCTGTATCACGGATGGTACTTTCTGCAGCTGTCAAATTCTCTGCGCCATTATTAAGTCCATTTATGGTTTTAGCAAGACGGTTTTCATAAGCTCCGATATCAGCTCTTTGTTTATTGATTTTAGTAAGAGCTTCATCCAATGTCCCAATTGCACGGTTTGCGTTGTCAGGAGTATCTAAGGTCATTATTGTTTCATCTCCCACATTTCGTAATCCGAGAGCACTTGCCGTCATTGTACCAATGAATACTTGTGTTCGTTGATCCATATTTGCACCAACATGTAACCACATAGAAGCTGTAACTGAGTTTTCTCCTTCTTGGCGAGCAAATCGACCTGTTAACATATTTAGTCCATTAAACTGTGCTTGGCTAGCAATTCTATCTACTTCAGCAACAAGTTGAGATACTTCAACTTGAATTTGCATTCGATCTTCTGCAGAATAAATACCATTTGAAGCTTGAACAGCGAGTTCACGGATACGTTGTACAATGTCACTTGTTTCTTGTATATATCCTTCAGTAGTTTGCAAAAAAGAAACACCATTTTCGGCATTTTTAGAAGCTTGATTTAAACCTCTAATCTGACTACGCATTTTCTCAGAAACTGCTAGTCCAGAAGCGTCATCACCTGCACGATTTATTCTTTCTCCAGATGATAATTTTTCCATGTTTTTTTGGGTTGCAGAGGTCGTTACCCCTAATGTTCTGTTAGCGAACATTGCGCTCATGTTGTGATTTATAACCATAGCTAATCTCCTTGGGTTTATTAATACATTGACTGTTTTTTTAACCGATACTTTATTTTCGGGTTTAAAAATAAAGACTTAAGCTCTTTTTAAAAAAAATCAAGGAAATGTATATAGTCTTTAGCTATGGTGATAGTTGAAAATTAATTTACATTGTATAGAAAGGTTTACTTAATTTTTAATTCCGCATTTAATGCAACCTGTTATGTGCAAATGATTTTTCTTATTTTCATGATTAAATAAATATGCGTCTAGGTGATCATTTTTGCCAAGTTCTTTATGACAAACAGGACACGTACGTTTGATTCCTTGTTCTGGCGTTGGATAGCAGTGGGGGCATCCATGTATAATGCATACCTGTTCTTTTTTATTATTACTCTTGTAAAGAGTAGTAAATATTGTTTCAGATCCATATAAAATCGAATTACAAATGGGACAAGGGACTTTTTTTGCTTTTGGTTTAAAAGTTTGTTTTTTAGCTTTTTCGTTAACAAAGAATTTTATAAAATAGCGAAACGCAAAATAGAATAAAAATAGAAAAACAAGAACTAATCCAATTAAAAATAAATTTGTTATATGCATAATACTAATATAAACTTTTTTGTTAGAAAATCATATTCTTCTGCAATTTCTTTGAAACGAATGATATAAGAAAATACATGGCATAAGTATAGTTGCAGAAAAACTAAACAACATGTATACTTAAATAGTGTCAAAATTATATATTGTAGGTACACCGATTGGTAATCTTGGTGATATAACTTATAGAGCTATAGAAACTTTTAAATCGGTAGATCTCATTGCTGCGGAAGATACTCGTCATACATTACGATTATTGACACATTTTGAGATACGTAAGCCATTAGTGTCTTGTCGATCTCAGAATGAAAGTATAGTAGCCCTTAGAATAATTAAAGAGATGGATGCTGGAAAAAATGTAGCTTTTGCTAGTGATGCAGGCACTCCAGGGGTTAGTGATCCGGGGGCTGTTTTAGTTCAAATGGTTCGAGAAGCAGGACATGAAGTAATACCTATTCCGGGAGCTTCGGCTTTTGCTACTTTGGTAAGTGTTGCAGGTCCTGGCGGAAAACTTGTTTGTTTTGCTGGGTTTTTATCACCCAAAAAAGGTAGACGACGTTCAAGTTTACGTGAATTAATGCAAATGGAAGGAGCAATAGTTTTATATGAATCTCCTTTTAGAATTGTTAAGCTTTTAATAGATATTGCCGATATAGACAAAGAGCGTCGTGTGGTAGTTGGTAGAGAATTGACAAAAATACATGAAGAAATTGTTGAAGGAACTGCAGAACACGTACGCGATATTTTTTTAGAAAGACAGAAAATACTTGGAGAGTTTGCAATTTTTATTTCTGCAAATAAAAACGCTTAACTTATTTGGAAACTATCCGATAATATTATAGAGGCAGGTTAAGATATGGTTATTGAAAAGCTTGGAGGAATTGATCCTCTAAAAAACATTCAGAATGCTAAAAAAATAAGTGATACTAAAGAACTGTCATCAGCACCTGATAGCATAGCTATTTCGAAAGAAGCGAAAGAGATGTCTGAATTGTATTTTATGAATGAAGTTGCAGCTGGAACTCCTGATGTTCGTGCTGATCGTATAGCAGATGTAAAAGCAAAGATACAAGATCCAGATTATTTAAATTCTAAGACAATAGCATCAACAGCTAGTAAAATTATGGAAAGTTTTGGAATCTAAATTTTATTAAAATGATTTAAAGAAGGCGGGAACGAATTGTTTCCGCCATTTTTATTTAAGGATATATATATGGCAGATTTTAATTTTAAGATATCACCAAATATTATTTTGGGGTCATATTCTTCAAGTAGAATTGGGCAATTTGTTCATGAATGGGGAACGAGATTTATGCTTGTCATCGATCCTGTTTTAAATGAATCAAAAGTTGGTGAAAAAATAGGTAAATCATTAACAAATAGAAATATTGAATATTTTATATTTGATGAAATTCCTTCAGCCCCAGATACTGAAATAATTACTCGTGCTTTAAAATTAGCAAAGGAATCTCATGTCCATGGAGTTTTAGCGGTTGGAGGTATGAAAGCTGCTACTGTAGGACGAGCGGTTTGTGCATTATACAATGAAAACCATGATATATATGATTTTGTAGATGGAGCACAACCCACAACAGCATCATTGCCATATATTTGTATGCCATCAACAATTAGAGATCCATATTTATTTATAGATAGAAACCCTGTCGTTGATGCACGATCTAGACAGGTAAAATTATTAAAACTTCAATCAGGTTTATGTAAACTGGCTGTATTCGATCCAAATTTGCTTGTTTCTCTTACAGAAAATCAAATGGCGTCGATGTCAATAGAAACTTTGTGTATAGCCTGTGAGTGTTATATCTCTCAAAAAGCCAATTTTTTCTCGGATACTATTGTAGAAAAGGCTGTAGAAATGCTTGCAGATGGATTAGACGGAACATCGACAATATCAAATACGATTTCTAGAGATCAATTATTAATGCAAGGTGGTTGCATGGCTTCACTTGCAGCTGGATGTAGTTCGATTGGAGTTGCTTCTTTAATTGGAAGTGCTGTTCACGCGCGATATAAAATATCTCGATCATTAACAACTACAATTTTATTTCCCTATATGTTAGAAGAGGCTGCCAAGTATAAAACTGATAAGTTAGCTCGGCTGGCACGCATAATGAAAGTTTCTTCTGGTTCTTCAAATGATAATACTGCAGTAGTAAATTTTGCAGAAAATATACGTAATCGAATAGCCCTTGCTAATTTACCAGCAAGGTTAAAAGATTTATCGCTTTCTATAGATGATTTTGCACTAGCTTCTGAAGATGCTGCAAATCTTGAATTTACAAATTTTATGCCAAGATCTATGAACGCGGATGATTTTTTTGACATAATAAAACAGGCTTATTAATTGTGATTGAACCAGGTAAACTCTTTCAATTAAAAGGCGGGCAACGTAGAAGAAAGCTAGCTCTGACTTTTGGTGCCTTAGAACGTGATATTGCTGGTATAGCTGAAAAAGGGAATGAATATAATTTTTCCTCTATAGCTCGTCCGGATTATACAAAAGCATTGATAAAAATTGTTTTAAAAGATTCAAAATTACCATTAGATGCAAAAGTAGAACTTCAAAAATTAATAGATACGGATCCCTTTGATGAACGTCGTGCGTGTAATTATGCTCGAAATCAGTTATTACAAATAATAGGTACTTTCCCTGCTGAATGGGATTTAGTTATTGCTCCTCATAACACAGCTTCTACAGTAACAGAAAGAACTTTTTATCCAGGAGTTATGGTCTATGCTGAAGATATTCGCTCTCCATTTAATTTAGGTTCAATTTTTCGTACGGCTGAAGCAATGGGCGCCGAAAAGGTTTTTCTTTCTCCTTTTTGCACAGATCCTAATCATCCTCGTGCTATTCGTTCTGGGATGGGATGTATAGAAAATATTCCATGGGAAAGGTGTGCGTTGAATGAATTACCAAAAGATATACCCATATTTGTCTTAGAAACAGGGGGAACTCCAATTAACGAATTTAAATTCCCAAAAAAAGGAATTGTAATTATTGGATCGGAAGAATTAGGAGTGAGCCCAGAAGCCTTAAATTTTGCTAGTGGTTGTGTTTCAATTCCTATGAAAGGTATGAAAGCCTCATTAAATGTAGGGGTTGCATTTGGAATAGTCATGCAATCGTGGATTACACACCTAAAATAAAATTTGATATTATAAATATATTATTTTACACTTTGTTTATATGCTTTATCTAATTTTAAAGAAAGAGCATCTAATTGAAGCTTATTTGTAATATTTATTAAACGAAGCATTGTTATGTCAAATTGATAAAATTCTACAAGACCTTCCTGATAATGCCAAATTAAATTTGAAAGATATATTATTCCCACCAATTTTTTGTATTCGTTTGGAGCTTCTTTCGGTTCGTGGTGATAACGTATTGATGCAATAATGCTTGGTGGAAAGTTCCATTTTTTAGCTATTTCTGCTCCAATTTGTGCATGATTAACACCTGAAGCTAATTTTTCAAATAACTCAGTAGACAATGCCTTATCTTTGCAACATTTCTTAAAATTATCTAGTAATGCAGGATGTGCAGATTCAAAAATAACACGTCCTATATCATGTAAAAGCCCACAAACATAAGAATCATCAATTATTTTATGTTCAGAAGGGAAGAAATTTCTAGCAATATTATATGAATAAAAAGCAACTTGTGAAGAGTGATCCCAAAGGACTTTTTGTTCTTTTGTTGAAGAACCTAAACTTTTCATTGCTCCAACAGAAAGTAACATGTTTTGTAATCCACGAATCCCAACAAGTTTTACTGCAGAATAAATGCTAGTGCAAGGATTTGCTAGAGAGAATGCTGCCGAATTTGTAATTTTTAATAAATCGCTTGTAAGTGATACATCTCTACTTACGTATGTTGCAATCTCTGAAAATTTTGATTTTGGATTATTAAGTAAATTTATAATATGTAAAATATTATCGGGAAAGTGGGGTAATTGGTCTATCAAAACAACTAGTTCTCTTGAAATTTCTGAGATAGTTTCTTGTTTTTGTTTATTTAGAGGCAATATTATTCGTGAAATAGTTTCTCCATTTTCAGAAAGAATAGTGTAGTTATCATCGGAAACGCCAATTTTTTTGAGCATTAAAACCATAATAATTATGCCAAGTCCAGCTCCCTCTGTATCGTCAAGAATTTGCGAAAAAGCATCATCCACTGAATCATATTTTCTAGAACGGGCGATTTTATCATGGATTCGCATAAACTCAAATTTTGTAAGAGCTGCATTATTTCTAATTTCTATTTTAATTTTGCCATTTTTTACTTGTAAAATTGTTTTTATATAATAGCCAGCTTGTTTTTGTAAAGAAAGCCAGTATTGAATATTATTTAAAGTGTCTTTTTTAAAGGTTTTCATTCCTTGTTCATAATTGTCGGGATTATTTATATCTAAACATTTTTCACGAAAATAAACTCTTTTTGTATTTGCTTTTTTTGCATTTGTAACAAGTTCGTTCATACAGTATATAAGGTATTCTGCCATAAATTCTTCGTCTATTTCTTTTAAAAAAGAGCGCAAAATCTCTGCCATATAAATTTCCATTTCATGGGGAAAAGTATAAGTTGTAATAGAAAGAGGAATTCCAGTTTGAATAGCCTGTTTTAATTTAGAATGATCTAAAGCATTAGTAACCATAAAAGTAGTATAACATAATTTAATAAAAAAAAAATAAATCAGGACTTCTGTTGTTAAATTTTCATAATTATTTTATCATACTACAATATGTCGGATTTATTAATTGCAGAATTGTTAATACTTATTTGTCTCCTTCCAGTTGTTTTACGATTTGCTTTTATTCGTTCTCATCGAGTAGATTCCATAGTATTGCTATCCCCCATAGCTTTTATTGTCAGTATAATCTTATGGTTTGTATATGATCTTTCTTTTTCATTATTATGTGTTACGCTGATAGTTTTTATAATTTTAATCTCCAATTTTAGAGCTTTATTGCGATATTTTGATGGTTTATTTGTTGATTATTATAGTTATAAATTTAGGATTGCTACTTTTATTGAAGCTATTGTATTAGTTTTTTTTACAATTGTATTGTTGATTTTTCGACCATATCCTGTGAAAGAACATTATGTTCAAGTTTTTTCTGGTTCTTGCTCTAGGGGTTTTATAGAAAAAACAGATGTTTTCCAAAGTGCAAATCTTTTTATAACAAGATTTGAAAAAAGAGACAGTTCTGATTCTTTATTTACTGCCAAAAAAAGTGTTTTATATCCATTACAAGACGAAGAATTTCATAATAATCAAACCCCTGTTATTTTATATATTCCTCAAGTGTATTCTTCTACATATGATGTTTCTCCTCGTTTAGAGGCACTTGCCAAAAATGGATATACTGTTATATGTGCAGAATTTTATACTGATGATGTACGACTTTTTGGTAATCGTTTTGATTTAAAAATATTTCGTGCTTTTTTTGCACGTAGAAAAACTCCAAAAGACGATTTTTCTGAAGAAAGGGCTATAGAAAAAAAAGCTTTATTAGATTTGATGTCATCTAAATATAAAAATCTTTATTTTTATGAACCGGATGTTAATGAAGTAACCCCTTTAAAAGAAGATTTTTATTTAACTCGTCCGTTAGAGGCTTGGTTACAAAACCCTAAAAATTATCATAGCCTTCGAGCAAAAGCGGAGTGTGTTCCTAGAATGGTGGTCTTAGATGTTAATAAAAAATTAGCGACTTTATCTGGGTTTGAAGAGAAAAAATAATTATGTTATACTTAAAAAAGTTTGTAAACAAAGGATTTAATGTGAAAAATAAAATTAGGCCATTATTTTTAACTGTTGCGATTATTATTTGCGATCAAGTATCAAAATTGATTGTACTTAAAAATGTAGACCCTTATTCGATTGGGGCAAGTTTTTTTAATGGTTTTTTTAGAATAGTTAATATCTATAACAAAGGAATTGCTTTTAGTATTGGGGTTGGACTTTCGGACAATGTAAGAAGATTTTTATTTGCGTTAATTCCATTATTAGTATTAATTTTGGTATTAGTGTTCTACTTTAAGAGCAATGATTTTACTCGAATTCAGGAATGGGCCGTATGTGGTATTGTTGGAGGCGGCTTAGGAAATCTTATAGATCGTTTTTTTAGGCCTCAGGGTGTAGTTGATTGGATTGATTTTCGTTTTTTTGGGTTGTTTGGTTTCGAACGATTCCCAACTTTTAATATTGCAGATGCTTCAGTTGTCGTCTGTGGTATTTTGCTTGTTGTTTCTCTTATATATACATTGAGTCGTGAAGAAAAAAAAATTTCAGAGTCAAAATATGAGTAATAATGATGTAGATAAGACACCTTTGACAAGTGGTCAAAAAAAACGTAATACAGTATTTTTTATTATTGTAGGTACATTATTGAATGTTGTATTATGTTTATTTTTATTATTTGTTTTTATAGGATTAGTGTCTAAATTTCTTCCTAATCAAATTGCTATAATAATGCCTTTTATATTTATAGTTGCAGTTATATTGGCTATGGTGATATATCAAAAACTAATAAATTGGATAATTATAAAATGGAATCTCGAGGAAAAATTAGAGCCATTATTTTTATCAAAAAGAAAAAATCATAAAAAAAAATAGATTAATATCCATCTGATGCAGCGCGATTAAGATCTTTCTGATAAAGTTCTTGATATACAATGTTTCGTTGTCTTAGTTCATTTTTTATGTTATCTGCAAATGGCATGTTCCTCCAAAAAACAGCCCGAACCTCTTTATCAAGTTTTTGGATACCATTACATTCTTTTGTCATCCAGATTATATAATCTTGAATAAAATAATTTTTTATTTCTCCTTTAAGTTTACGGGAACTGTAATAATGATAATATTGTCCTGTAAGGCCTTCTTCCATCCAGTAATAAGATGCTTTTTCTTTTGCAACTTGCCAACGCAAATCTGCTACAGCCATTAAGATTGCATTTTTTAGATTTTTGGGGTACATAGGAATAACAATTCTTCCGCGACTCGTAATACGATTATATCTATCAAAAGGTTCCCAGCAGAACCCCAAATTACCATAAGTTGGAAGTAAAATGACAAAAGGGACAATTCTGTTTTTTGATTTTTTATGAACACGACAGAAGGCTTCTGGATCAATAGATTCAATCCAAGTAAGAATTGATATTACATTTTCACGGAAACCTGTCTCAGATGCTATGCAGTGAAAAAATTCTCTTGTAAAAATAGGGAATTGATTTCCTCTTCGACCACAAGTCATTTTTGCCATTTGCCGTATTGTTTGAAATTCTGTAGTTAAATCACTTTGGCTCAGTGCAGGTACATTGGCACTATTTGAAATCTTTTGCGATAAGGAATTATGAATTTCGTGTGCGGATTGGAATTCTCTAAAAGTAGATTCTATTTCCTTATTATTTTTTGCAAGAGTATGAAGTTTTTCAATAATTTCAGGAATCAATTTTTTTTGTGATTCACTATAAGCTGCTTTGTGTGGGTCATATGCAGGTATAACTGGATGATCACAAAGAATATCAATACGAGACTTTAATTCTGCTTCTAACATTGCTCGCTGGCTTTCTTGCATGGTAAACATGTTTTCTGCGTTTTGAAGCTTCCCTGCATTTTTTGCTTGTAATTGAGTCAGGCGAGCTGAATCATCGGTACTTGTGCTTTTTTTTGAACGTGGCGCTTCATCTGTGGTTGATAAAGAAATATGACCGGCACAAATATCATGAAACCATTCGTCAAGATAATAGACAGGTTCATTTGAAGTGTTCTCGATTATTGCTTTAGAAAACATTTCTTTTTGTTCTGGGGTTGAAAGAGAAGGAAGAACAATTCCGTATCGAAGTACCATATGTTTTATAGAATTGGTATCTTTATTGCACATTTTTGGGGCTAAGTTTTTTATAAATTCCCAATAAGCAGTTGTAAGTTGTTGTCTATATACTGTGCGATCTGTAACATCCTTGCAAGGTAAATATTTTGATAAGAGTACATGTAATCTTTGTGCTGATTCTCCCTCTCCGTTCAATGCTTTTTTATAATAAGAGGTGTCGTAAAAAACTTCTGTTGTGTGAGTGTCAGAAAAAAACTTTGTAATTGGTTGAAATTTCTTAATTAATAAATTAACCGTTGCCCAAGGGGCTTCTGGTTTTAAAAATTCTTCAGTTTCCTGTTTTTCTAATTTTCTTTTTGAAGTTGTTCTTGATGGTTTAGAAGGCATCTCTGTGTCATTTAAAAGTGCTACTATTTCAGATGATATATCATTACTCATATTAAAAAAGAATATCACGGGTAATACTATCTTGCAAGTATAAAAAGCATAGAAAATTTATAATAGTTTTAAATCTGTCCTATCTTATCCAACTTTCATATTCTTTATCTGTTGCTAAAACATAATGAGTCCCATTTATTAGGTGTTGGGTCCCTTTAGAATAAATAATACCACTGGTGCTATAATCGTAATTTTGAACGACTCTCTTTCGCTCAAGAATAGGATTAGGAATTGGAATAGCAGAAAGTAAGCTTTTTGTATACGGATGAATCGGATTACTAAAAATTTCATCGGAGGTTCCTGATTCTACCAAATGTCCTAAATGAAGAACTCCAATATTTTTGCTAATATATTTTACCATTGATAAATCATGAGCTATAAATAAGTAGGCAGTTCCTGTTTCTTCTTGTATATCCTTCATCATGTTTACAACCTGTGCTTGAATCGATACATCAAGAGCGCTAATACATTCATCTGCAATTATCAGTTTAGGGTTCATAATTAGAGCTCGAGCTATACCAACTCGTTGACGCTGGCCGCCAGAAAATTGATGTGGATAACGATCTATATGTTCTGGAGATAGTCCTACTTTTTCTAAAATGTGCGAAATTTTATCGTTTCTTTCTGCTCTATTTGCATAAAGATGATGGATATCTAATCCTTCACCAATAATTTCTCCAACTTTTTTACGCGGATTTAAACATGCCATTGGATCTTGAAAAATCATCTGCATATTTGTTCTTAGATATTCTTTGTTAGAATAAGAAAGTTCATCCGATATATCGTGTCCGTCAAAAATTATTTTTCCGTCAGTAGGAGAGAGAAGCCGAATAACACTGCGTCCTATAGTACTTTTTCCTGATCCGGACTCTCCAACAAGGCCGTATGTTTCACCTGGATATATTTTAAATGATACTCCATCTACAGCTTTTACAGTGTATTTTGAACTCATTTTAAAATGTTGTTTTAGATTTTCAACCTGTAATAAGGGTGTTTTATTTTGTGACATATCCCGCCTCCTTTTTCATTCTTTCAATGCGCTCTTTTAATACTGGAGGCATTTTAATTTTAGGAGCTCGTTTATCGAGTAACCACGAACTTACAAAATGAGTATCTGTTACTTTAAATACAGGAGGTTCTATTCTACTATCAATATTAAGGGCAAAGATATTGCGAGGGGCATATGCATCCCCTTTTACTTGATGTAGTAGGTTTGGCGGTGAACCAGGAATGGTATATAATCTATCATCTGAAGCCTCTAAGTCAGGCATTGCAGAAAGCAAGCCCCAAGTATATGGATGTAAAGGTTCAAAATAAATTTCGTTTGCTGTTCCTTTTTCAACTATTTTTCCAGCATACATAACGTTTACATAATCGGCAACTTTTGCTACAACGCCAAGATCGTGTGTAATGTATATAACAGAAATGTTTCGTTCTATTTGTATTTGTTTAATTAGTTCTATAATTTTTGCCTGAATAGTAACGTCGAGTGCGGTTGTTGGTTCATCGCAGATAAGTAAATCTGGATTACAGGCAAGGGCAATTGCTATAACAACACGTTGTCTCATACCTCCAGAAAGTTGATGAGGATAACTTTTCATGCGCTTAGATGCATCTTTTATTCCAACTTCTTCAAGTAATTTTAAAGATTTATTATATGCTTCTTCTTTTGGCGTATTGTAATGCCACATCATTCCTTCCATAATTTGTCGTCCAATTTGCATTGTTGGATCAAGACTCGTCATAGGATCTTGAAATATCATGGCAATACGTTTCCCGTTTATGTGCCTACGAATATCTTTTTTTTTCATTTTTAAAATATCACAAGTAACTTTATGTTCTTTATCACGATAATAGGTAAACTCTATTGTGCCACTATTAATGATTGCATTTGAATCAAGGATTCCCATTATAGCTTTGTTTGTAACGGATTTACCCGAACCGGATTCACCTACAATAGCTATTGTTTCGCCTCGTTTTAAATCTAGGTCAACACCTCTAATTGCATTAACATTTCCGGCTGTAGTCTTAAAAGAAATAGAAAGATTTCTGACTGTAAGTATTTTTTCGTTAATATTGCTCATGTTTACTTCTCCTTCATTTTAGGATCTAAAGCTTCTCGAAGACCATCTGCTAGCATGTTAAAACAAAGCATAAGCAATGCTAGAACAAGAATTGGAGGAATAATTTGATATGGATGAGTTGTAAAGCTGTTAAAAGCATCACTGATTAGGGATCCTAAACTACATTGGGGTACAGGAATACCAAGACCTACAAACGAAAGAAAAGCTTCGGTAAAGATTGCGGTTGGTATACTAAACATTGTTTGAGTAATAAGTTGCCCTATAATATTTGGAAGAACTTCATGAAATATGATTTTAAAATTACTTGCTCCGAGAGTTCTGGATGCAAGAACAAATTCTCTCTCTTTTAAATTAAGCATTTCTGCTCGTGCAATACGGGCCATACCGATCCATTCTGTAATCATAAGTGCAAGAATTATTGTCTTTATACCAGGTCTAAGAATAAGCATAAGAAGGGTTACAATAACGAGTCGTGGAATACCGTTTACAATTTCTGAAAAACGCTGCATACCACTATCTATAACACCTCCAAAGTATCCTGAAACTAGTCCATAACTCATTCCTACTAACATATCTATAAGAACTGCTGCAAAAGCAATGTATAGAGACACCCGAGTTCCCATCCATGTTCTTGTCCAAATGTCACGTCCAAGGGTATCTGATCCAAACCAATAATATACATTTGTATTGTTGTCAGAAATATAATGGTTTAAAAGTTTTGTTCCTGTTGTTGTATTTAATTTTTCGTTGCCAGCAAAAATTCCTATTTTTTCGAGTCCAGGAATTCTAGGAGCATAATTTTTTTGTGTAAGATTTTGTTCAGAATAAGTATATGGTGTTAAATGGGGTCCTAAAAAAGCACATATAATAATAAAAATTATAATTAGAAAAGAAACGACTGCTCCTTTGTTTGCAAAAAAGCGATATCGTACATCTTTCCAGTAACTTTGACTTGCAAAATTCGAATCTATTTTAGTACTATCGACATTGTTCTGAAGACAAAAATCATCTTTATATTGTCCTGCCGGAGCCACAGTTTCTGTAGTTGTTATCATTGCTCTTTACCTCCATTTGAAAGTCTAATTCGTGGATCAATAATACCATAGAGAATATCAACTGCTAGCATAATGCCGATATACATTGCACTATAGATAAAACTTAATGCAATAACTACGCTATAGTCGTTGGACTGAATGGCAGTAACAAGTAAGGAGCCTACTCCTGGAATAGAAAATATTTTTTCGACAACCAAAGACCCTGTCATCAAATCAACAATGAGGGGAGCCAATACAGTAATGATTGGTATTAAAGTGTTTCTTAAAGCATGTCTATATATAAGTCTAAACCCATATATACCTTTGCTTTCTGCAAGTAACATGTAATCACTATTTAAAGATTCAAGCATTTCTGTTCGTGTAAACCGTGCAATAGAAGCGAGTGTAAACATACATAACGAAATACTTGGCAAAACAGTCGAAGCAAATAATTGTCTATCAGTGTAGAGCATTGGGAAAAGTCGCATTTTAAACCCAAACTGATAACTCAAGGCTAAAGCAAAAACGTAACTAGGAATAGAAACTCCAAGGACAGAAATTAAAGTTGAAATTCTATCCCATATAGAGTTATGCCATATAGCAGCGACAATTCCAAGAAGTAATCCGATAATGGCTCCTATAAAAACAGATTGGAAACCTATTTTTATACTCACTGGAAGTCGTAATTTTATAAGTTGACTAATTGGGGTATTTTTACTGATATTATAGCTTACCCCGAAATCGCCTCTAAAAATATTTACTACATATTTAAAGAATTGAACAATAATTGGTTTATCTAAACCATATTTTTGATAGAGTGTGGCACGTTGTGTGTCAGAAAGTTTTTCGTCGTTAAAAGGAGAGCCTGGCATAAGTTGAAGCAATATGAAAAGAATAAGTGTAATTGCTAAAAGTGTAAAAATTGCTATCAGAACTCTTTTGAGAATATATTTTTTCAACAGTACATACCTTTGTAACTTTTTGCAGAACATACAAGAATCAAATTGAGTATGCTCTGCAAAAAAATTTACTTTTATTTTTTAATAGTTTCTTTAAATACCCTATTAAGTGCAATTGGATGGAATTCTATTCCTGTTACATTAGGTTTAATCATATCTGCATTTGCTTGCTGATATAAAGGCATAATAACGCATTCTTTCATAACGATAGCTTCTGCCTCTTTTAGGGCTGCCCAACGTCCTTCTAAATCAGTGGAGAGATCTCCTGTTGTACATTCTGTCAAGATACTATCGTATTCTTTATTACTCCATAATCCATAGTTGTTTGAATTATCTGTAAACCACATACCAAGATATGTCATAGGATCTGCATAATCAGGTCCCCAACGAGTAAGTCCAAGTGTAAAATTTCCATCTTGCATGTCTTGTACACGTTGTTTTTTTGGTTCTACTTTAAGATCAATGGTAATTCCTGGCAAAGTACTTTCAATTTCTTCTTTTATTACAGCAGCAACGTTTTGTTGTATCGAAGTATCGTCTAAAATCATTTCAAACTCAAAAGTATCTTGCCCGAGTTCTTTTTTTGCCTCATTAAAAAAAGCAAGAGCTTTTGTTGTATCAAAAGCACATACATCAGCGTATTCGGTTGTATTTTGTGTAAAATCTTCACCTTTTGAATTATAAGCAAATTCACTTGGTACTGGTGCATAAGAAGCTAAAGATCCATCTTTTACTACGCTTTCAACAATAGTTTCACGATCGAGTGCAAAAGTAATAGCTTTTCTCATATTAAGATTTGCTAGTTCAGGGCTAGTTGCAATATTAGGACTTATGTACCATAAATATCCAGCTCCAATACTCTTGTATTCTGGATCATCTTTAACTTGATCTACTTGATCTCCCGAAAGTTGTATGATATCAAGATCTCCATTTTGATAACTCATAAGTGCTTGTTGACTATCTTTAATTACCTGGTAATTAAGACCATCAAGTGCAACTTTTGCTGCATCATAGTAATTAGGATTTTTTACAAGTTTAAAATTAGTTGCAGCTGGCTGATAATCAGTCATAATAAAAGCTCCATTGCTCAGTAATGTATCTGCATTAGTAGCATAGGTATCCCCACATTTGTTAAAAAATTCTTCATTTACTGGATAGAAAGTAGGGAAATACAAGAGCTGATCAAAATATGATACAGGTACTTCTAATTCAACTTGGAGTGTTTTTGCATCAAGTGCTTTTACACCGAGTTGATCAACTGGCATAGATCCATCTTCAACTGCTGCTGCATTTTTTATTTGTCCGATATCACTCATCATGTATGAATATTCTGATGCGAGAGCTGGATCTGCTGCCCGGCGCCATCCAAAAACAAAATCAGCTGCTGTTACTGGAGTTCCATTAGACCAGTTTGCATCGTCTCTAATTTTAAATGTATATGTTTTCCCATCAGCGGAAATTGATTCGCTTTCGCATAGTGCATTAACAACAGAGCCATCTGCTGCCATTTGTTTTAGACCGTCGGTAAAATCGGCAATAACTTCGAATGAAGTGCCGTCTGTTGCAACTTGAGGGTCGAGACTTTGTACTTCGACTTCAACCATAATGTTGAGTGTATTACTTGAACTTGCTGTAGCTTCTTTTGTCTCTGACTTAGCAGAACAAGAAAGTAATGTTGCTATCAGAATAGTTGGTAGCAAAAACGCTAAAATTTTTTTCATCCTTTTCTCCTTAATAGTATAAATATGAATTAAAAAAAAAGAGTTAACAGGTTATCCTGCTAACTCCTTTGTTGCTACATTAAAGAATAAACTTGATTTAAAAAAAAGTAAAGGTAAATAAAAATCGAATTGTGAAGGTGAAATATGCAGATTAACAGATTATTGCGATAATTTTAGAATGATTTGCAGTTTTAATGATCATGCGCGATAACGGTATTTCAATGATAGTTTGGATATGTTATCTGTTACAAATCCTAGTTAAGATTCCAATATTTCTTGAACTCGACCTACTTGACCATCAGTCAGGCGAACCTTTATTCCATGAGGATGAAAAGATGAATTAGTCAAAATATCGGCTACGACACCCTTTGTTAGTGTGCCTGATCTTTGATCTTTTTTTAATACAATGGCTACATTGAGTCCCGATTTAATATCACTTCTGTTTTGTCCATTCATACCTGTGACTGTACCGTAAATCACAATAATTGTCAGCCCTTATTTTATCTGTTGTTGTTAATGGTAGTCGAATAAAGTACTTTACCCCTTTGGTCTTTATAGTTTAGCTCTAAATGATTATCGTAAATATCAATTCCTAAAAAACCAAAATTTGTGTTATCGTACCAAATAGATTTAGGAGACGTGTAGTCTTTATCAAGATCTTGAATCCCTCCCATCTGACCAACTATACCATACGAGGTGTTTTTGTTTATTAAATATTGAAAAAAATGGTTATGCCCTGCTAAGTCCAGTTCAACATTGTAGCTTTCGAGCAATGTATCAACATTGTTAATCATGTCAGGTATGTCATACCAAAGCATGCCAGAATGAGGATCTACATATCCACTAGCATATCCATAGGCATGATGTAAGGTAATTACTATGTCCTCTTGTGGAATACTCTCTAGTTGTTGTATAAGCCAATTTTTTTGTTCTCTGTTAAAATCTTGTGAATCCCAAAGAAGATTAAGTACTATAATATGCAAATTCCCTTCATCGAATCGATAGTAGTATTTGTCTTGTTTGGTTTGAAAATATTTTTTAAACTGGACTCCTCCATTTATCAACGCATCATGATTTCCAAATACAGTTAAAATTGGCATATCTCCTAAATATTGTTTAAACATTTTTACAGCCAATTTATAGTTGTCTTCAGTTATTCCAATATTCCAAGTTCAGAAATATCTCCTAAACAAAAAAATGCATCGTAGTTTTCGGCTTTTATAGTTTTTAGTATTTGGGTTGTTACATCTAAACTATTTGTTCCGGCCCCAAAATGAGGATCAGATGATACTGCTATTCGTAAAAAAAGACCTTCTGTATGTTTTTCAAATTTGGTTTTCTGAGTCATTTCGTTTAATTGATACTCAGGGGATGGTTTTGTAAATTGAGGATAGATTAAGAAAATGCCTAAAACTATAAATCCAAGTGCATATACCAAAGCAAGAATAAAGGCTATTTGAGATAATATTGATTTTGCTTTTTTTGATTTAAGAAAAAAAGAACCTGAAAAAACAACAATATTTAATAAATTAAATAGCCAAAATGCTCGGGTTATTTTTAAATAAAGAGGATTCCACCTGCAAAGACCAGGAAATCCTGGAGTATTTGTCATCCAAAGAATAAGCAGTGTAGTTATTATAATTAATACTATGTTAATAATTCGTATTGCTTTTAAGTTTTTCATGTTTAAATCCTTATAAAATATAATAGCACACTAATTAGTATTAAGTAAAATTATATGGTAAACAGATTAAATATGAGCAAATATAGAAAAATTTTCATAGCAAATGAAGATCTAAACAGAGAAAATTTACATAAATAGATAATTAAGCAATATTTTGTAATGTTGTAAGGATAGAATTTTTCAATTAGAAAAGACTATAAAATACAAAAAAAAAATGATACAATAAAAAAAGAATTTATAAACAAATTTTTATAATCGAGGATGTGTTAATTATGTATAAAATAGCAGTAGCAGGAACAGGTTATGTCGGATTGGTAGCAGGCGTTTGCTTTGCAGAGAGAGGACATCAAGTTACTTGTGTAGATATAGATGAAAAAAAAGTTGAGTTAATGAAAAGTGGAGTAACTCCTATATATGAAGCAGATTTGGAAGAGCTCATGCAAAAAAATTATAAAGAAGGAAGACTCAACTATACTACAGATTATAAAAAAGCCTATAAGGATGCTGATGCAATATTTATAGGGGTGGGGACGCCAGAACAAAGTGATGGGTCTGCAAATTTAAGCTATATAGCAACGGTTGCAAGACAAATAGCTGAAACGATAGAAAAAGATTGTCTTGTAGTTGTAAAATCTACTGTTCCAGTAGGCACTAATGATAAAGTAGAGCAATTCATAAAAGATTTTTTAGTAAATGATGTGAAAGTAGAAGTTGCATCAAATCCTGAATTTTTAGCACAAGGTTCAGCTGTTCACGATACATTACATGCTGCACGAATTATAATAGGAACCGAGAGTGCGTGGGCTGAGGATATGCTAAAAAAAATATACGAACCTTTTAACCTCCCTATAGTGTCGGTAAATCGCCGATCAGCAGAAATGATAAAATATGCTTCAAATGATTTTTTAGCCCTTAAAATATCGTACATGAATGATATAGCTAATCTTTGTGAACTGGTAGGCGCAAATATTGAAGATGTGTCTAAAGGTATGAGCTATGATGCGAGAATTGGCAAAAACTTTTTAAATGCAGGTATAGGTTTTGGTGGTTCATGCTTTCCAAAAGACACAAAAGCTCTTGAGTATTTAGCGCGACAAAATGGATATGAACTTCGAACAGTAAAAGCTGCAATTGATGTTAATAAAGAACAGAAAACAATGCTATTTAAAAAAGCAAGTAGACATCTTATTACTTTTAACGGCTTAAAGGTTGCAGTTCTAGGACTTACCTTTAAACCAGGAACGGATGATCTTAGAGAAGCTCCTTCTTTAGAAAATATTCCATTATTACTGGCACAAGGAGCTGATATAAATGCATATGATCCTGTAGGAGAGGAGAACTTTAAAAAGAAGTTTCCAGAAGGTAAAAATGCACATGGCTCAATAAATTATGTTAAAACTGCAGAAGAAGCTTTAAAAGAAGCTAACGTTTGTTTTGTTTTTACCGAATGGAAAGAAATTAAACAACTTAAACCTGAAGATTTTATAAAATTAATGAGAACGCCATTGGTTTATGATGGAAGGAATAGTTTTGATATTAAATCTATGAAAAAAGTAGGGGTTGAATATTATTCTATAGGTAGAAATTATTAAGGAGTTGTTACTGTGAGTTATACACCATTAGATATACACAAGACGTATTTAATTACAGGAGCAGCTGGTTTTATAGGAGCACATTTAGCTAAGAAACTTTTAGAAGAAGGTTGTAAAGTAATTGGTATTGATAATATAAACAATTATTATGATGTTAATTTAAAGATTGCTCGATTAGAAAATCTTACCTCTTTTACTCAATTTACTTTTATAAAAGGTGATATTTCTGACAAGACATTGGTTCTGGACATTTTTAAAAAAAATAAACCAAATGTTGTCATTAATTTAGCAGCTCAAGCAGGGGTTAGATATTCAATAGAAAATCCAGATGTATATATTCAAAGTAATATAATTGGTTTTTTTAACATCCTTGAAGCTTGTAGATTTAACCCAGTAGAGCATCTTGTTTATGCCTCTTCAAGTTCTGTCTATGGGGCTAATAAGAAAGTGCCTTTTGAAGAAACAGATTTTGTTGATAATCCTGTATCATTATATGCCGCAACAAAAAAATCAAATGAATTAATGGCTCATACATACAGTCATCTTTATAATATTCCAGCAACAGGACTTAGATTTTTTACTGTATATGGTCCTATGGGAAGACCTGATATGGCCTATTTTGGTTTTACAAATAAATATTTTGCTGGAGAACCAATTAGAATATTTAATAATGGTGATTTTGAACATGATTTATATCGAGATTTCACATACATAGATGATATTGTGGAAGGAATTAAAAGGTTACTAAATAATCCACCAACTTTAAAAGCAGAAAACGGTGAGAAAAAGGTTGCACCTCATAGAGTTTTTAATATTGGAAATAATAATCCAGAAAAACTTATGACTTTTATTGGTGCGTTGGAAAAAGCTTTAGGTAGAGCCTTAGGTAAAACAGTAGAGTTTAAGAAAATATTTGAACCATTAAAGTCTGGTGATGTACCAAAGACGTATGCTTCTACGGATGCACTTCAAAAAGCAGTTGGATTTAAACCTTCAACAAGTATAGAAGAAGGTTTACAAAACTTTGCAGATTGGTATGTAAAATATTATAAAATAAAATAATTAGCGACCAGAGCGATTAAGGACTGTAAACACAGTTTTTGCAATGATAGAAATATCTAAGAAAAATGAAAAGTTTTTTATATAGTACAAATCGTTCTGTAGTTTTTTACGGGTGTCTTCGACTGATGGAGAGTGATATTCACCAGAAACCTGATCCCATCCTGTAATGCCAGGGGTTACCATAAGTCGTTGTCGGTAAAATGGGACTTCCTTTTCTAATTCAATAGCTAATTCTGGGCGTTCTGGACGAGGCCCAATGAGTGACATATCACCTAAAAATAAGTTTAAAAGCTGTGGTATTTCATCGATACGGCTTTTTCGCAAAAAATTACCAATGGGAGTGATTCGTGCATCGTTTATTCCTGTAGGTGAAAATGTGTTATCTGCTACAGTCATTGTTCTAAATTTATAAATTTTAAATTGTTTACCAGCAAAGCCTTCTCGTATTTGTGTAAAAAAAACAGGACCTTTACTTGTCGTTTTTATCAATAAAGCTATAAGAGGCCAAAACCACAGAGTTAATAAAAGAGCAACGCAAGAAAATGCAACATCAGCTGCTCGTTTTACCACTTTGTATGGAGCTTTTCTACTTAAATCTATGTTTTGGAAAACCCAATTACTGTTAATATCTTCAAGGGGTACTTGTCGGTTTACTAGTTCATAAAATTCTGAATATGAATAAAAAGGGACTCCAAGGCTTATTTCTTTGTAAAAAAACTGCTGTAAATTTTTTGTAATACTTGATTCTTTTGAGTATACGAAAACATAATTTTGATTTGTAAATTTTGTAATATCTTCTATATTTGTTGTAATTGGAATTTTTAATGCTTCAATTTTTTTAAGAAGTTCTTTCTTGTCTGTTTCTGGTAAATGTGAATTAGGTGTAGACAATACTAAAGCTGTTGGTACGAACCCTAAATACGTTTTTTGTTGTAAATGCTGTATAAAATCTGGCAAAGATTTTGCACAATCAATAAAAATGATATGGGGTTTATTTTTATTTTTTATAAAAAGTAAATCATAAAGCTTTCGCCACAGTACAAGAGTTATAAAATAAAGGAACAAAAAGAGTAGCAAGTTTCTGCGCGGAGTTAACGATGCATCATTATTAAGATAAAAAAGTGCAAATCCACAGAAAACATCTAAAACTGTGCAAAATCCAATTCGAGCAACAATTCTTTGCGTATTAAACGGCGTAGTAAGTGAATACATATTAAATATGTACATAAAAATTATCATTAAAATGACAAGTGGATAAAAAAACCTAATATGACGAATGTAAAAATATGACGATGGAATTTCTTGATATCTAATTACAAGCATAAGCCAGATTGTAGACAGGGAAAGTAAAATATCAATTAAAAAAATATAAAATTGTCTTCGTTTTTGCATTCTATACATGGAATTATTATGCCTTTTTATTAGTATTATATAAATATATTTATAGATTATAATTTTTTTGACTGCACAAATTTAGTATACATTGAATCATAGATTTGTAAATGTTGTTTAACAACAAGTTTTACATCGAAATTCTTTTCTACTAATTCTCGGGAATTTTTACTCATTTCTTGTCGTTTTTGTGGATTATTAATAAAAAACTCAATTTTTTCTACGACGGCTTGAACATCATGTGGAGGGACAATAAACCCGTTGTATCCATCTTTGACAGCATCACGGCAACCAACCCAATCTGTTGTAATAACTGGTAAACCACATGATTCGGCATCTAATACAGCTTTTGGTAATCCTTCCATATAAAATGAAGGATAGACTAGTGCGTGACAGGTACGTAATTCATTTTCAACATGGGGACAAAACCCTAACCATGTCATGTAATCACCATCCATATGAGCATTTATTTGATCTTCTGTTAACGCTGACGGATTATCTTCTATCCAACCACAAAAAATAAATTGAATTTTATCTGCATATTTAGCTTTTAGCTGTTCGGCAGCTTGTATGACCACCATAACACCTTTTTCTTCGAGCATTCGGCCAGAATAAGCAAAGCGAATTTTCTTAGATGCTATTTCTGATTCTTCTCGATAAGCAAAACGCTTTGTATCAACACCAGACCCTTTAATAAGTACTGTTTGATTATCATTCATAATGCCTTTATCTATAAAAAGTTTTTTATCATCATTGTTTTGTACTATGTATGTGCTATGATTTGAGCGAGCTTTATGCAATCCTAAAATTATAAGTTTAGTAACTGTTGAATTTAGCCTATCTGGAGTAAACATTGCGCCACATCCAGCAATTGCATTGACAATACAAGGAACATTTGTTCGTTTTGCAGCTAAGCTTCCCCAGAGCATAAGTTTTACTCCGACATGATGCACAACATCTGGTTTTTCTTTTTTGTATAATTTTTTTAAGAATTTATAGGTTTGCATTTCCTCAAAAGGATTTTTTCCTGCTCTATTTAATGGCATATCTATGGTTTTTAAACCGAGTTCTTGTATTTTATTTTGGTTTCCTGTGTAGTGTACGACTACAGTTACGTCCCATCCTTGTTTTTGGGCTTCGATAGCAATTTCTTTGCGGTGGGAAAGAAAAGCTTTATCTAAGGTAATAACAAGAATTAGTTTTTTTTGCCTTTTCATAATTTAACCCTTTTTAGTTAAGTTGTAACAGTATAACGATATTAATAGTAAATTTCAAATGCTTTTACATTCATGGTCAAAAAAGCGAACTTGCAAAAACAATTGTTATGATTTATTGTTACAAAAGAGAGAGATGAGAAAAAATGAGGGATTATTAGATTGAGTTTATTGTCTTTAGGATTTATTTTGTTTTTGTTGCAATTTTTGATAGCCTTTTATATAAGAAAAACAAATCAGTGGGTGATACTTCTTGTTGCAAGTACACTATTTTATGCAAGTTATGATGTTAGAGCGTTTATCTTTATAGTATTTTCGATTACAACGACCTATTTTGCAGGGCGTAAAATTGAAGCTCAAAATATGAAGATAAAACAAATTTCAGATAAAGTAGAAAAAAGATCTGCAAAAAAAGCTGTAAAACATTCGAATAATGTGATTACCGTTTGGGTGATTGTTTTAAATTTTACGATACTTTTTGGTCTAAAATATATAAGCTATCTTTTGCATTATACTAGCCATTTACAAACATTTTCTATTTTTAATAGATTTTTTATGCCTCTAGGTATTTCATTTTATACATTCCAAGCAATGGGGTATTTAATGGATGTAAATAACAAACAAGCAAAAGCTGAAAAAAATTATTTTAAGTTTGCTTTGTTTATATCCTTTTTTCCTCAAATTATTCAAGGACCCATTAGTACCTTTAATGATTTGCAGCCAGAATTAACCAAAACTCATACATTTAATTACGACAACCTTATAAAGGGCATGTGGCGGATTATGTATGGGTTGCTTAAAAAATTTATTATAGCAGATTCATTGTTACCAATTGTTACTGAAGTTTTTGATCATTCTGGTTTAGGTAATGGTTTTGTAAATGCTATGGGTATCTTAGCCTATGCTTTTTATCAGTATTGCGATTTTTCTGGAGGAATTGATCTAATAATTGGAACAGCACGATTATTTGATATAAAAATGATAGAAAACTTTAAACGTCCGTATTTTTCAACTTCACTTACAAACTTTTGGCATCGTTGGCATATAAGCCTGGGTAATTGGATGCGAAAATATGTATTCTATCCGTTTGCATTAACTTCAATAATGATGAAATTTGGCAAATGGACAAGTAAAAAAATGGGAAAATTTGCAGGTCGAGTAATGCCTGCCGCTATTGCAAATATACTTGTGTTTGCTTTGATTGGAATATGGCATGGATTTGAGCTGCATTTTATCTTGTGGGGTTTATATAATGGTTTTGTTATTGCAATTGCATCTTTTTTGGAACCAGCTTTTGGTTTCCTTCGCCGTAAAACAAACTATACATTAGAAAAAAAGCCTTGGCATATTTTTGCGATAGTTAGAACCTTTATAGTTGTAAATATTGGTTGGATTTTTGATAGAGCAAATACATGGTCAGATATTTGCAAAATATTTGTAAATAGTATTCATGGGCATTTTCAAGTAACTATGGCATTTATTCCTCCTATGGATATAATGGAAAAACTTGTTTTTTTGGTAGCTTTATTATTTTTGGGGTTAGTATTTATTATTAGTCTATTACAAGAAAACAAAAAACCGTTGTTTACAATAGTGAAAAAATGTCCAATGCCATTAAGGTATCTATTATTTATTGGGCTCTTTATAGGTATTATAATAGTAACCATTATTAATGGATCAACAGGAGTTTTCATGTATGCACGGTTCTAAAAATATAATTTCAGTCATAACAACAATTTTAGTGGTCACATTTATTATTTGGTTTTCTTTAAGTATTACTCCTGTAGATAATCCTGATACTGCCAGAATTAAAGATTTTCAATCAAGAACAGATGAAATCGATACTATTATACTTGGTTCTTCTTTAGCTAGAATGGGTTTTAACACTATTGAATATGATAAATTAACGGGTTTTTCATCTTTTAATCTTGGTACCAGTGCTCAAGATATAGAAACAACGTATATAACGCTTAAAGATATTGTACTTCCTCGACAAAAAAATATAAAACAAATCTATTATCTTTTCGATCCTGTTACGATTCGAGGTCTTTCGAGCGAAGATTCTATTCATTATATATATTCTCATGTGCTAGATCATAAAACAAAATTACAAATGTTTTTATCATATGTATCAATACCTGAAAATTTGTTTAATACTAGTTCCTTGCAACTTTTATGTGAACCATACCGAACTTTAATTTCTAAAGCGAGAGATTTTGCATTACCACTAGATAAATTACCAGAAAATTACAAAAGTTTGTATTTGGGGAAAGGTGTATTAAAACGTCGACCAGATTATTCTTTTTTTGCGAATCATTATTTTAGTCTAAAGAAGCCTAGAATAGATTGTGAACAACCTTTATTTGTAAACCGTGTTCAGTTTAGGTTTTTAGAAAAAATGATAGATTTATGTAATAAAAATAACATAAGACTGTCAAGCGAAAGCGAAAATGTCCCAACATCACATAGCTAGATAGTCATAATTTTTGAAAAA
>MLPZ01000019.1 GCA_001885315.1 Treponema sp. CETP13
TCCATATGCTGAATTTATAGTGCTTTTGTCCATTGTATTAAATACTTCTGAACAACTAGTTAGGAGGAACAACATAGAACAAAAAAGTAAAAATAATAACTTTTTTTTCATGGTTTTACCCTCATCTTTGTATTAAACCGATTTATTAAACCGATTTAAATTAATTGTAGGACTGAATTTTTCAAGTGTCAAGAAATTTTATTGAAAAAGAAATATATATTCATCTATCACGTAAACTTACTTGACGGGGGTTTTTCACTCATGGTATATTAGGTGAACACATTTTTTTTAGATAGCTGTTTTATAGCTAAAAAAACACAAAGGAAATATATATGGTTATGAATTTTTTATTACAAGCGCAATCTAGTCAACAAGGTATGTTGATGACAATTCTACCTTTTTTGCTCATTTTTGTAATTTTCTACTTTTTTTTAATTCGTCCTCAGAATAAAAAACAAAAACAAACTGAAAAAATGATTTCAGCTATTAAAAAGGGTGATAAAATAACGACTATTGGCGGCATACATGGTGTTGTATCTTCTACTAAAGAAAAAACAATTATTGTAAAAGTAGACGACAATTGCAAGCTTGAATTTTCTCGAACAGCAGTTGCCTCTGTAGATAATCCAAAGAAAGAAACGGTAGAGAGTGTAGGCAAGAAAGCTAAACAAGCTAAAATCGATGAAACAACAAAAGACGTTGTAGACGAAACATAAAGAAGACAAAACTTCTAAATAATATAAAAAAAGAAATTTGGAGTAACCAATGGGTAAACGAAGTAGATTCGTTCTTATACTGGTGATTCTGGCTGTTTGTTTTGCATTTTTGTGGCCAACTATTAAGTGGTACTCAAATACTCCTAAAGAGGTGCAAGCATTAGCGTTGGGATCTTTAGATAAGATTAAGGATTATTCACAAGTTCAAGCTGCAGAAGACTTGAACTCATTAAAAGCAGTCTATAAGACTGACAAAACTGCTGTCCTTCCAGAAGAATACAGTTATTTGGCTAAAGAAGCTAAAGCTATTTATAAAGCTGCCAAAAGTGATGATTATTCATCACCTATGACTATTCGTGAGGTTCTAGTTGCGTTTTCTAGCGAAGATGAAGCGTTAGACGTTATAGAAAGTCAATATCGCAAAGAAATATTAGCTGCTAAAAGTACATACAATAGTGCGGTTAAACTTGGACTTGATTTATCCGGAGGTATGAGTGTTACTGTAAAAGCAGATCTTGATGCTGCTATTGCAAATCAAGAAGGATCTGCAGCTGTTGATAATATAGAACAGTTTAAATCAGATGCAATGACACAAGCTATAGATACACTAACAAGTCGTATAGATAAATTTGGGCTTACATCTCCTACTATTAGGCAACAAGGTGAGGATCATATCTATATAGAGCTTCCTGGTGCTGCTGAAACAGATAGCATAAACTCAATTATAATGGGTGCATCTGTTTTGACTTTTCGTCTTGTAGATGATGAAGCAACTACTAGTTTTAATAAATATTATTCAGCAAATCCTTCAACAACATTTACTGCTAGGGGTGAATTGCTTGATCCTTCAATTGTACCTGATGACTGTGAAGTTTTAGGACTTTATAAAAAAGACAATTATGGCTTGGATGAAAGAACAGGATATCTTGTTGTAAAAAAAGATATTGTTCTTGATGGTGAACATGTAAAATCTGCTAGTGTAGGTACTGACGGCATTACAGCTGAGCCACAAGTCAATCTTTCACTTGATAGTGAAGGTGCTGAAATTTTTGGTGATTTTACAGCTGCAAATGTAGGTAAATCGCTTGCGATTGTCTCTGATACAAAAATAAAATCATACGCACGTATTAATGAAGCTATTCCAGGTGGTCAAGTAGCTATTTCTGGGTTTGATCTTGACGAAGCTCAAAACTTACAAAAAGTCTTACAGACAGCTTGGCTTAGTGTTCCACTCTCTGTAGAGAGTCAACAAATTGTAGGTGCATCACTAGGTGAGCAATCTATTAATCAGGGTATTCGTGCTATTGTTTTAGGCCTTGTTTTAATTATGATTTTTATGCTGTTATGGTATCGAGGAGCTGGTATAAATGCTGTTGTTGCTCAGATACTTAACTTGTTTATAATGTTTAGTGTTCAATCAGCACTTAGTTTAACGTTAACCCTTTCTAGTATGGCAGGTATGATTCTTACTATTGGTATGGCAGTTGATGCTAACGTTGTTGTTTTTGAACGTATTCGTGATGAGCTTAGGTTAGGTAAAGGTCGTGCGGCTTCTATTGACGCCGGTTTTAATCATGCTTTTTGGGCAGTTATGGATTCAAATATAACAACATTTATTGCTGCTATATTCCTATCTCAACTTGGCTCCGGTTCAATACAAGGTTTTGCTGTAACGCTTGCAATTGGTGTTGTATCTTCTGTATTTACAGCGTTGTTTGTATCTAGACTTATATTTGATTTTGGAACACAACAGCTTAATCGTGAAAAAATAAGTATTGGCGGAGGGGTAAAAAAATAATGAAAAAGATTATACATTTTAGTAAATTATTTGTACCGTTCGCTATCATGAGTGTTGCAATAATACTGTTTGGTGTTTTTGGGCTTGTAACAAAAGGTTTTAATCTTGGTATTGATTTTCAAGCCGGTTTAATTCAAGAAGTAGCTATAGCTCCATCTGCTGTGGAATTAACCTATGATGGCTCAGCGACTGTTTCTGTACAATTACAGAATACAAGTATGTCTATTGTTGTTGCTGGGGTTGGAGCACAAAATGAGACTTTTGATTATCCTTATGTAACATATGATACGGTAGAAAAACTTGTTGATGGCATTAATACTATCGATGATGTAACTGCAGTCTTAAAAGCTGCTCCTCAAACGAGTACTGTTGGATTATTTGGTAATTCAGCTGTAAGTACGGTTCTTTCTGATATTCCGTATTATTTGCATTATAGTGGTAGTGATACTCCTAATATAACTATAGAACAGGTTCGATCTGCATTAGAAGGGACACTTGACGCAGTAGTTAAACAAACTGGTAAAGCTGAAGAGAATACTTTTCAGATTCGTGTTAGTGATGATGGAACTGATCCTGAAGTTTCTCACACTATTCAAAGATCTATCGCTAATTCTTTAGCCGATGCTTTTGGAGCTGATAATTATGCAATTATGCAAACAGATTTTATTGGGTCTTCATTTTCTTCAACCTTAGTTTCTTCTTCAGTTTTGTTAGTACTTGGTGCACTTGCTCTTATTTTGATTTATGCTTCAATACGATTTCATTGGGATTTTGCGTTAGGCGCAGTTCTAGCTGTTATTCATGATGCATTAATTATGATTACTTTTATTGTGTGGGCTCGTTTAGAGTTTAATTCAACAATGATTGCAGCTATACTAACAATTGTTGGTTATTCAATAAACGATACAATTGTTATATTTGACCGTGTTCGCGAAAATCAATCGCTATTAAAAGTTAATAAGTTTAGTAAATTAATTGATATATCAATGAGTGAAACTCTTACACGTACAATCATTACTTCTTTGACAACACTGTTGGCTGTTTTCTCGTTATATTTCTTTACTTCAGGAGATATGAAAGAATTCGCTCTCGCATTGATTGTTGGTATTGTGTCTGGTACCTATTCTACGATTTATATTGCAGGTGGTTTTACTACTTTATGCCGAAGAAATTGGAAGCCTTCAGATGAAGAGAAAGCTTCTCAGGTTAAAGTTGTTGAATATTAATATTTAAAATTTTATTAAAAAAATGCTCCGTTTTTACGGAGTATTTTTTTTGCTTTACGTACGAGTTAAAAACTGTTACATTATCGTATATGGCTGAGAGTGATTTAGATTATCTAATACAACATAGTGGACTTATAAAGGTTCCTTCTGACAAGAAAACTTCAAACATCAAAGAAAAAAATAATTTTCGCAAAGTTGCAAAATTTCTTGTTCTTCTAGGTGTAGATGAAGCAGCGAAAATACTGAAACACCTTGAACCCGAAGAAATTGAAAAAATCGTACCCGAGATTGCTTCAATTCGGAGCGTACCTGATGATGAGGCAACTACGATTTTTGCAGAATTTAAAGCCCTTACCAAACAACAAAAAAATAAGGGTGGGGTTAATACTGCTCGTAGTATTTTAGAAAAGGCTTTTGGATCAGTAAAAGCTGAACAGATGATTCAAGAAAGTGTTCCATATTCTAATGGGGAACCGTTTAGCTATTTAAAAGATATCGATGGTGAGCAATTATGGTTGTTGCTAAAAGATGAAGGAACTCCAGTTAGAGCTTTAGTGCTTTCAAAAGTACAGCCGACTATGGCAGCTGAAAGCATAAAAAAAATGAATAAGGATGATCAAAAAGAATTATTGATTCGTATGGCTCACATGAAGAGTATGGATGCTGATGTAATTCGTCGAGTTAATCTATCTATGCACGAAAAATTACAATCCCTAAATACAACAAAATCAAATCAGGTTGATGGGCGAGGAGCTCTTGCAGAAATCCTAAAAAAAATGCCTGTTGCTGATGAAAATTCCATTCTTGGAATACTTGGGGCAAAGGATCCAGAACTTGAGAGAAATTTACGAGATAAATTATTTACACTTGATGATGTTCTTGAAAGTGATGATAGATTTTTGCAAAAGAAGCTCCATTCTATGGAAGATGTTGATATAGCTTTTCTTATAGCTGGTAAAAAAGAACAGTTTCGTTCAAAAATTCTTAAAAATGTATCTAAAACTCGTGGTGATGTTATTTTAGAAGAAGAACAGCTTAAAAAACCCATGTTAAAATCTGATGTAGAAAAAATTACGAATAAATTTGTGAATGAACTTCGTGTGGCTTGGGAAGAGGGCAAACTTATTTTAAAATCTGACGACGCTATTTATGTTTAGGATTTAATAACATATAATTAAATTTTTATTGTCAATGTATAGTTAAAACCAGTATATTTATAATATGCTAAAAATTAATGACATTTATCAAGGGTGGAAAGTACTTGATATCAAAATTCTTTCCGATTATAAGTCTACTGGAATATGGCTTCGTCACATTAGTTCAAATATGGAAATCTTTCATTTATTGAATGATGAAGAAGAAAATTTGTTTTCTTTTGGTTTTAAAACTTTACCTAAAGATTCTACTGGTATACCACATATTATTGAACATTCTGTTTTGGCTGGTTCTAAGCATTATCCACTTAAAGATCCCTTTATACAATTATGTAATCAGAGTGTAAAAACCTTTTTAAATGCTATGACATATCCTGATAAAACTGTGTATCCTGCTTCTTCTATTTCTGAAGCAGATTATTTTAATCTTATGGCCGTCTATGGTGATGCTGTTTTTTTCCCTCTACTTACTAAAAACACTTTTGAACAAGAAGGTTATCATGTAGAGATAGATGATAAGAACAAATTATCGATTCAAGGTGTTGTTTATAATGAGATGAAAGGAGCTTTTTCTGAGTTTAATAGTGTTGTTTTTAGTGAAGTTAATAAGACTCTCTGGCCCAATACTGTTTATGCTGTCGAATCAGGTGGGGATCCAGCAAACATTCCTCAGTTAACATATGACGATTTTAAAACATTCCATAAAAAATACTATTCTCCTTCTAATTGTCGTCTGTTTTTATATGGAAATATTTCTACCGAGAAACAAATTGATTTTATAAATCAAAAATTTTTAAATGAGTTTTTAACCAATAACGTTAATTTAGATGATGTAGATAATTTAAAGGAAACAACGAGAAATGAAGTTTCTTATAATTTAAAACCTATTAAACAAACAGTCTATTCTACAGTAAAAGGTCCTTCAGGAGAGAATGATAAAGGGGCTTGCGTTGTGATAAGCTGGCATTTGGGGGATACTTCTGACACTGTAAATGTAATGCAGTCAACCTTTCTTGCAGAGTTACTTATGGGAAACGATTCTTCTCCCCTTGCAAAAGCTCTTATTGATTCAAAACTTGGTGATGATATTTTTCCTTGGCGATCCTGCGATTTAGATGAAAAATGGATTTGTATGGGGGTTGGATTACGTGGTGTAAAAATTGAAAATACCAAAAAAATCGAAAAAATTGTTTTTGAAACACTCTCTAAGTTGGTTACTGATGGTATTCCAGAAGAGTTTATTGATTCTACAATCATGGCTGTAGATTTTGAACATCGTGAAGTGACGCGTTCTTATGGACCGTATGCTCTTCAATTAATGGATAAAGTTTATCGTGGGTGGATGAATGGGGTAGATCCTTTTTCGTCTCTGTTTACACGGGAAGCTTTTGAGCAGATAAAACAAAATCTAAAAAAAGATTCTAAGTATATTCAAAATCTTATAAAAAAAATGCTTATTGAAAACAAACACCGCGCTTGCATTACAGTAATTCCTGATAAATCTTATACAGATGAAATGAATGCTAAAGAACAAAAAAACATTGATTCTTTAATTTCAAATATGAGTGAGGTTGATAAGACGACTTATTTTGAAAAAGTGCGCAAAAATCAAAAAAAATTAAAAGATGCACAATTAAAGGAAGAAAGTGAAGAGAATCGCTTATTAATACCTCATTTATATCCAAGTCAATTAAAATCTACTGTAGATACTATCACAACTACTCAAACTAAAATTGGGGACGTTCCTTTAATCGTACACAATCAGGCTACAAATGGGATTGTGTATGTAACAGTTGCTGTTCCGGTTGATGTATTAGAAGTTAAAGACTATCCCTATTTACCATTATATTCGTTTTTACTTACGAATACAGGATGTAATGGTAAAACCTGGGCAGAAACAGAGGCTAGTTCTGCACGAGTCTTGGGTGGTTTAAGTGCAAAACCGTTTGTAGCTTCTATAGCGCCAACCCCAAATGCAATAGAACTTTCTCATGGTAAAAACAAAGATATCATGGGAAGACACTGGATTTTTGTGAACTTAAAAATGCTTGAAGAAAAATCAGAAGACGCTTTACAAGTTTTATTCGATTTTTTGGATACGGCTGATTTTACAGATATTACACGCTTAAAGGATATTTTACTAAAGTTAAGAAACTCTTTAGATAATTCTGTTGTTCCTGCAGGTCATCAGTTTGTTCTATCTCGGACGGGATGTACTTCAAGTCGTACAAAAGCTGTCGATGAAATTTGGAATGGGCTGTCACAATTGCTATTTTTACATACATTAGCCGATTCCGATTTAAGAGAAGTAGCTGTGCGTTTGCAAAGTATTCAAAAAAAATTACAAAATTCTGGAATGCTATTAAATATAACTGCTGATGATTCAGGTTTAACAACAGTGCAACCTTTCTTAGAACATTTTCTTAAAGGGCGAAAAGCTCCAATTTTAGCGAAAAAACATTCTGATCAAGATTTTTATGCTCTGACCTTTATAAAGGGTATAACCCAAGAGAGTACAGGTTCTTTTTCATCTGTTTCTTATACACCACGTTATATCGTTCCTTCTCAAGTAGGGTTTGCTGCTTCGTGTTTACCAGCCTCTGCATATAACACAAAAGAGTCAATTGGTGAAAATTTATTAGCTCATTGGTTAAGTAATACTGTTTTGTATGAAAAAATACGCACAGTAGGAGGCGCATATGGGGCTGGAGCGGGGGCTGATTCTTTTAATCAGATATTTACGTTTTATACATATCGAGATCCAGATCCTGATAAATCAATCAACGTTTTTTTAAAAAGCCTAGATGAAGCAATCCAAGCTAAACTTGATAAAACAGAAATGGAAAGAATAATTACTGGTTGTTATAGCAAACTTGTACAACCAAGATCTCCTTCTGCAAATGGGTTTACTGGTTTTATTAGACTGCTATACGGAATTTCAGATGAGGACAGACAGCAAAATCTTAAAACCATTTTGTCTGCAACGGCCGATGATTTGCATTTAGCTGCACAAAGAATAAAATTAAAATCTAATGCAGTGCAATCGGCGATAATTTCAGGGAAAAATCTAAGTTATACTGGAAATAATATAATTTTGCCTGTATAATAAATATATCATTGATTTTGTTTTTACAAGGATAGATATTATGAATAAAAAAATTAAAGATACAGCAGTTCTTATGCGACAACTTGTTTCTGATATTCAAGGGGCTCCATATCCTGGTGATATAAGTAATGAACTTTATAAGATCTGGTATGAACATATTCAACGAGATGCAATTGCGGCTCTTGGGTATATAGATGAAAATTTCCCAATTGATTGCTCTACAGATATTGATAATACAATTAAAAAGGCATTCTAATAATGCCTTTAACACATAGATTAATTCGCAAAAATAGAGCTATGCTGTCTGGTAGTCAGAAACGCAATGGTTATATGACTTGGTGGCATTCTTTTACAGGTAAAAATACTGTAACTGGTGAAATTAAGTCTTTTTTTGTTGAAATTTATATTATTAATCCAATGCGTTCACCTAAAACTGTGGTCTATGGCCAATTGTATAGTCAAAAAACGAAAGAACATATGCCTTCTTATATAGTTGTGAAGGCTGGGGCGTGGGGTAAAAATGCAAAACAAATTCATAATTTTTATACATGTTCAAAATTAGAAAAAAATAACAAAATTTTAGATCTTAACATTGGTACAATTCATGTATCAGAAACTGAACTTTCTGGTTCGGTTAAAATGGACTATAAAATAGCTAAATTGCATCCTGAACTCATGAGCGATGGTGGCAATATGTCATGGAAACTCACAATGAGTAAAAAATTACCGTATGACATGGGTTTTAGAACATCTGCATTAGTTAGTAAATTAAATATATTTGAAATGTACTCTCATGTACAAGGAATTGAAACTTTATTTGATGGAGTTGTTGCTTTAGATGGTCAAACATATAGAGTCACATCAAATAAGTCATTTGGCTATACAGATAAAAAATGGGGAACAGATTTTGCAAATCCTTGGCTTTGGCTTACATCAAATAATATTGTTAGTGAAATAACAGGTAAAAAACTTCCAAATACTTGTTTTGATATAGGCACCGTTTGTCCTAAGATTTTTAGTATTCCTTTAAAACAGAGTTTATTTGCATGTTTTTATTATGAGGGAATTAAATATACTTTTAATTTTTCGAAATTAAAAAAGCAATGTAAATTAACATATGAAATTAGAGAAAATTCAGAAGTCATACATTGGCTTTTATCATGCTCAAACACTAAATATCTGTTAGATATAGATATTTTTTGCAAAAAAGAAGAAATGCTTTTTATGAATTATGAGGCTCCGAGTGGAGAAAAACTTCATAATCATTTATGGAGTGGTGGAACCGGATATGGAGAACTTAAATTTTTTATTCATAAAGGCAAAGATTTAGAACAAGTAGAATATGCTAAAATTTATAATTGTGGTTGCCAATATGGTGAGTTTGATCAAATATAATAAATGCTAAAAATGCTTATGTAACGAGGTACCTCAGTTACATAAGCTTATACTTTTATGTATTTTTTAGTATTCTAATCATACCATCTTTTTTAGGATTAGTAGTAAATCCATTATCAGTATATAATTCGTAAGAGGCGCCTTCTCCGAGTATTTCTAATTTTGAATAGTCCAGTTTATCTGTGCAATTACAAATTGGGGCGAGAGGGATAATGGCGTTTCCTTTGATAAAGAATACAACTTGGTTAAGATCACATTCTATATAATTATCTCCTTTTGTAAGAGATTTTGTAGAAAGTATTTCTCCATCTTGCCAAACTATTTTTGTCATGTTCTCTGGTAAATATACATATCTTCCTCGAGTATTTTGAGTGTATATCGGAGCTATCATAATTTCATTACCAAGCATTAGTTGATCTTCAATCTCAAGAACTCTAAAATCTTTTGGATAGTCAAATGTTAAAGGACGAAACATCATTGTATTGTTAAGAGCTGCCTTCATGTATTCAGAATAAAGATATGGGATAAGTCTGTAACGCAGTTGTACAATGCTTTTAAAATCATTTGTTTGTTCAAATTGGTAACATTCTTGTTCTCGAGTGCCTAAAGCAGAATGATTTCTAAATAACGGTGTAAAAATACTTAACGCATACCATCGTAAAAGAAGGTCCCTAGTAGTGTTTCCTCCAAACCCTCCTGTGTCTGCTCCTGTGTATAGGAAACCACACATGTTTAGTGAAGGAAGCATTTTTAAATTTAATAAAATATGTTGCCACCATGATTGATTATCTCCCATCCAAATTCCACCGTAGCGGTGCATACCAATATAACTAGATCTAGAAAACATTAATAATCGTTTATCTGGTGATATTGTCTTAAATGCTTCTCCTGCTGCACGGGTCATGTTATAACCAAAAAGGTTATGTAATTTATCATGACAAATAATCCCTTGTGTTGTTTTATGATAAAACCGTTTATAGTCTTTTTCATTGTTAGATATGCTATGCATTAGCGATCGAGTTTGAAAAAATGATTTAATATCTAAATTTTCCTTTTCACATTCTTTTAGTTTTGTGAATGTTTCTGAAAGACCTTCTTCGCTATAAAAAATAGCAGGTTCGTTCATATCATTCCAAAAGCCTTCAATGCCTTCATCTGTAAGTATTTTGTATTTACTTCCAAACCAAGAGCGAACTTCGGGATTTAAAAAGTCGGGAAAGTGTGTTTTTCCAGGCCAGACACCAGCAACAAAATTTGTCCCATCTTTTCTTTTACAAAAGAAATCATGAGTTTTCCCTTCTTCATAAATATCATAATTTTCTTCTATTTTTACACCAGCATCAATAATTGGTACAAGTCTAACCCCATCTTTTTTTAGTTCGAGAACAAGATCTTTTAAACTTGGAAATTTTTGAGTATCAATTGTAAAGTCTTTGTAATTAACCATGTAATCGATATCTAGATAAATAGAATCGAGTGGAATACCGGCTTGTTTATATTTTTGATACACTGTTCTAATGTCATTAGCATTTTTATATCCCCACCGACTTTGGCCCATTCCAAAAGCCCAACGGGGAGGAAGATAACTTTGTCCAATGAGAGCACGAAACTGTGTAATAATGTTTGTAAGAGGAGAGCTGTTATCAGGAGTTATTTCATACACATATAAGTTATTATCTTCAATTTGTATTTTGAGTTCGTTAGTTTTTGTATACCCAATATCAAAAGTAACTTTTCCTGGATAATCGAAAAAAAGTGCAAATGTAGAATCCGGTGTTTCTGGATGATAGATCATAATAAAGTTATGAGCTCCATAAAGAGATTCTTTATTTTCTGTATGAACAGGATCATCTGTGCACCAACTTTTATAAATCCACCCTCGTTTATTAATGCCACGGTTAGCCTCGCCTAGTCCATATACAATGTCTGTGTCTTTGAGAGTGTAAGTCCATGTAAAAGAGTGTGATTTATCTTCTGTTAGAATAATTTTTGTTGTTCCATTTACTATTGTCTGAGTAGGATATTTATTACTCTGTAATTTTTTTACTACGGCATCCGTTTCAAATGGGGCTCCAAATTGGTATTTTTGTATCATAAAAACTCCTTAAAAATCTAGTATGCATTATATTTTATCTTTCTTATTATAGCTATAGTATTGTTGTATAGAAGTTTTGTCTTGTGTTATTATAGAAGAATATATAACAATATTCACTTTTTGTGAGGGGCAATAGATGCTTGATGTCAGATATAATGAGAGAAGAAAAAGAGGAACCGATGCCTTTCCGATTGCTTATTATCATGAATTTACTTCTAAGGCGGGGTATTTTTTACCTTTACATTGGCATATTGAGCATGAAATTTTGCATGTATTAAAAGGCATATACCCATTGTTTATTGATGGAAAGGAATATGAACTACAGCCTGGAGATGTTTGTTTTATTCAGAATGGTATACTTCATGGAGATGGTAGTAAAAAACCGGATTGTGAATATGAATCTGTCGTTTTTGATCTAAATATTATTAGAAATCGAGCCTTTGATAACGATGAGTTCTTAATGAAAATGGAAAAACATATAATTAGAGTAAAACCTTTTGTTAATGAAAATTCGACTGATAAATTATATGTTGCGGATGTTATGCCTGTTTTTAAGTATATGCGGGAGCAAAGTCCTGGTTTTAAATTTGAAGTATGTGGTTCTCTTATGCGGTTTTTTGCGCGGATTCAACGTGATCATTTATATTCTGAAATACCAGTAAGTTCTACTTCTAGCTTATATGTACGCTCTCATAGGCGAATTGACCAATTAGAACGTGTTTTTGAATTTATTAAGCAAAATTACAATACAAAGTTTACTCTAACAGAATTATCTGGTGTAGCAGGAATGTCCCCTAAATATTTTTGTAAAGTATTTAAGTCAATGACAAACCATTCTCCTATGGAGTATGTGAATGTTTATCGTATAGAGCAAGCCAGTTATTATATAAAAAAAGAAGAAACCTCTATTATCGAGATTGCTATGGCATGTGGCTTTAATGATTTTAGTTACTTTATTAAAATTTTTAAAAAATACCGAGGAATTACGCCTTATCAATATAGAAAACAAGCGTAAATCTGTTTATATGATGCCTGCAAAAAAAGTTTCTAAATTGGCATTAAAAGATAGTGTCGATTTTTTTAGTTCATGTAAGAAAGTATTATCTTCTAGTTTTCCTAGAACAGCATCCATCTCGGCCTTGTTTTCAAAAGTTATTGTTCTAAAATAGTCAGTGTAATCTTTTTGTCGTGATGAAATTGAATTATTATACATATAATTAGAAACCTCAAGAACGTCAGCTTTTATGTCTTTAAAAATTTCTTTATCAAATTCTTCTATTGGCTGTGAATATAAAAATTCTAATAGGTATAAAGCGTAACGGACTTTATATTCTGCATAATGGCTTTCACAAAAATCGTAAAAAGCATGAACTTCTTGCCAATTATTAATTTTTTTCGATTTTATATCCTTTGATAAACGCTCTAAGAGTTCTTGAGGAATAATTTGTCCTCCAACATTTTCCCATTTAGTGTAAAGATGTATTTTTTTTACTGCTGTAATCATTTTAGTTGTACAACGGGTAATTTTTTCTCTCTTACAAAATTCAATAATTGATCTAACTGCAAAATACTTTACAATTTTGCGATATTCTTTGTATCCTTTTGCTGCTTTTATTATAATAGCACCATGTTTTTTCATTGAACTTCCATCATAAAGAGTTAGGTCTTCTTTTGGATGTTGATGTAAGTAATCTTTAGCGCATTGATAGACTTCAGTGTTGCAATGAGAAAATTCTGGATGGTGTTCTTTTAACCAACAGGAAGTGAGCGTAATTATTCTATCAAGAGAATAAAGAATTTCTTGAATTGTATCTGGTGCTAAAGGGTCTGTTTCTATGTGTTGTGATTTTATAACTCTTTTATCTCGTTTTATAAATTTAGAATTATTTCGAACAATAGCAAACATATTATATTGAAACCAATATGCTGGCAGAATAGTAACTGCTTTATCTTTTCCATTTGTAGCTATGAGACTAAAAGGATATGTAATATTTAATTCATACGGGTACGAGCCTTTTGCAATGAGAGAAAAAGAAGCGAATTTGCAATTATGCTTAAAATCTGAACAAAGCCCAGGCCAAAAACCTCGTTTTGCTAATATTTCACCATCTGGACTCCTACTATTATGATTAGATCCAATTGTAGCCCCAGAAGCTATATTAGATTGCCCGCCAATTGTAGATGCAATAAGAAATGATGAATTGTGATGCTGTTCATGGAACGGGAAAATAAGGTTATTTAAAAGCTCACAGCATGAAACTGTTGAATTATCACCTAAAACAGTATTTAACAAGCGAGCTCCATATTTAATTTGACAATTTTTGCCAAGAATAAAACGTACAGCAACTGTTTGGTAAAATGCTTTTGAACCGTATCCCATAATGCCATTTACCATTTCAACACCTTCTCCAATTTGAGATGGAGAGTCTTCGTTAGATAAAACAGTAATATTTTTAAGCTTAAAAGCTCCTTTTATATATGCACACGAACCAATTTTGGCATCTTTAATGAGGCTCGTGTTCTTTATAACTGCATCATCAAATACAATTCCACTTGTTTTGGTTATTTTATCATTTCCAAATTCAGCTAACTCAATAAATCTTTTTTGGAGTTCTGTATCTGAACGGTTTCTGCTCCAAATATAGGCATCAGCAGGTATCATATCCTCAAAGGGAAGTACTTTTCTTTTCCCATTTTCATTACCAATTTCTATCCAAATACGATTTTTTTCTGGTTCATCTGCTTTAAGCCATCCATTTCCAAATTTTGAGTGTGAAGTACAACTCATCTCTTGAATGTTAAATAGAATGACTCGATTACCAATACGATAATTAGCAAGATAATGAACGTCACGAATACATACATCATTTCCAATAACACAACATACAATAAACGAATTATATATTCCCGTTTCAAGCACAAGGTCGTGATATTGTAATGTTGCATGGCTCAAGTTTCCTATGACGCTTTCTCCTACAAAACGTGTTTGCCAAATTCTATTAGGATCAAAAATATCTGTTACAAATAAATTACTCCAATCTTTTTGAGTCGAACTATTGTGATTTGCTTCTAGTATTTTAATTTCTTGTGCGTTAGGATGACGGAACCCTTTTTTGTCATTTTCTGAAGGAAAGTATCTATTATAACTTGCTTGTAGTGCTGGTATTGTATCTGAATGAGGTTCTCTTGCAATATATTGAACTTTTGACATAATAAATCTCTCCGTAATATACTATATAGATAACTACTACTATATCATAAAAGTTGATTATTAGCCAAACTTAAAGGTAGTTTATAAAAATACTACTTTTATAAGATATGGGCGTATGTTGATGATTATGGTATACTTTGGCGTATGAAAAATACTTGTTGGTATAAATATATCTTTTTTTTTATTAGCTTCATAGTATGTATTCCCGCTTTTTCCGAGAATATATTAACTAGAGAAGGCTTTTATGCATATAAATTAGATAATGGACTAGAATTGTATGTTCAAGAGGATTTTTCTTCTGCCTTAGTTCATATGACATATGCTGCTAAGGCTGGTGTGTCTTCTCAGTTACCTAGTACGGTTGGTTTCTTTAAATTATATTCAAAACTTTTCTGGCAAAATAACGATATTCCTTTACAAGATTTTGTTGATTGTGGTTGTAGTGATTTTATAGCAAATTGTACTGCGGACTGTTCACTGTATTCTCTTTCTATGTCTTTACTTAGTTGGCAAAAGGGATTGGAACTTTTTAGTAAAAACATACGGAATCCTTCATTTTCTAACACTTCTATTTCTATAGAAAAAGAAGCTATGAGCAATGATATGATTTCGTTTTTTAACTCGAGCTCTGGCTTTATAAATAGTGCAATTGATTCACGTATTTTTTCTCATTCTCCTTGGAAACATGACAGTAGCTTTTATCCAGAAATGTTTGTAAACATGAAAACTGAAGATTGTGCGATGCGATTACAATTAATTTCAGATTTGTATTACACACCAAATAATTCTGCATTATTTGTTACAGGTCCAGTTTCGGCTGAATCTGTCGCAGAAACTGTTAAAAAATTGTTTTCTTCTTGGAAAAGAGGAGTTTATTCTATAAGTTCAGAAAAAAATTCTGAATTGCCAGATTCTCGTCGTTTTGTTCTTGTGTCAGATAATTTTTCTAGTTCTATGAATCAATTGGTTGTTCAATACACAGCACCAGAATTATTTGCAGATTTGCCCTTCTCTGTGGCAGCGTATGCACTTTCGAATTTTTTAGAAAATGGGAAAAAAACGAATGATACAAGTCTCACTTTTAAACAATCAGTTATAGAGGATTCTTTTACCGGTATTTCTGAACCTGATTATGTTAATAGTTCCTTTTCTCTTGATGGCGAGTATTCAAGAGTTATAATTCAATCTCTTATGAAAAACAACACCTCTCCGGTAGAACAGGTTAATCATATTTCAAATGCTTTAAATAATACGATACAAAACATTTCCAATGAGCAATTAACAGAAATAAAGAGGATGAGCCTTGCTTCGATATATGAATCGATAAGTTCTTCTGTTTCTTTTATCGATCGGCTAGCTTCTTTTTGGGCGTATGGAGGGATTTCTTATAATGAAAAATATTTACAAACATTAAAATTACTATCTGTTCAAGAAATAAAGGATGTTTGTATAGAAAAACCGTGGTATTTTTTAATTATTCATACAGAAACCTATAATAAATACAAAGATGAGTTAAAGGCTGCTGGTTACAAGGTAATTTCCTCTTATGCAAATTCTCAATTTATAAAAAGTTTATATGCACCTTATCAAGAAAAGAAAACTATTAATTCCGAAATAGCTCTTAAAGAAAGCAATATAGAGAATCTTAGTGCAGAAGAAGTGTCTCCTGAACAAAAAGCTGTGAGAGAATGGGTAAAAAGTAATTTAGCTAATGTATATCAAACAAAATTATCAAATGGAATTCCGGTAAGTGTAAAAACAATAACAGGTTCTACAACTTGCTCAATGATTATTTCGTTAACAGGTTCTAAAGATGGTGTAGTGCAAAATATAGATAAGGTTGTTGTAAAAGCTCTGACAAAATTACTAGATGCCCAGTTATCGAAGTTGTATGAGGATACCAGTATTAATAAAATTCCAGACACGAAATGTTGGAGCTCTCTTTTTACAAGTTCGATTCAAATTAATTGTCTTAAAGAAGACGTAAATACAATTTTAAGTTCTTTTGTCTCTCTCCTTGTATATGGTTCGATTACTCCTTCTGTTGCAGATGAATGTGTCTTTTCTGAATTATATGAGCAAAAAGCAAAGGCTCAATCTTTACAATTTCAGTTGTATTCGAAAGCAATGCAATTATTTTATGAAGAAAAATCTGTTGTAGATGCTTTCGATACAGATACTGATTCTTTGTTCCAAATTAATTTTGATCAGATTTTAGAATGTTATACTAATTTTTTGGATGCAAGTCGGCTTAGTTTAGTTGTTGCTGGAAATGTTAATGATGATTTTTTGTCGGTTGCAGAGCAGACATTTGGAGTGCTTAAAGATTTTTCTAAAGTTGAAGAAGTTACAGGAACGACAAAAGAAAACAAACCTAATTTACAAATTCCAAATCTGCTTCAGAATATTCGATTACATCATACTTTTACTACTGACATTCCGGCAGAACTTGCAGGTCCTGCTCCCGAAAAGCTCATCCCTACAACGGATTTTTCTGATCCAGCACAACTTTATATTGAATTGCCTAAGTTGTCGTCTACAGATTTAATGATATATAGATCAATCTTAGGGTTACTTGTTGATATCTTAAATAAAGAATTAGCTTCAATGTCAAATCCTCCTGCGGAGTCTGTATCTGTATATTTTTCTCCAGATTTTGAACCTTATTCTTGTTTGCGTTTTGAGAAGGTTCATAGTCGTAATGCTTTGCAAAAAATGACAGAAACGTATCTTACTCAGTTTTCTTCTAATTTCACAAATGAAATGATGCAACAAGCAAAATTAAAATCGAGTACATACGATTTTTCCAAAACATCGAGTGTTAGTGGAACGGCTTTGCTTATGAATTCTAGTTTACATGTTTATGGTAAAGCTTCTATGTATATTACAAATTTTGAAAGTTTGTATTTTGCACAACTAGAACAGTTTGTTTCTGTAACTCATTTTTTTAATGACGAATATGCTAGAACATGGCTTTTTTCATCTGATACAAAATCATAATAAAAGTATATACTTGTTATATGAATGCACTTTTTTTTGCTTTAAATGCTGTTTTACCTATTTTATTGTTAGCAGCTTTTGGATTTTATTTGCGCGTTAAAAAAATTTTTTCACATGCTTTTTTTATTGAAGGAAATAAATTCTGTTTTAGATATGCGTTTATGGCACTTATGTTTGTGAATGTGTATAGTATAGACAATGTAGGAGAAATCCCTTGGCATCTGGTCTGGGTCGCTGTTTTTTGTATTTTGTTACTTTTTCTTGTTGGAATTCCTTTTGTTGTTATTTTTGTAAAAAAAGATACACAAAAAGGGGTTGTTTTACAGAGTTTTTTTCGTTCTAATTTTGCTGTCATAGGGTTATCATTTGCAAGCAATATGTTTGGTAATGAAGGAATGAGAACCGCTGCTCTTATGTCTGCAATCACAGTTCCTTTATATAATATTCTTGCAGTTATTGCACTTTCAATATTTATTAAAAATGATTCTGGACAAAAACAAAATGTTGTTAGACAATGTTTACGTGTCTTAAAAAATATAGCTACAAATCCTTTAATCATAGGAGTGGGGGCAGGTTTTGTCTGTGTTTTTGTACGCCCATTTTTAGGTGGCTGGACTTTAGAAACAGGACAATTTTCTTTTTTATTTAATGCTATTCAAACTTTTTCTCAACTTGCTATGCCTATGGCTATTGTTATGCTTGGGGGGCTGTTTAACATTTCTAATTTAAAAAATGAGTTTGGCCTAATTGCTGCATCTACGCTAGTTCGTCTTGTTGTTGCCCCTGTGATTGGTATGGCAATTGCACTTATTGCACCGCACGTACTTAAAATTGAGCAATTTACTCCACCTCAATTAGCTGCCTTGCTTTCTTTGTATGGGGCTCCTCAAGCTGTTGCCAGTGTGGCAATGGCAGAAGAAATGGGTAGTGATTGTGAACTTGCAGCGCAACTTTTAGTCTGGTCTACCCTTTTTTGTATACTTACTATGTTTATTTATATTGTAATATTAAGAAGTGTTGGTTTGTTTTAGATCTTTTTTTCGTTTATATCAATTTTTGAGATTTCATGATATGTTGTATAAATGAATAAACCTATTGAATTGCTTGCTCCAGCGGGCAATAGAAACGCTTTTTTAGCTGCTATTGCAGCTGGTGCAGATGCCATTTATTTTGGGCTCGAGGAATTTAATGCCCGAAAACGAGCTGAAAATATAAAATTAGCTGATTTACCTTTTTTGTGCGCCACGGCTCATGTGCATCAGTGTAAATGCTATATGACACTTAATATCATTTTTTTCGAAGATGAATTTGAACTGATTTTTTCATTAGTTGGCAAAGCAGTAGAAGCTGGAATAGATGCAATTATTGTACAAGATATTGGAACAATACAATTTCTGGAACAGAATTTTCCAAATCTTGCAGTTCATGTTTCTACACAAGTAACCACCCATAATACGGCACAAATTGATTTTTTAGCACAATTCAAGAATGTAACTCAAATAAATTTGAGTAGAGAATTGTCTCTTAAAGATATTGAGCTTATTAATGCAAAATTAGCAGAACACCATCTTAAAAGTGAAATATTTGTTCATGGTGCATATTGTATTTCATATTCTGGTCAATGTTATATGTCTGCTTTACTCTATGGCGAATCAGGTAATAGAGGGGAGTGTGTTCAACCTTGTCGTCGAGCTTATACTGTAGACTATGCTGGAAACGACGAAAAACAGACTGAATTTACGCCCTTCAATTTAAAAGATAATTGTGCTTTTAATGTAGCCACAGAACTTGCTCAAACTGGGGCAGATAGTTTTAAGATAGAAGGACGTATAAAAGGGGCTGAGTATGTTTGGGCTGTTGTAAGTGCATGGCGGAAAAAATTAGATGAGATAGGATGTGGAAAATTTCATGAATATAAACTGATGAAAAAAGAAGAAGTTGATATAAATAAATTTCTTCAAGGAAGTTTTAATCGTGGTTTTTCTGATGATTACTTACAAGGGCGTGCTAGTTCAGTAATGTTTGCGTCACAGAACGGAAAAGCAGATGAAAAAAACAAATCGGTCTTTCATGTAGGAACTGTAATCTCCTATACTGCAGATACAAAACAGCTTGTTTTACGTGAGCGTAATAAAACCAAAGGTAATCCTGGGTATGGTTCAAATATAAAGGAGTGTGGATTGCCTATTGGTACAAAGCTTACGATTCGTAATCCTGATGCTAGTTTTGTGTGTTCTGGAGAAATAACTAAAGTTATATCTAAGCCAGGGTTAAAAACAGGGAGTGCAACCTATGAATTTCATTTAACAAGTAAACCTAATCCAGATAATCCTTTAAGAATAGCACGTGGACAAGTTGTTACTGCACAACCATTATTAATATCGAGTGATAAACTAAAAAAGTTATGCGATGTAATTGCTGCTTCTGGAAATCGTGCTCTAAATGATAAAGGTGTAAATGGTGGTGTAGGAATAAATATAATAGTTTCTGGGGAAATAGATGATAAACTTACTGCTGAATTTAAATCTTTAAGAGGAAAATCTATTATTGTTAATTCAGAAAGTCTTTTATCAAAAGCTCAAAACAGAGGGCTTTCTAAAGAAACATTGCAAAGCAAACTTTGTGCTTTTGGTGGAACTTCATATGAACTAGAACAGCTTGATTGTTCTGGTATTAAGGGAATGAAAGATGGAGAAAGTTCTCTCTTTTTACCCTTAAAAGAACTTAAATCTATGCGAAGATTAGCAGTGAAAAAACTTGATGAGTTGCAAGATACAGATACAAAAAAACAAAACAACAATTCCTTGCAGCCAAGCAAACCTTCACCAGATTTAGTGGATATGTCACCCGTTGATTCTAAAGCAGAAAATGTAAAAAATAAGTATGCTGTCGTATATAATAATCTAGAAGCACTTGAAGCGGAGCGCAATACTAAAACCAGGCTAGGGACAAAAGAATACGAAATCTCATATAGGATATTAGAGATTCCTTTAGAATGGACTTCTCAAACAGAAGACTATGTACTTACTCATAGAGATGTAATACCCTTATTTTCTGCGATTTTATTTGCAGCAGATTTAGATAGGGCTGAAAGGTTACTTTCTAAGTTCTCGAAAGGTCAACTTGTATGGTGCGAAAATAGCGGTTTGGCATATTTAGCACAAAAAAAAGGCCTAAAAGTAATTGTGGGTTCCAACTTGAATGCGACGAATGAACATACAATCGAAACTTATAAAACGTTGTTAGGTTGTGAGGCGGTGGTTCTTTCTCCTGATATTTCTACTGAAAAAATGGTATCATTGCAAAAATATTCAAAAATAGGAACGACTATATGGGGATATTTAACAAGTAATCAATTACTTATGCAAAGTAAACAGTGTTTGGTTAAAAATATTCCCGATGAGAATGGTAAGCTTTGTCTTAAAAAAGATTGTGATCGTGATTGTCTACTAAAATGTAATAGGCGTGTTAGTTTTAAAGATCTACAGAATAATCATTTAATTGGGGTTAATCGGCCAGGATTTTATAGCGCTCTGTATAAAAAAGAGATATTAAATCGTCAATCTTTATTATGTACACCCTATGGTGAAAAATTAAATGCTATTGTTAATACTTGGATTATAGACGCACGAAAGCTTTAAAGTTATACTTAACTTAATATATATTTAAGAAACTGAAATAATATTAGGGTGAATGTATGAAAATTGCACAGATGTTTGAGAATAGAACTCTTTTTTCGTTCGAGGTGTTCCCACCTAAGCGTACAAGTTCGGTAGATACTATTTTAACAACTCTCGATGGTTTAAAAGGTCTTAAGCCAGATTTTATTAGTGTGACTTATGGAGCAGGTGGTTCTGTTGTAAATAATGAAACAGTAAGAATTGCAAATCTTATTCAAAATCAGTATGGCATTGAAACTCTTGCTCATTTAACCTGTGTTGAATCTAGTAAAAATGATGTTGACGCAATTTTATCACAGCTTCAAGATAGTGGAGTAGAAAATGTACTTGCGTTACGTGGGGATTTAAAACCTAATGAACAACCAAAAGACGATTTTAAATATGCAAGTGATTTAGTCTCATATATTATCAATAAAACAAAAAATCGCTCAAATGGTAGTTTCGACGTATGTGGAGCCTGCTATCCAGAAGTCCATGGTGAAGCGAAAGATTCTGTCGATGATATTTTGAATCTCAAAAAAAAGGTTGATGCAGGAGCAACTCACTTAATCTCGCAACTTTTTTTTGATAATCAAAAATTTTATGACTTTAAAGAACGAGCTCGAATTGCTGGTGTAAATGTTCCAATTGAAGCAGGCATTATGCCGGTAGTTAAAAAGTCGCAAATAGAACGTATGGTTCTAATGTGTGGGGCGAGTTTGCCTTCAAAATTTGTAAAAACTATGCAACGTTTTGAGCATAATAGCCAAGCACTTCGTGACGCGGGAATTGCATATGCAGTTGATCAAATTGTAGATCTTGTTTCTAATGGTGTAGAAGGTATTCATCTTTATACTATGAATAATCCCTATGTTGCATGCAAGATTAGTGAAGCCGTCGAGAACATAGTGCGGTGTAAATAAAGAAGGTCTTGTCATTAAAATGGATGAAAAAGATATTCAACTTACCACATTGAATCGTAAAGAAGCTCTTCGGTATATGGGGTATAAAAATATAAATTCTCTTTTTAATACTTCGAATTCAAAAAAAATTATAACAGACTTTCAAACAAAAGAATTATTGGATGCTGTAGAAAAAAAGGTGTTTAATGCGGCACAACCAAAGTATACATGGCGCCTTTTTTCTCGTGAACAAGTACCATTAGATTTATTAACCAACCAAGGAAATGATATTGTTACTCATTTACAGGGATGCACGCATATTGTATTTTTGTGTGCAACAATTGGTCCTCAAATAGACAGGCTTATTCGAAAATTGCAAATTACTGACATGGCACAAAGTATTGTTGCAGATAGCTTATCTAGTGTTGCTGTAGAACAAGTTTGTGATAAACTAGAGCTAAAAATTTCTGATGCTGTAGAAAAAAAATTGGGTAAGATCTATTTGACCTTTCGCTTTAGTTGTGGTTATGGAGATTTCCCCTTAGCAATACAAAATCAATTTTTAAGTGTTTTAGATGCAACACGGCAAATTGGGGTTACCGTTACAGAAGGTGGTCTTATGGCTCCTATAAAATCTGTTTCGGCGGTAATAGGAATTTCTAAAAAACCTGTAAATAAACAGCGACGGAATTGTAAAAGTTGTTCGCGATATGATACTTGTAAAATACATGATTAGGAGTTTTTGATGAATGTAAAAGAATTGCTACAGACAAAACCTGTTATTTTAGATGGCGCGATGGGAACCGTTCTTCAAAAACGAGGGCTAGCTGTTCCTGGTGCATTACCAGAAGTTCTATCAATAACAAAAGCTAATGAACTTGTTTCTATTCATCGTTCCTATATTGAATCTGGTGCACAAATTATATATGCAAATACATTTGGTGCAAATTCTTACAAAGCAAAAGATTCTGGATATACTGTTGCCGAGTTGGTCAGTGCAGGGATTAAAAATGCTAAAAAAGCTGCCTTGACTGCTACTCGTCCTCCTTTTTTCCCTGAGGAGCAAGAAAATGCTTTTGTGGCTCTTGACATTGGACCTATTGGGCGACTTATGCAACCTAATGGTGATATGACAGAGAATGAAGCATATCTAATGTTTCAAGAGGTAATGAGTGCTGGGGTTAAAGCTGGAGCAGATTGTATTGTTCTTGAGACCATGACAGATTTACTCGAAATAAAAACGGCGTTGCTAGCTGCAAAAGAGCTAGATTGTAGTAGTTTGACAGATGGTAAAATAGATGAAATCCCTGTCTTATGTACTATGACTTTTGAAGACTCTGGAAGAACTTTTGTTGGTGTAACTCCGGCTGCTGCTGCAATTACTTTATCAGCTTTAGGTGCTGATGCTATTGGTATGAATTGTTCGCTTGGTCCTAAACAAGTTTTTCCTATTGTTAAAGAGCTTTGTGCATATACAAATAAGCCTGTTATTGTAAAACCAAATGCTGGTTTGCCAGATCCTGTGACAAACGATTATGACATAGATGCTTTTGAGTTTGCTCAAGTTATGAAAGATCTTATTCCTTTGGGCGTTTCTGTCTATGGAGGCTGTTGTGGCACAACTTTTCAGTTTATTACAGAACTTTCGAAAGTAATACATAACACATTTAAAGATAACGTTTCTTTCGGGGATATTAATACATCCAAAGATTGTAATTCAGTTTTAAAAAAACAAGAGCAAAAATCGTTTCTTTGCAGTTTTGGAAAAGTTGTCACGGTTGATCGACCTCTAATAACAGGAGAGAGAATTAACCCAACTGGTAAAAAATTATTTAAAGAAGCTTTAGTTAATCATAATATAGATTATGTATTAAAGCAGGGGCTTGCACAAATAGAAGCAGGAGCGGATATTCTAGATGTAAATGTTGGAGTTCCGGGGCTTGATGAAGTTAAAACACTTGTTGAAGTAGTAACTGCTTTACAATCTGTTAGCGATATTCCGTTACAACTTGATTCATCTGATCCAAAAGCTTTAGAGGCTGCCTTAAGGATTTATAGTGGAAAACCGCTTGTTAACTCTGTGAATGGTGAGAAAAAATCGCTTGATAGTATTTTGCCTTTAGTAAAAAAATATGGAGCAGCCGTCGTTTGTCTTACACTAGATGAAAACGGTATTCCACAGACCGCAGAAGAGCGATTTGCAATTGCTAAACGGATTGTAGAAAGGGCAGATTCATTAGGAATTAGCCGTAGTGATTTGTATGTTGACTGTTTAACGCTTACAGTTTCTGCCGAACAAAACCAGGCTGTCGAAACTTTAAAAGCATTGCGCATGGTAAAAGAAAATCTTGGTGTAAAAACAACATTAGGTGTTTCAAATATTTCATTTGGTTTACCAAACCGAGAACTTATTACTCGTACTTTTTTGACTATGGCATTAGAGACAGGCCTTGATCTTGCCATTATTAATCCAAACAAAGAAGCGATGAGTGGAACCATAAAAGCTTTTAATGTATTGCATAGCTATGATGAAAGTAGTCGCTCGTATGTAGAAGCCTATAAAGACTGGAAACCACTTTCTAAAAGCGATGCAATAATTGGAACATCGGCAGAACAGACCCAAGGACACGGTACGTCTCAAATAACAGATTCTGCAATAGCAAATGATAGTGTACTTTTTGTTGCAGTCCAGGCTGGACTAAAAATGGATGCAAAAAATGCTACAAAGCAATTGATCGCTCAAGATGTCGCTCCGATGGAAATAGTCGAAAAACATCTCATCCCAGCTTTAGATGCAGTAGGTACAGATTTTGAAACTGGACGCCTTTTTCTGCCACAACTAATACAATCTGCATCTGCGGCTCAGGAGTCATTTTCGGTAATTCGAAGTGCTCTAGATTCTGCTGGCAAAAAATCCGTTTCAAAGGGAACTATTGTTATAGCTACTGTAAAAGGCGATGTTCACGATATAGGTAAAAATATTGTAAAAGTATTGCTTCAAAACTACGGATATAACGTAATTGATTGTGGAAAAAATGTCCCACCACAAACGATAGTTGATGCAGTTATAAAGTATGATTGTAAGCTTTGTGGGCTTAGTGCTCTTATGACTACTACACTTTCTTCTATGCAAGAAACAATAAATCTTATCCATGAGCAAAAACCTGATTGCAAAGTTATGGTTGGTGGAGCTGTTCTTACAGAAGACTATGCAAAAACAATACAAGCTGATTTTTATGGTAAAGACGCTCAATCATCTGTTGCTTATGCAAATTTGGTATTTGGAAATCATCAAAGTTAATATAGTATTTTATCTATTATTTTTTTTACTCGTCTTATTTATGTACATTCGTGCATCAGCTTGTTCTATGTAATCTAATAGTAAATCTGTATTTGGTACAAAGGATATTCCAAATGAGAAATGTATGTGCTGTCCTATTTTTGTTTCAACAATTTTGTTTTTGATTCTTTCTATAATTGCTTTAGTCTGTATTTCTTTTATTCCACTAAAAATAAGTAGAAATTCATCTCCTCCAAGCCTAATAATTGCATCATCGCTTCGTAGTATGCTTTTAGTACATTGTACAAGAGTTTTTAATAGTTCATCTCCATATACATGGCCATATTTGTCATTTACTTTTTTAAAATTGTCTAAATCTAACATAGCTAGAGAACATGACCTTCTTGGATTTTGTTTCATAAATGTATGAATGTAAGATCGTGAATATGCTCCAGTTAACTCATCCAATATAGCTTTATTTTTAAAAATATCTCTATCTTGAGAAAGTAGCTTTATCTTCTTATTCATGAAGCGAATAATAAAAAAATAGATAATAAATGCAATTATAATAATAAAAATAATTATTCTTATAATTACTAATAATGAGATTTCATTAATTTTAGAAAATATTGTTGTTTTAGAAGCTTTTACTGATAGAATAGTGCCATTAGTAAGTGTTTCATTGTAATATAAATAATTAGTATCTTCTTCTGGTTGTCCATTTGTTATTACTGTTAATGAATATGAATCAGTATTTAGTTCTGCTATAATTTTATTTAATGAAAAATAAACTATATCATATCCTACTATTTTTTTATTAGTAGAAATAGGAGATTCAACTTTTAACACATAGGTAGAATCATTTTTATAGATTGTATATATAATTGTTTTAGAATTGAGGTTATTAGAAACAGCGAAATTGTCATGATTGTTATTTATTATATGGATGAGAGTCTTGCCGTTTATTATTCGTTGTGCAGAAAGTAAATTATCTAAAACATCTATACCATCTTTATATTTTTGTTTAGAAAATCCAGCTAATTCATTAAAAGTTATTTTGTTATCCTCATATTCTGCTATTTTATCTCGAATTGCAGATCGACTTGAAAGACTCTTAGATCCTTGAATATTCTTTTCTATTTCATTTTTAAAAATCTGAGTAATATTTGTGGCAGCATTATTAAAGTTTGCAATATTATTTCTTAGTATAATATTTCTCATTGGAAGATAAATACCAAGTAAAATAAATACAATACTTAAAATTAATATTAAAATACTGACTTCTTGTGTTCTTTTTATAACCTCTTTCATTAAATCCTCAATAATCAAAATATCATATATTTAAATATTTAGCAATTTTAGAGTTCCTTGTAACTTAGTTACATAATTATTATAAAAGAATCTTTATAGTATAATAATATATATTAAGTGGAGTATAAAATTATGAAATCACGTAAATTTTTAGGTAGAAAACTCTATTCTTTTTTTGAAACATATATAATAACAGTGAAAGCTTTTAGAATGATGCCTGTTATGGCTCGTGCTGAGAAAAACAAGCTTGTGTCAAAACAGTTTAGGGAACGGATAATGCTTGCTGTTACAAATGTAAACGGCTGTCCTATGTGTTCTTATGCTCATACTAAAATGGCCTTAGAGAGTGGTATGTCAAATTCTGAAATACAAAACTTGCTAGATTCAGAGCCTAATCTTAATCATAGTTCTATTCCTGAAGAAGAAGCAGCGGCTATCTTTTTTGCACAGCATTATGCTGACAGTCGCTGTAAACCAGATAAAGAAGCTTGGCAAAATATTGTTGATCGTTATGGGAGGCAAAAGGCTTTAGCGATTCTTAGTGCAATAAGAATTATTACAATGGGAAATGCTTTTGGGGTTCGTTTGGGGGGGATTACAGATCGAATTCATGGTAAAGAATTCGATAAGAGAACAAATCCGCTTACGAGTATACTCTTTTTGTTAGCTTCAATAATTACTATTCCATTTGTACTTATACATGTTCTTGTATTAAATTTATTTAAAATTAAATATATATAAGTTTTTGTGACTTTGTTACAGTTAAATCTAAGAATTTTATTAAGGTAGATGTTATAATAAAATAATTCTTGGAGATAATCATGACTAAAACTAATAAAATCATACGTTATGTTGTACTTATTCTTTCTCTTCTTTTTATAACTATAGGATTCTTGCGAAGAGAGCATCTTGTTGTTTTACAAAAAGCCGTTCATATTTGCCTAGAATGTATTGGGATAGGTTAAAATTGGCAATGGATAGGAGAACATGATGAAAGAAAAAAGAGTGAAAACAAAAGTTCAAAAAAGTGAGCGTAAACGTACTATAATTCAATTAATAGCTACCGCTTTTTCTAACGGATATGTGGTTGGGTTTTTTAAACATACAATTTTTACTGGTAAGTCTAAGATGTTTTGTGTTCCAGGACTTAATTGTTATTCTTGTCCAGGTGCTCTGGGAGCCTGCCCAATTGGAGCGATTCAAGCTGTTCTTGGAAGTAAAAAATTTAATTTTTCGTATTATGTGTTTGGACTCGTTGCGTTTATTGGCGTTATGTTTGGTCGGATTGTATGTGGCTTTTTATGTCCTTTTGGGTTACTTCAAGATTTACTTTACAAAATACCTGTCCCTAAAATACACATTCCCAAAAAAGTAGATAAACCATTACGGTGGCTTAAATTTGTCATTTTAGTTGTCTTTGTTATACTATTGCCTATTTTTGCTGTTAACCAATTTGGGATTGGTGATCCTTTCTTTTGTAAATATATTTGTCCTCAAGGTGCTCTTGAAGGGGGAATTCCTCTTGTAAGTTCTATTCCTAGTTTACGTGAAAACTTAGGATTTTTATTTAATTGGAAGATGGGCTTGTTAGCTTTTTTTATTCTTTCTTCAATGTTTATTTATCGCCCATTTTGTAAATTTGTTTGTCCATTAGGTGCTTTTTATGCGCTTTTTAATAAGATAAGTTTTTTTCAAATGCATGTGGATATGACAAAATGTATTCATTGTGGGAAATGTGAAAAAACGTGCGATATGAATGTTGAAGTGCTCAAAAATATTAATAGTATGGAATGTATCCGTTGTGGCAAATGTAAATCAGTTTGCCCTACAGGTGCAATTAGTAGTGGATTTAAAAACGCAGGGATTAAATATCATAAAATAGATCAAAAATAACAAAGACTTATTTTTAGGCTCCAATAAAAAACATTACTATCATAAGAATAATCAGTGTGACAGGGGTATATAGCACAAGAAGATTATTATAGAAAATATTTTCTTTTTTATATTTTTCTCCCAAGAAAACAGTAATAATGAAAGGCGGTGGAAGTAGAAAAAAAATGATAAAAGCATAAATCATTATCTGATTTATATCCATGACATATCTTGTCGTAAAAAATGCTAAAAGTGTGCCAAAAATACCAACAACAATAAGTCTAACTCCTATCAAATGAAGGGCAGATTTCCATTCTATTTTCTTAAAATTCAACTGAGCTCCGATAATTAAAAGAATTAGTGGAGTAACAATACCTGAAAGAATATCTGCAGAAGATAATAACCCAAGAATTATAGGATTGTATTCTATGTGACTGTAAATTCCGGAAAGATTAAGAAATAAGGCAGAGAGAATAGCAATAATAATTGGAGATTTAAAAAAAGATTTAATAATCTTTTTAAAGTGAACCTTGCCTATATTTTTTGCTTCGAGAAGTGGTGCATATACAAACCAGATGTAGAATTCATGCCCAAGCCCTATTAAGAGAATATAATGAAGATTTTCGACTCCGAAGAGGCTAGTAAAAAGTGCGACTCCTACCATTCCAAATTCAAAACCTGTAAAGAAAAAAGGTGAAAAAGGATACTGGCACATTCCAGTTTTATTAAGAATAATACCTGTTACATATAGAAGATTGCAAATAATAAAAGTTCCTGCAAATAACAGAATATAACTTGCCTCAACTTTCATTGTTAAAAAAGACATAAAAAGAATAGCGGGAAGCCCAGCGCTTACAATAATTTTTTTTAAGCCTACTACCATGTCTTCTTTAAGAACTTCGGTTTTTTTAAGAAAAAAACCAATAAGCAAAAGAAAAAATATTGGGAAAAACTTGATAAATATATCTAATACCATTTTATAATAATGAATGTAAAAGAATTTCTTGTCAATTCTACTTATCCCGATTACAATCTATATAAGTATTTATTAACTTGTTCAAATAGTATTAAAAAAAGTGATTTGTTTTTTAATCCGCTAGGGTAGTTGTTTTTGCTTTTTTTATTGTTTTATCTAAAGCACATACAATAGACATTTTATCTACATGTAATTCGTTGGCAATTAGTTGACATTTTGTAAGTAACAAGTAGTACAGAGATTTGCGAGGAGTTTCACTTAAGCTTTCATAATTACCTTGTCCTTTTGCAATAACCATATCTACAGTGTTATATAAGTTTTTGAATTCTTCTGAGCAACGATCTATTACGGTTCCAAGAGAACCATCACCATTTTCAACTATAGTTGAAAAATCTTGCATATGAACTTGTAATGCATCGCCTAATATTACATCATTTACAGCTGGTTTACCTCGAACTCCATAAAAAATTTGTATTGACGGATACTGTTTTTTTATTGTTTGAATAAAAAGTTTATCAAATACTATTTCTCCACAATTATCTCCAAGATATAGTACTGTTTTGCTCTTTGATAAATCGGACAATAATTGTTCTGAGTTGTCTATGCCAAATGGAGTATTCTCTATTGTTTTAATTGACTCCAATAATTCGTCAATCGAAAAATTTCTTTGTATAGCAAGATCTAACATGTTTCCTAAAATGGCTGTTGCTAATGCTGTTTTTAATGGATTTTTTGAATTTTGAATTGTTTTTTTTAGTTCAGGAACATAGGTTAAAAACTTTTGGTTATATTTTTTTCTAATTTCTTTATATAAATCTCGTCCGTCAAAATGACTAAGAAATGTCTGCCAAACAATACCATATATTTCTGGTGATGTTTTTGTTTTTAAATCTTGGTTGTAAATTGCATTAAGAACTTCTTTTAGTAAATCAAATCTTTCAGAATCGAGTTTCTCTATTTCAGCAACTTTTTTAACTTGATGGAGAATACAATTAGCACATTCTAATGCAAATTTCATACTACATTACCTCTATTAAGTATACGTGTTAGTGTATACTTAGAATCTTTTACAGCAGTATATATAATTTTAAAAAAAGCTACAATTCAAAACATATTAGAAATACTAATACCATAATTGAATCGTAGCTCTTTTTTTAAAACGCTTTGGTTATTAAAGTTTTGCTTCTACCTTATTTTTCCAAAAATCAGAAAAATTTTCTTCAGTAATACCTGTAATTACTTCGCCATCAATGCGGAGATTTGCACCTGGTTCTTCACAGTGTCCAAGACACATACATCCTGCAAGTTCGATTTTGTTTTCTAAACTTTTTTCTTTAATAGTTTTTTTTAGTAGTTCAAGAATTTGAGGACCACTTTTAACATGGCAAGAACTGCCTAAACAACATTCAATTTTCATATTTCTACCTCACATAAAATACCGGTAAAAGCCGGAAGTTTTGTTTGCTTATGCAAACATAATAACTAATTTTGTGGCCAATACAATTGCAACTAAAGCAATTGGATAGGTTGTTGCGTATGCAGATGCAACTTCGTCTGTACCAGCTGTTTGAATAAGAGTGCCAAGAGCTGGAGTGCTTGTCATTCCCCCCGTTATAGAACCTAAATTGTTAAATATTTCAAGTTTAAATGCATATTTAGCAATTAAAAATCCTGCAATCATTGGAACGCAAGTTAGTATTGCTCCGTATATAAAATACGAAACTTTTACGTTAGCAATAAAGTTAACACCCCCGGGAACTCCTGCACCTATTAAGAATAAAACTAGTCCGAGTTCACGAAAAAAGTTTAATGATTCTTTTGGCATACGGCAGTCAATACGTCCAACATGCTGGAAATGACCAATTATTAAACCTGCAATTAACGTTCCTCCTGATTTACCAAGAGAAAAGTTAATACCAGGTATTTTTATTGCTCCGATTAAGCATCCCAGTGCAATTGCTAAAAAAAATGGGAAAAATCCAAATTTATCAAGTTTTATAAGATTTCCTTTTGGAGTAGGAATCTTTACAGCACTGGCGGCTACAAAACTTTCTCTTTCTGCCTTTATATCTATTTTTAGAATTTTAGGAATGATTTGAACAAAAAGTACTACTCCTAAAATACCAAAGATATAAGCAATACCATATCCTGCAACAAGTTGATCTGGATCTCGCAAAGCTCCAGTTGAAGAAACTGTTCCAGCTACAGCGGCAGCAGCTTCTTTTGCAGAGGCCAAACCAGGGGTACTGGTAAGTCCTCCGGTCATTAACCCTACTGCCATTTCTGGAGAAAGGTTTTTGTCTAGATGCAAAAATAGTAATGCTGTTATTGAACCGAGTGCAATAATAATAATTCCGTTTAATAAATAAACAATAGAACTTTTATTCATTGTGCGAAAGAACTTTGGTCCTGCAATAAGTCCAACTGCTGTGACAAAAAGAGCTGTTCCTAAGCCTGAAATCAGACTGAACTTAGATTTTATAGCAGCATCAAATAATACTATTTTTGTATTTCCAATACTAAACTCAGGTACATAGCTGACCAAGATGCCCCAAATAAGGGCAACAAGCAGTACTCCGGCTGTTCCTAAAGAAATACCTTTTATACTGAATCCGCCAACTATGTATCCAAGTGCGGCTATAGCAAATACTACAAAATAAATTGAAAGAGCTGAATTAGCTACACCTGCGAAATATGACATTATTTTGCTTCAAACCTCGGATTTCCATGTGTATATGTTGGCAAAAGCATTGGTGATACTTCGTCTCCAGTAATTCCTGCTGCTTTTCGCTCTGATGAAAATTTATTTACATGCTCGAGGGAAAGTTTTCCTATTTTTGTGTTTTTTGCGGCAGCTGCAGCAGCTTTACCTGCATCACGACCGAAAACAATTATATCTAACAAGGAGTTCCCCATAAGTCTGTTTCGACCGTGGATTCCGCCAACTGCTTCACCTGCAACAAAGAGGTTCTGTACGCTAGACATACACTCTGTGTCAATTTCGATACCACCATTTTGATAGTGAAGGGTAGGGTAAACAAGCATTGGTTCTTTTCTAATATCAATACCATATTTGGCAAACATTCGCATCATAGCAGGGATTCTTTTTTCTATGGTTCCTTCACCACTAATTTTTTCAATCATTGGGCTATCGAGCCAGATACCAAATCCATGTTGTGTTGGAACACCTTTTTTGCGATCGCCACATTCTCTAATAAGAGATGCTGCAGCAACGTCGCGGGTTTCAAGAGGATTCATAAAGACTTCTCCATCAACATTTACAAGTTTTGCACCAAGAGAGCGTACTTTTTCTGTTACTAAAGCACCAAAAATTTGTTCAGGAAAAGCTACTCCAGTAGGATGATATTGCAATGTATCTTGATACAAAAGTTTTGCACCTGCGCGATAAGCAAGGACTAAACCATCTGCAGTTGCGCCATAGTGATTTGTGGTAGGAAATCCTTGGTAATGCATACGTCCAGCCCCACCTGTTGCAATAATTACTGTTTTTGCTTTTGCAATAGTAATTTCTTGTGTTTCCATGTTTAGAAGAACAGCTCCTGCTGCTTTTCCGGTTTCATCCAAGATAATTTCAATAGCAGAAGTAAATTCAACCATTTTAATGCCTTGGTTTTGTGCTTCATCTCGAATAGTACGCATAATTTCAGCACCAGAATAATCTTTTGCAGCATGCATTCTTTTTCGGGATGTACCACCACCATGGGTTGTAATCATTGTTCCATTTTTGTCTTTATCAAATTCAACACCTAAATCATTTAGCCATTTTATAGCCTCTGGAGCTTCGGTAACAAGTTTTGCAACAAGTTCTTTCTTTGCTGCAAAGTGTCCTCCACCGTAAGCATCTAAAAAGTGTTGTGCTGGAGAGTCGTTAGGTTTATCGGCTGCTTGGATACCCCCTTCTGCCATCATGGTATTAGCATCACCATGGCGAAGTTTGGTTACCATCATAACCTTTGCACCTGCTTTATTAGCTTCAAGTGCTGCTGAAGTTCCAGCTCCACCACCACCAATAACAAGAACATCGACATCATAGTCAACCCGGTCAAGTTTTACGTCTTCAGGTTTTACACGACCATTAGCTTGTAAAATTGTAGCCAATTCTAAAGGAGCTTTTTCTCCTTTATTTGGTCCAATTTTAAGGTTTGTAAATTGTGATTTTATATAATCTGGATGATAGGTTTCGAGAAGTTTATCTTTTTCTTCTGCACTCATACGTTTAGGATCCATAGGAGTGTTCTTATCCCTATTTGCTTCAACTTTTTTCATCGAATCAAGCATTGCTTTTGAATATACTGCCATAATTATCTCCTATTTCTCAATTTCACGATTGTTATAATCTTTTTTAATTTCTTCAACAGGTTCTGACATAATTGCGTCCATGTCGTTTTTATATAAACCATCAAGAATGTCTTGAACACGTTTTTCTAAGTGATCAGATTTTGGTGCAATGTATTTACCGTTTAATCGTCGTGCTAATAAAGCTACCTGATTGTGAGAAATTCCTGCTGGGCAACGTGATGAACAAATACCGCACATTACACAGTCAAAAGATTCTTCGGCGCATTTTTCAAACTCGCCACGTTGAGCATATGCAATGTATTGCATAACGTTTATATCTTGTGGACAAGCTTTTGTACAGGCATTACAACCTACACAAGAGTAAATTTCTGGATAGAGTTGCATCATAATTTGCTGTGTAGGTTTAGCGTTTTCAATGTTAAAAACACGTTTATCCATAGGAAAGAAAGGAAGTGTTGCAATGTACATTCCTTCTTCTACTTGTTGCTGGCAAGCAAGGCATGTTTTAAGTTCATTTTCACCTTTTATACGGTAAATAGTTGCACAAGCACCACAAAATCCATTACGACATCCAACTCCGCGTACTAGTTTATAACCTGCATATTCCATTGCGGTCATTATTGTTAGGGAATTAGGAACAGCATATTCTTTACCCATTATAAAAACGTGTACTTTTTCTTCATTTTCAATATCATTTGTCTTTTTTTCAGACATACTAAACTCCTTTTTATTCTAATATTCAGGTGGTAATTCACCAAGTTCATCGAATCTAAATACAGGTCCGTCTAAACAAACGTATTTATCACCAATATTACATCTACCACATTTTCCGATTCCACATTTCATACGCAATTCCATTGTTGTATATATGTGATCATCTTCAAATCCTAGTTCTTTTAGAGCCTGAACAGTAAATTTAATCATAATTGGCGGTCCACAAATAAGAATGTATTGGCTTTTATCAGGATTGAGTTCGGTAACATACGAAGGAACAAAACCAACATGGCCATCCCAGCCTTCTTGTTCACGGTCAATTGTGATATACGGTGTTATGTTAGGGTCTTTTTCCCATTCTTCTGTAATTTCTTTGTAGTCAACCAAGTCATCTTTAGATCTTGATCCATAAATTACTTCAATTTTTCCGTAGTTTTCAGGTTTTGCACGACAGTAGTTTATAACAGAATGAAGAGGAGCAAGTCCAATACCACCAGCAATAAATAACAAGTCTTTGCCTTTTAATTCGCCTTCTACAGGGAATGGACGCCCATAAGGACCTCGTATTGTAATTTCGTCACCAACTTCCAATCCGTGAAGTGCATTAGTTAAGGACCCTGCATTTTTAATGGAGAATTCTTGATATTCTTCAACTGTAGGTGAAGATGTAATAGATATCATGGCTTCTGAAATGCCAGGAATTGAAAGTATTGCACATTGTCCAGGCATGTTATCAAAAAGTTTTTTGCCATCTAATCCTACAACACGAAACGTTTTAACATCTGGGGTTTCTTGTGTAATTTTAATAACTTTACCTACGTAAGGTATTAATGCATCTTGTGCCATTATTTATCCCCCTTAATAGAGTCATCTGCATTGATTGTTTCGATAACTTTAATAATATTGTTATGTGTAGGACATTTTTGCAAACAACGTCCACAGCCTACACAAGCAAAAGTATTTTCATATCGTGCTGGGTAGTAAACTAATTTATGCATAAAACGTTGTCTAAATTTTTGATACTGTTGGGTACGAGGATTAGCAGCGGCCATTTTTGTAAAGTCAGAATACATACAACTATCCCACGTTCTAAAACGTTTAATACCGGTTCCTGTGTCCATATCTTTTATGTTGTAACACATACAAGTTGGACAAACATAGGTACAAGTACCACATCCAAGACAAGATTCAGCCATATGTTTCCATGTTTCTGAATTAAAAATTGGATTTAAGTTTTCGTGTGTAAACTTGCTTAGGTTTTGGTTAGCAAACTTTTGAGAATCCATTACAGCAGTAATTTCATCTTTAAGTTTTTCGACAGGGGCTGTTTCAGCATCCATGTCGGCTCCTGCACTGGTTAATTCAGCTTTTATAGAATCAAGTAATTTTGTACCTTTTTCTGTTTTTGCTTCGAACCACACATTTCCATCATTCATCCATGTACTTATGTCACCAATAGGAAATTCTTTACCGTTTCCGTCTTTTCCATTAGAAGGATTAGCAGCGTCAATATCAAATAATTTGCAAAAACAAGTAGGGGCTGCCTCATTACAAGCCATTGTAATAACAGTTCCGTGTTTTCTGCGGTTTTCGTAATATGAATCGACAGGGTTTTGATTTAAATAAACGCGGTCTATAAGTGAAAAGGCTTTTGCGTCGCATGCCTTTACACCAAAGACAACAAAATCTTCTATTTTCTCATGGCTGTCAATAACTTTAAAGTTTTTTGAAGTACCTTTTATTTCATATAAATCTTCTTTTTTTGGAAAGAAAAAATCTTTTGCGCTACGAACAGTGTTTTGTGCTCTTGAATATTCAACACCTTCTGCCCATTGAGCATATTCTGCTTCGCCATCTTTCTTTTCTACAGGCATGTATAATGCTTGTTTAGCAGCGATAGCGGCAAAAACATCGTTTAATTTAGCTTCTGATACTTTTATCATTATTTTTTGCCTCCATGTGATTCACAGGCTTCGCTTCTTGCAAAAATAATTGATGGATTTGCATCGCTTTCTTTGTAACTTTGAAGTGGTGAATCACCTTCTACTTTTTCGCCAGCCTGATAATCGCCATATAGTTCGTTTAAGTCTTTTATAACCTTTCGATTAAGCAAGTGAAGTGGAATATTTTCTGGGCATACACGTGAACATTCGCCACAATCGGTACAGCGACCTGCAACGTGAAAAGCACGAATTATGTGGAACTGATTTTCTTCAAAACTGTTAGCAGCAATTCTTTGGTCAACTCCAAGTGTTGGGTTGTCAAAAACGCATTGAATACAAGAACAAGCAGGGCATACGTTTCGACAAGCGTTACAACGAATACATTTACTTAACTCAGCTCTCCAAAAGTCAAATCTTTCATCTGGTTGTTTAGATTCAATTTCTGATACTTTATCAAAGCGATGTGCGTTTTGAGCTTCTTTATCAGCAGTTTCATCTTCTGCAACGCCTAAAAGTTCGTCTTTTACAACATGTGTTTTACCAAGACAAAATTCACAAGGAGCGGCTTCGCCACTTAATGTTCCGTCCTCATTACTTTTTATTTCTTCGTTACAAGGAACACCGATTATATAAGTATTCTCGCGTTTTACTCGATATTCTTTTATAAGTTGGTTAAAACTATAGGTATCGTTTGGTTTTAAGAAAGCAAGTATTTTACCCTCTTTCTTAGTTTCTTCTATTAAGTATTTAGAAAGATTTGCTGCGCAATATTCATTATAAACAAAATTTTTGTCTAATCCGTCTGCACTTGTAAATACAGCAGGGGTTACATCGTAATCGAATAACCCTTTTTCCCAGCCAATTACACGGTTTACGGTTCCGTCAGCAAGCAACTCTTTTGCACGTGCAATCATTTTTGACTGCAACTCTGCAGCTGATTTTATATTTTGCATCGGATATCCTCCAGTTGTTTATTAGGACCTAAGTCGGTAATTTTTTGCACAAACTCGTTCATTACTTTTCCAAAACGAGCTCCTTCTGCAGCAGAAACCCAGTCTAGCCCAGTTCTATTTCGATCTATTCCTAAATAATCTAGCATACTAAACATGAGTGTCATTCTTCGGCGTGCATAAAAGTTACCTGTTGTATAATGGCAATCACCAGGGTGACAACCGCAAATAATTACCCCATCTGCTCCCCGTTGATAAGCACGAAGTATAAACAATGGGTTAATACGGCCAGAACAAGGGACACGTACAATTTTTACGTCAGCAGGATATTCAATTCGGTTTGTTCCTGCTAAATCTGCTCCAGTATATGAACACCAGTTACAGCAAAATGCAATTACTTTTGGTCTAAAAACGCCAGGGGCACTTTCAGGGCCGTGCATTTCGTTTGTTTCTTTAGTTACAGACATAATTGGTCAACCTCCGCCATGATTTGTTTATTAGAGAATCCTTTTAGATCCATAGCTCCTGATGGACAGGCAACGGTACAAGCACCACATCCAAGACAAACAGCTGGATTAACCTGAGATACACGTCTAATAATTGTTGTGCGATTAGGTCCACGGAATTCTTTTTCTTCATAAGTAATAGCACCTGCAGGGCATACATTTGCACAAGCTCCACAACCATTACATTTCATTTCGTCGCTTTCTGCTACACAAGGGTTAGTTGCGAGTTTGTCTTTAGAAAGTAAGCCAAGAACTTTTGCAGCAGCACCAGAAGCCATACATACTGTTTCTGGAATATCACGAGGTCCGGCACATGTTCCAGCAAGAAAAACTCCTGCGGTTGGGCTTTCTACTGGACGTAATTTAGGATGTGCTTCTACCATAAATCCGTTTGTATCTATAGAAGCATTTAACATTGTAGCTACGGATTGAGCTGTAGGATCTGGCTCCATTGCAGCAGCAAGTACAACCAAATCTGCATCTATATGAAGTTGTTTATTCATAAGTAAGTCAGAAGCTTGAATTTTTAATGTACCATCACTAGATGGAACTACTTTACCAATGCTACCTTTTATATAGTGAACATTGTAACGCTCAACGGCTCGACGATAAAATTCATCAAAAGCTTTTCCAGGGGCACGAACGTCTATATAAAATACATAAACATCTGTGTCTGGATATTTTTCGCGAATCATCATTGCGTGTTTTGCTGTATACATACAGCAAATTTTAGAACAATATTCTTTACCACGACAACTTGTATCACGACTACCAACACAAGACTGGAATACAATAGTTTTTGGATGTTTACCATCTGAAGGGCGGAGGAGTGTACCACCAGTAGGGCCGGCAGCATTCATAAGTCTCTCTAATTCGAGGGAGGTTATAACATCTTTGCTTTGTGAGTATCCAAACTCTTCAAATTTGTCAACTTTAATTGGTTTAAAACCTGTTGACATAACAATTGCGCCATATTTCTTTTCTATAAGTTCATCTTTTTGAGTATAGTCAATTGCATTAGAAGGGCAGACTTTTTCACAAATACCACAAACACCTTTTGTAAGTTTTAGGCAAGAGTTTTTATCAATTGCAGCAACATTAGGAATGGCTTGTGCAAAAGGAATATTAATTGCTTTTCTGTTTGCTAAGTTTTCGTTAAATGCATCTAAAACATTGTGCTGAGGGCATTTTTCGATACAAGCTCCACAACCTGTACATTTATCTTCATCAACAAATCGAGCTTTTTTGTTAATCTCAACTATAAAATTACCAACAAAGCCACTAACTTTTTGAACTTCGGCAAAACTAATAATGTTAATATTAGGATGTTGTGCACATTCAACCATTCGAGGTGTCATAATACACGAAGCACAATCGAGGGTTGGAAATGTTTTATCAAGTTTAGCCATTGTACCACCGATTGTTGTTGATTTTTCAACAATGTCAACGGGGAAACCAGCTTCAGCAATATCAAGAGCGGCCTGCATACCTGCAATACCACCACCGATAACAAGAGCTCGTTTTTCAACAGGACTTTCGCCATCTTGTAATGGAGTGTTTAGATTAACTTTTGCAATAGCAGCACGACCAAGAGCAACTGCTTTTTCAGTAGCTTGAGCCATGTCTTTATGAACCCATGCACATTGTTCACGAATGTTTGCACATTCAACCAAATATGGGTTTAAACCAGCTTCTTGAGCAGCTTTTCTAAATGTTTTTTCATGCATACGAGGAGAGCAAGAACAAACAACTACACCAGAAAGGTTTTCTTCTTTTATTTTTTCTTGAACAAGTTTTTGACCTGCTCCAGAGCACATAAACATATAATCTGTTGAATAAACAACACCAGGTTCATTTTGTAAGGTTTCTGCAACCTTCTTTACATCTACTGTAGCTGCAATATTAGTACCACAGTGACATACAAATACACCAATTCTTCGCATCTATAGTATCCTTTATTTCTTGTACTTTCTAAAAGCGCTTACGATTGCCTGTTGTGGCAAATCCGGATCAAGTTTCGATACAAGATCTTCTGCACTCATACGGTTTCCACCTTTTTCACGTAAAGCAGCATTTCTAATTGTTTCAATAATATTAGCTGGTTCTACTCCACGAGGACAACGTTCGACACAGGCAAAGCAAGAAAGGCATTTGTACAATGATTCTGATTTTAAAAGAGGTCCAATTTCACCTGTTTCTACCATATATACAAATTCATGTGGATGATATTCCATGTCGTCATAACTAGGGCATGTAGCTGAACATTTACCGCATCTCATACACTTGTTAGGATTTGCACCACTTTGTGCAATAATTTCATCACGAAGATCGTTAATATCCATTATTTAGCTCCTTTTGCACATGGTGCATCTTTAACAGAAGCGCTTACACCACTTTTACCATTTTTGAGAGCTTCTTGAGCTTCTTTAGAGCCAAGTGCTGCTGCAAGAATTGTTGTAAAATATACAACCGGAAGTTCTGGATGATTTCCATTTGTATTTAAGTTATACAAACAAAGAGGACACGCTGTTACCAGCATTTTAGCTCCCATATCTTCTGCATTTTCTAAAATCATGTTGCTTCGTTTTACAGGAATTGATTTATCTTCTAAAGTTGTATAAGCACCACAACATTCATTACGTTGAGCGTAAATAACAGGTTCTGCTCCAACAGCTTTAATAAAATCCTCTATAATTGTAGGGTTTTCTGGATTGTCCATCTGTAATACATCACTTGGGCGTAGTAACAAACAACCATAATAAGCTCCAATTTTCATATCTTTAAGAGGATTGGTTACTTTTTCGGCAAGTTTGTCAAATCCAACTTTGTCTCTAAGAACTTCGAGAAAATGTATTACGTTTGTTTCTCCATTGTAAGGTTGTTTTAATTCAAAATCTGAATCACCTTTCATATAGTTGTTAGCGCGTTTTCTCTGGTCTTCATCTGTAAGCATATCATTGTTTACTTGTTTTAGTACGTTGTGACATGCAGAACACATTGTTACCAATTCTTCGTTGTTGTCTTTTGCTTTTGCAAGTGCTCGAACAGATGACAATTTTGTTGCAATTTCATCTTTTCCAATTGGATAAACGCCACCACAACATTGCCAGTTAGGAATTTCTTCTAGTTCTATTCCCAATTTATTTGCACTATACAAACCATATTGTTCTAAATCCTTAGCTTTATTTTTTAATGTACAGCCAGGATAATAACTAAATTTCATATATCGTCCTTTCGGTTTAATTAAACCATTTTTTCTGGATGAAATACCTCATCAAATTTTTCTTCAGTTAAAAACCCAAGTGAAACACAAGCTTCTTTAAGTGAGATATTCTCTTCGTATGCTTTGTGGGAAGTTTTTGCTGCTTTTTCGTATCCGATGTAAGGATTAAGCGCAGTTACAAGCATTAGCGAATTATACAAATTATCATGCATTTTGTCTTTGTTTGCTTTTATTCCTACTGCACATTTATCGTTAAAGGAAACAATAGATTCTGAAAGTAGTCGTACAGACTGTAAAAAATTATAGGCAATTACTGGCATAAAAACATTTAATTCAAAGTTACCTTGAGTTGCAGCCATACCAATTGCAGCATCGTTACCCATAATTTGAACAGCAACCATAGTTACTTGTTCACATTGAGTAGGATTTACTTTGCCTGGCATAATAGAAGATCCTGGCTCATTAGCTGGAATGCTAATTTCTCCTAATCCATCGCGAGGACCAGATGCTAGCCAACGGACATCGTTTGCAATTTTCATCATATCTGCTGCTAATGCTTTTACCGCACCATGGGCAAAAACAATTTCATCTTTACTAGTAAGAGCATGAAATTTGTTAGAAGCTGTTATAAAATCTTTTCCAGTTAAATCTGCAATTGCTTTTGCAACAGAAACGTCAAACCCTTTTGGAGCATTTAATCCTGTTCCAGTAGCGGTGCCACCAAGAGCGAGTTCTTTTAATGGTTTTAAAGCTAATAAAACAAGCTCTCGATCACGTTCTAAAGAGGCTCGCCAACCACTAATTTCTTGAGAAAAACTTATAGGAACTGCATCTTGTAGATGTGTTCGACCACTCTTAACAATTCCTTCATTCTCTTTTTCTAATTTTATTAAGGTTGCTATTAATGTTTCTACTGCTGGTAAAAGTTTATCTTCGAGTTCTAATACTGCAGAAATATGCATTGCAGTAGGGAACGTATCATTAGAAGACTGACTCATATTTATGTCATCGTTTGGATGACAAATTTTAGAGCCGGCAATTTCGTTTGCACGATTTGCAATAACTTCGTTTGCATTCATATTGCTCTGTGTACCAGAACCGGTTTGCCAAACAACAAGCGGAAAATGATCATTCAATTTACCAGAAATTACTTCATCGCAAGCTTTCCCAATTGCTACCATTTTCTCTTCTGTCATTTTAGTAGCATTTAAAGAATTATTAGCAATAGCAGCGGCTTTTTTAAGAAAGCCAAAAGCTTTTGTAATTTCTTTAGGCATTGTTTCAATACCAACACCTATTAAAAAATTTTCATGACTACGCTCTGTTTGAGCTCCCCAGTATTTATCTGAAGGTACTTTTACTTCACCCATTGAATCATGTTCAATTCTATATTCCATGTGCAGTTTCCTTTCTAGTTAAAATTAAGGGTTTTGATGGTTTCTTTTAGACATTCAGCACTGTGATTTAACGCTTCGACTTCTGCATCGCTTAATGGAACAGCAAGTTTGCTTTCTACACCACGGCTTCCAACTACGGATAAGGTACTAAGACAAACATCTTTAATACCGTATTCTCCATTCATCATTGAAGAAACAGTCATAGTTGTATCAACACCGCTAAATAGGCATTTAGCAATGTGACAAACAGAAATAGCTACAGCATAAAATGTTGCACCTTTTCTCTTAATAACACGTCCACCAGATTTTCTAACATAGTCTTCAACCTCACTATGTACTAGAGGTGGTATCAATTTAGTTTTATCTGTTATGCATGATGCATAGTTATCAACAGGAATATTAGAAATATTTGCAATTGACCATGGAATAAATGATGAATCACCATGTTCACCAAATACATACGCATGTACATTTTTTTGGTTAATTTTGTAATATTCAGCGATACGTGAGCGTAAACGAGCAGTATCAAGAATGGTACCTGAACCAAAAATATGTTTTGGATCAATTCCTGAAGTAGTGTAAAATTGATAATTTAATACATCAATTGGGTTTGCAACGATTAAGTAGGTTGCTTCTGGGCAATATTTTGTAATTTCTGGAATAATACTCTTTGAAATATTTACATTTGCCTGGGCAAGATCAAGGCGTGATTGGCCTGGTTTTCGTGCCATACCTGATGTTACAATAACAAGATCAGAACCTTTTGTTTGTTCATAATCCCCTGCATAAATGTTAGCAGCAGGGCAGAAAGGAAGTCCTTGTCTAATATCAAGTGCTTCACCAAGAGCTTTTTCTGTATTTATGTCGACTAATACTATTTCATTTGCAATTCCATTAACAGCCATTGTATAAGCAATAGTAGATCCAACACTTCCTGAGCCAATAATAGTAACTTTGTGTCCCATATATATACCGTCCTTCGTAAAAGTTGACAATGAATCGAGTACCTCGCTTTTGGAGAAGTATTTCGCATTCGTTGCAGTATTTCAGTTTTCTTAAGACATTATAATAAAAACTTCAATCAATGTAAATATATATATAAAAATATATTTATAAAATTTACCCGATATGTTAGATAAAAATAACATTATATTAAGAATTTTGTGTTTATTTAATAAATTGTATGTGATTTATGATATATGAATAGAAATCAAGGCATTTTTTTGAACTTTTGGCGTTACTATTAATACTCAAAACAAGTTGTCGACGGCAGATAGGACTTCCTACTGGAATGAGGGTAGCTTTATTGCTAGAAAATTTACCCCAACTAAAGGCTGGCCAAAAACCAACCCCCATACCCGCTTCAATTAAGCTTCTAACAACTTGAGGACTATCACTTTCAAAAACAATATTAGGAATTATACCCACTGAATTACATAGTTGATCACATACTTGTCGTAAAGGCTTTGAACCAGAAAAAGAAATAAAGGGAAAGTTAAAAAGTTCGTCAAGACGCAATGAGGTTCTTTTTGCAAGAACAGAAGTAATAGGAACTGCAATGAATATTTCTTCGTCTAAGATAACGTCACTTTCTTGCCTTCCTTCTGCAGAAAGAACTGTCGAAATACTAATATCACAGTCTTTATTTGTAGCATCTTGCATAAGAGTAAAAGATGTTTCTGGATGTTCTGTTCTATACTGGATAAGTAATTCAGTCATAAGAGCTGATGCTGCAGAAATATTTAATTTTATAGGGATTTCGGCCAAAACAGGTTCTGAAAATTCTTTTGGAATATTTTGTAATGCAGCCATAATTGGTTTTAATAGTTTTTGTAAATGTCGGCCATTATCATTTAGTTGAATATTCCGTCCTGTTCGTGTAAATAACGAAACATTAAGTTCGTTTTCTAATCTTTTTATACACTGACTGAGAGCCGGTTGCGCAATGTGTAAAATATTTGCTGCTTTTGTCATATGTTCTAGTTGTGCCACCGTTAAAAAATACGTTAGTTGTTGAATTTCCATTATTTACCTTCTAATTAATAATATAAAAGTTATCAAATATATAAAAATAATATATTATACATTATTGAATTTAAGTGCTAAAGTCCACCCTATAGATATGTTTTAGGAGATATTAATGGCAAATTTATTTGAAACTTTTATGATTTGCGCTTTTGGATGTTCATGGCCTATTAGTGCTTATAACAGTTGGAAATCAGGTTCTGCAGAAGGGAAAAGCCTTCTATTTAGTGTTATTATTCTGTTAGGATATTTTTTTGGAATGGCAGGGAAAATCATTGTAGGAAATATAAACTATGTGTTTATTTTTTATATATTGAATGTTGTTTTTGTTCTTTTAGATTTGGCTTTCACTATTAGAAATAAAGCAAAAGACAAAGCCAGAAGAAATGTGACAATAGTATCGCGCGAGGAAGAATTGATATTTGCAGGAGCACACAATGACTGAAAATGTGCAAAAAAAGATAACTTGGTATCATAATTTAAATAAAATTGCAGTTAAGGGTAATATAGTGTTTGCAGGTTCTACCTTTGTGCAAAATTTTCCTATTCAGGAATTAGAGCGTAACTTTTGCGTAGAACAAAACGTCTATAATCGAGGAATTTCAGGGTTAACTATTGCTGATTTTAAAGAAAGCCTTTCTGCATGCATTTTTGATTTAGAACCTTCAAAAATATTTTTAAATATTGGCGAAGAAGATGTAAATACTGTAACTTTTAACGAAGTAATGTTTGTTACTGAATATCTGCAAATTATAAAAGAAATAAAAAAAGAGCTCCCACTAGCAAGAATTTATGTTATAGGGCTTCTTCCGACTGTTAACGGATATAAAAAAATAAACAAAGCACTGCAGCACTCTGTGTGTGGATGCGGATGTGAATTTATAGATTTTGAAAATGTTTTATTAGATTCTAATAGTTGTCTTAAAAAATGCTATAAATCTGATTGCTCTGCTATTTCACCTTCAGCTTATGTGGCAATTTTGCGCGATCTAAAAATGTTTTTTAGAAATCGCATGATGGGGTTTGGTGATGTTTGGAATATGGTAGAAAATTGGAGCTAGTTTTTTTCCTTTCTTAAATCTCGTACACTTTCTCTAATTTTCATTGAAGTAGGAATATACGTTAAACGTGGGTAGAAAATCTCTTGATCTTTATGACTTTGTAATAAATCTAGACAAGTTTGAGCGATGGCAATTAATGGAATTTTAACAGTAGTTAATGGAGGAGTAAGATATTTCGCATTTGAAATGTTATTAAATCCAACAACGGAAATATCTTTAGGAATTTTGTATCCGTTATTCGAAAGTTGAGATATTACTGCCGTTGCCATTGTGTCATTTGCACACAGAATAGCTGTAGGTAATTTATCTAGTGAAAGCATTTTAGTGCATAGATTAATTCCTACTGCATAGGATAATTTTTCACCTATAAAAAAATATTTTTCGTTAAATAGGTTCTTGGTTTTTAGATAGTCAACAAATGTTAGAGCTCTTTTATCAGTTGTATTATCTTGAAATTCCATTCCTATTTCTGTAATAACTTGTCCCCCCATAAATGCAATATCTTTATGTCCAAGAGATATTAAATAATCTAGCGCTTGCTTTGTTCCTAGTTGTGTATTTACCAGTATAGAATCAAATCTTGTAGCATCTTTTTTAGACAGAGTTTTGTTAACTATCCTACAGATGTGTTAGAAGCTGCTCGAGTAGATGGAGCAAATGAATTAAAAATATTTTTTAGGATATTTGTTCCTTCTATGAAAGGAACCTATGCTGCAGCAGCTATTTATATATTTATGACGAGTTGGAATAATTATTTATGGCCTTTAATTGTATTGCAGACAAATGATCAACAAACAACGACATTATTAATATCGTCATTGTCGAGTGCATATAATCCTGATTATGGAGTAATTATGAGTGGAATTGCTATAGTTACTTTACCAGTTATTGTTATCTTTTTTGCTTTTCAACGACAATTTGTTGAAGGAATGCTTGGTTCTGTAAAACAATAACAATTGTATTTACAAGTTCTAATCAAAGGACTGCACACTTATTGATGGTATGCAGTCTTTTTTTTCTAAGCGAAATAGATTACTTTAATTCTATTCAAAAGGGAAATGATAATTCCAAGAATCGCGCAAATGATCACATATTTCCATAACTCGTATGATTTCTTTATGTGGCATCGAAGGCGTTTCTATAAGACCTTTAGAGATACAATCCAAGCACTCTTGCACTTCATATTCAAATCCTGTTAATTGTGTAGGAATTTTATATTCCTTTATAAGTGTATAATTAGTATCATAGAGCTTAATAGCCTCGGGGTTGTTTATATTGGTAACTTCCAAATAACCCTTATCTCCGTTTATGACACCTCTTCTATCTAGATTTGCATAAATATTTGTTCGACATGTAGCAATCATTCCATTTTCATAGAGTAGGCTAATACATTCTTTACCGTCAACGCCTGTATCTTTATCAAAAATAACCGATGATTCTATTTTATCAATATTTGATTCAAAAAACATTAGTGTAAAGTTTATTGGATATACACTTAAGTCAAGAAGAGCTCCTCCTGCCAAAGATTTTTCTCGTATTCGTTTATTTTCTTTAATATCATATCCAAGATTAGAATCGACTGACTCTACAGTCCCAAGAACCCCACTTGCAATTATGTTTGATATAATTGTACGAGAAGGAAGATAACGAGTCCAAATGGCTTCTGCCAAAAGAAGTTTTTTGTCTTCTGCCATTTTTAATACTTCTTTTGCCATAGCGCTGTTTGCTGTAAAGGCTTTTTCACATAAAACATTCTTATTATGATTTAGTGCATCTTTTATTAGTTGATAGTGATGTGAATGAGGAACCGCAATATATACCAAGTCTATTGCATCGTCACTTAGTAATTCATCATAAGAACCAAACGCTTTTTTACTTTTATATATTTTTGCAAAGTTTTCTGCTTTTTCAAGCGATCTAGAAGCTACTCCATATAAAGTAACGTCGTCCATTAAATTAATTGTCTCTGCCATTTTTGTTGCTATATTACCACACCCTAGAATTCCAATATTGTTCATAAAATAACTCCTAATAGATTAAGTTTTTTTACCCAAACAAATACTGATTTACTAGACTTTCAAGATATTCTTGTTTTCCAGATATAAGTTTTGTTTGTGCAGTTTGACCAAGTTTTGCTAATTCAACTAAGTCCATTTTACCTTGTTCAAATTTTTTACCATTACCAGAGTCAAAACTACTATAGCGATTAGCTACAAATGCGTCTAATTTACCATCTTTAAGAATCTTATCTGCCATTATTAGTCCAAGAGCGAAAGTATCCATTCCTAAGATATGTGAAATAAATAAATCTTGCATATCTGTTGAATTTCGTCTTCGTTTTGCATCAAAGTTAAGACCACCAAGCCCTAAGCCACCATTTCTAAGAATAACAAGCATTGCTCTCGTTGTTTCATATACGTCATAAGGGAACTCATCTGTATCCCAACCGTTTTGATTGTCGCCTTGATTAGCATCGACACTACCTAGCATTCCTTTGTCGGCACAAACTTGAAGATCATGATCAAAGGTATGTCCTGCAAGTGTTGCATGGTTGGCTTCTATGTTGCATTTAAAATCGTTTTCAAGCCCTTGCTCTTTAATGAATGCAATTGCTGTTTCTGCATCATAATCGTACTGATGTTTTGAAGGCTCCATTGGTTTTGGTTCAATTAAGAAATTTCCTTTAAACCCAATTGATCTTCCATAATCTCTAGCCATTCTAAAAAATTGGCCAATATGATCTTTTTCGCGTTGCATATCGGTATTAATAAGGTTCATATAACCTTCACGTCCACCCCAAAATACATAGTTTGAAGCTCCTAGTTTTACATTGGCATCCAAACAGGTTTTAACTTTAAAACCACATTTTTGAACGACATTAAAATCAGGATTTGAGGCTGCTCCGTTCATATAAGTGTCTTCAGAGAACATATTAGAAGTATTCCATAGTAGTTTTATTCCTGTCTCTTTTTGTCTTTCTAGGAACATATCTGTAATTTTAATGTAATTTTTGGCATATTCATCCATATTATTACCACTAGGGGCAACATCAGCATCATGAAAACAATAATAAGGAGTTCCTATCTTAGTAAAAAATTCAAATGCGGCATCAGCTTTTTTTTCTGCTTCGGTCATGGGGTCTTTATCAGCAAAAGGAAAAGTTATTGTAGCTCCTCCAAAAGGGTCTGTTCCATTTGCACAAAAACTATGCCAATATGCACAAGCAAATTTTAATTGCTCCTCCATTGTTTTACCTGCAACTATTTTATCTTTATCATAGAATTTAAATGCTAGAGGATTGTCACTTTTAGGACCCTCGTACTTAATTTTTTTAATATTCTTAAAGTATTCTTTCTCGCCAAAAAAATAATCCATAAAAAACTCCTTGTTATTAGATTAGTACAATAAACGTACTTTAAATATCTATGATTATTATAACATAGGTGAGGTAATATCACCATGTATTAAATATTTTTCTGTGACTTAGGCACACAAAACAATAAATTAACCTTAACTAACATTGACAGGTATGAAAAGGTTGCTATACTGAACACAACAGGACAAACAATAAGAATTTGTTTTGTCTTTGTAATAAGAGTTATAAAAGGAGTTTTAGATATGGCTAATGTAACTACAACATATATGGGATTAAAATTAAAGAGCCCTGTTATAGCAGGTGCATCTGGATTGACATCAAATGTCAATATGATTAAAAAATTAGAACAAGCAGGAGCCGGGGCTATAGTTTGCAAATCTTTGTTTGAAGAGGAAATTCAACTACAATCACTTGAACAGAACAAAGAGCTGCATAAATATGATGATATAAACCCAGAAGGGCTAACTATCTATCCTGATATAGAACATACAGGACCAGAATATCATTTGTATTGGGTTAAGAAAACTAAAGAAAACAGCAAAATTCCAATTATTGCAAGTTTAAATGCAGTGAATGAAGAAATCTGGATTGAATATGCCAAGAAACTTGAAGAAACAGGAGTTGATGGGATAGAGCTTAATTTATATAGTTCTCCTGATATTGTTCTAAGTACTTCTTCAAATATAGAAGAAGAACAACTTTCTGTAATAAAAAAAATAAGAAAAGCTATAGACTTACCTATAAGTGTAAAACTTAGCCCTTATTACACAAACCTTAGTGGCTTTATTAAACAAATAGATGCTATTGGCATAGATGGCTTTGTACTTTTTAATCGTTTTTTTCAATCTAATATTGATATTGAAAGTGAAAAATTTACGTTTCCTTTTAATTTTAGCAATAAAGATGATAATCGTCTTTCACTGAG
>MLPZ01000002.1 GCA_001885315.1 Treponema sp. CETP13
ATCCATATGACAATTCCTGTATCGAGTCATTTCATTCTGTTTTGAAAAAGGAAGAAGTAAACTTGAAGAAATATAAAGATTCAAAACAAGCATATGATGCAATTTTTGAATATATTGAGTCGTGGTATAACCGCAAAAGAATTCACTCAAGTCTGAATTACAGAACTCCGGAAGATGTTTATTTAGAATGTGATTTCGTTGCGTAAACTCGCGTTTTATGTGTCTACTTTATTGACATAGGTCCATTTTTTAGGCATAAATTATCTCTGCCAAATTAGCAATTTTTCTTTGCTCGTTACAGAATGTGATATATGAAGACATAGCAGATTTATTTACTCATGCAAACAGTAAAAACTTTGAAAAATTACCCGAAGACAATTCTGAAAAAGGCAAGTTTGCTAAACAATTTAGTGAACTTACTAGTTATTTAGAAGCTGCAAAAATACAAGGTTTTAATTGGGACCAACGTAGCTATGAAATCGATGATGAAGAAGATGATGATAACACAAAAAAATCAATAGAACTAAAATTCAATAAAACAACATACCTCATACTCGTTCAACGATACAAAGAATTATTTACAGAGTCTAAAACCGAAAGCGATACAGACAAAGAAGAAATAACCTTCGAAATTGATAGCTACATAACAGAAATAGATACCGATACCATAGATTCAGATTATATGAATACTCGATTCCAAAAGTTTCTAAAAATCCTAAAAACAGCAGATGTTGATGAATCACAAGTTCAACAAACTTTAGATGAATTACATAAATCCTTTGCAACCCTAAATCAAGAAGAGCAGAAATACGCAGAAATATTCCTTCGCGACGTGCAACGAGGCGATGCAAAACTAGATAGCAATAAGTCATTTAAAGAATACATAGCCGAGTATCAATCAGCCGCTAAAAACACCGAAATAAAAGAAATCACATACTCCCTGGGCCTCGATGAATCAAAACTAAGGGGCATGCTCGTATCTGACATAACAGCGTCAGATATTAACGATTATGGCCGCTTTGATGAACTAAAAGAGTCAGCCGATATAGCAAAGGCAAAAGCCTACTTTGAAAAACAAACCGGCAAACAAATGCCCATGTTCAAAGTACACATTGCAATCGACAAACTCCTAAAAGACTACATCACCAAAGGGGAGTATGAGTAGAAAGGAGAAAAAGAATAATTACATTTTTTCCTTGTTTATATTCTTATATATTTCAAGTTTAAGGATTTCATCAGTTTCATAGGTATCTTCAAGTATTGCAAGCATAATTTTATGTAACAAATCTTTAGAGATAGCACCTGCAGCTACATGATAACTTATATTTTCCATAGTAACAAAAAAAGTTTTGGCAGCTGCCATATACCCGTTTTTAAGTAAAAACTGTGCAGATAACGTTATTGCAATACGTTTATTACCATCGCAAAAACAATGGAACTCACACGCACAAAAAAATAAATGTGTAATTTTATCTACAAAAGTTGGATAATAAATATCATTTTGAATGTGTTGTAATACACTTTCTAATCGACCACTATCAATAATCCCATAATTACCACCACCACTATTTTTAATTGTTAAACGATGTATCTCGAGAGCTTCTTCTATTGTAAGATAGTTAAACTCTCCCATACTATTCTCGATCCTTTAATCGTTTTAATACATCCTTATTTTCCTGCATTAGTTTTTCTATATCAGAACTATCTTTGCCCAAAAATTTTTCATATTCTTGTTTTTCTAGTGGTTGAATATATTTTTCTAATTGCTGATGAAAAGCATCTCGTAATCCCAAATCACGACTTGCCATTTTTGTACGGGCACTCTCTAGCAAAGGTTTCCAATGAGGCAAATTTTCAAATTCATCAAATAACGCTGATAATTCCCAGTTATTTAATTTTCTACCTAGTTCTTCTGATTTATTTTGGATTACTTTTGCTAGTCCACATTCATACGAAGCTATTAAATTAAGAATTTCGGAATATAAGGTATCTCGAACTTTATCAGACTTTTGTAATTTTAAAACTTCACGATATTCTTTTGCCTTTTCCTTAAAAATACTTTGATATATTTTATCCGTATATAATGCATATTTAAAATTGCCCATATCTATGTAATTACATAATGCATCGGTAAATTCTTTTCTGTAATTTTCTTCTTGTAAATAAGAACCAACAAAATCTTTAGCACGTTGATTTATAAAACGTGTAGAACCGCCAGTTTTTTTGTTTATTAAATCTATTACAATATCAAGCATTACTTGTCGTAAGACTCGTGCATTTTCACTTTCAGAAAGCATCATTGCTAAATCTAAAAAGGCACGTAAAGAAAATACTCCTAACACGGTGGTTTTGGTACCGACATTAATGTCGGTACCAAAATGTTTTTTATATTCGTTTAAAAAACCTTTTAATCGGGCTCCTCTTAAAATCTGATATCCATTTGACTTTAACTCATCTGAATAAGCAGTAATATATCGCTCGATTGTGCGTGTATCTACCTCAAAAAAAGAAGCAGCCATCTCTTTTGTAAAAAACATACAATCGGTATAAAAAACGCCATCTATGTTTGCATTTTTTTCTATTTCTTTAAGAGCCATTTCGTTATTAAGGATATTTTGTCTGTCTAGTTTAGAAGCTGTTAAATCTTTTTCCATAATTATATACCACTTTTAACAAATATTATCATTATATTACTTTTCATTCTATGTGTAAATTTGGTTCAGAAGCTTTTTTCCTTTTGTGCATTTTGCTCTTTTTTAATTTTATTCATAAAATCGTGCAACTATTTAGCCTTAATAGTTTTCTGAATTTTTTGCTTGTATACTAATTTCAAAATCGGAATCTAAAGCACACGCAATATGTGCAAGTGAATCTATTGTAAGATTAGTTTGTTGCATTTTAACTGTTCTGAATATCTACAGCAGTTTTTTCTATATCGAAAATCTTTACTTTTTCACTACCTGCAGACATTTCTGAAATACCGAGTCTTAATCGGTTTTCATCAAAATAATGCATCTGTAGCAAGTCCCGTTGTTTTAGTCATTTTTGATAGTTTAAGTCCTCTAGTGTAAAATGGCAATATATTTAAATAAAGTTAGGCACTTTTTAATATTTGCCTAACTTTGTTTAAATATTTTTTTTAATTACGATTCAATTTAAAGGTTAAAATTTGTGTATACAGTTTAATTATATAATCTGTATATGATTACAAAATTGACAGTATACACGATTGTGTCATGTATACATTTAATTATATAACCCTTATATAATTAGTTCAGGTTGTATACATTCTTTATCTTGCCGGTATTACATTAAGCATATTTAGACTATAAAACGTATATTTTTATTAAGACGATATTTGATTTGTAGTGTACATTCCATTTTAATTATGGTGCTAGTATAACATAGTGGACACAAAAAACGCTACATACTATTTTATAAGAAGGATGTGTAGCATGGAAAGAAAAAAGAAAAGGTATACAGAAGAGTTCAAACAGCAAATAGTTGAACTGTACCGAAACGGAAAGTCTGTAAGAGAACTCTCAGGTGAATATGGCTTAGTAGAACAAACAGTGTATAAATGGATTCATCGGTATGAACCGGTTGGTAAAAATGAGAAAGGAGAAACTGTAACACAGCAGGATGTCCATGCAATGCAAAAACGTATTGCAGAACTTGAAATGAAGAACGAAATCTTAAAAAAAGCTACAGCCATATTCGCCAAAACAAAGTAAAAAAAAAAGTTGCATTTGTAATAAAATACAAGGAAACTTATCCGGTAAAAATCATGTGCAAGGTTATAAAACTTCCGCGAAGTACTTTTTACAAGAGTTTAAAATGGAAACCAAGTATTGTTATGAAAAGAAACGAGGAATTGGATTCAAAAATTCTTAAAATTTATTACGAAAGCTTACGACGGTATGGAGCCCCAAAGATTTATCACATTCTCCAAAAACAGGAAGAAAAAGCGAGTCTAAAGCGTATCCAGCGAAGAATGGCTATTTTAGGAATAAAATCAATCGTCGTAAAGAAATATAGGCCTGTAAAAACTGAAAAGATACAAGAACAGAAAGAAAATATACTGAATCAAGATTTTACAACAACTTCAATCAATCAGAAATGGTGTACAGATATTACATACATCCATACAGAAAAAAAACGGTTGGACATACCTTGCTTCAGTAGAAGATTTGTATTCAAGGAAAATTATCGGATGGGCATTTGGTCTTACAATCAATGCAGAGCTTGCAGTAAAGGCTTTAGATAATGCATGCTTAAATGTAAAAAAAACAGAAGGGGTAATTATTCAGTCAGATCTTGGTAGTCAGTATACAAGCACCCTTTTTGAGGCAAAACTTGCTCGATATAAAATTCGCCACTCATACAGCAAAAAAGGCTATCCATATGACAATTCCTGTATCGAGTCATTTCATTCTGTTTTGAAAAAGGAAGAAGTAAACTTGAAGAAATATAAAGATTCAAAACAAGCATATGATGCAATTTTTGAATATATTGAGTCGTGGTATAACCGCAAAAGAATTCACTCAAGTCTGAATTACAGAACTCCGGAAGATGTTTATTTAGAATGTGATTTCGTTGCGTAAACTCGCGTTTTATGTGTCTACTTTATTGACATAGGTCCAGTTTTTGTACACTTTTATCGTTAAAAATAGATTTAATATCATAGCGATTAATTTCACCTATTGCCTTATTACCGACTTTTGGGAACCAATATTTGCGTACTCTGCATTTCATTGTTTCACAGTATGATCTATGAATACTTTGTCCTCGTAATTTTTTTTCTTTTACATACGGACTTTCGTCAAATTCCCAAAATGTTTTTAAAAAATCTTTAGCGTTTAAACTTTCAGTTTCAGAAGGGAGTATTGCATTAACAATAAGTTCACGATCTTTTAATATTTTAATGATTTTATTTGTGTCTTCTTTTGTTAAGTCTATTGTTCGCAAAGTAGAAAGCAAATTAACCTTATTTAAGGTTGTTTTAGCTGTGCTATTTTTTGCATTTATTCTTTTAGGAAGAGCTCCCTCTTTGTACCAACTTAAAACAATGTTTTCAGCTTCTCTGCGGTTACGTACTCCAGTACTTCTTTGAATAGGTTTGTGTGTTTCATCTGCTGGAAAATTTACATAATAAATGCCATTACTTGTTTTAAAAATAGAATAAGGCTTAGCCATTTCTAACCTCTTTTTATTAAGTTCCTTTTTTAGTAGGAAATCTTAATAGGAATCAAGAGTTTATAAAACGCCAAGCCTTACTTTATTAAGTTTGGTAATGTTATAAAACCTTATAACATAAGGTTTTATCTATTTAGCAGGAGTAGGACTTGCCTTACAGTTCGCAACATCGTGTTGCTCCCTTCCAGGCCGCGCTCAACTCCTGACGCAGCCGTCCTTGGCTGCTATTCCTCGCGATTGCTCGGCGGAGTTTCACGTTCAAGTCCAAAAGGACATAAAAAAAGACAACCAAAAAGGTTGTCTTTTACTTTAGCAGGAGTAGGACTTGCCTTACAGTTCGCAACATCGTGTTGCTCTCTTCCAGGCCGCGCTCAACTCCTGACGCAGCCATCCCTGGCTGCTAATCCTCGCGATTGCTCGGCGGAGTTTCACGTTCAAGTCTAAATTGGGCATAAAAAAAGACAACCAAAAAGGTTGTCTTTTAATTTAGCAGGAGTAGGACTTGCCTTACAGTTCGCAACATCGTGTTGCTCTCTTCCAGGCCGCGCTCAACTCCTGACGCAGCCATCCCTGGCTGCTAATCCTCGCGATTGCTCGGCGGAGTTTCACGTTCAAGTCTAAATTGGGCATAAAAAAAGACAACCAAAAAGGTTGTCTTTTAATTTAGCAGGAGTAGGACTTGAACCTACGACCTCCGGGTTATGAGCCCGACGAGCTGCCAACTGCTCTATCCTGCGCCGTAATGTTCATGTAGAATACATGATAAGAAAATTAATGTCAAGGGGGACGATTGGAGAATGATAGAAAAAAAAGGAAAAGTTTTGAAAAGGCTGTTGTTTGTTAACTATATTTTTTTTAGACTGTATATTTTTATTAGTTTTGTATGGTAGATTCATCGATTTTTGTGTAATAAATTCTACATTGCATTATTGCAAATACTATTGTAATGACAGAGAACCACCAAAAATCATTTGTAAAACCTGCAAAAAAATTATAAATTCCGTGAAGGACAACCGCTAATAAAAAAGGAGATAGCATTGCTTTTGTATTTTTTAATGTCCAAATATAAATTCCAGATAAGCCTGCACAAAAAGTATGCAACAATACTGCTGTAAATAATCGTGTGCTTATATTTGTAGATCCCGCAATAAGATAGACGACCGCCTCAAAACATCCAAACGTACACCCTGCAATAAGTGCTACTGCAAAAAAAGTGCTTTTACGTTTATTTTTCCCAGGAATAAAAAAGATAAAAAGCATTTTAATTGCTTCTTCTATTAGTCCGTTAAAAAGTAAAGCTGTAATAAAAACCGATGTGAGTGAGTTCCCCAAAAAAGAGTTAAGTGGTTCTAAAAAATATTGTGCTATAGAAATTGGAATAATTGCTCCAAATCCGGCTAGAATGCCTGCGAATACAGATTTTTTAGATAATTCTTTTATTAGAAGACTTGCTATTAAGATTATAACTATTAAAGGTATAAAGCAAAGTGCAATAGATATAAATAAGTGCATGATGACATTCTAGCCGATGCTCTTTATACTAGCAATATGAATACGAAAAAGAGTGTAAAGTTTCTTGTTTTAGTTGGAATAAAACATTCTGGCAAATCTTCTGTAGGTAAGATTGTGGCAGAACAATTAAATTGTACGTTTATAGATGTAGATGATGTCATAGAAGATATAAGCAATATGTCGTGTAGGGATTTGTATAGGGAAAAAGGTGTTTCTGTTTTTCAGTCTGTAGAATTAGCGGCGTGTGAAAAAGTTTTAAATACCTTATCTCATAAAGATGACAGTAGTCATATGGTTAATAATGATAATTTTTGCGCTGTTGTTGCTACGGGCGGGGGATTGTGCAATAATTCTCGTGCTGTGACGGTTTTAAAAAATTCTAATGTGAGTCTTTGTTACCTTTCTGTTCCAGAAAATATAGCGTGTAATCGAATAATAGAAAATTCAAAAAAACGAGGTTCCTATCCTCCATATATCGTGAAATCAATTAAAAATAACGGTGCAACAAAGTATTCAGAAGCGGAAATCAGAAGAGCTTTTCATTCGTTTTATATCGAAAGAACTAGAAAATATGAGCAAATTGCAGATGTTTTGGTTTGTGTAGATGATTCACCAAAAAAAGAAAACGCCCAACGGCTGTTGGACGCTTTTAAATAGACCTGGTAGATTTATTATTCTCCGCAACTGCAGCCGCTGTCGCAACCACAACCACCGTCACTGCCACAACCGTCGCCACAGCTACAGCTAGTAGATTTGTTTACCATATTAATTTCTTCTTCTGTTGCATCACGTACAGATTTTACAAGTACATCAAAGAAAAGTGTTTTTCCAGCAAGTGCATGGTTTGCATCAATTTTAACTGTTTCTTCACCAACTTCTTTAATAGTTACAATTTGAGTTCCTTGTGCTCCGCCTGCTTCAAATTGCATACCAACTTTAATTTCTGCATCTGGGGCAAATTGTGTTCGTGGAACGTCAAATAGTAATTCTTCTGAATATTCACCATATGCATCAGCAGGTGCAATTTCTACAGAAAGTTTAGCGTCTTGTTCTTTTCCTTCAAGTTCCTTTTCAAGACCTGGTATTAACATCCCTTGTCCATGCATATATTCTAAAGGCATTTTCCCTTCTGATGTATCTAAAACTGTTCCGTCTTTGTCCTTTAATGTGTATTCAATGCTTACAATCGAATTCTTTTTTATTGCCATGTGCTAACTCCTTGCGTATATTTCACCGAGCTTGGAAAGCACAGTGTCCGGTAAAGATACTCAAAATATGAGATATCGTCAATTGTTAAAATGTACTAAAACAGTAACTTACCCGTTAATTTATATTTTTTTTATCTAAGTTCATTTATTAAATCCATCCTTCCTGCTATTTCGAGTGCTTCTCGTACCAATTTATGATTTTCGGGGCGATTAAATTGTAAAAGGGCTCGCTGTATATGACGCTCGTGTGCTCCTTTTGCAACATAAAGCGGTTCCATCGTGCTTGGATTAAGTTCGCTGTAATACATTGCTGTAGAAAGGCTTCCTGGTGTTGCATAAAAGTCTTGCACTTGGTCTGGAATAAAATGTGTTTTTTTTAGATATAGAGCTAGTTCAATTGCGTCTTCTATCGTGCATCCTGGATGTGATGCTATATAATACGGAACTAAATATTGCTTAAGACCAAGTTTTTTATTCATTTTTGCGTATTCTTCTGAAAATTGTTCATACACACTATGAGTACTTTTACGCATTAGTTCTAAAACATGATTGCTTGCGTGTTCTGGAGCGACTTTTAGTTGCCCAGAAATATGGTATTTGCATAATTCTTCTAAAAAGGTTTTGTCTTTGTCGAGCATAAGGTAGTCAAACCTAATTCCACTTCTAATAAAAACTTTTTTAACCCCTGGAATTGCACGTAATTTTCGTAAAAGCGCTATATAGTCACTTTGATCAACTTTTAAATTTGAACAAGGATGAACTCCTAAACATTCTTTATCAGTACAGGCTCCACATTTTTTTTGTTTTTCACAGGCATCATTACGAAAGTTAGCGGTTGGACCGCCTACATCATGAATGTAGCCTTTAAAATCAGGATGATGAGTTAATAAGGTTGCTTCACGAATAAGAGATTCGTGGCTTCTTGATTGAATTCTACGTCCTTGGTGAAAGGTAATAGCACAAAAACTACATGCACCAAAACAACCTCTAGAACTTACTAGTGAAAAAAGGACTTCAGAAAGTGCGGGCACTCCTGTTTTGCCGTTTTTAGCAGGACTGTCATACATAGGATGCCATCGGCGTGTATATGGCAGTTCCATTACTGCATCAAATTCTGCAGTAGAGAGCGGAAATGCTGGTGGTTCTTGTATAACATATCGGCTTTCTGATTGTTCGATAAGTATATGAGCACTCATTGCATCGGTGTTTTGTTCTTGTATTTTAAAGGATTTTGCAAAGGCAATTTTGCCATTTTCGGTTGGAGTATTTGAGGTTTTATCGCGTTCACTTATTTCTTCGTAAGTAGGAAGAATAATAGGGGCTTGCGTTTTTCCTATTGCATTTGTACTAATTGTTGGCAGCTCGGCCTTTTTTCCAGTTCGCCAACAAGTGCCTCTAATTCCGCTAAAGTCAATGCCTTTTGCAGCTTCACTTGGTTCAAGATAGCTATAGGCTTCTAGTCTTTCAGCACATTCTAATATCGAATGCTCTCCCATACCGTACATAAGTAGGTCGGCTTTACTATCAAGTAAAATAGAACGACGAACAGTATTACTCCATAAATCATAATGGGCTGTCCGGCGCATACTTGCTTCAATTCCGCCAATTAATACAGGGATTCCTTTGTATGCTTGTTTTACTTTTGTAACATAGGTAATAAGGGCTCTATCTGGTCGATGTCCGGGTTCTCCGCCATGAGCATAAACATCGCTGGATCGGGGTTTATTGTTTGCAGTATAGTTAGATACCATAGAATCCATAGCCCCTGCAGAAACTAAAAAAGCAAGACGAGGTCTCCCTAGTATCTTAAAAGCTTCTACATCTTTCCAATTAGGTTGCGCTATAACTCCAACTGAATAGCCATGGGCTTCGAGATGCCGTCCTAATATAGCGGCAGCAAATGAAGGGTGATCTACGTAGGCATCCCCAGAGATAAAGACAAAATCAAGTTGGTTAATACCTCTATCTTTTAAATCTTGAGCAGAAACAGGTAAAAAAAGATTTTGCTCTACCTCTGTTGGGATTTTTTGTTTACTTTGTGACATTACGTAATACCTCTGACGTAACGTACAATAAAATGATATTTATCGCAAGCTATTGTGCTTGTACTACTTCTTTTACTTCTGGGATGTTTTGTTTTAAGTATGTTTCAACTCCATCTTTAAGTGTCATTGTCGCCATTGGACAAGAACCACATGCGCCTTGAAGTTGTACAACTACAGTTCCATCTTCTTCGAGAGATATAAATTCAATGTCACCACCATCAGCTTGAAGTGATGGTCGAACTTGATCGAGTGCTTCTATTACACGGGTTTTTAAGTCTTTATCTGCCATATAAGTCTCCTATGTGCAATAAATATACTAAAATATAATTTTGCGGTCTAGTGATAAAGTTACAAATTTAAAAATAACAATACGATACAGACATAATTTGTAAAATTCTATATTATTTCTTTATGATTGAGATATTAAAAGTAATTATTATTGGAATTGTAGAAGGTATTACCGAATGGTTGCCTATTAGTAGCACGGGGCATTTATTATTATTAGATGCCATTATGCCTTTAAAAATGACTCCTGAATTTAAAGAAATGTTTTTTGTTGTTATTCAGTTTGGTGCAATATTAGCTGTTGTTGTCATGTATTGGGGTAGAATGTGGCCGTTTGGTATAAAAACTAAAGAATCTGTTCCTAAAAAAGGAGCCTATATAAAAATTGATATCATAATGATGTGGCTTAAAATTTTAGTTGCATTAATTCCAAGTGTTGTTTTTGGTCTTTGGTTAGATGATTGGCTCGAACAAAATTTTTATAATCCAGTCGTCATTTCTATTATGCTTATTTTTTATGGTGTTTTATTTATTGTAATTGAATCATGGAATAAAAGACGTACTCCTAAATATAACGAGCTTGGTGATCTTAGCTGGAAAATAGCGTTCTTTATTGGAATGTTTCAGGTCTTGGCTATGATTCCTGGAACTTCACGTTCTGGAGCTACAATTATTGGTGGCTTATTGCTTGGAGCGTCTCGAACTGCTGCTGCTGAATTTACTTTCTTTTTGGCTGTTCCTACAATGCTTGGTGCAAGTATCTTAAAAATTGCCAAATTTGGATTGGCTTTTACATCAATGGAAGCAGTGACTTTACTAGTTGGCATGGTTATATCATTTTTTGTATCTATAATTGCGATTAAGTTTTTAATGGGCTACATTAAAAAACATGACTTTACAGTCTTTGGGTGGTATCGTATTGTACTTGGTGCATTTGTATTAGCTATTTCATTTATGTAACATTAAATAACTGTAGGGATAGATTTAGTTGTATCCCTACTAGTTATATATCTTAGTTGAATATTAATTATCCTTGAAATTTAAATTGTGCATCATGTAGTTTTTTATACATACCATTTTTTGCCATGAGCTCATCATGAGTTCCAGCTTCTGCAATGCCTTTATTATCAATTACTACAATTTTGTCTGCATTTTTAATTGTCGATAGGCGATGAGCAATTACCATAGAAGTACGTCCTTTTGCCAATTTATCAAATGAAGCTTGAATTTTTATTTCTGTGGCACTATCAAGAGCCGAGGTTGCTTCATCCAAAATTAATATTGGTGGATTTTTTAAGAAAATACGAGCAATACTAACTCTTTGTTTTTGGCCTCCACTTAGTTTAATACCTCTCTCTCCTACAATTGTGTCATAACCATTAGGCATGGCTAGTATATCTTTGTGGATTTCTGCCTGTTTTGCGGCTTCAATAATTTCTTCATCGGTGGCGTCTAATCGGCCATATGCAATATTTTCTTTTATTGTTCCTGCAAACAGGAATACATCTTGTTGCACAAGACCAATCTGTTTTCGTAAAGAATCTAAGGTTATATCACGAACATCTCTTCCATCTAGCGTAATTGATCCTTTTTGAATATCGTAATACCGAGGCAGTAAATTGCATAACGTTGTCTTTCCACTTCCCGAAGATCCTACAAATGCAATAGATTGTCCTGGAGAAATAACCAAATTTATATTATCTAGAACTGTGATGCCATTGTTATAAGCAAATTGAACATCTTTATAGACTATATGTCCTCGTGCAGTGTTTATTGCAACTGCATTTTTGCTTACAAGAGTTTGCTCATCATGGTTCATTATTTCTAAAAAACGGTCAAATCCAGCCATGCCTTTTGTATATTGTTCAACAAAGTTCATTAAGCGGCGAATTGGCGGTCTAAAAACAGAAAGGTAAAGAGTTGCTGTAAGTAAATCGGTAACAGACATGCCACGAGCCATAATTAACCATCCACCGACTCCGATAACAACAACATCTAAAATTTGAATTAAAAATTGCATATTGCTGGTAAAAAAAGCCATTGCATGATAATAAATCTTTTTTGCACCAAAATAATCATTATTATTTTTTGCAAATTTCTTCTCTTCGAATGTTTCGTTAGTAAAAATTTTTGTAACTCGTGATCCTGAGATACTAGATTCAATAGTAGCATTTATTTCTGCCATTTCAGTTTTTATTTTACGTGAATTTTCTGAAAGTTTTTTTCTAGAATGAGAAGTTTGAATGATCATAATAGGAATAAACAAAAACACAATTACTGCTAATTCCCATCTCATGTGAAACATTAAAATAAATGAACCGATAAGCGTTAATATAGAAATAAATAAATCTTCTGGTCCATGATGAGCAAGTTCGGTAATGTCAAATAAATCTGTTGTCATGCGTGACATTAGCTTTCCAGTGCGGTTTTCATCAAAAAAGCTAAAAGGCTGTTTTAGAACATGTTTAAATATATCTCGGCGCATATCCTTTTCGACATCGACCCCAAAAGTATGTCCTAAATAGGTAACAAAGAATGTAGCACCTGTTCTTATAAGGTATAATCCTACCATAATTAGTACAACAAATAAAAATAATTTCATGTTTTTTTGAGGAATTATATTATTTAGGGTATAGCGAGTAAAAGAAGGAAAATACAAATCTACTAGTGCTATAAACGTTGCACAGAGCATGTCTAAAAAGAAAATTTTTCTATGTGGTTTAAAATAAGAAATAAAAACTGTAATTTTTTGCCTAAATGTCATTTTACTTGTGAATTTTTTTGCAGATTGTGAATTCATGTGCATATAGTAACAGGAATAGGGGGTGAATGTACAGAAAAATTGAAAAGTATAGTTATATGCTCTATACTATAAAACATAAAAGGCGAAAGAGAAAAGAGGAGTTGTATGAAAAAAAAGATTATACTTTTTATATTTTTTTTAAATACTTTGAATGTTCTTTTAGCAGCATCACCAGATAAACGCTGGGTTTCTGTAGAAAAAACTAAAGTAAAAGAAAATACTGGATGGTTTTCGAAAGTAACGGATACTTTATTTTATGGTGATGAAGTGCTTGTTTTATCCGAAAAAGGCAAGTGGAACAAAGTATCTCTCGTAGTAGATGACTCTGTTTCTGGGTGGATTCCATCTGCAAGTTTAACTACAAAAAAAATTACGACTACTAATTCTACTCGCGTAAGTGCAGATGCACAGGAACTGTCTCTTGCAGGAAAAGGTTTTACAGAAGAAATTGAGAATGCGTATGGAGAACAAAATTCCGTCGATTATAATAAAGTGGATGAAATAGAACAAATTTCTGTGGACGATACAGATTTGTATACGTTTCTTATAAATGGAAATTTAAAAGGAATTGACGAATGAAAAAAATCTTTTCTGCAATATGTGTCTGTGGAATACTGACACTGTTTTTTTCATCATGTGCTTCTTCTGATGGACTTATTGATGCAGCTGCGTTGATTGCTTCTAGTTCAGGTCTTGTAGATTCAGATCTTGCTTTTCAGGCTGCAGATGCTGGTAAAAAGATAGTAAAAACTGCAGAAGTTATTACTCCTTCACAGGAATATTACACGGGTCGGGCTGTTGCAGGTCAAATCTTATCTAGGTATACACTTGTTAGAAATCATACAATGGAAGCTTATTTGAATGAAATTTGTATGTCTTTAGTAATTAATTCTCCTCAGCCAGAAATTTATAATGGGTATCATGTAGCCATAATCGATAGCGATAACTTAAATGCTTTTGCGACTCCTGGTGGGCATATCCTTGTAACTTCTGGGTTAATTAATGCTGTAGATTCTGAAGAAGAATTGGCGGCAGTTTTAGCGCATGAAATTTCACATATTCAATTAAAACATGCACTAAAAGCTATAAAATCAAGCCGGGCAACTAGCGCTGTTGTCTCGACAGCTTCTGCTGTCCTACTAGCAGGGGACAATGATGATTTAAAACAATTAGTAAATGGATTTGGAGATGCTGTCGATGAAGTTGTTTCTACTATGGTTGATAGTGGCTATTCAAAAGAAACTGAATATGAAGCAGATGAAAACGCTGTTAAACTGTTATATTTAGCTGGTTATAATCCGTATGCAATTAATAAAATGCTTGTTCAACTTGACAGAACAATTGGCAATTCTACTGCAGGTTTTGGTAAAACACATCCTACTCCAAGTAGTCGTTTAGAAAAAGTCAAAAAAGTTGAAAAAAAATTGGCGAAAAATGAAAATGAATTTTCAGAAGTTTCGATGACTAAAGAGCAAATACTGCGTTTTAAAATAGCAACAGCACTATAGGATATTAAATGAGCACAATCTCAACTTCTAAAAAAACAAAATTAAGAGTGTTAATCGCCGCAAGCATAGGGTTCTTTGTTATTTTACTTTTCTATTTTGTAGGAGTTTTTTCTTTTATAGAAAATAAATCATATGATGATAGAATGAAAAAAACAGCACATTTTTACAAAGCAAATGATAATATTGTGTTTATCATGCTCGATCAGGACAGTCTTAACTGGGCAAAAGAAGAAAAAGGTTGGAGCTGGCCTTGGCCAAGAGCTGCTTACGGAGATATAGTAAATTTTTTTAACGTTGCAAAAGCAAATTCTGTCGCTTTTGATGTTTTATATACAGAGCCATCTATTTATGGTGCAAGTGATGATGAGGCCTTTGCAAAAGCAAATCGTGCATATGGTAAAACTATAGTTGCAGTTCATTTTTTAGAAAAAAATGGATTACCTGTAGATCCTGTTTTCCCAGTGGATCCAATAAAAAGTTCTGTGGCTGTTCTTGCTAATGTCCAAAGTTCAAAGGACAATGATGATATTATACGTCGCAGTAGTTATGGAGTTGTGCATGAAAATACAGTTTATCCTACACTAGGAATTGCCTCTTTTTATATAAATTCGGATTCTAAAAAAGATAGAAATATTCTTACAGTGTCACAGATTGAACAATCAGCAAGAAATAACGAAACGATACAGTTAAGATATACTGCTTCTGCAGATGATTACATTCCGTATAGTGCCAAGGAAATTTTGCAGAGTTATCAGATGGTTAAAGATTGTCAAGAAGAAGGGATTACACAAAACTTTGACAAAACTGGTAAATTTGAAAACCTTTTAGAGCCAGAATTATTTGCCGGTACAGATGTATTTTTTGGGTTTTATGGGCCAGGGCTTTATGATATTTGTAGTACTCCTGTCTCTCAAGTATACCCAGGAGTCGGTGTGCATTTAAGTTTATTAAACACAGTGGAAGATAAGAGTGAAATAAAAAAAGTTTCGCTAGGTGTTTTGCTATTACTTTTTCTTATTAGCGCAATACTAGGTGTATTACCGATTTTAATTTCTAAACATATTCTTGGGAAGTTATTTTGGGTTCTTGCAAATTTTGTTGTTATTATAATTGGCATATATGCTTTGTTTATCCCAGGCATTTGGATTCCTTTTTCTACAAGTTTTTTTTGTGCTGGAACTTTTGCAATTGGATTCGTTGTTACTTTTCAGGCAGAAGGATCTCAGCGTCGCTATATAAAAAATGCTTTTAGTCAATATTTAAGTCCTGCTGTAATTGAAAGATTAATTGATAATCCAGAAATGCTAAAACTTGGTGGTGAACGCAGAGAAATAAGTATATATTTTTCGGATATACAAGGGTTTACGAGTATTTCTGAGCGGTTAGATCCAGGTGATTTAACTTCTTTATTAAATAATTATCTTACAGAAATGTCAGATATAATTCTCGCTAGTGGTGGGACAATAGATAAGTATGAGGGCGATGCAGTTATTGCATTTTGGAATGCTCCTACAGATGAAAGTGATCATGCCCGCCGAGCTCTTGAGTCAGCTATGCGATGTCAAAGTCGACTTGCAGAATTACGTGCAGATTTAGAAAAACGTGCAGGTGGGGTTTTAAAGCAGAGAATTGGTTTAAATACAGGATTTGCAGTTGTTGGTAATTTGGGTTCAGATAAGCGTTTTGATTATACAATGCTCGGAGATTCTGTAAATCTTGCTGCACGTCTTGAAGGATTAAACAAACAGTTTGGTACTTATACAATGTGTTCAGATGCGTTACGAAAAGCTGCAATTGATTGCGGGGCAAATTTTGCATTTAGAGAATTAGCCAGAGTTGCAGTTGTTGGCAAAAAACAAGCAGTAACAGTGTTTGAGCCGATGCTTCAGTCTAATTTTAAAGCTCATGAAGTTGAATTTGCAATTTTTGATAAAGGCAGAGAAGCTTTTTATAAAGGGGAACTTGGAAAGGCTATTCAGTATTTTGAGTCTATTACAACTGATCCAGCAGCTTCAAAATATGTTTCAAAATGTCAGGATTTAATTGCTTATTTTGGTTGTGATACTGTATCTGATAGTAAAAAAAACGAAGCTGCAGATTGGAAAGGAATTTGGGTTGCAGATACAAAGTAATTATTTTTCGAAAATTTCATTTAGCACTTCATTTGTACTTTTGCCGTAATAAAGTGTTCCATACATAGCTGCAGCTGTTGCAATTTTTCTTCCATACTCTCGAGTTTGTGCAATAGGGACAACTTCTAAAAATAAATCTAGAGGTAAGTCTGGGTTTTCTTTTCTCCATCGACGAACTCTGGTTATGCCCCCATTATAAGAAAAAAAGGCTTGAATATAGGAATCATCCAAACGAGTGTATAATTCTTGGATGTAATGGGTTCCTAGTAAGATATTATCATCTGGTTTTGTTGTATCATATTCGCTTATTTTTAATTTTCGTGCCATATCTGCAGCTGTTCCTGCCATTAATTGAGTAAGTCCAACAGCATTCGCATATGAGACTACTTTTGCATTAAAAAAACTTTCACTTCGAATAAGTGCATACATGTAATATTCTGGAAAATTGTATTTAGTTGAGTATTCATGGACAAAAGTACTGTAGTATTGTGGATATATTTTTGCAAATTGTTCTTTTGTAACAGGTTCATCTGCAGCATATATTGCGGCGACATAGGTTCGTAATGCTTCTGGATACCAATTTAGATCTTTGCTCGTTGTGTTTGCTAATTCATCTCCGAGTTCTAACGCCAGTTCTGTAGATACATGAAATTTATTTGCTATATAGGTTGTGTATGCATTTTGGTAATCATGCTCTGCCAAAAAAATTTTTATATTTTTTTGTGTTTTACTATCTTTTTCGATTGTCCAGTCTTTGTCTTTTTCTGTAAGGTTCTGGATAATTTCTGTTGTTGACATTTTAAGTTTATTAGCAGCCATTAAACGGTAATAAAGTTTGCCATCAGGAGCTTCCCATGCTGTCTTAAACGCAGTTTTTATAGCCTTTGGGGTATTTGTTTCACTATTATCAGCCAAATTTTCTTGTAATAAACGCCCAGCAATATATGCATATTTTGATTTTGAATAATCTGATGCATAAGGCATTAAAAACTTATAAGTTGAATAATATGTATCCCAAGCTCTGGTTGCAAGCATTGATTCACCTAATTCATCAAGAAAATCATCGAAATACAAAGAATCATTCCAAGAAGAAGCAAACTCTAATGTTGTATTAAGAGCACTCCTGGTAGAATTTTTTTTTGTAGTTGTTAGATAGTACCATAGTGCATAATCATATAGATTTGGTTTGCTTGTGTTTTTCATTGCATATTCAAATTCTTCAAGCGCTTTTGTTCTGTTTTTCGAATTTGCTTTGTCATACAATTTTCCGCTGTATAAATGGCATAGAAACCTTTCTGTGCTGTTCGCTGGGAAAAAACTTGCAGCTTTAGATAGATTATCACCATTTTTTTCTTTTTGATCTGAACCATAAGTAATTGCTTTTAAAATATCTACTAAGAGAGTAAGTGGTTTGTTTTTTAGATAATCTATTGTAGTTATGTCTTTAGATTCAGTTGTAAGTTTTGAATATGCATCTTCCCAATTTCTTTTGTAGCAAGAAATTCGGAAGTCTATTAAACTACTAATATTTGCAGGAATTACCACTAGATTTGTTCCATTACTTGTTAAAGCATGTGTAGCAAAATCGACATGATATTGTGACATAGGATAATATTCATACCACGCTAGAAGATATTGTTCGAAAAATGAATTATCAAGTAGAAGCATGGCGCGTAGTACAAGTTCAATTTCTTTGTTTTTTATGTTTATTTCTTGTTTTTCATCTGCTAGCTGAGCTATATTATTTTTTGGAATCCTGGCATTGCTTCCCAATAAAGTATGAGCTAGCCCCCATTCCTTGAATTCTGCAATTTCTGGGAGAGGCGTTAGTTCAAGTACTTTTCTATAATGTCCTTTTTGGTAAGCAATTTCTGCTTTAGTTAGAGTTGTTCTTGAAGAGCAAGATACAAGTAATAAAAAAGTTAGAATTGAGGATATAATAATAGTTTTTTTTTGTAAAACCACTGAACACCTACTTATCGTGCAGGTATTTCAATATATGTCCCTGCTATAATCATATCTGGATTCTTAATATGATTATGTTCTGCAATAGTATCATACAACCAAGGATTTCTATAATATGTCTCTGATAAATCCCAAAGAGTATCTCCCCAACGCAATAGGTATGAAACAGCATTTATCTCTGTTTTTTCAACAGCAACTATAGGTTCTGGAACTGTTTCTTCTGGTACGACTTCGATGGTATTTTCAGCAATAACTTCTTTTTCTGAAATTTGGCCTATTTTTTCTTCTGGTATTTGTGTAACTTGTTCTATTGGAGCTTCTGTTGTTACAATATTTTCTGCTACAGGTGGTAAAGCGTTGCTGTTTTTAGATGGTGGAAAAGGACCAAGAATAAAAATTAAAATAACAGCTGCAATGCAAAGAAGAGTACAGATAAAACAGATGATAAGAGGAATGCGAAATTTGCGTCTTTCTTTTGTTTCAATTTTCTCAACATCGTCGCTTAATGTTTCATCATATAATGGGGGCAATCGGCTTTCTGTTCCTGTAGATGGTTGTGTTTCTTGATATAAGTTATCAGTTTTTATTTGAGGCTTGTTATCGTCTATTATAGGAGTATCAAAATCTGGTAAATCATCTAAATCTGAAGTGTCAAAATTAGTATCTTCAGTATCGTCATAATTTTCTGTTTCTGATATTTCTTTGGTGTTTGCAATTTCAGGTTCGCTTGTTTCTTCTTTTGTATCAGATACAGGAGTTCTTTCTGTATCTTCTGAGGTAACATCTTCTGGTGTTATATCTTCTGGTGTGACATCCTCTAGTGCAGTGTCTTCAAAGTCGGGAAGGTCTGTAGAGTCAAAGTCAGGCAAGTCTTCCAAATCTGGGGCGTCAAAATTATCAGTGTTAGTTTCTGGTTCCGAAAAAGTATTAGAATTATTAGTAGAAATGTCTTCTGTTATATCATTGTCAGTTTCGGGAATAGTAGTATCAATGTCATCAAAATCAGGTAAATTTCCCAAGTCTGGATCGTTTAAATCATCATTTTCGAGGGGCTCTTCGGCCTCATTTTCAGTAGAAAAATCTTCTGGAACTTCAAGTGAAAGATCGTCAGTATTTGTGGTATCTAAACTAGGTTCCTCGTTTTGGTCTGAATCTATAGTAAAATCAGAAATATTATCAAGTGAGTGTTCCGCAAGGGTAACAAGTGATACTTCTGTATTAGAAGCTGCCCCTGTTTCGGGATCTATTACTTGTGCAGAAACCATGTTGTTATCGTCAATACTTAAGTCTAAATTTAAACTAGCTTCTCCTTGTAAATGGGTATTTAAATTCTCAATTAGAAGCGTATCCATGTATTTGGGTTCTTCATCACTGTTTTCAGTTAATTTGTATAGGTTAACTTTTACTGTTGTTTGATTATCCCTAACTGTAGTAAGTTGAAGCGATTTAGTTCCTGCTTCACCTTCTTTCATAATAGGATAAAAGGACCCATCGGCTTGTCGTACTGCAATAACTTTATTACTCATAAAAAATCTCTCCAATTAAGAATATTATGTAAAGGGGTTCTTGTCAACGATATTATTGTCTTTTCTTGACACCTAGTCTAAACATTGACATAATAGTTTTATGAATATTTTGATGCCTGTTATGATTGTTGCTGTAATTGCAATTGGGCTTAGTACGATTCTTTTTCTTACTTCCCAAAAGAAAGATAGTGGTATTTCCAAAAATCATAAAAATAGAAAATCAGTTATAAATTCTGCGACACGCAAACTTTCACAAGATCCTCATAATGTTGCAGCGTTAGAAGCTTTATCGAATTTGTATTTCGAAGAACATAATTGGGCAAAAGCGATGCCTTTATATAAAACAATCGTTGATATTTCATCTGTTCATAAAGAAATTAATATATTTGAGTCTGAATTGCGATATGGAATCTGTGCAGTAAATTTGGCTGACGGTGAGACAGCTGTAAGAGAACTCTCTCAAGCAAAAAAAATAGACCCAGATTCTTATGAAGTTAATTATTACATAGGTTTAGCTTTCTTTATAGGAAAGAAATATGATAAAGCCGTTCCTTTTTTAAAAAAATCTCGTGCTATTAATCCGGGTGCTCAGGAAGTGTATGAAAAAACTGGATTGGCAATGTATTATGCAAAAATGTATAAGGAAGCGATTCCCTATTTAAAAAGAGGATTAGATATTAATCCTGAAAGTAAGGAACTTTTGTTTTGTATAGCAATGTCGTTAACTAAAACAGGTAATGGCGAACGAGCTCTAAAAATTTTTATGCATTTACGTCCAGATCCTAATTTTGGTGCTGATGCATGTGTTGCAGCGGGAGACCTACATATGTATAGGGGCTCGATTGATAAAGCAATTTCGGATTATTTAATAGGTGTAAAACATGAAGATGCTCCTACAGATACAAAAGTAAATTTGTATTATAAGCTTGCCCAATGCTTTCTTAAAAAAAGTGACTTACAAAATGCTCTTAATTTCTTAAAGAAAGTTCAAATTCTTCATCCAAATTATAAAGATGTTGTTATGCTAATTAAACGATATGAAGAGCTTAATAGAAACACAGCTTTGCAAATTTATTTAATAGGATCTTCTACTGATTTTCTTTCTTTGTGCCGTCAAATTGTTTCTGTATATTATAAGAGTGGTCAAGTTAAAGTAACAGGGATTACGCAGGAAAATAATACAGTTGAAATTCAAACTGATATAGAAACAGATAAATGGGAAGATACAGTAGTTTTCCATTTTACAAGAGATACTGGTTCTATTGGTGAGTTGTTTGTAAGAGAATTTCATGGAGCAATTAAAGACTGCCGTGCAGGAAAAGGTGTTTTTATTACAGCAGGTCAATTTTCTGATGAGGCTAAAAAATACACAGAAGTACGCCCCATCGATTTACTTGGAAAAGCGGATTTACTGAAGTTACTTTCAAGAGTAGGAAATTCTAGTTTTACTATGTAAAAAATGTTATTTAGTTGGAATTATTACTAAATTGCGTTCGCGATCTTCTAAGAATGGTACTGATAGTGGATACACTTTATATGCTGGTACCCATTGGTTTATACCTTCCATTTCACTTTCTATTTTGGTAATTCGAGCTTTGTAAGCAATAAGTTTTCCGTTTGGTTTTTTTAGGATACGTAAGAGAACTCGTATCATTTTCTTATCTAACGGTCTAAAAGCACGAAATACTGCAATGTCAAAGCTTTGTTGTTCTATACGTTCTGCTTGCTCATTAATTATAGAAACATTTGATAAACCTAGAATAGCAACACAATTTTCTAAGAATGAACACCTTTTTGACATCCGTTCTACCAAGATAAATTGAAATTCTGGTAAAGCAATTGCTAGAGGAATACCAGGCAGTCCTCCACCTGTACCAATATCTGCAATACAGAAATCATCATTTTGGGAATGTTCGGTATTTGCTTTTGTGTTTTTCATTTCTGTAGCGATTGCTTTAATTTTTGGTGCTGCAGAAAGGCTATCTAATATATGTTTTACAATAATATCTTCTTTTGTATCCGCACCACATAAGTCATATACTTTATTAAACATATCTAATTCGTTTAAATATTGTTCAATTTTAGGAACTATTGTACCTATCTCTTCTGGTAAAAATCCAATTGTATTAAGCCCCTGTTGCAACTTCTCTAGCATAAATACCTCTTTTTGCTTAGTTGATTATTGTTGAATTGCAAAATCAATTGATAATAATAGATCGAAATTTAAATCTGAACTTGTTTGGCGTAAAGCAATAAGATTTCCTGTTCGTTCTGCTGTTAAAGCATTTGACTTTGTTTTTGAAACGAGTTTTGACAAGAAAGTATCAGTATTCTTTTCTGTACTTATAGAAACTGTGTAATTTTTAGATGATTCAGGGAAAAAGTACATATAAAAGATATTTGAAGTTGTGTTGTTTTTATAGTATGTTCCGGTAAATAAAAAAGCTCCATCTTTTTCTGGTTTAGATATCCAGTAATTCTTAAACGAATTAATTTTATTAGCTCCGTTTATGTTACATCGTAAAATTTTTCCATACTTAGAGTTTGTAGGGTCTACTGCAGATTGCGTGTCTAACGAGTTTTGTAAAACTGTATTTGAAGAATTTGAAAGTTCACTAGTTAAAAGGTTTTGCAAATCTGTAGTCGAATAAGAATTTGTGGAATTGGCGACATCTGCAGTACCGACAAGTTGTTGAAGAGCACTTGTTGCTAATGACGTTAAAGTTGAATCAGTACTGGTAGTTGTTACTGTATTTGAATTATCTGTTAATCCATTTACACTTGTAGAAGACGAACTTGTATCTAAAGAACCCGTAGTTGATGACGAGTTATAATCAGTTGAGAGGGTAATGGTTGGAACTGTAGGAATCGTAACAGTGGGGACTGTAGGCATAGTTACTGCAGGAGCTGACGGCATAGAGATACTATTTGTTGATTCAGCAAAAATAGGGGTAACTAAAAAACTATAAACTAGCAAGACTTTCGTTAATAAGTTCAAGCCTACTAGAAAGTTGGTTAATTGTTTTTTCAAGACGTGTTTTTTCCTTTTCTAATTTGGTCTTTTCATCAGTTTCTTGTGCTTTTCGTTTCATCATAGAGCGAATAGTGTCGGGACTAGAGCCTGAAAGAAGTTTATCTTGTGCTTCATTACGTTTTTTTTCGTCTGCAATTCCAGCTATCATTTTCATGTTTTCAAATCCGATAGCCGGATCTGGCTGAACTGCACTTACTTTTGAAATAGATTTAGCTGCTGAACGTGGTAACTTCAAAACTCGATCAATGTAGTCTTCATATCGTACATTAGCAGTTTCACACAGATTATGTGCTTTTGCAAGTAATTTTCCAAATTCAAGCATTAATTCGCCATTTTTTCGCAAATATTTATCTCTAATTTCTACTGTAAGCTCAGAAAGTTCTTGAGATTCTTCTACTCCGATTGAATATAAATTTTTTTGTTCGGCAATGTCTAATAATTCATGAAATTTTGTCCAAAATTCATTTGTATGAACTCGTGTTTTTTTAGGAGCTAATCCTGCTGTACTATTTAATTGTTTCTCATTTAGTAAATGATGTGTATATTCATGAATAGCAGTGTAGATAAGTTGATTATCTGTTTTAAAATTCTTGTTATGTAATATAATTTCTTGTGTTTCGGGTTTGTACAGACCATTTACCTTTTTGCTTGATTTTCCGCTAAAAGTAACTGTAAACTCTACGCTGGTTTCTTCTATTTGTAAAAGGATATCTTTTACTTTATCTTGATTCACTGTAAATCTCCTATAAAATTTCTAACTGCAAGTGTATCATACAAAATGTAATAATACGTTTTATATGATATTAAAAATATTTTCAAGAATGACGGTTGCAGCAACTGTTGCTGCTGTTTCTGTACGTAATACTCGATTACCCATGCTACAACGAGTAAAACCTGCTTTTTCAAACAAATTACGTTCTTTATCTGTCCACCCTCGTTCACTTCCGATTGCTGCAAATATACAATCACTGGTATTTGTATATGAATTTTGTGTATGTAAAAAAGTACTTAGTGATGAACTTGCATTTATATTGTCTAAGGTAATTCTTAAATTAGTTGAATTGAAATTTTCTAATGCCGGTAACAAGTGTAATTTTTCGAGACACTCTTGAACTGACTGATACGTATATAACTCGGGGACATGGGTACTCTTTGCTTGAATAGTTCCTTCCTTTAAAAGGGTATGAGCTGTTCCTCGTTCAACAATTTTTGAATCAAGATATGATTTTTCACCGAACTCTGTGCCACATAAATGAATTTTGCTAATGCCTAAACTTGCCAAATCCCGGAACATTCTTTTAAGTTGAATTGGACGGGGAAATCCAATAATCATTTCAATAGGAAATAAAGGGTTCCCGTCAGAAACAGGGGAAAACTCACAAAGAAGACCCGGAGTATCGGTCGTACCAGTATTAATTATTGTAGCAATGCCAGCTCTGCCGTTTTCTATGCCAGCAGTAAAAGTGTCTCCAACTTTTTTATGTAAAATGGTAAGTATATGTTTTGTCCTTATATCATTTTGTGGCAAAAAATATTCTAGAGGATTATCGGTTTTATCTTGCAAAGTAAATAATACAATGTTCATAAATATTAACTTATACGTTTATTAAAATCTGCTATTACAGCTGATTCTTCGAGTTTGTTTTTGTTGTTTGCATCTTCTGCATCTTTTAGCATTGCTTCTGGAACACCATAGGCTGTTTCTATTTCGTCTTTTGTGAGCACTTCTTTTGGAGTCCCAAAAGATATATTTCTGTTGGGTTTAAATAAAAGAACAGCATCTGCGTATTTTTTTGTTAGAGACAATTCCTGCATTGAAATATAGAGTGGAATGTCATATTTCCTGCTATAATCTCTAAGATACGAAATTATTATTTCTTTTTGTTTTGGTTCTAGAGCAAAAAGAGGTTCATCTAAAAATATTGATTTGCAACCGTAAAGTAATGAAAAAGCGAGTAACGTACGCTGCATTTCTCCTTTAGAAAGTTGATTTAACGGCCTATTAAGTATATTTGACAGTTCAAAAATATCTATACAATTGTCAATAAAATCTTTGTTTGGAATTTGTATCTGCTTATTAGAAGCTAGTAAAGCATCACGAGCTCCTCCAGAATTTTGCCAACCACCGGATTTAAAAATCTTTTGAAGTAGTATTTCTGTCGTTTCTTGTGTTTCAAATTCCATGTTTTGGTATATAAAACTAGCTGTTAAATTACGTTCTTGTTCTTCCATGAATGCTATGTCTTTATTAAAAAGTCGAACAGTTCCCGTGTCCGGAGATACTCTTCCTGCGGCCAAAAGTAAAAAGGTACTTTTTCCACTTCCATTTGGACCAACAAGAATTGTAAATTTTCCTGGTAATGTTGCTGTAAAATGATCAAATACAGGCTTGTTTATTATTTGATTTCCGTCTTTGTCTACTTCATGTTCAAAAGGTGGATACGTAAATCGTACATCTTTAAATGTAATAAATTTATCTGTCATCAATTCTGTCCTTATGCTTAGTATCGGATATTTCCTAGATCAAGTGATATAAATGGTAATGCTTCGTATTTTGTTGTTCCAGCCCCAATTCGAGCAATAATACTAAGATTATCGGTAATGCGAAGCCCTGTGTCAAATGACGAGCGCCACTCTAGCTGTTTGATTGTGATAGAGTCGAATGAATCCCATACATTACCTATTGCTCCTGTAACGGAGAAGAAAAGTTTTCCTCCTATTATAGTTAATTGTTTGTTAGGGGAAAATTGTAATGTTGAGCTAATTGCTGTTTTATGTATACCATAATGAGTTCTATCGATTATTTGTGGAAAAAATTGTCTGTCTGCTGTTGAAAATCCATATATTGGAATAATGTTTTTGTTTTTTATTATATTTTCATCTAGGTTAGTGCCAATGTAGTTTGCAAACAGTAAGCTGACATTTTTTCCTAAGGGTATTAGTTGTGTATAATCTATTGAAAGAATATCTGCATATGGGATTTCATTTGTGTTTTCAATTGGTAGAATGTTGTTATTTTCTATTGATAAATAAGTTCCTTTGGAAGGTAGCGAATTATAATCTAATGTATTCACCATAAATTTGCTAAAAATCTTAAGATTATATGATTGTGATCCTTCATTAATTTCTTCTGTTGTATCTTGCCAGTTTATTCCTGTTCCTGCATTAAAATAAACACTTTGTGGAAAAGGAATTCCAAATAATATTTCTGAATTTGCTTTTTTTATTCCTATATCAACAGGTGAATCATTAGAGCTGAAAAGGCTTTTTGCAAAATAATAATTATATGAATAGGAAGAATCAAATTGCAAGAATAAATGTTCCAAAATAGGCTGATGGTACATGACCTCGATTGCCAATGTATTAAAAAGTGTTCCTTTAAAAGATAAAACAGAATCTTTTCCTAATATTCCTCGTTTTTGAAAATCTGTCGAAAAAGTTAATGTATTATTTACGTATTTAGAAAAGGTTACATTGTAATTAAGATCAAATAAAATAGAATAATCTACAGGTTCTTTTTCTGTTGTGTTAATCTCTAAGAGTTCGTCTTCATCGTTTGTTTTGGTAATTCTCCCTGTTACTGTTTTGTAATTTCCTGAGTTATACATATCTTCTAGTAGGACATGAAGACTGTCATCATTAAAAAAGTTTTCTTTTTTTATAGAGTTAAAGGTTTCTTCTGTATCTTCTTTTGTGGAGCTATGGCTTGTATTAATAACAATTTTAGTAGGATTGGGAATTGGGTTGTCTAAATATTTTTCTGCAAACTTACAAGGTTTTTCTCTTATTTGTTCTATTGAATCTGTTTGAGGAGAGTTTTCAAAAATTTTAGCTCTCAAGGCTTTTACTTGTGGCCTGTATTTTTCTAAATCATTTTTAGCTATTTGATATATTTCAGAAGCTTTATCATAGTCTATTAAAGAGTAGTCCCCATGATTTGGTATAATAACAAGATCTGCTAACTCGTGTTTTTTTACACTTGTTACGTACTCGTTTAATCCTATCATCTGATATCCAGCAATTAACGGATTATTATTAAAGGATTTTGAATTAGTGTCTAGTATATGTCCAAAATCAATGTCAATTACAATCTCATATCCCAGTTCTTTTGCAATATCCACAGGGTTGTCATTTTGATTTAAGGCATCTATGCAATAGTTTCCTTCATATAAAAAAGGTTGAAAAATAGACGAAATGCTAATACTACTGCGTATAACTTCTGCAAGATCACCTTTGTCCATAATTATTTGTTCCCCTGTTATTGCATTTATGGTTATAGCACGAAAAGGTATGGGGAGTGTGTCAAAGTCTGTATTAGAGGGGATTCTCATTGTTAATTTTTTTAATGCATTATAAAAATATTGTCCTGCAAAAAAAGAACTGCCTTGCTGCAAATTTATTTGGTAATCGTCTTCTTTTATACTAAAACTTATAGGTGATTTATTTAAATCTAAGCAGTCTAGTGTATTCTCTTTTGTAAAGTTTAGAGAATATATGTTCTGAATTTTACCATGGTCTTGCAAAATATATTCGATAGGAGGTTCAAGAAAGTAATCAAACATTTTGTAGCAATCAATTGCACTAAGATTTTCATAGATTTGACTAGGGGTGTATCCTACAGAATATAATCCACCTACAATTGATCCAGCACTTGTAGCAACTATTAAATCGATAGGGATGTTTTCTTCTTCAAGTAATTCTAGTACAGGGATTTGAGAATATCCAAGTGCCCCGCTCCTAGAAAGAACGACTGCAACTTTTGGACGTTTATTTTTTTGTGGGGTTGTTTGTGTATAAAGCAATCCATTTACAAATAAAAAATTAAGTTCGATAAAAAACAAAACATGTCTAAATCTTTTAGAAAACATTTCAGTAATATAGCATATTTACTTTTTTATGAGCAATGAGTAAATCATTTTTTTATTGTTAGAATCGTACGTTCCCAACATCAAGTGAAATAAATGGAAGTACAGTGTTTTGTGTTGTGCCTGCTCCAATTCGAGCAACAATACCAAATCCATTGGTGATACGAATACCAGTGTCGAAAGAAGCTCTCCATTCTAAGTTTTTTAATGTAATCGAGTCAAACGAGTCCCAGACATTTCCTATTGCTCCGCTTGTTGCAAAATAAGCTTTGCCTCCAATTAATGTAATTTGATCCCATGGTGCAAATTGAAGAGATGTACTTATTGTTGCTTTATGTATGCCGTAGTCACTTCTATCGACTATTTGAGGAAAGTATTGTCTATCTGCTGTTGTAAATCCATATATAGGAGTTAAGTCTGTTCTATTTAATAAGCCTTGATCAATATTAGAACCAGCAAAGCCACTTAGTAATAAACTTATGCTATGTGTTATAGGGATAGCACCTATTGCCTCTATTTCTGTTATACCAAAAACAGGTACACTGTGGTCAACGGTTACAGGAACTACACATATATGTTTAAGAGATGTATACGCCCCGCTTTCGGGAAAGAGATTAAAATTTAGTGTGTTAAATATATAATTCAAATTGAAGTCAGAATTTATTGTGCTTGATCCTTCTTTGATTTCATCTGTAGTATCATACCAAGCAATTTTTGCTCCTCCTGTTAATGTATGTTCGTTCGAAAACGGTACTCCAAAAGTAGTTGAAAAATATGCGGTTTTTTTTAATAGGTTTTTTCTTTCTATTTGTGAATACCAACCGGTTCCTGTATGTAAATAATCGTACAACAAGGCTGAATCTAATTCTATAAAAAAATGAGCTCCAATTGGTTGCATGTACATTAATTCAAATGAGTAATTGTTAAGAAAAACAGTTTTTGCAGACAACACAGAACCTTTTCCTGTTAATTCTCTTAGTTGAAAGTCTGTTGAAATATCGAATTCTGCTACCGAATCTGTAGCAAGTGTCCCTTCTGCATTTGCACCAAATAAGATAACTGTTTTGTCTGGTTTTTTGTCTATTGCACTTATTTCAAGTATTTCATTATTTTCATTTTGTGTTATTCTTGTTGTAACAGTAATATAAAGTCCAGTGTTGTAAATTCCTTCTGATAGTAATTTAAATGATTCAGCTGAAAATTCATTGTTTTCGTTGATAATCTTATTAAAATAATTTGTTGTATATTTTGTTGTATTCTTATCATTAAAATTTAGAACAATTTTATTTGGTTTAGGGTTTGAATTATCAAAATAATTAGAGGGGAAAGAGCTTTTTTTTTCTCGATATAATCCAGTTTCTTTATCATAGAAAAGGTTCGGTTGTGGAAGAAGTGTTTTTCCTTCCCAGTTGTCAATTTTATTTTTTAATTCTTTTATTTGAGGGCGGTATCTTTCTATGTCGGCTTGTGCTATTTTGTAAATCTCAAATGCATCATCATAGTCAATGAGCGAATGGTTTCCGTAGTCCGGAAGCATAACAATATCAGCAAGCTTGTAATTTTCAAGATTTTCATTGTTTTGGCCCATCTGCATCATTTGAGTTAATGCTTTTAGAGGAGTTGTTTCAAATGCACTATAAGAATCTTCTAGAGCATTTCCAAAATCGACGTCAATTATGATGTCATAGCCCATTTTTTTAGCCACATCAATAGGATTATTATTACGTGCCAATCCATCTACATAGTAGTTTCCTTCATGGTAGAAAGGTTGAAACAGGCCTGGAATACTCATACTTGCGCGAATTGCTTCTGCCATATCACCGTGATCAAAAATAACAAGTTCCCCAGTTATTAAATTGACAGCTACTGCTCTGAATGGTATTGGAAGAGTATTAAAATCAATGTTTGATGGAATACGAATTGTGTTTTGTTTAAGCATTACATATGCATTTTGACCCGTTAATAGGGAGCTTCCCATTTGTAATGAAATTTTATTGTCAGAATTTATAAACTTTAATGCAAAAGGAGTTGTTATCGAGCTATGGTCACCAAGTTTTTTTTCGAATGGCGACGTCACTGAATCTTGAAAAATAGTACTCCATTTAAGATTTCCTAAGGTTTGCATTATTTTGTTAGGTTTATATCCTGCACAATATAATCCAGCAATTATCGAACCCGCACTATTACCTATGACTATATCAACAGGAATCCCTTCTTCTTCGAGCATTTCCAAAACAGGGATATGTACAAATCCTCGAGCTCCACCTCCTGCTAAAACAAGAGCTACAGAAGGTCTTGTCTTTAAAGATTTCGTGGTAGAACTGGTTGAACCAAGTGCATCTTCTTTAGTTTGTGCTGTTAAAAATGCATTAAAACCGAGTAGCATAAATAAAAAGGAACAGAGAGAATATTTATGATTCATAATGTAACTATATCATTATAAAAAAAAATCGGCAATTAAGGATATGATTAGTAACGTATGTTTCCTAAATCAAATGAAATAAAAGGAGTTGGTATATTTTCGACACTTCCTATACCTGCTTTGGCGACAAAGCCAAATGCCTCTGTGATTCGAAGACCTATATCAATTGAAGTTCGATAGTTACAATCGATAATAGAAATATCATCGAAGGAACCAAAGATATTTCCTATTGCGCCACTCACTCCTATGTAAGCTTTGCCCCCTAAAAGTGTAATCTGATCCCATGGTGCAAAAAGGAGAGAAGTTGAAATGGCTATTTTGTGTAGTCCATAATTAGTTCTGTCTGCAATTTGTGGAAAAAAACGGCGGTCTGCAACACTAAATCCATAGACAGGGTATAAGTCTGTTCTATTACTCATAGATTCGTCTATATTTGAACCAGCAAATCCATTAAGAATTAAAGTAAGTGATGTATTTAGCGGGATAGCGCGTGTGATATCAATTTCTAATACATCAAATAAGAAGGTATCATCTTTGTTTGTTAAAGGCATTACCGTAGTGTTATCTACAGAAAGGTACGATCCACGAGATGGAAATAAACTAAAATCAAGATTACTAAATGTATAATTAAAAAAAACATCAAAATTAGTAGATTCATCGCCATAGGTAGAAGAGTTATCTTTTATGCGTATAAGTTCTTCCGTTGTGTCATCCCAATTTATTGAAATTCCTGAAAGTAGAGTGTTTCTAGTTGAAAAGGGGATTCCAAAAGAAAGTGCACTTTTTAGTTCTTTTGTAAGATATACATTTGAAGGTGTATTAGTATAGATTTTAGACTCGAGATTTAAGTTATCATAGCTTAAATCAAAATCTAATTGTGCAAAAAAGCCTGTTTCCATCGGTTGCCTGTACAATAATTCTGCATTTATATCATTTAGAAACGAGGCTTGAAGAGATAATATCGATCCATCCCCTGTAAGATTGCGTATTTGTGCATCAGTTATAAAAGATAATTCAGAATAAGTAGAAGATGAAAATGTTCCTTCATATTCTGGTCCAAAAAGAATAATATTGTCTTTTGGTTTACTAGTTTTTGCAGTGACAACGAGTTCTTCTTTTTCATCATTTTTTATGATTTTTGTTGTTATGCTTTTATACGTTCCTTTGTTATAAGTAACATTGGATAAAGTATTTAAATCTTCAGGTGTAAAAGTTCCATTTAAACTTTGAGTGTTGTAAAATTGTTCTTTGATAAAATCAATTGTAGTATTATCATCTGCGTGTACAGTTATTTTTGTCGGGTTTAAAATTGGATTATCAAAATAATTTTTAGGAAACAATGATTTTTTTGACCTGTATAAAAGATCATCTTCTGTTTTATCTATCACTATCGATTCGTTTTCAATTCTTTTTTTTAGGGCTTTGACTTGAGGACGATATCGTTCAATATCAGTTTTAGAAAGTTCATAAATTTTCATTGAACTTTCATAATCAATAACGGTGTAATTTGCATGATATGGAAGAATTACTAAATCAGCTAATTTGTAATTCTCTAGATTTTTTACCGTTAATTCCATGCCAATGGATTGGTTTACTACGGCAATTGGACTGCTTTCAAAAGTATCATAAGTGTCAATTAAGGCGTCTCCAAAATCTACATCAATAATGATGTCGTAGCCCATTTTTGCAGCAATATCGATAGGGTTGTTATCACGTACCATGCCGTCGACATAATAATGATCGTTCAATTTAAAAGGTTGAAAAACTCCTGGAATACTCATACTACTTCTCATAGCTTCTGCAATATCACCTTGTGAAAAGGATACGATTTCGCCAGTTAGTAAATCTACAGCTACGGCTCTGTATGGTGTGGGTAATGTATCAAAATCAACATTTGAAGGGATTCGTATTGTAAATTGTTTTAGTATTTCATAGGTTTGCTGTCCGGTTAATAAAGAAGTTCCCATCTGCATAGTAGGTAAGTTATTTTTAAAGGTAAAATTAAGTTCAAATGGAATAGCTGTAGAACTATGGCTTCCTAAGGTTTGCTCAAAAGGGGAGATGACTTTGTCATTAAAAACGGAAGTCCAATCCATATTCCCTATCGTATCTATTATTTCTTGAGGAGTGTATCCTATACAATAAAGTCCTCCTACGATAGAACCAGCACTTGTTCCTATAACCATGTCGATAGGAATTCCCTCTTCTTCAAGCATTTGAAGTACTGGTATATGTGCATATCCAAGTGCACCACCTCCGGCTAGAACAAGAGCCACTGAAGGACGTTTTTTTGAGGTTTTGTTTGAAATATCTTCTTGAGCATTTACTTTAAATAAGGAAAAAAATAAAATACTTAATAGTAGAAGAAAAGATGAAAAAGACTTTTTATTCATCAAGTTAATATAACATAATTGGAGTTATTTAACAATATGTTGACAAAGTGTTTTACGATACAGTAAGTTATGTACACTTGTAAAAATTAATTCATAAAGGTATTCTATTAGTATTCGAAATTTTTAGGTGTTAATTAAACTGTTTTAGTGGCTTTTTCGTTTCAGTTTACTGTACGAAAAAGGAAATTTATATATAAATTTTTTAAGGACGGACTTATGGCAGAAAAAAACATGGTAATGATTGACGGAAATACAGCCGCTGGTCATGTTGCCCACGCTTTAAGTGAAGTAATATCGATTTATCCTATTACTCCTTCAAGCCCAATGGGTGAAGTAGCTGATACTTACTCAGCTCAAGGTAAAAAAAATATCTGGGGTACAGTTCCGGATGTTGTAGAAATGCAGTCTGAGGCTGGTGCTTCTGGGGCTGTACATGGTGCATTAACAGCTGGGGCTTTAAGCACAACTTTTACAGCTTCACAGGGACTTCTTTTGATGATTCCTAATATGTATAAAATTGCGGGTGAATTGACAAGTACTGTTTTTCATGTTGCAGCTCGCGCAATTGCTACAAGTTCTCTTTCTATTTTTGGTGATCATCAAGATGTTATGGCTTGTCGTCAAACTGGTTGGGCAATGCTTGATTCTTGCAGTGTTCAAGAGGTTATGGATTTAGCTGTAATAGCACATTCGTCAACTTTACGTGCACGTGTTCCTTTTATTCATTTTTTTGATGGATTCCGCACATCTCATGAGTATCAGAAAGTAGAAGAAGTTCCTTATGAAGTAATGGCAAAAATGGTAGATGACGAACTTGTTCGTGCTCATCGCCTTCGTGGTCTTACTCCAGAAAAACCTGTTGTTCGTGGTACAGCTCAAAATCCTGATGTTTATTTTCAGAGTCGTGAAGGTGTTCAAAAATATTATGATAAAGTTCCTGCAATTGTTCAGGAAGAAATGGATAAATATGCGAAATTAACAGGTCGTGCTTATCATTTATTTGACTATGTTGGTGCAAAAGATGCCGAAAAAGTTATTGTCATTATGGCTTCCGGGGCAGATACTTGTGATGAAACTGTAGAAGCATTAGTTGCAAAAGGCGAAAAAGTCGGTGTTTTAAAAGTACGCTTGTATCGTCCATTTAGTGCAAAAGATTTTGTTTCAGCTATTCCTTCTTCATGTAAAGCTCTTTCTGTAATGGATCGCTGTAAAGAACCTGGTGCTCTTGGTGAACCACTTTATGAAGATGTTCTTACTGCTCTTTCAGAACAAGGCCGTGAAATTGAAACAGTCGTTGGTGGCCGTTTTGGTCTAGGTTCAAAAGAATTTACCCCTGCAATGGTAAAAGGAATTTTTGATAACCTTTCTGGAGAAAAGAAAAATCATTTTGCTGTTGGTATCGAAGACGATGTTTGTGGCAATAGTATTGCATATGATGATTCATTCCAACTTCATGAAGAAGGAATGACTGAAGCTATGTTCTACGGATTAGGTTCTGATGGTACAGTTGGCGCTAACAAAAACTCTATCAAGATTATTGGTGAAGCACACCCTGAACTGTATGCTCAAGGTTACTACGCATATGACTCTAAAAAATCAGGTGGACTTACTGTTTCTCACCTTCGTTTTGGTAAAAACGTTATTCGTCGTCCTTATGCAATCACAAATGCAGATTTCTTAGCTTGCCATAAATTTACTTATATGGAATCACTCCGCATGATTGAACATGCAAAACAAGGTGGAGTATTCTTATTAAACTCTCCTTATTCTGCTGCAGAAGTATGGGAACACATTCCTGTTGAACAACAACAAGATATCATTGACAAAAAACTTCAGTTCTATGTTATTGATGCTTTTAAAATTGCTGCACAAGCTCACATGGGTACTCGTATCAATGTTGTTATGCAAACAGCTTTCTTTAAAATTTCCGGAGTTCTAAAAGAAGATGTTGCCGTTAAATTTATGAAGAAATTTATCGAAAAATCATATGGTAAAAAAGGTCCAGAAATTGTACAGAAAAACTACGATACTATTGATCTTTCACTTAATGCTGTAGAAAAAGTAGATTATCCTTCAACAACAGCAGGTTCTATTCACATGAAACCAGCTATGTCATCTTCTTCTGATCCATTTATTAAGGGTGTTCTTGGTGCAATGTCAGATCAGCAGGGTGATAAACTTCCTGTGTCTAAACTTCCAGAAGATGGTACTTTCCCTTCAGCTACAACACAGTACGAAAAACGTTCTGTTGCAGAAATGATTCCTGAATGGGATCCTGAAGCTTGTATTCAGTGTGGTCAGTGTACTGTTGTTTGTCCTCATGCAGTTATTCGTATGAAGACTATGACAAATGATGAAGCTGCTAAGGCTCCTAAAACATTTAAAGCAGTAGAAACAAAACCAAAACCAACAGAAGGCAAAAAAGTTGTTCTTCAAGTTTCTAGTGAAGATTGTACTGGTTGTGGAATGTGTGTAAGTGTTTGTCCTATGGCACAAAAAGGTGCTTTAAAACTTGTACGCTATACAGCTGATTTACGTAAAACAGAATCTGCTAACTGGGATTACTTTATGGAACTTCCAGAAGTTGATCCTTCAACACTTAACTTGTCCACTCCTAAGGGTCTTGCAATGAAACGTCCATTATTCGAGTTCTCTGGAGCTTGTGCTGGATGTGGAGAGACACCTTATATTAAACTTCTTTCACAATTATTTGGTGATCGTGCAATGATTGCTAATGCTACAGGTTGTTCATCAATTTATGGAGGTAACCTTCCTTCAACTCCTTATGCTAAAAATGCAAAAGGTAATGGACCTGCATGGTCTAATTCATTATTTGAAGATGCTGCTGAATTTGGTCTTGGTATGTGTTTATCTAATGACAAACTTTCAGAATATGCTCGAGAAGTAGGAACTAAAGCAAAAGATGCAGGAATTGCAACTGAAGAATTAGGTCGAATTCTTACTAATGAGCAAAAAGATGATGCAGCTATTGCACAACAACGTGCTGATATCGAATCTCTTAAAGCAAAATTAGCTAAATCTAAAGATCCTCTAGCTGTAGAGCTTAATTCTTTGACAGATCATTTTGTACGTCGTTCACAATGGATTATTGGTGGTGATGGTTGGGCTTATGATATTGGTTATGGCGGAGTTGATCATGTTTTAGCTTCTGGTCGAAATATCAATATTTTGGTAGTAGATACTGAAGTATATTCAAACACTGGAGGACAAATGTCAAAAGCAACTCCTATTGGTGCTGTTGCTAAGTTTGCTGCTTCTGGTAAATCAACTTCTAAAAAAGACCTTGGTCTTATGCAAATGACTTATGGATATGTATATGTAGCTAAAGTTTCTTTAGGTGCTAATATGAACCAAGTTATTAAAGCTTTCCGTGAAGCAGAAGCTTATAATGGACCTTCTTTAATTATTGCTCAAGCTCACTGTATTAATCATGGTATTAAGATGAATATGGGACTTAAACTTCAGAAAGAAGCTACAGAATGTGGTTTATGGCCTTTGTATCGTTATAATCCTGAACTTGTAGAGCAAGGAAAGAATCCATTCCAGCTTGATAGCAAAGAACCTACCTTTAATCTTGCAGATTATATGTACAAGGAAGTTCGATTTAAGAGCTTAAAAGCTGCTCAACCAGAGCGTGCTGCAATGTTACTTGAAAAAGCAACTATTACTGCAAAACGTCAATGGAAAGAGTATCAATATTTAGCTGCCCGAGATTTTTAATTTCTGAGTAAGTTAATTATGGAAGCCCTGTAAATTGTGAAAACGATTTGCAGGGCTTTTTTGTTTATTTTTAAAAATGCTCTTTACCTTGTTTTAAAAATGCGTTAATTTCTTTGGACGTATAAAGGATTTTTATAATAAATGACAAAAGATTTAACAGAAGGTTCTCCTTTTAAACTTATCGTAGGTTTTTCTCTGCCTCTATTATTAGGCAATTTGTTTCAACAGTTTTATAGTGTTGTAGATACTGTAATTGTTGGAAAATTTTTGGGTGTTGAAAGTTTAGCTGGAGTTGGTTCCACAGGTGCTGTAAATTTTCTAATTATTGGGTTTTGCATGGGGGTTGGAAATGGTTTTGCATTACCAATTGCCAATAAATTTGGAGCAAAAGATTATAAAACCTTGCGTCAATATGTTGCTAGTTCTATACAATTAAGTGTTGCATTTGTATTGTTTTTTACAGTAGTAACAGTAGTATTGTGTAGGCCTCTTTTGCGACTCATGCAGACCCCAGATAACATTATCGAGCAAGCAGATTCATATATTCGAATAATTTTTGCGGGAATTCCTATTTTGTTTATGTATAATCTTCTTGCAAGTATTATACGATCTTTAGGTGATAGTAAAACACCAGTATATTTTTTAATAGTTTCTTCTCTTTTAAATATTGTGCTTGATTTGTTTTTCATTGTAGGGCTAAAAACAGGTGTCAGAGGGGCTGGGTTTGCAACTGTCATATCTCAATTGGTATCTGGTATTTTATGTATTCTATATATGCAAAAACACTATGAAATTTTACATCTTTCAAAAGATGACTGGAAAATTAGAACTCATCATTTTTATGTATTAAGTAGCATGGGTTTTCCCATGGGATTACAATATTCAATAACCGCTATAGGCAGTGTTATTTTACAAGCTTCTGTAAATTCTCTTGGATCTGATACTGTAGCAGCTGTAGCGGCAACTTTTAAGATATCTTTATTCTTTTGTTGCCCGTTTGATGCTTTAGGAGCGACAATGGCAACCTTTGGAGGTCAAAACACTGGAGCGCAGAAGCTTGAAAGGCTTAAATCGGGATTAAGGGCAAGTTCACTAATTGGTTTTTCATATGCGTTCGTAGCCTTTATTGTTTTATTTTTATTTGGTCGCAATTTAGGTATGCTCTTTGTAGATAGTTCTGAGGTTTTGATTTTAGATCAAATACATACTTTTTTAATTATTTTAAGTGCGTTTTATATTCCTCTTGTGTTGGTTAATGTTTTTAGATTTATGATACAGGGAATGGGATTTAGTAGTTTTGCCGTATTTGCTGGGGTTTTTGAGCTAATAGGGCGTGCAGTAGTGGCAATTATTTTTATTCCAATCTGGGGGTTTACTGCCGTATGTTTTGCTTCTCCGGTTGCTTGGATACTAGCAGATTGTTTTCTAGTCCCTGCATTTTTATATTCATTTAAAAAACTTAAGAGACAGCAAAATATATGATATTAAAAAAGAGATTTTTTTTATAAAAAAGTATTGTACAAACTCACAATACGGTGTATATGATTATAAAAGACTGATTGTTAAAAAAAAGTTTTTAACATCAGTCTTTTTATTTTATAAGAAGTTTATGGAGGCATAACAATGCGTAAACTTTCGGTACTAGCTTTAGGGCTTTGTTTTTTGATTGTACTTGCAGGGTGTGGAAAAGAAAACACCTTATATTTGTACAACTGGACTTATTATACTCCGGATTCTGTAATTGAAAAATTTGAACAAGAATTTGGAGTTAGCGTGAAAGTTGATAGCTATGCTTCTAATGAAGAAATGTATGCTAAACTTCTGGCTGGGGCGAGTGGTTATGATATTGTTTTTCCTTCTCAGGATTACACATCAATAATGATAAAAGAAGGGATGTTCAAGGAAATAGATTGGGCACAGATTCCTAATGGCAAATATATAAGTGATCTAGTACGCGAAAAAGCGACATACGATCCTGGATTTAGATATTCAGTTCCATATTATATGGGAACTGCAGGTGTTATTGTAAATACCAAAAAAGTTCCTGACTTTAAAAAAAGTTGGAGTATTTTTGAGCGAAAAGATCTTGCTGGTCGTATGAGTTTAATGGATGATATGAGAGAAGTTCTGGGAGATTCTTTAGCTTATCATGGATTTTCTGTTAATAGCTTAAATCCTGAGGAATTGGCAATTGCGGCTGATACAATAGAAAATGATTGGAAACCAAATATAGTTCGCTTTGATGCCGAAGGTTATGGAAAAAGTTTTGCGTCTGGTGATTTTTGGGTTGTTCAAGGGTATGCAGAATGCGTATATGCTGAAGTTCCAGAAGAGAATTGGGATGGAATTGCATTTTTTGTTCCTGAGGAAGGAGGCCCAATGTATATAGATTCAATGTGTATTCTAAAAAATTCAAAACACTATGATCTTGCTTTAGAGTTTATGAACTTTATTCATCGGCCAGAAATTTATGCAGAATTTTGTGATGAATTTAGTTTCCCTTCTAGTGTAAATACAGCTGCAGAAAAATATATGAAAGTTACACCCGTGTACACAGCGGAAGATATGTTGAATTGTGAGATAAAAGATGATCTTGGAGAAGGTCTTGCAACTTACAATGAAATTTGGGAAGATATTCGATTTTCCGATTAATGATTTAAGAACTTGACTGGAGGTAACCTGCACAGTGAAAGGTAGTACTGTTTCAATAAAGGGAGTGTCTAAACACTTTGGTTCGTTTCATGCTCTTAAAGATGCTGAAATTATGATTAATGAGGGCGAATTTTTTTCACTTTTAGGCCCTTCTGGTTGTGGCAAAACAACGCTGTTAAGAATTATAGCTGGATTTGAGAATCCCGATGACGGAGTTGTTCTTATTGATGACAAAGATGTTGTTTCTTTTCCTGCCAATAAACGTCCGACAAATACTGTTTTCCAAAACTATGCGCTTTTTCCACATTTATCGGTGTATGAAAACGTTGCTTTTTCGCTTCGTTTGCGTAAAGTGGAAAAAAAAGAATTGGATAGAAAGGTAAAAGAGTATGTCCATCTTGTTGATCTTGATGCCCATATGCATAAAAAAATATCTCAGTTATCGGGTGGGCAAAGACAGCGAGTTGCGATTGCTCGGGCTTTGATAAATGAGCCAAAGGTTTTGCTTTTAGATGAACCTTTATCAGCGTTGGATGCTAAATTACGACAAAATTTACTTATCGAACTTGATGATTTGCATGATAAAATAGGAATTACATTTATTTATGTTACCCATGATCAAGCAGAAGCTTTATCTGTATCGGATCGTATTGCAGTTATGAATGCTGGTAAAGTTTTGCAAGTAGGCACCCCATTTGAGATATACGAAAATCCAGCAACTGCTTTTGTTGCAAAGTTTATTGGAGAGACAAATCTTTTTCTTGCTACTGTAGAAAAATGCATGACAGTAGAAAAAGTTCTCGAAAATGCGGATGAGGATGCTGATGATAACTTTACCGAAACCGATGAATTTCTTTGTGAAATAAAGATTAATAAGTTGCCTGGTCTTGTGCAAGTTTCTGATTATGAGAGAACAGAACCTGGCCAGCAAATTTGTTATACTGTAAGACCCGAAAAAGTTCATATTTCGTTGGATCCACCTCCAGAAGATAGGATGGATTTAAATGTATATAAAGGGGTTGTTGATGAACCTGTTTATTCTGGGTTTCAAACGAAATTTTATATTCGCCTTGATAATGGAACAAAAATAAAAGTTTTTAAACAACATTCTACCTATTTAGATGATGGTCCTGAAATAGAATGGAAAGATCATGTCTATGTTTATTGGAGTGCTCATGATGGATATATTGTTGAGGATGTTGACGAATGAAACATGGTAAAATAAATAAAAAAGATGAATTGCCCTCTAATACTAATGCTATTCGAATTAATGCAATACGAGGAGCTAAATATGCATGGCCTATGGGGGTTTGGTTTACTGTCTTTTTTGTAGCGCCACTTCTTATTATTTTTCTATATAGTTTCTTAACTAAAGGATTGTATGGAGGAGTGGATTTTAAATTTTCTCTTAAAGCCTACAAATTAATGTTTCAAAGCTCATACGGTATTATTGGATTAAGGACCTTGTTTATTGCTGTTGTAACTACTGTTATAACCATATTGGTTGCACTTCCTTGTGGATATGCAATGGCAAAAAGTTCACATCAGACTTTGCTTTTAGGGATGGTAATTATTCCATTTTGGACAAATTCTCTTATTCGTATTTTTGCTTGGATGTCAGTATTAGGTACAGAAGGTTTAATAAATTCTTTTTTGATGAAGATAGGAATTACACATGATTATTTACATTTACTCTATAATAAACAGGCAGTTATTTTAGTATCTGTGTATATGTATTTACCGTATGCGATACTCCCTATTTTTACATCAATAGACCGTTTTGATTTTTCTCTATTAGAAGCTGCACGGGATTTAGGAGCTACAAAACCACAGTCTATGTTTCGGGTATTATTACCAAGTATTAAAAGCGGGATAACAACTGCGTTCTTGTTTACTTTTATTCCTGTTTTTGGAATTTATACTGTACCATTATTGGTCGGAGGAAAAGATTCTTATATGCTTGGAAATGTCATAGTAGATCAAGTAAATAAAACTCGAAATTGGCCTCTAGCCTCTGCTTTTTCTGTGTTAATAACATTAGTTAGTGCTTTTTGTGTCTTGTGGATTGTCAATTCAGGTAAAACCTCAAAAAAAAGAGGAGGTAAATGATGATTTCTCATTGGCGCCCTATATTAAAAAATATTGCAAAAAAACAACCTAAGTCTGAACCTGCAAGACATGCTCGTAAAGCTTTTCTAAAAAATTCTCAAAAAAAACCTTTTTCATTTTCTACTCTTATCTTAACACTTACTTTGATTTTTTTGTTTTTTCCTCTAATAATAATTATTTTTTATTCTTTTAATGAAAATAAAGGAGCAGAATTTACAAACGTTTCGTTGTATTGGTATAAAGAGCTGTTTACTAATTCTGATGATTTGTGGAAAGCGTTTTCAAATAGTTTAATAATTGCTATTACTGCTGGCATAGCCTCAACGGTTTTAGGAACTCTTGCTGCTGTTGGTGTTAGATGGCATACATTTAAAGGAAAAGCTTATATTCAAGGTATTAGTTTTTTACCAATGGTATTACCGGAAGTAATAATAGGAGTTTCAACAGTTATTTTTTTTGCTGGAATTGGATTTCCCCTTGGAATGTTTACCATTTTTGCAGCACATACGACATTTTGTCTTCCTTTTGTGTTTTTAATGGTACTTGCAAGACTTGATGAGTTCGATTATTCTATTGTAGAAGCTGCACACGATTTAGGAGCTACGGAACAACAAGCTTTATTAAAAGTTGTTATTCCTGCTATATTACCTGGTGTCGCATCTGGGTTTTTAATGGCGGTAACAATGTCTCTCGAAGACTTTGTAATAACTTTTTTTGTTTCGGGACCTGGTTCAACGACATTACCATTATATGTATATTCGATGATAAGGTTCGGAGTTAGCCCTGTTATAAATGCGTTGTCACTAATAATAATTTTGGCAACAATTCTTATAGCATTCACAATGCGAAAATTCTTAAAAACAATAGCAGCTTCGAAATAGGAGAATTTTGAAACAAATTACCAATTTTTTACCCAATCTTAAAAAAAACTCTGTATTGAGTATTTTACTGGCCATTTTGATTTTCACGTTTACTGGTTGTAAAAGTGAAAAAACGTTGTATTTGTATTGTTGGACCTATTATATTCCTGATAGTGTCGTTGAACAATTCGAAAAAGAATTTAATGTTGATGTAAAGATTGATAACTATGCTTCTAACGAAGAAATGTTTGCAAAACTTAAGGCAGGAGCAAAAGGTTACGATGTAATTTTTCCTTCTCAAGATTACGCATCTATTATGATTAAGCAAGGCATGTTCCATAAAATCGATAATACACAATTTACAAATAGACATTATGTTAGCGAATTAGTTCGAAGTAAAGCTACATATGATCCTGATATGGAATATGCAGTTCCTTATTATATGGGTTGTTCTGGTGTTATTGTTAACAAAACAAAGGTTCCTGATTATGAAAAAAGCTGGACCATTTTTGAGCGTAAAGATCTTGCAAATCGCATGGTTATGATGGATGATATGCGTGAAGTTATGGGTGATGCTCTTAAATATAATGGTTATTCAGTAAACAGTCTCGACCCTGAAGCCTTAGAAAAAGCTGCCCATACAATAGCTTACGATTGGAAACCAAACATTGTCAAATTTGATGCAGAAAGTTATGCTAAAGGATTTGCATCTGGAGATTTCTGGGTTGTACAAGGCTATGCAGAAAGTATTTATGAAGAGATCCCAGAAGAAAAATGGGATACCATAGATTTTTTTGTTCCCAAAGAGGGCGGTACAATGTACATTGACTCGATGTGTATTCCTAAAAAAAGTAGCCATTTTGATTTAGCTATGCAGTTTATTAATTTTATTCATCGGCCTCAAATTTATGCAATGTTTTGTGATGAATTTTCTTTTCCTCCTTCTACAAATATAAAAGCAGGGGAATATATGACTGTAGAACCTTTATACACAGAAGAAATTCTAAACAATTGTGAAATTATGGACGATCTTGGAGAAAATCTTGCTATATACAACAAAATATGGCAAGAGATACGTTATACAGAATAATTTTAGAGAATTTATATGTATTTTTTGTAGATAAAATCTAATAACTGCGTGTTATTAGATTTTATCTTTGTAAAAAAGTATTCTTTTGCCCAACTGGGGTGGTACAAATATTTAATTGTTTTTTTGCAACTTTTTCAAAATTGTGTACCCAATCACCTTTTAGAAAATATATCAGAAAGATAACAGAACTTACAAACCAGGTAAGAGGGTATGCCCAAAAAACAACACGAATATCTTTTATAAAATGTATTGTAATAGTTATATATCCTACACGTAATATACACCAACACGAAAACATAATAAACATAGGTATAATTGCTTTTCCAGCCCCGCGTAAGGTTGCAGCAATTGAATGGGAAAATGCCATCAGAAACCAAAAAAAAGCTACAGTTCTTCCTTGCATAGTTCCATATGCTATTATTTGCGGTTCTCCTTTGCAAAAAATGCCAATAAGATGAGGAACTAAAAACCAATAAATAAGCCCAAATGTTTCTGCTTGTAACATAGAAATGGCTGTTCCAAACAAAGCTCCCTTTTTTGCTCGTTCATATTCTTTTGCTCCCAAGTTTTGACCTACAAAAGTTGTTAAGCTCATAACAATAGCGTTAATAGGAATAAAAACAAATTGCGAAATTTTGGAATGAACTCCACAACCTGCTATTGCCATGGAGCCAAAACTGTTAATATTTGCTTGCACCACCATATTAGCAATAGAAATAACTGAGTTTTGTAAACCTGCAGGCAGTCCTATGCGAATAATTTCTTTTGTAATGGATGGATCAAGTTTAATATTCTTAAGTTCAATTTTATAAATGTCTGAAACAGTAAAAAGTCTTTTAAATGCCAAAATTGCACTGCAACTTTGTGCAATAACAGTAGCAATTGCTGCTCCCCCAATTCCCCAGTGAAAGATGGCAATAAATAGAATATCAAGCCCAATGTTTACTATTGAGGCTGTAACAAGATAATAAAGCGGGTGCTTTGAATCGCCTACTGCCTGGAAAATACCTGCTGCTGTGTTATAGAGTACGAGTGAAATAATTCCGGAAAAATAGATGCGTACATATAAAACTGCTTGTGGATAAACATCTTTTGGTGTTTGTAAAAGCTTAAGAATAAAAGGAGTAAAAATTACACCGAGAATGGTCATTCCTATGCCTGAAAGTAAGCCAAAGGCTACAGTTGAATGGATAGCTTTTTTAACATTTGCGGTATCATTTGCACCAAAAAAACGGGAAATAATAACTCCTGCTCCAGTGAACATACCACTAAAAAAACCTACGAGTAAAAAAATAATAGCCCCTGTGGCTCCTATTGCAGCAAGAGAAATTCGACCCGAGAAGTTACCAAGAACGAGAGAGTCAATAATATTATATAGTTGCTGAAATAATTGTCCAAAAAAGACAGGCAACGCAAAACTAGTAATATTTTTACGAATACTACCAGTCGTCATAAGAGATGAGGAAGGATTTGAAAGCATAATTACCTATTTTATCCAAAAGGGATAGAGAGCACAAGCATCTGAAATGTCTAATTATCATGTGTACGTAAAATAGTGCACATGATAATTAGAAAGATATGTTTGTTAAAAACAAATTTGTGTAGGTCTAGTTTCCATTTATTCCATATAGGGCATAGTATTGATCCATAGCTTTTTTTATTTCTGGTGAAATTATACAATTAGAATCATCAGGATTATAAATTTTTTGAACTACGTCTTGCATAGAAACTATTGCATGCGTTTCGAATCCATATAAATCTGAAATTTCAGCTAAAGCACCTTTAGATCCTTTACCTTTTTCCATTCTGTTTAGAGAAACGATTAGACCGATTATTTTTATATCGTCAGGGTTTTTTGATTGGGCTCGTATAATAGGAACAGTTTCCTCAATTGATTTACCAGATGTGGTTACATCCTCGATAATAATTACGCGATCACCTTTTTTGAGTTTAGTTCCTAAAAGAATACCTGTATCACCATGATCTTTTTCTTCTTTTCGGTTTGAGCAATAGCGAATTTCTTTATTAAATAATTCTTGGTAAGCAATAACAGTAGATACTGCAAGAGGAATACCTTTATAGGCTGGGCCAAAGAGTACATTAAAATTATCTCCGAAATGCTCATGAATTGCTTGGGCATAAAAACGTCCAAGTTGCGTTAGTTGATCTCCTGTTACATAGGCTCCAGCATTCATAAAAAAGGGAGATTTTCGCCCACTTTTTAATGTAAAATTTCCAAATTTAAGAACTTTGCTCTTTACCATAAAGTCTATAAAATCTTCTTTGTATTGTTCCATGTTGTTTAAAAAGTTTCCTTTACAATAGTGTTATTTATCAGAAGGATTTTCGTTTGAATCGTTGTTTTCTTCTGAGTTATTTGTATTTTCTTCTTCTGTAACTTCTTCTGCATAAACATAATCTGGTTTGTTTTTCCATTCTATATAAAGGAAGACACCAGTGGCCAAAATCACAGCTATTCCGAGAATTCTAATTATTACACGCCCAATAGTTGCAGGAATTAGAAAAAGTATAACAGCTATGATAATTGAAACGCCTATTTCTGTTGCAAACATTTTGGTGTTAATTCCCGCTGTTTTCATTTTTGTTGCCCCATATAAGGCTAGTCCTGCAGAAACTAATAAATAAATTGCGAGAACATAAATCATTATGGTCCAAATTGTATCTGCAAAGAGGAGAGGGAATACTATTGCGATAGCACCAATAAGAATACTTAGAGAGCCACGAATAATCATAAGTTTCTGAAAGCTTTCATCTGAAATAAGTTTTTGTGTTTTTATAATGTTATAGAATCCATTTACAATAGCGCCTACTCCAATAACGATGACAGCAACTTTTACTACTTCTTGCGGAGCAAGAATCATCATTACACCAATCACAAATGCTAAAATACAAATTCCAATTACTGATTTTCTCATATAGTCTCCTTAGATTGTTCTACAATTTATCTAGGTTGTAATTGAATAATCTACACTTTATAATATACTACAATATTAACATAATGCAAATTGTATTTAGTCCCTAAAGGAGAATTTATCTGTGGCGGAAAAGTGCTATAAATGTTTTAGACCCAAAAAAAGTTGCTATTGTAAATATATAGTTCCTGTTACTACTTCAGTTAAATTTGTGTTTTTAATGCATCCAAAAGAAGCCTTTAAACAAAAAACAGGAACAGGGCGTTTAGCTTCGCTAACTTTACCTGGCTCTGAAATAATAATTGGTGTCGATTTTACTCAAAATAAAAGAGTAAATGAAATATTGACTGATAGCCAATATTTTCCAGTTTTAATGTATCCAGATGAGAATGCTTGGACAGCGGATCGTCCAGGATTAAAAAACGCTATAGGAAATAAAACATTACTTGTTTTTCTAGTTGATGCGACGTGGTTTTTTGCAAAAAAAATGCTGCGGTTAAGTACAAACTTATTTACTATTCCTAAACTTTCCTTTGCTAAAGGGTATATTTCTCAGTATAAATTTAAAACGCAACCGGCGAAAGAATGTCTTTCTACAATAGAAACATGTTATTATTTATTAAATGAACTTCAAGAGAATGAAATTATTTTGCCGACAAATACAGAATCTTTAATGGACATTTTCCATCGTCTTGTAAATTATCAACTTGAATCAGAGAAACTAAGACAAGAATCTGGCCAGCCCAGTCGATACAGCAAGAGTAGTTAACTATAGATTTATGGTGTGTTCCCCTTATGTGATTTCAGAATGTGACTAATACTCTAAACAGAGATTACAGGAGGTAATTTATGAAATCTTTTTACACAGTAGGAATCATAACTATTTTTGCAGTGGGAGTATTGTCTGCACAAAATTCTGTCATTGACAAGTGGAATTCTATTGAGGCACCTGCTGCTCCAACTTTAGAATCTGTTGAGGTAGATCCATCAGTGACTGCTTTACTGATTCTTGATATCGAACAGCGAACTGTTCCTGCTAGACCACGAGCTGTTGCAATAGTACCAGGAGTTAAAAAACTTCTTTCCTGGGCAAGAAAAAATGATATTCTTGTCGTTTATTCTACAACTCCTGGTGTCAGTCCAAATACTATTCTTTCAGAGGTTAAACCGGCTCCAAACGAAGTTGTTGTTGCAGCTAGTGTAGACAAATACTTTAATACAAAACTTGAAGAAACTCTTCGGGCAAAGGGAATAACAAATGTTATAATTACAGGAGTAGCAGCAGAAGGGGCTGTTCATGTATTGAATGCTCCAGGAACAAGAGGTAATGTAACTATTACTAAATTGGATATGATTAAAACAAATCACATGAAATAAGAGAATAGTCGTTGTATTTGTTTGTGCTAGAATTTTTTTTGTTAAAAAGAGCTACAAATAAAAATTATTGTTGCAAGTTTGGAATAGTTGGTTTATAGTTTAAACTAACTATTCCAATATTAAGGGGTTGTGGATGACAACAGAAAAACTTGCTGACGAGGTTAAAACTGAACTTACAAATACTATTATTCCATTTTGGGGAAAGCTTAGAGATGAAAAATTTGGTGGATACTATGGATTTGTAGATTTTGATTTGCATATTGATAAAACTGCGCCAAAGGGATGTATTTTGAATAGTCGCATCTTATGGTTTTTTGCAAATGCATATAAAATGCTAAATAAACCAAATCTGCTAGAGGCTGCTACACATGCCTTTAATTTTATGCTTGAGCATTGTTTTGACAGTCAAAATGGAGGTGTGTTTTGGTCTCTCGATTATAAAGGTTTCCCTCTTGATACAACAAAACACACATACAATCAGGCTTTTGCAATTTATGCGCTTTCGAGTTACTACGCGATAACTCATGATGAGAGAGCTATTCGCAAAGCTTTTGATTTGGTTCAAATAATAGAAACTAAGTGTCGTGATGAAATTGGATATTGTGAAGCCTTTACTTTGGATTTTAATCCCGAGATTAATGATAAACTAAGTGAAAATGGAATAATTGCCGAAAAAACTATGAATACTTTTTTACATGTATTTGAAGGTTATACAGAACTGTATAGAGTTACAAAAGATTCTAACATCGCAAGTTATTTAAAGCGCATGCTTGATCAGTTTGTTACAAAAATTTGGAATCCAAAAAAACAGAGACAAGAAGTATTTTTTGACAAAAATATGAATAGTCTTATAGATTTGCATTCCTATGGTCATGATATTGAAGCAGCTTGGTTGTTAGATCGTGGGACAGAGATTCTTGGAGATATAAAATATACACAGTTAATTTCTCCAATAACAAAAGCTCTTACAGAAAAAATATACAATACGGCCTATCAAGAACACTCATTGTTATCAGAATCTGAAAATGGAATAAATGATAATACTCGAGTGTGGTGGGTACAGGCAGAAACCATGGTTGGTTTTATGAATGGGTATCAAAAATCTAGAGATCAAAGTAAGTATTTGCAAGCTGTGTATGATGTTTGGGAATATATTAAAAGGTATATACATGATTCAAGGCCTTATTCTGAATGGTTTTGGAGTGTAAATGCATATGGTGTTCCTAAAACTCGTCAACCTATAGTAGAACCATGGAAATGTCCATATCATAATGGACGAATGTGCATGGAAATAATAACTCGTTGCAAAGCATTAGAAAAAGAATTTTAATATGGTACATAAAAATCATGTTGATAAAGTAAGTTAATTGAAAATACCAACAAACTTTGTGTATTTACCTTGCTTTTCAAAATTAAACGTGTTAATATTTTACTATGAAAACAATTAGCTTATTTGGTGCGTGGAATTTAGCGCCAGTTCATACAGATGTAGAATCTAGAATCCCTAAAACTGTAAAAAAAATTCCTATGAATTTACCTGGAGATGTACATAGTGCATTATTGGCTAAAAAGCTTATTCCAGATCCATATAACGGAAAAAATGAACTTTACATACAATGGGTTGGACGATCTGATTGGAAAGTTGAAAGAACGATAGATATTCCTGCATCTTTTATTGCTAATCGACAGTTTATTACACTTGAAAGAGTGGATACTTTTGTTCATGTTCTTATAAATGGCATAGAGGTTGGCTTTTGTAACAATTATTTTAATAAATGGCGATTTGAAGTTACTGAACAGCTTCATGTTGGAAAGAATGTAATAACTTTGCAATTTGATTCGGCCGAACGGCATGCAATAAAAATAAATAAAACGCTACCGTATCCTGTGCCTTGTTCTCAATGGCCTGTAGGGGCTCCTCATAGAAATCTAATTAGAAAGGTTCAGTGTCATGCTGGGTGGGATTGGGGCCCTTGTATAATGGCGTTTGGGGTATATGGTTCAATTGGTTTGCAGAGTACTGATATAGGATTTATTGATTATGTAAACTGTACTACTCTTCGAAACAAGAAAAATTGGACTGCCAATATAACGGCAACAATTACATCTTTTAAAGATTTTACAACAGTTGTTACTGCAAATCTGTCTTCTGAGAATTGCAATCTTTTAGAAAATAAAAAAAAGATTGAATGTGAGCAATCACAAAAAGTACATTTTGCAGAAGGAGAGAATCTTGTTCATTTTGTAATACCGGTTGATAATCCTGAATTATGGTATCCTGCTGGTTGTCGTCCAGAAGATGATGATGCAATTACAAAATTTGGTGAATCTCTACACTATGATAATCCTTTATATAATCTTACAGTTTATTTTGGAAAAAGTGGAGATAATTGTAAAACCATAAAAACAGCATTTAGAACATTAAAGACTGTTTCCCAAATTGATGATGCTGGGCGCTCTCTCTATTTCGAGGTAAATGGACGTCGGGTATTTGCTAAAGGATCAAATTGGATTCCTGCTGACGCATTGCCTGCACGTATAACCTGCGAAAAAATTGATTATCTATTAACTTCCCTTATAAAATCAAACCAAAACTGTATTCGTGTATGGGGTGGAGGTATGTATGAAAGTAATGATTTTTATGAATTATGCGACAGAAAGGGGATCTTGGTATGGCAAGATTGTATGTTTGCTTGTTCAATGTATCCGGCTACCCCAGATTTTTTGGATACAGTAAGAAAAGAAATACATCATCAAGTAAAGCGATTACAGCATCATCCATGTATTGCACTTTGGTGTGGAAACAATGAAGATGTAGGTGCTTTGGGATGGTATGAAGAATCTAAAAAAAATCCTGGACGATATTTGGTTGCATATGACCGTCTAAATGAAGGCGTTATTGGCAATACAATTCGTGAGCTTGATCCTGACAGAATGTTTTGGCCAAGTTCCCCTTGTGGTGGTCCAGATGATTTTGAAGATACGTGGCATTCAGATGGGAAAGGTGATATGCATTTTTGGAGTGTATGGCATGAAAAAAAACCATTTGAAGCTTATCTTGATATAAAACCTCGATTTGTTTCAGAATTTGGTTATCAGTCCTTCTCCTCTTTAGAGGAAGTAAAAAGTTATGCCAGTGATGATCAGCTAAATTTAACAAGTCCTGTAATGGAATATCACCAACGGTCTGTTGGTGGAAATTCAATAATACTAGAAAACTTTTCTCGGTATTTTAGATTCCCAGAAAATTTTATTTCTATGCTGTATTTAAGCCAAGTTCAACAAGCACTTGCTATAAAAACAGCTGTTGAATATTGGCGCTCTCTTATGCCTCATTGTATGGGAGCTATTTATTGGCAACTTAACGATGTTTGGCCAGTAGCTTCATGGTCCAGCATTGAATACTCAGGGAAATGGAAATTACTTCATTATGCTGTACGACATTTTAATGCTCCTATTGCAGTTTTACCTATTTTAAAAAATGAGAAGCTTAGTATTTCGGTAATTAATGAAGGACGTAATATCCTAAACGCAAATTTGACTATTCATTTTTATGCTTTTAATGGTGTAGAAAAACTATGTAAAACGTTACCTGTTTCAGTACAAGGTGATAAAGTCGTAACTGTTTTTGAAACTTCTATTGCAGAATTACCTTTTTTACCAAATGAATGTTTTCTTTTTGCAGAACTTGATTGTGGATCTTTTACGGTATCGAATACTTTGTTTCTTGCAAAACAAAAAGAATGTCAGATACTAAAGCCTGGACTTTCTGTATCTGTTAAAGAAAATACTAAAGCAAATTTAGGTACTTATGAAATTACTTTAACTGCAAAATATCCTGCATTTTATACCGCACTAGAGACGTCTGTGAAAGGTCTTTTTAGTGATAATATGTTAACTGTTTTGCCTGGTGTTCCATGTAAAGTTACATTCATCCCCGATTCATTGAACAAATTAATTTCGCTTAACGAATTCGAAAAAATGCTTACTGTAAAATCTTTACGAGATACCTATAATTAAAAATAATATATACGTTTTGTAAATATTTATTTTGTTTAAAAAAAAGAGAGATGCTGTTTGTTAAAACAACTTCTCTCTTTTGTTTGATTAGGGATTTTACCCTTTTATAGCTCCGCCAGCAACGCCTTCTGAGAGTTGCTTTTGAAATCCAAGATAAACTAATATAACAGGAAGAGTTGCAATTACAAGCGATGCAATTTGCCAACCGAGCTGCGTTCCTTGCCTTGAAGCAAATGAAAAGATTCCTACTGGTAACGATTTTGTAGCTTCAGAACTAGCTAAAACAAGAACGAGTAAGAATTCATTCCATATTCCAAGTCCTGTCATTACACAAATTGTTACAATTACAGGGATTGTCATAGGAACAATTATACTTTGGAATGTTCTAAACGCAGTAGCTCCGTCAATATAAGCGGATTCAATAAGGCTGTCAGGTAATCCTTTTATAAAACCAGAAGAAAGCATTACAGAAAGAGGAAGCCCAAAGGCAATATATACTAGAATAATTCCTATATGAGTATCTGCTAAGTTTGCTTTAGTCAATAAAAGAAATAAAGGTATGATAATTTGGGATACATCTAAAAGATATCCCAGACCAATAATACTTAATATAATTGCTGAAATCTTTTTGTATCGAAATTTTGAAATACCATAGCCGAGCATTAATCCTAAAAAGACAATAAAAAAAGTAGATACGATAGTGTATAAGAGAGAATTCAAAAACTTTAAACCTAACCCCCCTCGTTTCCATGAAGAAGAGTAGTTCCAGAATATTGTGTTCCAACTAAAATTTCGTGCGTATTTAGCCGGTAATTCTTTCAATTTTATAGTGTCTCCAGGTTCCATAGAAGCTATATCGTCTGCTCCAAGATCCTTTAAGACACTTCGTTCCATAAAATGTACTTTAAACCGTCTACCAGGAGCAATGGTTGTTGATTCAAGAATAATAATATTTTCTTCAATCTTTTCAATATTGCTGCTTTTTAATCCATATTTGTCCAGCAAACCTTTAGGATACGTTATATTAAGTTGTGGTTTTACACTTACAAAAACATCTTCTTTATTGTGAAACAAGGCATATGGCAAAGAAAATTTGCTTATATTTAACTCTTCATTTGTTTTAAATGAAGACATTCCCATCCAAAACAAAGGAAAAACTGTAATTAAGGCCCATAATATAAAAATAAAATAAGAAAGTGGCTTAGAAAAATAAGTTGTAAAGAAACCTGTTGTAAGGTTTTTTTCAGTAGTTTCCATCTTAGTATTCCTCCTCTGTCCCTAGCTTTTTGCCAACAATTTTACTTAATACAATCATTAAGGCACTAATAAGTACAATGGTATTTGAAATTGCGGCTCCAAAGGCATACCTCAATGGGTTTGAGTAATTATTAAATGCGGTTCTATACATAAAAACTGATAAAACTTCGACATTCTGTTGCACAAGTCCATCAGGAGCAATAGCATAAATAAGGGCAAAACTTTTAAGTGATCCAGCAATTGCAAGAATTGCGGATATCAAAATAGTGCCTGCTAGAAGAGGCATAACAATACTTCTAAATATCTTTCCTTCTGTTGCACCATCAATTTTTGCAGCTTCTAGCATGCTGTCATCAATTTTCTGTAAGTTAGCAAGAAAGATAATCATATACATTCCGGTATACATCCAGATAAGAGCAATAGCTATAGGAATCATTGCTGTAGATTTATTAAGCATAACTTTACATTGAGCTTCAGGATTTCCCGATATCCATTGCATTAAACCTGATACAGGTCCGTCGGCACTAAAAAGCATTCTCCATAAAATACCAATTACAATTGTTGATAAAAACTGTGGAAGGAATACCATAGATTGAAAAAAAGACCTTCCTTTTATTCTTTTTCGATATAAAATAAACGCCAATAAAAATCCAATAGGAATCTGTCCTAATAAGGAAACGGCGACTATAATCATATTATTTTTTAAAGCATTCCAGAATGCTGGATTAGTAATCATGTTTTTGTAATTTACTAATCCTGTAAAATTCCATTTTCCACCTCTGTTTGGATTAAAGTCTGAAAAGCTTAACAGTACAGAATAAACTATGGGGTATGCCACAATCAGTAAATAGATAAGCAGACCCGGTATAACAAATAAACAGTACGTTGCAATATCTCGTCTATCATGTTTTTTCAAAGCACACTCCTTGTGCCGAATTTAACGGCAAAATCTTTTGAAAAAGAGAGGAGACCCTTGCTGTCCCCCCTCATGTGAATACTAAAAATTAGAATTCGAAAATGTTATCGATTAAGTTCAACATCAATTGCTTTTGCAGCAGCTTCTGGTGATAATTGACCTGTAACAACTTTTTGGCATCCAATTAGGAGTGTGTCGTTAGCTGTGCCACTTAAGATAGAGTCAATAACTGGAGTGATTTTATACTGACTGAGACTATTTTTTAAAATTACAACTGTTGGCATGTCATCTGGCATTGTGTAATCTTTTAGAACTGTTCCGGTAATAGCACCATCTCGTAATCTTTGTGTAACTTCTGCAGCACTATTAAAATAGTTAATAAATTTCATGGCAGCATCAACTTTACCTTCGTCAACACATTTTTGTGTATATCCATATCCGACTTGTTTTGCAGCTGCGAGTGTGTTGATATTTCCTTTTGCTCCTGGAACTTCTGGGAATGGAATCATCACCATAGCTTCTTGTCGTTCTAATGAAAATCCACCAGCTCCCCATTGTCCGTCCATGTAACAAATATATTTTCCTGCAGAGAAGTTTGATTTACCTGTACCATCATCAACCAAAACTGAATCTGGTGAAAGAACGCCATCATCTACCATTGTTTTCAAGAATGAATAGGCTGCAACAAAGTCAGGATCGCTAAATGTTTTTTCTCCAGCTACTGCTTTTGACACCCAGTTTTCGTCACCAGTTGTTTGTGCAAGAATAGTCGAAAATAGACATGAACCCCATGCCCATGCATCTGCACCGTGAATTCCGAGGACATCAATTCCATCTGCTTTTGCTTTTGAAACCATTGCTTTTAAATCTGCATATTTTGTAGGAACAGAAAAACCATATTTTTTTAAAAGTTCTGTATTTACATACATAGGGGTACAATAATTGGCAGTTCCATGTGGTACATAAAAATATTCACCTTTGCTATTATCTGGTCCAATTTTGTCCAAATCATACATTCCTGATTTTACCAATTCTTCTTTCATATCTACATGTTGTCCGGCTTCGTCCCATGGCGCTCCCCAGCGAGAATCTGAACCCATGTATGCAACATCTGGTACATCACCTGATGCAAGACGTGCAGTAACTTTTTGATGGTAAGCTTGGTCGTAAAGCATCTCTTCATTAATATCAATATTAGGATATTCTGATTCAAATTCAGAAACAATACGCATAAAGGTTTGTCCCTCTGAATTAGCATTGTCTCCGTACCCTAAAACATTTAATACGATTTTACCATCTTTTGTAGCTGTATCCTTTGATCCACCTGCAAAAACCATTCCTGCTACTGCTAAAGAAAGTACAATAATTAAAGTGGTTTTTTTCATATAATCCTCCTTTCGGAATATGAAATGTTCTAAAATCTACTAAATAGACTTTATATTTAGCAGATTATGTTCATTTATTTTAGTTGATTGTAAAAACCAACTAACTACTACAAGTATGATAGCACGGGTTTTTAAATCTGTAAAGCTTATTTCTTTAAATTTTTATGTTTAATATGTGAGAACAATTCTAGACTATTTGGTTGATTGTTTTTACTTCCAGTGAGTTTTGGAATAGGGAATATTTTCTCTAAATACATACATGCTGCGCCGTAAGCAACAGCCATATTCCCAAGAGATGCAATTTGAATATCGACATTTTTTTTAGGACCATAAGCCCATAAATAATTAATTTCCTTATAGATACATTTTGATAGTTTATCAGCTGAAGGATTGTCTAGTCCTGCGATATAGACTCTATTTAAGTTTAGTATGTTTACTAAAAAAGCTACATGTTTTGATAGTTCTATATAGCCTTCATTTTCTTTGTCTTCATTAAATCCGTTAATTGGAGCAGTAAATGACGATTTTAGTTGTCCTTCTACGGACTCGTCCCATAGTAGGCTTCTAAATTCTCCTGCAGTAGATTCATTACCACGAAATATGTGGCCATTTAAAACTAATCCCATACCAATGGCAACTTTGCGGGGTGCATCAGAAAGAGCTTCTATCATTCTATATTCGAGAAGTAAAAATAGCATATTTTGGGGAGAAACATTAGCTACAAATCGTTCACTGTAACAACAACAACGTGCATCGTTTTCTATGTATACAGGAACAGTAATAATGTCCTGAACATCTTGAATAAAATTATATGGGCTTGAAATAAAAAGAGGGACAGACTCTCTTATTACACTTGTTTCTGGATTTATAAGAGCTGGTAATCCTACCCCAATTCCTAAAAGTGGAAGAGAAAGTTTTTCGGATTCTGAAACAATTAAGTTATAAGCAATTGTAAATATACCTTTAGTTTTAAGTTTCTTAAATACTTCTGGTTTTATAATTTCTTGATGTTGAAAGAGAACCGTTCCGTGCAGATTAAGAATGCAACAAATAAAACGTTCTGTATTTATCTCAATTCCTCCTACAACACCAAAATTAGGTGTTATTTCTAGGAAAATAGGCTTTCGCCCCCCCTGAGGTCCTGTTGACCCTTGTGCCATCTCATGGATGAGTCCAAGTTCTTTTAGTTGGGAGACATGCTTAGTTATAGTAGATTTATCAAGAGCTAATTTTGATGCAATTTCAATGCGACTTATGCCTTTTTGTTCCCAGACAAGACGAAGAATTCGGTAAATATTAATATCAGAGAGAGAGTTAATTGATTTCATGTATTAACTATCATAGCATATTGTTTAAATAAATCAAGTTGTTTTCTTTTATTTATGAGGGCAAAACTTGTTAATTAAGAGAGTATCAAGAATCTTAAAAAAAAAGCAGATTTCTAAGAAATCTGCTTTTTGGGCCCACTTAGACTTGAACTAAGGACCGACGGGTTATGAGTCCGTTGCTCTAACCAACTGAGCTATAGGCCCAAATGTATATGCAATCAAAGATTACGTCATACATAAGTGAACTGATTTTATCTTAAAAACCTGTAAATTGTCAATACATATAAGGGCTAACTTTGTTTTTTTTTATAAAATGATACAAAATTTAATAGTGGGGTGGCCTTCGGTTTGGAATATCAGATTCAATTTGTTCTGATATCTCTAAAAGTTTTTCAGACATAGAACGATTTTCAGCTGAAAGTTTATCCATGCTTTTGTTTTGTTGAATAGTCATCTCTTGTAACTGATCAATAAAATTTTCAATATACGAAAGTTTCATTTCTAGTTTAGTAATTCTCTCTTCAAGGTCTGCATCATGACTCTTATCATTCTTATTCATATAAGTAATATATCATATTTATTATAAAAAAAACAGGTTTTGTTTTTACTGTTTTGACTGAATTGTATTTACTATTAAAATAAAAAATCCCTTTACATTTGTGTAAAGGGATTTAGTTTTAAAAGTATAGATTACAGTAATTAATAAGACTGTAAAAAGGTAACTTAATTAACTTCGTAAACATCTCTTTCGGTGTATTTTGTATGCAGTAATTTATGTGATAATTCACTGCATGGTTTTCCAAAAAAGTCTTTATATACTTTTATAATGTCAGGGTTTTTGTGTGAAACTCTAATTTCGCATTGCTCATCATCTCGATAAAGGCCAGCGATACGTGCTTTTCTAACTTCATCATTAATGCCATAGGGTTGTCCACCACCACCAATGCAGCCACCTTTGCAAGCCATAATTTCTACAAAATGATATGAAGGTTCTTTCCCTTCTGCTATTTCTGTACGAATTTTTTGAATTATTTTATCAACATTTCCTAATTGATTTATAATACAAACTCTGACTTCTGTACCTTTAATGTCAATTTTAGCTTCTTTTACTTGCTCTAACCCTCGAACAGAAGTGAAATTTATATCTTCGAGTTCTTCATTTGTAATAAGTTTGTAAGCCGTTCTAAGAGCAGCTTCCATTACACCTCCGGTAACACCAAATATTGTTCCAGCCCCAGTGTATTGACCAAGTGGACTGTCTGCTTCCGATTCTTCAATGTTTTCAAAGTCGATTCCTGCTTGTTTTATAAGGTGAGCAAATTCTCGAGTTGTAATAGAAGTATCTACATCTCTCCGAGTTCCTGCACTGCTCATGTTCTCATCTCTTTGAAGTTCCCATTTTTTTGCAGTACAAGGCATGATGGACATACTAAAAATCTTTTTTGGATCTAGTTTCATGTTTTGTGCCCAGTAGGTTTTTATACATGCACCCATCATTTGTTGCGGGCTTTTTGCTGAGGACATATTAGGTAGTAAATCATGGTAATTTTTTTCACAATAATCTACCCATGCAGGACAGCATGATGTGAATTGAGGTAAGTGTCCTTTTATTGCTCCGGCTGTAAATCTGTTAACAAATTCGGTTCCTTCTTCCATAATAGTGAGGTCTGCAGAAAAATTCGTGTCAAATACATAATCAAAACCAATTTTTCGAAGAGCAGTGTATATTTTTTTTGTTTCAAGTTCTCCTGGGGCGTATCCAAATTCTTCTCCCAGCGCGACTCGGACAGCTGGTGCAATTTGTACTACTGAGGTATATTCAGGGTCTCCAAGACGATCCCAAATTTTACGGTTAGAATGAGTTGAATAAATAGCTCCTGTAGGGCAATGAACAGCACATTGGCCACAACGAACACAAGGGCTTTCTGATAGATTTTTGCCTGCTACTGGACCTATAACGGTTTTGTCACCTCTTCCTGTGTATTCAAGAGCCCAAACATTCTGCATAATTTGGCAAGCTTCTACACATCTGCCACAGTTAATGCATTTGTTTCGATCAAGAACAATAGCTTCGTTTGAATCGTCAACAGGTTGATTTTTTAGTATCTTATCAAAGCGAATTGTACGTAATCCAAATTCTGCAGCTAAAGTTTGCAGTTCACAGTTTCCATTGCGAGAACAAGTTAAACAATCATCTGGGTGATTTGAAAGTATTAGTTCGAGTACAGTTCGACGAGCTTGAACAAGACCTGGATCATGCGTAACAATATCCATTCCTTCGCTGACAGGAGTACAACATGCACGCATCATTCTCTGGGTGCCGACTGGATGAACAATACAAATACCACATGATGCCCAAGCAGGAAGATCAGGACTGTAACAAAGTGAAGGAATTTTAATTCCAATTGATTTTGCAGCATTAAGAATAGTTGTTCCTTCTGGAACATGAACCTCTTTGCCGTCTATTTTTAGGTTTAATATTTTATCTGCCATGATAGACTCCTATTTCTTTATAATTGCGTTAAATTTACAGGTTCGCTCACATTCGCCACATTTAAGACAGAGAGTTTGATTAATAACATGGCGTTGTTTTTTATCACCTGAAATAGCATCTGCTGGGCATTTACGTGCACAAGCACCACATCCAATACATTTTTCAGTAATATAGTACTGTACAAGATGTTTACATTTGCCAGCTCTACAATGTTTATCTTTGATATGCTCAATATATTCATTTTCGAATTTTTTAATTGTAGAAAGAGTAGGATTAGGAGCTCCTTGACCAAGACCACAGAGAGAAGCTTTTTGCATTGCAGAACCAATATCTTTAAGTTTTTCTATGTCTTCCATAGTTCCATTTCCTCGAGTTATTTTATCGAGAATTTCATACATTTGGCGGGTTCCAATGCGGCATGGGGAACATTTTCCACAGCTTTCTTCTACACAGAATTGCATATAGAATTTAGAGACGTCAACAACACAGTCGTCCTCATCCATAACAATTACTCCACCTGAACCCATGATAGTGCCATGTGCTTTTAAGTTTGCATAGTTAATAGGTAAATCTAGTTCTTCTTCCGAAAGAATACCACCAGAAGGGCCTCCTGTTTGAACGCCTTTAAACTTTTTACCATTTTTTATTCCACCACCAATGTCAAAAATAATTTCTCGAAGAGTTGTTCCAAATGGAACTTCGACAAGACCAGAATTTTCGACTTTACCTGTTAGTGCAAATACTTTTGTTCCCTTAGAGTCTTCGTCACCAATAGTACTATACCATTTAGCTCCCTTATTGATGATTACAGGAACGTTAGCTAAAGTTTCTACATTATCAATACAAGTTGGTTTTCCCCAAAGACCACAAACTGCTGGAAATGGAGGTTTAGGAGTTGGCATACCACGTTTTCCTTCTATTGAACGTAAAAGAGCTGTTTCTTCACCACAAACAAATGCTCCGGCCCCTAATCTAATCTCTATATCAAAATCGAACCCTGATCCTAAAATATCTTTACCTAAAAGACCATAGTCTCTAGCTTGTTTCATAGCTATTTTTAATCGTTCAACAGCTAAAGGATATTCTGCACGAATATAAATAAATCCTTGATGGGCACCAATTGTATGACCACAAATAATCATTCCTTCAAGGACTGAATGAGGATCTCCTTCTATAGTTGATCGATTCATGTATGCTCCAGGATCTCCTTCATCAGCATTACAAACGACATATTTTACGTCGTTTTCGGGAGCTTTTGTAAAACTCCATTTTCTACCTGTAGGAAATCCAGCTCCTCCTCGACCACGAAGTCCAGAATCAAGCATTTCTTGAATAACTTCATCTGGTGTCATATTAAATAATACTTTTTCGAGTGCCATGTAGCCATCCCGAGCAATGTATTCATCTATGTTTTCTGGATTTATTAAACCGCAGTTTCGTAAAACAATACGTAATTGTTTTTGATAAAATTGAATTTCATTTGCTTGTGAAATACTTTTCTTTTTTTTATCATATAAAAGCCGAGAAACTTCACGCCCTTTTATTATATGTTCATGAATGATTTCTTTTGCATCTTCTGGTTTTACTTCTACATAAAAAGAGTCTTCTGGAAGAACTTTTACAATAGGACCTTTTTCACAAAACCCAAAACATCCAGTTTTTACAATTTGTACTTGATCTTCAACTCCAGCAGCCTTAGCTTCTGCGTGCAAGTTTTTATAAATTTCTCCGGAACCAGAAGATTCACATCCTGTTCCACCACAGACAAGTATATAATGATTATATGCCATTTTATATCTCCTAGTTTTTTGTAATATCAATTGATGGACGATCAAGAATAAGTTTATCTAAAAGTTGTTTGCCTTTTACATGTTGAGCCACAATTTGTCGTGCAATTTTCTCATCCACATTACCGTAAATTACAGCAGGCATGTCAGGAACTATAACTTCTACAGTTGGTTCTTTTGCACACATTCCCATGCATCCAGTTTGTCTAACCGATGTAATATCGCCTAATCCTTGAGAATCAAGCTCATCGATAAAAGCAGCAAGGGTTTCTTTTGCTCCAGCGGCTATTCCGCAGGTTCCCATTCCGACAATAATTTGTACTGTTTTACCATCGGTATCACGTTTTTGAATCTCACTTTTTTTTTCGCCACGTAAGGCTCGAAGTTGTTCAAGTGTCATTTTCGCCATACAATTGTCTCCTTGTTTATTTAATCTGTAGAAAACAAAGGTTTCAGTAATAAAAGGTCCTGAAACTAATTTTCCGGTTGTTCTTGGCTTTGTAAAAATTGTTTTAGCAATGCCAAGTTAGACACAGTATTTATATTTCCCAGAGTTTCAATTAATTGAGAACGAACAACAGTATAAGTAGTAGCAGCAATTCCTGTTCTTATTCTCGTAATAATCATTTCTTGATTGCCTGGCAATATAAAAAGTTGTCTAAATAATTCTGGTACATCTCCTATTGGAGGTGTATCGATATTGGTTAAATCAAAACGCATAGTGACTGTTGTGCCAATATTTTCTTTTGATTCAATATTCCATTTTCCATTTGTTTCTTGAGCTGTTTGAATCAAAAAAGGTATACCCATTCCAATTTTGCGTTTAGGATGTTTCTTTCCATCTGTATAAAAAGGATCCTGAATCTTTTTTAAAGTTTGAGGAGCCATTCCTGATCCGTCATCTTTAATAATTACAGATAATTCTTTTTCTGATTGAATAAACTGAATAGTAATTTTTTGTGCATTTGCTTCGACTGAATTTTGAGTAATATCAGCTATTAAATCACAGAGAGAAAAATACATTTTTTAGTTATTTATACTTGTCAAGGATTCCGGATATTTGATCTTTTGTTAATTTACCATAAACATCATCATTTATGGACATAACAGGAGCAAGTCCGCAACAGCCAATGCAACGAACAGTTTCTACCGAAAAAAGACCATCTTCTGTGGATAAGTCATTTTCACCTAATCCTAACAGATTTCGACATTCTTCGATAAGAGATTCGCCACCTTTAAGATAACAAGCTGTTCCAAGACAGACTGAAATCTGGTTTTTACCAGGTTTTTGTGTTTTAAAAAAGTTATAAAAAGAGACAACTCCATATACTTGGGCAAGATGCATCCCTGTGCGTTCTGCGACTGTCAAAGCAGCTTCTTGAGAGATGTATCCTTGTTCTTGTTGGACTCTGTGCAAAATCATTATAAGATTGCCAGGTTTGTCTTTCCATTCGTTAATAAAGGTTTCTAGTTCAGGAGAGAACCCCACATCCTTTTGTTGTTCCATTATAGACCCCCACGTCTAATAGATAAAATTTTCTTGTTGAAATAGAATAAATAGAAAATAAATATTGTTCAATAGATAAAAATTTATAGAGGGAGGCGAGATTTGTAATGGATGTAGATAGATGTCATTGTATTCTTATTCGTTCCACTGTATGCAAAATTTTACACCAGAAAAAAGTGATAAAAATTTATCTAGGGGAAGAGTAAATTCTGCATTTTTTCCTTTAATTTCAACAGAACCACAATTTTGGGGTTCTAAAGTGGCAGATGTAATTTCATTAGGAGTGGTAAATGAGATTGTAACAACTGATGAACTTAGTTTTGTTGCAAGAGTGCTACCATACATGGAGGCAATAAGATTGTTGTATTCTTGCGAAGTGAGTTCTTCTCCAGTAATAATTGGAGCCATGAGTAAATCTACATAAGAACGTGTTTCTTCGGGTGTTAAAGCAATAATTTCTTTCATTGTTTCTGGCGTGATAATCCAAGTAAAACTATTGTTTGTAACAGTGCATCCAGGAATTAACATTTCGTCTGTTTGAATCGTTAAATCTATTCCTGTATTGTGAGGAAAAGACATTTGATTTATTGAAAATCCGGCTGCTGTAAGACTATCAGATAAGACAGAGGGATTGTAAATGCTACTCCCTTCTTGAGCTCCAGAAAAAGAAAGGATAGTGCTTTCGAGCGTTTCATCTGGTTGTATTGCACAATGGATCGTTTCAGTTGAGTCTTCTGCAATTTGTATACCAATACGAGTTGAACAGGAAGTACTTGCAATTAAAATAAGAAATAATAATAAAATAATTGAGTTTTTGCTATATTGTTGAATATTCATACTAATTAATAAACTTAGAGAGGGGTAGAGTTACACGAAAACCAGTAGAAAATGTTAATCCAGTACAAACCGATTCAAAAATTGGCAAGGCAGCTCCACTTTCGGCATTGTTAAACACTGTCCAAGCAAAATCTTGTACAAAACACATTTTTAAAGACCCAACATCCCAATCCGGTGATTGCCAAGCAACCCCAATAATACCAGGAAAAACAGAAGCACTAACTTCCTCATCACTTCCGGGAATTACAGGAGTTCCAAATGTAATAACTGGTCCTGCATAAATTCGAAGCTGATTTTCTATGGATACGGAAAAGAAAATAGGCATTTGAAAAATGTTCATTCCTGGATCAAATCGATATCTAATGCCAAATCCCGGTATTATAGAAGAATTTGAGAGCCCGTTATACATGACATGTGTTTCTAAGTCTGCACCACGTAAATTAAATTTCATTTGATTGTAAGATAAAAAATTCCATAATAATGAACCAAAGGCATCAAAAGAAATGTTATCGAGATACGAATAATTAGTAGTTTTTTGCTTGTTAGAAAAACTTAAATTTTCATGGTCAGAAGATAGTGTTGTCGGATCTTTTGTTGGTGGTAAAAACTGTCCTACTGCTGCAAATTCATTGTGCCATGTAGTTTGGTTTAATGAAGAACAAATAACACCTGTATTTGGTCCATCACTAATGGAATGAATAAATTGGTTTTTCCCAATATAGAGGCCTACATGAGAAATTTCATTGCCGACCGTCTTAAAAAAAATAGCATCTCCTGGTTCTAATTGTGATATTGGAACAATGCTCATTGAATCGTACATTGCCGATACAGTTCGAGGCAATTGTATCCCTATTGCTTCATGAGAAACAGTGTATAAAAGGCCTGAACAGTCTATCCCGTCCATAGAAATTCCTCCTACAACATAAGGGACCCCAATAAAGCGTTTGGAATATTCGACAATATCTTCTCGAGCTTGTTTTGCTTGTTCTTTTGTCATTTCTTCTGTTGTAATGCAATATCCATTAGAAGTAAAAAGAAAGAGACAGGCAAAAATTGCTAGTATATTTAATTTAAAAATTTTCATTTTATGATTATACGCAATAATTAAAAAGACTACAAGTTTTATAAATAGTTGATGACAAAAAATTAAAATATGTTATAATGAAGAATATTAATCAATGCGGTTACACGCAAAATGAGGTTTTAAATGGCTGAAAAGAGAGAACCATGGAAGTTTTTAGAAAAATATAGAGGTACAGCATTTAAAGGGGAATGGCCAACGCTTCCTGAAATGTTTAAAATTTCAGTAGATCGTTTTGCAAATCATGATTGTTTTACCATTATCGAAGATAAACGAGAAACTCTTACCTATGCACAGGTGCTAGATAATGTAGAAAATCTTTCTCAATGGTTTCTTTCTAAGGGCATTCAAAAAGGAGATCGAATTGCGGTAAGTGGTAAAAACTCACCTGAGTGGGCAACTGTGTATTTAGGAGCCTTGTTTGCCGGAGCCATAATTGTTCCTATTGATTATGGGTTAAATCTAGAATCGGCTGAAAATCTTCTTAGAGCATCAGGTGCAAAAATGCTTTTTACTGATGAAGAAAAATATGAATACGCAAAATCTCGTGTTAATAAAGTTGGTTTATATTCTTTAAGCAAGAAATATCCAGATACCTATGTATATAATCTTTCTACCGATCAAGAATTTGTAGCAGAAAAAGTTGAGGAAAACGATACAGCAGCAATTCTCTTTACCTCTGGGACGACTGGAAATCCAAAAGGAGTCGTGTTAACCCATAAGAACTTTGTTTCAGATTGTTATATTGCGCAGACAAATTTAATTATTAACGATAAAGATGTTTTTTATGCTCTTTTACCAATTCATCATTCTTACACTATGCAAGCGGTGTTTATTGAAAGCTTAAGTGTTGGTGCTGAAATCGTTTTTGGTAAATCTATGGCAGTTTCTAGAATGTTAAAAGAATTAAAACAAGGGGAAATAACCATGTTGCTTGGAGTTCCTTTGCTTTTTAATAAACTTTTAGCTGGTATTATGAAAGGAATCCGAGAAAAAGGTTTGTTTGTATATGGGTTAATACGTGCTCTTATGGGGATTTCGTATTTTATAACAAAAGTTTTCCATCATAATCCTGGTAAAAAAATGTTTAAGGCTGTTCTTGATAAAGCTAGTCTTGGAAGTGTTCGTATCGCTATTTGTGGAGGAGGTCCATTAGCTTCAAGTATATTTAGAGGATATCAAGAATTAGGTATTGATTTTATACAAGGCTATGGTTTAACAGAAACTTCTCCTATTATTGCTCTAAACCCTAAAGAAAAATTTAAGATTGCTAGTGTTGGTCGATTTTTCCACCCTTATATGGAAATGAAAATTGATAATCCAGATGAAAACGGTATTGGTGAAGTTTTAGTAAAAGGCCCTATGGTTATGGAAGGTTATTATAACATGCCAGAAGAAACTGAAAAAATGTTTACTAAAGATGGTTGGTTGAAGACTGGAGATTTAGGAAGTCTTGATGAAGAACACTATCTCTATTTATCTGGTCGAGCTAAAAACTTAATCGTTACGGAAGGTGGAAAAAATGTTTTCCCTGAAGAAATAGAGAACGAGTTTCAGCTTGAAGATGATTTAGAGCAGGTAACTATTCAAGGTTATGTTATGGATAAAGCTACTAAATCTGAAGGTATTGAAGCACTAATTTATGTATCTGATAGCTTATTTGATCGACTTAATATTCGTCGAGATGATTCTTCTTCTCAAGAAACAGTATTAAAAGTAGTTCAAAATATTGTAAATAAAGTTAACAAAGATCTTAAACCATATGCTCGAATAACTAAAATAACTCTTCTTGAAGAACCATTAGAAATGACAACAACAAGAAAAGTTAAACGTAATTATAAAAAATAAATACAGTTTAGTATTATTTTGTGGGGCGAAGCTTGAGGCTTCGCCTTATTGTATTTAAATTTACTGTTCCGTTCTCGTGATAAAGAGAGTTGTATCCAATTTCAAGATTAAAAAAACGTTTTGCGATGTCGTTAAGATAGTGAGCGTCACTTGATGTTATTAGTGGATAGCCTAAAGTATCTAGAGGAACTTTTGTTGATAAGTTGCTTGAAAGTACGTATGTGGGAGGAATATCCATTACTTCAAGTGCATCCCATTCTCCTGGTACAACGGATCCTAATTGACTAGTCATCGAAAATGCAGATCTATTAACATGAGCTGGTATGCAAAGTCCTCCAAGTCCATGTACTAGTAATGCCGTATCATCGATAGAAAGACTAGCCGAAACTTGCAAATATTTATTAATTTCACCAAGTATATTGTCGTTTTCATCTACGTAAACTTGATCTCCGTATTTTTCAGGTTTATTCTGAAAAAAAGGAATAATAGTATTTATTCGTTCACCAAATTTCATTGCCGTTTGTAAATTAGAAAAAAGACATAATACATGGATTTCTTCTGATGTTTGCAATTCCATTCCATAAAGAGCCGCTATGTGTGCTTTTTTGCAAAGAACTGCAAATGCTGGACAATTTTTTGTAGTGTTATGATCGGTAAGAGCAGCAAGTTGAATGTTTTTTTCTTGAAGTTTTTTTACAATAGCTGATGGAGACATTTCTAGTGATGCGCAAGGTGAGACGCAAGAATGGATATGCCAGTCACAGTTTATTATCATTGTGGTCCTTTATTGGTTTCTATTTAATAAGGTATACAATAATCCTGATATTTCATATTGATTTTTATCTGTTTTAAAGATAATTATTTTTTCAGAAGTAGCAGCTAATTTCATTTCTTCGGATATCTGCCTATTATTACAGATAATAATTGCTGGGCTGTCTTTTAGGGTTGCAACTGCTACGGTGTTTTTGTGGGCTTGTATTGTGACTATTAAGCATTCATCAGGAGCATTACCCATAATGTCACTTAGTAGGTCTCCTGTGTATATTGTTGTAATCTCGGAATCAGGTACATCAGACAAAACAGAAGGTGTTATAATTTGGAGTTGCAATTTTTTTGCGATTTTACTTAATTTCATTTTGTTTCCTTTTCCAAGTCAAAATACGCATGCACTATGGTACCTTTAGAGCTTGATTCAATTTTAAAGTCATCTGCGGCTCGTTTTGTATTTGGCAATCCCATTCCAGCTCCAAATCCGAAAGATCTAACTCTGTCAGTTGCCGTGGAAAATCCTTCTGTAAGAGCTTTTTCTATATCTGGGATTCCAGGCCCAGTATCTTCTGCTTTTATTATTAATTTCCCTTTTTGTGAATTATTTGGAGGTGTTATAATGTATTGCATTATACCTCCTTTTGAATGTACAACTTGATTTATTTCCAATTCATAACTTGCAATGCCAACGCGACGTGCTATTGCTTTTGCGATGCCCATTTTACGTAATACTTTTTTTATTTCTGTAGAAGCTAGCCCAGCCGTTACAAAATTAAAAGGTTCTGTAACAAATTCATAGACAGGAAGTTTTTGTTGATTTTCAATTTTTTGTGTTTGTGTTTCATTACATGAATTTATTTTGATTTCTTTTTCTTCAAGCCGTTCTACTTTGTCAGTCATAGCAGAAAGCAAAGCCGATATCAAATCTGTTGTAGTAACTATGCCAACTAAATGTTGTTCTGTATTAACAACTGGGAAACGACCAAATTTATATTTATTAAAACATGAAACAGCAAAAGAAACAGGCATATCATCTTGCAAAACTATTAATTCTTTTGTCATATATTTAATGCAAGGGGAATCAATCTGATTTTCATCGAAAGCTGTCACAATATCTGCCATAGATATCATCCCAACTATTTTTTCGTCTTGAGTTATAGGGATACCTGTAAATCCAGATTTTTTCATTCTTTGTTGAATCGCTCTCATAGAATCTTTTGGTGTAAATGTAATTACTTTAGAACACATTACATCTTTTACTTTTAGCTGAAACAAAAGTTCAAGCACCGCAGAAGAGGATGAGTCTGTAATAACAGGTATGTCTTTCATATAACTAGTATACAACCTCTTTGGCAAATCGAAAAGAATATTTTAAAAGTAGATAGATGTACTCTATATGGATTATTTATGGTTCAATTTCGTGTATAAGATTAATCATTTCTATAGCTCCCGTTGCACAATCAAAACCTTTGTTGCCTGCTTTACTTCCAGCTCTCTCTATTGCTTGCTCAATATTTTCAGTTGTTAAAACTCCAAACATAACAGGAATATCACTATTTAAAGATACAGTAGCAATACCTTTTGTCACCTCATTACACACATATTCATAATGAGAAGTACTCCCCTTAATAACAGCACCCAAACAAATAATGGCATCATATTTTTTACTTTTAGCCATTTTAGATGCAATAAGAGGGATTTCAAATGCACCAGGAACCCAAGCAATGTCTATTTTATTTTCAGTAATATCATGACGTTTAAGACTATCTAAAGCGCCTTCTAGCAATTTACCGGTTATAAACTCGTTAAATCTAGCTATAACAATACCAATTTTAATATCTTTAGCAACAAAGTTACCTTCAAAAACACTCATAAAAAACTCCTATAACAAATAATATTTAATAATTTAAGATATGACCCATTCGATTTTGTTTTGTCTGTAAATAAAACAAATCTTGTTCTGTTGCGGGCATTTGAATGGGAACTCGTTCAATAATTTTTATACCAAATTCTGAAAGCTGATACACTTTATCAGGATTATTAGTAAGTAGCCTGAGCGTGGTAGCCCCAAGATCACGTAAAATTTGTGCACCAATATAGTATTCTCTCATATCGCCTGGAAACCCTAATGCAAGGTTTGCGTCTAAAGTATCTAGGCCATTATCTTGCAAAGCATATGCTTTTAATTTATTAATTAGCCCGATACCTCGGCCTTCTTGTCGCATATAAAGCAATACTCCACGGCCTTCGTTTTCTATCTGTTTCATTGCAGTTGCAAACTGTTGGCCACAATCACAACGCAAAGATCCAAAAGTGTCGCCAGTTAAACATTCTGAATGCACACGGCACAAGAGATTTTTACCATCACCAATATCCCCTTTTATCAATGCAATATGTTGCTCATTATTAATTTTATTGCTGTATCCGTATATTTTAAAATTACCATATTTTGTAGGAAGACTTGCACTGACTTCTCGTTGTATTAGCACATCATGTATTTTTCGATATTCTTGTATTTGCTTAATGCTAATAAATTTTAATCCAAATTTTTTTGACAACGCATACAACTCTTGACTTCTCATCATAGTTCCATCTTCACGCATTATTTCACAACATAATCCGCACTCTTTTAAATGTGCAAGACGCATTAAATCTACTGTTGCTTCTGTATGCCCATTTCGTTCTAATACTCCATTTTTATGTGCTAATAAAGGAAACATATGTCCAGGTCTTCTAAAATCATCAGGTTTTGCGTCCTCTTCGACACAACTTCTCGCCGTAAGTCCTCTTTCTTCAGCCGATATCCCAGTTGTTGTTTTTACAGAATCTATCGAAACAGTAAACGCCGTTTGATGGTTATCTGTATTTGTTGTTACCATTTGAGGAATTTGTAATTTATTACAATATTTTTTGCTCATAGGCATACAAATAAGTCCCCGTCCATACATGGTCATAAAATTAACATTTTGTGTGCTCGCAAATTGAGCGGCACAAATAAAATCGCCTTCATTTTCTCTGTTTTCATCATCTGCAACTACAATAATCTTACCCAGCTTTAAGTCATCTAAAGCTTCTTCTATTGTATTTAACGTAATCATTCTCACTCCCTCTAAAATCCATTTTTACTCAGAAACTCAGCAGTAATTTTGCTTTTTTTTGAAAAATGTATAAAATGTTCTATATATTTACCAATACAATCATTTTCGATATTTACACTATCACCGACTTTTTTTTGAGCCAAAATTGTATGTTTATACGTATACGGAATAACAGAAACACTAAAAGTCCCTTTTTCGACACTCACAACGGTTAGGCTTGTGCCATCAATTGCCACAGATCCTTTTTCGATAATGTAGCGTAAAATTTTACTATCAGCTGTTATAAAAAACCAAACCGCATTGGCATCTTTTTTAATACGTACAATTTTGCCACTCCCATCTATATGCCCAGAAACAATATGGCCTCCCAACCTATCACTGGCAACCATTGCCCGCTCTAGATTAACAAGCGTATTAACACTAATTTTTTTAATCTCTGATCGATTAAGCGTTTCGTTCATCACATCAACAGAAAAGCTTTTTTCACTACAAGAAATAACGGTTAAACAAATTCCATTTACCGCCACACTGTCTCCTAAATGAATATCTTTCATAATTTTATTTGCCTGTATTGTAAGCTTAAAAACTTCTGCTCCTTGTTGAATAGATATAATTGAGCCAACTTCTTCGATTATTCCTGTAAACATTTTATTACCTCACTTTCTAATAAAATGTCTTCATCAAAACGAATGATTTTTGGTTTTGTAAGCTTAAAAGCTTTATTAGGAAAATCGATACCTATGCCCATAACAGGCGATTTAGCTGTACCACCAAATATTTTAGGAGCAATATATGTTTGTATTTTATTGACAATTCCACTTTGTAATGCCGACCAATTAAGTGTTGCACCACCTTCTAATAACACACTATCAATATTTATTTCTCCTAATTTATTCATTAGACATGACAAATCGATGTATCCATTTTTTTGAGGTACAACAAGTATTTGACATCCTGCATGTATATACGGTTGGTGTATTTGTATATCTGTTATCGTAGTTGCAATAATGGTCGGAGCTAAATCTGTTGTTTTTACAATTTTTGAAGTTAAAGGGATTTTTAAATGAGAATCACAGACAATTCGAGTTGGATTTTTACTATTTTTATTGCGACAGGTTAACAAAGGATCATCTGCTAAAACTGTACCAAGACCTACCATAATAGCCGAAAATTTATGTCGATCTTTATGTACTTGCGAGCGTGCTTTTGTACCAGTAATCCATTGCGACTTATTTGTACGAGTTGCAATTTTACCATCCATTGTCATTGCATATTTCATCATTACGTATGGACGTTTGTTTTGAATATAATAAAAAAAGATAGGGTTAAGAGCGTCGCATTCTTTTTGTAACATGCCTGCGGTAACAGATATTCCATTCTCTACTAATATTTTAGAACTTTTACCTGCGACTAAAGGGTTTGAATCGTAAGAACCGAATACAACTCGTTTTATTTTACTTGCAATAATTGCATCCGTACACGGAGGTGTTTTACCATAATGGCAACAAGGCTCTAATGTAACATATAGCGTCGCTCCTTCTGGAGAGGTTTTGCAATTGGCGAGTGCGTTTCTCTCAGCATGTAAGGTTCCATACTTTTTATGATACCCTTGGCCAATAATTTTGTCGTTTTTGACTACTATAGCACCAACCATGGGGTTTGGATTTACCCAACCACAACCTTTTTTGGCTAATGCTATGGCAAGCTTCATATACTCAGTGTCTGTCATTTAGAAACTCCTAAAAACAAAAAAACCTTGAATAAAAAATTCAAGGCTTCTAACACTGCAATATACAAATAGTATTTTATAAAACATTGCTGTTGTTAATCTTCTTTTATCCAGACTATACTGTCGGCTTCGGAATTACACCGAATCATGCCTTACGGCTCGTGGGCTATAACCACCGGTAGGGAATTTAACCCTGCCCTGAAGATATTATCCAATATGTTTATAGTATATACGTATAAAAAGAAATGTAAATAGTTTTATATCAAATTATTTTTTTTCGTTTTACAATTTTGATTGACAGAATATTTTAAAAGTAGACAGATGTAGTATTTGCTATTACAATTTATGTAATTAAAAAATAGATAAAATTTTAAAATAACCTATAGGACTATGATTTGAAAAAGCAGAAGGCATTAAATACAGATGACTCTATAACTAATTTATTACCAGGTGGATTTCTCCAGATTCTATATGATGATTCTTTTACGATTTTGTTTGCGAATCCTTTGTTTTATAAAACAATAGGAATAACACAAAAAAAATTATCAAATAAATATGAAAATAAAATAAAGAATATACTTTTAAAAGCTGATTGGAATTATATTTATAATTCAGTAAAAAAAGCTAAAGAAACTGATGAACCTGTTTTTCAAATAAGCATGACCATTCCCACTCTTCAAAAACATGGAGGAATGTATCTTATTAGAGGTTCTTTTTCTGAAAAGCATTCAAATACTATCATAAATTGTATTATGCTAGATGTGTCTGATGAGTTTTTTGCACGTAAAGCACAGCATCGTGCAGAAAACTTTTTAAATGTAGCTTTGGCAAATTCAAATGTTCTAGTATGGGAATGGGATTTTATTTCGTCGAAATGTGTTTTTGATAGAAACTCTTCTTTAGCTTCATATAAGCCTACAGCTTTTGATAATATTCCTGAAAGTTTTATTTCTGCCGGCTATGTTGCAGATGATAGCATTTCTGTTTTTAGAAAATTACATGAAAGAGTAAAGAGTTCTCTAAAACCCCAACAAGAAGATATACATCTTTTTGTAAACGGTATAGAAGCTTGGGTTCAAATTAGCTATACGCCATATAGTCAGAATACTGAAAAACCAAAATCTGCAATAGGTATAAGTAGAATTATTACACGTCAAAAACAAGCAGAAATTAAGTATAGCCAATCTATGCGATATCAATTGGTAGAAATGGATGCTGTTCTTGCATATTGCGAGTATAATGTAACACAAAATAAATTTATTTCATTTAAAAGTAATACAAATGATACAATTTTACCTGTTGTAACAGAAACAATTGACTTTAGAAGTGTTATACAATGGCTTATAGAGCTATTAATAGCTAAAGTCCCCTATGAAGAAGATATTATAAAAATTCAATCTGCTTTTACCGAAGAAGAATTTTTAAAAATTTTGGATGCAAAAGAAAAAGTAATAAAAGTTGAATATCGTCGTAAAACAAATGATGGAGAAATTATTTGGGTAAAAGTTACTTGTCGTTTTGTTAGAAATCTTGCATCAAATGAAATGACAATGTTCGGAATCCTTAAAAACATTGATAAACAAAAAAAAGTTGAGTTGTCTCTTCGTTCTAGAGCAGAGCGTGATTTAGTAAGTGGGTTTTATAATCAAGAAACTGTAACAGGCGTTATATCAGAAATGATACAAAATGGAATTGAATCGAATATTTGTTGTGCTATGCTCATTTTTGATATAGATAATTATCTGAATCTTATGAATACTTCGGGATATCAAGATTGTCGAACTGTTTTAAAAGAACTGGCTCAATTAATCGATGCAAAATTTTCGGGTGCTAAAATAACTGGACGTATTGAAGGCGACGAATTTTTAGTTTTTTTATATGAAAATCAAAGTAAAGAAAACGTTCTTAAAATAGCAGAAGATATTAGGATTACTATATCTATGCCGTATTTATTTCCGTTATTTTCTGTAACAGTATCCTGTGGTGTTGTTTTTTTAACGGTAGAAGGTCAAACTTATGATAGTATATTAAAAAAAGCCAGGGTTGCGTTGGGAATTGCTAAAACAAGAGGTAAAAATAGAATAGAGGTATTTGGAGAAACTAATAATTCTCATGTGTATGATAATCAAGATTTGAATGCACAAATATCCGAGAATGACAATCGCTTAAAAGATGAAAAACCCTCTTTTTCAGAAAAAGAGCAAAAAGAATTATTGCTTAAAATGTGTTTTACCTTAAGTGAAATAGATTCATTTGATAGTTCTATGAAAACAGTTTTAAAATCTATTGCATCTTATTTTTCTTCTAAAAAGGTATTTTTATTAGAATTTGACAGTAACCTCAAAACTATTGAAAAATACAGTTATTTTGATGTAAGTATACAAAATATAGAAAAAACAGATAAAAAAATAGATGAGATTAATAATGCAGTAAGTAAAAGTTGGCTTATGGCTTTAAAAAATACTAGGTCAATGATTGTTGCCGATATTACGATTTTAAAGGGAACCTTCCCAAAAGAATATAAAGTTTTAAAGGAATGGAATGTTGAATCGTTTATTCTTGCTGCAATAACTAAAGACGGTATTGTTTCTGGATATATTGTTGCATTTAATCCAAAGTGGAATCTAAGAGATAAACAGTTTTTTCAAATTATTGGTTATTATCTTTCAAATGAACTTGAAAAACATCGAATAATTGAAAGACAAAGATATTTGAGGGATCATGATTCTTTAACAGGATTTTATTCTCGTGATGTTTTCGAGACTTATAAAAACAGGTTTTCGGGAGATTCCTTAATCTCTATGGGCTTTATCTATTGTCAAATACAAGATCTTAGAAAACTAAATCATCAATATGGTCATGTTTATGGAGATTCTCTTATTTTGTTTGTTACAGATATGATAAAAAGTTTTTTTTCGAAAAATAGAACTTTTCGGTATACTGGAGGTAGTTTTGTTATACTTGTTGAAAATATACAAAGAGATGCATTTTATACAAAAATCTTTAAATTTAAAAATGAATGTGGGAAATCATTTGAAAATCTTATTTTTGTCGGATATTCTTGGAGCGATTATGAATTGAATTTAGATGAATTATTTCTCCATTCAAGTGAAAAACTTTTGCATGATAAACAAATTCTTGAACGTAACGCTATTCTAAAAAAGGATATACATCATGAAAAAGCGTATAAGATACTCTTACAAGAATTATATGGAGATAGATATACTGTGTTTTTGCAGCCGAAAGCAGATTGCCTGAGTGGTACTATTTCTGGTGCCGAAGCACTTATACGGTATTATGATGAAGAAGGGAAATTAGTTAGACCAGATAGTTTTATTCCTTTTTTTGAATCCGAAGGGTTAGTTTCTGAAATAGATTTTTTTGTACTTAATACAGTATATAAGATTCTTCAATCATGGGTAGATGCAGGTAAAACACTTTTTCCTATTTCATTAAATTTTTCTCGTGCTACTATGTTAGATGACAAGTTGTTTGAGCGAATCGAAAAAATTCAGAGTAATTATACTGTTCCGCGAAAATATATTGAGATAGAAATGACTGAAACACTTAGTAACATGGATGAAGATATGTTAATTAGAATTTGTAAAAAAATTGCTAATTTAGGATATGGTTTAACCCTTGATGATTTTGGTGCACGTTATAGTAATTTATCTATTCTTACGTCAATTCCTTTTAATGTATTAAAATTAGATAAAACTCTTGTGCGGGATATTTTCTTTAATTCTCGTACAAAAGTTGTTGTTCAAAGTTTTCTTGTGACTTGTAGGAACTTAGAAATTCGTTCAATTGCTGAGGGTGTGGAGAATCAAGAACAGTTTGATGTTTTAAAACAAATGGGATGTGATTCTGTGCAAGGATACTTAATAAATAAACCTATTCCATTTGATGAGTTTGAAAAAAAATATATAAAATAACTTATTAAATATAAGTACTATGTATTTCTTCTTTATTTTTCTCTTTAAAATTTTCTGATATTTATTTCATTTAACGACAAAAAACTTATATGTGTCATTTTACATTGACATTTATAAGTTTTTTGTCGTAATATAAAAAATCTTATTTTTTTATGACGTTTTTTAAAAAAATGTAAAAATAAACTCCCAAATTTGCAACTCTTGATTTTTATTGGTGTCTAAAATAGAGAAGATATAATTAATTTTTAGTTTTAATAATAAAGGATAAATGCGTATAATGTTTTATGATGATTATGTAAATGTAGACAACAATGCAAAAACATGGAATGAAAAAAGTGATTCTTTTTCTTTAAACGTTCCTAAAAAATTTAATTTTGCGTATGATGTAGTAGATCGTTTTGCAAAAGAAACACCTGAAAAAGAGGCTTTAGTCTGGACAAGTGATGAGGAAGATGATCGTATTTATTCTTTTGGTTCATTAGCAAAAGAAGTTAATAAAACAGCCAATTATCTTACTTCCCTTGGTTTGAAAAAAGGTGATCGTATCATGATTTTAGTTCGTACACGATATGAGTTTTGGTATCTTTTATTAGCTTCTCATAAAATTGGAGCTATAGTAATCCCAGCTACGATTCAATTACTTCAGAATGATTTGGAATATCGATTTAAGACAGCTGAGGTGTCTGCAATTTTTGCGTTTGGTGTTGGCAGACTTCAAGAGTTTATTGATGCAGCTTGTCAAACTTGTAATATGAATCCAATAAAAGTGACTATTGGAAATTCTCGTGATAATTGGCATTGTTTTGATAAAGAATATGCACAGTTTTCTGATGTATTTGAAAAACCAAAAGGGGAAGCTTATGCGTGTGATGAAGATATTTCTGTTGTGTATTTTACTTCTGGGACTTCGGGCGAACCTAAAATGGTTGCGCATAATTTCTTGTATCCACTAGGTCATATTGTTACTGCAAAATATTGGCAATGTGTAACTGAAAATGGCCGTCATCTTACTCTTGCAGAAACGGGTTGGGCTAAAGCTCTTTGGGGAAAAATCTATGGACAATGGCTTTGTGGTTGTGCTGTTTTTGTTTATGATACAAAACGGTTTGTACCAAAATTAATGCTTCAAAAAATAGCTGATTATCATGTAAATTCTTTTTGTGCACCATCTACTGTTTATAGATATCTAATACGAGAAGATTTTTCTCAGTTTGATCTTTCTGCTCTAACAGAATGTACAACTGCTGGAGAAGCTCTTCCTCATGATGTATTTGATACTTTTCTTGCTAAGACTGGTCTTAAAATTCGTGAGGGATATGGGCAAACGGAGTTAACTTTGACAACAAGTAATTTCCCTGGTATGGAGGTTAAAACAGGTTCAATTGGTTTGCCAGCACCTGGATATGATATAGATCTTATCGATAAAGAAGGTAATTCTTGTAAAACAGGAGAAGCTGGCGAAATAGTTTTGCGCCTAGATAAAGGGCGACCTTTTGGAATGTTTGGTGGATATTATAAAGATAAAGAAAAGACTGCCCAGACGTTTGCTGGGGGTATCTATCATACACATGATATTGCTATACGTGATGAAGATGGCTATTTTTGGTTTCAGGGTCGAACAGATGATTTAATCAAAAGTTCTGGATATCGCATTAGTCCGTTTGAAGTAGAAAATATTTTATTAAAACATCCAGCGGTTTTTGAGTGTGCGGTAACAGGTGTTCCGGATGAAAAACGTGGACAAGCTATAAAAGCTACTATTGTTGTAAAAGAAGGTTACGAGGCAAACGAAGAATTGACAAAAGATATTTTGTTTCATGCACGAAGCCAAGGGGCAAACTATAAAATTCCTCGTATTATCGAATTTGTAAAAGAATTACCAAAAACAATTAGTGGAAAAGTACGACGTGTAGAAATACGCGAAAAACACGAAGCTAGTATGAAAAACAAATAACAAAAGAAAGGATTCGGCAATACCGAATCCTTTTTAGTTTTAACTTACTATAAGAAAAGCTATCTATAGTTCGCCACTTTCGGCAGCTCCTGGAAGACCGATATCTTTTCGATAAAACATATCTTTAAATTGAACTGCTTTAATAGCTTTGTAAGCATTGTTCCATGCTTCATCAAACGTAGAACCTAAGGCCGAGCATGCTAAAACGCGTCCGCCACTAGTTAGAAGTTTTTTTGAGCCTTGAGCCCCAGCAATAAAAACTTTTGCATCACATTCCTTAACGATTTTTTTATCAATTGTAATTTCATAGCCTTTGTTGTAGCTTGCCGGATACCCGCCACTAACAGCAACTGGCGCACAAATAAAACCTTTTTTCCATGCCAGTGTACCTGCTGGGTTTTCGTCTGTGATTTTAGCAAATTTTTTGAGAGCTCCATTGTTTTCTTTATCGATAATAGCAAGTCCAAGCTCTGCAAAATCGAAATCCATAAGAGGAAGAACTGCTTGTGTTTCAGGGTCTCCGAGTCGAACATTGTATTCTAAAAGTTTAGGGCCTTCTTTTGTAAGCATAACACCAAAAAAGATAAAACCTCTGTAATCCCATTTTTCTGCAATCATTCCGTCTAAGGTTGGTTGCATGCAATTTTTGTAAAACAATGTCATTGTTGCGTCATCTACGTCCTCGAGTGGACAAATAGCGCCCATTCCACCGGTGTTCGGTCCTTTTGCGCCGTCATTTAATCTTTTGTGATCTCGGCTTGGCATAAAAGGAACAATAGTTGCTGTGTTTGCTTGAGCTGTTTGAGGCGTAACAGAAACCGCTGCTAATACAGATATTTCTGTTCCTTGTAAATATTCTTCGAGAACGATTGTTTGTCCTGCGTCGCCTAATTTATTATTGCTCATAAAATCGTCAATTGCAGCATTCGCTTGCTCTTCCGTTGCGGCAACGACAACGCCCTTTCCTGCTGCAAGTCCATCGGCTTTTACAACAATAGGAGCGCCTTTTTCGTGTATGTATTTTTTTGCTTCTTCTGCTGTGGTAACCGTAATAGAATCGGCACATGCGACTCCATATTTGTGCATAAATTTTTTAGAAAAGTCTTTACTTGCTTCTAGTTGTGCTCCATCTTTTTTAGGGCCTACAACAGGAATTCCACAGTTCCAAATTGCATCTGCTACTCCATCGCAAAGAGGGTTCTCAGGTCCTACAATAACAAAGTCTACTTGTTCAAAAGTCGCAATTTGTGAATATATTTGAACACCTTTTATATCATCGAGATATTCACAATCTGCAGGGTTTATATTTCTACATTTATCTTCTTGAGCTGTTCCACCGTTCCCAGGGACACAGACAACTTCATTTACTTTTGTACTTTGGGCCAGTCGCCAGCATATAGCGTGTTCTCGACCTCCCGATCCAATTACCATTATTTTCATGAATGTTAGTATATCATGTTTATAAATGGCTTTAAATACCTTTGTTCCCGTTTACTAAAGTGTGTAAAAAAGATAAAATTGGACAATTTATATAAAAGAAAGCGAGGCACTATGCTAAAAGGTCGTTCAGTAATTGAACCGTCGGATTTAACCGTTGCAGAGATTGATGAGATATGCAATCTTGCCGAGAAAATGATTGTAGATCCGAGCGCGTATATTGATGTGTGTCATGGAAAATTATTGGCAACACTGTTTTTTGAACCGAGTACGAGGACTCGTCTTTCCTTTGAGTCAGCAATGCTTCGGCTCGGTGGAAAAGTTCTTGGCTTTGCAGATGCAAACGCTACTTCTACAACAAAAGGTGAGACACTTGCAGATACGATTAGAGTTGTTTCGTCCTTTGTAGATGTTATTGCAATGCGAAATCCAAAAGAAGGATCTTCTTTATTAGCTTCTCACTATTCAACTGTTCCGATTATAAATGCTGGAGATGGAGGCCATCACCACCCAACCCAAACTCTTACCGATATGTTAACTATTAGACAAATTACCGGTTGTTTTGAAAATCACACCATTTGTTTTTGTGGTGATTTAAAGTTTGGGCGTACAGTTCATTCTTTAGTAGAAGCGATGAGTCGTTATACAGGTACAAAATTTATTTTTGTAAGTCCTCAAGAACTAGCAGTTCCCGATTATATAATAAATCAAGTCATAAAACCTGCTCGGATTGAATATAAATGTGCCGAACGTCTTGAAGATGTGATAGGAGAGGCGGATATTTTATATATGACACGGGTTCAAAAAGAACGCTTTTTTAATGAAGAAGATTATATTCGCCTAAAGGATAGTTATATTCTTGATGCTAATAAGATGAAACTAGCAAAAGATAAAATGATTGTGTTACACCCTCTTCCTCGAGTGAATGAGATTGCAGTAGAGGTAGATGATGATCCTCGAGCTGCATATTTTAAGCAGGTTAGATATGGTATGTTTGCACGTATGGCTCTTATCGCAAAAGTTACAGGAGTTCTTTAATGTTAAATGTAGATACAATAAAAAATGGATTGGTAATTGATCATATTAGACCAGGATCTGGCTATCAGATTTTTACATGGCTTGGGTTAGATAAAGCTTCTTTTACTTGTGCACTTATTAGTAATGTAGAATCAAAAAAATATGGACGAAAAGACATTATAAAAATAGAGAATATAATAAATATTGATTATTCAGTTCTTGGATTTATTGATCCGAACATAACGGTTAATACGGTTTGTGAAGGCGGAGTTACTCAAAAAATGAAGTTGTCACTTCCTAGTCGTGTAGAAAATGTAATTCATTGTAAAAATCCTCGTTGTATTACAAGCACAGAAAAGTATGTCCCTCAGATTTTTAAATTAGTGAATGCTAAACGTCGCGAATATAGGTGTGAATATTGTGATGAATTATATACTGCTGGAGTTGGTGACGTTTTTTAGATTGATTAGAGGGAGATGAATAAGTGAGTTCAAAAATAGTATTTAAGAATGCAAGACTTGTTGATGAATCTATAGATAGCATGGGGTCACTTTTAGTTGACAGTAAAAGCGGTCTTATAAAAAAAGTATTTTTGAACGATGAGGCTATAGAAGATGTGAGTGAAGCAACATTAATAGATTGTAAGGGACATACTCTTATGCCTAGTTTTGTCGATATGCATACACATTTTCGTGATCCAGGTCAAACACAAAAAGAAGATCTAAATTCTGGCCTACATGCAGCTGTCGCAGGTGGGTATACTACTGTTGTTGCTATGCCTAACACAAGTCCGGTAATTTCGTCTATTGCGGCGGCAGAATCTAATATAAAACGAGCAAAAAAAATTGGACTAGCAGATTTGTACCAGTCCATGAGTATTACAAAAAATTTTGAAGGCAAAGATACTAGTCATTTAGATAATCTTTCAGAATTAGAAAAAAACTTAATTAAAGTTATTTCTGAAGACGGGCATGATGTTTTAGATGCAGAAAAAATGCTTGAAGGTATGCAAAAGGCAGCTGTCAAAGGTTTGGTAGTAGCCTGTCATTGTGAAGATCCAAAATTAGTTCCCTTAGCAAGAAAAGCAAGAAATTCTTGTGATTATGTGAAAGCTGAAATTCTTTTACACAAAGCAGAAGATACATTTACTGAGCGTAATTTGCAACTTGCAAAAAAAGCTGGTTGTCATATACATATTTGTCATATAAGTACGAAACAGTCTATTGAATCTGTTCGGTGTGCTAAAGAAAATGGGATTCATGTTACATCAGAAGCAACACCTCACCATTTAGGACTTAGCTATGAAATGCAAGGGATTGGGCATCAATTAGTGAATCCTCCCTTGCGTAATGAAAAAGATCGCTTGGCTGTTATTGCAGGGCTTAAGAATGGAACTATTGATTGCATAGGTACCGATCATGCTCCTCATACTTTACAAGATAAACAAAATGGGGCGTGTGGTTTTACTGGTATAGAATTATCCTTTGCTGTTTGTAATACAACTTTAGTATATGGGGGGGCAGATTGGCAACCTAAGCTAAAAGACGTAATTTCTTTGTCTAATCTATCTAAACTTATGAGTGCAAATCCAGCACGAATTCTTGGAATAAAAAAAGGACAGCTAAAAGAAGGCTATTATGCAGATTTAGTCTTAGTAGATCCTGAAAAAGAATTTAAAGTCAATTCTGCAAATTTCAAATCTAAGGGAACCTATACTCCTTTTAATAAGCGAAAATTGTATGGGAAAGTATTAGAAACTTGGAAGGCTGGTATAAGAGTATTTGCAGAAAAAAAATGCCTAGGTTAACTACGGCACAAACATCATCTTGTTGCAGTTGCTTCCTTCCGGATCTGGCTGAGTTCGCAAGCGATGCTTTGCATAGCACCTAGGCAATACGGAGAGAACGGGATTCGAACCCGTGGTACGTTACCGCACACAGCCTTTCCAAGACTGCACCATCGACCACTCGGACATCTCTCCAAAACCTACGAGTTTAAAATTAAACTCTATATAATAAAAAAAAGCTCCGTCTCTTATTCTAAAAAAAAGAGCTACGGAGAGAGGGGGATTCGAACCCCCGGCACCTTGCGGCGCAACGGTTTTCGGGACCGCCCGATTCGACCGCTCTCGCATCTCTCCAGGGGTTTATGATTCGAATAAAAATCGAGAATAAGAGGAGTCGAACCTCCGACCTTCAGGTCCGCAACCTGACGCTCTATCCAGCTGAGCTACATTCTCAAAACTTACTTGTTTTACCGTCATTATTATTAATGAGTCAATGCGGAGCAAGGGGGATTCGAACCCCCGATACCCGGATAGGGTATAACTCCTTAGCAGGGAGCCACCTTCGGCCACTCGGTCATCGCTCCAAAAACGGTTTTTATTTGCTTTTACAAATAATAACAAGAATTAAAACCTATCGGTTATCTTTTTATAAAAATAAAAAAATACGGAGCAAGGGGGATTCGAACCCCCGGAACCTCGCGGCTCAACGGTTTTCAAGACCGCCTCATTCGACCACTCTGACATCGCTCCAGATAAGGTGAGATTATCTTATACTTTTTAGGCGATCCTTGTCAATGGCAATAAATAAAAAAAATAGCAAAAAAAAAGAAAATGAAAAATTTATAAATAAACTAGTTCTGAGAGTTTTTATGGTGTATAATTTATGTATTATTTTTTAGGAGAAATTGATGCAAGAGATCTCACATTTATATGAAAATCCAGAAATCCAAAGTTTACATAGGTTACCAGCTCGATCAAATATAGTTCCATTTAATAGTGCAGAAAAAGCTACTAAATATAGTGCAGAAGGTCCTCTGTGCCATATATCAGAAAAGTATAAATTTGCTACTGAATCAGAAAGTGAATATGTAAAAAATCTTGATGGAGAATGGGATTTTCTTTTGTTCAAAAATCCACAACAAGCAGAAGAGGCAGACCTTTCTACCAGTGAATGGAAGAAAATATCAGTTCCAGGGACCTGGTCTCGATTAGGCTATGACAAACCTCATTATACAAATGTACAAATGCCTCATGATATGGTTCCTCCGTATGCTCCAGATGAAAATACAACCGGTGTGTATCGATTAAATGTCATCATTCCAGAACTGTGGAATAATCGGCGAGTAGTTCTCCATATTGGTTCAGCAGAAAGTTGTACTTTTGTTAAAGTAAATGGGCAATTTGTTGGTATGTCAAAAGATAGCAGGTTACCTTTTGAGTTCGATATAACAGATGCGCTTGATAAAGATTCAAAGACAGCTCAAATTATAATAACAGTTGTGCGATATAGCGATGCTTCTTATGTTGAGGATCAGGATCAATGGTGGCTGGGGGGAATCCATAGGAGTGTGTATTTATATTCCACTGAAGATTGTTATATTAGTGATCTACAAGCATTAACCTATATAGAAGATTCGAAAGGTATTGTTCCTCTTGTTGTAACATTAGGTAATAAATCTTTGCGAAAAACAACTGAATTGCAGGATTTAAAACCTCGTATTTTATGGAAAATACATACGCTACAAGGCACCCCATACAAAGGCGAAGTTGGGGATCTTGTTGCAGAAGGTGAATTGCAAGGTGATTACAATTATGCAAAAACTTCACAGCAGGTACGCGAGAAAATTGTAATAAAAAATCCTCAATTATGGAGCCATGAAAGTCCTTCTTTATATGTTTTGACGGTAAGCATGTATGATTTTGAGCGCCATGTTGAAAGTTCTGCATGTACGTTTGGGTTTAAAGATGTTCGTCTAGAAAATCGAGAAATGAGATTAAATGGTAAGGCAATCCTTATAAAAGGTGTGAATCGTCATGAACATAATGAATATACAGGAAAGACGCTAACTACAAATGAAATGCTAAAGGATATAACTTTACTAAAGCAATATAATTTTAACGCAGTTAGGACTTGTCATTATCCAGATGATGAGCGCTGGTATGAGCTTTGCGATCGCTTTGGCATTTTGTTAATGGACGAGGCAAATATCGAAAACCATGCGTTTTATGATCAAATTTCACGAAGTGAAGCATGGACAAATGCATATATACAAAGATTACAAAGAATGGTTTGTCGAGATAAAAATCATGCTTCTATTTTTTGTTGGAGTCTTGGAAATGAAAGCGGTGATGGTCCAAACCATTGTGCGATGAATGGATGGCTTCGACGATATGATACGACTCGTTTAGTACAATATGAGGGAGCTGTTCGAGGAGAATGGACTCAAGGTGATTTTACATTAGAAACATTGTCCCGAGGAAAAGGTCTTACAGATTTTATTAGTCCCATGTATCCATCTATAGATTTAATTACTAAATATGCATCTACTTGCTCAGATTATAGGCCTATAATTATGTGTGAATATTCACATGCAATGGGAAATTCAAATGGATCTTTGGCAGACTATTGGCATGCTATTGAACAAACTCACGGATTGCAAGGTGGCTTTATTTGGGATTGGATAGATCAAGGCTTTGCTACAACTATAACAGAGAAAGAAGCAATACCGACATATCCTACTGGGTCAAAATATTGGAAGTATGGCGGAGATTTTGGCGATACACCAACTGATTATGATTTTTGTCTTAATGGGCTCTTATTTCCAGATCAAACGCCAAAGCCTGCTATGGAAGAATGTAAGAGGCTTTTTGCCCCAGTAAAATTAACTATGCTTCATGTAAAGCAAGGTTTATTTGAAGTTGAAAATTGCCAATATTTTTCTAGGCTTAATGTATTTAAGTTACGATGGCAATTGCTCTCAAATGGCAAACGAATTGCATCTGGCTCGACAGCAATTCCAAAGATAGAAGCAGGTAAAAAAGGTGTTGTAAAAATTCCTTATACAGAAAAACTTGCTAAGTGGTATTTTGATTGCAACGCAAAATTGCAAAATCCTGGCGAATTGGTTATTCATGTAGATGTAGTATATAAAAAAGATACTGTATGTTGCAAAAAGGACTCTGTATGTACTTGGAGTGAATTTGTATTAGAATCGGGTATGCAAGATTCTTTTGCAGCCGCTTTTGCAGATCAATATGGAAAAGTAAAACTAAAACCTACGGATATGCCTTGTGAAACTGTAAATTTAATAGTCGCTGGTTCTAAGCCTCAAGTATTTAGAGCTCCAACAGAAAATGAGTTTATAAAGGCATTAAAAGGGCAAGAGCATAATCCTCTCTTCGAATTTTATTTTAAAGAAAAACCTGCTCTTAAATGGATAGAATCAGATTTATCGCAAATTACCGAAGAGAACATGAAATTTAATGCTGATAAAGGACAACTTGTTTTGCAATCAGATTTATATACAGGTCCAGCTGCAAAAGAACATAAAAAAATAGGAAGTTTTGTCCGACGTGTTTCAAGCTTTGTTGCTCCGGGTAAAAAAGCGGGAACTGTTTGGAATATCGAATTTAGTTTGAATGAAGAGGTTTCTGAATATCCACGAGTTGGTATTACATCTCAAATTAGTTCTATATATGATACTGTTCAGTGGTATGGGCGAGGGCCTCATGAATGTTATAATGACCGTTGCGAAGGAGCTGCGTTAGGATTGTATACTAGACATGTAAATGATTTGGATGTCCCGTATATTGTTCCTCAGCATAATGGAAATAGGTGTGAAGTCCGCAAACTAATATTGTTTCCAAAAGAGGGGAGCCTTATGAGCGATGGTACTCCGGCTGTTCCAGTTCATATTGAAGGAGATGTGCCGTTTAATTTTAGTTATAGTAAATATACTGATATAGATTTATGGGAACATGACCATATGAATGGACTTACAGATTTGTCACAGTGTTGTGATCGTTCTGGAGGTTTCTATATTTTGAATTTAGATATTGCACAACGTGGTGTCGGAACTGGAGCTTGTGGGTCAGATACTCTTGAATCATATCGCGTTAGACCAGGGGTTTATCATTTGCAACTTAGAATGTGGTGAAAATTGTAAAACAATTTTCAAGAGAGAATTGCACACCGTGCAACTCTCACCATATTAGGTAGATAATGTGTTGCGACTTTTCTTAGAAAAGTCGCCTGGAGCATATCGGACTTGAACCGACCACCTTCTGATTGCGAACCAGACGCTCTACCAGATGAGCTAATGCCCCGATAACTTAAATCGTGAGAAAAAAATTATATCATTAAAGTGTAATATATTCAATTTGCTTTTCAAGAATTTGTGCTATTTTTTTTGTTCGTTCGGTAAAAGGACTAGCACTTCTTGGCTTTACAGTTTCTAATTCAGGAAGTTGATTCCCATTGTTTGTTACTATTTGTGATTGCATTTGTTGAATATTGTCTTTTGTATGTTTTATTGAAACAATGCAAATGGAATCAATATTCGAAAAAGGAATAGTTGTTTTTTTTACAAAAGGTACTATTCCAATTGAATAAGAGACTGTTTTTTCTATTGAATCAAAAACCCAACATTCACGATATAAAAGACCTACAATGCAGAAAAGTACTAAAATTGAGGTTAAAACAGGTTTGTGTCCTGAAAAAATATCCATAAAAAATGTTGCTACAAAAACTAGAAACATAAAAACGAATAAAGTTCTATAAAGAAAGCTAATAGTTAGTATTCCGCGATTATGTTTATCAGTTTTAAATATAAGTGAAAATCCCATGGGTTGTATCCTTTTAATTGTTAGCTTATAATACGAAAGTTAAAAATGCAAGTAAATAGTAAAGTCATTAAAGATTATTCGAAGGAGATTTATGAACAATAAATTTGGTTCGTGGTCATTTTATAAGCGGGCGCTTTTGTTAGCGCTGCCGGTAATGGCGCAACTTCTCATTCAAAATTTAGTTTCCCTTATTGATAATTTTATGGTAGCTGGGCTTGGTGATATAAAAATGTCAGGAGTAAATGTTTCTGGCCAGATTAATATGGTGTATCTGGTTTTGTCAAATACGATGTGCGTTGCTGGTGGTATTTTTATGTCACAGTATAATGGTGCAAAATCAGACGATGATATGAAACATGTGTATCGCTATAAAATTGTTGTTTTAATGTTGCTTGGAATACTGTATTTTGCGTACTGTTTCTCTGGTGCACAATGGGCATTACAATTTATGGTACGTGGAAATGCGAATGCTGATGCAATTATTGCACAAGGTTCTTTGTACATGAAGTTAATAGCATTTACATGGCTACCACTTCCTTTTTCAATGGCCATTTCGACTTCTTTACGAGAAACTGGGCGAGTTAAAGCTCCTCTGTATATTTCTGTTGGAGCCACACTGGTAAATACGTTTTTTAACTGGATTTTTATTTACGGAAATTTAGGAGCTCCGCGGCTCGAAGTTCGAGGTGCTGCAATTGCTACAATTATTGCACGCAGTCTAGAAGCCCTTGTTTTTTTAGGTTACTGCTATATTACCAACCCTCCGTTTTTTAGTAAATTTCGTAATATTTTTAAGGTTAGACTGCGCTTAATCGGTAATATACTAAAAAAATCTGCAATGATTTTAGTATCCGAAATGAGTTGGATACTTGTAGAGACTTTTACTTCTTCTATTTATAACGGCCGTGGAGGTGCTGAAGTTATTTCTGGTATGGGTGCAGGTTTTGCAATAGCTAATCTGTTTTTAATTTGCATAAGTGGTGTTCAAACAGCAATAGGAGTTATGCTTGGTGGCACTTTGGGGGCAGGAAAACTTGAAGAAGCTCGGGAGCAAAAAACATGGTTTACAAGTGGGGCTTTAGTTTTTGGTATGTTTTTTGGTGGTTGTTGCACTCTTGGAATATTTATGATTCCTGTTGTGTTTGGTAATTTGAGTGATGGCGCTCGGCACATTGCAACTCAAATGTTATTGGTAAACGCATTTTATGTTGCAGTATGGGTGTATTTAAATGTTTTATTAGGTATTTCTCGAACAGGTGGAGATACTCTTATGGGAGCAACTATGGATTTGTCAATAAACTTACTCATTGCATTACCTGGTATTCTTTTGATATCAAAATATACTTTGTGGGGGCCTGTCCTTATGTTTGCGGTTATTAAACTTGCAGATTTAGTAAAAATCCTTTACGCAACAATATGGATGCGCAATGAACACTGGATAAAAAATCTTACTAATTAGACAAAAAACTTTATGTAGGATATAATCATTTTCTATGAAAAACTCTCAAATTGATAAACTTGCACATACGTTAATTACATATTCGGTGGCGGCAAAAAAAGGCGAATTTGTACTTATTCAAAATACAAACCTTGCCGCTGATTTAGTTGAAGCTCTTATTAGAGAAACGTATAAAGTTGGGGCATATCCATTAGTTACGCTTAATGATAAAAGAGTTGAGCGGGAATTACTCATGGGGGCAACTCCAGAAATGCTCAAAAAATGGGCAGATATTGACTTGTATAAAATGAAACAAGCTGATTGTTACATCGGTTTTTCTGCTTTACGCAATCAAAGTGAATGGGTAGATGTTCCTCAAGAGAATATTGATAATTACTATAAATATTATTTTCAGCCAGTACATATGAAACAGCGATTGTCACATACTCGTTGGTGTGTCTTACGATATCCAACTTCTGCAATGGCTCAGTTATCAAACATGAGTTCAGAAGCTTTCGAAGATTTTTATTTTCAGGTTTGTAATTTAGATTACAGCAAAATGTCAGAAGCTATGGACTCTCTTGTTGCTCTTATGCAAAAAACAGATAAAGTGCGACTCGTTGCAAAAGATACTGATTTGAGTTTTAGTATTAAAGGCTTACCGGCTATTAAATGTGATGGTACAATGAATATTCCAGATGGTGAAGTGTACACAGCTCCTGTAAAAGACTCTGTAAACGGTGTTATCACGTATAATACACCATCTCTAAAAGATAGTTTTACCTATGAGCAGATTCAATTTACTTTTAAAAACGGAAAAATTATAAAAGCAACATCTAACGATACAGACCGAATTAATAAAGTCCTAGATACTGATGAAGGGGCTAGATATGTTGGAGAATTTGCAATTGGTGTAAACCCATTTATTCAAAAACCAATGAAAGAAACGTTATTTGACGAAAAAATAGATGGCTCAATACATTTTACTCCGGGAAATAGCTATGATGATTGTGATAATGGCAATAAATCAGCTATTCATTGGGATCTAGTTCTAATTCAGAGACCTGAATATGGTGGTGGAGAAATTTGGTTTGATGATGTTCTTATTAGAAAAGATGGGCATTTTGTGTTACCAGAACTTGCATGTCTAAATTCTGAAAATTTAAAGTAACATGTAAATACTTATAGTATTTATAGGAGGAATAATGAACGGGATACCTTTAATAGAAAAATATGGTTATTTTTTAAAAGATCTTCTTGCAGCCTCGGTTGCACCGGATGTAATTACAACTGAAAATGTGTACCAAGAAGCTAATCTTGAGTCACGAAAGTTTATGAAACTTATGATGAAAGAAAATTTGCTTGAAGGTAGCAAAATTAATGGTTTAGAAAATTTTCGTAAATTTTATGATTTAGTAAAAAGCGGTAAACGAGGGTTAATACTTTCTGAACATTTTAGTAATATGGATTTACCTGCTTATTGCTACATGCTTGAAGAATATGGAGATGATTTTTGCAAGGATTTATCACTTAGTACTGTTGCAATAGCGGGAATGAAGCTTAACGAAGCAAATCCTGCTGTAAAAGCTTGGGCAGAAGCTTTTTCTCGTGTTGTAATTTATCCAAGTCGTTCACTTAAAGCTCATGAGAGCCAAGCTGATTTTGATGCTGAAATGGAAAAAAGTAAAAAAATAAATATGGCAGCTATGCGTGCTATGGACCATTGCAAGAAAAATGGACATCCTATTTTAGTTTTCCCTAGTGGCACACGATATCGCCCAAATAAACCAGAAACACGTACTGGTTTGCGCGAAATAGATTCATATTTACGAACATTCGATTATATGATACTTGTTTCTATTAATGGTAATTGCCTTCGTTTAAATCCAGAAAATCCAGAAGAGATGACGCAAGATCTTGTTACTAAAGATACAATAATCTTAAGCGCTAGCCCTGTAATGGAATGTAGAAAATTTAGAAAAGAAGCAATGGCATCTTTAAGTGATGATGTAGAAGACAAAAAAAGTGAAGTTGTTCAAAAAGTTATGGATGCGCTAACTGCGCAACATGATGCACATCAAGCTGAATACAAAGCGGCCTATAAAGCGGCAACTGGTCAAGAATCAGATTACTACGCATAAAGCCAGTAAGATAAGAAAACGCATATCATAACGATATGCGTTTTTTTTATTGCCTTTTGTGTGCCGCTTCGGCATGTGCGGCAAGACCTTCGGCTTTGCCCATAAGTACAGAGGCTTGTGCGCTCATTTTTGGTCCTTCCTTTTTAGAGCCATCGGCGTTTGTTTCTGCTCGTAAAGTAGTGCAGGTTTTTAAAAAGCAACGAATACTTAAGCCTCCGGTAAATCGGGCAGCACCAGAAGTTGGTAATGTGTGATTTAATCCGGCTGCATAGTCGCCAAAAACTTCGGCAACTTCATGGCCAATAAAAAGAGATCCGTAATTGTGAACCATATGCTGTATTTTATCGCGCGTCGCCCCTGCTTCCATAGCAAGTTCTAAATGCTCCGGGGCTTTTCGGTTTGCAAGTTCTGCTGCTTCTTCAATTGTCTTGGTAATTATAATCACGCCACAATTATCAATGCTTTGGCGAGCATTTTCGGCAGTAGAAAGCGTTTTAAGTTGTTTTTCAATTTGCTCAGAAACTTTTTCTGCTAATGCTCTGTCGGTTGTTGCCATAACAGGCTGTGCAACAATGTCATGCTCTGCTTGTGCAAGTAAATCTGCAGCAACCCATTCAGGTTTTGCAGTTGAATCGGCAATGACAAATACTTCTGTAGGACCTGCGAGTAAATCGATACCAACTTTGCCATAAACTTGTTTTTTTGCATCGGCAACGTATTTGTTCCCTGGTCCTGCAATAACATCAACACTTGGAATAGTTTCAGTTCCATAAGCCATGGCTGCGATTGCTTGAGCCCCACCAACAGCATAGGCCTTTCTAAGTCCACAAATATAGGCAGTTGCGAGAATATTACTATCAGCATATGGTTTTCCACCGACAAAAGCACGAGGTTTATCGCCAGCTGCTTGAGCGGCAGCAATATCGTCTGGATGAATGCGTGGCGGAGTACAAAATACAATATCTTTTACGCCTGCAGCGAGTGCGGGGCTTGTTGTCATAATAACGGTCGAAATAAGTGGGAAACGTCCTGCAGGAACGTAAATGCCTGCTCTGCTAACGGGAATTGTTTTTTGGCCGGTAAAAAGACCTGGTTCAATTTCCATTTCAAAGTCTTCAAATGACTGGGCTTGTCGTTTTGCAAACTTTAGCGCTAGTTTTGCCGAGAACTCAAGGGCTTTATATAATTCCGGATTGTCTTTTTTTAGTGAATCGGCTGCGGCTTTCATATCGCCTTCTGAAATTTCAAGAGTTGAAGGAGCTGCTTGGTCAAACTTCTCAGAAAATTCTCTAAGAGCTGCATCGCCATTTTTTCGTACACTGTCTATAACGTTTTTTGCGACTTCTTGAGCATCTCCCATTTCGCGTGGTTCAAAAAAGTCTTCAGTCAATGTATCTGAATTAATAATTTTCATAAAACGCTCCTGTTTTGCGCGATAAAAGCAAACTAATTATGTGCTAGTACAAACGTTATTTTTTGTGTCGACGATCTAATTCATCGTATACGTCTTGCCAGTTTACGCCTTCTTTATACATAAGAACACTTAAAAAGTAGAGAAGATCGGCACATTCCCAAATAACTTCGTCTTTTGTTTCGGCGTCATCAGTAACTTCTTCTGCTTCTTCCATAACTTTTTCGCGCACTCTCTCGTCTGTAAGAGTTGCTGTGTACGAACCGGGTTTAGGATTAGCAAAACGCTCGCTAATTATGCTATACAAACGCTCCATAGTAGATTTTTCGTCTGCAGATGTAGTAAAACACGTCCAGTTTCCTGTATGACAAGAAGGACCTACTGGGACTACTGTTGCTAAAACAGTGTCACGGTCGCAATCAACTCTCAGTTTAACCACGTTTAATGAATTGCCCGAAGTATCACCTTTGGTCCAAAGTTCGTCACGAGAGCGGCTCCAAAAAGTGAGTCGATTACATTCAAATGTTTTTTCAAAGGCTTGTTTGTTTGCATAACCCATCATTAAGACTTCGCCATTTACACTTTGTGCAATTACCGGAATCATACCGCCTTGATTTGCAACTTTTTCCCAGTCCAAGCATTCAATAAAAGCATCTTTAAGAGAAACTTTTCCAGTATATAAAGCCATTCCGAGCTGAACATCAACGCCCATTCGCTCAAGGGCGATAATTTCTTCAAGAGTACTAACGCCGCCAGCTGCAACAAGCCGACAATGAACTGCTTCCCGTAATTTTTTTACGGTATCTATATCGGTGCCTTGCATGCAACCTTCTTTTTCTACACAGGTAAACAACAGTTCATGTGCATATTTTTCGGCAGCTTTGGCACCCTCTACAACAGGAATCCCTGCCGTTTCAGTCCATCCTTTTATTGCTATATTGCCGTCTATTGCATCAATCGAAATAATAATATGGTCACGGCCAATAGCCTGTGTAAGTTCATCTAAAAATTCAGTGTTAAGGTACGAATTACTGTCTTTAGGATCTTTGTTCCATGCAGCAGAGCCAATAATAACTTTTTCGGCTCCCCAAGAAATAAGCTCTTTTGCTTTTTTTACGTCTCTAATTCCACCACCTACACGACAGTTTCCCTTGCGTAAAATGCTTTTGAGCATAGCAGTATTTTCAGTCTGCCCTTTACGTTTGCCCTCGGTAATCATGTTACCCAATGCAGCATCTAAATCTATAACAGCGACTTCACCGTAGCGATTAAAATCTGTAATTAATTCGTCGGCATTGTCTCTTTCGAGCATCTTTTCTTTGCCGTTTTTAAGCTGGACGACCTTGCCGTCCTTCATGTCTATTGAAGCTATAACCATACCGACACTTTAGCAGAATTAAAGTATCTTTTCAATTAGTAAAGAAAACGAGAAAAAAGGGAAAATAGGGGGGGAGGTGGGGGTGCAAGTTTGTCTTGCCGAGCTTTGCTACTTTGTGAAACTTGTCGTGGAATGAGTTTCATTCTGGCAAATCCCCTCTTCGAGGGTCGCGCTATTACAACCTCCGCTCTCGCTCCGAAAGCCTTGTGGCTAAAAAGCCACTGCGGGTTTTTGCTACTGCAAGTTTCCATATCGCTATTTGTGCGGGCGGTAACGGGGGGGAGGGGAGGATGTTTGCAGATAGAAAATCATTATTTTATTTTACTAAAGGAGCTAGATGCGCAATTGAATGATAATCTGCTTAGGAATATAATTTTATAGTTAGTGAAAATGCAAATATTAAAAAGGCATAAAAATGAGATTTGGCAATCAAAAACAGCAGGAAGTATCTTCAATTTGCACCGTATAAAGATAACTATGGTAAAAAATAAAGGGAGAATTTATGAATATAAAACCAAAAGATAAAAACATTAAGGCATTACTTATTTCAGGTAGTCAATTTTCTATTCCAAGATTCCAAAGAGATTATTCTTGGGATAAAAAAAATTATCAAGAATTTATTGATGATATGCTTGATTGTTTACGTATATGTGATGGTAAATTGGAAACAAAAAGTTATTTTTTAGGAACAATGCTTTTTATTGGTGATTATTCAGATTCAGTAAATAAAGACAAATCTATTTATGTTGTGGATGGACAACAACGAATTACGACCATTACTATTTTGTTTTCTGCTTTGTCAGATAGATTTAGAAGTATAGGTGAGGAAAAACTGAGTGAGCAAGTTTTTCGATACATTATGACACAAGATGATGATGGAGAAGATATAAGGGTATTAGAAAGTAAGACACACTATCCATACTTTTCGTTTTACATTCAAGATAGAGAAAAACTTGATGCACAAGACCCAACTACAGAAGAAGAAGAATGCATTAGAGATTCTTTTAAATATTTATATGATAGGTTAGATGATAAAAAATTAAAACTTTATTTAAAGAAAAAACTGGGAAGTGATGAAGTTGATCAGTTAAAATATGTAGATATACTTAAAACTTTAAGAGATCAGATATTGGGCACTACTTTTATTTCTATTTCAACGCCTGATAAAAAAAACGCTAACATGATCTTTGAAATACTCAATGCAAAAGGAAAACGATTGTCTCATGTTGATTTAATAAAAAATAAAATCTTTGAAGTATTAGAAAAGACAGAACCTGCTGATTATGCAGAAGAAAAATGGGCTGATATTAAGAAAATTTTAGTTTCTCGAGATGAAACGGTTGGGTTAGCAACTTATTACAGGCATTTTTGGATATCAACATATACAAAATCTTCAGCTACTAAACTTTATGATAATTTTCAAAAGGCAATAAAACCTAAAACAAAGGAAAGATATAAGCAGTTCCTTTGTGAAATCGAAGAAAATGCAGAAAACTATATTAAAATACTTAATCCGAGACGAGAAGACTATGAAAATAGAAAAGAATACTTTTGGTTAGTACAAAGTTTAAATGTTTTGATGAATTATTTTAATATTGTTCAGGTTAGAATTGCTTTACTAGCATTATTTAATATCAAAAAAAAGGAGTATATTTCTACTAAAAAATTTAAAGAAACAATACTGTTTTTAGAAAATTTTCATTTTGCATATAATGCAGTTGTTTCGGGGAGGACAAATAAATTTGAAGGCATATATGCAAAATTTGCTATTCAAGTAAGAAGATGTAAAGACAAATCTGAATCACAAAAAACAATCGATCAATTGCTGATTCAACCATTAAATACATTATTTCCAGGTTTTGATCAATTTTCGAAAGGATTTGTTTCCTTGAATTACACTAGAAAAACTAAACTCAATAATGTAAAAACTAAATATGCAATACAAAAATTAAACTCTTTTTATGATAATAAGGATGTTTTTTCTGATAATGGAAGCATTGAACATATTGTCCCAGAATCAACAGGTGAGAACTCATTCAATATAGGCAACTTAATAATATTAGAAGAAACGCTAAATGAAGAAGCTGGTGATCAAAGCTATCTTCAAAAGAAGAAAGTGTATTTAAAATCTTCTTATTCTTGGATTAATAAATTCGTGGAAGCCAATGAAGTATGGACCAAGGCTAATATCGAACAAAGAGCAATTGATCTTTCTAAGATTTACTATCGTGATATTTTAGGTAAAACAATAAGTTAAATAAATGTCAAAATTTACGTCAAGATCTGTTTATAAAAGATTTGTTATAGTAATTTTATTTTATAATATAAAATGAAATTTTAGGGTAACATAGTAAATGGTACACACATTAGATTTTAAATATTAAAAATATGAACTTACAAAAGATTGAATTCTTTCCAAAATGGAAACAGTTCAATTCAAGATACCTATTTAGGCTGAATATTTTTTAAAAAACTTGTTTTTTATGTTTTAGCCATATTTATTGACAAATATGTCAAAAATTATTAATTAGCTATGGTAAAATACAGCTATTGGTAGTACATTGTATATATCTTGTATATATATTTGAGAGGTATAAAGATGTTGTTGTCATACAGTGCTAAAAACTTTTATTGTTTTAAAGAAGGCCTTGAAGTTTCGTTTAAGTTAGGTAAATCATGTCCTCAAGAAATATCAAATAATAAAGATTTTACAAATGTTCTCTGCGTAAAAGGTGCAAATGGGGCAGGTAAATCTAATGCCTTAAAAGTTCTTGATTTTCTTAGATTGTTTTGTCGTGATTCTTTTTTGTTAAAGCCAGATGCACCAATAGGCTATAAAACTTTTTTTAATAATACTAATCCATCAGAGTTTTGTGTGGAATTTTCAGTCGATGGCATTGTATATCAATATGATTTATCGATAACAAAAAATGAAATACTCAGTGAAAAGTTGTCAAAGACAGTTAAGCGCTCAAAAACGCTATTTACACGAACTAAAAATAAAGTAGAGACAATTACAGAGTTTGATGAACTTAAAAAAATTAAATTGAGATCTAATGCTTCAATTATTAGTACGGCGCATCAGTATGAAATAAAAGAGCTTGCTGTTGTATATTCTTTTTTTGAAAAAATAATACCGTTAAATACTACGCTTCCAAAATTGATATATAATACAAATGATATTATTAGAAATTCACAACCTTTTGCTGAGTTGCATTCAATTAATCAAAATTATTATGATTATCCCGAAGCGTTTGCTTTTACAAAAGATATCTTAAAAAAATTTGATTTAGGAATTAAAGATATAAAGATTAAAAAAGTTCAAATAGATAAAGACAATATTGAATATAATCCATATTTTGTTCATGAAAATAATAAAAAAGAGTATGAGCTTCCTTTTGAATTAGAATCTTCTGGGACAAGAAGTTTATATAATCAACTATTTTTTTATTATGGGGTACTTGAAGTGGGGGGTGTTTTTGTTTTAGACGAGTTTGATGTTAATTTGCATCCAGATATATTGCCGTTATTAATAGACTTATTTACAAATAAAGAAACAAATCCTCATAATGCACAATTATTATTTACAACACATAATTCTGAAATCCTTAATACATTGGGTAAATACCGCACGGTATTAGTCAACAAAGAAGCAAATGAAAGTTATTTATATCGTCTAGATGAACTTCCCGGCGATATAATTAGAAATGATCGTCCTCTAGAACCGGTCTATCGGAGTGGTAAAATTGGAGGTGTCCCTAAAGTATGAACAAGTTTTCTAATAAGAGAAAAGAAAGTTTTTTAGATTCAATACCGACTGAAAGTCTCGATAACAAGACAAACGATATTGTTTGCAGGTGTAAATTTAATTTTTCATATTTTGATAATTCTCAAGGAGTTGGTCAAGATTTTAAAGATTGGACACAGGAAGAATTGGCAAAACTTTTAGATAAGCTGAAAAATTATTGCAAATTTTCATTAGAACACTGGAAAAATGAAAAAATAGGTTCTGGAAAACATAGAAATGGTATTTTAGTTGAATATGGCTCTTTTCCCGTAAAAACTGATTTTAAGTTTCCTTTACATATTCCGCATCAAGTTATTTGGGGGCGATTTAGACTAGAGCAAGCAACACGTTTAGTAGGATTTACAATTCCCAAACAATATGAAGATTTGTTTTGTAATAATAAAAAATTAAAGTATCGCTTTGATTGCAATACCTTTTATGTTGTATTTCTTGATAAAAATCATAGGTTCTGGAAATCAAGTAACAAGTAAAACTCTATGTAAGGCCTTTTAACCCCCTCGAGTTCGAAGGGGTTAAAAAACGTATTCAATCTAAGCTACGTTAATCATAAATAGGAGCTTCAGTATCAATGCACTGTAACATTTGCTCAGCTACTTTTTTCCCTGACCGGATCATTCCGCCAAATACAGGTCCCATTCTGTAAGCTCCGGCTACGCCATTTGCAGCCATTCCACTAACAAAAAGACGAGGATAAATTTCGCATGTATTTTCAGCCGTGGCAAGTTCGGCTTTTTTACATTTTAAAGATCTCTCGCCCATAACCTTACCAGTCTTTGTATTAAGTGTTATTTCGTTTTTTCGGGTTAACACATTTACAATTTCAGATGGATGGCCGGTAGCATCTAAGACACAACGACTTATAGCCATAAGAGGATCTACATGCATATGCTCTTTATGTACAGGAGCCCAATTTAAAACAACTCCACCAATACTTTCGTCTTTTGCAAAAATAATATCTTCGATACTTATCATATTAAGAAGTGTTACCCCAGCTTCTACAGCCTTAGAAATAAGAGTAGATGCAAGGTAAACCGAATCGATAGTATAAAAATTGTCTTTTACCTCAGGAAGTTCTACTCCTATTTCTGATAAAATAGTGGCCGCTTCTTCTTGAACCATAACGTCATTAAAAAACATACCACCACCCCAAATTCCACCACCAGGGGCAAGTTCGCGCTCAAACATTACCACTTTTTTTCCAGCTTTAGCTAAAAAATATCCAGCAACAAGCCCAGATGGTCCTGAACCTACAATAATTGCATCTGAGTCCAACGCACTCTTTAATTTTGTGTGATAAGAATCTAAAATTCCTTTTGAAACATTGTATTCTAACATATGTTCCTCCTAAGTTTTATGAACAGGAGAACCACCAATTTAGAGATTTGTCTTTTAGAATATAGAGTTTGAGGTATTGTTACGATTTTTTGTTTACATAAATACATGAAAACCGCCTCCCTGCGCTGGCATTATCCAGATCAGGTTCAAAGGGTATATTCTCAGCTCGTTAGGAGCACCCCTGTTCAATTATTTATAAATAGTAATGATATTAAAAAACATTTACAAGTGTTTTTAAGTTTTTTTTCGCTTGCATCTTTGGCAAATCCCCTCTTCGAGGGTCGCGCTATTACAACCTCCGCTTCCGCTTCGAAAGCCTCGTGCCTAAAGTCACTCGGGTTTTTGCTAACGCAAGTTTCCATATCGCTATTTGTACGAGCGGTAACGGGGGGAGGGGGAAAAAAAATTTGATTATTTCAAAATTAAGTAGTAACTTAACAGGTGAGGAGTATTAATGGAAAAAGAGTTTAACCAATTTATAGAGAAGATTACTTTAACAACGAAACAAAAAGATGAAGCTAAAACAAAGTATACAGGGGTATGTAAAAAAGTTCATGATTATTATTATGATTGTAATTATGATGGATCAACTAAATTTTTATTTGGATCGTACAAATTAAAAACAAATATTAGACCGATTACAAAAGATCAAGATGTTGATGTTTTGATTAAATTACCACAAGAAACTTTTGAAAAATTTAATAATTATCAAAGTAATGGACAATCAGCGTTATTAGAAGAAGTCAAAAGCATATTAAAAGAAAAATATACGACAACTGATAAAATAAAAAGTTGGGGAAAAGTTATACTGCTTCAATTTGAAGATAGTACCCATAATATTGAATTATTACCAGCATTTGAACAGGATGATAATAGTTTTAAAATCCCAAATACCGAAAATGGTGGAAGTTGGGAAGTATTTAACCCTAGAGCTCAAATTGATGCTTTTAATGAAAGTAATAAAAATAGTGATGGGTTGACCCGTAAGATATGTAAAATGGTTAAAAAATGGCGAAACTTTACTACTTCTGTTTCTATAAAGTCATGTTCTATTCAAGATTGGGCAATCGATTTCCTTGCTAGTAATAAAGTAGATCAGTTAGAAATAGAAGAAATATTACAAAAATATTTCGAATTCATAAGATCAAAATGTTCTTCAGATAATAAATCCTATGTTGAAACTGTATTAAAACGTATTGAAAAAGCAATTAATTATATTGATGATGGAGAGGAAAACGAAGCTTCTCAAGAATTTAGAAAAATTTTTGGTAATGAATTCCCTTTAGTAGAAGATAGTTCAAAAACAAATAGTTTTGATAATAATATATTTTCTACTCCTCGACCATGGCTAGAAAATTAATGATTTTAAGACCTTCTAAGATAGACTTAGATTGGTTAAATAATAATCAACCTAAGTTATGTTTTAATAATAAAAATATAATTGAAGGAATATATAAATTAAATAGTAGTTATAAGGGTGTCGCTTTAAAAGGTAATTACAAAATCAAGATAGATCTTTTAGTTGATAATATAGATTTAATTCCTACTGTTTATTTATATCCCGAAAATCTACATAGGATTCTTAATAAATCTGATCTAAAAATAAGTGATTTACATATAAATTCTGATTTTTCTCTCTGCTTGTGTATTCCTGAACTTGCGAAAGACTATTTGCCTCATGGATATAATTTAAAAGAATTTATAATCAATTTAGTAAATCCGTTTTTCTATTGGATACGGTCTTATTGTTTAAATAAAAAAAAACCATGGAATGATTATTCTCATGGTTTCCAAGGATACAAAGAAGCTTTTGGCGTTGATGTTTTTGAAACGAAGAAATCAGTTAATAATCAAGAGTTATATAATTGTATTAAAAAAAAATTTGGTAGTGAATATCTAAGTAAACAAGCTTTTCGAAAAATAATAAGAGGTTAATATGATTGATTTTACGAATTTATCAGTTTTAAGACAAAATTTTGCAAATGTAGTATATACCATGAAGATTCATGAAATATGTAAAGAAAAAGCTGCTATAGGTAAGGTTATATATGCTATTGTAAATATTATTTTAATTGGTTTAACATTTGTAATTATTACGTTTGGTAATATTTTTTTTAATATCGGGGTCTGTAATATTTTTTCTTCTTTGTTTTCATTAAGTGCGTTAATTTTGTTTATATGTACTTTAGTATTCAATCCTAATAATAAGTATAAACAACATGAAACGACAGCTAATAAACTATTACTAATAAGAGAAAAATATATAAATCTTATGGCGGATATTGTTACTGAAAATATATCTTCAGATTTAATCAAGCAAAAAAGTGATGGTTTAGTAAATGAAGTAGAAAAAATCTATGCAGAAGCTCCATATCGATCACGACGATGTTATAAAGAAGCACAAAGACGATTAAGAGGTAAAAATGTCGAAGGAGAGGATTTTACTACCTCAGATAAAGAAATAGATCGTTTTTTGCCGAGTGAATTAAAATATTCTACATTAAAAGATAATAAATAAATTTAAGTATTGGCTCTATCAAGAATGGCAAGAAACCTGAAAATGGTTTAATATAGTAGGTATTCCACAGCTACTAAGAAATTACCAAATACTGTAAGGTAGAGCAATGACAAAAGAACGACAAATTGAAGATAATTTTATTAAAAAGTTACAAGAATTAAAATATGTGTATAGAGATGATATTTGTGATTTAGATTCTTTAAACCAAAACTTTCGTGAGAAATTTAATGCATTAAATAAAGTTAACTTTACAGATTCTGAATTTGCACGGTTGTTAGATGATATTGTTAGTCCTGATGTCTTTAAATCTGCAAAAAAACTTCGAGAGCGCAACTCTTTTGAGCGAGAAGATGGCACGCCTTTAAATTATACATTAGTAAACACAAAAGACTGGTGTAAAAATAGCTTTGAGTGTGTAAATCAGTTGCGAATAAATACTGAAAACAGTAATCAAAGATATGATGTTATTCTTTTAATTAATGGTATACCGGTTGTTCAAGTAGAATTAAAAGCTTTAGCTATTAGCCCTCGTAGAGCAATGCAGCAAATAGTTGAATATAAAAATGAGCGGGGAAACGGTTATGGGCGAACACTTTTGTGCTTTATGCAAATATTTGTTGTAAGTAATCGCAGTAACACCTGGTATTTTGCAAATAATAACACTAAATATTTTAGTTTTGATGCGGATGAGCATTTTTTACCATTATATGAATTTGCAGATAAAGATAATAAAAAAATAACGCATCTTGATGATTTTTCTGATAACTTTTTGCAAAAGTGCACATTAGGTGAAATGATAAGTCGTTATATGGTTCTTGTTGAGTGTGAGCAAAAGCTAATGATGATGCGTCCATATCAAATTTATGCTGTAAAAGCTATTGTTGATTGCATTCATCAAAATCGTGGCAACGGATATATTTGGCATACAACCGGAAGTGGTAAAACACTGACTTCATTTAAAGCTTCAACATTGCTTAAAGATAATGACGATATTAAAAAATGTCTTTTTGTAGTTGATCGAAAAGATCTTGATAGACAAACACGACAAGAATTTAACAAATTTCAAAAAGGCTGTGTAGAAGAAAATACAAATACCGAAACACTTGTAGAAAGACTTTTATCTACTAATTATGCAGATAAAGTTATTGTAACAACAATTCAAAAATTAGGGATTGCTTTAGATGGCACAAATAAAAAAAATTATAAAGAACGCTTAGAACCACTACGAAAGAGCAGAGTTGTTTTTATTTTTGATGAATGTCATCGCTCTCAATTTGGAAAAAATAATCTTGCAATAAAAGAGTTTTTTCCCAATTCGCAGTTGTTTGGATTTACAGGAACGCCAATTTTTGAAGAAAATGCGAGTCAAGTACAAATAGAGGGACAGGAAAAGTCTTATAGAACTACAGAGGATATTTTCCAAAAATTGCTCCATTCATATACAATAACAAATGCTATAGAAGACAGAAATGTTCTTCGGTTTCATATTGAATATTATAAACCAGAAGGCAAATTGATACCAAAACCGGGAGAGTCATTAAGTCAAGAAGCCATTGTAAATGCTATTTTAGAAAAACATTATAAAGCTACCGCAAATCGAGAGTTTAATGCGTTGTTTGCAACTTCGTCTATAAATCAAGCAATCGAATATTATAAATTATTTAAACTAATTCAAACTAAGAAATTAGAAGAGAATCCTAAATATGTGCTTTTAAACATTGCCTGCGTATTTTCTCCGCCTGCTGATGGCAACAAAGATATTTTGCAGATACAAGAAGATCTACTGCAAGAAAAGTTAGATAATCAAGAAAAACCAGAAGAAAAAAAACAGGCTCTAAAAGAAATTATCAGTGATTATAATTTTCAATATGGGACTAATCATGATATTGCTAATTTTGACCTTTATTATCAGGATATTCAAAAACGCATAAAAGATCAGCAATATTCTAATTCTGATTATTCTGATAATAAAAAAATAGACATTACAATTGTTGTTGATATGCTTTTAACAGGGTTTGATTCAAAATATCTAAACACAGTCTATGTTGATAAGACTCTTAAATACCATGGTTTAATTCAAGCTTTTTCACGGACAAATCGTGTATTAAATGATACAAAACCCTATGGAAATATACTTGATTTTCGCGGTCAACAAGACGCAGTTAATGAAGCTATAGCTCTGTTTTCTGGTGAAGAAAATAATAGAGAAAAAGAAATTTGGTTAGTTGATCCTGCTCCAGTCATAATTACAAAATTAGATGAAGCTGTTTCAAGTTTAAATACATTTATGACATCTCAAGGTCTAAAATGTGCTCCAGAAGAAGTTGCAAATCTTAAAGGAGATGAATCTCGGGGGCAATTTGTCAATTTATTTAAAGAAGTTCAACGATTAAAAACACAGATAGATCAATATACAGATTTAACAGAAGATGAAAAAGAGCAAGTTGAACAAGTTTTACCGCAAGATGATTTGTATAGTTTTAGGGGTGTGTATTTAGAGACTGCTGCACGACTTAAATTAAAACAAGATACCTCATGGAAAGAAGAAACGACGGATATAATTCAGAATCTTGATTTTGAATTTGTTCTTTTTGCTTCAGCCATGATTGATTACGATTATATTATGCAATTAATATCTGAGTATACTCAAAATACACCAGAAAAACAAAATGTATCACGTGAAGAATTAATAGGTTTAATAGCTTCCGATTCAAAATTTATAGAAGAAAAAGAGAATATTTCAGAATATATTGCAACTTTAAAAACAGGCAAGGGGTTGTCCGAAAACGAAATTCGCAATGGTTATGAGCTTTTTAAAGCCAAAAAATATGATGCTGAAATTGCAACCATCGCACAAAAGCATAAACTGCAACAAACTGATTTAAAAGCGTTTATTACTGATGTGGTAACGAGATTAATATTTGATGGAGATGCCTTAACCGATTTATTTGAACCATTAGAATTAGGTTGGAAAGTCCGCTCAAAAGCTGAAGGTGCATTAGTAAAAGATTTATCGCCTTTATTGCACAAAATGGCACATGATAGAGAAATCTCAGGATTAAAAGCTTATGAAGAATAGTAAAACTAAAACAGCAGTCCCAAAATTACGATTCCCCGAGTTTCAAGATACAGAGGCTTGGAAATTTAAAGAATTATTAAAAATGAGTAATCATTTAGTTGATAAAGTCGGTGATGCAATATACCCCACTGTAAGTATTGCTGCTGGATTTGGCTTTGTAACTCAAAAAGAAAGATTTGGACGGGATATTTCAGGAAAACAATATAAAAATTATATTTTATTAAAAAAAGGTGATTTTGCTTATAATAAAGGTAATTCAAAGAAATACCCTCAAGGTTGTATTTATGAATTAAATAAATTTGATGTTGTAGCAGCCCCCAATGCTTTTATATGTTTTCGCTTAAAAAAATATTATATAGCAAGTTTTTATAAACAATATTTCCAAGCTAATTATCATGCTGAACAATTAAAAAAATATATTACTAGTGGAGCAAGAAGTGATGGTTTATTAAATATCAATCAAAATAATTTTTTTTCAATAATTTTACCTTCTCCAAAAAAAGAAGAGCAACAAAAAATAGCTGATTGCCTTTCTTCTATTGATGAACTTATTACTTTACATTCAAAAAAGCTTGATACGTTAAAAGACTATAAAAAAGGACTCTTACAACAACTTTTCCCTGTAGAGGGCGAAAGTATTCCGAAGTTAAGATTTCCTGAATTTGAGAATGATGGAGAATGGAATCAATTTGCTCTTGGCGAGATTACATCGGTTTCTGCAGGAGGGACCCCTCTTAGTTTTAAAAGTGAATATTGGGATGGTAATATTCCATGGATGAATTCAGGAGATTTAAATAAAAAGAAAATTTTTAGTGTTTTAAAAAAAATAACAGAGTTGGGATTAAAAAATTCTAGTACAAAATATATTCCTACTAAATGTATATTAGTTGGTTTAGCGGGGCAGGGTAAAACAAGAGGCACTGTTGCTATCAATTATATAGAATTATGTACTAATCAATCAGTTGGAGCTATTTATCCAAATACACAAATTTTTGTTAGTGAGTTTTTGTATTATAAAATGGATTCTATGTATAAGGTTTTAAGAAATATATCAAAAGTTGAAGGTGGCAGAGGGGGTTTAAATCTGCAAATGATTAAGGCTCTCCAAATATATTTACCTAAAATAAAAGAACAACAAAAGGTAGCTGATTGTTTAACTTCCTTGGATGAGCTGATAACTGCGCAATCGAAAAAAATTGAAACACTAAAGCAACACAAAAAAGGTTTATTGCAACAGTTGTTTCCGTCTCAACAGGAAGTAATTAGATGAGTAAAGCACTTTCTTATAAATCACTAGAAAAAGTTGTCACAAAATTACGAGGTGATCTTAATCCTGAGGATCCTAAATCTAAAAAATTTGTGTTACTTTATGCTTATAATGGAACTGGTAAAACACGACTTTCTATGACTTTTAAAGATAGAGGCAGAGAGCATGACAATAGAGATACTTTATATTTTAATGCATATACAGAAGATCTTTTTTATTGGGATAATGACCTTGAAAATGATACAACACGAGTACTTAAAATAAATTCTAATTCAAAATTTTTTAATGGCTTTAAAGAACATGCATTAGAAGAGAAAATTTATAAATATTTTAATCGCTATAGTGATTTACAATTTAAAATAGATTATAAATTGTGGTATATTACTTTTTCAAAAGGGGAAGCTACGGATATAAAAATTTCACGTGGTGAAGAAAATATTTTTATTTGGTGTATCTTTCTTACTATCTGTGAACTTGTTATTGATGGGGATGAATTGTATGCATGGGTAAAATATATTTATATAGATGATCCTATTTCTTCACTTGATGATAATAATGCAATATCGGTTGCTTCTGATTTATCAAATTTACTAAAAAATGAAAATAATAAAGTAAAAACAGTTATTTCATCACATCATGCTCTCTTTTTTAACGTAATGTGTAATGAATTACGTAAGCAAAACTCTAAACAATATTTCCTTTATCATGATAAAGATTTAGAAAAATATAAACTTTCTACGACCGGAGATACACCTTTTTTCTATCATTTGGCGATGTTGGCAGAATTAAAAAAAGCAACAGACGCAGGTCGTTTATATACATATCATTTTAATATACTAAGAAATATTTTTGATAAAACATCTTCTTTTTTTGGATATAAAAACTTTTCGGCATGTATTGAAGATATGGATGATGAAGAATTATATGCGCGTGCTTTAAATGTGTTGAGCCATGGTAATTATTCAATCTATGAACCAAAAGAAATGGGAATGGATTCAAAAGATTTGTTTAGAAATATATTATATGCATTTCTTAATAAATATGATTTTAATTTAACAGGTTTTATACATGAAGAAGATAAGGAAACAATAAAAAATGGCAATGACAGATAAGACACAACTTGGTAAAGGTTTATGGGCAATTGCAAATGATTTACGAGGTTCAATGAATCCTGATGATTTTCGTGATTATATGTTCTCTTTCCTATTTTTGAGATATCTCTCTGATAATTATAAAAACGCAGCAAAAAAAGAACTTGGGTCTGATTATCCTCAAACTGAAAAATCACCGTTGCTTGTTTGGTATAATAATAATGAAGAAGATATACCTGCGTTTGAAAAGCAAATGCGACGTAAAACTCATTATATTATTAAACCTGCTTATATGTGGGATACTATTTGTGAGCTTGCAAGAAAACAAGATAAAGAATTACTTAATATACTCGAAAAAGGCTTTAAATATATAGAAAATGAGTCGTTTGATAGTACTTTTCAAGGTCTTTTTTCTGAAATTAATTTGTCTTCAGAAAAGCTCGGAAAAGATTATGCAGCACGAAACTCAAAATTATGTACTATAATTACTACAATTTCACAAAAGATTTCAGAATTATCAACTTCAAGTGATATGTTAGGTGATGCTTACGAGTATCTAATTGGGCAATTTGCAGCAGGTTCAGGTAAAAAAGCAGGTGAGTTTTATACTCCGCAACAAATATCTACTGTTCTTTCGGAAATTGTAACCCTAGATAGTCAAGATCCAACAACTGGCAAAAAGAAAAGAATAGAAAATGTTTTAGATTTTGCTTGTGGTTCCGGTTCTCTTTTATTAAATGTACGCAAACAACTTGGTGAACATGGTATTGGAAAAATCTATGGGCAAGAAAAAAACATTACCACGTATAACTTAGCTAGAATGAATATGCTCTTGCATGGAATTAAAGATTCTGAATTTGAAATCCATCATGGTGATTCATTACTTAACGATTGGAATATTTTGAACGAAATGAATCCTTCCAAAAAAATGAATTTTGATGCTGTTGTTGCAAATCCACCGTTTAGTTATCGGTGGTCACCAAGTGAAGCTATGGGTGAAGATTTCCGGTTTAAAGATTATGGTTTAGCACCTAAGTCAGCCGCTGATTTTGCTTTTTTACTACATGGTTTTCATTTCCTGTCTCAATCAGGCACAATGGCTATAATTTTACCCCATGGGGCATTATTTAGAGGTGGATCGGAAGCAAAAATCCGCACAAAATTATTAGAAGATGGCAATATTGATACTATTATTGGCCTTCCTGCTAATTTGTTTTATTCAACAGGAATTCCTGTTTGCATTATAGTTCTAAAAAAATGTAAAAAGCCAGATGATATACTTTTTATTGATGCAAGTGGTAAAGGAAACTATGAAAAAGGTAAAAATCAAAACTTTTTAACTGATGAAAATGTTAAAAAAATTGTTTCTACCTATCAATATCGAAAAGTAGAAAAACGCTATTCTCGTGTAGTGACATTAGATGAAATTAAAGATAATGAATATAACTTAAATATTTCTCGCTATATCAGTACTGCTGTGCCAGAACCCGAAATAGATCTAGAAGTCGTTCACAAAGATTTAGTTGATTTAGAAAAAGAAATTACAGAAGCCACTAAAAAACATAACATATTCTTAAAAGAACTGGGCTTACCTGAATTACCAAAATAGTGTGCAATTATTATAAATGATTGGGTGTTTCAATAGGCTGGGGGAAAAAGTATGAAAGATGATTTAATACAATCTGAAATTATTCTCTATAAAACTGAAGATGGCAATGTAAAAGTAGATACTGTTTTACAAAATGAAACCATTTGGCTGACTCAAGCTCAGATGGCCGATCTGTTTGGAGTGAATGTACCTGCTGTTTCTAAACATTTAAAAAATATTTTTGACGAAGGGGAACTAAATCGCGAAGCAACTGTTTCCAAAATGGAAACAGTTCAAACTGAAGGTGAACGGATCGTAAATCGCGAAAAAGATTTTTACAATCTAGATGCAATAATTGCAGTGGGATACCGTGTCAATTCAAAGAGGGCTACTCAGTTTCGTATTTGGGCTACTAATATACTCAAAGAATACATCATAAAGGGTTTTGCCATGAATGATGAGCGCCTAAAACAGTCTGATCATTGGGATTATTTTGATGAGTGGTTGGAACGTATTCGGGATATTCGGGCTTCTGAAAAACGGTTTTATCAGAAAATATGTGATATTTATACAACGGCTATTGATTACGATAAACATTCGGATCAGGCGAGACTTTTTTTCAAAAAAGTTCAAAATAAAATGCTTTTGGCTATTACGGGAAAAACTGCTGCAGAGCTTATTGAAGCGCGGAGTAATGCAAATGTCCCAAATATGGGATTAACATCTTGGAAAGGTTCTCTTGTACGAAAACAGGATGTAGATGTAGCTAAAAATTATCTTAAAACAGATGAAATAAAAGAGCTTAATGAAATCGTAACCATGTATCTTGATTATGCAGAACATCAAGCAAAACGACGAAAAACAATCACAATGGCTCAATGGTCGGATAAGCTGGATGCCTTTTTAGAATTTAATGAACATGAATTACTTACAGATGCTGGGAAAATAAGAGCTGAAGTTGCAAAGAAGATTGCTGAAGAGCGTTATGAGGAATTTGATAAAAAACGAAAAACTGAAGAAGCCCAAAAAGCTGATGAAGATGATTTAAAGGAACTTGAAAAAATAGAAAAAAAACTATTAGAAAATAAGAAAGATGGTAATAAAAGTTTATAATTGGAGTTTTCCATGGGTAAAAAATTAACAGTATATTTAATAGATGGATACTATTGTTTACTAAAAGCAATAGCAATGAGGGGTAAGTGACTACAGCTATAATAATGTTGCTAAAATAAACTTCCTATGAGATCAGATTTATTTATATCTAGTTGTGCAGACGGAAATAAAGCTGCCCCTTTTATGGATTGCTTTTTGGATAATAAAATATTAAGCTTTTCATCAAAGGTTGTAAGGCCTGCTATTTTACCTATAAAAGTATAAACATGAACTGTTTTTTGTTGGCCTATTCTGTAAACTCGATCAGTAGCCTGATCTTCTTTTGCAGGATTCCAATGTCTACTAAAATGAATAACATTATTAGCTTCTGTAATAGTTAACCCCACTCCAGCAGCTATAGGAGACATAATAATTACATTAAATCCTTTTGTATTTTTAAATCGTGCTAAAATTGAAGTACGAGCTACTATACTTGTGCTACCATTGAATATTTGAGGACTGATGCAAAATTCCTGATTAATAATATCTGCTAGTATATTTTGTGTATGAATGAATTCAGCAAATATTATTACTTTTTCGTTTTTATCTTTTATATTTTTTAATATTTTCTTTAGTATAATTGTTTTTGCCGTATCTTGCATAGAATATGTACCGGTATCAAATTTGTTAATAAAACTGTAATGATCTGAAACTTGTCGTAATTTTTGTAATATTTGCAACTTATCAGACAACGAACGATGCTCTGTTGCCAATGCTAAAACTTGTTGATATACATTCCTTTGCTTTGAGGGCATATATTCAGTCACAGTAATCAATTCTTTCTTTGGTAAATCTGGGAGATTATTAATTTTAAGTCGCCTTAAAAATATTTTATCTAATTTACATCTAATTTTTTTACCTTTATCACTTATTACGCTATCGTCTTCGTCTCCGTCTAAACGGAATTCTTGCATAAATTGTTTATGTGATCCTAATAAGCCTGGTGATACAAAATCTGAAATAGCCCAAATATCAGAAAATGAATTTTCTACAGGTGTTCCAGTTGCGGCTATTTTAAATTGAGCTTTTAGAGCTCGAACTGTTCTGTTTGTTAATGTTTTTGGATTTTTAATTCGTTGTGCTTCATCCAATATTACTACATCCCATTGTATTTTTATATAAAGATCACAATTACGGATGTTTTCATAACTTGCAATATACAAAGTTGGATAGATGTTTTTTATATGTCCTATTTGATTTTGTAATAAATTTTTTAGTGGTTGCCTATTATTAGAAGCTAAAATTATTTTGTATTTTTGTTGCTTAAAAAATTTACTATATTCATTTTTCCAGTTCTGTTTTAACGATGCTGGTACAATAAGTAATATATTTAAGTTTTTATCAGCAATTGATTGAATAAACGAAAGCAGTTGAAAAGTTTTCCCCAATCCCATATCATCGGCAAGTATACAGCCTGAAAATTTATCGCAATATAACGAATATAGCCAAGCAATTCCTTCTCTTTGGTATTTTTTTGGTATTATTCCTTCTTTATACTCTTTAATAATATTAGGAAAGAGATACTTGTCTAATAAATTAATATTGCTTTCAGAATAATCTACTATTTCTTCATTATCTTTTATATTAAGGGTTTTAAGTAGTTTTTTTTCATGTTCACTTTGATTTAATGAGATTGTTTTTTCATCTAAAAATTTATCACTGTCTTCAAACCATCTGTTATTACTAGTGTTGTTAATATTTAATTCTGGTTCATATAGTTTCCACCCAATAACACGATCTCCATAAAGATTTGAAACATCAACTAAATCATCGTTCCAATTTTCGGGTGGATTTAAAAGAAATTCTCTTAAGTCTTTAGGGGAAGCTTTTTCCATGTGTTTTATATCAGATAAAACTTTTGTTTGATCCTCCGACAGCAATACTTTTATTGTTAAATCATTGGTTGATTTTACGTTATAAATAGTATCAGCAGATATTCTGTTTTCTACATGAGAGTTAAAGTCTTCTTGATTTATTTCGGGGATATCAATACCTGAAGTCATTTTAAAACCGTTTGATGTTTGTATTATATCAGGTACTATTTTTGTTGGTGAAACTATTTTTGTAGTTGCATAATTTCTAACCATTGTTGCGTCAGCTTTTTTTACTGCTTGTTGTATTTTTTCGAGAGCCTGATATTTTTTTGTCTGATTAAAATGTTTCCAATCTTTATTTATAATTTCTATTGTTTTATGGAGTAGATATTCATATATATTTATAGATCCATATACTTCTTTGGTTTTAGGAGTATACAAAATAATACCGTCTCGTAGTAATAATAAACTATCGATATTACCAAATCTTGAAATTGTTTTAGGATATTCTATTTTCCAAAAAGAATTTGAACTTGAAAAACTACCTTGTAAAGAGACAAAAGGCTGTCTTGATGTATTTTCAGGCGGGAAACCATAATCAAAAATCAGTTGTGTAAAGTCTTTTTTTGGTTCTTCATGGAGCAGAACATTTTCAACAATATCTTCTAGTGATAACTGAAGTATACCGGTAGATAATAATTCTGAATTATCTTGAACAATCATACGAAATAAATTGAAATATTTTGAGTCTATTTTAGTAGCTTCTTCTGTTAGTTCTAAGTCAAAGCCGTAAGAATCTTTATATATAGTAAATCCATAAAATGTATAGATATCCTCTGAAACGAATTCAATGTTTTTCATTTTTTGCTTCCTGGGAATATATTATTGTAACTTAATAAGCGAATTGTATTCCTTCTCCATCTACCTATATGAGTTATTCTACCTTCTCCAGATAAATTGTTAAAAACAGAACCTTCTCTGTATATATTTAATGTTTTAGTATTTTCTATGCTTTTTTTAACAAGAAGACTTTTAATCTTTTTGTTATCAGAATTAAAAACTTGTCCCGAATGACCAGTTTGAAAATAATCAACTAAAATCTTAGTGTAAAAAATAATAATAAAAATAGGAGCTTCGTATTTGCTAGTACTTTTATTATTGATGCAATGTTTTAAAAATATGGTTTTATATTCTTCTGTTAAATCTTCAAAAATAATATTTTTTTGAATGCTATTAACAACAAATTTAATATCACTCATTTGCTTAGAGTTTCCATATTTTCTCCAAAATTCAGCACGTTCTTTTCCTCTTTTATCACCAGCCACTTGAGTTAAGGAATCGTAAAATTGCGTAATAATAAATCTATTAAAAATACTTTGATAGTATTTATGGGCAGAATTCATCATTTCGTTATATTTGATTGTTTTATATTTAGAATCAGCTAAGTTCCAAAAGGTTTTTTCTGTTTTATCTTTGTTTGGAGTTGGGAAAATTTCTTTATCAATCGTGCGTATAAAATCATCATTTTTTAAACTGAAATTATTTGCATAAGATTTAATAATAACATGTGCAAAAAATATAATTTTTTCATCATTTGTACTATTATCTATTAATTTCTTATTTGCTTTTAAAAATTCAAGGGTAAAATTATTTAAGCTTAAAAACCATGATAAAAAAAATGAGTTAAAATAGCGAGTATAAATATATGTTGATGAAATTCCAATTTTTTGTAAAACTGCATATAAGGTTTCAGCTTTTACCGAATTAATTTTACCTTCTGTGTATTTTCGGTTTGTATAAAGTTGCAGATCTGAAATATAAAAAGGATCTTTCTTTTTTAATGTACTAAAAACTTTAAAAACTAGCTGTTGTATAAATTTTTTCGGATCTTCATAGCTTAAATAGTATCGCATAATTGGAACAGCAATAGTGCTGTAGTCGTGTTTATTAATTGAATCAAAAAATACGAGTAGTTTTTTTTCGTTCTTTTCTGAATCAAAAGGGGAATTATTAATTTTGATTCGGTGAATATTTGCTATTATTTTTATTAAATTTTGTTTAGTGAATATGTTTATATTTGATTTAGGGTTTTCGAAGAAAGTTTTAAGTAATTTTTGTAAGTCAAATATTTTTTTTTCTGAAATATTTTCAATAATGTCATATTTATTATTAAAAGAATCTAAATATTTTATAAACTCTTTCCAGCTTTTTTCGAGTGGTTCATCTGGCCATATATCATTTAAGGTATTAGTTGTTGTACGATTTAATGACATTAAAGCAGAATAAGATTGTATATCAGTATTCATAAAATCCTAAAAATCCTTTGTAGCGAGGTCTTCAACAACTTTTTCGGCCTTTGTTTTGATTTTAAACTCTACACGCCTAGAAGCTTTTGAGTTAATTTTATTATCAATAATTACAGGCCTTGAATTTGAATACCCAATTGCAGCAATATTTTTTTGGACCCATTCACGATTTTCAGAAAGTGCATTTAGGGAATATAACATTACATTTGTTGTTCGTTCTTGTGAAAGTACCATACCGGTTGTATAATCTTGGTTTTTACTCATCCGTTCGTTTGTTGCTGTATGTCCTTCAATCCTAATTTCTTCTATCTCATTTTTGTAATCGTCTTGTTTTAAAACTGTAATAAGTCTTGGGAAAAAATTAGATAATATTGTTTTAAATGAGTTTTTTAGTATAGCTTTGTCTGGTTCAAAAAGTACCTCTGAATCAGTAAATCGAATGGTTAAATCTGGGGTGATTTCAGCATTCCATTTTTCTAAATCGTCTTTAAATTCTTCTGTCAATTCCTTATATAGATTATTTTGCATAGAATAATATTCTTCGGCTTTTTTATTTTTAGATACATATTCTGACTTTGATAAATTTAACTGAACAATAACAACAATCATGATTAATGCAAAAATACCACATAGGGCTGCCATTAGATCACTTATAGATAAATCAAAACTAGAATTCTCTTTTTCCGAAAAAGTTTTTCTAGTACGCATTATTTACTTTCCTTATTATTAATTATCTCATTAAGGGTTTTAACAGAATTATCAAATTTGCCAGAAATTTTTTCAATGTTGGAAAGGGTTGTAGATAAGGTTTCTATAGTATCACCAAAGTCTTGGGTTGAACTAGTAATGGTTGAGCTAAAAGCCTTTGATCCATCTTGAAAAGAAGCTAAATATTGAGAAAGGGTTGAATTTACCGTAGAATTATATGTTGCAATTTCCTTCCCGATTGATTCAAAAATATCTTTTAAATTAACATCTACATTTTTAAAGCCTTCAAGCATTGTGTTTGTTTCATTTATTACATTTGTTAAGTTTTTCCCGCTAGTATCTTCATGTAATTTAGCACTTACAAGTAATTCTTTTACATTATTTTCAGCAATTGATAAATCATGCAATAAATCAGAAATACCACTTTCCATTTTATCAAGATAATTTGTTATGCTATTTGAAATATCTGTCATTTTTTGTGCAGCCTGTTCAAATTTTTCTCCAACATTTTTTTCAGAAGTAGTGTAGGTTTCTAAAAGGTCTTTAAGTCTATCAGGTAAGCTGTTTAGCACTTCTGAAGCTTTAACACTATTTTCTAATGCAGAATTTAATGAATTATTAAAATTCATAAATTGTTTAGCAAGCTTTTCATCTATTGTAGTAACGATTTCATCTAAAGCTTTGCTGTTTGTTTTTAGATTAAGATCTAGCATTTCAGAAAAACCTGTCCTTGTTTCTTCTAAATATTGTGTAAGTTCACTATTTGCCATTTCTAATATATTGGGAGTGTCTGCTATTTTTTGTGCAACATCGCTTAATCTTTTGGTGGTTTCAATAAGAGCTTCTTTTAAGCCCCCTAGTTCTGTATGAACATTTTCTACAACTGCAGATTTTAGTTCTCCTCCGACGTCAGAAGCCATTTTCCCCATAGCATGATTTACAGTTTCATTCATATTAGCAATTTTATCAGCAAGATTATCGTTAAAGTTGTTTAAGGCATCTGTTTGATTATTCATATTTTCAATTATAAAACGCAAACTGTTACTGAAAGTTACCGTTTCTTGGTTTTCATCTGTAAGCATTGTATATTCCATTAAGGCTTCGGTTTCAGAAACATAATAAGATTTATCTAGCGAATCTGTAATTTCTACAAGCTCGGTATTAATATTATGCATTACTGGAATATAAATTAGAAAATTATAAATAAGAGAACAAAACACACCTACTATTGAAGTATTAAAAGCTGTTGTCAGTCCATTTTGGATTAATGCTTTAATACTTTCTGTCATCAGTGTTACATCAGTCGTTGTTAAATTTATATTATCAAATCCAATAGAAAACCCTATAAATGTGCCTAAGATCCCAAATCCAATAAAAGAAGCAGAAAATAAGCGAAAATAATTAGCTACAGGTAATTTACACTGAGCATCTATTACTGAATTAAAATCAAAATACAAGTCGGCAATGGCTCTGGTTTTATTATTTATTCCAAAACTTTTACTAAAAAAAGTTGCTTTATATGTTTTCCAAATAGAATGCGTTGCTAAATTTTCAGTTTCTGGCTCATTATCTGAGTCAAGATATTCTTTTTCTTTTGATATAGTGTTTTCAAATTTTTTATATTTGGTCTTAATTATAAATGGAGTCACACATGTACCTATAGTATATAAAAAAAATAGTACATAATATATATCGCTAATCAGGGATTTTGCATTACTGAAACAGGGTTTGTATAAAAAAAGCAAAAAAATGAGAAATACACTCGTTGCACCAATTACAGTTAAAAAATATTCTTTGAGTAGTTTTTTGTCTATAGTTTTTTTTGTTTCAGTAAATTCTGGCACGCCATTTTTCTGAAATTCTTTATTTGAAAGATCATGTGACAGAGTTTCATCATTTTCAAAACTTATTTCATTTAAAGTAAGTGGAGTGTCATATGTCTGTGCACTTTCAACAACCGTAGAATTTGTTTCGTCAGTACTATTTTCAGTAATTGCAGGAGAACCATTTTCCTCTTCAAAATTTATAGCATCTGTAACTTCAGATTCATTTTGTTTGTTTTCTTGAGGGGTGTTATTAAACTCATATATTATTTCCACTTTGCCATATTTATCATCAAAAGCTTGAATAATAACTTTTATCTCTTTTACATCGCTTTTATATTCATCTTTTATATCTTTGTTCCATACATAATAAAGGTTGTCAGGTGTGGATTTGAGTTTTTCTACTAATTTTATATCATCATAATTTAATATAATATCATCTACAGATTCTTCGGGTGTTATATTTCCATATTGTTTTATTAGTTTATTTTTAAAATACACAAACTTTTTAAGCAACTCTGAATAAGGGAAATTTTCAGAAATTAAAATAATTTGAAATAATCCATATTGTGGGTCTATTTTTGTTTTACAAATACCGATGTTGTCTAGTGATGTTGTTCGCGGATGTGCTTGATATGTATTTTCAGTGGTACTTGATATTTTTTTAATCTCAGCTGAAGACATTGTATTTACTTCTTCTACTGACATTCCTTTTTTATATCCATATATTGAAACATTGCTCATTTTCGATTCCCTTTTTCTTATTTTATAATTTTATCATCGATGGTTATCTCTTTTCAAGTACAAAAAATTCGATTAACATTATTAGATATTTATAAATACTATTTTTAGTATTCTTTATTTTAATTGCTAATACATTTTGTAAATACAACAGATAGTCTTTCTCGCAAAAATATCCAATATTAGGTAAGTACTTGGGAAGACTTTACAAGTAATGTTCAAATAAATAGCATATGAAAACTATTTAAAAAAGTATATGGAATTTCCAAATTATATGATGAATTTATAAAGTTGGTTAACAATGAAAAAACCTTTTATGTGCTTTTGATGTATTACTAGATAGTTCAAACGTCCTTAATCATATTGATAAAGGTATGAGAACTTGTGCCCAATTGTTTTTATTAGAATTTTAATTAACACAACTAATTTGATTTTTATCGATAGTCATGATAGTATTAAATGCATACAGTTTTTTAAATTTGTATGCATTTAATACTATGAATAAACAAGAAATTGCGACAAAGATACTAACTCAAAAAAATGGAATAGCAAAAACAGCTGATTTTGCTGTTGCTCATCTAAGCAATAATGATATTTCTAGTCTTTGCAAATTAGGCGTTATAAAGCGGATTAAACGAGGCATCTATACCTTCCCAAATGAGAGTAATCTTTCGGAAGAACAGCTGCTTGTGTCTGTTTTACCACAGGCAATAATTTGTGTTGAATCTGCTCTTTTTTATTACGGGTATAGTGATTTTACGCCACGAAGGTGGTCTATAGCCGTACCCAGAACTGCAATAAAACAAGTTAAAAATACTGAACTGTTTTTTCTAAAAGCATATTATATCCAAAAAGAGTTTATTAATCTTGGCAAGACTACAGGTGTTTTTAATGGAGTAGAACTTGCATTGTACAATCGGGAACGTACTATTTGTGATTGTTTTAAGTATAGAACAAAGCTTGATAATGAACTTTTTAATAAAGCCATGATTGCATATATTGCCGATGATAAAAAAGATCTTGCACAACTAGCTAAATATTCCAAAGAAATGAAGATTTATAATAAAGTGATGTCACTTATGGAGGTTTTACTTAATGGCTGATAAAGCTTCGTCAGTGCTTGCGCGTTTAAAAAATAAAGCGAAAGAAACAGGGAAAAACTATCAATTTTGTTTGCAACTATTTTGTCAGGAAGAATTTCTTCGACGCTTAGAAAAATCAAAATATAACGAAAACTTTGTGCTAAAAGGTGGACTCTTTATTTATTCTATTACGAATTTTAATAGTAGGGTAACCGTAGATATCGATTTTATGCTTCGAAATATACAGAATACACCAGAGCGAATTAAAGATATTATTGAAGAAATAATTGAATGTGATGCTGGTAATGGATTTATTACTTTTGAAGTAAAAGGTACCGCTCCTATTGCTATAAATAAAAAATATACAGGTATAACGGCAAGTATTGTTGCTTATATAAAAAACACTCGTATGCCATTCAGTATTGATTTTGGTGTTGGTGATGTTATTGTTCCTACTTGGACTAAAAGAGAAATTCCAACGCAATTAAATGATTTTACATCACCGCTAGTTAATACATATTCACTCGAAACAACAATAGCAGAAAAGCTTGATGCAATATTAAATCTTATGGAATTTTCAAGTCGTATGAAGGATTACTATGATATTTATTATCTGTCTAACAGATTTGAATTTGATGAAAGTATACTTACTAAAGCCTTAAAAAAAACATTTGAAAATCGGAAACATGATTTTACTCTTGAGCAATTTGAACAACTTATGACTTTTGATACTGATGACGCCATGCAAAAAAAATGGAAAGCATTTGCTCGTAAAATTGACATTGAAACAGACAATTACACTACTGTGCTAAAAACAATAAATGATTTTTTAAGAATACCTTTTAAAAGTGCTATTAAAGATTAATAATGACAACACATGGTTTCGATTACGATTCAATCTAAGCTACGTTAATCATAAATAGGAGCTTCAGTATCAATGCACTGTAACATTTGCTCAGCTACTTTCTTTCCTGACCGGATCATTCCGCCAAATACAGGACCCATTCTATAAGCGCCAGCTACTCCATTGGCAGCCATTCCACTCACAAAAAGACGAGGATAAATTTCGCATGTATTTTCAACAGTGGCAAGTTCGGCCTTTCGACATTTTAAAGATTTCTCGCCCATAACCTTACCAGTCTCGGTATTAAGTGTTATTTCGTTTTTTCGGGTTAACACATTAACAATTTCAGATGGATGACCGGTAGCATCTTTGGTGAAACCATCTTTTGAGTGAAACCATCTTTTGTGTAAAACATAAACTTTTTCATACTACTTTATATTCTCCTCGCCCTAAAAATTGAATAAACTCTTTGTCTCGTAAAAATTGTAATTGCTGTCGTATTTTTGCTTGTACGTTACTGTTGTCCGGATGTTTTTTACTAAGTTTTTCTTCAAAAAGCGTATAAAAATTTGCAACTGGTTTATTGCTTTTCCAAATATAAATATATTTTGTATTCCTACTTTTTATACCGTTCCATTCCCCACCATCCTGGAAATATTTCTCCTAATGTAATTGTTTTTCTCTTCTTATAATCTGACATAATTTGCATATCTTTATTTTTTAAAGATAATTGCATTAAAAACTCACGGCATGCACCACAAGGCATTCCGCTACCTTCTTCTCCGTTAGGTGGTTGGTCTCTAAAAGCTATCATTCTTTTTATTACCGTTTGGCCACTATTAACATACATGTTTAATGCGGCAACTCTCTCGGCACATAAATTTAATACTCCGCTACAGCTTTCAAGGCAAAAACCTATAAAGATTTCGCCGTTTTCACTTTCTAAAGCGCATACAACATGATGTGCTTCTACAAAAGGTGATACCTCTTCTGGATGATACTGTTCTTTTGCTTTGTTATATAATGTTTCCCATATATCCATTTTTCACTCCTTATTAATTTTTTTTTGAAGTAATTTTATCGAATCTACTATCCATACAAACACTTATATCTGTGGTTACAAATTTACCGTTGTAAAAAAGTGAAAAAATTGTTGCTGGGGTTGGTGAGGATTGAGCTTGTTCCATTGTCTTTAATTTAATAACCTTAATGTTTAGATTTCTGTTTTTTGCTGTTTCTGTAAGCGATTCCTTTACGTGATATTCAGTATACGGACATCGGTTTGAATAATATACAACCCAGTCTTCTTTATCTTCACACTCTCCAACCTTTGCTTCATTGTTAAAAAATGGAACTCTGACATTTTCATTAAAAGGTAAGTAGAGCAATGAAAATCCTGCAGGAGTGGTATCACATTCTTTAAATCCTTGTCTTAAGAGCCATTTTGTATCACTCATAAAATGGAATTTTTTATTTCCTACAACAGTTACCAATCCATCTTTGCCTTGCGCTTTAGCATCTTGGATAGCTTCTTGTAGCAATGCTTTTCCGTGTCCTTTGCCCTTGTATTTACCAGAAACCCAAAAACAACCTAACATTAGATACTTTGGTGCCGTTACTGGCACCCATGCTTTTTCTGCAGGCCCATATTCAATAAAAACTTTTGCTCGTTCATTAATTCGTCGAAAAATCCAACCATTTTCAAATTCTTTTTTTAGCCAGTCCTTTTTTAGTTGATAGCTAATAGCACATTTCTTATCTGATATAGCGCAACAGATATGTTCTTTATCGATGTTTGTCTTATTAATTGTAATGTATCCCATATTTGACATTCCTTTACTTGTTTAATTCCTTAAGTTTTTTGAGTATGTGAATTGCCCATAAGAGGGTGATAATAGCAGCTGACCAGTTAATAAAAATAAGGCCGACCCAAATTCCCCGTTCTGCCATTTCAAAGGTAAAGCATAATAAGTAAAAAATGAGTGCGGGGGCTAAAATTTGTCGGTAGAGTCCCATCCACATAATTATTTTTGGTTTTTTTTAATCCTTGTAAAAGGGCGTTGCTCAAAAATAATAGCATATAACTATAGAAGGTAAATCCTTGAAGAAGAAGGTAGTCATATCCTATTTTTATGACGGCACTATTGTTGGTGAATAAAGAAATTATTTCCCTTCCAAAAAATAATTCTGGAGGCAAGATAATTAGCATTACCAAGAGTCCTCCTAAAAGAGCCTTTTTATATGATGAGATAACACGGTTTATTTTTTTAGCACCATTGTTTTGTCCAACAATTGCTGCAAGCACCATGTTAAGACCAGATGCCGGAATTAGACCTATTTGTTCGACTCGTATTGCAGCCCCGTATGCGGCAACTGCGTTCCTTCCAAAGGAGGAAGCAAACCAGGTAATAACAAAAGTTCCTAAACTCATTGTTAAAAAATTAGCCGAAGCAGGAGTTGCTTGTTCAACAATTTCTTTTATGTATTTTTTATTTGGCACATAATCTATAAAAGTAAGTTCTTTTAGTCCATGAGCTTTGTTTACTTTATATAATAAATACAAAAGGCATAAGAATTGAATAAATACTGTTGCTAATGCTGTTCCTGCTTCATTTAGATGCAAGGTAATCATAAACAAAGGGTCTAATCCAATATTTATAAGGCATCCAATTATGAGTATATTACGGTAACTGTGAGTATCCCCACGAGAAGCGAGCGCAGAAGACAAAATGGGAACTAAGCTTAAAATAGGCATCCCAATTACAATAATTCGGCCGTAAGATATTGCACTAGTAAGAACATCTCCACTAGCATTAAGGAGTTTAAAAATTGGAGCAATAAAAAATAGAAGTAATAATGAACCTCCGATTGATGATAGCAGAGATAATGTTATTGATTGACTTAAATATTTTCTAGATTCTCTGACCCTTTTTGCCCCAAGGGCATTTGCAATAAGAGCACCAGAAGCTGCAGAAAATCCAATCCCCATCGACATAACAAGCATGTATACCGGAAAGTTTAGTGATAAAGCTGCAAGCGCATCTGTAGAAAGTTTTCCAACCCAAAAAGTATCTACCAAGTTATAAAAGGTATTAAAAAAAAGCCCAATAGTAGTAGGAACCCCTAACCGGACTAGGTGTGTTGCAAGAGATCCTTGAGTCATATCTAAAGATTCATTCTGCATAGATTTTAATATACTACAAAATCCACTAAGTGATGTAAAAATTAATGAATCTTTTAATAATTAGCTAGTTCATGATAGTGATTTCTACTCTTCTGTTTTTAGCTCTTCCTTCAGCTGTATCATTTGTCGCTATTGGTTTCAAAGCTCCGTAACCTACAACTGTTGTTTTATCTTTTTTAATATCATGTAAAGAAATTAAATAATCTGCAATGTTTTGAGCTCGTTGTTCAGATAAAACTTGAACAAATTCCATATCCCCAAAAGTTGCGGTGTGGCCTTCGATTAAAATTTGGTGATCATCATAGTTTTTTAAAATAGCCCCTAGTTCATCAAGTTGGTTTGTAATATCAGGAGTCAATTCTGCGGATTCTGGACTAAACAAGAAGGCATTTGTTACAATTTTAACACCCTGTTCATCAATAGAGACATCAATCTCTGTTAAGTCACTTGTTTCAATTTCTTCTTGTAGTTCTTCGGCTATTACATCTGCACTTTTAGTAGCACAACTTGTAATCCCAATGACGAATAAAAATAGTAATGCAATTTTCAAAAATCTTTTCATCTTCTTATCTCCTTTTAACGTTACTTTAAGTATTAGTGTCTTTTTGTATAAAAGCAAGCTATTATTCATAAATAAATGATATAAAATAAAAATTATATTGTGTTATACTATTTCTTGTGATTAGTTGTAGATAAAGTACAAAAATTTTTTAAGAAGGAAGTACAGTAACGTGCCAAATTTATGGACATTTGAAAATGCTGAAAAACTCAAACCTTTTATGGATATTCTTATAGGGAATGATATACCTTATGAAATACTTACAAAAAAAGGAGAGGTCAATAAAGAAAGTGGTTTAATTGTTTTTGTTGAAGATCATTATTATAAAAGAGCAAAAAAGGAACTTCTTCGGTATAGAAAACGAATAAGCAATCGGCATAATAGATAAACTAAAGAACATTTGCATATTATTTTATTGACATAGTTTGTGTTGGAGTGTACTATGAAATTAGTACACAGGCTTTGCATAGACAAGGAGTTTTTATGATACATTTTAGTGATTCAGGCCCCATATATCTACAAATAGTGGAAGATTTTAAATTGCAACTTGCTAACGGAACTCTAAAATCTGGTGAAAAGCTTCCTTCTGGACGTGATTTGGCTATACAGATAAAAGTAAACCCAAATACTGTTGCTCGAGCGTATCAAGAGCTTGAGCGTCAAGGGATAACAGAAACTCGACGAGGTTTAGGAACCTTTATTGTCGAAAATAAAGATTTAGTACCTAAACTTCGAGAAGCTATGTCAATGAAAATAATAGACGATTTTTTAATGTATATGAAAGCAGCAGGTTTTTCTGCAGATGAGATACCTGCTCTAATAACAGAAGCATTGCGAAATAAATCTGATGAGTCACAAAAAAAAGTGGAGGAAAATTAAGGTGAAAGATACAAGTGTAATTCTTGAGGTTCGAAATGTGTCAAAATATTATGGTGCCAAAAAAGCACTAGCTGATGTTTCACTTAATTTACCAAAGGGGAAAATTTTAGGGCTAATGGGACCTAATGGGAGTGGAAAAACAACTTTAATAAAGACAATTGCAAATCTTTTATCTCCGAATGATGGCGAAATAGTAGTTTGTGGTAAAAAAGTTGGCTTTGCTACCAAATCGCTTGTTTCGTTTTTGCCAGATCGAAATATTTTACCTGCATGGATGAAGGCCAAAGATGCTATAGATTTTTATGCCGATTATTTTGCAGATTTTGATCGAAATAAGGCTTCTCATATGCTTAATTTAATGAAGCTTAAACCGGAACAAAAGGTTACGGCGATGTCAAAAGGAATGGTAGAAAAATTAAATCTGACTCTTTGTTTTTCTCGTAATGCAAAATTGTTTTTACTTGATGAACCTCTTGGTGGTGTTGATCCTGTTGCACGAGAACGTATTGTTTCAACAATAGTGCAATCTTATAGTGAGGATTCTTCTATTATTGTTAGTACTCATCTTGTTCATGATATCGAAAATATGTTTGATAGTGTGTGCTTTATTGATGAAGGCAGCATTATTCTTACAGGAGAAGCGGAACAATTGCGGATTGAGCGTGGTATGTCCATAGATCAATTATACATTAAAATCTTTGGTGAAAAATACTAGGAGTGTAGTAATGAAAACAGTTTTACGACAAGAATGGCGAGCAAGTAAAAAACGCATTGGTATGACTTCAATAGTTATTGCTGGTATTATGTTATTTACAATCTTAGTGAATCTATTTAGTTATTATGCACAAGATATACATGTTTTTGGCTTTGGAAAACTTCTGTATATTATGTGTCTGATTATTGCTCCGTGGGGAATTTCCCTTTTTACCCTTATAAAAGGAAGTGGAAATCTTCATTCGATTTTATTTAAAGATACGAATTATCTTGTTTTGACACTTCCTGTTCATAGTTGGGTTCTTATGGGTGGTAAAATGCTCATGAATCTTTTTGAATATTTTATTTATGCCGTTCCTGCTGCAATATATCTTTCATTTCTTGGCCCCACAGGTGAATTTTTATTTTTTAGGAATACGATTAATGGTTTTAATTTTAGTTTTAATTCTGGGGCAGAGGTAACGAATACCGGAACGTCTTATTGGTATAATGTTAAAATGATATACAAAACCGTATTAGAAAATTGGCAAAATATCTTACAAATTGGGCTTATATTAATCATCCTATTTATTGTTGTACAAATTTTTTTTAATATGGCATTTGCTGTTTATGGGACTTTTATTAAAACAAGAAAAAGACATATTTTTCTTATGGCTTTAATTGTGTTTTTAATATTTTTTATTCCTATACGGTGTTCTAGTGCCATGGTAATGTATTTATCTTTAAATAATATTTTGCCAGAAACTTCTGCCTTTGTGGGCGTTATGCTTGCCTTCGCCTTTTTATATTTTGTTCTTACAAGTTGGCTTATCGAAAAAAAGATTGAAGTGTAAGGGCGTTGACAAAAGTAAGCTGAGATGAAATACTAATAGGACATAAAAAATACAGGGGAGCTTGTGAACAAGCTGAGAGTAAGTTAGTAACTTAGACCCTTTTACCTGATTTGGATAATGCCAACGTAGGAAGTCATTTAACTTGCTTATTTATGGGAAATTCCTTTTGGGATTTCCTTTTTTTTTGCGAAATTTCAAAAAACTTTTCTAGTACATTGTCCTTATCATTAAATTAACAGGAGGATGTATGGAAAAAACAAAAACAGGTATTTTTTCAAATGGATTAATCTGGTTTGGAGCCTCAATTTCTATTGCAGAAATTCTTACCGGGACTCTACTAGCGCCGCTGGGATTTACAAAGGGAATTCTTGCAATACTTCTTGGCCATTTAATAGGTTGTTCGCTGATGTATTTTGCAGGCCTAATTGGTGCAAATACTGAGAAAAGTGCAATGGAAACGGTAAAAATTTCATTTGGTCAAAAAGGGGCGTTGGTTTTTGTTTTATTAAACATATTGCAACTTGTTGGCTGGACAGCTGTTATGATTTTTAGTGGAGCAGATGTTGCTAGTTCATTATTTAAAAATGGTGGTACCTGGCTTTGGGCATTAATTATTGGTGCATTAATCGTTTTATGGATAATTGTTGGTATTAAAAATATAACAAAAATAAATATTGTTGCTGTTGGTGCTTTATTTGTACTAACACTTGTGATGAGCGTTGTAATTTTTCGGGGCAATGTACATTCAGTTGCAACAGAGGGGCTAAGTTTTGGTTGTGCAGTCGAACTTTCAGTTGCAATGCCACTTTCTTGGTTACCACTTATTTCTGACTATACACGTTTTGCCAAAAAGAAAAACGCAGTAACTTTTGTTAGCTCTGCTGTCTATTTTATTGCTAGCAGTTGGATGTACTTAATTGGTATGGGGATTGCACTACTTACACACAAAAGTGATTTTGCACAAATTATGCTTTCAGCAGGACTTGGTGTTGCAGGGTTGTTGGTAATCATCTTATCGACTGTTACTACAACTTTTTTAGATGTTTATTCTGCTGGAGTAAGTTGTGTAAGTGTTTGTCGCAAAGTTCCAGAAAAAATAGCAGCTATTGTTGTCTGTCTTATAGGTCTTGTGCTAGCAATCTTTACGCCTGTAGGTGAATTTGAAAATTTTTTATATTTAATAGGCTCTGTTTTTGCTCCTATGACGGCAATTCTTATTACAGATTATTTTATTCTCAAAAAAGATACCTCTAATCTAAAATTTAATTGGGTAAATCTTATTATTTGGCTTGGTGGTTTTATTGTATATCGTTTGTTTATGAACATAGATACTCCAGTAGGGTATACTCTTCCTGTAATGATTATAACAGCAATAATATGCATTCTAATACATAAAATAGTAGTAAAAAATAACTAAAGGACTGAAAAAATGCTAAAAGAACAACTTTTAAATGTACAAAAAAAATCACCTCTTATTCACAATATAACAAATTATGTAACGGTAAACGATTGCGCAAATGTTCTATTAGCTTGTGGCGGATCTCCTATTATGGCTGATGATATAGAAGAAGTCGAAGAGATTACGAGTATTTGTGGTGGTCTAAACATAAATATTGGTACTCTTAATCAAAATACAATAAAATCTATGCTTGTAGCGGGCAAAAAAGCAAATCAACTTTCTCATCCTATTATTTTAGACCCTGTCGGAGCTGGCGCATCTGCTTTACGGACAGAAACGGCTCTTTCTCTTTTAGAAAAGGTACAATTTACGGTTATTCGTGGAAACATTTCTGAAATAAAAACTCTTGCTCTTGGTTTCGGAATGACTAAGGGGGTTGATGCAGATGCTGCCGATGCGATTACTAGCGATAACCTTGATGATGTTATTATAATGGCTAAAAAATTTGCTCAAAAAACAGGTGCAGTTATTGCGATTACTGGAACAATCGATATCGTAACAGATGGTAAAAAAACATTTATAATTAAAAATGGTCATCCTATGATGAGTAAAATTACTGGGACGGGGTGTATGCTTACAGCAATGATAAGTGCCTATGTGGTTGCAAATCCCTCATCTCTTGTAGAGGCAGTAGCAGCTTCTATTTGCGCTATGGGGTTGAGTGGTGAAATAGCCTTTTCTCGCTTGTCAGAAAAAGATGGGACTGCTTCTTTTCGTATGTATCTTATTGATGCAATTTCAAATTTAACTCCGAGTGTTCTTGAAAAAGGAGCTAAGTATGAAATACGATAGCAACTATTTGCGTTTATATGCGGTAACGGATAGGACATGGCTTGGAGAAAAAACTCTTGCAATGCAAGTAGAAGAGGCTCTTAAAGGGGGAGCAACTTGTATTCAGCTTCGTGAAAAAAAATTAAAGGAAGATGTGTTTTTACAAGAAGCCTTTACTATAAAAGCGTTGTGTAAAAGATATTCTGTGCCATTTATCATAAATGATAATGTGGATATTGCTATAAAATGCAATGCGGATGGAATTCATGTTGGGCAATCGGATTTAGAGGCTTCGCTGGTTCGTGAAAAGATAGGCCCCAAAATGTTACTTGGGGTGTCAGCACATACAGTACAACAAGCGAAGAGAGCTGAAGAATGCGGAGCTGATTATCTCGGAGTGGGGGCTGTTTTTTCAACGTCTACAAAACTGGATGCTAATGCCGTGAGTCATGAGGATTTAAAATCAATATGTGATGCTGTATCAATACCTGTTGTCGCAATTGGTGGAATTAATAAAAACAATATCATGGAGCTTGCAGGTAGTGGCATAGCGGGAGTTTCTGTTGTTTCAGCAATTTTTGCATCGGCTGAAATAGAAAAGGATTGTAAAAAACTTCTCTTGTTAACAGACAAGATGCTAAAAGTATAAAAATGGAAGTAATATGCAGATAAAAGGTATAATTTTTGATTTAGATGGAACTCTTTTAGATTCTATGCCAATTTGGGAAACTCTTGGTGGAGACTATTTGGTGCAAAAAGGAATAGTACCCGAAATAGGGATAAATGAGAAATTCAAAACGCTTACTACTTACGATGCGGCAAAATATTATAAAACTCATTATGGTCTAAAAGAATCTGTAAAAACAATTTTAGAAGAAATAAACAAACATGTTGAATATCAATATTTGCATGTTTTTTTATTAAAAAAGTCTGTGCATGAATTTTTAAAAAAGATGGTTTCTAATAAAATAAAACTTTGTGTAGCAACTGCGTCCGAGCGATATATTGTAGAGGCTGCCTTAAAACGAAATGGTGTTTTTAAGTATTTTGATAGTATTTTAACCTGTACTGAAGTAGGATATGCAAAAACTGAGCCTGCTATTTTTAATGAAGCTTTAAAACAGTTGGGAACTAAAAAAACTGAAACGCTTATATTTGAAGATGCTTTACATGCAATACAGACTGCAAAACTAGCAGGTTTTACTGTTGTCGGGATTGAGGATAAATCGGCTGAGAGCGAAAAAAATAAAATTCAAAAATTGACAGATTATTACATTAAGTCAAATGAATCTTGGAGTGAATGGTATGATAAAAATTTTAACAATTGCGGGTTCTGATTGTAGTGGTGGAGCTGGTATTCAAGCTGATATAAAAACCATAACTGCACATAAAATGTATGCCATGAGTGTAATAACTGCACTGACTGCACAAAATACAACAGGTGTTTTTGATGTTGTAGAAATGAAACCTGAATTTGTTGCAAAACAGATTGATTGTATTTTTAAAGACATTCGACCTGATGCGGTAAAAATAGGTATGGTTTCAAACGCGGAAATTATTTCTGTAATAGCACAAAAACTCAAAGAGTATGATGTAAAAAACATTGTTGTAGATCCTGTTATGGTTGCAACAAGTGGTAGTAAACTAATTTGTGACGAAGCAATTCAGTCTCTTATTAGTAAGCTTTTGCCCATTGCAGATGTTATAACTCCTAATATACCAGAAGCAGAAGAATTGTGTGGTTTTTCAATAAAAAACGAAAAAGACATGATAAAAGCTGGAAAAGTTATTTCTCAAAAAATAAATAGTGCGGTTTTGGTAAAAGGAGGGCATTTAGTAAATGATGCAATTGATTTGCTATATGAAAATGATAAACATTATTGGTATAAGTCAGAGAGAATAAACAATACCAATACACATGGAACAGGTTGTACGCTTTCTTCTGCAATAGCTTGCAATTTAGGTTCTGGGAAAGTACTTACTGAAAGTATAAAAAATGCAAAAAAGTATTTAACAGGCGCTTTACAAGCTCAACTAAACTTAGGAAAGGGGAGTGGTCCTTTAAACCATATGTATTTGTTATAAGCCCTTAAAACCTATATAATTTATAGTAAATCGTAATTTGCTTCGAGCATTCGCAATTGCTGGTAAAAAACTTTGTTTACTGGTGTTTGTATGGAGTGCTTTTCACCAAGTTCAACAACAGTTTGGGCAAATAGTTCTACTTCTGTTTTGCGACCGGCACATACATCTTGGCACATTGATGTTTTCCCAGCTGGCGAAATGCTATCAAGTGTTTTTAACCAGTTTGTTATGTCATCTTCGTTTAAATTTACCCCTTCTGGTGCTGAGACTGCCATTGCTTCACGCATTGCAGAGAGCATAAGGTTACGTGCGGGGCTATTTTTTTGTTGGAATGGTTTATAAGGCATTTTGAGTATTGCTGAACTTTGATTAATGCCAACATTACACATAAATTTGTACCAAAGGGTTCGTTTCATGTTTTGTGGAATAGTATAACTAATTCCTGTTCGATCAAAAAAGTCCGCAATAAGTTGAACTCGTTTGCTATATGTATCATTGGTTGCATCACCAAAAAAAATACTTCCAGAATTTTGATAAGTTGTTTCGGTGCCGTGGTGGCCAGCATCTGTCCCAATAATCATTGCAAGTGGCGTTCTTTCTTGTCCATAACGTTCCCTAATTGTTTGTTCACTTGTAATTCCGTTTAACAATGAAAGTATAAGAGTGTTCTTACCTACAAAGTTTGCCATGTCATCTAAAATTGTTATAAGATGATGATTTTTACACGCAACAATAATAAGGTCTGGAATCCAGGTTAAAGAATCTTCTTTTTTTTTGGAGTCGGCATCTGCAAACTTTACTTGTAGCTTTTTTCCATTTACATAAAGGCCTTTTTCTCTGTAACGCTCAAGACGTTCTCCTCGAGCAAGTATGCGTAAGTCAGCTTTCTGGCTTTCTAAAATTGTATTTGCAACAGTAAGGCCAATAGATCCGGCCCCTGCAATTAAAACTCGTTCAATCTTTTCCATTTCTCTATATTAATATAAATTTAATTTGCATTCAACTCTCCTTGCACCTGTTTTCGCTTTCTTATATTATTATAGTATGAATATAACTTTTATTATCCGGGTAATTAGCTATGCTATTGGAGTTCTTCTTCTTGCAAGTTTTCCTGTTCGAACTAAACGCTTAAAGCTAGAAGCCGGTGAATGTCTATTACCCTTAAAACGTAGTACTAGCAAAATGTATATTGTTGCTATTTTATTATGCTTTGCGGTTATCTTTATTTTACGGTTTCGTGATTTTCAATTATATATCACTGTTATCATGGATTTAGCCTGTGTTCTTGGTATTAACTTAGCCGTACGAGAAACAGTTAATAGAAGTGCTAGTGGTGTATACGAAAATGCACTTGTTACTGAAGGAGATCTTTTTTATCGAAAAAATATTATTGCTATTCCTGAGATTACAAACGAAAAAGATGACGACGATTCTACTTCAGAAAGTTCGTATGAGAATACGTTAAAAATAGTTACTCAAAAAGCTGGTGAAACTTGGATAGCATTCGATACAGCAGAAGAAAAACGAGCAGCATTACTGATTCTTAAGGATTGGGTATAGCAAAAAAAAGGTTATCTTGCATGCAAGATAACCCATCTATAATAATCAGGGTACCGCTTTGCGAAGGATAAAAATCCACATACCCTAGTAAAAAAGAGATTATCAAAGCGATAATCTCCTTTTGAGGTGCCAAGCGGATTCGAACCGCTGCATAACGGTTTTGCAGACCGCTTCCTTACCACTTGGATATGGCACCAAAGTGATTATTATATTATCAAAATAAGGGATTCTTGTCTAGCCTTCTACATGTAATATTGTTATAATATTAGTACTATGGAAAATGATTTTTATGATTTTATAATAATTGGCGCAGGAGTGGCTGGATTGACGGCTGCACAGTATGCATCTCGTGCTAATTTATCTGCTTTAGTTATTGATCCCATTTCTCAGGGTGGTCAGGTAGAGCAAATAATAGAACTCGAGAATTACCCAGGAATATATCCTGCAATAAGTGGTTTTGACTTTATAAAAGCAATGACTGAACAGACTTTAAGTTTTGGTGCAAAAATCATAAAAGATTCTGTAATAAGCATTGATAAGCCAAATGATAAATATTTAGTTAAAACAAAAGAAAAAGAATTTGAAAGCCATACTTTGCTCATTGCAACAGGAGCCTTTAGACGTCAGCTTAATGTTCCTGGTGAAAACGAGTTTGTAGGACATGGGGTATCATACTGTGCAACGTGTGATGGACCCTTTTTTAAAAACCGTAGAATTGCTGTTATTGGGGGAGGAGATGCTGCCTGTGATGAAGCAACGTATCTTGCTACGTTATCAGATAAAGTAACTCTTATTCATCGAAAAGGACAGTTACGGGCACAGAAAGGTATTGCGGAACGAGTTTTAAGAAATCCTAACATAACGGTAATGTTTAATTCAATTGTAAAAGAGATAAAAGGGGATACAGTAGTTAAATCTTTATTGCTTGAAAACTCAAAGACACATGAAGAATCAAATTTTGAAACAGATGGTGTGTTTGTCTTTATTGGTATGATTCCACGAAGTGAATTGGTAGAAAACCTTCCAAAAGATGAAGCTGGATATATTATAACAAATGAAAAGATGGAAACAAAATTTCCTGGAATGTACGTTGCTGGTGATATTAGATCCAAATCTTTTAGACAAATTGTAACAGCATGTGCAGATGGTGCAATTGCTGCTAATTCAGCGCGTTCTTATATATCTGAGCTAAATGAAGAGGTTTACAAATAGAGTTGAATTTTAAAACATCCTTTTGGTTTCTTACGTTCTTAATTAGTTTTTCAACATATATTTTCCCACTAACCGAAATAAAACAAAATACTTCTTTAATAGAAGAAACGAACAATTTTGTTGATTTTTGGTCTGATATTCCTGATGAACAGTTGGCTCAAACTATTGTAGATAAAATGACTGATGAAGAATTGTTTTCACAGATTCTTATGTTTGGCTGGGCAGGGAAAGAACCTGGTGATTTGTTAACGTCGTGGGTCGAAGAGCGTGAAATAGGGAGTGTAAAAGTATATGGGTGGGATACAATTGATGTAAAAAATGTTGCAAGTGCTGTTAGTTTTTTACAAAAAAAAGCACATGCTAATCGATTTAAAATTCCTCTGTTTGTGGCGACTGATCAAGAAGGTGGTATTATCCGCCATGTAAAAGGAACTACAAGTTTTACTCCTGGAAATTTAGCTATTGGGGCTTCTGCATACCCGTATGATGCGTATTGGTCTGGATTTTATATAAATGAAGAGTTAGCTGCTCTAGGAATCAATATGAATTTTGCTCCTTCGGTAGATTTATATACAAATAACGATTCAACGGTAATTACAACTCGCTCTTATGGTTGGAATCCTCAATATGCAGGAGAATTAGGAGCCGCTTGGTCAAAAGGTTGTATGGATGCAGGCGTTATTCCCACTGCAAAACATTTCCCAGGTCATGGAGATACAGCACTTGATTCTCATGGTAAATTACCAGAAATAAATATAGACATGGAAACGCTTGAGAATAGAGAGCTTGTGCCATTTAAATATCTTATAAAAGCTGGGATTCCAGCCATTATGTCTGGTCATTTAGGATTTCCACAATTGGTGCCAGATGGCTGTCCCGCTTCTCTTTCTAAATTAATGCTTACAGATTTATTACGAGAGGAATTAGGTTATAAAGGGTTAATCATTACCGATGACATAATGATGAACGGAGCAACTCTTTATGCTGGAGCCTTATCGACAGCTGTTCAATTGGCTATAGAGGCAGGAAATGATATAGTTATATCATCGACGACTCCAAGTCTTAATGAAGCCTTGTGGACTAAAAATATTGCAGAAATGAAAACGAACGAAGCATTCAAGCAACAAGTAAAATCTTCTGCAAAGCGTGTTTTGTTAGCAAAATTAGATTATTTTAAGGGCGATAATCCTGTTGCTCTCTATCCTACAATAGATGATCTTGATAAAAAAATACCTGCTCCAGGCTCAAAAGAGTTTTTTACTGCTCAGGCTTGCAGATCTATTACGATTTATAAAGATAGATTTAAAGTGTATTCGTCAGAATCCGCTAAGAATGATTCGATTCTTCTCGTTTCGCAGTTTCAAGAATTTTTTGATGAAGGTCATAAAAGATATTCAAATACCGATTATATGTTTTTCCCTTATCATATGGGAAAAAATGAAATTATGAAAACTGGTGATAGCCTAGCCGAAAAGATTAAAGATTATGAGACCATAATAATTTGTGTTGCAAATGAAGAATCTGCTAGTGTTGCAGATTATCTTAAAAACTCTGGGAAAAGAGTTATTATTGTTTCTGTAAATGCTCCGACACTTGTTTTTGATAAAACGTGGGCTGATACAGTTCTAATTTCTTATATGTATTCAAATTATTCGTTTGCTGCGGCGTTTGCTGCACTAGTAGGAGATTATAAACCTCAAGGCTATTTACAAATGAAAGATACTGATTCAACAGAAAAATCTGTGTCGTATTAATTAGTAGAGTAGTATTAGTATGAATTATGTTTGTCTTAGACCAAAATTTATAAATCGTGCTGTTGAATTTATAAAAAAAAATGAGCATTTGTGTACAGGTCTTTCAGAATGTCTTCGGTGGTATAAAAAAAAATCTGAGATTTCTCTTACTGTTGAACAAAATAGTGCATCATTGCAATCTGAATATTTTTTTTTACTTTACAATAATAATGCTATTGTTGGTCTTGTTTGTTTGATGACAAACGGTAGAATTTTACATCATTTTGAATTTTCAGAAACAGCTAAAAAGGAAGATGCAGTAGCGTGTACGACACAGCTTTTACAAGAATTTTACGGAGAAAAGTCTACATATTCTTTATTTTGTATTGCGGGGCTTGCAAGTAACACAGCTTTTCTCACAAATTGTGTTTTAAAGGCTAAAATTGCAAAGATTCGCCAAGAAGAAAACTATAATCTTATGATTTATAAGCCAACTTATTCTGAGTGTAAAAAATTTGCACAAATTCCAACCGGAGTCATTTTACATAAATGTAGTATTGCCGATTTGTATATTTTATCTGATTTGCAAAAGTTATATTACTTAGAAGAAGTGGTACCTGTTGGGATTTCTTTTAATGAAATCAATGGTCGAAAACTTTTACGAAGAGACTTGCAAAGGCAAATTATATTTGCACTGTATGACAAAGAGAAAGCTAAAAAGAACTGTAAATATCCTGTAGCAAAGGCAGAGACGAATGCAATTGGCTTTAACTGGTGTCAATTAGGTGGAATTTATACAGTAAAAGAGTTTAGAAATCGTGGATGTGCTACATTTCTTTCATTATATATTGCACGAACTGTTTACAAAAAAGGATATAATACTGTTTTATTTGTAAAAAAAAATAATGTACCAGCTATTCATGCTTACAAAAAAGCTCAATTTGTAAATAATGCAGAATTCCAAATAATATATTTTATATAAAAGATGTATTTTTATGCAAAATATTGCAAATTATTAAATATAATTGCAGTTCCAACTTGACCTGAATTATTCTGCCTGATATTCTTTACTATCAATATTAGAAATATAAAGTAAGGAGATAAAAAATATGGATACAGTGTCGATACTTATTGCATTTGGCCTATATTTAGGATTTATGGTATATCTTGGATGGCGATATAGTAAAAAAACAACTACTTCGAGTGATTTCTTTTTAGGAGGCCGTCAAGTAGGTCCTTGGATGACTGCTCTTAGTGCGGAAGCCTCAGATATGTCAGGTTGGTTATTAATGGGACTTCCTGGGGTTGCTTATCTTGGAGGTATGACAGATGCTTTTTGGACTGCAATTGGTTTAATTTTAGGAACCTATTTCAATTGGTTATTAGTTGCAAAACGATTAAGAAAATTTTCTATACATTGTAATGATTCAATAACAATTCCTGAATATTTTACAAACAGATTTAAAGATGAATCTCATATTCTTTCAGCTGTAGCAGTAATTATTATTTTAGTATTTTTTACTGTTTATACAGCTTCTGGATTTGTTGCTGTCGCAAAATTGTTTAATTCTGTATTTCATTTACCATATATGATTGCACTTGTTCTTGGGATTGTCGCTATACTTGCATATACCTTATTAGGAGGGTATCTTGCAGTTTGTGCTACTGACTTTGTTCAAGGAACTCTTATGTTTTTTGCTCTTGTAATTACAGGAATTGTTATGATTATATCCCTTGGCGGACCAGTACAGGCTATAGAAGCTGTGAACAAACTAGGGAATGGATATCTCAATCCTTTTGCTTCTGGTAATGGATATGGAGCAAAAGCTATTATTTCTGCTTTGGCATGGGGACTAGGCTATTTTGGAATGCCACATATTCTTGTGCGTTTTATGGGAATTAGATCTAATCAAGATGTAAAAATTTCTCGTCGAATTGCTATGGTTTGGGTTGTAATTGCTTTTATAGCAGCACTTCTTGTTGGTGCTTTTGGTAGAATTTATTTGTTACCAATGATTCTTGAAGGTTCGGCTTCGGAAACAGTTCTTATTCATTCGTTAGTAAAAATCTTTCCTGCTTTTATTGCTGGTATTTTCTTGTGCGGAATTATGGCTGCTGCTATGAGTACAGCTGATTCTCAACTCCTTGTTGCTTCTTCTGCTTTTTCTCGAGATATTTTTAAAGCATTTATTAAAAAAGATGCATCCGAAAAACTTTTATTACTTGTAAGCCGTTTTTGTGTTGCCGGGGTTGCAGTTATAGCATTCTTTTTTGCACTTGATCCTAATAGTTCTGTTTTTAGTTTAGTAAGTTATGCTTGGGCTGGTTTTGGTGCAACATTTGGACCTATAATACTTCTTTCACTGTTCTGGAGACGAATAACACGTAATGGAGCTCTTAGTGGTTTGATTGCTGGATTTATTACCGTTGTGGTATGGAAGGTTCTATCTGGTGGAATATTTGATATTTATGAAATTTTACCAGGGTTTATTGTTTGTCTAGTCATAACAGTAATAGTAAGTTTACTCGGGAAAAATAAAAATCCTGAAGTAGAGGCTATTTATGATGAATTTATCACAATTAAAGATTAGCTTATAATTAAATTTTCTTTAAACTTATCTTGTACGGCATCTAAAGCTTCATAAAGCCAAGGTGCAAAATGGCCGCATTCTCCATTTTTAATCATTTCTATTGCTTTTTCATGTGAGAATGCGTCTTTGTATACTCTTCTGTGGGTTAGGGCGTCGTAAACGTCTGCTAGAGCAACAATATGTGCATGGGTAGGTATCTGATCTGTTTTTAGACCGTCTGGATACCCCTTCCCATCCCATTTTTCGTGATGATAGCGACAAATATCGTAACTGTATCTATAAAATGTGTCAGCTGCTATGTTTTTTAATCCTTTTAATCCTTTTAATACTTTGCAACCGTATACTGTATGTTTTTTCATTTTTTCAAATTCATCGTGCTCAAGACGAGCTGGTTTTAACAAAATACTTTCTGGAATTAATATTTTACCAATATCGTGTAATGAAGAAGCGAGCATAATTTCTTGAATTTGAGTTTTGTTCCATGAAAAACTAGGAGCTGTTCCATTTAAATATTCAAGAAGAATATGTGTGTAGGTTTTAATATTGTAAATATGTTTACCAGTATCATCGTCTCCGGCGCGAGTTTCTACCATAGAAGCTATAGTTTCTATAATTATTTCATTTGTTCTATTTATACGTTGCTCTTGGAGGCGGTTTGTTTCGGAAAGAATATATTTTTCATTATATAGATTTATAATGTTACGGACTCTGCGTTCTGTAGAGTATTTCTCAATTGGTTTAGAGATAATTTCTGCTACACCCATATCATATGCTTTATGAATCATTCTGGCGTCATCGCTGTCTCCTGTAATAAAAATAACAGGAATATTTTTTGTTTCACCACTTGTTTTAAGTTGTCGTAAGACTTCTAGTCCGCTCATTTTTGGCATTATTACATCAAGTAAGATTACTGCAATTTTGTCATGATTTTCCTCGAGTTGTTGTAAAACTTCTTGTCCATTTTTTGCCTGCAAAATATTAAAATCAGAAGAGAAAATCTGAGCTAATATTAGACGATCCATCTGTATATCATCAGCTATTAATATAGTATCTCTTCCCATTAAGTGACTCCGTTATTAGAATTTGGCAATATGTTTACACATATCTTCGTACTCTCTTTTTGTTTTTGCATATATTTTTTTCATTTCTTCAAAATTATTTTTTCTGTATGCTATACAAATTTTAGAAAATTTATCATAAAGGGTTAGTATTCCTAAATTTCCTGTTATTCCTTTTAACGTGTGTGCTTTTTCAAAAGCTTTTTGCCATTCTTTGTGTGTGAAATATTTCTCTAGATCATATATAGAATTGTCTGAGCCAAATTCTTTTATGTATTTTATATACATATCTGTATTATTAAGGAATCTAATTAAGGAAGTGTCAACATCAATATCTAGTAATTTTAATTCTTGTAAAATTTTTTCATTAGTCATCACAACTCCCTTTTTTTTAACGTTTTGGTAACTAAAAATAAATAAATATATATATATTAATAAAAGTATAACATAAAAGAAAAAAAAAGAAAGTCAAAAGGACTATTTCTTTGCAATAATTAAGAGTTATTTGACATTTTAAAGGATTTTTCAAAGGCAGCTTGTGCTCCTTTCTGAATTGCTCTTCTCATTCCAAAATCTTCAAGAGCTTCTACAGCAGCAATTGTTGTCCCTCCCGGGGAACATACTGCATCTTTAAGTAATCCTGGATGTTTTTCTGTTTTTATAACCATGGCTGCGGAACCTTTTACCGTTTGTGCTGCAAAAGTGTAAGCATTTTTTCGAGACATACCAAATGCAACAGCTGCATCTGCAAGAGCTTCTATAAAAAGATATACGTAGGCAGGGCCAGAACCACTAATAGCTGTAACAGCATCCATTAGTTTTTCAGAAACTTGTTCTGTTTTTCCTGCTTTTTCTAAAAGAGCTTTTATATCTGTAACTATTTGGTGTGTTTTATCAGACTCGTTGATTGAAAGAGCTATCATGCCTTCTCCGATTTGTGCAGGAGTGTTTGGCATTAAGCGTACAAAAGAGGTGTTTGTTTGTAGGTTGTTTTCAGATAGGTATTTTTTTTCTGTATCGTGTAGTTGTTTTAAAGTAATACCTGCAGCTATAGAAATAATTACTTCTGGTATTTTGTTTGTCTTTGTTTTGTAAATATCAGATAAAATTTCGCAAATATATTGAGGTTTAGATGCTAAAAACAAAAAATCAACATTCTTTGAAAGCAATTCAGTATAATTAGCTACAGGGATAACTCCTATTTCTGTAGCTAATTTATCTAATTTATCTATATTATGATCACAAACAAAGATGTTAGAAGGGGAGATAACTTTTGCAACCGCTTTAACAAGTGCTCCGCCCATAACTCCACAACCAATAAAAGCCACTTTTTTTTTCTGAATATTCATTCGTTATACTCCTAAAAACATTAAATTTATTTTCTAGTTATTGAGCTGGTGAAAAGAGAGTCGCTTTTATTGTCCCATTAGCAAGATTTTGAAGAAGATTTGGTTTTGCACCGTTAGTAAGAATCATAGATACATCATATTCTAGAACTTTTTCAGCAGCTTCCAGTTTAGTTGTAATTCCACCCGTACCAAAATTATTAGCTTTTCCTATGGAAATACTTTTTTTAGTTTTTTCTACATCTGTAATATTTTCAATAAGTTTAGCGTCTTTGTATTCTTTTGGGTTTTTCGAATAAACACCGTCAATATCACTACAGAGTATAAGTAAATCGGCACTCCATAATATAGAAGTTAGTGCACTTAAATTATCATTATCTCCGATACTAAACTCATCGCAAGCAACACTGTCATTTTCATTAATAATAGGTATTACTCCCTCGTCAACAAGTGTAAAAAGTGTGTTTCTAATGTTTAAGGTTCGGTGTTGATCACCAAAATCGTCTTTTGAAAGTAATAATTGTCCAACATGTAAATTAAATTTTCTAAAGCAACTTCTCCAACAATCCATAAGTTCAACTTGCCCGATGGCACAAAGAGCTTGCCTATAATGTAAGTCTTTTTTTCTAGCCCAACGATCAATTGTTGAAATCCCAGCTACTTGGGCTCCTGAAGAAACTATAACTACTTGTTTTCTATTATCAATAAAAGTGGAACATTGTTTTGCAAAATTTTCCATAAATTCTATGTTTATTGTTCCGTCTTCTTTTGCAAGTGTGTTTGAGCCAATTTTAATAACTATTTTTCTTGCTTTTGCTATTGTTTCGGAAATTGTCAGCAGATTTTTTTGAGCTTTATCGGAATTATTAATTATATTCAACGTATTTGACCTTTTCCTCGAATAAAATATTTTGTAGTTGTTAGTGCTTGCAATCCCATTGGACCACGTACATGTAATTTTTGAGTACTTATACCTAACTCTGTTCCAAAGCCAAATTCTTCTCCATCTGTAAAACGGGTAGAAGCGTTTACATATACACACGATGCATCAACTTCTTCTTGAAATTTTGTTGCGTTATTCATGTTTTGGGTTATGATAGATTCTGAATGTTTTGTGTTAAATTTATTTATATGTTCAATAGCTTCATTTACAGAATTGACAGTTTTAATTGCAAGAATATAATCTAAAAACTCATAACCAAAATCTTCTTGTGTTGCAGGAATAATATCTGTGTTTTTTGTTGCTTCATTTTGAGAAGATACTGCAGCTTTTTTTGCAATAAGTAGCGTTTGTTCATCGCATCTAAGTTGAGCTCTGCCAAGAAAAGTTTCTACAAGAACTGGAATAAAACTGTTAATAATGTCTTTATGCACAAGAAGCGTTTCTATTGCATTACAGACTCCAGGACGTTGTAATTTTGCGTTTTCAGCAATTTTTACTGCAGATTCAATATCGGCTGTTTTGTCAACATAAAGATGGCAAACTCCACTTCCTGTTTCTATTACAGGGACTCGTGCTTTATCCAATACAGTTTGGATAAGTCGCTTGCTACCTCGAGGAAGAACAAGATCTATTTTTCCCCGTGCAGTAACAATTTCATCTACTTCACTATGATCTATGCTAGGGGCAAGTTCTAATGCTTCAGGAATTCCTACTTTGAGTGAATTAGGGTTCCTAGAGGTAGAGAGGCCTTCTTTTATAGCTTTAACAATTGCTTTATTAGAATTTATTGCAGAAGAACTACCTCTAAGTAATATTGAATTTCCACTTTTATATGCAAGAGCAAAGGCATCTATAGTAACATTTGGTCGTGATTCATAAATAATTGCTGTGACTCCAATTGGAACTCTTACCTGCTCAATTTTAAGCCCATTTGGGGTAGTCCATCCGTCAACAACTTTACCAATTGGAGAAGGTTGTGCTATAACACTGTTTAAGCTATTAATAATGGCGGTTAATCTTTCTTCCGAAAGCGAGAGCCGATCGATAAGGCTTTCTTTTGTGCCTTTTTGTCTTTCTCTTTCTATATCATGCCTATTTGCTTCGAGAATAAGTTTTTTTTGTTTTTCTAGAGATATTGCTACATTTTTTAATGCGTTATTTATTTCTTCTTCACTACATGTAGCTAACTTTCTAGAGGCTATTCGAAGTGTTGAGTATGTAGTTTCAGGAATCATAAAATAAACTCTTATATTAGTAATTTGCCAAAAATGTCATTGAGACTAATTGATAGACACGGCAAAACTCATCTTTGTTTAATTCTTGTTGTTTTATGTTTTGTAAAAAACACCAAAAAACACCAAATTCAGGATCAATACGCATTGCATATTCTCCAAAATCGTAACTTTTACTTTGAGCTCCAAACATGAGGTAAACGATACTATCTAAACAATCAACAAATTCTGCATAAGAATTATAGTATTTTTTATGCAGTAGAGAGTCACAAATCTCTTCTAATTGAAGAAGAATTTTCTCTTTTAATGTTTCATCTGCTTTTTCTATCCAAGTTTTTTGAACAAGAAGTTGAGTGTTATTATGAAAACTAGTAATTAGTTTTTTTTCGTCTTCGTTTCCAGCGTTAGAAGCTATGGCTCTACTGTTCTCGGAATTACCAAAAATAGAGGCAAGTTTTACTGCACTTTCCTGGAATACGGTATTGTTCTCTAAATTAAGTATTCCTTTAAACGCAGAAATGGTTTCTTTTAATGCATATTTTTCAACAATTGAGTTTACAGTTTCTAAAGTTTTCATGAGAATTATCGTGCCTTTTTATAGCACTTTTGTCAAGGTGTGAAAATATACTCTTATTGACCTAAAAGGATGTTTTGTATACCTTATATATATTATGAGAATAACAATATTAGGTGAAGAAGTTTTACGCCAAAAAGCAAAACCTGTAGAGAATATCGATGATGATTTTAGGGCTATGTTAGATGAAATGTATAAGCTCATGAAAGATACTAATGGAATCGGTTTAGCAGGTCCGCAAATAGATGATTCTCGACGTTTTTTTATTATCGAAGTAGAAGATGGTATTCGCCGTGTTTTTATAAATCCTCAAATTATGGAAATGTCAAAAGAGACATGTCCTTATGAAGAAGGCTGCCTTTCTATTCCTGGCGAATATGAAGAAATTATTCGCCCAGAGAAAGTTAAAATTCAAGCTTTAGATGAAAACGGAAAATCATTTGTTCTAGAAGCGGATGGAATCCTTGCTCGTGCAGTTCAACATGAAAACGATCATCTTGATGGTATTTTATATATAGATCGTGGTGATGAAAAATTTCGAGAAAAAATAATCAAAAAATTTGAGTTACGAGCTATACGGCATGCAGAAAAAAAAGCAGCTAAAGAGGCTAAAGCAAAAAGGATTGCAGCAAAAATAGCTGCTGCTAAGCAAAAAGCAAATAGTTAAACAAAAGGTGTGTTGAGTGCTAAAAGTGATTTATGCTGGAAGCCCTGAAATTTCAGCGACTGTATTAAAATATTTAGCAAGTGTTTCGAGTATCGAAATTGTAGGAGTTCTTACAAATCCTCCTTCTGCAAAAGGTAGGCATAAAAAACTAACCCCTACTCCTACTGCTCAAATGGCTACTTCTCTTAATCTTACTGTTTTAGAGCCCGAATACTTACGAGCCTCAGCGAGAGAATTAATTAGTGCTTTAAATCCAGATATCTTAGTTTGTTTTTCGTATGGTAAAATATTTGGTCCAAAATTTATGGAACTTTTCCCTAAGGGTGGGATTAATTTACATCCTTCGTTGTTACCAAGGTGGAGAGGGTGTGCTCCTGTTGCTGCGGCTATTCTTGCGCAAGATACAGAGACTGGTATAAGCGTTCAGCGAGTTGCACAAGAAATGGATACGGGTGATATTCTTTTACAGACGAGATTCCCTCTTTTAGGAACAGAAACAGCTGCTTCTTTGTTAGAAGACACAGCTCAAAAGGGTGGTCCAATGTTAGCCTCTGTTTTAGAACAAATAGAAGCCGGAACTGAGAAATCTTTTCGGCAAAGTTCAAGTGGTTCGACGTATAGTGAAATGTTAAAAAAAGAAGATGGGGCTATTGATTGGAAAAAAAGTGCTTCTGAAATAAGTGCAAAGATTCGAGCCTTTAACCCATGGCCAGGAGCTTTTACGTGTATAAATGGTAAAATGTTGCGCATGCATTATGCACAAGTCTTTAATGGTAATATATGCGAAGTGTGTGAAAATTTACTGCAAGATGCCACCCCTGGAACTGTTCTTTGTGCAAATAAAAAAAATGGAATACTTATTCAATGTGGACGAGGTATTCTTTCTGTGACATCATTGCAATGGCAGTCGAAGAAAGCTATGAGTTGGAAAGAATTTTTAAATGGTGCGCATAATTTTGCTGGAAGCTGTTGTTGTGAAATCGAAAAGGATAAAAAATGAATCTTAGTCAATTTGGTGTAAATTTTGAAAAAATTAATGAGTCAATAAAAAACAATTGGAAATTAATGCTTTCAACGGTTATTGTAATGCTTGTAGTGTTAGCAATAATTTGTTTTGCAACTTTTTTTATGGTTGTAAAAAGTCCAGAAAAAGTAATGGTTCCCGATATTGTAGGAGAACCCCTTACTGATGCTTTGCAGGAGATGCAAGCAAAAGAGTTGTATCCTAAAATTACGTTGCGTTTTTCTGAATCTCCAGATACAAAGGGAGATGTGCTAGAACAAAATCCTATAGGCGGTGCAATTGTAAAAGCTGGCCGTCGCATAGAGTTAGTTGTCAGTAATGGAGCTGTCCTAGACCAAGTCGAAGATTATGTTGGTCAAAGTCTCGATGAAGTTCGAGCCCATATGCAAACGTTATTTGCATCGACTTCTCGTCCTATGATTTCATTGCCTGATGTTCCTGTGTATCAAGAGGATGAGGCCGAAGCTGGTATTATTCTCTCGCAAAATCCTCCTCCAGGAACAGATTTAGTTGAACCTATTACGCTAGATTTAATTGTTTCTTCGGGTCCAGGAAACAAAAAAGTTACTATACCGTATTTAGTTGGTATGACATTGGCTGATGTTCATGTAAGGATGTCACGCACAAAACTTATCTTTCAATTTACAGGGGAAATTCCAGATGAGGATACAACTCCAGGAAGTGTTATTTCACAAAAATGGCCAGAAGAAGGAGAATTAGAACTTCCTTTATATTCAACTGTTTCTGTTGTGTTGGCTATTCCAGAAGAACCTGTTGATGATATGATTTACGGAATATATGAAGAGACGCTGCCTCCTTATCCTTATGCTCTTGACGTGTCATTAGATGCGACTACAGAAGATGGTGAAACGTATAATGTTGTTGAATTTAAACATCCTGGGGGTGAAATAACTATTCCATATTCTGTTACAAGTGGAACAAAACTTGTCTTATCTGTTCTTGGAAAACAAGTATCTAAAAAAACGGTCGAATAAAATATGATACATCCTAAAGTTTGTTTATGTTTAACCTGTGAAACGATTGAAGAAGATTTAAAAATGATAGAAAAATACCGCAATTGGATTGATATGGTTGAGTTGCGTGTAGATTATCTTTCTCCTGATGAACGATTGCATATAAGAAAATTTCCCTCTCTTGCCGGACTTCCTGCTATTCTTACAATTCGGCGACAAGTAGATGGTGGAAATTTTATAGAAGGGGAAGCAACACGGACTATCTTGTTTTCAAGAGCTCTCGCTTTTGCTTACCAAGATATAAGTAAAAATTTTGCTTATATAGATTTAGAGGAAGACTTTCATGTTCCGGGCTTACAAGATGCTGCATTTGCATTTGGTACCCGTATTATTCGCAGTTATCACAATATGAAAGATCCTATTCAAGATATTGCAAAAAAAATGGATTCGATGAGAACAACTGGGTATGAAATTCCTAAAATTGCGTGCATGCCACATTCTCTTAGAGATGTTACGTCTATGTTCGAACAATCTAAATTAATAGATTATGAACATATTTTATTAGCAATGGGTCCTTTCGGTGTTCCGTCTCGTATTTTGGCACAAAGACTCGGTTCGTTCCTTTCATATTCTTCACCTTCAGAAACAAGGGGAAATTTATGTGTGTTAAATCATCTTGATCCTAGGACTCTAGTTGAGACATATAATTTTCGATTAATTGATGACGATACAAAAATATTTGGTGTTACAGGATCCCCACTTATTGCAACTTCTAGTCCTCTCATTCATAACGCAGGGTATAGGGCTCATGGTATGAATGCTGTTTATATTCCTGTAAGGTCAGATACTCCCGAAGAAGCAATAGAATTTGCAAACCAGCTTAATATAAAAGGTTTGTCAGTAACTTTTCCTCATAAACAAGCAATTATTAAGGAATTAAAACAAATTTCTGAAAAAACGGGCGCGATTGGAGCCTGTAATACTGTTGTGCGTCGCGAAGATGGTTGGTACGGATATAATACAGATTCTTACGGACTAAAAAAAGCTCTTATGGAGTTTACTGGCTTACAAAATTTTAAACACAAAAAAGTTGCTATCATTGGTGCGGGCGGGGCAGCTCGTGCAGCAGCAAATGTTGTAAAAGAACTTAATGGTAAATGCTGCATATTTAATAGAACTGTTTCAAAAGCTCGATATATAGCAGAACTATACAGGTTTAAGTACGCAGCTCTTTCACCGGATTCAGTCGATATGTTAGATTTGTATTCTGATATAATTATTCAAACAACTTCAGTAGGGATGGTAAACACAGAAAAAAAACAGAATCTAATAGATCCAATTTTCTTTTACGATTTTAATGGCCACGAATTTGTCTATGATATTGTGTATGAGCCTAAAAAAACACCCTTACTTCGAAGAGCAGAGGCTGCGGGATGCCATATTCAAAATGGATATTCAATGTTAAAAAATCAGGGTTATGAACAGTTCAGTTTATTTACAGGGGAAAGTTATGAGTAGTTTAACTCAAAAGGAACAAAAAAAACTTGTTGGAAAAGTTGCTATAGATACATTAATTGAGAAGAAACTTATTTTTTCAGGAATGAAAATAGGTTTAGGAACTGGTTCAACTGCTATGACAGCAGTTACTCGACTAGCTGAAAGAATCAGTGATGGTACTTTACGAGATATTAAGGCTGTATCGACTAGTTTTCAGACTGCTAATGCCTGTGAAGAATATGGAATCCCTGTATTTACGCTCAATTCAAAACTTATTAATGGAAAGTTAGATTTAGCAATAGATGGAGCTGATGAGATTTCTCCAGAAAAGCACCTTATTAAAGGTGGTGGGGCAGCACATGTAAAGGAAAAAATAATAGAATACAGTTCTAATCAATTGGTTATTATTGCAGACGAGAGCAAACTTGTAGCAACTCTTGGTACAAAATTTGCGCTTCCTGTAGAAGTTATTGCAGATGCACGTGTTCCGGTAACGCAGGCACTCGAAAAACTTGGTGCAAAGTGTGTTTTACGAGAAGGCGTAAGAAAGTGTGGGCCTGTAATCACAGACAATGGTAATCAGATAATTGATTGTACATGGGAGCAGCCTGTAAACGCTGTAAAGTTAGAAGATAAAATTAATTCTATTACTGGTGTTGTTGAAAATGGTTTTTTTACAAAAAAAAATCCGATAGTCTTTATTGCAAATGCAGATGGCAGCGTTCAAGAATTATAAGAAAGAGTCATGTTTATTTAAATAATTTTAAACTATGCCCCAAAAACACGAAATGTATTGTATACTAATTTTATATGCCCAAATTATTATTAATAAGTTTTGATGCTGTTGGAAGTGATGAACTTTCAATCTTATCTCAACAACCAAATTTTCAAAAACTTATGAAAGATGGAACAGTTTTTAAAGATATGAAAACTGTTTTTGTTTCAAATACCTATCCTATTCATTGTTCTGTAGCAACGGGTGTGGATCCTTGCTATCATGGACTGTGTTCTAACACTCTCGTAAATCCTGCAAAATCAACTTTTTGGAATTATGATAGTAGAATATTAAAGCATAAAACTCTTTGGAAAGCAGCTGCAGAAAAAGGGTTGTCAGTTGGAAACGTTCTTTGGCCAGTGACTGGGAGTTGCGCATCTATAAAATGGAATATCCCCGAGATTGCTGTTCCAAGAGGTGAAAGTCAATTAAAAGCTAATTTAAAAAGTGGGTCTGTTTGGCTCCAGATTATAGAATTTCTACGACATAAAAAACTTCTTGATGGTGTTAATCAACCTCAACTTGATAGTTTTGCCATACATTGTGCTCAAGATATAATTTCAAAAAAGAATCCCGATTTGTTTATTATTCATCTAACTATTTATGATTCCATGTGTCATAAATATGGTCGTTTAAGTGATGAGTCGAAATTTGCTCTTCATTTTTTAGATGATTGTCTTGGAGTTCTTATTAAAGAGTGTCAAAAAATAAACAAAAAAGTTGGAGATCCTGAAGATAGTACTCAGTTTGTTATCTTTTCTGATCATGCACAGCTCGATGTTAGCAAAAATATAAATCCAAACAAAATTTTGGCAGATAAAGGGTTCCTTTCAATGCATCCTGTAGAAAATACTACATTTGGAAATAGTGCAAGCAGAATAAATAATTGGAGATGTTTTTTCCAATATTCTGGAGGAAGTGCTTTCTTTTTTACTGCTCCAACAAAAGGCGAAAAAAGATCTGAAGAAAAAGGTGATAAATCAGAAAACTATAGGATAGGTCTTTCATCTTCTGAATTACGAAATCTTCAAGATGAAATTTTATCTTTGGAAGGTGTTGAACGATTATTAACTGAAGATGAATTAAAGGAATCTGGTTTTGCAGATTGCCCTTTTTGTGGTGGTGCCAAATTTGGGATTGCTGCAAAAGAGGGGTGGTATTTTGATGAACAGCACTGGGAGAAAGCAACTCATGGTTATACAACGATGGTTCCCTCAAACAACTCGTTTACAGATTTTATACCTCGACCTCATTATGGGACATTTTGTGCTGTAAATAAAAAAGATGTAACAATCCAATGCAAAAGAGTGACAGATGTAACTAAGCTTGTGGCAAGTTTACTTGATTTAAAAATGAATTAAAATTTCATCAAGAAATGACTAAAAATTAATATAAAGCGAATACTATTAATTATATAAGTTAAATGGGTGAAATTTATAAGGAGTTTAAATGAAATTTGCAGCAGTTATAGGACCAGCTTTATATGCTTTAATAGTAGGAGTGTCTGGCAGAACTTCTTATGGAATCTTTGCCTTTATTGTTTTATTCTTAATAGGGTTAATTATTCTTACCGTTGGAAGAGGCACTTTAATTTCTGCAGAGCAAAAAGATAGAGGGTAAAAATTGCACGCTATCTTTTATAATCTAGTGTTTTAAGCTATTTGAGTATTTTTCTTAGTATTGTCTCATTTTGACGCCAATTTTTATTGACTTTTACTTGTAAATCAATATCAACTTTATAATCGAATATTTTTCTGCATTGTTTTATCGATTCTACTCGAATGTTTTTTATCATGCTTGCGCCCTTGCCTATAACCATCCCCTTTTGGCTGTCTCTTTCTACAACAAGAAAGGCTCTTACCCAAAGTTTTTTGCCTTCGTTGCGCCATTCCATGTCAGCAATATCAATGTAAAGTGCATGGGGGATTTCATCTCGTAATCTGCTTATAGCTTGTTCTCGAATAATTTCGGCTATACGGAAATCAACTTCTTGGTCTGTATAATATTCTTCTGGGTATAATTTTTCACCAATGGGAGCCAGTTTGTAAAGAGCTTTTAAAACTTCGTTTATACCATCATCTTTTTCTGCAGAAATTTCAAAGACTTGATTACTAGAAAGGTCTTTAAACGTGTTAGCAAGAAAAAGTCGGCTCGCTGCAGCATTACTTGCAGGTAAATCTGTTTTGTTAATGGCTATGATAGTTTTTTGTAAATAGGGAAGAACAATGTTAGCCGTTAATGCTTCTTCTTCACCTGCTTTTCGTGTGCTATCAATCATATATAAGAGCGCATCTGCTGCATTTAATTGTTCTTGGGTAATTGATTTAAGTTTTAAATTAAGTTTCTTTTCTGATTCATGATATCCTGGTGTATCTATAAAAACCAGTTGCCCTAATGAAGTGTTAACAATTCCTTTAACTGCATTGCGTGTTGTTTGAGGAATAGGCGATACAATCGAAATTTTTTCTTGACTTGCAGTGTTTAAGAAAGTTGATTTTCCTGTTGAAGGGCGACCGATAATTGCTACAATAGCGATTTTTTTGCCATCTGTTTGCTTATTTTCTTTAGAAGAAAGTTCATTCATGTCGTGAGTATATCATGAAATAATAATAATTTATAGCGATTTTATTGAATTCACATTCTTTTTATGATAGGTTGTAAGATATGAATAATTATTCGTTTGAGGTAGGTGACCCCCTACCGTTTGGAACTCAAGTTCGTACACATGGGGTTAATTTTAATTTGTTTTCAAGAAATGCGACAAGTGTTACACTTGATATTTTTGCAACAGAAAATGATTCTGAACCAGCAATATCATATTGCCTTGATCCTGTAAAAAACCGGACTGGTGATATTTGGCATGTTTATGTTAGAGGGCTAAAAGCGAATGCACTGTATTTGTATCGAGTTGATGGCCCTTTTAATCCTAAAAAGGGTCATAGGTTTAATAAAAATACCTATCTATTAGATCCGTATGCAAAAGAGCTTACTGTGGCCTCTATTTTTGAAAATATTCCTTATGGGTATGCAGCGCCTCAGGATAAAATGGATGTAATGCTTTCGAAACTTCCAGATGCAAAAAACTTTCCTAAATGTGTTGTAATAGATGATAACGATTTTGATTGGCAAGGTGATAAATCCTTAAATTATCCGTTGCGTCAAAGTGTATTATATGAAGCACATCTAAAAGGGTTTACTCAAAGTGAAACTTCTGGGGTAAAAAATCCAGGAACTTATGATGGCCTAATAGAAAAAATTCCTTATTTAAAAGAACTTGGGGTTACAAGTCTTGAATTAATGCCAATCCAAGAGTTTGACGAATATGAAAATTCCAATATAAACGCTAAAAACGGAGAACGTCTTAAAAACTTTTGGGGATATAGTACAATTAGTTTTTTTGCACCCAAAGCAACATTTGCCTCTGATAAAAGTGCAGGAGGTGCTGTTCGTGAATTTAAGCGAATGGTAAGAGAACTACATAAAAATAAGATAGAACTAATACTTGATATTGTTTTTAATCATACAGCGGAAGGAAATGAAAACGGAGTGACCATAAATTTTCGTGGTTTAGAAAACTCTGTATATTATATTTTAGAAGATACAGTAAAAGAGTATTACAAAAATTATTCAGGTTGTGGAAACACAATGAATTGTAATCATCCTGTTGTAAGAACACTTATTATTGATTGTTTACGATACTGGGTTACTGAAATGCACGTAGATGGTTTTAGATTTGATTTAGGATCCATTTTAGGGCGAGATCAAAATGGAAATCTTATGGAAAACCCTCCGGTTCTTGAAAGAATTGCTGAGGATCCAGTTCTTCGAAATACTAAAATCATTGCAGAGGCATGGGATGCTGGTGGGGCATATCAAGTAGGTTGGTTTCCTGGGGGGCGATGGGCCGAATGGAATGATCGTTATAGAGATGATGTAAGAAGATTTATCAGAGGAGATGACTTTTTTGCAACAGCAGCGGCTACCCGCATTACAGGTTCTTCAGATTTATATTTGCGTGATGGACGGAAACCCTTTCATTCTGTAAACTTTATCACTAGTCATGATGGTTTTACTTTAAATGATTTGGTTTCTTATAATACAAAACACAATGAAAATAACGGTGAAGAGAATCGAGATGGATCTAATAACAATTACAGCTATAATTATGGATATGAAGGTCAAACATCTAATCCCAAGATAGAAAAACTACGAAACAAGCAAATAAAGAATATGTTTTTATTTTTGGTAGTATCACAAGGTACTCCAATGATTCTTGCTGGAGACGAATTTAGACGAACATTATTTGGTAATAATAATGCTTATTGTCAAGATAATGAAATAAATTGGATAAATTGGAATAATCGAAATACATATTCTGAAATATTTAGGTTTGTGCAAAAAGCAATTGCTTTTCGATTAAGACACCCAGCGTTTAGAAGACCAGAATTTTTTTGTGGGCAAGATCTTTCTTACAATAGTCTTCCTGATATTGCTTGGTTTGATGAGAATGGAAAAATACCGGATTGGACAAAATTAAATCATTTTTTAGCCTGTCGTCTTGATGGAAGCCATGCAGAAATATTGAATGATATAGATGACAACGATTTTTACATAATGTTTAATACTTCAGAAAAAGATATTACTGTAAAACTACCAGAACCTGGATTTAGCAAAAATTGGTATAGAGTAGTAGATACATCTCTATCATGTCCGTTAGATTTTCTTTTAGAGGGAGAAGAGGAAATGTTACAACCTCAAGATACATATGTTTTACCTACTCGTTCTTGTGCATTACTCTTGTCGAAAAGTTAAAAATAGAGTATTATATATAAATCGGTTTAGTAAACCGATTTACCTAAGGAGACACTATGAAATTTGATTCACAGGCTTTTAAAATCAATTTAGCCGAGCGTCTTAAAAAGCAATACGGCAAGGATATTTCCCAGGCTACAAAACACGATTTATATGATGCAGTTTCTGCTTCAGCTATGGAAATTATCATGGAAAACTGGATGGCTACCCGCCGCGAACAACAACCAGTTAAACAACTATCTTATCTTTCTGCAGAGTTCCTTATGGGACGAGCAATGAGTAATAATTTAATAAATACTCTTATAAAAGATGACGTCACCGCTGTTTTAAAAGAAATGGGGGTTAGTTACTCTGATATTGAAGATCAAGAACCTGATGCAGCTCTTGGAAACGGTGGACTTGGTCGCCTTGCAGCATGTTTTCTAGATTCGTTAGCTACACTTGATTATCCAGGAAATGGATATGGTATTCGCTATGAATATGGTATGTTTGAGCAACATATTGAAAATGGTTATCAAGTTGAATATCCAGATAACTGGCTTATACATCGAGATCCATGGGAAATTAAAAGAACTGACCAAGCTGTAAATGTTCAATTTTACGGAAATGTTAATGTACGCAAAGGTCCAAATGGAGCAGATCAATTTTTTGTAGAGAATGCTGAATCTGTTACCGCAACCCCGTATGATATGCCAATTGTTGGATATGATACAAAAACTGTAAATACTTTACGATTATGGGAAGCTTCTTCTCCTAATGGATTTGATTTACAGCTTTTTAATGATATGCATTATAACCGCGCTGTCGAAAGACAAAATAGTGCAGAAAATGTAAGTCGTGTATTGTATCCTAATGATGCAGGTCCTTCAGGAAAAGCTCTTCGACTAAAACAACAATATTTCTTTAGTTCAGCATCTTTACAGGATTTGTTACGTAAGTTTATTGCTAATCATGGAACAAACTTTGCAGATTTCCCTAAATATAATGTTATTCAATTAAATGATACACATCCTGTAGTTGCTATTCCAGAATTAATGCGATTGCTTATGGATGAACATGGTGTTGGTTGGGATGATGCATGGGCTATTGTTACAAAAACCTTTGCATATACTAATCACACAATTTTGGCAGAAGCTTTGGAAAAATGGCCTATTGATATTTTCCAGGGATTGCTTCCTCGTATTTATCAGATTGTTGAAGAAATTAACCGCCGTTTTATTATATCTCTTCGGGAAAAATATCCAGAAGATTATGAGAAACAAAACCGCATGTCAATTATTCAAAATGGTAAAATTTATATGGCATGGCTTGCCATTCATGCAGGTTTTAGCGTAAATGGTGTTGCTGCTCTTCATACAGAATTGTTAAAGACACAAGAACTTAAAGATTGGGCAGAGTTATATCCTGAAAAGTTTAATAACAAAACAAATGGCGTTACTCAAAGACGTTGGTTGTTATTAGCAAATCCTCGTCTTGCCGAATTTATTACTGATAAAATAGGACATGGTTGGGAAAAAGATTTATCACAGCTTAAGAAATTTGAAAAATTTGCAGATGACAAAGCAGTTCTAAAAAAACTTTTGGAAATTAAACAAGAGAACAAAGTAGAGCTTGCTGATTATTTAAAAGAAACTCAAAATGAGTTTTTAGATCCAGATGCTATTTTTGACGTTCAAATAAAACGTTTGCATGAGTATAAACGACAACTTATGAATATTCTTCATATTATGTATGAGTATAATAGAATCTTGGATGATTCTAATTACGATCCTCCTGCAAAAGTGTATATTTTCGGTGCTAAAGCGGCTTCTGGTTATCGACGAGCAAAAATGATAATAAAATTAATTAATACGGTAGCAGAGCGTATTAATAATGATCGTAGAGTTCGAGGAAAATTACGAGTATTGTTTGTCGAAAACTATCGTGTATCTGTAGCAGAAAAACTTTTCCCTGCTGCTGACTTGTCAGAACAGATTTCTACTGCTGGTTTAGAAGCTTCTGGAACAGGAAATATGAAATTTATGCTTAATGGTGCTCCAACTATTGGAACGCTTGATGGTGCAAATATAGAGATTGTTGAAGAAGCGGGTAAAGAAAACGAATTTATTTTTGGATTGAGTGCCGCAGAAATTCATGAGATTGAAACTGCCCATACTTATAATCCTCAAAAATATTTAGATCGCAATCCGGCTCTTGCAAAGGTTGTTAATCAACTTATTGATGGAACATATGATCCAACGCATCAGTTGTTTAAAGAGTTGTATGATTCTTTGGTACATGGTGTTGATGGTAATAGACCAGATGTATATTATGTTCTAGCTGATTTTGATGATTATTGTCGTGCACAGGAAGAAGCGTCTAATGCTTATAAAGATCGTATGGCTTGGGCAAAGAAAATGATTATGAATATATCAAATTCAGGTAAATTTTCTTCTGACCGTACAATTGAAGATTATGTAGATGATATTTGGAAACTTCAAAAAGTCGTTGTAAAATAATTACCTAGTAATTAACAATGTATTTAAATTGTATTATGTAAGTTTCTTATTGACTGGCTCATATTTTTGAGCCAGTTTTTTTTCATTTGTTGGTAAACTCAAATTTTAAGAAAAAATATGCAGAAAAGTTTATTTTATTGCATAAATATACATATAGTGATTGACATTCGAAAAATTAATACGATATACTCATTTGATAGCAAATATTTTGCTATCATGGAGGTATATAAATGAAAAAAGGTTTAACCGCTCTTGCGGTAGTATGTTTTATGGTAACTTCTGTTTTTGCAGGTGGTGCAAAAGAAACAGTTGTAATTAATTCTGCAGCAGATTTAGATGGTTTAAAAATTGGTGTTGTCAGTGGATACACAGGAGAGGCTTGGTGCCAAGATAATTTACCTAATGCTAAACTCTCATCTTTTAAAACAGGAGTTGATGCTGCTCTTGATCTTAAAAACGGTGCAGTTGATGCAGTTGTTCTAGATGAACTTCCTGCACAAAAAATTGTTGATCAGAATAGCGATTTAACAATTGTTAAAGATAATTTTGCAACAGAGGAATATTCAATTGCTGTTGCAAAAGGCAATACAGAATTGCTTGATACTATAAATGCAACAATCAATGATATGAAATCTAATGGTGAGTATGAAGCCCTTGTAAATGCTTTTATGCCTGTCGATGGAAATATTGTTATTCCAGAAACAATACCAACTTCTGGTGAAGTATTAAAAATGGGAACGAATGCAGCTTTTGCTCCTTTTGAATATATTGAAGGTACTAAAAAAGTTGGATTTGACATTACAATGAGTGAAAATATTGCTCAAGATGCTGGAATGAAGCTCGAAGTTATAGATATGGCTTTTGATAGTCTTATTGGTGCATTGCAGGCAGGACAAATTGATTTTATTGCTGCAGGTATGAGTGTTACACCAGAGAGACAGAAAAATGTTGATTTTTCTCAACCATATTATTCATCAAATCAAGTAATAATAGTTCGAAAATAAACTACAAATAAGGGAGAATATATGTTCCAGTCATTTTACGATACCATGATTACAAATAGTCGTTGGATTTTAATTGTTCAAGGGCTTGGTATAACTATTGTAATTGCAATTTTTGCTATTATAATTGGTACGTTACTGGGGGGTGTGTTTGCCCTTATGAAAATTTCTCAAAATAAAATCTTTAGGGGATTAGCAGTTTTATATACAACTGTAATCCGCGGAATTCCAATGGCAACTCAATTAATGATTTTTTATTTTGTTGTATTTGCCCCACTCGGCATAAATCGTTTATTGGTTGCTATCATAGCTTATGGAATTAACTCTGGTGCCTATTGTACCGAGATATTCCGAGGAGGAATTCAAGGTGTCGATTTTGGGCAAACAGAAGCGGGGAGATCTTTAGGTCTAAGTCGCTGGCAAACCATGAAGAAGATTGTACTTCCCCAAGCAGCAAAGGCGTCATTGCCTACGTATACAAGCGAATTTATTGCATTAATAAAAGAAACTTCTATAGCAAGTTTTATAGCCGTAACAGATTTGACTAAGGCTGGAGATAATATTAGAAACATCACATATAATGCATGGATTCCACTTTTAACGTGTGCAGTTATATATTTAGCTCTCACTTTAGGATTGACAAAAATTTTCTCTATATTTGAAACAAGGATGGCACGAAGTGATAGAAACTAAAAACCTTATAAAAAACTTTGGTGATGTTCAGGTTTTAAAGGGAGTAAATGAATCTATAGAAAAAGGCGAGAAAGTTGTTATCATAGGGCCTTCTGGTTCTGGGAAAAGTACCTTTTTACGCTGTCTTAATCTTTTAGAAACACCTTCTGATGGACAAATATTTTTTGAAAAAGTCGATATTACTGATTCAAAAAACGATATTGATGTTTTACGGCAAAAAATGGGGATGGTTTTTCAACATTTTAATCTTTTCCCTCATTTAACGGTATTAGAAAATATAACTCTTGCTCCAATTACATTAAAAATTATGCCAAAAGCACAGGCAGATAAAAAAGGTATGGAGTTATTGGAACGAATTGGTCTTACGGATAAGGCAGATGTGTATCCATCAACATTATCTGGTGGTCAAAAACAACGAATTGCAATAGTTCGTGCACTTGCAATGAATCCAGATGTTATGCTTTTTGATGAACCTACTTCGGCACTTGATCCAGAAATGGTAGGGGAAGTTTTGCAAGTAATGAAAGAGCTTGCAAATGAAGGGATGACAATGGTTCTTGTTACTCATGAAATGGGTTTCGCGCGAGAAGTTGCTGACCGAGTATTATTTATGGATGATGGAATAATAGCAGAAAAAGGTACTCCGCAAGAATTGTTTGATAATCCCAAAAATCCCAGATTGCAACAGTTTTTAAAGAGTATACTGTGAGTAATGAAAGAAAAAGTCTGCAATTTACTATTTTACATGACAAACAAATAAAGAAATTTTCTGTATATGGATTTTTAAAAGATTTAAAGTTTTTTGAACCATATCTACTTATATTTCTAATGAGTAATGACATTTCTTTACTTGAAATAGGTTTTTTATTTTCTATTCGTGAAGTTATTATTAATGTTTTTGAAGTTCCCTCCGGTCTAATCGCTGATTATTTTGGTCGAAAAAAAGAACTCTGTGCTTGCTTTGTATTTTATATCCTTTCTTTTATATTATTCTTTTTTAGTAAAAACTTTTTTATAGCTGCTATAGCAATGTCTTTTTTTGGAATGGGAGAAGCTCTTCGTTCTGGGACTCACAAAGCTATGATTTTTACATATCTAGAAAAAATGAATTGGCAATCAGAAAAGTCTTTTGTTTATGGAAAGACTCGCTCTTCATCACTTATAGGGAGCGCATTAAGTTCTCTAATAGGTATTTTAATTATATTAAAAATTCCAAGTTCAAGTTATATTTTTCTTGCTTCTACAATTCCGTACATATTAGATTTTGTTCTCATTCTCTCCTATCCATCTTTTTTGGATGTAAAAATGGTTAAAGAGAATATACCTATAACACAAATGTTTGTTATTCTTGGTAAAAGCTTAAAAAAAAATAAAAACTTACGACACATACTTGCCAATGAAGGATTATTTGAAGGGGTAATAAGCACTATCAAAGATTTAATACAACCATTATTACAAGTGATTATTATTGGTTCGGGTTTCTTACTGGTAGCAACTGTAAGTGCAGAAGATAATTTAAATATCATTTTAGGATTAGTGTATTGTGTTATAAATATTGTTTGTGCAACAGCTAGTCGAAATGCTTATCGCTTAAAAAAATGGAATACTGGGATTTTTTGGATTAATGTATTTACAATTTTACTTGCAGTTTTTTTAGCTATATTTGGATTGCCTACACAAGGTGTTGTACTTACAATAGTTCTTTTCTTATTAATACGAATCATGCAAAATTTTCGAAAACCTCTGTATGTAGATCAATTGGATGAATATATGGAAAAAAGTGAGAGAGCTACAATGTTGAGTATTGCTTCTCAATTAAAATCCATAGTAGTAATTTTTCTAGCTCCAATAGTAGGATATATAGCAGATGATAAAGGAATAAGTATGGCAATGTTTTTTCTTGCAATATTGGTTCTTGTTCTTTTACCATTTACTCTTCTTTCTGAAAAAAATAAATAAGTATTGTGATTATTGACTTACTTGTGGTTAGTATGTATATTATTTTATAGATATGTTATTAATAAATGACTTTTCATTTCTGATAACTAAATATAGGAGAATGCTATGAAAAAGATTAGTATGTTACTAATTGCTTTGGCTTTGGTTTTGGGTTTTACTGCTTGTTCTGCAATGAAAGATGGTACTTATACTGCAAAAGCAGCTGATTTTGATGAACATGGTTATATGGAGCAGGTAACTGTTACTATTGATAGCGGAAAAATTACTGATGTAAGTATTGATGCTATGACCGCTGATGGTGAAAAAAAATCAGAGGCATCAAAAGAAGGAACTTACGATATGTCAATTGCTGGTGCACAATGGCCTTGGCACGAACAAGTTGAAAAATTAGAAGCTTATTTGGTTGCTAATCAAGGTTCTAAGATTGAATCATTTGAAGGTGGCAAGACAGATGCCATTTCTGGTTGTACAATAGCTGTACAAGAAGATATTGAACTTTTTAATGAAGCTGTTGCTCAGGCATCAAAATAAGTTAGTGTATTTCTAATTGCATATAAAAACCAATTCAAGAAGATAGTTATGTTCTTGAATTGGTTTTTTTTGTTAGTTGTGTTTTAAATTTCCCAGCTCTTCCCATCTTGCATACTGTGTTTCAAGTTCTGAAGTGAGTTTTCCATATTCTTTACTTAATTCTCTTAATTTATTAGGATCTATTTCTCTTCCACTCATAAGTTTTTCGAGTTCTTCTTTTCTATCTTCAGCTTCAAAAATTGTTTCCTCGAGTTTTTCAAACTCACGTTCTTCTTTAAATGTTCTTCGTCTTTGTTCAATAGTATTTTTTGTAGCTTCAATTTCATTTTCTGATATCTGATGTTTAATTTCTTGTTCTTTTTGTATTGCTTGCTTTTCTTTTTGTGCTAAGAGAGCTTCTTTTTTTTGTTCTTTACGAAATTCAAGATATTCCGAGCATTTTCCAACATATTTGCTAACTGTTCCATCATCTTCCAATATAAACAATGTCTCTGCAACCTTATCCATAAAGAAACGGTCATGACTAACAATAAGCAAGCATCCTTTGTATCCTGTTAAAAAACTTTCAAGAATGTTCATAGTAAAAATATCAAAATCGTTAGTGGGTTCATCTAATACCAAAAAATTAGGATTGCTCATTAATAGTTTTATAAGATAGACTCTTTTTCGTTCTCCGCCAGATAAACTTACTAATGGAGAATACAGTATTTTGCCTACAAATCCAAAACGTTCTAACATTCGAGGAGCCCCAATTGTTTTTCCGTCGCTCATAGTTATATTCTCTGCAGTTTCTTGAATATATTCTAAAACACTCAGGTTTAAATCCTTAAAAGTCGGATTTTGCTCATAGTAAGCAATCTTTGTATTTTTTCCCATTATAATTTCACCATTATCAGCGTCCAGTTTCCCGCAGATAATATTTAAAAGCGTTGATTTTCCTGTTCCGTTATCTCCAAAAATTCCAATCTTTTCACCTTTGGTAAATGTGTATGTAAAATCTTTAAGAACATGAGCTTTTGTGTCTCCATTTCCTTTTATGTAAGATTTTGCTATGTTTTTTATTTCAAGAACTTTTCCACCTAGACGGCGGCCATTAACTTCAAACTCAAATTTTTCAGTATCTTTAAATTTCTCATGTTCCATCATTCCGTGAATTTTATCGATACGAGATCGAGATTTTCCTGCACGTGCACAAGGGCCTCGTAAAAGCCATTCTCTTTCAGTCCGTAAAACTGATTCAATCCTGCGATCGGTGTTTTGTGCAATTTCATTTTCTATTTCTTTTTTTTCAAGGTAAGTAGAATAATTGCCAACATATAAATTAATTTTTTTGTTTTCTAATTCATAGATGTGATTGCAAACAGCGTCTAAAAAATACCGATCATGAGTTACCATTAAAACAGATCTTTTTGTGTTTGCAAGATATTCTTGAAGCCAGTTTATAGTTGTAATATCCAAATGATTAGTAGGTTCATCAAGTAACAAGAGTTTTGAATCTTCTACAAGAACTTGTGCAAGAGCAACTTTTTTTTTCATTCCTCCAGAAAGTTCTTTCATTTTTCGATTTAAGTCAAATATACCAAGTGTGTGTAATATGGCGGCAACTTCACTTTCATAATTCCATAAATCTTTTTCGGTCATTATTTCACTTAATGCGTTTAGGCGTGCTTCATTTTGGGCTTGTAATTTGTTATTTGTTTTACTTGTATCTGCAACTAATGTACAAGCTTCTTCGTAGTCACGAATAATGTCTAATTTAGGACTGTCAGAGGAAAAGATATGTTCTTTTATAGTATTAGTTGGAACGTATTCTGGAGTCTGAGGCAAAAATGAAAAAAGTTTGCCATTTTCTACTTCGCTTTTATTTAAAACTACGTTGCCATTGTCGGGAGCAAGGGTTCCTGCAATACAATTAAGCAGGGTTGATTTTCCGGTACCATTTTGTCCAATTAAGGCTACTTTATCGCCGTCATCTAGTCCAAATGTAATGTTTTCAAATAATGGAGCTTCTCGCCCCATTTTAGTAAGGTTTTTGACTGAAAGGTAATTCATAAGGCGAGTGTATCATGTAATGAAAAAAAATTCTTGTGTATAAAGCCCTGCCGGTTTTTTATATTGTGTGATATATTTAAAGAGTATTTTAGTCTTTGGAGGGGTAAATGAAAAGATGGTTGATTTTTTTATTTATGATTGTTGGTTTTACAGGTATCTTATGGGGTGAATCATGTTCTGTAAAACTTACAATTTCAAATATTACTGTAGAGAAAGGTACGTTGTATATTTCTGTATACAATTCGAAAGAATCTTTTAAAAAAAAGGATTTTTTTGTATTAAAAAAAATACTTGCAACTGCAGAAACGCAGAATATAACAATTGAAGTTCCTTATGGAGAGTATGTTTTTTCTTTGTTTCAAGATGAAAATAGTAATGGAAAATTAGATACAAAAATTTTTGGGATTCCAAAAGAAAAAGTTGGTATAAGCAATTACAACGGTAAAGGAATACCAGGTGGATTTGATAGTTTAAAATTAGCTATCAATACTCCTTTTGTAACTATTCCGATTAAATTAACTGAGATTTAAAAGCTCCTCTTTTATAATTATCTGAAAAAAATTATACTTTAACATATGGAAAGACGTGATAAAAATAATTACTATTTAGATTTGGCAGAACAGGTATTACAACGAGGTACTTGTCTTAGACGTAGCTATGGTGCTGTGATTGTAAATAATGATGAAGTGGTATCAACTGGTTATAATGGAGCCCCACGTGGTCGCAAAAATTGTATTGATCTTGGATATTGCCGTCGTCAAAAACTCAACGTTCCTCGAGGTCAAATGTATGAACTTTGTCGCTCTGTTCATGCGGAGCAAAATGCAATTATAAGTGCATCAAGAAAAGATATGATGGGAGCAACTTTATATCTGGTTGGAACTGAACGTGCCTCTGGTGAATATGTAAAAGATGCTAATTGTTGCACTATTTGTAAACGAATGGTAATCAATGCAGGAATAGAAACCGTGTATGTTCGTGATGATAAAGACAATTTTAGAAAAATTGCAGTTCAAGACTGGATAGATGATGATGATACATTATCAGATGAACTAGGTTATTAAGAAGAACAAAGTAAACTAAATAATACACAGAAAATATGAAATTTGTTATATTTTTGCGTACTTTTAGTTCTTTTCTGTTGTAAAGTTGTGTACTATACTACTTTTATGAATTTTAGCGCAATTGAACATATTCCCTATGATAATTATTGTTATCCACTTAATACTAGTGATCTTGTTATTAATATAAAAACAGGGAAAGACATTTCTAAGGTTTTTTTAATAGAAGGAGATCCTTTTACTGGTGGCATAATGGGGGGAAATTGGAAATGGACCGGTACACGAACCCAAATAGTAGAGAAAACTGAATTACAACGACATTTTTGGTGGTCGATTATTATAAAACCCGAATTTAAAAGGGTGAAATACTATTTTGAAATTCATGGTAATAAAGATACTTCAAGTAATAATGAAAACGTTTATTATTATCTCGAAGGAGGTTTTTATTCTAAAGATGAATTTAATGCAATTAAGGGGATGCAACCTTTTTTCTTTTTCCCGTGGATGAATCCTGCTGATATAAATACAACGCCCGACTGGCCTAATGAGACGGTATGGTATCAGATCTTTCCTGAGAGATTTTGTAATGGAAATCCTAAAATTAATTCATCAAAGGTTATTCCTTGGGCAAAACCCGATCAAAAAGTAGAGAATAACCAAGATTTTGGTGGAGATCTACAAGGGATAATAAATAAATTAGATTATCTAAAAGATTTAGGTATTGGTGGTTTATATCTAAATCCTATTAATTATGCTCGCAGCAAACACAAATACGATACGATTGATTATCTAAAAATTGATCCTTTTTTTGGTGACGAGTCAAAAATGAAAGAGCTCTGTGACGAAGCTCATAAACGTAATATAAAAATAATGTTAGACGGTGTGTTTAATCATTCAGGTTGGGAATTTTTTGCATGGCAAGATGTTCTTAAAAATGGTGAAAAATCAAAATACGCTCACTGGTTTATGGTTAATGACTATAGTTTTACAAAAGAAATTACAAAGAAAAATGAAGATGGAATGTTAATACCTTCTCGTTTTCCCTCAATAAAAAGAAAAGGTTATGCCCAAAAAAATAAATATTATGCATTTGCTTTTGCAGATTTTATGCCAAAACTGAATACAAATAATCCAGAGGTTATAAAATATCTTTTATATGTTTGTGAAACATGGGTAAAACAATATGACATAGATGCTCTAAGGTTAGATGTTGCAAATGAGATTTCTCATAAATTTTGTAAAGAGCTACAAACAAAGATGCGTGAACTTAAGAGTGACTTTTATATTGTTGGAGAGATCTGGCATAATTCCTTACCTTGGTTACGAGGGGATGAATTTGATTCTGTGATGAATTATCCACTTACACAAGGTATAAAAAGTTTTTGGGAGCAAAATGAGCTTTCTGTAGTTGATTTAGAGTATTCTATAAATCGTTGTTACACGATGTATATGAAACAAACAAATAAAGTTTTGTTTAATTTAATGGATTCGCATGATACAGCTCGTTTGGTTACAGAGTGTGGTAGTCGTGAAAAAGCGCTTCAGCAATTTGCATTTATGTTTGGCATGAATGGATCAGCCTGTATTTATTATGGAACAGAATGTTTACTTGAAGGGGGGCATGATCCTGACTGTCGCCGTTGTATGCCTTGGAATGAATTAGAGGCTGGTAAATATGATGAAATAATTGCTTTTTTTAAGAAAATTATAGAACTGCGTTTAACCTATTCTGCTATGAGAAATGGAAAGTTACAGTTTGTGAAACATAAAGGATTTCCGCGACTTGTGCATATTCGTAAAATTGCAAAAACATCGGATTCTATCGAAATAAAACGAGATACAGGTGAAATACTTGATTTGTATTTTAACTGTGGAGACTCTCCTTTTGAGGTCAATCTTGGAAGTTCACAAATAGTACTTCAAAGAGGGTATAATTTTCCTAATTTAAAAATAAATGGATTGATTATTGCAAAAGAATAAAAACAGATTCGCTTGAGCAAATTACATTTTTCAGTAAAATGTTTTGCATGTATAAATTCTTTTTTATTTTTTGCTTTGGTGGGTTAGGATGTTTGAGTCGTTATAGTCTCTCGTCGTTTATTAGTAAAGTTTTTGGAGATGGTTTCCCTTGGGGAACACTAGTAGTAAATGTCCTTGGAGCCTTTATAATTGGTTTTTTTATGGAAATTACAGCTCAGAATGAACTTATTTCTTCAGATTTACGTTCAGGCCTGACAACTGGATTTCTTGGAGGTCTTACTACGTTTTCTACTTTTAGTCTTGAGACTTTTTTATTGTTTGACAGTGGTCGCTATGGTGCAGGAATTGCAAATGCAAGTTTAAATGTCGTAATCTGTGTTGTTTTTGCTGGAATTGGTGTATTTTTAGCACGAAGCCTAAAGAGAGGGTAGTATGACAAAAAAAACAGAGATAGTTATGCCTAAAATAAAACTTTTGTGTTCAGACATAGACGGGACGCTTCTAAACTCAGAGCATAAAATAAATATTGAAGATAAGCAGACGATTCAGCGAGCATGGAATGAATATCATATTCCTTTTGCTCTTGTGTCGGGACGTTTTAGATCAGGGGTTACATTTATACAAAAGGAACTTGACATCCCTTGCATTTATTCTTGTTTCAATGGTAATTATGTAGAATGGGAAGGAAAAGTAATAAATGATGTTCCCATAAATATTCAAATTATAAAAGATCTTATTCCAATTATTGAAAAAGCGGGATTGGTTCCTGTTGTTTTTGATAAAGATTCTTATTATTTTAGCGAGCATACTGACTGGTATGATTTACAAGTAAGTGTTTTTAAAACCGAGGGGCACATCAAGCCATGGAAACAGTTTTATACGGAATGGGAAGAAAAAAAACATTCGGTGTATAAAATATTAGCAAAAGATCACAACCCTCAAAAAATTATAGATTTCGAAAAACAACTAAAATTACTACAGTATCCTGGCATAGAGGTTGTTCGTTCTTCTCCTTCCATTCTAGAAATTTTACCAGCTGGGACTAGTAAGGCTTCGACACTTTCTCATTTATCTAAATATTTTAATATAAGTACTGATTCTATAATGAGTTTTGGTGATTTTATGAATGATTATGAGATGATTAAAGATTGTCCACATGGAGTTGCTATGGGAAATGCTCTTAAAGAATTAAAAGATGTTGCTTGGTATGTTACAAAATCAAATGATGAAGGTGGTATTGCTCATGCACTTAATAAGTTTGTTTTTTTTGCTTGAAGATAATCCTTGTTGCGTGTATAGTATTTGATATGGCAAGTAAAAGTTTTACTGTTCTTGATTTACTAGACCTTGAGCTAAAAGGGCATAACTCTCTTAACCTAAAATGTGTTAGTGGTCGAAGAGGGCTGTCGCGAAAAATAACTATCCCTGATGTCAATCGGCCAGGTTTAGCATTGTCGGGATTTTATGATTCTTTTGCACATCAGAGAGTCCAACTTTTTGGGCGTGGTGAAAATGCTTATTTATCTAAAATTATAAAAGAAAAGAATTTAGACACTATTAGACAATTATTTTCGTATTCTATTCCTTGTTGCGTTTTTACACATGGGTTTATTCCTCCTAGTGAATTTATCAGTATTTCTGAAGATTCGGGATGCCCAGTATTATTAACAGATTTAGAATCTACAGAGTTCTCAACACGTCTTCTACGAGCTTTTTCAGATATTTTTGCACTTAGAAAGAGCATGCATGGTGTTTTTGTCGAAGTATACGGTCTCGGAATTTTAATTTTAGGGAGCTCTGGTGTTGGTAAAAGCGAGACAGCTCTAGAACTTATAGAGCGAGGTCATCGTTTAGTTGCTGATGATATTGTAGAAATAAGATGTGTAAATGGTAATATGGTACTAGGTCAAGGACCTAATAAAATGATTAGTCATCATATGGAAATTCGTGGTTTAGGAATTATTAATATTCAACAGCTATATGGTGTAGGAGCTATTAGAGAACAAAAGCAGGTCCAACTTGTTGTAAAACTTGAAGAATGGGATGCACAAAAGGTTTATGATCGATTAGGAACAGAAGAAAATACCATGGATTTATTGGGAGTAAAAATTCCAATGTTGGAAATTCCTGTAAAACCAGGAAGAAATATTCCTATTATTCTTGAAACAGCTGCAATGAATGAGAGATTAAAAACAATGGGTTATTTTTCTGCTAGAGAATTTAACCAGAATGTTTTAAAATGGATAGAAAGTACAGAAGCGGAATCTACCTATTACGGTAATGATGATATATATTGATAACCGGTGAATCCGGGAGTAAGGAGTAACTTACGTGGCAGAAAAACTTTTAACGGTAAAAAATAGAGCAGGAATTCATGCAAGGCCTGCTGCTTTAATTGCGCAAACTGCAAATAAATTTGCATCAGAAATACTTCTTGAAAAAGATGATGTAACAGTTAATGCAAAGTCTATTATGGGTGTTATTACTATGGCCGCTGGCTACAACACCACTCTTACTCTACGAGTGGAAGGGTCAGATGAAAGTGATGCAATTGCTGCAATAAGTGAGTTGTTTGAAAATAAATTTGAGGAAGAGTAAAAATGAAAGGGTTAACAGATCGCCAACGTGAAGTTCTGAACTTTATCAGTAATTTTACTGAAGAAAATTCATGTCCTCCTACTGTTAGAGAAACTGCATCCCATTTTTCTATATCCCCAAAAGCCGTTCAAGATCATTTTACCGCATTACGAAAAAAAGGGTATTTATCAGAGGCAAATAATCGTTCTCGTGCATTGCGAGTTTTAGTCGAAGATCCAACAAATTCTCGACGTAAAAAACTTACCGAAATACCTGTTCTAGGTGTAGTGGCTGCAGGTAAACCTCTTTTTGCAGAAGAAAACTTTCAAGAGACTGTTTTTCTTCCGGATACTATGATTCATGGAGTTAACGGTCGGTTTTTTGCTTTGTATGTTCGTGGTGACAGTATGATTGACGCAGGTATTCTTAATGGTGATTTAGCAGTTATAAAGCAACAAGAGGTTGCAAATAATGGTGAAATTATTGTTGCCCTTATTGAAGATTCTGTGACTTTAAAGCGTTTTTATCGTGAGAATTCTCGTATACGCCTTCAACCTGAAAATAAAAATTATAATCCTATATACTGCCAAGATATTCGTATTCTTGGTGTGTTATCAAATATTATTAGGACTTACTAATGAATTTTTCTCCCATTTATCTTTATTTAGGGACTGAGCTCGGTGAAAAAAAAGATACAATTGAAAAATTACGAAAGAATATTAAAAATGCATTTGGGCAAATCGATAGTTATGTATATTATGCTTCAGAAGATTCTTTGGCCTCAGTAATCTCTGTTCTTGAAAATGGGGCATTATTCTCTACGGCACGATTTGTTGTAATCAGAAATGCTGAATTAATTAAAAAGAAAGACGATATACAGCATCTTAATGACTGGATAGAAACAGCAAAGAAATTAGGAGCACAGAATGATGCTTTTCTTGTTTTAGATTCTGATAAAAATAGTGTCGATAATAAACTTGATAAACTAATTGCAAAAGAACATAAAAAAATATTTTGGGAAATGTTTGAAAATCGTAAAGAACAATGGCTTTCTTCTTGGTTTTCAAAAAACAATCTTACAATTACTCCAGATGCAATAGAGACTATTTTAGAATTAGTAGAAAATAATACAGAGGCATTAAGGAATGAATGTTCACGTTTTCCACTGTGTTTTGATCAAGGACATTGTGTTACAGCCGAAGATGTAGAAAATGTTCTTTCTCATAATAGGGAAGAGTCTGCCTTTACTTTATTTAATGCTCTTGCGGACAATGAAAAAACAACTAAGGATCGTTTATCTGTATCTTTATCTATATTGCAAAAGCTTCGACAAGTAAAATCTGCAAATGGGATTCAAATAATTGCTGGTTTGACATATTGCTATAGAAAGCTTAGGACTTGGCAACTCCTTCACGAAAATGCTAATCCTTCACCTTTTGATTTAAAAATTAATGGTTTCTCTAGCAAAAAAGCACAGTCACAGTATAGAGGAGCCTCATATATTTGGAACCAGTCAGATATTGTTGCAATTTTGGCTTTACTTTCTTCTACAGATATGTCACTTAGATCTGGTGGTGCTAGAGTTGAGGATAATGTTCTTCAAACTATGCTTTATTGCATTGTTATGAAAAAAGGGCTCCCTATAGAAAACTAAACTTAAAGTTCTAAGGAATTTAAAATTTGTTTTAGTTGAAGCACTTCTTCTTTTTTTAATGTAATACCTTTACCCATTTTTTCATGATTGGGATCCCATGTGCGAATGTCATATTTTGGCTCCCTTTCATTCCATGAAACCATATTTAATTCTAATGCCCACCCTTTTGAATTTGTTGAAATAATACCAAGCCCTTTTGTTATTTTGAAGGTAAAATTGTCTGCCATTTTGTAAAAATCTCCTTTGAAACTAAATAATTATACTATAATACTTAACCAATTTTAAAGTATATTGATTTAAAAGTTGAGTATTTTTAAAAATCAGTGTATTCTATAGTTAATTTGGAAAATAATGGAGGATAAAATGCGAAAAAGTTGGCTATTTCTTTTTGTACTGATGAGTATTTCTCTTTTGGACTTTCTTGGATGTAAATCAACTCCTGAAGAAGAATCTGTTCCATCAGAATCGGTTGTAGAAGCTCCGCAACCAGAGCCAGAGCCAGAGGCAGAGCTTGAGCCAGTCCCAGAGCCTGCAGAGCCAGTGTATGACTGGACATCTGACAATGAAAGCTTGATTGCAAAAATAACAGAAGCACGTGTAAAGGCTATTGCAGCTGGTGCCGAGTTATACCTACCTGAAGAATTAGGGGTAATTGATAGCGATTCAAATAAGATACAATCGGCGTATGCTGAAGGTGGTGATCCAGAGGAATTTAATACAAGCGGACAAAATATAGTTTTGTTATATGAGGCTTTGGAACAATCTTCTATTGCGTCAGTAAGGTACGAACGTATTAATGGATTTGATTTTGCATCATATGATCAAGACAGTTATGATGAAGGTGTTTCTGCAGCTGCAAAAGCTAGGGATCTTTTAGCGAATAATGGTACAGGAGCAGAAATTCTAGAAGCTTCAACTTTGGCAGCAAATTCTTATGATAAAGTTTTAAATACGGCATTTACTCAAAAAGCAAATGACAAACGTTTGGAAGTTTTAGATATAAAGAAGCTTGCTGATTCTATAAAAGCTAATGTTGCTCAAAAAGAACAATATGAAAATGCAATTGGATTTTTTTCAAATGGAAATAAATTACTACAAGAAGGAGACTCAGAGGAAGCTTATAATTCATTTAGTAAGAGTCTTGAGGATCTAACAATTGTGTATAATAATGTTTTAGAGAAACGAGAAGCTGCTCAAGCAGCAATTGAAAAAGCAAAAAAACGAATTGAACAATCACAAATAAAAGCTTCCGATGCGGATTCTGTTGCTCCTATAAATGAAGCTGATCCAGAACAGGCTGCGGCTCAAGATATGGAAGAAGAAACCTTAAATCTTGAAAAGGATGGTGAGTAATGAAAAAGATATATACCGTTATACTGATTATTTTGTGTTCTGTTTCTGTTTTTGCAGCAAGTTATACTAACAATCCTTATCAAAAATTAGCCAGAGAATATAATGCAAAATCGGAACAAGCTTTCGATGAAGGGAATTATGATGCTTCTGTAGAGTATGCTGAACTTGCAGAACAAAATGCGGCGTTATCAGAGAATTATACAGAAATGATGGTTGCTAAGTATTCAGCGAATACGAGGCTTAAGTATGCGGCAAATCGTTTAGCTTGGGCTGATTCTATAAAAGCTTCTGTATTTTATCCAATGGCATATACAGCTAGTAAGACGGCGTATGAGAATGGACAAACAGCTTTTAGTGAAGAATCGTATGCACAAGCAGAGGATTTTGCTAATCAATCTATACAGGCGCTTGCCGATGTAAAAGAAGTAATCCCTCTTCCTGAGTATTATGTTGTAAAACCTTGGGAAAGTGATAAAGATTGTTTTTGGAATATTTCTGGTCGATCATATATATATAATAATCCCCTTCTTTGGGAAAATTTATATGAGGCAAATAAAGATAATATACCAGAATCAGATAATCCTGATCTTATATACCCTGGTATGAAAATGAAGATTCCTAGTATTAGTGGTGAATATCGTGAAGGTATTTATTCTTCTACTAAGGACTATGAGGCATTTTCAAGTAACAAATAATGATGTATTAAATGATTTGTTACTTTATAGTATTAGTTTTTGTCCAGATGTTGTTTGTAACTAAATAAAGCTGCACACATTAGTCCATGTGAATAAGAGCCTGTCCCCATCGACGAATATACTTCTTCGACGGGGATTTTTTTTATTTGAATAAATTCATCTTCATCCAAATGTTGTGTATTTGTATTTTTAAGTGATGTCGTTGTATAAAAATGAATTGTATTTGAGAATAGTGCAGGATTAGGACTCATAGAAGCTAAATGTATTAATTTTTCAGCTTTATACCCTGTCTCTTCAAGTAATTCTCTTTTGCCTGCTTTTTCGGGATCTTCGCCTTTATCAACGACTCCACCAGGAAATTCGATGCTTATAGATTTTGATGCGTGTCGCCATTGTTCAACCATTATAAAATATTTTTTCCCATTGCTAGAAATGGTTGGAACTACTACAACCCAATCGTTGGCATTCATTACTATATATTTCCCTGGGTTTCCTTCTGGAGATACTGTTTGTTGTTCTGTAAGCGTCATTACTACAGTGTCAAGTAGTTTTTTTTCTCCAGTTATTTGCCACCCAAAATTATTTCTTTTTGTAATCATCAGTATTTCCTTTGACAATATGTCTGTTTCATTTTATTCTATAGATGTTAGCACAACTATTTTTTTGTGTTAAGAGGTCTGTTTGTGGGGAGGAACAAAAATGGCAATTATTGCTATATCCAGAGAAGTAGCTGCATTGGGTGATGAGATTTCTGTGTCTTTGGTTGATAAACTTGGGTACACCTTTTTTGATAGACACATGATAGAGAAAAAAATTATAAGTCTTGGCTTTTCAGAAGAAAAGTTAAAGAAATATGATGAAAAAAAACCTGGATTTTTTGCTTCGTTAGCAAAAGATAGGGATGAATATTTTGATTATTTGCAGTTGGCTGTTTTAGAGGCAGCTAACGAAGGAAACTGTATTTTAATAGGGCGAGGTTCTTACCTTATTTTGGAGAATATCCCTAATGTTGTTTCTGTAAGATTTGTTGCTAATGATGCTATTAGAAAAAAACGGCTGATGACCGAATTTGCTTGGGATGAAAAACAAGCAATGCAAAGAATCGAAGAAAGTGACGCAAATCGGATTGGCTTTCATAAAAGTTTTTTTAATATAGATCTTGCTAATGAAGCACGATTTCACATGGTCCTAAATACAGGTATCATAGACATTGATAGTTGTTCAACAATTGTTGCCGATTTGTGCAAAACTCTTGTAAATCCAGTACAAGAAGAAACTGGTAAGAAAAAAATAGCAGAGATGCTCGAAGCTCAACGGCTCGTAAATAAATTAATATTCGAATATAAATTAAATATTAATTTCTTGCATGCAGTTGTAAAAGACGATGTCATGATACTTCAAGGGGTTGCCGATTCAGTCGCATTGTCTGAACGTGCTGTAAATATAGCATCTGAGTTAATTCCTAATAGAAAAGTTACTTCAGCTATTTCGGTTGTACAAGACTTTAAGGCCTATCCATAATTGATGTTTAATTTTTAAAAGCCAGATATGAATAGTATAGTGACCACTCAAACTCTTTTTATTATTGGAGCTTTGTGTTTAGCGGGTTCCATTGCTTCCCTTATGTCTTTACTTGTAACCTTACTTGTAAAAAAGATTTACAAGAAGCAATTATTTGTTTTGGGGAATAATAATTTAATTTGGTTATGTGTACTGCTTAGTGGATTTCTTATTTGTATGTCTCTTTTTTTGTGTACAAGTACTTGGAAGCAATTTTTATCTAACATATTTGACGACAACCTTTCCTTTTATATCATTGTTATGATTGTTAGTTTTGTAATAGTGATATTTAGGCGATATCTATTTATTCCTGTGTGTATTTGCTATGTTTTATATTCAGGTATAGCATATTTTGTATTTTATTCTGAATGTATGAATGCTGATACATCGTTTACGGTATTAGCAACACAAAAAGAAGATAGTATTCCTGTGCAAATCAATATAGAGTATGTAAATGTATCTCCGAAATTACTGTTGCCTTTTTCTCAAACATGGATTACCAGTGTTAAGTCAACAGTTATTTCTGGGATTGACTTTGACAAAAGACAATCTGTTTTTATAATTAATTTGTTTTCTAATTTTCTTTTTTCTCATGTGACTCAAAAGACAGTACAAGTTACAATCCCTATACCGAAAATCCCTCCTGAGTCATGGGAAATCATATTGTCTGCACATAATAGAGTTTTACAATCAGATTTAAAACGGATTTTTTAAATACATTATCTTGTTATAATTCAGAATCTGTATAAAAACCTTCAAATAAACTTTGTATATTTTTAACATCAGACATTCCTGCTGTCTCACAAATACTATGCATGGCCCAAATTGGAACCCCAATATCAATACATGGGATAGAACTCTGAGAAGAAAGCATTGGTCCAACAGTTGAACCGCAAGGTAAATCGGAATGAATAATAAACTTTTGTAAAGGTATCCCGTTTTTTGTAGCTAAAAGTCTTAAAAGCGCCTCTGTTTCTGGAGTTGTGGCATAACGATTGTTTTCATCTATTTTTATAACAGGTCCTTCATTTAATACACATTTGTATGATGGATCAAATTTTTCTGGATAATTAGAGTTCCATGCGTGGGCAACGTCAGCAGACAAAATGAGCGATTTTGCTCGTGCTCTCAATTGATTTTCTCGTGATTGGGTTTGAGAAATTGAAATCCTTTCTAATAGATGTTCAATAAAAGAGGATTTTGCTCCTCCCATTGATAGACTCCCTGTTTCTTCACTATCAAAAAAAATTGCAACTTGTGTAGTTTCTGTCAAATTATGTGCACTATTAATTAGAGCTTTTGCTGTTGTTATGCAATGAATTTGATTGTCAATTCGGGGTGAAAAAAGTAATGGTTTATCAGAGTTAGTTAGTTGCGGCTTATTTGGCAGGTATAGTTCCAATTCGATAGAAAGAATTAAATCTTTTTGAATTTTCAATTTTTTTGCAATATACTCTTCTAAGGTTCCTTGTATATCAAATATAAATTGTAATTGCTGTTGAGGTTTTACTTCCCCCTTTTTATTGATTTCTCTATTTAAATGGATTGGTAAGTTAGGAATAATCCCAATTGGTTTTTCAGAATCAAAAAGCAATTGTTTTGGTTTATTTGTTTTTTTATCTTTAATATATACAACCCCAGCAGAGGCTAAGGGTCTGTCAAGCCATGTGTTAAGTATGGCTCCTCCGTAAACTGAAGTTCTGACTTTTTTTAGAGTATTTTTATGTGTGCTGTCTGTAGTAAAAGAATCTGTTTTTATTCTTAGGTGTGGACTGTCGGTATGTGTGGCTATGATTTTATAGCTTGGAAGAGATTTCTTTCCTACAGTAAAAGCTGCCATTGATCGATGGTTTCTAATAACAAAATATGATTTTCCAGGAAGTAATTTCCATGATTTTTCTTCATTTAATTCAATAAATCCTCTGTTTATAAATAATGATTTTAATGCTTGTATACTATGCCATGCAGTAATAGAACTTTCTAAATAGTTAGTAATAGAAAAGTCGTTGTTTGATTGTTGTGTATCCATTTTTGCCTCATAATAAGATTTATTATTTATAATAACACAATTAAATAACTATTTATATATTTAAAACGGGTTAGTAAAAACTCTTGACAATACTCGATTCAAATATGATACTAATCAAATGAAAACAGCAAATGCTTATTCCTTTTCGCGCATAATTATAGCGCCTCTTTATTTTATTTTATATTTTTTACCTCAATGGCTTGGAATGATAAATCCTGATTTGGTTCATCCTTTTAATCTTATTTCAGTATGTATTATGATTCCACTTATTGGTTTTGCGGAGTTTACAGATTATTTAGATGGTCATTATGCCCGCAAAAACAATGAAGTAAGTGATTTTGGTAAATTATTTGATCCATTTTGTGATGTTATTTTGCACATGATTGCTTTTGTTTGTTACATGCAATCTGGTTATATGCCAGCAATTATATTTGTCTTTATTTTCATTCGTGAATATGGAATGCTTTTTATTCGTTTAATGGCAATAAAGAATGGAGTTACTATTGCTGCACGTAAAGGTGGAAAATTAAAAACTGTAATTTACATTTTTTCAGGAATGTATTCTTTGTTATTAGAAAGTGCTAGTCGTCTAGGATTTGCTAGTTCTTGGAATCTCGATTTATTAAAGACAATAGGGGTTGGCTTTTATATTTTATGCCTTGTGTTGTGTTATGTTTCTTTTATTGATTATTTGAAGAATTTTGGTGCAATTGTGAAGAAAACACTTTAATACAAAAAAAACAGTTTTTTTTATTAAAAACGCGTTTTGGTTATTGACGAGTTCTAAAGTATCATGTATATTAATCAAACGTCGCTGATACAGCAATGCTAAAACATTGCAAACGGTGACAAGCAATATAGTTTTTTTGAAAAGCTTCATATAGCTTAGAAAAAAAATAAAAAAAAATTGAGATTAAATACTTGACTAAATAAGTTAAAATATGATACTCTCAATTCACTCGCCGCTAAGGTTGAGTAACAAAAAACTTACTTGTAAAGAGTAAAACTATAATGACAAAAGCTTGCTTTTGTCGAGAAAAAACTTGTTTTTTTCTCCAAGTTCTTTGAAAAATAAATAGGGAAGGAAAGATAATGGAATTTTTTACTTAGGTAAAAAATTCTGACAAAGTGCAAACAGGTTCGGGAGACTGAAATATCAGTCGAGCGAAAAGAAATAAATGAACACAGTGAATGATTTATTATTCACGACCCGGTTAGCTGTCAAAAGCTAACATATATCGCAGTTTGATATGATGAAACTATAGTATCTACTATAGAGGAGTATTGAATTGCGAGTTCCTTTAAATAACA